>DATANV010000001.1:0-109143 GCA_036266075.1 Solirubrobacterales bacterium
AGCGCGCTACGCGATGACCACCTTCGAGCTCGGCAACGAGCCCTATTTCGGCGAGATGTCGGCGGCCGAATACGCCGACACGGTGCGGCCGACGCTGGAAGAAGTGAAGCGGCTCGGGCTGCCGGCAAAGATCGTCCTGCCCAGCCGTGTCTACGGAACCGATACCTCCTGGATGGACACCCTCTACCAGCGGATCTCAAACCTCAACGAGCTGTTCTACGCCTTCGCCGACCACCCCTACTGGTACGGGCACGACCCGGCCCAGGTCAGCGCCGCCGGCCCCTTCGGGCGGATCTCGGTCCTGCGCAGGCGGATGAACGAAAAGGGTGCCTCGACCAAGCCGATCTTCATCACCGAGTACGGGGAGTCGACGGCCAGCTGCGGCAGCGAGTGCGTCAGCGAGGCGGTTCAGGCCGAACACCTGAACGAGATGCTGACCGCGGCGATCACCCGCAGCGAATGGAAGGTCGAGATGGTCTCGATCTTCCAGCTGCTCGACCGCGGCACCAACAGCACGGACCGCGAGCTGCAGTTCGGCCTGCTGCGCCAGAACGGCACTCAGAAGCCGTCCTACGCGATCGTCCAGAGCCGGATGCAGCAGTACCGAAACTGAGCGACCGCTCGAACAGACGTCCAGCGGCGAGATGCGCAATCATCGCTGCAGGATGCAGGCTCTCGATCCGAGCAACCGCCAAGCGTGATCGTCCCGCTCTTCCTGGTCGGCGCCGCCCTCGGCGCGCTGCCGGCTGGGTTGACGCCCGCCATCCACACTGCCGAGCCGCCGCGCCACGCCGCACCCTGCGCCAAGCACCGGATCGTGCTGAGCACCAACGGGCCGCGCTGCCGCCTCGGGCGGAATCGTCGGGCGACCGCCTCGAGGCTGCCGCACATGACGCCCGCTATCGAGCCCGCCGCGCCCGTCGTCCCCCGCGGCACGCCGGCGAGCGCCCCGCAGGACGGCCGTGGATCGTCGCGGCGGCCCGAACCGCGCACGCCGTCGCCGCAGCGAGCCGCCGTGCCAGGCCCAGTCGCGATCCCCGAACCGGCGCCGGCGGTCGAATCCCCCGCCGCGCCGGAACCGCCGGCCGAGCCCGAGCCGGAACCGCCGGCGCCCGCGGAACCGCCGGCCGAACCGGAGCCCGAACCCGCGCCGCCGACCCCGGAACCGCCGATCGAAGCTGAGCCCGAACCACCGGCCTCCCCAGAACCGCCGGTCGAACCGGAACCGCCGGTCGAACCCCAGCCAGAACCCGAACCGCCAGCGCCCACCGAACCGCCGGTCGAACCCGAACCCGAACCCGAACCGAACCCGGGCCCCGCGCCGCCGGCCGACTCGGTCGATCTGAAGATCGGCATCGACGGCGGCTACGGCGGCTGGAGCAGCACCGAAACCTCATACCGCTCCGCACTCGACGCTCCGGTGACCAGGCACGAGTGGAGCATCGGGCAGCCGGTTGACGCCCAGGACGCGTTGGTCCTCAAGGCAGCCTCCCAAGTCCACACCCGGATCCACGCCCTGCTCGGCGGCAACCAACTTGGCGACCCCGCCCACTACCGCGAATGGGTCGTCGCCTTCATCCGCCGCTACGGCCTCGGCGGCAGCTTCTGGGTCGAGCACCCCGGGCTGGACGAATCGCGCTACGCGATGACCAGCTTCGAGTTGGGCAACGAGCCCTACTTCGGGACGATGTCGCCGGGCGAGTACGCGGATGCCGTGCAGCCGACGCTCGAACGGGTCGGCGAATTGGGCCTGCCCGGGAAACTGGTTCTGCCGAGCTACATCCACGGTCAGGACACCTCCTGGATGGACACCCTCTACCAGCGGATCTCAAACCTCAACGAGCTGTTCTACGCCTTCGCCGACCACCCCTACTGGTACGGGCACGACCCGGCGAGCGCCGGCGACGGGGGGCCGTTCGAGCGGGTCGACACGCTGCGCCGGCGGATGGACGAACACGGCGCCGAGGCCAAGCCGATCTTCATCAGCGAGTACGGGGAGTCGACCGCCGACTGCGGCAGCGAGTGCGTCAGCGAGGCGGTTCAGGCGGAACACCTGAGCGCGATGCTCGGCGCGGCGATCGCCCGCAGCGGATGGAAGGTCGAGCTGATCTCGGTCTTCCAGCTGCTCGACCGCGGCACCAACAGCGCGGACCGCGAGCTGCAGTTCGGCCTGCTGCGCGAGAACGGCACCCACAAGCCCTCTTACGCGATCGTCAGCGACCTGATGCAGCTCTACCGCTAGGGCGGCCGTCCAGCCCGCGCGGAACGGTCCAAGGGCGTCCGTATACTCGCCGCTCCGTCGCTTCCGGCGGATCGCCAGAGATGCGAACCGTCATCGCCAGTTCATTCACGCCGACCCTCGACTCGGGACGCGCTCGCCGCACTTACGGAATCGTGCGCGCCCTCGCCGCCCGGGGTCGGGTCGACCTCGTCTACGGGGCCTTCGGGGCCAACCGGCCCGACCCCGCTTACGAGTCGATCCCCGCCCTGAGCCTGCACCGGGTCGAGCGGCCCGGGGCGATCGCGCGGATGCCGGCCTACCTGCGGGCCAGGCTGCGCGGCGTCCCCGACGATTTCGCCCGCGGCATCTGGCCGGACGTGGCTGCGCAGACGGCGCGGCTTGCGGGTGAAGGCGTGGGCTCCCGTGTGGTCGCCGAAGGGCCGGTGGCGGCGGCGGCGCTGCTCCCCTACGCCAACCGCCACCCCGCGACCTACAGCGCTCACAACCTCGAGTACGCCTTCCGCCACCGGCTCGATGAAGCGGGTATGTCGGAGGCGGCGCTGAAGCGCTTCGAGGCGCTCCTGCTGCGTACCTTCGCCGAGAGCTGGATGGTCTCCAAAGCCGACGTCGCGGGCGCTGCAGCGCTGGTGCCGGGCGCGCGGCTACGGCTCGTGCCGAACGTCGTCGACGTCGCCGCGATCGAGCCGCTGCCACCGCGCGCCGGCGAACGCACGGTGCTCTTCCTAGCCGATCTCGGCTACGAGCCCAACCGCGAGGCGCTGCGCTTCCTGCTCGAGCGGGCGATGCCGGCACTCTGGCGAACTGCGGCGGACGTTCGACTTCTCGTCGCCGGCAAGGGCAGCGATGAGATCGGGCAGGTGGACTCGCGGGTCGAGCTTCGCGGCTTCGTCCCCGAGTTGCGCGCCCTCTACGCCGAGGCAGGCTGCGTCGCCGTGCCGCTGCTGGAGGGCGGCGGCTCGCCGCTGAAGTTCGTCGAGGCGCTGGCCTACGCCGCGCCGGTTGTCGCCACGCCCCGTGCAGCGGCCGGGCTCGAGGTGGAGGCCGGCGTGCATTACATCGAGGCCGAGCCGGAGGGCGAGAGCTTCGCCGCCGGAATCCTCGCCGCGCTCGAGCCGGCTTGCGGCAACGGCGTCGCCGCGGCCGGGCGGGGGCTCGCCGAGCGCGAGTACTCGCTCGCCGCTCTCGAGAGGTGCCTTGCATGAGGATCGTCTCGGTGATGACCGGCACCGCGCCCGGCGGCGCCGAGTTCGCCGCGGTCGAGCTGCTCGACGCCCTGATCGAGCGCGGCCACGAGGTGACGATGCTGAGCGACGCCCCGGGGATCGGCCGCGACAGCCGGGTGGAGGTGCATCCGCTCGAGCTCGGACCGAAGCTCTCGGGCCGAACCTGGCCGCTGCTGGCGATCCGCTGGCCGCTGCTGGCGCGGCGCCTGCGGCGCGCCCTCGAAGCCGAGCTTCCCTACGACGTGCTGCTGCTCCATTACAAGAAGGAGCAACTGCTCGGTGCCGGACTGCCGGCGAACCTGCGCCCGCAAGTCGTCTGGGCGGAGTGGGGCCCGGTGCCGCGCCAGATGCGGCGCGGCCCGGGGCGACTTGCCTACGCCAGGGCAGCGCGATCGGCATCGGCGCTGCTTGCGGTGTCCAAGCCGACGGGCAGCTCGGCGATCGCCGCCGGGGTCGATCCCGACAAGGTCCACTTCCTGCCGAACGCGATGCGCACCGAGGAAATCGGCTTCAGCGAGGAGGGCAGGGCCCGAGTCCGAGCCGAGCTGGGGATTCCGGCTGACGCCTTTACGGTCGGCTGCATCTCCCGCTTCCACCCGAAGAAGCGCAACGACGTGGTGATCGACGCCATCGCCGAGCTCGGCGGCGATGTGCACCTGATCCTCGCGGGAGCCGGCGAGACGGAGGCCGAGCTCCGGTCTCGGGCGGCCTCGCTCGGCGGGCGGGCCCACTTCCTGCCGACGCCCGGGGCCGCGGTCGGCGAGGTGCTCTCGGCCTTCGACGTCTCGGTCTTCTGCCCGAGCCCCGCCGAGGGCCAGCCGCGGGCGGTGATCCTCGGCATGCTGGCCGAACGCCCCTGCGTCTCGACCGGCGCCGAGGGCGTCGCCGACCTGATCAGGGATGGCTTCGGAGCGATCGTCTCGCCCGAGAACGACCCCGCCGCGCTGGCGGCGGTTCTGCGGACATATGCGGCGGATCCCGGGCAGGTCCGCCGCGAGGGGGAGCTCGGGGCGCGACTGGCAAGGGAGTGGTTCGACTCTGCGGTCATCGCCGAACAGGCGGAGCAGCTGATCGCTGGCGGCCGGGGGCGATCGTGAGCGAGCCGCTGCGGGTGCTGTTCCTCGACGAGGGCGTGCTCGGCCACCGCACGATGACCGAGCAGCTGCGCGAGACGCTGGCGGGGCGGGGCGAAGTCGAGGCGACCTTCGCCACGGTGCCGCCGCCGAACCGGCTCGAGCGCCTGCTACTGCGCCAATCGCGCCTGCTCGGCGGCCCGGCTTCGTTCGAGCTGCGCTGGCGGCTGCGCTGGTCATGGCGGGCTCGGCGCCTGCTCAAGCGCCACGCCCGCTCGGTCGACGCCGCCTTCGTCACCACCCAGGCTTCGGCGCTGCTGATGCGGGGGCCGATGCGCCGCCTTCCCTGCGTGCTCTCGGTTGACGCGACCGTCGCCCAGTTCGCCGCGCTCGAATACGGCGGGCCAGACCGGCGGCCCTCGCCGCGCCAGCTGCGGCTGCTCGAGCGGCTCGAGCGGCGCGCCGTGACCGCCGCCGCCGCGGTCGTCGCCTGGACCGAGTGGAACGCCCGCGGCCTGCGCGACGGGTACGGCCTGGAGGAGTCGAAGCTGGCCGTCGTCCACCCGGGCCTCGACGTCGCCCGCTGGGAAGCGGCGGCGAAGCGGCGCCAGACGCCGGCCGCGGCCGCGCCGCTGCGGGTGCTCTTCGTCGGCAACGACGTCGAGCGCAAGGGCCTCGGCGTGCTCGCCGAGGCCGTCGAGCGACTGGCCGGGCAGGCGGTGCTCGACGTGGTCAGCGGCGATGAGGTCGCCGGCAGCGAGCTGGTTCGCGTGCACCGTGACATCGAGGCGCGCAGCGAAGCCCTGCTCGATCTCTACACCACCGCCGACGCCCTCGCCCTGCCGACCAGAGCCGACGCGGTGCCGTGGTCGGCGCTCGAGGCGATGGCCGCCGGCCTGCCGGTGGTGGCGTCCGGCGTGGGCGCGGTGCCGGAGCTGCTCGGCGATGCCGGGATCCTCGTCGCACCTGGCTCGGTCGAGGAGGTCGAGGCGGCACTGCGACGGCTGGCGAACGATCCCGACCTGCGCCGCCGACTCGGCGAGCGGGCGCTGACCCGGGCCCGCGAACGCTACGACGTCGCCGTGCAGGCGCCCAAGTTGCTCGCCGTGCTGCGCGACGCCGCCGCCGCCACGCAAACGGGCAGGCGGTTCCGGCGGCGCACCTTCGTCGCCGCCGGCGCCGGCGTCGCCGCGGTCGCCGCCGTGACTCCCTACGCGCTGCTGATCCCCGACGACGAGTTCGCCCGGCTCGTCGCCTCCACGCTCGGCGTCTCGACCGAGCTGGCGGAGCAGCTGCTGGACCGGGCGCGGGAAGAGTACGGCGAGGCGAGCTACGACGCCCACGCCGCCGCCTTCGCCCTCGCGGTGCGGGGCCCGGCCTCGGCGGTCCTGCCGCAGAGCACCAGGGAACGCGCGATCGAGGGGCTGGTCGAGCCGATGCTCTCCGCCCCGGCCTCCAACCTGGCCTACGCGATCACCGGCTCTGACCCCGGCGCACCGGCGCCGTGCTCGGGCCTGATGAGGGACGAGTGAAGGTCGTCGAGGCGGACCTCGCCGTGATCGGCTCGGGGATCTGCGGGCTGCTCGCCGCCTGGGCGCCGCTGCAGTCGGGCGCCACGGTGGCGATGCTCGAGCGGGGCGGCCTGAAGACGCATGCCGAGCAGCTTGCCGACGGCGAGTGGTCCGCGGATGTCCCGGGCGCCCAGCCGAACAACGAAACGGCGCCAGGGACGCCCCCCTATCCCTGGAGCTACGTCTACGGCGTGGGCGGCTCCTCGCTGCACTGGTCGGGCACCACGCCGCGCTTCACGGCCGCTGACTTCAAGATGCGCTCCAGCTACGGCGTGATGCGCGACTGGCCGATCTCGCTCGAGCAACTGCTGCCCTACTACCGCCGTGCCGAGCAGGCCCTGGGAATCGCCGGCGCGCCCGACGAAGCCGGGCCCGCCGCCGGCCCGGCACTGCCCGGGGCGAAGACGCTGCCGCCGCACCCCCACAGCCCGATGGACGAGGTCGTCGGTCCGTATCTCGAGCCTTTCGGCCCCCTCCCCCAGGCCCGCCCCTCGCAACCGCTGCAGGGACGCCCGCCCTGCTGCGGTTCGGCGACCTGCGAGCTCTGCCCGGTCGACGCGCGCTTCTCGGCCCTGAACGGACTGCAGGCGGTCCTCGGCCACCCCGGCCTCGACCTGCACCGCCAAACCGTCGCCGCGCGCCTGCGCCGCGATCCTTCCGCACGGTCGATCGAGGCGATCGAGGCGATCGCGCCAGACGGTACGCACATGCTGGTGCGGGCGCAGCGCTACGTGCTCGCCGCCAATGGCTTCGAAAACCCGGGGATCCTGCTGCGCTCGGGGCTGCAGCGCGCCGACGTCGGCCACTACCTCTCCGACCACGGCCACACCTCGATCTTCGCCACCCTGCGACACGGGGTGCGCCCTGGCTACGGCTCGACGCTGGTCACCGGCCTTTCGGAGGCGTTCCGCGACGGCTCCTTCCGCTCACGCTACGCGGCGGCAATCGTCAGCCTTTACAACCCCGGAGTGCCGCTCGGCCCGTTCGTCGCGGAGGAGATCTCCGCCGGCCACGACGGCGACGAGGTCCGCGCCGGGGCGCTGGAGGATTGGAAGCGCGTCCTGCCGCTGGACATGCTCAGCGAAGACGTCCCTCGGCGCGCCCGGCGAGTCAGCCTCTCGCCAAGGCGGGACTCCTTCGGGCTGCCGCGCAACCAGATCGCCTACTCCGAGCCGAGCCGCTACGAACGCGACGGGATCGCTCACGTCATCGCGAGCCTGCGGCAGCGACTGGCGCCGCTCGGGGTCAGCGAGGTGACGGCCAAGCCCGGGCCGCGCGGCGGCCACTTGCTGGGAACCTGCCGGATGGGGGCGGGCGACGAAGGCGTCGTCGACGACCATCTGCGCCACCTCGACTTCGAGAACCTGTTCGTCGCCGGCGGCTCGGCCTTCCCCACCTACGGACCCGTCCACCCGACGCTGACGGTGGCGGCGCTGGCGTTGCGGCTCGGCCAGCTGCTGGCCGGCGAGCTCAGCCCGAGCTCCGGCGCAGAGCGCGCAGCTGGCGCAGCTCGTCGAGGCTGACCGCCCGCAGCGCCAGCGCGAGCAGCGGATAGCTGACGGCGGCGGCGAGCAGCAGCGGCACCGCTGGGGTGTCGATCGCCCGCAGCCCGAGCAGCAGCAGCGTCATCGCCGCGGTCGCGGCGGCGGCCCGGTAGACGCGCCCCAGCGCCAGCCGGAAATCCAGCTCGGACATCACCGCCCGCCAGGCCAGGCCTACCACCGCGAGCTCGGTCGCCAGCGTCGTCCAGGCGGCGGCGAGGAAGCCGTAGCGGGGCAGGAGGACGAGGTTGAGGCCGACGTTGACGACGAGCCCCAGCGAGGCGTAGAGAACGAAGCGCCGCTGCAGGCCGAGGACGACGATCATGTTGCCCGAGAGGTAGCCGAAGCAGATCACCACGAAGGCCCCCATCAGGACGGGCAAGGCCGGCGCCGCGGCCGCGAATTCGCCGCCGAAGAGCAGCTCGATCGCCGGTCCCGACGCGGCCAGCGCAACTCCCAAGGCGGGCAGCGAGACGAGCGCCAGGTACTCGGCCGTCGTCTGCAGCAGCTCGCGGACCCGCGGCGGATCGGAGGGGTAGGCGGCGGAGACGAGCGGCAGCAGCGTCGTGCTCACCGTCAGGGGAAGGAAATGGGCCTGCTCGAGGATCCGGTAGACGGCGGCGTAGAGGCCGGCCTCGCGGGTGCCGACCAGCTCCAGGACGAGGATCTGATCGATCCTCGCGTAGGCGAGGACCAGCACGCCGCCGGTGGCCAGCGGCAGGCCGACCCGCGCCAGCGGCCGCCAGAGGTGGCGCGAGCCGAGCAGCTCGACGGCGCCGGCTCGCAGCCCCAGCCAGACCTGTAGGGCGGTGGTCGCGAGGGCCGCGGCGAGGAAGGCGATCGCCAGCGGCACGAGCCCGCCGCCGGCTGCCGAGACGGCGATCGCCGCGGCCCCCCAGACGACCGAGGAGAAGGTCATCACGGCAACGTTGACGTCGTTTCGCAGCCGCAGCTGCAGCAGCGCGCGGGCGGTGTTGGGACCGCTGAGCAGGATCGTGGTCGAGACCAGCAGGCCGCCGATCGCCATGTCCTGGTTGTCGGCGATCAGGAGCGCGACGACGATCGAGATCAGCGTTGCCGGCAACGAGACGACCGCTCGCAGGGCGATCGCCGCGCCGATCCACTGCGCCTCGCGCTCGGGTTCGGCCGCGGCTTTGCGGACCCCGACCTGCTCGAGGCCGAGGTCGGCGAAATAAGCCGCAATCTGGACGACGACGAGCAGGCTCGACCATTCGCCGAAGCCGCTGTCGCCGAGCCCACGCGCGACGACCGCGGTGACGACGATCCCCAGCCCGAGATTGACGACCCGCCCGAGGAGCTGGCGCACCACGTCGCGGGTGGCGCGCGATCGGGTGCTCTCGGTCGCCATCGGCGGCGACTGTACAGGCGGCACGAGTCGCGAAGCCGGCATGCGGCGCTGCGATACTGCGCGCCCTTGCCGGAGTCCGTGACCGCCTGTGTGATCGCCTCGGACGAGGAGCGTCGGCTTCCTGCCTGCCTCGAGAGCGTCGCCTTCTGCGACGAGATCGTCGTCGTCGACGGCGGCTCCCGCGACCGCACGCAGGAGATCGCCCGCGAAGCGGGGGCCAAGCTGGTGGAGAATCCATGGCCGGGTTTCGCGGCACAGCGCAACGTGGCGCTCGCCCACGCCAACGGCGACTGGGTGCTCGAGATCGACGCCGACGAGCGCGTCAGCCCGGAGCTTGCCGACGAGATCCGCGCGCTGCTCGCCGGACCGCCCGTCGCGGAGCGGATGGCGGCGTTGCCGATGCGCGACCTCTTCCTCGGCCATCCTCTCGGCCCCGCGGCGCGCTACCCGCGCTACCGGCACCGGCTGTTCCGTCGTGGCGCCTTCCGCCACGACGAGTCGCGCAGCGTCCACGAGGGCCTCTGGCCCGACGGGCCGGTGCGGCCGCTGAGCGGCGAGCTGCGGCACCTGCTCGCCTCCTCCTGGCGCGAAGCGCTCGACGACGCCCTCGCCTACGCCCGACTGGAGGGTTCGCAGCGACGCCGGCCCGGCCCGGCCGAGGCCCTGACCGGCATCTTCCTGCGACCCCTTGTCAAGCTCGCCTACCGGGTGCTGATCTACGGCGCCTGGCGCGACGGTTGGCGCGGCCTAGCCAAGGTCTGGCTGGAGTGCGGCGGCGATTCGCTCGCGACCGTTCAGCGGCTGCGCGCCGGCCGCGGCGGCGGCCACGGCGGCCACGGCCAGGAGGCACCGCGCCTGGGCCCGGTGCGGCTGGTCGGCGTCGCCCTCGGCCCGGCAGGCGCCCGTCGCCTGGCCGACTGGCTCGCGGATGCCGCCGGCGCCGGCGCCGACGTGGCCCTGATCGGCAGCGCGCCAGCGGCGGCGGCGATCCGCACGAGGGAACCCTGCGGCGGGCACCCCGGGGCGCTGGTCAGGGCGCTCGACGCCGAGGACCAGCTGCGACCGATCGACGCCGTCGTCGTCGCCGGCCCATGTGAGCGGCTGCTGCTGCGCCTGGCGCCGCAAGCGCTGCGCGGCGCTGTCCCGGCGCTGCGGCCGCGCGGGCCGGCAGCAGCCGTGGTGCGCGATCTGCAAGCTCGCACGCGTCCCGAATAACGACCTTGGCGACGGGTATCCTGTTCAAGGACTTCGCATTCCAATGCGGGAAGCGCCTGTATTTCCAAATTCAAGTCGCACCCGGGCCATCCCGATAGGTCTCTGAACCCGTGGAACTCTCCGGCCACCTCCGTCTGATCTGGGCAAGCAAGCGCTGGCTCGGCCTGTTCGCGATCGTCGCCGCAGTGGTCGTCTACGCGATCTCCTCCTCGCAGACCGACGAATACGAAAGCAAGGCCCTGGGCCAGATCGTCTCGACCAGCCAGGCGTCCGGCGAAATTCTCAACGAGGAACAGCTGCTCAGCCTCTCCAACGTCTACGACGAGCTGGCCAAGACGCGCACCGTCCTCGACGTGGCGCACGAAAACCCCGATGTCAAAGGCGACCCGGCGGCCTTCGACTCCAGCGTCGTGGTCGAGCCAGAGAGCCGGATCGGGGTACTCAGCTTCCACGCGACGACCGGCGATCCCGAAACGTCGGCCAAGTACGCCAACACCTACGCCGAAGCCTTCTCCACCTACCTCAACGGGCTGCAGGTCGACAACCTGAAACAGACGCTGCAGCCGATCCAGCAGCGGATCAACGAAATCAGCAGCGAACTCGGCGAACTGCCCGCCGGCGATCCCCACACGGCCGGCCTGCAGATCGAGCTGCAGGCCTTGCAGGACCAGATCGCCGCCGAGACCTCCAATCCCGGCGACACGATGAGGGTCGTCGAGCGCGCCGTCCCGGAGAACTCGCCGGTAGCGCCGCGCCCGCTGCGCGATGCGATGCTGGCGCTAATCGCCGCCCTCGTCCTCGGCGCCGCCGCGATCTACCTGCGCGACATCTTCTTCGACCGCTATCGCTCCGCCCAGGAGGCGGCGCGCGACCTCGGCCTGCCGCTGCTCGGCGAGATCCCCAAGGCGGGGCGAGCCGCGCCGGCGCTGGAGGCCTTCCGCAGCCTGCGCACCGCGGTGGTCTTCTCGCTGGAGCGCGCCGCCGGTCGCGAAACCAACGGCTCCGATCGCGGCGGCGGCACGGTTTTGATCACCGGCGCCGAGTCCGGCTGCGGCAAGAGCTACGTCACCGCCAACGTCTCCCGCACCCTTGCGACCGAGGGCCGGCGTGTCACGGTGCTCGACGGCGACCTGCGGCGACCGACCCTGCACCAGGTCTTCGGCACCCCCCTCTCGCCAGGACTCAGCGACCTGCTGGTTGAGGAGCCGGCGCCGGACGTCACCGAGGTCGGGGTCGCCGTCAACCTGCCTCCGAGCGGCAGCGGTGCCCGCGGCGAACTCCAGCTCGTGCCGGCCGGGGAACACGCCGAGGACTCCGTCGAGTCGCTCTCCTCGGACAAGATGAAAGCGATCGTCCAGTACCTGCGCCGGGACAACGACCTGGTGGTCTTCGACAGCCCGCCGACCCTCGTCGTCGTCGACCCGGTCGTTCTTTCGCGCTACGCCGACGGAGTCGTCTTCGTGGTCGACTCGCGCCATACCCGTCGTCGCGACGCGCGACGCGCGATTGAGGCGCTGCGCGCGACCGGAGCGCCGCTGCTCGGCTTCGCCTTCAACCGCTCCAGCGCCAGGCAGACGCGCTACGACGCCTACCGACCGCGCGAGCTGCGCAAACCCGTCGCAACCAAGGAGTCGAGGGTCTGAGCCGCCCCACGCTCGCTATGCCGTCCTTCGGCGTGGCGATTGCGGTCGGTGCCGCCGGGATCGCCACCGGCCTGGCGATGGCGGCCGGCCTGCAGACCGCCGGGCTGAAAGGCGCGCTGGCGCCAACGATCGCCGTCCTCGGCCTGCTGCTGCTGCGCTTCCCCGGCGTCGCTTTCGGCCTGCTGATCGCCGGCAGCGTCGTGGTCGAGGGAGAAGCGCCGGGGCTCGTCCCCCCCTTCGGCTCGTTCTACGACGTCGCCATCGCCAGCCTGACGCCGCAGGACCTGCTCCTCGTCGCGGGGCTGGCCGGGGTCCTGCTGGCGTTCGCCGTCGAAAGCCGGCGGCCGCGGCTGCCCGACCCGCTGATCGCACCTCTGGCGCTGCTCGGCCTGGCGATCGTGGCCGGGGCGGCAACCGGCTACGCCGCCCACGCCGGCGTCAGCCAGGGCGAGCTCTTCCACCGTTCGATGACGGCCTCCTACCTGATCCTCGTGCCGTTGCTGGCGGTCAACGTCTTGCGCGACACCCGTGCCCTGCGGATATGCCTCGCGATCGGCGCCGCCCTGGCCGCCTTCAAGGCCGTCTCGGGTCTGTACGCGGCCTTCGGCGGCATCGGCTCGGTCGTCGAAGACGAGACGGTCACCTACCTCAGCCCGGTACCCAACTTCGTGATGCTCGTCTTCGTCCTCGGCGTCGCCGCGGCGCTCGTCCGCCGGGTCCGCCTGCCGACGTGGGCCCTCGCCGGAGCGCCGTTGGCGCTGCTCGCCCTGCTGCTCTCCTACCGCCGCTCCTTCTGGATCGCCGCGGCCTTCACCCTGATCGTGGTGGTCGTCATCGCCAGCCGCCGACGCGGCCGCGCCGTTGTCGCATTGCTCGCCGTGGCGCTGGCGCTCGGCGTCGGCGGCACGCTCCTGGTCGGCGCCGGCGATCGCTCCGGGGACCCGCTGAACGAACGGGTGCAGACGCTGAGCCCGAGCGGCATCGGAACCAACCGGGGCGATCGCTACCGGATGGACGAGCGGCGCAACGTGATCCGCAACATCCGCGAACATCCGCTCACCGGGATCGGCCTCGGCGTTCCCTGGACGGTGCACTATCCGCTCGCCGAGGCACACGACCGCCGCTACGCCCACTTTGCCCTGCTCTGGTTCTGGCTGGCCTTTGGGCCGCTCGGCGCGATCGCCTACGTCGCCCTGATGGCGGCCGGCCTGTGGACTGCCGTGCGCGTCTGGCGACACCACCCCGACCCGTTGGTGCAGGTCGGCGCGATCGCCGCCTTCGGCGGCCTGCTGGGCCTGGTGATCGTCGAGCTGACCGCCACCTTCACGGCCGTCGAGCCACGCACCTCGCTCGTACTGGGCGGACTGCTCGGCTGGCTCGCCGCCGCCTGGTTCGACATCCCCGCACCCGAGCCCAAGCCGAGCCGAGCCGCCCTCGCGGCGCCACCGGCCTGAGCGTCGATGCGCATCGCGATCGACGCCAACGTCCTCGAGGCCCCCTGGGGCGGCATCCCCAAGTACCTCGACCGCATCGGCCGCGAGCTGGTCGAGGCCGGCGACGACGTCCGCCTGCTCGCCAATACCCGCCACCTGGAGCGGCCGATCCCGGGAGCGACCGAGGTCGGGGTGCGGATCAAGGGAACCCCCATCTGGCGTGAGGCCTTCCTGCCCCTCTGGCTGGCCCGCGCCGGCGCCGACGTCCTCTGGGCGCCGGAGAGCGTGCTGCCGCGCCGCAGCCCGGTGCCGACCGTGGCCACGGTCCACGACCTGGCCTCGCTGCGACTGGAGAGCGTCAAGCCGGCCCGCCACGAGCAGCGCTTCCGCACCTCGGTGGCCCGCTCGGTGCGCCGGGCGACGCGGACGATCGCCGTCTCACGGGCGACCGCCGCGGACGTCGAGGAGCACTACGGCGTGGACGACTCGAGGCTGCGGATCGTCCCCAACGGCGTCGACGACGCCTTCACGCCGGGCGATCGCGGGGCGGCGCGGGCCGCGGTGCGCGAGCGCTGGGGGGTCGGGTCCCCGTTCGTCTTGCACGTCGGCTCGCTGGAGCCGCGCAAGGGGCTGGACGTGTTGATCGAGGCCGCCGCCCTGGCGGCCGCCGAGGGTGCCGGCTGGCGACTGGTGCTCGCCGGCTCGGCCGGCTTCGAAGGCGAACGGATCGAAGCTGCGGCGGGGGCCAGCGGCGCCTGCGAGCTGCTCGGGCGAGTCGACGAGGCAGAGCTGCTCGAGCTGATGCGCGCCGCCGGCGCCTTCGCCGCCCCAGCGCTCTACGAGGGCTTCGGCATCGCCCCGCTGGAGGCGATGGCCTGCGGCACGCCGGTCGCGATCGCCGCCGCGTCCGGCGGCTTGGAGGAGGTCAGCGGCCCCGCCTCGATCGTCGTCGGAGAGCGCAGCCCGGCCGCCTGGCGGGTCGCGTTGGAAGAGGCCCTTGCACGCCCCTCGGAACTGATCGAGCGCGGCCTGCGCCACGCCGCCCGCTTCCGCTGGCCGCAGGTCGCGGCCGAAACCCGCGCCGTGCTCGCCGAGGCCGCCGCAACCCGCCACCCCCACTGACGTGCCGGTGATTGAGTGCCCACAGTGGTGTTCAATCGACGGCACGTCTGTCGGGCCCGTCGAGCGCCTGCTCGATCTGCTCGATCCGAGCCTCCCAGGAGTGCGAGGCCGCCGCGCGCGAGCGGGCCGCCCGTCGCTCCGGGGCATCGGCGGCGATTGCCGCCTCCGCCGCGGCGACCAGCTGGACGGCGTCGGCGACGATCTCCACGCCCTCGATGCCGTCCAGCGCCGGCAGCGGCGTGCTCAGCACCGGCAGGCCCGCAGCGAGGTACTCGTAGACCTTCATCGGGAAGACGCTGCGGGTCAGGTCGTTGATCGCGTAGGGAATCAGCCCGGCGTCGGCGCCGCGCAGCACCGCCGGCAGCTCGCGCTCCTCTCGCGGTCCCAGCAGGTGGACGTTTGGCGCCCGATCGAGCGCCGAGAGGTCGGCGCCGGGGTCCCCCGCCCCACGCGGGCCGACCATGACGATGCTCCACTCGGGTCGCGCGGCGGCGGTCTCCGCCAGCAGGTCGAGGTCCAACTTAGTCGCCACCACCGCGCCCTGGAAGACGAGCCGCGGCGCCGGCAGCCGTTCGAGGGCCGGGTCGAGCGGGCCTGGCTGCAGGGCGGTGGCGAAGAGTGCCGTGTCGGCGACGTTCGGCGCGTAGAGCACGTCGGCGGCGAGCGAACGCATGCGCTCGGCCAGTGCCGGGGCGCTCGTCAGGACCAGGTCCGCGCGGCCGGCGAAGCGCCGCTCGACGGCACGAAAGCTCTCCGCGTCGACGCCCTTCTGGGCGGCGACGTCGTCGACGCAGTGGTAGACCACGGTCTCGGGCTCGAGCACCTCGAGCAGCGCCTCCGCCTGCGGCGCGTAGGCCCAGAGGAGCGGCCGCCGCATGCCGAGCCGCCGCACCGCGGTCCGCAGCTGATGCCGCAGCAAGCGCCGGTTCAGCGCGCGGACGACAGAGCTGCCGTGGAAGGGCAACACCAGCGGCGAAAGCACGTGCAGGCCGTCGACGGCGCGCGGCGGACGCAGGCCCTTGCGCAGCCGGCGCCAGATGCGGCCCAGGTCGCGGCCCGCCAGCTGCGGCCGCCGCAGGCCCAGCGACTCGACGAAAAGCACCCGGTTGCGCGGCGCCAGCCGCCGCATCAGCTGATGCTGGTTGATCGGCAGCTCGGTCTCCCAGTCGGCGGTGCCGAGGCAGACGATGTCGCGTCCCTCGAGCCTCACCCCGCGGGCTCGTCGGGCAGGAAGCGCCCCCGCATCCGCTCGAACTCGTCCATTGCGGTCTCGTAGTCGTCGTGGCGACCGATGTCGAGCCAGTAGTCCTGCTCGCTGCGCCGCGCCCGCACCTCCTCGCCGGCGTCGAGCAGGCGCAGGACCAGGTCTGGGAAGTCGAGCCGCTCGCCTCGCTCGATGTGGCCGAGGACGCGCGGTGAGAAAGCGTAGACGCCCATACTCACCTCGTACTGGTAGGCGGGCTTCTCGACGTACCCGGTGAGGCGGTCGCGGTCGCCATCGTCGCCGAACTGCAGGACGCCGAGCGAAACCTGGATGTCGCGCCTGTGGGCGGCGATGCTGGCCGCGGCACCAGCGGCGCGGTGCTCGTCGAGCAGTTGGCCGAAGGGCAGGTCGGTGAGCACGTCGCCGTTCATCACCAGGAAGTCCTCGTCGAGGCCATCGAGCAGCGCCAGCGCACCGACCGTGCCCAGGGGCTCGTCCTCGCGGAAGTAGTCGATCGGGATGCCGTAGCGCTCGCCGTCGCCGAAGAAAGCCTCGATCAGCTCGGCCAGATGGCCGGTGACGATGGTCAGTCGCTCGAAGCCGCTGTGACGGAGTTGGCGCACGATCACGTCGAGGATCGGCCGGTCGCCGACCGGCATCAGCGGCTTCGGCAGGACCGTGGTGTAGGGCCGCAAACGCATCCCGAGGCCGCCGGCAAGAACGACTGCTCGCTTCACGGCGCAAGAGCCTACCCCCGGCCGCGGCCGGGAACCGCGGCAAAGCGATGGCACGGAGCGGCGGCCGCCGCAGGCTGCGCGATGATGGCGCCCGTGACGCCGGACGAGCGACGCAGCGGCGCCCTGCTGCTTTGGCCGCACGCCGGCGACGGCGAGGCAATCCGTGCCGCAGCTAGGCCTTTCCGGCGCGCCGGCATGCCGCCGCTGCCGCTGCGCCTCGCGCAGGCGCTGGCGGCGAAACGGGGGCGAATCGATTGGAGCTCACGCGTCGTCGCACCGCTGAGCGCGGCGAGGCGCGCGGCGCTTGGCCAATCCGCGGCCGGCCCACCGCGCGTCCTGTTGCGCGTCGACGAGTTTCCGCACGCTCGCGCCTTCGACCCAGCCGGGCCTTTCGGAACCGAGCGCTTCCGCCGCTTCCACGCGGTACTCGCCGAGGCCGGCGTTCCCTACCTGCTGGCGATCAGCCCACGCGTCTCGCGCGACTACCTCGACCCCAACGTGGTCGAGTCGCGGCCGCTCGAGGACGCCGAGGTCGAACAACTGCGGCGGCTTGCCGCCGACGGCGTGGCGTTCGGCCTGCACGGACTCGACCACCGCACCCGCCACGCTTCCCCCCGGCGACACTCGGAGCTGAGCGGGCTCAGCTCCGCAGCCTGCGCCGAGCGGATCGACGCGGCGCGCGCCAGCTTCCAGCAGATCGGGCTCGAGCTGCCCGTCTTCGTACCCCCCTTCAACCGCTTCGACTCCTCCCAGTACCCGCTCTTGGCCGAGCGCTTCGCGGTGGTCTGCGGCGGCCCCGAGAGCGTCCGGCTGCTCGGCTTCCCGCCGACCCCAGCCTGGCGCGGCGGGGCGGTCTACCTGCCCTCCTACGCGCCGCTCTACGGCAGCGCCCGCGAGGTGGCAGAGGAGGTCGAGCGGCTCGCGGCACTGGGGACCGGGCTCTGGGCACCGGCAACCCTGCACTGGGGCTGGGAGCTGGACGACGACTTCGCGGCGCTGCGCCGGCTCTGCGCGAGGCTCGCCGGCCGGGCGAGCGAGTGGGCGACCTTCCTGCAGGCCGTCGCCGAGAGCCGCACCGCCGCCTGATCAGCCGGCGGCTTCGGCAAGGCTCGCGCGCAGCGCCTCGACCACCCGCTCGAGGCGCTCGTCGCCGAGATGCGGGTAGAGCGGCAGGGTCAGCTGGGTGCGGGCCGCCCGTTCGCAGCGCGGCAGGCCCTGCTCGCCGCGGCCGTAGGCGGTGAACTCGTTGATCGAGGGATAGAGGACGCTGGTCTGCACCGAGTGGCGTTCGCTGAGCAGCTTGCGCACGGGATCGCGCAGCGCCGCGTCCTCCAGCATCGCCGGCATCACGTAGCAGGCGCTGGCGGCGACCTGCTCGTCGGAGTAGGGCAGCACGATGCCCTCTATTCCGGCGAGCAGCTCGCGGTAGCGGCGGGTCAGCCGGCGCCGCTCCTCGATGTCGGCGGCGAGGCCTGGGAGACGAGCTGAGAGCAGGGCGGCGCGCGGCTCGTCGAGGCGGTAGTTGTAGCCGACCTCGACCACGTCGTAGCCCATCGCATGGCCGCGGTGACGGTCCCAGGTGCCGGAGGTCATCGCGTGCGAGCGGCGGCTGCGGGCCAGCTCGGCCACCTCGTCGTCGTCGGTCGCCAGCAGACCCCCCTCGCCGCAGGAGAGGATCTTGTTCGAGAAGAAGCTGAAGGTTCCGGCCAGGCCGTAAGTCCCGAGCTTGCGCTGGGAGCCCGGCACGGTGCCGTCGGGGCTGTGGGCGGCGTCCTCGATCAGGGCCAGCCCGTGGCGCTCGCAGATCTCGCCCAGCGCCCCCAGCGACGCTGCGTAGCCGCCGTAGTGGACCGCGCAGAGGGCCTTCGTGCGGGGGGTTATCCGCGCCTCGACGTCTTCGGGGTCGAGGCCGAGGTCGTGCTGGCCGGCGATCTCGCTCAGCACCGGCTCGGCGCCGCAGTAGCGCACGGCGGCGGCCGAGGCGACGAAGGTGATGCCGGGGACGATCACCTCGTCGCCGGGGCCGACGCCGGCGGCCAGGTAGGCGAGGTGCAGCGCCGCCGTGCAGCTGCTCGTCGCCACCGCGTGCTCGACTCCCAGGTGGGCGGCGAACTCGGCCTCGAAGTCCTTGATCCGCGGGCCCATCGTCAGCCAGCCGGAGCGCAGGGTCTCGGCCACCGCCTCGACGACCCCCTCGTCGAGGCGAACGTCGAAGACCGGAATCGGGCCGGTGGTCTGCGCAGGCTCCATCGTGATGGCTCGATTCAAGCAGGGCGCCGCGAACCCTTCCGGGCTGAGGGATACTGGGGCCGGTGAGCGGCAGAGCGCCCAAGCTCCTCGCGGCACTGGCCGCGGCGATGGTCCTCGTCTTCGTCGGCGGGGTGCTGGCCGCGGTCGACGCGATCGAATTGCCGGGCAACTGGCGCAGCACGCTCGGCCTTGACGACGGGCGTCCCAACCCGCCCTGCCGCATCGGCCTCTACCGCAAGGCGCCGCAGTCGCCTCCTGCCCCGGCAGGGCACTGGCGCTTCGAGCGCGAAACCCCGAAATCGGTGGTCGAGGGGAGCGCCGTGGCGATCGGCCCGACGATCTACACCTTCGGCGGCAGCGCGCCCGGCAACCTGCACCGGGTCCTCGCCTACGACGTGCGCAGCGGGCGCTGGAGCGAACCGACCCAGCTGCCGGTCGGCCTCAACCACACCCCATCGGCTGCCTGGCACGGCGACGCCTACCTGGCTGGCGGCTACCTCGAGGGAGCCGAGGCGACCAGCGACTTCTGGCGCTACGACCCGCGCGCCAACAGCTGGCATCGCGAACCGCCGATGGGCCAGCCGCGCGGCGGCGCCGCGGCGGCGGTCGTCGGCGACAAGCTCTACGTCGCCGACGGCGCCCCGCAGACCTACGGCATCGGCAATCCGAGCGGCCCCTACAGCACCCTCGAAATCTTCGACTTCGCGACGCGCAGCTGGTCGGACGGCCCGAATGCCCCCTATGCCCTGCACCACGTCAACGCGGCGGCGCTCGGCGGCAAGGTCTACCTGGCCGGCGGCCGAATCGACCCGCAGGCCTCCTCGGAAAAGTTCTTCCGCTACGACCCCGCGCGCGAACGCTGGGAAACCCTGCCCGATCTGCCGATGGGCGCCTACTCCTCGGTCGGGATAGTGAGCGCCGCCGGCAGGATCGTCGTGTTCGGAGGAGACGACGAGCTCGGCTGGGAAGACGGCGGCGGCTCGGTGACGCCCAGCGCCTGGGCCTTCGACCCAAAGACCTTGCGCTGGCAGCGATTGCCCGACCTGACGATCGAGCGGCACGCGTTCGGAGCGGCGGTGGACGACGGCCGTATCTACGCGATCAGCGGCGGCTACTGCCCCGGCATCAAGCTCAACGGGCCGGTGGGGACTCACACGGTGGAGTCGCTGCCGGTCTCGGCTGTGACGCACGGGTCACGAAATCGGCGAGGCGGCTGAACGCGATCGCGAGACCGGCGGCGATCGTCGGCACGAAGACCAGCTCGAGGCGGTAGCCCTGCGGATTGTTGGCAATCAGCAGCAACACGATGCAGCCGAGGATCGCCCCGCGCTGGACCAGCCAGAACGCGTCGCCCCGCGGCCGTCGCGCCACGACCAGCACGATCGCCGCGATCGCAATGGCGAGCATGCCGTAGAGCAGCGGGCCGGCCGCGCCGTGCGAGAGCGGATAGGTCGCGTCCCCCTGGACGGTCGCCCAGAGCTGACCCGGGTACCCGGCCAGCACGTGGCCCCAGCTCATGTCGGTCGGGACGTTGTAGTTGGCGAGGATGTAGGCGAGGTTCTCGCGCAACGGCGCACCGCCAAGCAGCAGAGCGGGCGCGGCGGCAGCGGCCCCCGATGCCAAGATCCAGACGTTCCTGCGGCGGGCGGCCCGATCCCGCAACTGGCAGACCGTCAGCCAGAGGGCGGCGAGCCCGAGGATCATCGTCGCGTCGCGGGTGACCGAGAGGGCCAGCATCGCGCCGATCCAGAGCGGCAGCCAGCGCAGCCCGCGGTCGACGACGATCACGAGCGCCAGCAGCCCCAGCGACTCGAGCAGCACCCCCCAGGAGTCGACGAACTGCCCGAAGGACCAGCGGTAGAGCGACGGCGCCAGCATGCAGCCCAGCGCACCGAGCAGGCTGACCGAGACCCTGAAACGGCGGCGCAGGAGAAGGAACAGGGCGGCGCCGATCAACGCGTAGCCGAGCATCGAGACGGTCTTCAGCGCGGTCGGCACCCCCTCGCCCGTGACCGCGCCGACGAGGATCGCCAGGCCGGGAACCAACCAGCGGCGCTCGTAGAAACGAGCGCTGAACCGCTGCCAGGCGGAATTGAGGACGCGGTAGGAGCCGGACGGCGCGTCCTCGATCTCGGCGGTGCGGCGCGCCTGCGCGCTGTCGAAGACGTCGTGCATCGCTACGGCGTGGCTCTCGCCCTGCAGCTCCTTGGCCTGGACCTCGTAGAAGAGCCCGTCGGAGTTCGGCTCGCCGGCCAGCAGCAGGCCGGGCAGCGCCAGGAGCAAGCCGACCGCGACCATCGCGACGACCGCTCGCCGGTCCGGGAGCCGGTCGATCGCCTCCAGCGCCCGCCTCATAGCCGCCGCCGCTCGCTGAGCGGCGGCGGTCTCAGTCGCGATCGCGGCGCGGCACGAGCACCAGCCGCTTGAACTCGGCGACGAGGATGCCGTCCTGGTTGAGGACGCGAGTCTGGACCTTGACCACGCCGCGGTCGGGCTTCGACTGGGAGGGCTTGACGTCGAGCACCTCGGTCTCGCAGAAGAGGGTGTCGCCGTGGAAGACCGGGTTGGGATGGCTCAGCTCTTCGGTGGCGAGGTTGGCGATCGCCTTGCCGGAGACGTCGGAGACCGACATGCCGAGCGCCAGCGAGTAGACGAGCGGGCCGACGACGACGTTGCGCCCCTGCTGCGAGCCGCTGGCGTAGACGTCGTTGATGTGCAGCGGGTGGTGGTTCATCGTGATCAGACAGAAGAGGTGATCGTCGGCCTCGGTCACCGTCTTCGCCGGCCAGTGCTTGTAAACGGCGCCGACCTCGAACTCCTCCAGGTAGCGGCCGTAGCTGTGCGCGCCGGACGCCTCGCGCTCGGCCTGGTCGGTGGTCAGCTCGTACTTCTGCTCGCTCATCGGTTTCGGAGTCTCCTCTGGTGTGGACGGCGCGGGATGCTAGCCGACGGCCAGCGGCCACCGCGCCGGGGCCGGCCCTAGCGGACCCGCTGCACCTTGCCACGCGAGGCGAGTCGCAGGGCTTCGCCGGGCGCCGGGCTGTAGACCTCGATCTGCAGGTCCGCGCCCGGGTAGGCGAGGTGGGCGTTTTTCGGTGAAGACGGATCGACCAGGAGGACGGCTCCGTCATCGGTCCGGGCGATCTTGGCGCCGGGGCGTTCGCGCGCCGACCGCCTCAGGGACGCGACACCACCCGGCTGCGGGTAGGTGGCGACGGTGACGAAATCGGCCCGCTCGTCGCCGGCCGCCGCACCGCCGCTGAGGTAGCGCACGTAGAACGGTCCCCCTTCGCCCTCGGTCAGCTCGTAGCTCGTACCGGGCCGCGGGCCGAGCCAGTAGACCGGGTGACCGGCGACGGCGGCCGCTTCGGAGAGCTGAACGGCGGTGACGACCTCCGCGTTCGTATCGGAGGAGCCGTTGTCGCGCACGACCCAGACGACGATGGCCGCCACGAGGGCGACGGAAAGCACGGCGAGAATGACGGTCAACTGCCTGGTCAAGCTCGGCGGCACCTTATAAGGCGTGCATGTCGGGAGGAGCGGAGCGCCACCCTGGTTCGGGGCCCAGGATGGCACCCTCGCCTATCGCGAGATTCCGCTCTACGAGCTCACCAGCGCACACACGGCGTGTGCCTGAATCGACCAGTTGCCTTCGCCGCCGGAGCCCGGTGAGCTGTCCTCCTGGGCGATCACGGTCCAGGTGGTGTTCGACGTTGCTTGGCTCTGGATGACGTTGATCTCGGCCGCGTTGCCGGTCGTGGTGATGGTCCAGCCCCCACTCAGCACGGAGCGGCCTTCCGGACAGGTGACGGTCACCGTCTTGGTGTCCGTGCCGCTGTGCGACGAGGTCGTGCCGCTGACCCTCAGGTATTGGGTCGCGCCGGCCGGGCCGGCGTCGCCTTTGGCGCCGGTCGCTCCGGTGGCGCCGTCGACCCCAGTGGCGCCCTTGGTCCCCTGCAGGCCGGTCGCGCCGTTGGCGCCGGTCGCCCCTTTCGCGCCCGGGGTCCCCTGGGGGCCGGTCGCCCCTTTCGGACCCTGCAGTCCTTGAACGCCCTGAGCGCCGGTGGCGCCTTCGTCGCCCTGATCGCCCTTGTCGCCTTTCTCGCCCTGAGCGCCTTGCTCGCCCTTAGGGCCGGTCGGACCCACGGGACCCGTGGCTCCCGGGGCGCCGCTGCTTTCCTCGATACCGGCGACGCCCTGCTTGGAGTCGGCGACGACCTGAACGCTCATCTCCCCCGCCTTGCAGCGCTTGCTCTGCGAGAAGCGGACCATGCCCTTCTCCGGCCCGGCTTTCCTGATGCAAAGGTTGATCGTCGTCGGCTGCTTCTGTGCCGCCGCACTGGAAGTCGCGAACACGCCGGCAGCGGAAATGCATGCCAGCAGAGCTAGCGCTACCCACCGAGCCGGGCGAAAGGCAAAGCCGGGGACAGTCATCGAATGAATCTCCTAACTGGTGTTTGAAGCCCTTCAGGCGACGCCCCTCCCATGGCTTCCAGCGAGACGCCCAACTGCAGCCAAAGTACAGACCGCTTGGACGTATGACGAATCAATCCGATCAAACATCTGGCCAAACTCAGCACTACTACTCAAGTCAGGCTGAAAAAAGTGCGGGAAGGAGCCCGCAAACGACCCTCCCCGGCCAGGGGAATGCCCTCAATCTGCAGTGGATCGCCCGCGGCCTCGCCGCGGGCGAGCGGGGATCGCTCAGTGCGCTTTCTTCAAACGGGCGCGCTGCTCTTGGCGCTCGACGACCTGCGCCACCAGCTTCTTCACGTTGGAATCGCCGGTGGCCTTGATGTGGCCCGTCTCAACGGCCTTGCGGTAGCTCTTCAGCGTCCCCCGCTCGGCCAGCTCGTTGAACTGCGGACGGTCGATCTCGACCAGCACCCGCTCGTCCTGGGCGAGGTCCTTCGTGATCTTCGGGCCGGGCAGCTCGACACGGTAGAGCTGGATGTCGCCGCGCCCCCGCAGCTCCAGGCCGAAAACGAGCTTCAATTTCTGCAGGGCGGGGACTTCCGCCTGGAACCGCTCGACCGCGGTCCGGATCAGCTCTGCGGTCGAGGCCATATGGCTAGATCTTGTGCCTCTGCAGCAGCTTCTTGCCGATCACCATCCGCTGGATCTCGGAGGTGCCCTCACCGATCAGAAGCAGCGGCGCGTCGCGATAGAGGCGCTCGATCTCGTACTCCTTCGAGTAGCCGTAGCCGCCGTGGATGCGGAAGCACTCCTCGACGCACTCCTTGCCGGTCTCCGAGGCAAGCAGCTTCGCCATCCCCGCCTCCAGGTCGGAGCGCTCGCCGGCGTCCTTCAGCCGCGCGGCTTTGCGGGTCACCAGACGGGCCGCCTCGACCTTGGTCGCCATGTCGGCGAGCTTGAACTGGATCGCCTGGTGCTGGGCGATCGGCTTGCCGAAGGTCTTGCGCTCCTGGCTGTAGCGCAGGGCCAGCTCGAGGGCGCGCTGGGCGATGCCGACGCCGCGCGCGGCGACGTTGACCCGGCCCACCTCGAGCGCGTCCATCATCTGCACGAAGCCCTGGCCGACGCCGGCCTCCTCGCCGCCCAGGACCCGCTCGGGCGGGCAGCGGTAGCCGTCGTAGACCAGCTCGGTCGA
The DNA here is from genome assembly GCA_036266075.1 of Solirubrobacterales bacterium. Lineage (GTDB taxonomy): Bacteria > Actinomycetota > Thermoleophilia > Solirubrobacterales > 70-9 > VRUE01. The sequence continues at coordinate 24,235 of DATANV010000001.1, forward strand.
CTCGACCCCCTTGTAGCCCATCTTCTTGATCTTCGGCGGGACCGTCAGCCCGGCATAGTCGCCCTCATTGACTTCCTTCCAGGGCTCCTTCTCGGTGATGAAGCAGGTCATCCCCTTGTAGGGCGGGTCGGCCTTGGGGTCGCTCTTCATCAGAACGAAGACCACGCCCGAGCCGAGGCCGTTGGTGACCCACATCTTCTGCCCGTTCAGCTCCCACTTGCCGTCCTCGCCCTTCTTGGCAGTCGACTTGATGCCCTGCACGTCGGAGCCGACCTCGGGCTCCGAAAGCGAGAAGGCAGCGCGGATCTCGCCGGTCGCCATCTTCGGCAGGAAGTGGTCCTTCTGCTCGTCGGTGCCGAACTTCATCAGCAGGTAGGAGCCGATGAAATGGGTGTTGACGACGCCGGAGATCGAGATCCAGCCGCGCGAGAGCTCTTCGACGATCATCGCGTAGGTGGTCAGGTCGAGCCCCATGCCGCCGTACTCCTCGGGGATCGTCACCCCGAACAGGCCCAGCTCCTTCATTTGCTCGACGATCGGCTCGGGAAAGGAGTCCTCGTGGTCGTAGTGCTCGGCGTTGGGGATGATCTGCTCGTCGACGAACTGGCGCACCATCTCGGTGATGTCGCGCTGGATGTCGGTCTGCTCGCTGTAGGCGGCGGTCTCTACGGCCATGGCTCCTGGTTTGGTTGGGAACGAAATCATCAGCGGTGGGAAGCTCTTCCGCCGCGGGGGGCGAAGGATATCGGCGGGCGCGGGCGCGCCGCCCAAGCCCGGCTTGACCGGCCCATGCGCCGGATCTAGGCTCGGTCATCAATACATTCGTCCAGTCGCGCGCGCGGGCGACCGGGCAAACCCGAGCCCTGCGGCGACAAGAGAGTGGTGAGAAGCACGTTCTCCAAGAGCCTTGCCGTCGCGATCGCCTTCGGCCTGTTGACCGCCGCTCCGGCGGCTGCCGCGCTGGGCCTGCACGAGCACCAAGTCGCCGGCGGTGGCCCCGCCGCGGTGCCGCCCGCGCCACCCGGCAGCGCCCTGGTCGCACCGCAGGCCGCCTGCCCGGACCAGGAAAGGCTCGACGCCCCGGCCGCCGCCCAGGAGGCGACGATGGAATGCATGGTCGACTTCGCTCGCGCGCAGGCCGGTCTCGGTGCGTTAACCCGGACCGAGGTCCTGCACCAGTCGGCGCTCGAGAAGTCGGCGGACATCCTGCGCTGCGACAGCTTCAGCCACTTCGCCTGCGGGCGCGAGTTCAGCTACTGGATCAAGGCCGCCGGCTACACCTCGACGCCCTGCTGGCGAATCGGCGAGAACCTCGCCTGGGGCGACGGCGAGTACGGCAGCGTGCGCTCTACCTTCCTCGCCTGGATGCGCTCCCCCACGCACCGCGAGAACATCCTCGGCGACTACGAGGAAAGCGGCGTCGGCCTGCGGGTCGGCACCCTCGGCGGCGAAGCCGGCACGCGGGTCTGGGCGCAGCACTTCGGATCGCACTGCGGTTAGAGGACTACCTGGCGACCGAGGCGCCGCCGGCCAGCGGGAGCCGCTGCAGACGCTGCAGGCGCTCGGCGATGCGGTCGGCGCGGGCGCTGAAGTCGCCCAGCTCGTCCTCGCCCGGCCCGTCGCCCGCGCTCGTGGGCGTTGCCTCGTGTACGGCCGGAGCGGCCCCGGCCGCGACCATGGCGCTGGCCCGCTCGGCCAGCTCGGCGGCGCGCCGCGCCTGCTCGGCGGCGTCGAGCGCCGCCGAGCCGACGGTCATCACCGCGGCCTCGGAGGCATGTGCGATCGCTAACGCCTCGTCGATGCGCTCGACCAGCTCGCCCAGCAGCGGCGGGCGAGCGCGCTCGGGCAGGCGCCAGCTCTCGGCGTCGTTGGCTTGCCACTCGGCCATCGCCCACATTTACGGCGGCGAGCGGCCAATCCCTGCGGCGCCCGGACAGCGGGTTGACTAGATTTCCGCCGGCGAACGAGCGAACGAGACGAGGAGCAGCTTGAGAAACCCCAGAGACTTCTTCCAGCCCCAGGCGATCGGCGCGCCCGAGCCGCTGCGCGAGATCCCGGTCAAGCCATCGCGGATGATCCACTTCCTCGACTTCTCGAACGAGAAGATGGTCGCCAAGGCGGCGGATATCGCCAAGAAGACCGACATCCTGCTCGGCAACCTCGAGGACGCGATCCCGGTCGACCGCAAGGAGGCCGCCCGCAAGGGACTGATCCAGGCGGCGAAGGAGTCGGACTTCGGCCAGACGGCCCTCTGGACGCGGGTCAACTCGCTGGAGAGCCCCTGGGTCCTCGACGACCTGACCGAGGTGGTCACTGAGATCGGCGAGAAGCTCGAGGTCGTGATGGTGCCCAAGGTCGAGGGCGCCTGGGACATCCACTACGTCGACCGCCTGCTCGCCCAGCTCGAGGCGCGCGCCGGGCTCGAGCGGCCGATCCTGATCCACGCGATCCTCGAGACGGCGCAGGGCGTCGTCAACCTCGAGGAGATCGCCGCCGCCAGCCCGCGCATGCAGGGCATGAGCTTCGGCCCGGCCGACCTCGCGGCCTCGCGGCGGATGAAGACGACGCGGGTCGGCGGCGGCCACCCCGGTTACCGGGTGATGGAGGATCCGGCGGATCCGGAGAACCCCGAGGCCGACCGGGTCAGCGCCCAGCAGGACCTCTGGCACTACTCGATCGCCCGCATGGTCGACGCCTGCGCCTCCACCGGGATCCTGCCTTTCTACGGCCCCTTCGGCGACATCAAGGACACGGCCGGCTGCGAGACCCAGTTCCGCGCCGCCTTCCTGATGGGCTGCGTCGGCGCCTGGTCGCTGCACCCGGTGCAGATCGACATCGCCAGGAAGGTCTTCAGCCCTCCCCCCGAAGAGGTCAAGTTCGCGAAGAAGGTCCTCGAGGCGATCCCAGACGGCCGCGGCGTCCACATGATCGACGGCAAGATGCAGGACGACGCCACCTGGAAGCAGTGCAAGGTGATGGTCGAGCTGGCCGAGATGCTCGCCGCGAAGGACCCGGAGCTGGCTGAGGCCTACGGGCTGTAGGCGTCAGCCGAGGCGCGCTTCAAGCGCCTCCAGCTGGGCGGAGATCTGCCCGGGAAGCTTGTCGCCGAAGCGGGCCAAGTGCTCCCTGACCTGCGGGACCTGCTGCTTGAAGAGATCGGCGTCGACGGTGAGCAGCTCGCGCATCTGCTCGTCGGAGACGTCGATGCCGTCGGTGTCGATCTCTCCCTCTGCGGGGAGCAGGCCGATCGGCGACTCGATGACCTCGCCCTCGCCCTCGCAGCGGCGGAAGACCCACTCGAGCACGCGGCTGTTCTCGCCGAAGCCCGGCCAGATGAACTTGCCGTCGGCATCTTTGCGGAACCAGTTGACGAGAAAGATCTTCGGCAGCTTCGCCCCCTCGCGCTCACCCAGCGTCAGCCAGTGGGCGAAGTAGTCGGCCATGTTGTAGCCGCTGAAGGGAAGCATCGCCATCGGGTCGAAGCGCAGCTGCCCGACCTCGCCAGCGGCGGCGGCGGTCGTCTCGACCGACATCGTCGCGCCGAGGAAGGTGCCGTGCTCCCAGTCGAAAGCCTCGGCGACCAGCGGCACCGCGGTCGCGCGGCGGCCGCCGAAGAGGAAGGCGTCGATCGGCACCCCGGCCGGGTCCTCCCACTCGGGAGCGATGCAGGGGCACTGCGAGGCCGGCGTCGTGAAGCGGGCGTTGGGGTGCGCGGCGGGGGTCTCGGAGTCGGGCGTCCAATCGTTGCCGTGCCAATCGATCGCGTGCGCCGGCGGCTCGCCCGTCATCCCCTCCCACCAGACGTCGCCGTCGTCGGTCTTGGCGGTGTTGGTGAAGATCGAGTTGCGCTCGATCGTCCCCATCGCGTTGGGGTTCGTCTTGTGGCTGGTATTGGGGGCGACGCCGAAGAACCCCGCCTCAGGATTGACGGCGTAGAGACGTCCGTCCTCGCCGAACTTCATCCAGGCGATGTCGTCGCCGATGGTCTCGGCCTTCCAGCCCTCGAGCGTCGGGATCAGCAGCGACAGGTTGGTCTTGCCGCAGGCGCTCGGGAACGCGCCGGTGATGTACTTCGTCTCGCCCTCGGGCGAGGTGAGCTTGAGGATCAGCATGTGCTCGGCCATCCAGCCCTCGTCGCGGGCCATTGCTGAGGCGATCCGCAGCGCGAAGCACTTCTTGCCGAGCAGCGCGTTGCCGCCATAACCTGAGCCGAAGGACCAGATCTCGCGCGTCTCCGGGTAGTGGACGATGTACTTGTTGTCGGCGTTGCAGGGCCAGGGCACGTCCTCCTGGCCCTCGGCCAGGGGCATTCCGACCGAGTGCACGCAGGGCACGAAGTCGCCGCCCTCGCCCAGCACCTCGAGCGCGCCGGCGCCCATCCGGGTCATGATCCGCATCGAGGTCGCGACGTAGGCGGAATCGGTCAGCTGCACGCCGATGTGGGCGATCGGCGAGCCCAGCGGACCCATCGAAAACGGCACTACGTACATCGTCCGGCCGGTCATACAGCCCTTGAACAGGCCGTTCAGCGTCTTGCGCATCTCGGCTGGTTCGCGCCAGTGGTTGGTCGGCCCGGCGTCCTCCTCACGCTCGCAGCAGATGAAGGTGCGGTCCTCGACCCGGGCGACGTCGCCGGGGTCGGAGAGGGCAAGGTAGGAGTTGGGACGCTTGGCGTCGGAGAGGCGCTCGAAGGTTCCTGCCTCGATCAGCGCCTTTGCCAGGGCGTCGTACTCCTCGGCGGAGCCGTCACACCAGTGGATGGCGTCGGGCTGGGTCAGCTCTGCTATCTCCCCGACCCAGTCGAGGAGCTTGGCGTGGGTGGTCGGCGCATTGGCCGTGATCATCTGGCTCATCCGCGGCACTCTACTTATTGGCCTGGAGGTCGGTTACTTCGACGTCGGCGTCCGAGTTGAGGATCTTGAGCGTCGCCGTTTGCTGCTTCCCCCCGGCCAGCTCGATGGTGCACTCGAAGGTCGCCCCCGCCTTCACCTCGACACCCGAGGGGCAGTCGACCGAGGAAACCTTGGCGCCGGTGGCGCGCTTCAGGTTCTGTTCGATCGCCGCCTCGGTCTTGGCGTCGTCGATCACGGTTTCGCCGCAGCCGGTAGTGAAGAGCGCGGCGGCGGCCAGCGGCACGATCAGAGCGCCGAGCCGGGCGGGCAAAGTCATCTTTCTCCCTTCGGGTGGATCTGCAGAAGTATCCCAGGCGCGGGTTCAGCCTTCGAACAGCTGCGAGCGGGGGTTGAGCGACCGGGCCCGGCGGTAAGCAGCCACCGCCGCGGCCGCGTGACCACGCTCGGCTTCGAGGCGCGAGAGGACGAGCCAGGGGCGCCAGTTGGTCGACTCGCGCTCGGTCGCGGCGCGCGCCGCTGCGGCGGCGGCGGCGAGCTCGCCGCCCGCCTCGAGCACGAGGGCCTGCTGGAGGTGCGGCGTGGCGGCACCGGGCTCGGCGTTCGCGGCGCTCCGCGCCGCCGTCAGCGCCGCGGCGAGGTCGCCGGCGCGGGCATCGGCTTCGCTTTGGCGGATCAGGGTCGTCGCCGCGAGCGGGATCGCGATCGCGACGATCGCCGCCAGCGCCAGCGCCGCGAAGACGGCCCGGGCCGGGATATTGAGGGCACCGTGCGGCCGTCCCGGGTCGCGGGCGCCGGTCACCAGCGCGCCGCCGAGCAGCAGCAGGCTGACCGCCAGCGCCGGGATCTGCCACATCCAGTCGAAGGTCGCGGTGACGCAAAACGCAACGCAGCCGGCCAGCGCCGCGGCGAGCGCCGGCCGACCTCGCGCCCCCGCCAGCAGCGCCTCGCGGGCGCCGCCGATCAAGACGACCGCCAGGAAGGCGGCCAGCAGAGCCAATCCGACGATTCCCAGCTCCCCCAGCGTCTGCATATAGAAGGAGTGGGTGTCGCGCACCGTTTCGTCGGTGTCGCCGTTGCGCGCCCACCAGTACTCGAAGGTGCCGGAGCCAGTGCCGGTCAGCGGCTCGCTCGCGTTCTCCTTCGCCGCCGCGCTCCAGAACTGGTAGCGGCTCTGGCCGGCGACGCTGCCCAGCCGCCCGGTTCCCTCTCCAGGGCCGCCGCCCTCCTTGAATTCGCTCCAACCATCGGAGACCCGGCCGGCGGCGCCCGCCGCGAGAGCCGCGACGAGGATGACGGTCAGCGCTACGACGGCGATCGCCGTCGCCTGACGAGGCGTGGCCAGCGTCCAGCGGGGGCGCTCGAAGCGCCGCAGCAAGAGGCTGCCGGCCGCCTGCAGGGCACCGACCGCCAGGCAGACCGCCAGCGTGAGCGCCAGCAGCGTGTCGCCCTGGTGATGCGCCGCGGCGTTCGTCAAGCCGTGCTGGAGGCTGTCGCGCTGGTTGGCGGCGACTATCAACACCGCGCCGCCCGCGGCGGCGGCGCTCAGCGTCAGCAGCTTCGGCAGGCGATCCGCGGTGAAGGCCAGGAAGACCGCCACGGCGATCGCGGCGGCGGCGATTCCACCGCGAGAGAGAGTCAGGTAAAGAGCCAGCATGAGGGCCGGCAGGGCCGCGGCGGCGGCGGCGCGGTAGAGCACGTTGCGAGCGCAGGCGGCAGCCTGAAGCAGCAGCGGCAGGCCGATCGCGATCAGGCCCGCGAGCCCGTTCCAGTAGTTGAGCGGATAGGAGAGCCGTTCCGGGTCTTCGAGCAAGCGGCCGGTTTCGCCAGCTTCCGGGAACCAGGCCGGATGCAGGCGAGAGAGCAGGGCGACGGCACCGACCACGGCGATTGCGGCTGCCACGGCGCCGACCAGCCGCTGCGCCGAGCGCTCGCCGCTGCGCGTCGCGAGGGCGAGCGCGAAGACCCCGAGGTAGGCCGTCACCCGCGCCAGGTCGGCGGCGGTCCGCTCGACGCTCTCGGTCCAGCTCAGGCTGAGCGCCGTCCAGACCACGAAGGCGGCGAGCAGCCCGAGGGCCGCCCAGGCGAGCGGTGGCAGCCGGCGCCGCGGCAGGGCGCCGACGAGCACGCCGACGAGCAACAGCCACCAGACGGCAACGCCGACCTGGTCGTGCACGAGCGGGTCGTAGCCGCCGCCCTTCAGCCCGAGGTAGGCGACCAGCCCAAAACTGAGCAGCCAAGTCGCCACGGCTGCCCAATCCACGCTCTCCGCCCGGTGGTAGAAAGCGGCCCGGGGCCGCATCGGAGCCGCGTTCATCGGGTTCTATGCTACGAACGTAAGTCGGACGGCTTGCGCGGCGCCGTTCCCCAGCAGCCGCCATCCAGATGAAGACGACCGCACTCGGCATCGGATCCCTCGCGGCGATCATCGCCGCCTTGGCCCTGCCCGCAGCGGCAACGGCCGAATACCTCGTGCCGCCAAGCAACTCGGCGGTCAACCAGTACACCGAGACCTACCCAACCGCCGGCGGCCAGAAGCAGACCGGCAAGGGCCAGCGGGCGGAAAAGCATCCCGCCAAGGTGCTGGGCTCGCGCAACGCCCAGCAGCTCGACGAACAGGGTGCGGACGGCCGGGCCGCGGCGAAGCTGGCCGCGCAGACGGCGCCGCAGCAGGCAAGCAGCACCGGGGCATCCGGCAACGGGACCGGGGGCGGCCAGACGACGGGCGGCGGCAACAGCGCGACCGGTGGTGGCGCCTCTGCGGGCAACGGCAAGGGTGGCGAAGCCGGCGCTCAGACGCCCAAGACCGACGCGAGCGAGGGCTCCTCCGGCCTGCGCTCGGTCCTCTCGCAAGCCACCGGCTCCTCCTCCAGCGGCGCCCTCGGCCTGCTGCTGCCGTTGGCGATCCTCGGGGCGATCGCCTGGTCGGTCCTCTACCTGCTGCGTCAGCGCAAGAGGCCGACCGCATAAGCCCCCAGCCCGTGTCAGCGGCAGGGAACAGAGCGCTCTGCGGCGGCGTCGCCCGCCTCTGTGTCGCGCTGCTGCTTGCGGGCGCCCTGCTGGCGACGATCGGCCACCCGGACCGCGTCCAGGCCCGGCCCTTCTTCACCGGCCTCACGAACATCGGCAGCAACGAACAGCTCGCCTTCGAGAGGACGCGGAACGCCGGGGCGAAATTCGTCCGCATCCCGCTCAACTGGGCCGACGTCGCGCCGGCGAAGCCGGACGGCAGCCCAGCCGATCCTCCCCGACCGGAATACCTGTGGCAACCGGACAACCCGCTCGACCCCGCCTATCGCTGGCACGACGTCGACGTGGCGGTCATCCGCGCGGCTCAGGCGGGTCTCGTTCCCGTGCTGCAGGTCGACAGCGCCCCCAGGTGGGCGCAGCGATGCGTCACCCCGCCGGTCATTCCGGACGCGATCTGCGACCCGGACCCGGCCGCCCTCGCAGCCTTTGCGACGGCGGCGGCCCGCCGCTACAGCGGCGCGATCGCCGGCCTGCCCCGCGTCCAGTACTGGCAGGCGCTGAACGAGCCCAATCTGAGCCTCTTCTTCTTTCCCCAGTTCAACACCGGCAGCCAGGCGCTTTCCCCAGGCCTTTACCGCACCCTGCTCAACTCCTTTTACGCCGCGGTCAAGGCCGTCGACCCGTCGAACCTCGTCCTGACGGCGGGCCTGGGGCCGGTCGAGGTGCCGAAATGGACGATCGGGCCGATGCGCTTCGCCCGCGATCTGCTCTGCATGAAAGGCCGCGATCGCCCGCGCCCGGCCAAGGGCAACTGCGGCGGCGGCGTCTACTTCGACATCTTCGCGATCCAGCCGTACACGACCGGCGGGCCGACCCACCAGGGGCACGCCAACGACGTCCCGGTCGGCGATCTGGCCAAGCTGCAGGCCCTCATCGCCGCCGCCGACCGCGCCGGCCGGATCAAGGGCCGCTACCGCCACACGCCGCTCTGGGTAACCGAGTTCTCCTGGGACTCGCAGCCTCCCGATCCCGGCGGCCTGCCGATGCCGATCCTGACGGAGTGGACCTCCGAAGCGCTGTACGAGGCCTGGTCGGCCGGCGTCAGCAATTTCTTCTGGTACAGCCTGCGCGACGGCAAGCACGAACCAGGGCAGACCTATGGCCAGACGCTGGAGTCTGGTCTCTACTTCCGCGGCGGCCCCGACGTCGCCCAGGACCAACCCAAGGACGTGCTCTACGCCTTCCGCTTCCCCTTCGTCGCCTTCGCCCGCAGGGACGGCCTCTTCATCTGGGGGCGCACGCCCAACAGCGCGCCGGGCAAGGTCAAGATCCAGGTGATGAAAGAGGACGGCTGGCGCACGGCGACGACGGTCGGCGCCTCCAAGTCGGGCGTCTTCCTGAAGGCGACCAAGAGTCGCTACGGCGGCGATAGGCGGGGCTTCGCCCGCGCTGTGTACGGCGGCGAGACGTCACTGCCCTTCCCGATGAAGCGGGTCGGCAGCTTCCGCCACTCGCCGTTCGGCTGAGCGACCGCCCCGGGTCGGCGGGTCGGGTAGGGTTCCGCGCCGCGCATGCGCTTCTTCGAGTACGAGGCACGCAAGATCGTCGAGCTGGCGGGGATACCCGTCACCAAGTACGGCTACTGCAAGACGGCCGAGGAGGCCCGCAACGCGGCCGCGGAGATCGGCGGCCCGGTGGTGGTCAAGTCGCAGGTGCTGAGCGGCGGCCGGATGAAGGCCGGCGGCGTCAAGTTCGCCGACACGCCCGATGAGGCGGCCGAGCACGCCGAGGCGATCCTGCAGCTGGAGATCAACGGCCACATGCCGCGCGGCGTCCTCGTCGACCCCAAAGCCGAGGTCAAGCAGGAGTACTACGCGGGGGTCGTCTGGGACGGCACCGCGAAGCGCCCGCTGATGCTGTTCAGCGACATGGGCGGCATCGACATCGAGGAGGTCGCCGAGCAGCACCCCGACCACGTCGGCCGCGGCCACCTCTCCAACCTGCTGCCGATCGCCGACTTCGAGGCCAAGCAGGCGGTCGCCGGCAGCAGCGTCAGCGGCCGCGCGCTAACCCGGGCGACGCCGATCCTCGCCCGCCTCGCCCGCCTCTTCCGCGATTACGACATGACCCTGGCCGAGATCAACCCGCTGGCCGAGCTGGCCGACGGCAGCTTCGTCGCCCTCGATGCCCACATGGAGATGGAGAACGAGGCGGTCGGCCGCCAGAAGGCGCTGCTGCGCAAGGAGCTGGAGATCGCCGAGGAGGACACGCGCGAGACGTATGAGCCATCCGATTTCGAGCGCAACGTCGCCGCGATCGACGCCGCCGACCACCGCGGCGTGATCCAGGGCAAGGACCACGGCTTCGAGGGCAACCTCGGCCTCGTGATCGGCGCCGGCGGCGGCTCGCTGACGCTGACCGACGCGGTCCGCAGCCAGGGCGGCAAGCCGGCCAACTACTCGGAGATCGGCGGCAACCCCTCGGTCGCCAAGGCCTGCGGCCTGGCCAAGCAGGTGCTCGAAAAGGACGGCGTCGAGAAGATCGCGGTGATGATGTCGATCGTCTCCAACACCCGCGTCGACATCGTCGCCCGCGGCGTGATCAAGGCCTGCCTCGAGCTGGGCAAGGACCCGGCCGAGACGATCGCGATCTTCCGCATCCCCGGCGCCTGGGAGGAGGAGGGCTTCAAGATCCTCGACAGCTACGGCGTCGAGTACTGCGACCGCTCGGTCTCGATGTGGGAGGCCGCCGGCCGCGCCGTCGCCAAGATCCAGGGGGCGCCGGCATGAGCATCCTGCTGAGCAAGGAGACGACCTTCATCGTCCAGGGGATCACCGGGCGCGAGGCGGTCAACCTGACCCGCGAGTGCCTCGACTACGGCTCCAAGGTGGTCGGCGGCGTCACTCCCGGCCGCAAGGGCCGCGAGGTGCACGGGGTGCCGGTCTTCGACACGGTCGCCCAGGCGGTCGAGAACCACGGCGGGCCGATCGACGGCTCGGTCGTCACCGTCCCCCCCGCCTTCACCAAGGACGCCGTGCTGGAGGCGATCGAGAACGGGATCAAGCTGATCGTGATCGTCACCGAGCGGATCCCGCGCCGCGACGTCGCCCAGATGGTCGAGCTGGCGGACATGCGCGGAGCGCGGATCATCGGCCCAAACTGCCTCGGCCTGATCGTCCCCGAGGTCTGCAAGATGGGCGGCATCGGCGGCCCGGCGAAAGACGCGGCCAAGGCATACGCGCCCGGCCCGGTCGGCGTGATGAGCCGATCCGGCGGGATGACCACCGAGATCTCCTCCTCGCTGACCCAGGCCGGCCTCGGCGTCTCGACCGCCGTCTCGATCGGCGGCGACGCGATTATCGGCTCCGCCTACGCCGAGCTGATGCCCTACTTCGAGGCCGACGAGCAGACCCAGGCGATCGTCATCTACACCGAGCCAGGCGGCCGCATGGAGGCCCAGCTCGCCGCCTGGGTCAAGGAGAACGACTCGCGCCTGCCGATCGTCGCCTTCATGGCCGGCAAGTTCATGGACGACGAGGAGATGAAGGGGATGAGCTTCGGCCACGCGGGGACGATCGTCGAGGGCAAGGAGGACACCGCGACCGAGAAGATCGCCCGCCTCGAAGCGGCCGGTATCCGCGTCGTCGAGCGGATCGACGAGATCCCCGACGCGGTCAAGCAGAAGCTGGGGGTCGCCGCCTGATGGCCGAGACGCTGCACAAGGTCTTCATCGAGGTCGACGTCGACGCCTCTGTCGCCCAGGACGCCGAGCTGGCGCGCAAGCTCGAGGAAGTCTGCCCCGTGGACATCTTCAAGGCGACCGAAACCGGCGGCGAGATCGTCGAGGAGAACCTCGACGAGTGCGTCCTCTGCCGCCTCTGCATCGAAGCGGCACCGCCCGGTGCCGTCGCAGTGCGCAAGCTCTACGACGGCACCGAGCTGTCCTAGCCGCTCAGCCTTTCGGCACTTTCACGACCAGCGTCGCTTTGACGGCTTTGGTCGACTTGGCGCCGCGGACGCGGAGGGTGAGCTTGTAGGAACCCTCGGCGGACTGGCCGGCCCGGACTTTGAGCCTGACCGTCCGTTTGGCCCCGCCGGCAATTTTGCCCAGCGAAGCGCATTTCGCCGCTTTCACCTCTTTGCCGGCTTTTTTCGGCGTTTTGGTGCAGAGCTTGGCGCCGGCCCCGCTGGCCAGGTCGCCGGTGTTGGTCGCGACGACTTTGAACGCCGCTTTCCCGCCGGCTTTGGTGCTGGCTTTGCCCGATTTGAGCGCCAGTTTGAATTTGGCCGCTCGGAGCTGTACCGGCGCGCTCACCTGGGCCGCCGTACCGTTGGCATTGGCCGCGGTCACCGTGCAGGTGTAACCGCCCGCAGCGGTAGCGCTGTAGCTGCTGGCCGTCGCCCCGGCGATCGGCACACCGTTGAGGTTCCACTGATACCCGTAGGTTTGCGGGGCCTGGTAGGTGTAGCCGCCCGGCGCATCGGCGGCCCAGCTTCCCTGGCTGCAGGAGAGGAGAGCCCGGGAAGTCGCGCTGCGGGCGATCAGCGGAGCGCCGGCACCGCTCGGGCCCCTGAAGATGACCGGGTTCTGCGGGCCGTTGACCGGCGCCGAGGCGATGTTCAGATCGCCAGCGCCACCGCCGAAGACGGCGAAGCCGAAGGCTCCTTCCCGTTCATCCGTTTCGTGCCCGTAGTTGGCCCAGTAGATCCGCCCGGTGGCCGGGTCGAAAGCGAGGCCGTAGGGGTCGTCGAAGGTCGCCGTGCCGATCGGGACGTCGCCGCTGCCGCTGCCGGAGAGGTTGGCGTAGGAGATCGTGCCGCCGTCGTTGTTGACCCAGTAGAGACGACCCGAGGCCTGATCGATCGCCAGGCCGGTGATCGTCAGCGGGGGCGTGGCTCCGCTCGTGTCGACGAGGCCGCCGCTGCCCCCGGAGAGGCTCGCGAAGGAGATCGTCTCGTTGCCGTAGTTGGCCCAGTAGATCCGGTTGTTGGCGAGGTCGAGCGCCACCGGACCCGGTGATTCGAGCGTGGCGCCACTGGTGTCCAGAACGCCGCCGCCGCTGCCGTCGAGCTTCGCGAAGGCAATAAATCCGTTATTGCCGGTGCCGCCTGAGTCGTTGGCCCAGTAGATCGTCCGGGTGACCGGGTCGATCGTCACGCCGTAGGGTTCGTCGACCGGAGCGCCCACGGTGTTCAGCACACCGGCGCCACCGCTGTTGTTGAGGTTGGCGTAGAAGATCCCGCCCTTGTCTTCGGTGCCGCCGGAGCTGCTCGACCAGAAGAGCCGACCCGTCGCGGAGTCGATTGCCATCCCTTCGGGATTGTCGATCAGCGCACCGCCACCGGTGGTGTTCAGCAAGCCGCCGCCGCTGCCGTCGAGACCGGCGAAGGCGATCGTGTCCTCGCGATAGTTGTTCCAGAAGATCGTTTCCGCCGCCAGTGCGCTGGGTACCGCCCAGAGCAGCATCGCGACAACGGCGGCGAGCAGGCTCGCGCCGAGCGTGGGGCCGCGCCTGTGGTGGGTCTTCGTCGGCTCCGCTAGCGATCGCATCGTCATTCGCACTCTCCCTCGGGTGGTGGCAGGTTTAGACAAATCCGCACCCTACCGCCTGTGTGCGACCGATCACGCAGATGTGTACATCGATCGATGTCGGGTAATCTCGACATCGATGTCTGCAATATCTGCAAAGGGCGGGGTGCGCCGGGTCGCCGTGGTCGGCGGCAACAGGATTCCCTTCGCCCGCTCCAACTCGGTCTACTCGCGCGCCTCGAACCAGGACATGCTGACCGCCGCGCTCGACGGGCTGGTCGAGCGCTTCTCGCTGCAGGACGAGCGGCTCGGCGAGGTCGCGGGTGGCGCTGTCCTCAAGCACTCGCGCGACCGCGACCTGACCCGCGAGAGCGTGCTCGGCACGCGGCTGGCCCCCGAGACCCCCGCCTACGACGTGCAGCAGGCCTGCGGCACCGGGCTGGAGACGACGATCCTCGTTGCCAACAAGATCGCCCTTGGCCAAATCGACGCCGGCATCGCCTGCGGCGCCGACACCACCTCCGACGCGCCGATCGGCCTCAATGAGGATCTGCGCGAGATTCTGCTCGACGCAAACCGCGAGAAGTCAAACGTCGGTCGCCTCAGGCAACTGACCCGCCTGCGCCCCGGGCACGTGGTGCCCTCGATACCCCGCAACGAGGAGCCGCGCACCGGCCTCTCGATGGGCGAGCACTGCGCGACGATGGCCGCCGAGTGGGAAGTCGGCCGCGAGGAGCAGGACGAGCTCGCGGTCGCCAGCCACCACAAACTCGCCGCCGCCTACGAGCGGGGCTTCATGGACGACCTCGTCACCCCCTACCTTGGCCTCGAGCGCGATCAGAACCTGCGTCCCGACTCCTCGCCGGAGAAGCTCGCCAAGCTCGGCCCGGTCTTCGGCAGCGCCGACGGCACGATGACGGCGGCGAACTCGACCCCGCTCAGCGACGGCGCCTCGGCGGTGCTGTTGGCCAACGAGGAGTGGGCCAAAGAGCGCGGGCTGCCGATCCTCGCCTACTTCGTCGACGGACAGACCGCAGCGGTCGACCACGTCCACAAGCGCGAGGGACTCTTGATGGCGCCCGCCTACGCGATGCCGGCGATGCTCGATCGCAACGGACTGAAGCTGGCGGACTTCGACCTCTACGAGATCCACGAGGCCTTCGCCGCGCAGGTGCTCTGCACGCTGCGCGCCTGGGAGGACGAGCGCTTCTGCCGCGACCGGCTCGGCCGGGACGCGCCGCTCGGCTCACTCGACCGCGAGCGGCTCAACGTCAACGGCGGCTCGCTCGCCGCCGGCCACCCCTTCGCCGCGACCGGCGGGCGGATCGTCGCCTCGCTGGCCAAGGAGCTGCACGCGCGCGGCTCCGGTCGCGGCGCGATCAGCATCTGCGCCGCCGGCGGCCAGGGCGTCGTCGCGATCCTCGAAGGCGCCGGGGAGCAGTCGTGAGCGACCGCTACTCGCAGATCGTCAACGCGCCCGTCGTCTCGACGGTCGCCCGGCAACTCGGCCTGCCTCAGCCGGTCGAGCTCGACCGCCACGAGCCCGGGGCGCCCGTCGTCGCCGGCCCGGTGCTCAGCGGCGGCGCTCCGGGCGGCCACCTCGGCAAGCCCTTGGCCGCCTTCCTCGACCGCATCAAGGCCGAACGGGCCGGCGCCGAGGGGCCGGCCAAGGCGCTCCTCTTCGACGCGACCGGGATCGCCGACTCGACCGAGCTGGTCGAGCTGCAGCGCTTCTTCTACCCAGCGGTCGGTCGCCTGCGGCGCAGCGGCCGCGTCGTCGTCCTCGGCACCCTGCCGGCGGAGGCGGGCTCGACCAGGGCCGCGACCGCCCAGCGCGCGCTGGAGGGCTTCACCCGCTCCCTTGCCAAGGAGATCGGCGGGCGCGGATCGACCGCGCAGCTGGTGCTGGTCGCGCCGGGTGCGGAGGACCGGCTCGACTCGACCCTGCGCTTCCTGCTCGCCCCTCGCTCGGCCTACGTCTCTGGCCAGGTGGTGCGGATCGGCAAAGGCGTGGCGCCGGCGCCGCAGATCGACTGGGAGCGTCCTCTCGACGGCAAGCTGGCGCTGGTGACCGGCGCCTCGCGCGGGATCGGCGCGGCGATCGCCGCCACCCTGGCCCGCGACGGCGCCACGGTCGTCGGCCTCGACGTCCCCCAGGCCGCCGACGAGCTGCGCCGAGTGACCGGGGACCTCGGCGGCGAAGCGCTCGGCATCGACATCACCGCCGCAGACGCTCCGGAGCAGATCGCCGACCACCTGTCCCACGGGGTCGACGTGGTCGTCCACAACGCCGGCGTCACCCGCGACCGCACGATCGCCAAGATGCCCGAAGACCGCTGGGCGCAGCTGATGGAGATCAACCTCTCCAGCGAGGAGCGGATCAACGACGTGCTGATCGCCGATGAGCTGCTGAGGCCGAATGGCCGCATCGTCTGCGTCTCCTCGATGTCGGGGATCGCCGGCAACTCCGGCCAGACCAACTACGCCGCCTCGAAGGCCGGCGTGATCGGGATGGTCGAAGCGCTGGCGCCCGAGCTGGCCGACCGCGGGGCGACGATCAACGCCGTCGCGCCGGGTTTCATCGAGACCAAGATGACGGCGGCGATGCCGATCGGCCCGCGCGAAGCCGGCCGCCGGCTGAGCAGCCTCAGCCAGGGCGGCCTGCCGGTCGACGTCGCCGAGACGATCGCCTGGTTCGCCAGCCCCGCCTCGACCGGCGTCAACGGCAACGTCGTCCGCGTCTGTGGGCAGAGCCTGCTGGGAGCCTGATGGAGACGCGCACGCTCGACAGCCCGCCCAGCATCCTGCCGCTCTACGCGCGCGCGGCGGCGCCGCTGATTCCCGGCGCCTCGCTGCTGCCTTTCGTCCCCGGCCGTGGCAAGGAGATCCCCGAAACGGAGCTGGTGCTCCCCGAGGTCCGCCCCGACCGCGACGCGGTCGGGGCCTACGCGAAGGCCTGCGGCTTCACCCTGCGCGACCACCTGCCGCCGACCTACCCGCACGTGCTCGCCTTCCCGCTGCACATGGCGACGATGGCCGACGGCCGCTTCCCCTTCGGCGCCGTCGGCCTGGTCCACGTCGAGAACCGCATCGTCCAGCACCGGCGGATCGGCATCGACGAGCAGCTGAAGCTATGCGTCCACGCGACCAAGCTGCAGCCGCACCCCCGCGGCCAAACCTTCTCCCTCGTCACCGAGGTCTGGGCCGGCCGCCAAAAGGCCTGGGAGTCGCTCAGCACGATGCTGCGCCGCGGCACCGGCACCCCCCAGGCTGATGTCGCACTTGTTTCCGCTATGAGGAAAGAAATACGACCTCAAGAGCGGGGGGAGGGTTTTTTGGCGCTGCCAGCGGACGCGCCGGCTGTTGCCGAGTGGCGCCTGGGCGGCGATCTTGGCCGCCGCTATGGTGCCGTCTCCGGCGACCGCAACCCCATCCATATGCACTCGCTGACGGCGAGGCCCCTCGGCTTTCCCGGCGCGATCGCCCACGGGATGTGGACCAAGGCGCGCTGCCTTGCGGCCCTCGAGGGGCGGCTGCCGGAGGCGTTCGCGGTAGAGGTCCGCTTCCGCAAGCCGATCCTGCTGCCCGCTCGCGTCGAGTTCCTCAGCGACAGCGAGAACGACGAGGTCGGCTTCGCGGTGCGCGACGCGAAGCGGCACACGCCCCACCTCGACGGCCGCCTGCGGCCGGCAGAGGCCAAACTCCGAAGCGAGAGGAAGAAAGCAAAGTGAACGGCAACGACAAGGGAGTCGCCGAGCGCAGCATGGGCCTCGGCCTGCGGGCGCTCAACTGGCTCGCCGGCTCCGACCTGCTGGACCGCATCCGGGCTCGCAAACAGGTGGAGCGGGCGCTCTTCCGGACGACCAAGAACGGCTTCCGCACGGCAACCGCGGCCGGGCGAACCTTCAAGGCAGCGCAGAGGCTGACGCAACCGGCGCGCCAGGCAACCGGCAAGCCGCGGGCGCTCTTCGACGTCACCCCCGACGACGAGCAGCAGATGTTCCAGGAGGCGGTACGCGACTTCGCTGAGGCCAAGGTGCGGCCAGCCGCCCAGGAGGCCGACGCCGAGTGCGCCACTCCGGCCGAGCTGCTCGCGCAGGCGAACGAGCTGGGGATCAACATGCTCGGCGTCCCCGAGGAGCTCGGCGGCGTCATGCACGAGCAGGCCGCGACGACCAGCGTGTTGGTCGCCGAGGCCCTCGCCCATGGCGACATGGGCGTCGCCTACGCCGCCCTCGCGCCGGGCGCCGTGGCCACCGCGATCGGCCACTGGGGCACGGCCGAGCAGGAGGCCACCTACCTGCCGGCCTTCAGCGGCGAGGACATCCCTGCCGCGGCCTTGGCCCTGCTCGAGCCGCGACCGCTCTTCGACCCGCTGAAGCTCGAGACGAAAGCGCGCCGCGACGGCGAGGACTGGGTGCTGGACGGCGCCAAGTCGCTGGTCGCCCGCGCCACGGACTGCGAGCTGTTCGTCGTCGCCGCCGAGGTCGACGGCGAGGGCCCGTCGCTGTTCGTCGTCGAGTCGGGCCTCGACGGCCTCTCGGTCGAGCCGGAGCCGGCGATGGGGCTGCGCCCGGCCGGCACTGGCCGCCTCATCCTGGAGGGCGTGCGCTTGCCGGGCAGCGCGCTGCTCGGCGAGGGCGGGCCCGACGCCTACGTCGAGTGCGTGCAGCGCGCACGAATAGCCTGGAGCGCCTTGACGGTCGGCGCCTCGCAGGCCGTCCTCGACTACGTGATCCCCTACGTCAACGAGCGCACCGCCTTCGGCGAACCGGTCTCCAACCGCCAGGCCGTCGCCTTCGGCGTCGCTGACATCGGCATCGAGACCGGCGGCATGCGACTCGCCGTCTATCGCGCCGCCAGCCGCGCCGACCAGGGGCAGGACTTCGGCCGCGAGGCCGCCCTTGCCCGGCGGCTCTGCGCCGCCAAGGGCATGAAGATCGGATCGGAAGGGGTACAGCTGCTCGGCGGCCACGGCTTCGTCAAGGAGCACCCGGTCGAGCGCTGGTACCGCGACCTCCGAGCAGCGGGCGTGATGGAGGGCGCCCTGCTCGTCTAGAGCGAAAGGCAGACGATGATCAACCTCGAGATACCGAAGAAGTTCCAGCCGCTGGCAAGCCAGGCCAACCAGGTCGCCAGCGAGGTCTTCCGGCCGATTTCGCGCAAGTACGACGAGGCCGAGCACTCCTACCCCAAGGAGCTCGACATGCTCGCCTCGCTGATCGACGGGATGAACGAGGGCTCGGACATCGGCGGCGCCGGCGCGGCCGGCGTGCGCCGCAAGTCGAACGGCGACGGCGACGGCGGCAACCGCAACGGCTCCAACCTCTCGACCGTCCTCGGGATCGTCGAGCTCTGCTGGGGCGACGTCGGCCTGCTGCTCTCAATGCCGCGCCAGGGGCTCGGCAACTCGGCAATCGCCTCGGTGGCGAGCGAGGAGCAGCTCGAGCGTTACGGCGGCAAGTGGGCGGCGATGGCGATCACCGAGCCGGAGGCCGGCTCGGACTCGGCCTCGATCCGCACCACCGCCGAGCTGGACGGCGACGAGTACGTGCTGAACGGCGAGAAGATCTTCGTCACCTCGGGCGACCGCGCCGACCTGATCGTCGTCTGGGCGACGCTCGACCGCTCCAAGGGCCGGGCGGCGATCAAGTCGTTCATCGTCGAGCGCGACAACCCCGGCCTGAAACTCGACCGGCTGGAGCACAAGCTCGGGATCCGCGCCTCGGACACCGCCAACTTCACCCTGCAGGAGTGCCGGGTGCCGAAGGAGGCGCTGCTCGGCAGCTCCGACGTCAAGGACGAGAAGGGCTTCGGGGGCGCGATGCAGACCTTCGACAACACGCGGCCGCTGGTCGCGGCGATGGCAGTCGGCGTCGCCCGCGCCTCGCTCGAGCGCGCCCGCGAGCTGCTGGCGGAGGCCGGCGTCGAGATCGACTACGCGGCGCCGGCGCTCTCGCAGCCGGCATCCGTCGCCCGCTTCCTCGAGATGGAGGCCGACTACGAGGCGGCGCGGCTGCTGACCCTGCACGCCGCCTGGATGGCCGACAACGGCAAGCCGAACTCGCTGCAGGCCTCGATGGCCAAGGCCAAGGCGGGGCGCACCTGCGTCGAGGTCGCGCTCGGCTGCGTCGAGCTCTGCGGCGCCACCGGCTACGGCGAGGACGAGCTGCTCGAGAAGTGGGCGCGCGACGCCAAGATCCTCGACATCTTCGAGGGCACCCAGCAGATCCAGCTCCTCATCGTCGCCCGCCAGCTCCTTGGCAAGAGCTCCTCGGAACTGAGATAAGGCGCACGAATCTGCATTTGTACGGGCGCAGGACGTCCAAATGCAGATTCGTCGCGGTCAGGCGAGCTCTGCGAGGGCCGCCTCGCGCAGGGCGGGCGGCAGCTCGACCATCGCGCGGAGCGCCTCGAGGGCGTCGCGGTCACCATCGACCTCGACCGCGCCCTCGTCGCCGGCGACCAGAGCGGCAATAACGCCCTCCGGCTCGCCGGCCAGCGTAACGTCGGCGTCATCTGCTTCGCCGCGCGAGGCGGCGATCCAGCCATCCTCGACACGCAGCCGGTAGGAGCGCCCGCCGCTGAGCAGGCCGAGCGTCAACGCCGCCTCGGCCGGCGGCTGCAGGATCACGCGGATCGCGTTGGCCAGCGTGGTCGGTGCCAGGCCGGCGACGTCGGCGACCTGCTCGAAGTGCAGGCCCCAGCGGCCGAGCTCGAGCATCGGCCGCTCCAGCCCACGGCCCAGCTCGGTGAGCTCGTAGGCGGTGCCCGAAGCGGGTGCCTCCAGCTCCCGCCGGCGGACGATCCCGTGCCGCTCGAGGTCGCGCAGGCGAGCGGTCAACACGTCGGTCGGCGCGCCGCCGACCGAACGGGCCAGCTCGGAGAAGCGCAGCGGGCCGAGCGAGAGCTCGCGGACGATCAGCAGCGACCAGCGCTCGCCGATCCGGTCGAGCGCGCAGGCGAGGCTGCACGGCTGGTCGTATTCGCGATGTGCCACGACCGCGATGGTACCAAGCCTAGTTTGACTTTCAAAGCAGTCGCTTTGAAATCTGGTACAGTGCCGGCCCGTGAACCGAATCGCGGACCTCACCTGGAAGCACCCGAAGCTGGTTCTCGCCGCGGTCGGAGTCTTCGCCCTGATCTCGATGGCGATCGGCAAAGACGTCGAGCACCACCTGCAGGCCGCTGGTTTCACCGATTCCGCCTCTGAGAGCGAGCGGGCGACCCAGACGGTCGTCAACGCCGCCGGCTACGACCCCAACCCGGGGATCGTCCTCGTCGTGCGCGCACCCGGCGGCGGCCCGCTCGACGTCGGGAGCCCCTTCGTGCGGCGCGAAGTCGACCGGCTCGCCGCCGGCATGGAACGGACCGAACACATCGGCCGCGTCGTCAACCCGCTGCGCAACCGGCGCGCCGCGGCGCAGCTCGTGGCGCGCGACGGCAAATCGATCGTCGTCTCGGGGCACATGGATACGACCGACATCGAGGACGCCGGTGGGATCGCCGCCGAAGACCTCGAACCGCTGATCCAGTCCAGCAAGCTGGACGTCGCAATGGGCGGCTTCGCGCCGAGCTTCAACGAGGTCAACGACCAGACCAAAACCGATCTGACGAAGGCCGAGCTGATCGCCTTCCCGGTACTCGCCCTACTGCTGCTGCTCGTCTTTCGCGGGGTCGTCGCGGCGAGCATCCCGCTGTTGCTCGGCGGGGTCTCGATCGTGGGAACTCTGTTCGTGTTGCGGGTGATGTCGATGTTCGTCGACACCTCGGTCTTCGCGCTCAACATCGCCACCGGGCTGGGGCTCGGGCTGGCGGTCGACTACGCGCTGCTGATGGTCTCCCGCTACCGCGAGGAGATCGGTCGCGAAGGACCGACCCGCGAGGCCCACCGCCGCACGGTGACCACCGCCGGCCGTACCGCGGTCTTCTCGGGAATGACCGTGGCGATCGCGATGGCGGCGCTCGTGCTGATGCCGCAGCGCTTCCTCTACTCGATGGGGGTCGCGGGCGCATCGATCGGCTTGCTCTCGGCGGTTATCGCGATCCTCGTCGTCCCGTCCCTGCTGGCCCTGCTCGGCAATCGGATCGACGCACTCTCGATCCGCCGCGGGCCCTCTGTCTCCGACCAGTCCGACGGCTGGTACCGGCTGGCTCGCGGCGTGATGCGTCACCCGGTCGGGGTGGCGCTGGCGAGTACGGGGCTGCTGCTCGCGGCGGCCGCTCCGCTGCTGTGGACCGAGCTGACCGGGCCGAACTCGCAGTTCGTGCCGCCCGGCAAGCCCTCCTACGAAGCGAACTCCTACCTCGAAGCCCACTACCCTCGGGACATCACCGAGGCCGTGACCGTCGTCGTCGACGGGCGGGCCGGTCGCGCCCAGCTGACCCGCTTCGACGCCCAGGTCCAATCGCTCGGCGAGATCACGCGCGGGACCCCCTTCGCCCCGGCGGGCGAAGGCGTCGCCTACGCCAACTTCGCATTGAGGGACCGGGCCCTCGACCCGGACGCCGAAGCCGCCGTGCGGGAGATCCGCGCGCTCGACCCGCCGGGCGCTGCCTCGGTGCTCGTCTCCGGCAACACCGCTCGCTTCGTCGACCAGAAGCAGAGCCTGCTCGACCACATGCCGCTCGTCATCGCGATTGTCGCGGCGGCGACGCTGGTGATCCTCTTCCTGTTGACCGGCTCGGTGCTGCTGCCACTGAAGACGCTGCTGATGAACGCGATGACCCTCGGCGCGACCCTCGGCATCGTCGTCCTCTCCTTCCAAGAGGGCCTGCTCGACGGGCTCTTCGACTACCGCGGTCCAAGCGAGGTCGAGGTGACCAGCCTGGTCTTCCTCTTCGCAGTCATCTTCGGCCTGGCCACCGACTACGCCGTGCTGGTCATGGCACGAATCAAAGAGCAGCACGACCTCGGCAAGGACAACGAGGAGGCGGTCGCGATCGGCATCGGCAAGACCGGCCGGGTGATCACCGCTGCGGCGGTCTGCATCGCCGTCGTCTTCCTCGCCTTCGGCGTCAGCGAAATCTTCTTCATGAAACAGATCTCGATCGGCGTCGCGGTCGGCGTGATCCTCGATGCAACCGTCGTCCGCGCCCTGCTCGTCCCCTCGCTGATGCGCCTGCTCGGCGACTGGAACTGGTGGGCCCCGGCCCCCCTGCGCCGCATCTACCTCCGCCTCGGCTTCTCAGAGGCCTGAGCTCCCGGCCGGACGTGCCGGTGATTAACCACCATAGTGGGCACTCAACCACCGGCACGTCCGTGGTGGGGTTGGCAGACTGCCGCGCGTCGTGAACTTCGTCGAGGACGTGATGGAACGTTCGCCCGCCTCGCGGCTGGGGATCGTCGCTGTCGACGCCGAGGGCAACCGTCGCGATTGGCACTTCGGCGAGCTGATCGCCCGCTCGGCCGGGCTCTCCGGCGCCTTCGCGGCGCGCGGCGTGCGCCGCGGCGACGTCGTCATGACCCTGGTCGGCAACCGCATCGAGTGGGCACTCTCGCTGCTCGCCTGCTGGCGGATGGGCGCGGTGGCGCTGCCCTGCAGCCCGCAGCTGCGCCGCCACGACCTGGAGCTGCGGGCGAACGCCGCGGCGCCAGCGCTCTGCGTCGGCGAGGAAGCGTTGCTGGCCCAGCTGCCCGGCGGCGTGCCGGCGATGACCCTGGCCGAGGTCGCCGCGACGCTCGACGAGGACCGCCCGCAAGAGACGCCGGCTGCGGTCGAGGAGATGAACCCCGACGACCCGGCGCTGATCGTCTTCACCTCCGGCACGACCGGCGAGGCGCGCGGCGTCGTCCACGCCTACCGCTACCTGGCCGGGCAGCGCCTCCAGGCCGAGCACTGGCTCGGCTCGCGGCCGGGGGAGCTGGTCTGGTGCACCACCGCGCCGGGTTGGTCGAAGTCGGCCCGCAACGTCTTCCTCGCCC
Organism: Solirubrobacterales bacterium; assembly: GCA_036266075.1. Taxonomy (GTDB): domain Bacteria; phylum Actinomycetota; class Thermoleophilia; order Solirubrobacterales; family 70-9; genus VRUE01. The sequence goes on from DATANV010000001.1 coordinate 47,510, forward strand.
CCTGGCTGACCGGCGCCACGGCGACGATCCACGACGGCCGCTTCGACCCGGCCGAGCGGCTCGACATGGCCGAGGCGCTCGGCGTCAACGTCCTCTGCCAGGCCCCGACCGAGTACCGGATGCTGGCCAAGCGCACCGCCCTGCGCCCCCTGCCCGCACTGCGCCGCGCGGTCTCGGCCGGCGAGGCGCTGGAGGCCGAGACCGTCGCCTCCTTCCGCCAGGCAATGGACGTCGAGCCCGCCGACGGCTACGGCCAGACCGAGACCGGGCACCTGACTGGCAACCTCGCCGGCGAGCCGATCGTGCCCGGTTCGATGGGCCGGCCGCTGCCGGGGGTCGAGCTGCGGATCGAGGCCGGTGAGCTGCAGCTCAAAGCATCCTCCTCCCCCACCTTCTTCTCCCGCTACCTCGACGGCGAGCGGTTCGAGGGCGAGTGGTGGCCGACCGGCGACCTTGTCCGCGAAGAGGATGGCCGGCTCTTCTTCGAGGGCCGCGACGACGACGTGATAGTCTCCTCCGGCTACCGGATCGGGCCCGTCGAGGTCGAGTCGGCGCTGCTATCCCACCCGGCGGTGGCGGAGGCCGCGGCTGTCGCCGCCCCGGACCCCGAGCGCGGAGCCGTGGTGCGGGCGATCGTGGTACTGCGCGATCGCCGGCCCAACGATGAGTTGGCCCGCGAGCTGCAGGAGCACTGCAAGCGCGAGACCGCCCCCTACAAGTTCCCCCGCATCGTCGAGTTCGCCGCCGAGCTGCCGAAGACGGCCAGCGGCAAGGTCAAGCGGGCCGAGCTGCGCGGCTAGGCGGCCTCCGCGAACGCCTCGGCGAGGCCGACCGGGCGGCCGAGGTGGAAGCCCTGTGCCATGTCGACCCCGTACTCGCGCAGCATCTCGATCGTCGCCTCGTCCTCGACGTACTCGGCGATCGTCGCCTTCCCGAGGCCGCGGGCGATCTGGACGATCGCCTTGACCGTCAACTGGTCGGCGTCGCTGCGCGGCATGTCGCGGACGAAGGAGCCGTCGATCTTGATCAGGTCGAAAGGAATCCGCTTGAGGTAGTGGAAGGGGCCGAAGCCGGCGCCGTAGTCGTCGATCGCGAGCTGGCAGCCGAAGTCGGCGAGCCGGTCGGCGAAGCCGGCGGCAGCGTCGTAGTCATGGTCGTAGGCACCGGCCGTCTCGGTGATCTCGAAGGTGAAGCGGCTCGGGTCGGCGCCAGCTTCGTCCAACCGCCGTTCGATGAATTCGAGCACCGAGACGTCGGACAGCGAAGCGCCAGAGAGGTTGACGTGCAGCATCACCGGCGCCCCCTTTTGCTCGCGTTCGGCGAGCAGCTCGAGCGCGCGGGAGACCACCCAGCGGTCGAGCTCCTGGACCATGCCGGAGCGCTCCGCCGCCTCGATGAACGAAGCCGCCGGCAGCAGCTCGCCGTCCTCGCTGCACATCCGCAGCAGCAGCTCGTAGCGCTCGATGCCGCCCGAGGCGAGGCTGCGAATCGGCTGGCTGTGAAGGCTCATCCGTTCGTCGGTGAGCGCGTCGCGGATCCGCGCCGCGGTCGTCTGACGCCGCTGCGGATCGCGCTGCGGCTCATCCGGGTCGCGGAAGAGGGCGATCTGGTTGCGGCCCCCCTCCTTGGCCCGGTACATCGCCTGGTCGGCGGCGACCAGCACCGACTCCGCCGCGGTGTCGCCTTTGCCGCCGAACATCGTGATGCCGACGCTGATCGTCGCGCCCTCGTGCTCGCCGCCGGGATGCGCGGTCTCCGCCACCTGCGCGCGCAGGTCTTCGCCGAGCTGCAGCGCCCCCGCGGTGTCGGTCTGCGGCATCAAGATTGCGAACTCGTCGCCGGAAAGACGGGCGACGACGTCGGTGGCGCGGACCCTTTCGCGCATCGTCGCTGACACCTGACGGATCAGGTTGTCGCCGACGTGATGGCCGAACCCGTCGTTGATCGCCTTCAGCCCGTCGATGTCGACGATCATCACGGCGCCCTGGCCGCCGTAGCGGGCGGTAAAGGAGACGTACTGGTCCAGCTCGGCACGGAAGCGGCGGCGGTCGAGCAAGCCGGTCAGCGAGTCGTGGTCGGCAAGGAAGCGCAGCTCCGCCTCGGATCGCTCGGCGCGCTCGAGCGCGGCCAGCACGACTTCCCGATCGTCCGGGTCCAGTTTCGAGAGCACCGCTTCGATAGCCGGCTCTCCGCGGGCCGTGAGTCGTTCGCCTGCCACCTTGGAAATGTAGACCTACCGCACGGGATCGATTCGGCGTTCAGCGCGAATTGCCGCATTGCGACCCACTTTCGGCGACCCCCGGGTGCGAAAAGTTGGCCTGCCGCTGTCGGCGGGTAGCCTGGCTGGATGGCCAACCGCCTCGCCGAGGAGACCAGCCCGTACCTCCTGCAACACCGCGACAACCCGGTCGAGTGGTACCCCTGGGGCGAGGAGGCGCTGGCCCGCGCCCGCGCGCTGGACCGGCCGATCCTGCTCTCGGTCGGCTACTCGGCCTGTCACTGGTGCCACGTGATGGAGCGCGAGTCCTTCGAGGACTCCGAGACCGCGGCCTACATGAACGAGCACTTCGTCTGCATCAAGGTCGACCGCGAGGAGCGTCCCGACGTCGATGCCCTCTACATGGAGGCGGTGCAGGCGATGAGCGGCCAGGGCGGCTGGCCGATGACCGTCTTCTGCGACCCCGAAGGCGTCCCCTTCTACGGCGGCACCTACTTCCCGCCGGACGAGGGCCGCGGCATGCCGAGCTTCCGCATGGTCATGGAAGCGGTCATCGACGCCTTCGAGAACCGGCGCGAGGAGCTGCGCGAGCGGGCGCCAGGCACGCGCGCGCGCCTCGGCGCGATCGGGGCGGTGGAGCCGGACGAGGAGGCACCGGACCGGGCGCTGCTCGAGGCGGCGCTAGCGAACCTCGCCGCAGGCGCCGACGGCGAGCGGGGAGGCTTCGGCGGCGCGCCCAAGTTCCCGCCCGCTTCGGCGCTGGAGCTGCTGCTGGCCCGCGGTGAGACCGACCACGTCGAGCGCACGCTGGACGCGATGATGGCCGGCGGGATCTACGACCAGCTCGGCGGCGGTTTCGCGCGCTACTCGGTCGACGCCGCCTGGCTGGTCCCCCACTTCGAGAAGATGCTCTACGACAACGCGCTGCTGGCGCGGGGCTACCTGCACGGCTGGCAGGCTCTCGGCCACGAGCGCTACCGCCGCGTCTGCGAAGAGACGCTCGACTGGGCGCTACACGAGATGCGCGGCCCGGAGGGCGGTTTCTACTCAGCCCTCGACGCCGACTCCGAGGGCGAGGAGGGCCGCTTCTACGTCTGGACGCCGGACGAGATCCGAGCTGTCCTTGGCGAGAAAGCCGACGTGGCGATCGCCTTTTACGGGGTCAGCGAGCGCGGCAACTTCGAGGGCCGCAACGTCCTGCACCTGGCGGGAGGTGCCGCGGCGTCACAGCCCGAGGGGCTCGCCGAGGCGCGCCGGGCGCTGCTCGAGGCGCGCGCACAGCGAGTGCGACCCGGCCTCGACGACAAGCGCCTCGCCGCCTGGAACGCGCTGATGCTCGGCGCGCTGGCCGAGGCGGGCGCCGTGCTCGGGCGCGACGACTACCTCGCGGCGGCGCGACGCTGCGCCGAGTTCCTGCTGACCGCGATGCGCGACGACGCCGGTCGTCTGCTGCGCACCTACAAGGACGGCAAGGCGCGACTGAATGCCTACCTGGAGGACCATGCCTTCCTGCTGGAGGCGCTGCTGACGCTCTACGAATCGACCTTCGAGGCGCGCTGGTTCGAGGCGGCGCGGTCGCTTGCCGATACGACGATCGCCCGCTTCGGCGACCCGCAGCGCGGCGGCTTCTTCTCGACTTCCAAGGACCACGAGGAGCTGATCGCCCGCCGCAAGGAGGTCGGCGACCACCCGATCCCCTCGGGCAACTCGGCAATCGCCTTCGGCCTGCTCCGCCTGGCGGCGCTAACCGGCGAGCGCGGCTACGAGCAGCAGGCCGACGGCGTCCTCCGCCTCTTCGCCAAGGCCGCCCCGCGCCAGCCCGAGGCCTTCGCCCATCTGCTCAGGGCCCTCGACTTCCACCTCTCGCCGGTCAAGGAGGTGGCCCTGATCGGCGACGACCTCGGCGAGCTGAGCGGCGTCGTGCGCGCGCGCCACCGGCCACACCTCATGCTCGCCGGTGGCCCCGAGGGCAGCGCGGTGCCACCGCTGCTGGCGCAGCGCCCAGCCGTCGAAGACAAGCCAACCGCCTACGTCTGCGAGCACTTCGCCTGTCAGGCCCCGACCACCGACCCCGACGCTTTGGCGAATCTCCTCTAGACGTTCCTCCCCGGCGGACCGCCCGTATTTGCAAGGATGCCCGGAGGTGCGAGGCTCTTTCTTCACCTTCCCAGCCGGCCGCCGGGCAAAGTGGATCGTCTTCGCGATCTGGTTCGTGGCGATCTTCGTCGCCGCCGGGCCCGCCAACCTCCCCGGCAAGTTCGAAGACGCCGAAAGCAACGAGGCGACCTCCTACCTGCCTGGGGACGCCGAGTCGACCAAGGCCCTCGACGCCACCGAGTCGCTGCAGAAGGGCGAAATCGCCCCGGCGGTGATCATCTTCCGCAACGAGTCCGGCCTCACTGCCGCCGATCAGCGCACGATCGTCGAGGACGTCGGGCAGATGACCAAAGAGCGCTTCCCGGGCGTGATCCCCGACGGGGAAACCGCAGCCGCCGGCGGCAAGCAGACCCAGGACACCGAGGCCGCCGCGACTGCGACGACCAAAGGCCTGCCAACCGGTTGCGGAACCCAGACCAGCACCGTCCCGGGCCAGCCGAGCGACTACGCGCCCTTCGTCGGGCCGGTCTGCTCTCCCGACGGCAAGGCGGCGATCGTCACCGCCTACATCAACGCCGAAGGCGAGGGCGAACGGATCGTCGACCCGGTCAAGGATTGGCGCGATGCGATCGCCGACCCTCCCGGCGGACTCGAGGTGAAGATCACCGGCGGCGCCGGCTTCTCGGCCGACGCGATCGAAGTCTTCGAAGGGATCAACGGAACCCTGCTGCTGGCCGCGGTCAGCCTCGTGATCTTCCTCCTGATCCTGATCTACCGCTCGCCGATGTTCTTCTTCATCCCGCTCGCCGCCGTGCTGTTCGCGGAGACGCTCTCGCGCTCGATCGGCTATGGGATCTCCGAGCTGGGGGTGACGATCAACGGCCAGTCGAGCTCGATCATGTCGGTGCTGGTGCTGGGCGCCGGCACCGATTACGCGCTGCTTCTGGTAGCGCGCTATCGCGAGGAGCTGCACCGCACGGTCGACAAACACGAGGCGATGCGCACGGCGCTGGCCTCGGCCGGGCCGGCGATCTTCGCCTCGGCGGCGACGGTGATCGCCGCCCTGCTCTGCCTGACGATCGCCAAGGTCAACGGCACCGCTGGCCTGGGGCCGATCGCCGCTATCGGGATCGCCTGCGCCGCGCTCTCGATGCTGACCCTGCTGCCGGCGCTGCTGACGATCTTCGGCCGCCGCGCCTTCTGGCCGTTCGTGCCGCACACGCCGGAGACGGCGCCCAGCGCTGACGAAATATCCGAGCGTGCGCAGCGGCGAATCGTCCATGGGTCCGGGCTCGGCGCCATCGCCAGGGTGATCGCCTCTTGCCTGCTGGTCCTGATACTGCTGCCGCTGGTGCTGCTCAACTGGGTCCTGCGCCGGATCAGCGGCCGGCGGATACCGTCGCTGATCGTTGGACCGCTCGACCGGGCGGTCTTCCTGCCCTACGAGGTCCGCCGTCACCGCCTCGAGCACGCCGCTGACGCCACCCACGGCACCTGGAAACGGATCGGCGACCGGGTCGCGGCCTCCCCCGCTCGGGTGATGACCGGCTCGCTCGCCGTCCTGCTGGTCTTCTGCGCCGGCTTCGCCTTCTTCTCCACCGAACTGACCAGCGAAGACAGCTACCGGACCGAAGTCGAATCGGTCGAAGGGCAGCACCTGCTCGACAGGAGCTTCCCCTCTGGCACCACCGCGCTCACCGACGTCGTCGTCAGCGAACCCGCCGAGGTCGAGGCGGTGAGGCGCTCCGTCGCCGGGGTCGCCGGGGTCGAGTCCGTCTCCCCGCCGGTCGCCTCGGGCCCGCCCGGGGCCCTCGTCCAGGCGACCCTGGAACCCAACCCCTACTCGACCGAGGCCTTCGATCTGATCGAACCGATCCGCGAAGCGGCGCAGGACACCGAACCCGCCGCCCTGGTCGGCGGGCCGTCGGCGGTCGAATTCGACGTCAGAGACGCGGCCGGCTGGGACTCGATCGTGATCCCGCCGATCATCCTCGTCGTCGTCCTGCTGATCCTGATCGGCCTGCTGCGCGCGATAGTCGCGCCGCTGATCCTGATCGGGACCGTGATCGTCAGCTTCCTCGCCGCCCTCGGGGTCGGCTACTTCGTCTTCGACGTGATCTTCGGCTTCCCCGGCTCCGACCCCTCGCTGCCGCTCTTCGCCTTCGTCTTCCTCGTCGCCCTGGGGGTCGACTACAACATCTTCCTGATTGCCCGCGCCCGAGAGGAGACGATTTCCCACGGCTCCAAACAGGGCATTCTGCGCGCGCTCGCGGTCACCGGCGGCGTCATCACCAGCGCCGGCATCGTCCTCGCCGGCACCTTCTCGGTCCTCGCCGTCCTCCCTCTCACCTTCCTCACCGAGCTCGGCTTCGTAGTCGCCTTCGGCGTCCTGCTCGACACCTTCCTCGTCCGCAGCGTCCTCGTCCCCTCCCTCGCCCTGGTAGCCGGCGACAACTTCTGGTGGCCGTCAGCCCTCTCCCACCCGGCCGAGCCCAGCGAGCGTCGCGAGCCGGCTCCGGCCACCGAGGGCTAGAGAACGGGCGAGAAGTTCTCGCCTCGAAGTCGGGTGGCCCTCGCCTCCAGCCAAGCCGACTCGCGCCGGGGTCCACTCCGCGGAGTCAGGCTAAACAGCTGGCAAGATCGTTACACGTGGCCAACGCTCGGCGATTTTCTCATCGACACCGAATGGAGCGACGATCGTCATCTGATCGCTTGCGTCCAAGCAGACCCCAACCGCAGTGGAGGTCTCAGGCCAGGAGGCAACGGCATCCGCGGTGGGCGCAAATGGCTCCACCTCGTATCCAAATTTTTCCGGAAACCAAAGATGGACCGCCGCTTGGTTTCTCGCCTCCCACGGGGCTCCCGGAAGCGCCGTGTTCAGAGCTCTTTCGACCTCGCGCTCGTGCTCCTCAGAAGTATCGACGGGATCGAAGAAGATGACATCGAGGTCGGCAAGGGGCGTGGGGTTGCGGAGGGCATGCAAGTGATCCCAGATGGCCTCAAAAGTCGCCTCCCCTCCCGTCACAGCGTTAAAGCACCGGCAGGAAGTTCTCGATCTCGTAGGGAGTTACCTGGACGCGGTACTCGTCCCATTCCTGCCGCTTGATCTCGACGAAGCGGCGGAAGGTGTGCTCGCCGAGGGTGCGCAGCACCAGCTCCGACTCGGCCGCGACCTCGATCGCTTCGCCGAGCGTCTCGGGCAGCTCCTCGATGCCTCGCTGCGCCCGTTCCTCGGGCGCCAGGTGGTAGAGGTTCTGCTCCATCGGCTCGGGCAGCTCGTAGCCCTTCTCGATTCCTTCCAGCCCGGCCTGCAGCATGCCGGCAAAGCACAGGTATGGGTTGCAGGCGGGGTCCGGGCAGCGCAGCTCGGCCCGGGTCGCGCCCTCCTTGCCGGGGTGGTAAAGCGGCACCCGGATCAAGGCCGAGCGGTTGCGGCGCGACCAGGCGAGGTAGACGGGCGCCTCGAAGCCGGGCACCAGACGCTTGTAGGAGTTGACCCATTGGGCGAAGAGCGGCGAGATCTCGCGCGCGTGCTTCAGCTGGCCGGCGATGAATGCCTTCGCCGTGGCCGAGAGGAAGTACTGGTCGTCGGGGTCGAAGAAGGCGTTGCGGCCATCCTTGCTGAGCGACTGGTGGACGTGCATGCCAGAGCCGTTCTCGCCGAAGAGCGGCTTCGGCATGAAGGTCGCGTGCCAGCCGTACTTCATCGCGTACTCCTTGACGACGATGCGGTACGTCATGCAGTCGTCCGCCATCTGCAGCGCGTTCTTGTAGCGCATGTCGACCTCGTGCTGGGAGGGGCCGACCTCGTGGTGGGTGTACTCAACGTGGATTCCCATCTTTTCCAGTGCCAGGACCGTGTCGCGGCGCACGTCGGAGCCAGCGTCGAGCGTGGTCAGGTCGAAGTAGCCGCCCTCGTCGAGGACCTCGGGCACGCCGCCCTCGGGTTTGGCTGAGCGGAAGTAGAAGAACTCCAGCTCGGGGCCAATGTTGTATGCGTCGAAGCCCAACTCCTCGGCGCGCTTGAGAGCACGCCGCATGATCCAGCGGGGATCGCCCTCATAGGGGTCCCCGCCCGGTACCTGGATGTCGCAGAACATCCGCGCAACGGCGTTTTCCTCCTCCGGGCGCCAGGGGATCAGGGCGAAGGTCGAGGGGTCGGGCATGGCGATCATGTCGGACTCCTCGATCGGGTTGAAGCCGGTGATCGAGGAGCCGTCGAAGCCCATCCCCCCCTCCAGCGCATCCTCCAGTTCGGCGGCGTTGATCGAGAAGCTCTTCAACTGTCCGAGCACATCGGTGAACCAGAGGCGGACGAAGCGGACGCCGCGTTCCTCGACGATCGCAGCGACGTCGGCGGCACTCTTCGGTTTGTCTGCCATCTCGGCCTCCTTGGCTCGTCTGGGCCCTGCGTCTCAGGCGGACGGCAACGATAGGCGACTGAACCGAAGGTGTGCGGCGAGACGTACTGCGGGTAGAGAAAACGCGCCTGCGGCGGCTTGCGAGAAGCGTCGAAAACAGCTATAACTTACTTCTCGTAAGTTAGTGGCTCAAAGTAAAGTAAAGGCCATTTAAAGGCTCTCTGAACGGGTATCCCAGCCGGAGGAGGGCCAAAGGCGGGAAGCAACGTGACGGTAAAAACAGCAGTGAGCAGATTTCAGATCCACGATGAGCTGACGGCGCCCGACGAGAGTGCCCCGCTGATCAAGAGCATCCAGGCCGCCGGCGGCGCGGTCACCAAGTTCGTCGGCGTCCTCGCCGGCGCCCCGGCCGTGCTGCGGGCTTACACGCGGATGCGCTCGGAGCTGCGCGGCGGTGTGCTGCCGCAGGCGACCCGCGAGCGGATCGCGCTGGCGGTGGCCGAGTACCGCAACGACGACTACAGCATTGCCCAGCACGCGAAATCGGCGCGGCGGGCGGGCCTCGGCCTGGATGAGGTCTCGCGGGCGCGCAGCTTCAGCTCCGGCGACGCCAAGGAGGCGGCCCTGCTCGCCTTCCTGCACGAGATCCTCGAGGCGGGCGACAACTATCCCCCGCAGCACCTGCACGAAGAGGCGCTCGAGATCGGCTGGAGCAACGAGGAGCTGCTCGAGGCGGTGGCGCATCTGGCGCTGAACGAGTTCCAGAGCCTGATCGCCTCGGCGGCGGCGCTGCCTAAAGACCAGGCGACGCCGGACGTGCTCCCTTCGGCCGCATAGGAAGAGACACGTAGTCGCGAGAGGTGTAGGGGTACCGCTGCCGGGCGCTGGGTTTTTCGCCGGGCGGTGGTGCCTCTCTCGCTGAGTGGTCTGTGCGAAAAACGGGACGCCCCGCCCGGCACCGGTACCCCTACACCTCTCGAACCTCCCGGCCGAGGAGAAACCACAGCCCAAGACCCCCGGGCTCTCAAGGGCGCCGAAAGCCCTAGGGCTAGAGCTTTTCTGGGCCGGCTTGATGGAGCGCTGGCTTTATTCCTCTACTACGGTTGCCGTGTAGAGCAGGCGGGCGGTTGAGTAGAGGCAGCCGTAGGTGGCTCGCCGGCCAATCGTTTCCTGGGGCTGGCCCTGGCGGACGTCGGTGGTGTTGGTGCATTTGCCGGGTTCGCGGCTGGCGCGCCAGGAGTCTTGGGCGGTCAGGTCCTGGGCGAAGGCAGGAGCCCAGGTGGGGATCGTGAGGCCGACGACGTCCCCCGTTTCGACCTTGAGCGAAGCGCTGAAGCGGACCGTCTGGCCAAGATACGGCGTCAGCACATGGACCGAGCCCTGGCTGCGCAGGTTGTAGCGAGGCGGGTTAGTGCCTGGCACGCGGCGGAGGATCGCCAGGCGCGCCTCCGGCGGCGTCCCGAAGAAGCCGTTGAAGAAAGAGCGCTGCTGGTTGGTCGGCTGCGCGAGGGTCAGGGTCCACGACTTGACGCGGCCAGGCCGATTTACGCGAAAGGGCAGGCTCGACTGCGTGGTCGAGACCTGGAAGCCGGTGACGCTGCCAACCGCCTGACAGGGAAGCTCCGGACATGAGGGATCCGGCATCGTCGCGGTGCCGCCGAGGACCACGGTGGTCGTCGCCTTGCCCGCAGCCCCGCTGCCCGCCGCAAGCGGGATCAGCAGCGCCAGGGCGGCTGCAAGTGCGATCGCTGCTCTTTTCGAAGACCTCGACATGCCCGTGCTCCTCTCGTGGACGCCTGTCCGAACGGCGGAAGACTAGCCGCAGACCCGGCCGTTACCGGCGGAAGACCCTAGCGGTCGGCACGGGCGTAGCTGAGGGCGACCGCGTAGCGGATGCGGCCGCTGCCGTCGAAGCCGAGCGCGCGGCGGGCGCCGTTGGTCAGATCCCAGTCGCTGCCGTTGGCGTAGGGCCCGCGGTCGATGACCCGGGTGACGAGCTCGCGGCCGCGATAGACGAACTTGACCGCGGTACCGCACGGCAGATCGCGGTGGGCGACGCCAACAGTCTGCGGCTGGAGCGTCTGGCCACAGGCCGTCTGCCGCCCGTAGAGGCCCGGTCCGTACCAGGTCGCGCCGGCGTAGCGGAAGGGGCTGAAGCTGAGATCGGCGCTGCTCGGTCCCGCCGAGGCGACCGGTGAGGCGCCACCGGTCTCGGCAGCCAAGGCCACAGGGGCAATCGCCAGGCTCGCCGCGACAATCAGCAGCAGCGCGATCCAGCGTCGGTCTTTCCGCCCAGGGCGGTTCCTTGTTCTCTTCATAGCTCTTTGCGACGCTTACGGGGTTAGCTGACGGGCTCGCGCTGAAAGAGCTGCGCTACGCGGCAGATGCCGGCGATTCGCCCCAACCGATGGGTCCCCCGCTCCTCGCGATATGTGGCGAAGATTCAGCGGAAGTTGGCGGCACGTTAGCAAACGCTAAGACAGAAAAGCGTGCAAGGGTCTCATAGGCGCTGCGACACCCTCCAGCGACGCATCCCACGCCTGAAGGCACGAGAGAGGGCCCCTCTCGGGGCCCTCTCCAGGCGGGCCTGTAAGCCGGATCCTGTCGTGAACGACCATCTATCTCGCCGGGAGTCCCGGCGGGGCCTTGCGGCCCTGCGGCCTACCTGGATCTCGCCGGGCAGGGTCGACGATCCCGTTTGGCCTTGCACCGGGCGGGGTTTGCCTGGCCGCCGCGTCGCCGCGGCGCCGGTGCGCTCTTACCGCACCATTTCACCTTTGCCTGTACGCGGCTCACGTGTGGCCGCGCCATCGGCCGTGTGTTTCTGTGGCACTTTCCCGCGGGTTTCCCCGGGTGGGCGTTACCCACCGCCCTCGCCCTCTGGTGTCCGGACTTTCCTCGAGGGGTTTTCTCTCCCCCCGCGGTCGTTCAGCCCGCCCCTCGATGGTAGCGCCGCCACCGCCGAATCCGTCGAATGTCCTGGGACGCGATGCCGGTTGCCGTCATCACCGGGGCGGGCAGCGGCTTCAGCCGCGCCATCGCCGCCGACCTGGCCCGCCGCGGATACACCGTCCGAGCGACCGACATCGATGCCGAGGCGGCAGAGCGCGCCGGCGGGACCTCTGCGTCAACAGCGCCGGCGTGCTGGTCACCGGCCCGACCTGGGCGCAAAGGGACGAGGCGCGCAGGACGATGCTGGAGGTCAACGCGCTCGGCACGATGAACGGCACCGTCGCCCGCGCTGGAGGGGATGCTCCCGGCCGGCCGCGGTCACATCGTCAACGTCACCTCCCTCGCCGGCATCGTCGCCGCGCCGGGCTCGTTCTCCGGCCACCTGCTCACCGCCGAGCAGGTGGCAAGTGCGGTCGGCGGCCTCGTCGAGAGGCCGCGTCCACTGCTGGTAGTGCCACGCTGGCGCGGCCCGCTGCTGCGCCTCTTCGATTTCTTCCCCCGGCTCGCGGTGCGCCTGCTGCCGCTGGTGATGCGCGACGCCCTCCGCAGGCAACGCCGCTACAAGAAGCTCATCGAGTCAGGAAGATGGCCCTCAGGGGCCCGGCCGCCGATCCCCGTCAAACTTTTCTCAGGACGCCGATTACACGGCCGAGGACCGTTACCTCGGCCGAACGGATCGGTTCCATCGCGGCGTTCTCAGGCTGCAGACGGATGTGGTCGCTCTCGCGGAAGTAGCGCTTGACCGTCGCCTCGTCGCCGAGCAGGGCGACGACGATCGCGCCGTCGCCCGCTTCCTCGGCCGGGCGGACGACGACGTAGTCGTCCTCGAAGATCCCAGCTTCCTTCATGCTTTCGCCACGCACGCGGAGGACGTAATCGCCGTCCTCGCCGCCGATCACGTCGGGGATCTCGATGTATTCCTCGATGTTCTCCTCGGCGAGAATCGGCTCGCCGGCGGCTACGTGGCCGACCAGGGGCAGCCCGCCGCCGGGCATGATCGTCCGCTTGGCGCGGTCGAAGAGCAGCTCGATCGCCCGTGGTTTGGTCGGGTCGCGGCGCAGCAGCCCGATCTTCTCCAGATTCGCCAGGTGAGCGTGCACAGTCGAGGAGGAGTGCAGGCCCACCGCCTTGCCGATCTCCCGCACGGTCGGCGGATAGCCCGTCTTCTCCGCATAGCGGCGGATGAAGTCGAAGATCTCCTTCTGCCTCTTGGTCAGGTCCAGATCCACCACCGAGCCATCCTCCTCCTCGCCGGCACCGCCGGAAGCCGTTCGAACACCTGTTCGCAGGCTACCGCCCCCTGCGGACGCGTGCAACTCCGGGACAGCTCCGGCAAGGTACGACCCGGCCACGAGCCACGCCGCCGTCGAACATCTAGAATCGACCGCCCACGAGCGGCTGTGGCGGAACTGGTAGACGCGCAAGGTTGAGGGCCTTGTGCCCCTTACGGGGCGTGATGGTTCGACTCCATTCAGCCGCATCATCGAACCTGGAAGTTGGCGAGGACCCGCCGCGATTGCGGCGGGCTCGCGTTCCGGGTTTTCCCGGACACGAAGGTGCGTCGGGGGATTACGCTTCCCTCTTGACTGGCGCGGGGATCCGGGTGCGTAGATGCGAGCGGCGCGACGTACCAGAGGTCTTGGCGTTGTGGGCGCAGGCGCGCAGTGAGCATGCGAGCACTCCCGACTGCGTCGACGACGTAGAACGCCTGGTGGCGGATTCCCCGGCTGCCCTGCTCGTAGCCGAGCGAGATGGCGCCATCGTCGGTGCCCTGATCGCCGCCTGGGACGGATGGCGGGGAAACATGTACAGGCTTGCGGTTCGTGACGATTGCCGGCGGGAACGCATCGGCATCGCGCTGACCCGTGCCGGCGAGGAATACTTGCGCGGATGTGGCGCCACCCGCGTGACCGCCCTGGTTGCCTTCGAGGACGAGGCTGCGGCAACCTTTTGGGAGTCCGCCGGCTACCCGCTGGATCCGGTGATCGGCCGGCGGGTCCGCAACCTCTAGACCTGGGCGTCGGGGCGGGATCGCAGACCGAACAGGTCCAGGGGGGTGCCGGGTCGAACGCTGGTGCTCAGCCGCGTGGCGGTGGAGCCCGGGGCGGAGCTGCCGGTCCACCATCATCTCGGGACGCAGGTTGCGCGGATCCAGGCCGGCGTGCTCGACTACACGGTGCGGCGCGGCAATGTGGTGGTGCGGCAAGGTCAATCCGACGGGGAACCTCGGGTCGTGCGCAGGATCGTCGCCGGCCAGACCGCCCATTTGACCGCCGGCGATTGGATCGTCGAGCAGCCCTCCGACATCCACCAAGCGACGAACCGCGGACGCGATGTCGTGATCATCTACATCGCGACCCTGCTGAGGAGCGGCGCGCCGCCGTCGACGCCGGTGACGCTGCCCGCGAGTGGCTGACTCCCCTGCGGTGGGTGCCGGAACTCACGGCCGGCTCCGCACCCAGCAAATACCCTCGCCGCATGTCACGCGACGATCACCACGCGTCAGTCAACGCCCCCGACCCCCTGGGCGAGCTGCGGGGCTGGATCGAGGAGGCGCGCTCTCAGGGCCTGCCCCAGCCGGCTTCGGCGGCGTTCGTCACGGTTGGGGCCGAGGGTCGCCCGTCGGCCCGCACGGTGACGGTGAAGCGGGTCGAGGACCAGACGCTTGTCTTCAGCACGGCGCTGTGGACGCGCAAGGCGCGGGAGGCGCACGCGAACCCGCAGGTCGCCCTGCTCTTCCACTGGCCTTCGCTGGAACGCCAGGCGCATGTCACCGGCGAGGCGTCCCTCGCCGAGCGTTCTCTGGCCGAGGAGCTGTTCGCCGAGCGCGATCTCTTCCACCAGCTGCAGACGGTCGTCTCCCGTCAAGGCGAACCGATCGACGACCTCGAGCCATTGCGCGACCGCCTGCGGCACCTAGCCGAGGTGCAGGAGGCTCCCCCCGCCTGCCCGCCCGATTGGGGGGCGCTGCGGATCCGACCCAACGCGATCGAGCTATGGGAGGAAGCCGAGGACCGCATCCACCGCCGCCGCCTCTTCAGCCGCGACGGGGACGGCTGGGCCGTGACCCTGCTCTCGCCCTAAGCGGCCTTCGGGTCGGTGGCAACCGCCACCCGCCCCTCGCGGATCGCATCGCCGAGCGCCGTGTGGTCGCGTTCGTTCTGGTCGGCGTAGGACTCGGCGAACTCGGCCATGGCTTCGTCGAAGGTCGTCCCCTTGCCCAGGTAGGCGGAGATCGCGATGCGGTCGCCGCCGCGCGCGTGGGCGTGGGCCAGGGTGGTACCGCAGATCTCGGCGTAGGCGGCCAGCGCGCGGGGGTTCATCCGCTCGATCCGGGCCGAGCCCTTCGCGTCCCAAGGCTGGCGCACGTAGTACTAGCGCGGCTCGCCGTCGACGCCGGTCGCCGTCACCCAACCGAGCAGGATGTCGCTCGACTCCGGGATCAGCCGCTGACCCTGGACGGCCCGCTCGCCCTGGTGGGCGTAAGCACTGGGCGCCGCGTGAGGCTCCAGCACCGAGCGCTGCGCTTCCTTGATCTGCAGGAAGAGGGGGTCGCGCTCGTCGCGGCCGAGCATCAGCACAATCCACGCGAGCCTTGAGGTCGGGCTCGTCGCCGACCGCGGAGAGCCAGCGGGCGGCGATCGCCTCGGCGTCGAGGCGCTGGTACCAGACTTCGAGGTTGCCCATCGCCGCAAGATGCCGCATCGAGCGGCCACTCCCACGGCCCGGCAAGGTCTCGTCGAAGTCGTGAAGGTCGAAGAGCAGGGTCCGCTCGGGCGAGGCGAAGCCGCCGAAGTTGAAGAGGAGGGCGTCGCCGCAGAGCTGCGCCGTGAAGCCGCTGTGCGGCGTTCCGGCCAGGTCCGCCGCCATACCGCGGCAGCGCCCCGGTAGAAGGCGAAGGCGAGGCCGACATGCGGCCGTAGCGCAGTGGCAACAGCTCGCCGACCCGGGAACAGCCTGCGCCTCGAGCAGGCCAATCGGATCGGAGCGATCGCCGGCCGGCTCCCATTCGCCGTGCGTGGAGCGAGGCGCCCTGGTTCGGGCCGCCTTGCCGGCGGCGGTGCGCTCGGCGGGCGAGGAAGGGCTGCTGGACAACACGCGTGTTAGCGTCGCACGGTGCGCGGGAGGACGAGATGAGGGCGCTGGTGCAGCGGGTCAGCCAGGCCGCCGTCGACGTCGAGGGCGAGCGGGTGGCGCAGATCGGCCCGGGCTTACTGGTGCTGCTCGGCGTCCGCGCCGGCGACGGCGCCGAGGACGCCGATCGGCTCGCCGCGAAGGTGCGGGCGCTGCGGATCTTCGACGACGCCGAGGGACGGATGAATGAGCCGCTCGGCGAGCGCGAGGTGCTCTGCGTCAGCCAGTTCACCCTTTACGGCGATACCAGCAAGGGCAACCGCCCCAGCTACATCGAAGCCGCTCCGGCCGCCGAGGCGGAGCCACTCTACGACCGCTTCTGCGAGCGCCTCGACGCGGCGAAGGGCGTCTTCGGCGCCTGCATGGGCGTCGCCCTCGTCAACGACGGCCCGGTGACGCTGATGCTCGAGTCTCAAGACCCATTACGGTGAGCGCTATGGCAAGGTCGCACAACGAATTCACGCTGCGCTTCGCGGACTCCGTCGCCTACCTCGACGCGGTCGAGCCGATGTGGAACGCCCTGCAGGAGCACCACGGGCGGATCACGCCGCAGCTCGACCCGCAGACGCCGAAGCGCGAGCTCGGCGACGCCTGGCGGCTGCGCCGCGCCAAGTACGAGCGCTGGCTCGAGGACCCCGAGACTTTCTTCGTTCTCGCCGAAGCCGGCGACGGGCCCGTCGGCTACGCCTTCGTCACGATCGGTCCCGGCTACGCCTCCTGGGCGACCGGCGAGCGCGCCGCGGCGCTGGAGACACTCTCGGTCCTGCCGGAGCAGCGCGGCGGCGGCGTCGGCGCAGCGCTGATCGAGGCGGTTTGGCAGAGGCTCGGCGAGCGCGGCATCGAGGACATGGCGATCACGACGACCACGACCAACGTCGACGCCCACCGCTTCTACGAACGGCAGGGCTTCGCGCGGGGGTTCGTCATCTTCCACGGTAGGCGCGATGCCGACCGGGGCGAACGCGCGTAGCTAGCCGCTCTGGCCGAGCGCCTCGTCGATGAACGGACCGAGCAGCTCGCCAGTCGCCGCGGCGGTCGTCTTGGGGGCCTCGCCAGGCGCGGTGACGTGACTGATCGCCAGGCGGACGAGGGCCTCCGCCAACAGCCGAGCCTTCTCCGGCGGCGCCTGCGGCCAGCCCTCCTCGATCGTCGCCGTCAGGCGGGCGGTCGCCCACTGCACGACCGGCATGCCCTGCGTGGTGACGAAGGGCAGCATGCCGCCGGTGCCGTCGTCGCTGAGCAGCACGCGAACCAGCGGGTCCTCGCCGGCGCTGCGCAGGAAGACCTCGAGCGCGGCGCCGACGGCGGCGCGGGGGTCGTCGAGGTTGGCGCGGACCGCGGCATCGACCGCGTCGAGAAAGCGCTCGCCCTCCTGGATGACGAAGGCCTGGGCGAACTCGTCGCGGCTGCCGAACTCCTTGTAGAGGGTCTGGCGGCTGACGCCGGCGGCGGAAGCGATGTCCGCCATGGTGATTTCTGACCAGGCCCTGCGTTGCAGCTCATCCCGAGCGGCGCCGAACAGCGTCTCGCGCAGCAGCGCTTTCGCGGCTTGCGGGTAGGGCGTGCGGGCGGCGGCCTCCACGCCCTCAATCGTCGCAGCGATGGGCGCCATAGCGCCTACTCGTCGACCGTCTCGAAGTCGACCTTGTCGCGCACGCCGCAGTCCGGACAGTGCCAGTCATCCGGCACCTCGCTCCACGGCGTGCCGGCCGGGAAGCCCTCGCGCGGGTTCCCCGCCTGCTCGTCGTAGACGTAGCCGCAGGAGGGACAGAGCCAGGCGCTCACGCCGCGGCCCCGTAGCGAGCGAGGACCTTGCGCTCGGCCCGCGGCTGGATGTTGGCCCTGCGCACGTCGCCGCCGTAGTGCTCGAGCAGGCGGCGGTCCATGACGCGCCGCCAAAGCGGCGGACAGGTGGCGAGCAGGATCATCCCGGCGTAGCCGGTCGGCAGCTGCGGCGCCTCTTCGACGTGGCGCAGCGCCTGGTAGCGACGGGTCGGGTTGGCGTGGTGGTCGCTGTGGCGCTGCAGGTGGTAGAGCAGGACGTTGGAGGCGACGTTGTTGCTGTTCCAGCTGTGCTCGGGACGGCAGCGCTCGTAGCGGCCGTCGTCTTTCTTCTGGCGCCGCAGCCCGTAGTGCTCGAGGTAGTTGACGACCTCGAGCAGCGAGAAGCCGAGAGCCGCCTGGATCAGCAGGTAGGGCAGCACGACCAGGCCGAAGACCGCGGTCAGCGCGGCAAAGAGGACGACGGTCATCGCCCAGGCCTGGAGGATGTCGTTGTGGACCGACCAGACCGAGTCGCCGCCGCGCTGCAGGCGGGCGCGTTCGATCTCCCAGGCCGAGCCGAGGCTGCCTGAAACGGTGCGCGGCAGGAAGGCCCAGAAGCTCTCCCCGAGGCGGGCGCTGGCCGGATCCTCGGGCGTCGCGACGCGGACGTGGTGGCCGCGGTTGTGCTCGATGAAGAAGTGCCCGTAGCCGCTCTGCGCGAGCGCCACCTTGCTCAGCCACTTCTCCATGCTGGCCCGCTTGTGGCCCAGCTCGTGGGCGGTGTTGATCGCGATGCCGCTGACCATGCCCATCGTCAGCGCCAGGCCAAGCGAGTTGACCGTCGAGAGGCCGCCGTCGGCCCAGAGCCAGCAGGCGAAGACCAGGCCGGCGTACTGCAAGGGCAGGAAAGCGTAGGTGCACCAGCGGTAGTAGCGGTCCTGCTCGAGCCACTTGATGATGCTGTCGGGCGGGTTCTCGGCGTCCACGCCGACGACCACGTCGAGCAGCGGGAAGATCACGAAGACGAGGATCGGGCCGTAGAACCAGAAGACCCCGAGCCCGGTCAGCTGCACCAGGCCCCAGGCAAGGAACGGCAGCATCGGCACGATCAGCCCCAGCAGCCAGGCATAGCGCTTGGGGTCCCGCCAGGTCGCCGGGCTCAGATCGGTATCGACTCCATGGGCGTGCGCAGCTGCCTCCATCGGCCACTCTCCTTGTCAAGAAACGGGAAATCGTCTGCGTCCTTGACAATTTAGCTGAATTTGTCAATTAACGCAACATAGACTCCAATCTCGTCAACAGAGGGAGTCGGCGGGGCGCTGGCCGGAGGCCGCTTGCAGCGGCGTGATCATGGGTACACTGGCCGACGTGTACACCTTCCTCGCCGTCCTGCAGGTGATCATCGCCGGCATCGTCATCTTCCTGATCCTGCTGCACTCGGGCAAAGACGCCGGCCTGTCCGGGGCATTTGGCATCGGCGGCGGAGGCAGCTCGTTCGGCGGTGGCTCGATGGTCGAGCGCAACCTCGACCGGGCGACGGTCTTCTTCTCCGTCCTCTTCGTGCTCAACACCCTGGTGCTGCTGAAGATCTAGCGGCGCTAGACCGGTTCGGCCGGTTTCTCCGTCGCCTCGCGGCTGTCGCCACCGCCGTTTGCCCCATCGCCCATGGTGGCGGCGCCGTTCCCATCGGCCCGGTCGAGAATCGCCACTGCCTCGCTGCGCAGCTCAGCGTCGAGCAGGGCGAAGTCCGCGTCCGAGAGCTTGCCGGCGGCGTGGTCCAGTTCGGCGTCGCGGATCTCGCGGTACTTGGCTTCCTTGAGGGCGTCAAGCTCAGTGCTTGCGGACAGCCGGCGGCGGGCGCTACGGGCCGGCCAGAGCGCGATCAAGGCACCCGCCAGGGAGATCAAGCCGCCGATCCATATCCAAGTGACGAGCGGGTCGACGATCACCTTGAAGGTCGCGACGGCGTCGTCCGACAGGTAGCTGCGCGCAAGGCGCTGCGCGGTGGCGCCCTGGATCGCGTCGATCCGTTCCATGGCGACGCCGCGCAGCCGCGGGTTGGCGGCGGCGGCGCGCATCAGACTGGCGATCGCATCGCAGACCGGCGGCGTGCCGGCGGCGCCGGAAACGCAGGCGCGGAAGCCGGCGTCGGCCGCCCTCACCCGCTTGCGCACCGCCGAGATGTCCGGGGCGACCGAGGTCCAGAAGTCCTCGCTGGCGCCAGCCTTCAGACCGACCTCGCTGGTCGCCTCGCCGTCGAAGTAGCTGTCGATCGTGCCGCTCTCGACGCCGGTCGGGCGAAAATAGCGGCGGCTGGGGTGCAGCGCGAAGCTCTTGCCGCCCTGCTCGACCCGGAGCAGGGCGCCGAAGGTGAAGGCCGCCGAGTCGTAGGAGACCGTCGGTCGCTCGTAGGTGACCCGGCGGCCGTCGACCTCGCTGCTCTGGCCGGGCCGCAGCCGCACTTCGCGGCTGGTCTGGAAGCTGGAAGAGGCGGCGATGCCGATCAGCAGCACGGCGACCCCAACGTGGACGACGTAGCCGCCGTAGCGACGCCGGTTGCGCGAGACGACCGCGACGAGGGCACCTGGCAGCGAGCCGCCGGCGAGCGCGCGGCGCGCCACCGCGCCGCGCCAGAACTCCTGCGCCAGGCCGGTCAGCGCGAAGGCGGCGAAGGCGAACAGCGCCAGCGCCCAGGGCTCGCCGCCGGCATCGGTGAAGGTGAGCAGCGCGACGATCGTCGCCGCGGCGACGATCATTGGCACGAGGAAGACCCGCCGCGCCGAGGCCCAGCTGATCCGCCGCCAGGCGAGCAGCGGGCCGATGCCGGTGAAGAGCACCAGCAGGATGGCCAGCGGCGTCGTGTAGCGGTCGAACCAGGGCGCGGCCAGCGAGGCCTTGTCGCCGGTGAACAGCTCCGAGATCAACGGGAAGAAGGTCCCCCAGAAGATCGTCGCGCAGAGCGCCACCAGCAGCAGGTTGTTGACCAGGAAGACCGCCTCGCGCGAGGCCAGCGAGTCGATCCGCTTCGGCGAGCGCAGGTCGTCGATCCGGGAGACGATCAGCGCCGTCGAGCCCACCAGGACGACGGCGATCAGGCCAAGGATGTAGGGGCCGACGGTGCTGTCGCCGAAGGCGTGGATCGATTGCAGGACCCCGGAGCGGACCAGGAACGTGCCAAGCAGCGCCAGCGAGAAAGTGGCGACGATCAGGCAGGCGTTCCAGACCTTCAGCATCCCCCGCTTCTCCTGGACCATCACCGAGTGCAGGAAGGCGGTGCCGACCAGCCAGGGCATCAGCGCCGCGTTCTCGACCGGGTCCCAGGCCCAGTAGCCGCCCCAGCCCAGCTCGGTGTAGGACCAGCGGGCACCGAGCAGCAGGCCGAGGCCGAGGAAGGCCCAGGCGATCAACGCAAAGCGCCGCGTGGCGCGGATCCAGGCGGCGTCGAGGCGGCGGGCGACAAGGGCGCCGACCGCGAAGGCGAAGGGGATCGTGAAGGCGACGTACCCCGAGTAGAGCATCGGCGGGTGGATCATCATGCTGGGGTGCTGCAGCAGCGGGTTGAGTCCGATCCCGTCGGCCGGCGCCGGGCTCAACGTCGAGAACGGGTTGACGCCGCCAGCGAACAGCATCAGGCCGGTGAAGAAGGCGCCGACGCCGGCCATCACCGCGGTCGCGTAGGGAACGATCTCGTGCAGCCTGTCGCGGGTCGCGTAGAGCGCCAGCGAGGAGGCGATCGAGAGAACCCAGGCCCAGAGCAGCAGCGAACCTTCCTGGCTCGACCACATGGCCGCCAGCTTGTAGAAGGTCGGCGTCTCCAGCGAGGAGTGCTGCTGGACGATCTGGAAAGAGAAGTCGTCGCTGGCGAAGGCGACCTCGATGACGACGACGCAGGCGGTCAGCAGGGCGCAGGTCGCGTAGACCGCGCGGCGCGAGAGGTCGATCCGGCGGCGGTCGCCGTTGCGTCCGGCGAGCGCCGCAATGGCGGCGAAGATCGTCGTCAGGAAGGCGAGCGCCAGCGCGGCGTTGCCGAGGCTAGCCATCCGCGGTGGTGAACTTCGACGGGCACTTGGTCACGAGCGTGTCGCGCTCGCCGACGAAGACGCCGTCCTCGACGGTCCCGTCGAGGACGATCTCGCGACCGCCGCGGAAGGGGTCCGGCACGGTGCCGGCATAAGTGACGGGAATGCTCTGCCCGGGGTCATCGCGGTCGGCGACACGGAATCGCAGCCCCTCCCCCTCGCGACCGACCGAGCCCTTCACGACGCGACCGGTCAGCTCGTAGCTGCCGCCAGAGGAGGCGCCGACCAGGTCCGAGGGCTCCTTCGCCTGCGAGGAGGCGCTGAAGGAGGTGTAGACGAGCGCACCGGCAAGCATCAAGGCGACGGCCAGCGCCACGACGAGCCGAATCTTTCGCTTGCGGCCGGGATCCACGGTGGCGGATTATCGCAAGACCGCCCACCCCACCAGGCTGAGTTCGCCTTTGTTCGCGATATACGCGAACAAAGGCGAACTCACCTGCGAGAATCGGGCGATGGTGGGTACTCCCGACGATCCGGTGCTGCTGATTACCGGCGCGAGCAGTGGCATCGGCGCGGCGACGGCGCGGGCGGCCGCCGAGCGCTACCGGCTGGTGCTGGCGGCACGGCGGCTGGAGCCGTTGGAGGAGCTGGCCGCCGAGCTCGGCGGTAAGGAGCGCGCCCTGGCGGTGCGCTGCGACGTCACCGAGTGGGACCAGGTCGAGGCGATGGTCGCTGCCGGGCTCGAGGCCTTCGGCCGCATCGACGCGGTCTTCGCCAACGCTGGCTTCGGCGCCACCCGCGGCTTCCTCGAGGAGTCGGTCGAGCACTGGCGCTCGATGGTGCTGACCAACGTATACGGCGTGGCGCTGACGATCCGCGCCACCCTCCCCCACCTCTTGGAGCGCGGCGATGGCCACTTTGTCCTGACCAGCTCGGTCGCTGGCCGGCGGGCGTTGCCCGGCTCGCTCTACTCGGCGACCAAGTGGGCAGCCACCGCGATCGGCGAGGCGCTTCGTGCCGAGCTGCGCCAGATGCACGAGAACGACGCGATCCGCACGACGCTGATCGAGCCCGGGATGGTCGACACGCCGTTCTTCGACAACCGCCCCGGAAAGTGGGCTCTGCAGGACGAGGACATCGCCCGCGCCGTCCTCTTCGCACTCGCGCAACCGCCCCACGTCGACGTCAACGAGATCCTCATCCGCCCTACCCGCCAGCCGATCTGATCGCCTATCCCGGTAGGGGTTCCGCTTAACTTTTTCGCCGGGCGCGGGGCGACTCTCGCTGACGCAGTCGGGCGAAAAAGCACAAGACGCTCCACCCCTACCGGGATAGGCGCTTGAGCAGGAAGAGGGCCGTCCTCCAGTAGCTGCGGAGGAGGAGGCGGGCCGGGCCTCCGCGGGCGACCGCCGGGATGAAGGGCGAGTCGAGGACGGGCGTCAGCCAGGAGGCGAACTCGGCGGCGCTGACCGTGCGGGTCGCCTGCACGTGGCGGCGCTCGCGCAAGAGGCGCGGCAGCCAGCGAACGACGTCGACGGTGGCGGCGAACTTCTGCCGCCACCAACCGCCGGCGATCGAGGCCGGAATCAGCGCCAGCTCGGTGACGAGTAGCGCCGGGGCGAGGAGCCAGAGCAGCGCCGCTGGGTAGACGCGGATCAGGAAAGCCCAGCGGTTGCGCTCGAGCCAGCGCCACTTGCCCTCGCTGGCGCCGAACTCGTAGTCGTGGTCGACCACCGCCGACGGCTCGATCCCCAGGGCGCCGCCGGTGAGTCGCAGTCGCAGCGAGAGGTCGACGTCCTCGTGGTAGAGGAAGAACGGCGCCGGGAAGCCACCGGCCTCTTCCCAAATGCGGCGGGGAATCGCCAGGCAGGCGCCGGAGAGCACCGGCACCTCGCCCGCCGGCGGCGCCTCCGCGATCGGGCGGCCGTGGCCGCCGGCCCAGACGATGCCGGTGAAGTGGATCGGGTTGCCGGCCGAGTTGATCTCGGCGGCGCCGCGGGCCGCGACCAGCGCCTGCCAGGCGGCCCAGCCGCGGCCTTCGACCCAGGGGCGGCGGATCGCCTCGCCGAAGCCAGGCAAGGGCGCCGCGTCCGGGTTGAGGATCACCAACAGGTCCCCGCCGGCCAGCCGAGCCCCCTCGTTGCAGGCGGCGGCGAAGCCGGCGTTGCGACCGCTGCGCAGCAGTTTCGCCCGCGGCGCCTGCGCTTCGACGGTCTCCGGCGCGCCGTCGTCGGAGTCGTTGTCGACGACGATCAGCTCATCGCCGTCCCCCAGCTCGGGCAGCAGCGCCGGCAGCGTCCGCGCCAACTGCTCGCGGCTGTTCCAGGAGACGATCAGGACGGAAAGCGTTGGGCGCACCGACGCCGGAGGCTAGATGGTCCGCTGCCGGCCGGGGCTATCAGCGTTTCTTCGTGCCTTTGCTTTTGCAGGGGGCGCGGAGCTTCGGCCGCATGTTCGCCTTCTTGCCGTTCTGCGCTTTGAAGCGCGCGATCACGCGGAACGGTTTGCGCCTTTTTCCTTTGCTTGCTTTACCGCCTCTCGAGCAGAGGTTCTTCGAGTTGACGAGGATGCCTTTCGGGCCGCCGCGCAGTGAGAGAGTGAACTTCGAGACCGGCACGTCCGGTACTCGGTCGAAGGTGCTGCGGATGCGGCCTTTGGCGCTGTCGGTGCGGCTGACGAGAACGATGTTCACCTGCCCTCGCAGGTCGGCGACCAGATCCGGCAGCGGGTTGTCGGAAGAGCGCAGGTAAACAGGCCCCTCGAGCGGCCCGTCGAGCAGCGGCGTCTCCGCCCGGGCGAAGCCATAGATCGATTTCTTGGGGCAGTCGCGAGCGGCGAACTGGACGCGGGTGCAGACTTTGGAGAGATTCGCCTGGTCGAGGATCAGCGCCCGCGGCAGGGTCACGGCGGCGCGACCGATGTTGGCATCGCCGCCGCGGGCGATCAGCGTCGCCCGCAGCTTCGGGTTCTTGGCCCGGCGTCGAGCGCCGAAGAGGCGCATGAACAGTTTCGGTTTGAAGCCGAGCGACTCGCAGTCGTTGACTTGGAATGGCGAGCTGGTGAGGTAGGAGCTGAAGCCGGCCGCGTCGTTCGGGTCGTTGGCACCGCCCCGCAGCGTCGCAGCGGTCGACATCGGCGCGCAGTTGGTCGGGTTGAGCGAGAAGTTCGGTCGGTCGAGCTGCATCGAGATCGAGCGGATGTCGAGCAGGGCACCGCCGTAAACATGTGGGATCGGATCGGAGACGGCATGCACCTGAGCCGTTTCCGGCTGGACGAACAGCGCCACCCGGACGACCACAGTGCCGAGGTCGAAGGGCCCGGCGACCGCCGGCGTGATGACCGCCAGGGAGAGGGGCGCGCCCTTATAGGGACCGGCGAGGTAGACCTTGCCGCCGATCGAGATCGGCGCTGGACCGGAGCCGGAAAGAATCGTGGCGCGCCCGACGAAGCTCGCGCCCGGGCAGCTCGAGTCGGCCGTCTCCGCCAGGCCGGCGACGCCGGCGGCTTTGACCAGCGCTTCCTCCGGGCAGTAGCGAACGCCCTTCAGCTTGGCCGAGACGCCAGGCGGCAGATCGACGTCGACGCCTTTCAGCTCTTGACTGCCGTCGCTGCGAGCCAGGTCGACGCTCAGTGGGCTGTAGGCGCCGGCAACCGCTTTCGCGGTTTTGGCCGAGAAACCAGGCGCGAAGGGTCTTTCAGCGCCCGTTTTCGCGCATTTGCCGCCGCCCGGGGCGCCGGTAAGGGTGAACTCGTGCGTCGGTTTGGCCGACGCGTTGCCGCTCCAGGGAACCATCACCGTCGCGGTCTGGTTCGGGCCGCAGATCGGCGGGCTGGTCAGCACCGCGCGCGGGCCGTCGTCGAAGTCGAGCGTGAAAGTCGTGAACGGAACCTGCGGCAGGCCCTTCGGAATCTTGACACCGCCAATGCCTTCGACTTCCCGGCCTTCGAAGGTGGTGGTGAGGCGGCCGGTCGACGGATCGGCGCTGACCTTGCCTTCTAGGCGCACGACGATGCCGTAACGCTGCGACCGGGCTTCGACGAAGATCCGGTACTCCTGGCCCGAAAGCGGATCGCGGCTGAGCTGCTGGCCGACGTAGACGTCGCCGGTCAGCGAGCCGTCCAGCAGCGGCGGCGTGTCGATCGCAACCGTGCCGATCTTCGATGCCGGCGGACAGCCCGCCGACTCGCTCCTGGTCCCGAGACCGAACTGAGCGTTGCTGCAGGTCTGCAGGCCGCCCCCGGCCGCCGAGGGGTTGAGACCCATGCCGAGAGGCAGCGTGACCTTGGCTTCCCTCACGTTGGACTGCGCCTGTTTCGTTTTTTCCTGGACGATTTCCGACGGGGACGGGGGTTCGAAGGGAACGTCGACAGCAATCGCTGGGCCGCTGGGCGAGTCGGTCGCGGAGGCGTTCGGAGAGACCGTCAGCGACGGATCGAAGGGGATCGAGTCGCATTCTTTCGGCGAGGTTTCGGGCGGGATCCTCGACTCGAAGAAGGACGAGCCGGCGGGGAAGCTCGGATCCGGTTCCCCGTAGGAGTCGGCTCGCAGCCAGGTCGAGTAGATATGCAGGAAGGGCGAGGACGGAACCGCCGGGCCGAAGCAGGTGCTCGGCGTGGTGATGAAGGTGCCGTTACCGGCGCGCCCTTCGAAGACCAAGCGGTTTTTGAGGATCAGCCCTTCGATCAGCGGTTCGAGTTTGGGCGCTTCCGGGACTTCGATCGTGAAGCCCTCGTGGAAGTCGCCCTCCCAGGCGACGCTGGCCTTCAGGTAGACGTTGTTGCCGGCGAGGTTGAAGCCGAAGCGCGCCGGCTCGCCGAAGGGCGGGTCGACGTTGTAGACGGTCGCGGTGATCGGCGCTGGCGATTCGATCCCAAGCAGGGAGGCAGTCACTTCGCTTTTGCCGACATCGGATCCGGCGGGGCAGCTCGACGGATTCGCTTCGAAGGTCGACTGCGCACACTGCGGCGTCGCCTGCGGGTTGACGCTGAGCCCGACCGGCAAGTCGACGTGAACGGTCTTCAATTCGCCGACCGGCGTTTTACCAGGTGCCTGGTTCTTGACGATGATCTGCGTGAAGCCCCACTGGGGGTGACCCGCGGTCTGTTCGAAGAACTGGTCTGGCGTTGCCACCGAGCAGTATTCGGCACTTTCAGGCGGTTCTTCGGTGCAGGTTCCCGCCTGCCAGCCGCTGTCGACCTGCGGATCTTCGGGATCGGACGGGGCGACGATGTCGCCCGTGTCGGCCAGGCTCGACGGGGCCCAGACCACCGCCGCCAGCACCACCGAGACCAAACCGCAAAGGACCCGCGCGCCCCTCCTGCAGCTCATCCGATTCTCCTTCCCGCGTTCATCCCTGTCAGCGAGTTTACCTAATTTTCACGATGTAAGTTAATATTTTTCGGTATTGCTCGGTCAACGAAAGTGAGGCTAATCGTGAATTGGGAGCTACTGGCCCGTTCGAATACCCACCCCCTGCGAGTGTCAATCATGGAAGTGCTGAGCCTCGACGACGGCGCTCGGACACTGTCGCCCAAGGAGCTCAGCCAGGAGCTGCAGGCGCCACTCAGCACCGTCAACTACCACGTCACCGAGCTGCGGCGCGCCGGCCTGCTGGAAATCGTCGGCGAAGAGCAGGTCCGCGGCGCGATCGAGCACTTCTATCGCGCGACGGATGGCGGCAAGCGCCGGAAGAGCCGCAAGCGGACGACGGGTCTCGAACCCGCGACCTCGAGCTTGGGAAGCTCGCGCTCTACCAGCTGAGCTACGTCCGCGCGACAGCGATTCTAAGGGCAGCCAGGAAGGCGGCGAGGACTAACCTTCGCCGGCAGTGAGCGCCCGCGCCCTCGCCGCCTTCCTCGCCGTGCTGGCCGTGATCGGCCTGCTCGCCTTTGGCCTGCTGAGCAAGGGCGAGGCGAGGATCGCCGTCGGCGACCCTGTGCCCGACCGCGCCCTGCCCGTGCTGGCCGGACAGGGCGAAGGATCGATCGCCGATTACCGTGGCAAGTGGGTGCTGGTCAACCTCTGGGCCTCGTGGTGCGTCCCCTGTCGCCAGGAGGCGCCGGTGCTCGACCGCTTCGCCCGCCGCCATCGTGGCGGCGGCGTGCGTGTGCTCGGCATCAACGTGCAGGACAACAGCGACGACGCGCTGCGCTTCATACGCGAATACGACGTGGCCTACCCGCAGCTGCGTTCCGTTGGCGACGAGCGCAGCGAAGCGTTCGGCTCGACCGGCGTGCCGGAGAACTTCCTGGTCGACCCGCACGGTCGCCTGGCGCTGATCTGGCGCGGCCCCGTCGACCAGAGCTTCCTCGAAAAAGAGGTCGAGCCGATCGTCGAGGGACGCCAATGAGCCGGCTTGTCGACTTTCTGTCGCTATGCGGAACAAAGTCGACACGACAGCGGCTGCTCTGGCTGGCACCGCTGGTGCTGGCCCTCCTGCTCGCCGCACCAGCCTCCTTCGCCGCGTCGCAGGCCAGCCTGCCGGACATCGAAGACGAGGTGATGTGCCCGATCTGCGGGACCTTGCTGCAGCTGGCCGAATCGCCGCAGGCGCAGCGCGAGCGCGCCTTCGTGCGGCGCCAGATCGCCGCCGGCAAGGACAAGGCGGAAGTCAAGGATGCGCTGGTCGCCGAGTACGGGCGCGACGTCCTCGCCCTGCCGGAGGGCTCCGGCTTCGACCTCTCCGCCTACCTGGTACCGGCGGTCGCCTTCATCGTCGCGGTGCTCGCCCTGGCCCTCGGCGTGGCCCGCTGGCGGCGCGGCGGCTCGGGACCCTCTTCGCCACCAACCGCGGGCCCAAGCGACGAAGACGCCCGCCGCCTCGAAGACGACCTCGCCCACTACGACCTCTGAGCAAAGGGACCGAACCGCCGGCTCGGCGCCCAGCCCGTCAACCTTGGACGACGAGCCCTGTTGCCGGGATCGGCAACTCGGGCGGCGAAGCCCCCCGCTCGGCCCAGGCAAGGACCGCGTCGACTGCGGCACCGAGCGCGGTGAAAACGACCTCGCCGGCATCCGCCGGAGGGGCGTCGATCACCACCAGCTCATAGGACTCGCGCAGCCTCCGCAGGACGTGGCCGAAGCGCTCGGAGTCGAGCAGGGCGGCCGCTTCGTCGCTCGAGCGGCCGGCGACGACGCAGACCAGCGCGTCGCTCGCTCCGGCCGAGCCCGGGCCGGCGAGGACGACCGGCCGGAGGATGTCCTGCGAGCGAGCCTCACCCCGCAGGTACTCGTGCAGGCCCGGCGCGTGTGACAACCCCAGCGCATCGGCGAGCGCCGGTCGAGAGAGATCGCACTCGAGCAGCGCCACCCTGCCGCCAGCCGCCGTGGCGGCGGTCGCCAGGCCGACGGCGCCGGCCGGCCTGCCAGCCGCCTCCCCCGCAACCAGCACAGCGCGGGCATCGCCCAGCGCGTCCAGCAGGTCGGCGTAGGCCACGAGGTCGGCGCGGCGCAGCGTCCCCGGCCTCAACCTCAACTCGGACGAGGCCGGCGCCGGGATCTCGGCCAGGACCTTCACATCCGCTCGGGGGCGGAGATGCCGAGCAGGCCGAGTGCATCGGCGATCGTCCGCTTGGTCAAGAGACAGAGGCCGAGCCGCGAGCGCTCGACACCCTCGCCCTCGGCTCCCACCACCTGGCAATCGCGATAGAAGGCGTGGAAGTCCGCGGCGACCGCGGTCGCGTAGGCACATATCCGGTGCGGTGCGCGACGCGCCGCCGCCTCCCTCACCTCGGCCGGGAATTCGAGCAGACGCTTGACCAGATCGCGCTCGGCAGACTCGAGCGCGGTCCCCGGAGTCGGCGCGCCGGCCTCCCCCGACTCCCCCCCGGCTTTGCGCAGGATGCTGGCGATCCGCGCGTGCGCGTACTGCACGTAGTAGACCGGGTTGTCGGCGGACTCACGGCGGGCCAGCTCGAGATCGAGGTCGACGGTCGTGTCGTGGCTGCGCCAGAGCATGAACCAGCGCGCCGCATCGACGCCGATGTCGTCGATCAGCTCGTCGAGCGAGACGAAGTCGCCGCTGCGCTTCGACATCTGCGCCCGCTCGCCGGATTCGACGATGTGGACGAGGCGCATGATCCGCGCCTCGAGCCGGTCCGGGTCGGTGCCGAGCGCGGCCAGCGCGGCGCGCAGTCGCGGCGCGTAGCCGTGGTGGTCGGCGCCGAGCACGTTGATCAGCTGCTCGAAGCCGCGGTCCAGCTTGTCGCGGTGATACGCGACGTCCGCGGCCAGGTAGGTCGGCTCGCCGTCGGCGCGGACCAGCACGCGGTCCTTGTCGTCGCCGAAGGAGGAGCTGCGCAGCCAGAGAGCGCCTTCGCTGCGGTAGGTATGGCCGCGGCGCTCCAGCTGCTCGAGCGCCGCCTCGACCTCGCCGCTGGCATACAGCTCGCGCTCGGAGACCCAACTGTCGAAGCGAACCCCGAAGCGCTCGAGCGTTGCCTGGACGTCCTTCAGCACCAGCTCGACCGCGGCGGCACCCAGCGCGGCGGAATCGCCGGGGTCGACCCCCTCGGCCGCCAGACGCCCGCCCAGCGCGGCGATGTAGGGACCTTTGTAGCCGTCCTCCGGCGGCTCGCCGCCGGTCATCTGGGCAGCGACGGAGGCGGCGAAGCGCTGGATCTGCCCGCCCGCGTCGTTGACGTAGTACTCCCGCTCGACCGTGTGCCCGACTGCCTCGAGGAGGCGCACTAGCGCGTCGCCGTAGGCGGCGTGGCGGCCGCCGCCGACGTGCAATGGGCCGGTCGGGTTGGCGGAGACGAACTCGACCAGGATCCGCTCCGGCGAGGCGGTGGGTGCCGGGCCGAGGCTCGCGCCAAGCTCCCCCAGCCGGGCCATCGCCCGCCGGTACCACTCGTCGGAAAGAAAGAGGTTGACGAAGCCCGGACCGGCGACCTCGACCCGGTCGAGGTCGCCGTCGGCGCTCAGCTCGCGCTCCAGCTCGGCGCCGAGCCGGGCGGCGACGTCGCGCGGAGCTTCGCCCAGCGGCGCCGCGAGCAGCATCGCGGCGTTGGAGCTGTAGTCGCCCAGCTCCGGCTTCGGCGGTCGGTCGAGCGTCGGCTCGGGGCCGGTCGGCTCGCCGCCCCGGAGGGCGCGGGCGGCGCGCTCGACGGCGGAGCGCAGCTCGGCGATCGAGTCTGTCCCGGTCACGGCCTCATCGTATGGACCGCGCCGCCGCCCGGGTACGCTGGCCGCCGTGCGGCTCGCGGCGATCAGCGACATCCACGCCAACCTGCCCGCCCTCTCGGCGGTGCTGGCGGCGATCGAGGCGACGGGTGTCGAGGAGGTGTGGTGCCTGGGCGACGTCGTCGGCTACGGAGCCGACCCAGACGCCTGCGCCGACCTCGTGCGCGAGGCCTGTGCGATCTGCCTGGTCGGCAACCATGACCTGGCGGTCCTCGGCGGCCTCGACATCGCCTCCTTCTCCGAGGCCGCGGCGGCAGCGGTTGCCTGGACGCGCGAGCACGTCGCCGAGCGGACGCTGACGATGCTGCGCGCGCTGCAGCCGATCGGCCATAGAGAGGAGATCGGTCTCTTCCATGCCTCGCCGCGCGACCCGGTCTGGGAGTACGTCCTCTCGGCCGAGCAGGCCGACGCCTGCCTGGACGCGCAGCAGGAGCGCGTCGGCCTGATCGGCCACTCGCACGTCTCGCTGTTCTTCGAGCGACCCGAGGCGGCGCCGGGCGAGATCCGCGGAGCCCAAACCGGCGATGGCACCCTGCTCGACTTCGCCGCCGGCCGCTGGCTGCTGAACCCCGGCAGCGTCGGTCAACCACGCGACGGCGACCCGCGCGCCGCCTGGTTGGAGGTCGATACCGAGGCGCAGACGGCACACTTCCACCGAGTCGCATACGACGTCGAGCGGGCCGCCGCGGCTATCGCCGCCGCCGGTCTTCCGCGACGCCTCGGCGAACGCCTCCGAGCCGGCCAATGAGCCAGCAGTTGCAGGCAAAATCCGCCCCTCGGGTCGTTCTCTAGACTCGCCCCGGATGCCTCGCTCACCCGCATCGCTGCTCGCCCTCGCGCTCGGTGCCGCCGCCATGGCTGCCGTCGGCGGCTGCGGAGGCCAAGACGCCAAGCTGCTGCCCGGCGAGACCGCGCGGGAGATCACCGCCAACCTCGAAACGGTCAAGCAGCTGAGCGACGAAGGCGACTGCGTGGGCGCCGAAAGCGCCGCCGAACAGGTCACCACCCAGATCGAAGAGCTCGGCGGCGTCGACTCTAAGCTCAAGGAAGCTCTGCGCGACGGTGCCGAACGGCTCGAGGAAGTGATCGCCGAATGCGAAGAGACGGGCAGCGAAGCGATCGCCCCCGCCGAGGTGCCGGAAGAGGCCGAACCGGAGGAAAAGCCCTCGAAGGCAGAAAAGAAAGCCGAGAAGGAAAGGGCCAAGCAGGAAAAGGAGGCGGAAGCGGTGCCCCCCGCCAAACCCGAAGAAGCCGAAGGCTCTCCGCAGCTGCCACCCCAGGCGAAAGGGGAAGGCAAAGGCCTCGAAGAAGGCGATGCCGGTCCGCCGGAAACCGGCGGCGAAGAAGGGGCTCCCAGCGAAGCCCCCTCCGGCGGAGTCGGGCCGGGCAGCGCCGTCGGGGAAGGCGAATGATGGAGACCGGGACGCTCTCCGGGCGATACGAGCTGGGCGACCGCCTCGGCTCGGGCGGGATGTCGAACGTCTACCGGGCGACCGACCGGATCCTCGAGCGCACGGTGGCGGTGAAGATCCTCGCCGAGCACCTCTCAGACGACGAGCGCTTCGTCGCTCGCTTCCGCCGCGAGGCGCTGGCGGTGGCGAAGCTGATCCACCCCAACATCGTCCAGGTCTACGACACCGGCCTCGACGAGGGGCGCCACTACATCGTCATGGAGTACGTCGAGGGCCGCTCCGGCGCCCAGATCCTGCAGCGGCAGGGGCCGCTCGACCCCGACACTGCGGCCGAGGCCGGCATCCAGGCCTGCGCCGGCCTCGACTACGCCCACCGGCGCGGGATCATCCACCGCGACGTCAAGCCCGGCAACCTGATGGTCGTCGGCGGTCCGGTCGGCGGCGGGCCGATGACGGTCAAACTGACCGACTTCGGCATCGCCCGGGCCATCGAACAGACGCGCATCACCCAGGTCGGCTCGGTGGTCGGCACCGCCGCCTACCTGGCGCCCGAGCAGGTACGCGGCGAGGAGGCGACGCCAGCGACCGACGTCTACGCCCTCGGCGTCGTCCTCTACCAGTTCCTCACCGGCCGACTGCCCTACGAGGGCTCGAGCCTGGCCGAGCTGGCGGTGCGCCAGCAGAACGAGCGGCCGCTGCCGCCCACCACCTACAACGACGAGGTGCCGGAGCCGCTCGGCGCCGCCGTCCTGCGAGCGCTCGAAGGCGATACCTCGCGCCGCTACGCCAGCGCCGACGAGCTGGCCGGCGGCCTGCAGCTCGGCCTGCAGGGTGAGGATGTGACCCTGCCGGAGGACGGGACCGGGCCGACCCGCGTCCTCGGCGGCGAGACGGCCACCCGCCGTCTGGATCAGACCGAGCGGACCGAGTTTCGCCCAGCTTCCCCAAGCCGCCGGCCAGCGCCACGAGTGCCACAGCCTCCGGTTGCACCTCCCCCGGCCCCAGCTGCGCCTTCGCCCGCCAAGCGCAGTGCCTTCTCCCGCGTCGCCCGCTTTGTCCTCGCAGCAGTAGCCCTGGTTCTGATCGCCGCTGCCGTAGCCACTGCAGTGATCGTCGCCACCGACCAGGCAACGGGCGTCCGAGCAACCGAAGTGGCAGGAGACACGGTCGACAAGGTGGTCGAAGAAGTCAAGGAGCTCGTCAAAAAGAACACCGAATAGCGGCGAGGCGTGGGGAGAGGACCTTGCTGGGTTTTTCGCGCCTGGCGCGCTGCCGCTCTCGCTGAGTGATCTGTGCGAAAACAGGACGCCGCTGCGCGCAGGACACCCCCAGGGTCCTCTCTTCAGGCTTCCCAGGGGGCGGTGCCCGCAAGGACCGCTGTGGAATAGCTGGCGAAGGTTCCGGCGGTGACGGCAGTGCGAGCGTGGGTCATCAGCTGGTGCAGGTAGGTCAGGTTGTGGAGGCAGAGGAGGCGGACGGCGGTCAGCTCTTCGGCTCGGGAGAGGTAGCTGAGGTAGTCGCGGTCGTGGTGCTGGCAGGCAGCGCAGGGGCAGCCTTGGGCGATCGGGGTGCGATCTCCCTGCCAGTCCTTGCGCAAGTCGAGGCGGAAGCGGTTGGTTGGATCAGGGACCAGGGCGGTGCCGTGGCGGGCGAGGCGGGTGGGGATCGCACAGTCGAAGACGTCGAGGCCAAGGGCGATGCCGACGAGCAGGTCGTCGACGTCGCCGATGCCGAGCAGGTGCTTCGGCGCCGCCTCCGGCAGCAGCGGTGCGGTCAGCCCCAGGACGCCGCGCATCTCCTGCTTGTCGCGCCCGAGCGTGCCGCCGATCGCGATCCCGTCGACACCCGCCTCGGAGACCGCCTCGGCCGACTCGCGCCGCAGGTCCTCGTGGACGCCGCCCTGGACGATGCCGAAGACGGCCTGGCGGTCGGGACCGTGCTCTCCATGCCAGGCGAGGCAGCGCCCGAGCCAGCGGTGCGTCCGCTCCATCGAGCGAGCGGTGTACTCGCGGTCGGCGTGGTAGGGCGTGCACTCGTCAAAGGCCAAGGCGATGTCCGACCCCAGCTTGGCCTGAACCTCCATCGAGATCTCGGGCGAGAGGAACAGCGAGCTGCCGTCCTTGTAGGAGCGGAAGCGGACCCCCTCCTCGCCGATCGAGACGACAGAGCCGCGCTCGCCGCCGGGCCGCCCCTTCCCCTTGACCTCGTCGGCGACGCCGCCGTGCGCCAGCGAGAACACCTGGAACCCCCCGGAGTCCGTGATCGACGCCCGCTCCCAGCCCATGAACCCGTGCAGCCCTCCGGCAGCGGCGATCCGATCGGGCCCCGGCGAGACGAACAGGTGGTACGTGTTGCCGAGGATCAACCCGTAACCCAGCTGGGCGACCTCGCTCGACTCCAACCCGCGCACCGTCGCCTTGGTGGCCAGCGGGATGAAGGCGGGCGTCTCGACCGGCCCGTGGGCGGTATGCAGCATGCCCGCCCGGGCCGCCCCGTCGCGGGCCTCGATCTCAAACCTCAGCCTTTCGGGCTCAACCCTCATTTGCCGTATCCGACTTAGACCCCACTATGGGGTGGTCAAAGTCGGATGCGCGATCAGCGAGTGGCCGGTCATCGCCTGTGGCTGGGGGATGCCGAGCAGCTCGAGGGCGGTCGGGGCGACGTCGGCGAGGATGCCCCCGTCGCGCAGCTCGAGACCCTCGGCAGTGACGATCAGCGGCACCGGGTTCAGCGAGTGGGCGGTGTTGGGCGAGCCGTCGGGCTCAAGCATGTGGTCGCAGTTGCCGTGGTCGGCGGTGACGATGCAGGCGCCGCCCTTCGCCTCGACCGCGGCGACGACGTCGCCGAGGCGCCGGTCGACCTCCTCGACAGCGGCGACCGCCGCCGGGATCACGCCCGTATGGCCGACCATGTCGGGGTTGGCGAAGTTTATGATCCCGAAGCGGTAGTCCTGCCCCGACCAGCGCGAGGCGAAGGCGGCGGCGGCGGCGCGGGCGCTCATCTCCGGCTTGTGGTCGTAGGTGGGAACATCGCGCGGCGAGTCGACCAGACAACGCACCTCCCCCTCCCACTCCTCCTCGCGCCCACCGTTGAAGAAGTAGGTGACGTGGGCGTACTTCTCGGTCTCGGCGACGTGCAGCTGATGGCCGCCGGCTTTCGAGATCACCTCGGCCAGGGTGGTCTGCGGCCGCGCCTCGGGGAAGGCGACCGGGTAGGGCCACCCTTTGCGGTAGGCGGTCATCGTCGTCAGGTCGAGCACCGGGCCGCCGCGGGGGAACTCGTCGAAGCCGGGCTCGGCCAAGGCGCGGGTCATCTGCCGCGCCCGATCGGGGCGGAAGTTGATGAAGAACGCGACATCGCCCGCGGCGGCCCCGTCATAGTTGCCGATCACCGTCGGCTTGACGAACTCGTCGGTCTCGCCCCGCTCGTAGGAGGCCTCGATCGCCTCGGCCGCACTCGCCGCGTTCAGGCCCCGGGCGTGGACGATCGCGTCGTAGGCGAGCTTGGTCCGCTCCCAGCGGGTGTCGCGGTCCATCGCGTAGTAGCGGCCGCTGACCGTGGCGATGCGGCCGGCCTGGCGCAGCCAGCGCTCCAGCTCGACCAGGTATCCGCGCCCGCCGTGCGGCAACGTGTCGCGGCCGTCGCTGAAAGCGTGGAAGACGATGTCGGGAACGCCCTCCTGCGAGGCCAGCTCGATCGTCGCCTCGATGTGCTCCCAGCCGGAGTGGACGCCACCGTCGGAGACCAGGCCGAGCAGGTGAAGCCGCCCACGCGGGCTGCGGCGCGCCCGGTCGCAAGCCGCCAGCAGCGCCTCGTTCTCGAAGAAGCCGCCGTCGGCGATCGCATCGTCGATGCGGGCCAGGTCCTGCTTGACCACCGAGCCGGCGCCGAGGTTCAGGTGGCCGACCTCGGAGTTGCCCATCTGCCCGTCGGGCAGGCCGACGTCGCGGCCCTGGGCTGAGAGCTCGGTGTGCGGGAACCGTGCCCAGAGGCGATCGAAGACCGGCGTCTCGGCAAGGGAGATGGCATTGCCAGGACCTGGAGGAGCAATACCCCAGCCATCGAGAATGACCAGAGCCACCGAGTCGTTCATGACAGGGCCATCATGCCGCTTCGACTATTGCGGCGAAGTCCTTCGGATCGAGGCTGGCGCCGCCGACCAAGGCGCCGTCGATGTCCGGCTGCGCCATCAGCTCGGCGGCGTTGGCCGGCTTGACCGAGCCGCCATAGAGGATTCGCACGGCGTCGGCTTCGATCCCGCGCTGGCGCAGGACGTCGCGCGCGAACTCGCACGCCTCCTGCGCCTGCTCGGTGGTCGCGGTGCGGCCGGTGCCGATTGCCCAGATCGGCTCGTAGGCGACGACCAGCCCGGTGAGCCTGTCCGGTTCCACGCCCGAGAGGTCGGCCTGCAGCTGGCGCTCCAGCACCGCCTCGGTCTGGCCGGCGTCGCGGGCCTCCTCGCTCTCGCCGACGCAGAGGATCGGCTCCAAGCCCGCGGCAAGCGCCGCGGGGACCTTGCGGGCCAGTGCCTCGTCGGTCTCGCCGAAATACTGGCGGCGCTCGGAATGGCCGAGGATCACGGCGTCGACGTCGGCCTCGACGAGCATCGGCGCCGAGACCTCGCCGGTGAAGGCGCCCCATTGCTCCTCGTGCATGTTCTGGGCGGCGACCCGCACGGCGCTGCCGCGCGAGCGCTCGACCACCTCGCTCAGCGCCAGGTAGGGCGGGCAGAGGACGACGTCGTGCTGGGTCGCGGCGATCCGCGGCAGCAGCGCGTCGACGAACTCCGCCGCCTCGGCAACCGTCTTATGCATCTTCCAGTTGGCGGCGATGTAGGGCGTGCGGTCAGGCATCCTTCAGAGCCTCCACTCCCGGCAGCCTCTTTCCCTCGAGTAGCTCCAACGAAGCACCTCCTCCGGTCGAGACCCAGTCCACCCTGTCGGCCAGGCCGAACTCGTGCAGCGCGGCGACGGAATCGCCGCCGCCGACGACGGTGGTCCCCGGCGCCGCGGCGACGGCCTCGGCGACGGTGCGCGTCCCAGCGGCGAACGGCTCCAGCTCGAAAGCGCCCATCGGCCCGTTCCAGAGCACGGTGCCGGCGGCGCTGACGGCCTCCGCGTAGGCGGCGGCGGTGCGGGGGCCAACGTCCAGCCCCATCCAACCGTCCGGGACCTCGACGTCGTCGCTCTCGCGCCGGTCGGTGCCGGCATCGAAGCTCTCGCCCAGGACGAGGTCGACCGGCAGCATCAGCTCGCAGTCGGACCCCTCTGCCTTGCGCAGCGCCTCGGCAGCCAAGCTCACGCCCTCCTCCTCGACCAGCGAGTCGCCGGTTGCGATCCCCTGCGCTTTGAAGAAGCTGAAGCACATCGCGCCGCCAATCAGGATCTTGTCGGCGACGTCGAGGAAGCGGTCGATCACGCCGACCTTGTCGGAGACCTTGGCGCCGCCGAGCACAACGACCAGCGGCCGCCGTGGCGACTCGACGACCCGCGTCAGCTCGCGCACCTCACGCTCCAGCAGCAGGCCGGCGTAGGCCGGCAGCCGATGGGCGACCCCCTCGGTACTGGCGTGGGCGCGGTGGGCAGCGCCGAAGGCGTCGTTGACGTAGAGATCGGCCAGCGCCGCCAGCGCCGTGGCCAGCTCGGGGTCGTTCTCGGTCTCGCCCGGCTCGAAGCGCACGTTCTCGAGCAGCAGCACGCCGGCCGGGGCGAGTCCGGCGGCCAAGGTCTCGACCTCGGGCCCGACGACCGCGGGCGCCTGCTCGACCGGCGCACCGAGCAACTCGGCGAGCCGCTCGCCCACCGGTCGCATCGAGAGCGCCGGGTCGACCTTGCCCTTGGGGCGCCCCAGGTGCGAGACGAGCACCAGCTTGGCCCCCCGCTCGCGCAGCAGCTCGATCGTCGGCAACGCCGCCCGGATCCGCGTGTCGTCGGCGACGCGGTCGCCATCCAGCGGCACGTTGAAATCGACCCGGACCAGCACACACCGACCCCCGACCTCAGCGTCGCGGGCGGTTGCCTTGGCGAAGCTCACGCGCCCGACCGGCTCAGAGGACCTTGCCGGCCAGCTCGACGCAGCGGTTCGAGTATCCCCACTCGTTGTCGTACCAGGCGACGGCCTTGATCATGCTCTCGCCGATCGCCATCGTCTGACCTGCATCGAAGATCGAGGAGTGCGGATCGGTGACGATGTCGGTGGAGACGATCGGGTCCTCGGTGTAGGAGAGGATGCCCTTCAGCGGCCCCTCGGCGGCTGCTTTGACGGCGGCGTTGACCTCCTCCGCCGAGGCAGGCTTGGCGAGCGTCGCGACGAGGTCGACGACCGAGCCGGTGGCGACCGGCGCCCGCATCGCGATGCCGTTCAGCTTGCCGTTCAGCTCCGGCAAAACGAGCCCGACCGCCTTGGCGGCGCCGGTCGTCGTCGGGATCAGGTTGAGCGCCGCGGCCCGCGCCCGGCGCAGGTCCTTGTGCGGCATGTCCTGCAGGCGCTGATCGGCGGTGTAGGCGTGGATCGTCGTCATCAGCCCCTGCTCGATGCCGAACTCGTCGTGCAGCACCTTGGCCAGCGGCGCCAGGCAGTTGGTCGTACAGGAGGCGTTGGAGATGATGTGGTGGCTGTCGCGGTCGTATTCGTCGTCGAAGTTGACGCCGAGGGCGACGGTCACGTCCGGTTCCTTGGCGGGCGCCGAGATGATCACCTTCTTGGCGCCGGCCTCTAGGTGCTTGGCGGCGTCGGCGCGGGCGGTGAACAAGCCGGTCGACTCGATCACCACGTCGGCGCCGAGATCGCCCCAGGGCAGGCTCGCCGGGTCGCGCTCGGAGAGCACCTTCAGCTCCTTGCCGTCGACCGAGATCGAGCCCTCGCCGGCCTCCACCTCGCCCGGGAAGCGGCCGAGGATCGAGTCGTACTTGACCAGGTGGGCGAGCGTGGCCGTGTCGGTGATGTCGTTGACGGCGACGAAATCGAGGTCCGCGCCAGCCGCGTAGGCGGCGCGGAAGAGATTGCGCCCGATCCGGCCAAAGCCGTTGATGCCGACCTTCACAGCCATGAAGTCATTTCCTCCTGAGTCGTATTGAACCGATGGTAGGGGTCACTCACCGACGGTTATCTCGATTTCGTACCCGTCAGGGTCACGCAGGAAAGCGGAATAGGAGCCGGAGCCATAAGAGCGCCGCTCACCGGGCTCGCCGACCGCCTCGCCGCCCGCCCCGATGCCGCCTTCCCAGGCCGCCTTGACCGCGACGATGCCGAGGCCGGTGAAGCTGAGCAGGCCAAAGCCCGGTTTGGCTGGATGGTGGGCGGAGATGAAGAAGACCGGCTTGGCGATGCCCCAGCCAATCGTTTCGTCCTCCTCGAAGTGGCGCCGCCAGCCCAGCGGCGCGAGCAGCGCGTCGTAGAACGAGGCGCTCCGCTCGAGATCGGAGACCTCCAGGAGAACATGGTGCAACATCGGGGCCGGGAGGCTATACGGGCTCGCCGCCTAGCCGCTGCGCGGGGTCCAGCGAAAGTAGCGGATGGCGAGCAGGAGGCCGGCTACGCCCCAGGCAGCGACCGCGGCGAGGTTCCCCCAGTCCAGGCCGCCGGCGCCGGGGACGTAGGCGTTGAAGAAGGCCTCGAAGAAGTGGCGGACCGGGAAGGCGTCGGCGAAGTGGATCACGCCGCTCGGCAGCTGGTCGTCGGGGATGAAGACGCCGGAGAGGAAGTAGAGCGGCAGCAGCAGCGCGTTGACGATCGGGGCGGCGGCGTCCTGGGAGGGGATCGCCGCCGTCAGGGCGATGCCGAGGCAGCAGAAGGCGGCGGCGCCGACGACCAGCACGGCGACGATCTCCGGCAGGCGGCTCCAGGGGATCGGCACCGAGTAGGCGATCCGCCCCAGAGCTGCGATCAGCACCAGCATCAGCAGGGCGACGACGATCGAGTTGCCGATCCGCCCGGCGATGAAGACCCAGGCCGGCATCGGCGTCCCCCTCCCCCGCTTCAGGCGGCCGTCCTCGCGGGCAATGACCAGCGACATCGCCAGCGACTGCATCGTCGCCGAGATCACCGAGAGGGTGATGATCGCCGGCACGTAGTAGGTCGTCGTCTCGATCCCGCCCGCGACTTCCACCGTCTGGTCGCCGAACACGGTGGCGAAGATCAGCAGCAGGATGACCGGGAAGGCGACGGTGAAGAAGACCGAGGCAGGGTTGCGCCAGAAGGCCTTTTGGTCGTAGCGGAACTGGTGCAAGACGAGGCTCACGATTGTCCGGTCAACTCCAGGTAGACGTCCTCGAGGCTCGGCCGGCTGACCTCCAGCCCTTCCAGCTCGCGTCCCTCGGCCAGCGCCTGTCCCGTCAACTCGTTGAGCGCCTTCACCGGGTCGGTCGTCTCCAGCTCGCGCTCCTGGCCGCCCTCGCGCCAGGTGACCTTCGCCGGGCGGCTCTCGCGGTCGCCGAGATCCTCGGGCGTGCCGCGGGCCACGACCTCGCCGCCGGCGATGATCGTCACCCGGTCGGCGAGGCGCTGCGCCTCGTCCATGTAGTGGGTGGTGAGGAAGACCGTCTTGCCGAGCTCGCGCAGGCCGGCGATCGCCTCCCAGGCCTGGCGCCGGGCCAACGGGTCGAAGCCGGTGGTCGGCTCGTCAAGGAAGAGCAGCTCGGGGTCGCCGATCAGCGCCATGCCGACGTCGAGCCGCCGCTGTTGCCCACCGGAGAGCCGGCTGGTCCGCTCGTCGGCCTTGCCGCCGAGGCCGACCAGCTCGATCGTCTCCTCGATCGGGCGCGGCGCGCCGTAGTAGCCGGCGAAGAGGGCGAGCGACTCGCGCACGGTCAGGTAGGGGTCGAGGCGGCAGCTCTGCAGGACGATGCCGATCCGCTCGCGCCAGGCGCGCCCGGCGCGCGCCGGGTCCTCGCCGAGGACGCTGACCTCGCCGCCGCTGCGCCGGCGGTAGCCCTCGAGGATCTCGACCGTGGTCGTCTTGCCAGCACCGTTGGGGCCGAGGAAGGCAAAGACCTCACCACGCCGCACCTCAAGGTCGATCCCCCGCACCGCTTCGAAGTCGCCGTAGCTCATCCGCAGGTCGCGGACGGAGATGACGCTGTCGGAATCGGACAAAGCCGACGCAGTCTAAGACAGGGGCTATGGCTCGACGTCGCGGTGAGTCATCCGCACGACTACGTCGTCGCGCGCCTCCAGGGCGCGGCGGATGCGGTCGGCGACGGTCACCGAACGGTGCCTGCCACCCGTGCAGCCGACGGCGATCGTCAGGTGGCTCTTGCCCTCGGTCACGTAGGCGGGGACGAGGAACTCGAGCAGCGGCAGCAGCCTGCCGTAGAACTCGCCGGCCTGGGTGCCAGCCTCGACGTAATCGCGCACCGCCTCGTCGAGCCCGGTCAGCGGTCGCAGCTCGTCGACGTAGTGGGGATTGGGCAGGAAGCGGACGTCGAGCGTCAGGTCCGCGTCGCGCGGCGGCCCGTTCTTGAAGCCGAAGGTGAGCAGGGTCAGCGCCAGCTTGCCGTCGGGGTGATGGCCCAGCATCTCCTCGGCGATGCGGCGACGCAGCAGCGCGCCGGTCAGGTCGCTGGTGTCCATCACCATGTCGGCGCGCTCGCGCAGCGGCGCCAGCAGCTCGCGCTCGGCGCGGATGCCCTCGACAATCCGCCCTTCGGGGGCCAGCGGGTGGCGACGGCGGGTCTCCTTGTAGCGGTCGAGCAGCGTCTCCTCGTCGGCCTCGAGGAAGAGCAGGTTGGGATTGAGGCCATCCGCTTCGAGCTCGTCGAGCACCTGGACGAGGCCCTCGAAGTACTCGCCGCCGCGGACGTCGGAGACGATCGCCGCCTTCTCCACGCCGCTCCCCTCGTGGCGGAAGAGCTCGCCGAGGCTGCCGATCATCCGCGGCGGCAGGTTGTCGACGCAGAAGTAGCCGCCGTCCTCGAAGGCGGCGATCGCCTCCGACTTGCCGGCGCCGGAGTGCCCGGTGATGACGACCAGCTTGACCGGCGCCGCCGGCCCGCTGCCGTCGCGCGCTCCGCCCGGGGCAGCTAGCTTCTCTTTCCGTGCCATCGCTATCCGGTCCTGTGCAGCTGCTCGTGGATCTCGCGCGCCAGCTTGCCCGGCACGCCCGGCACCGCCTCGAGCTCCTCGCGGCTCGCCGACAAGAACCGCTCCGGCGTGCCGAAGTGGCGCAGGAAGGCGCGCTTGCGGGCCGGTCCGACACCGCGCAGGTCGTCGAGCACCGATTCGGTCATCGCCTGGTCGCGGCGCCCGCGGTGGTGGTCAATCGCGAAGCGGTGCGCCTCGTCGCGCACTCGCTGCAGCAGCTTCGAGGCCTCCGAGTCGGCAGGCAGGTCGATCGGCGCCGCTCGGCCCGGCACGTAGACCTCCTCCTCGCGCTTGGCCAGGGAGACGATCGTCGCTCCCCGCTCGACGAAGGGACGCAGGACGCGCATCCCGGCGGCCAGCTGACCCTTGCCGCCGTCGATCACCACCAGCGAAGGCAGCGAGGCAAAGCCCTCGTCGCGCTTGCCGTCGTGCGGCGAGAGATCGACCTGCTCCAGATAGCGATCTACGCGCCGGCCCAGCACCTCCTCCATGGAAGCGAAGTCGTCGGACCCATCGCCGCGCGGCCCGCGCACCTTGAAGCGCCTGTAGTCGGACTTCTTGGTCGCGCCGCCCTCGAAGACCACCATCGAGGCGACCGTGTGCTCGCCGCCGATGTTCGAGATGTCGAAGCCCTCGATGCGGATCGGCAGCTCCTCCATCGCCAGCGCCTCGCGCAGCTCGGCGAGCGAGTCGACGCGACGCTGGCGGCGGTGCTCGCGCCGCAGCCGGTCCTGGTCGAGGGCGAGGCGGGCGTTGCGCTCGGCCAGCTCGCGCAAGCGCCGCTTGTCGCCGCGCTCGGCGACGCGCACCTCGACCGGCGAGCCGCGCCGCTCGGCGAGCGCCGCCGCCAGCAGCTCGGCCCGGTCGCGCAGGTAGGGGCCGACGACGATCGTCCGCGGCATCGCTGGCGAGGCCGAATAGAACTGGCCGATGAACTCCTCGGCGACCTCGGCCGGCTCGCGTTCGGCCTGGTTGTCGAGGTAGAAGCTCTGCCGCTCGGCGAGGATCCCGTCGCGCACCTGGAAGACCTGGGCGTTGGCATCGGCTCCCTCGGTCGCGACCCCGATCAGGTCGGCGGTGCCGACCGAGCCGCCGGCCACCCGCTGGCGCTCGAACAGCGACTGGATCGCCTTGAGGCGGTCGCGGTGCAGCGCGGCCCGCTCGAACTCGCGCGCGCCAGCGGCCTCCTCCATCTTCGCCTGCTCGTCGGCCTCGACCTGGCGGTAGCGGCCGGAGAGGAAGTCGACGATGGCGTCGATGTTGCGCCTGTACTCGTCCCTGCTGACGTAGCCGACGCAGGGCGCCCCGCAGCGCTTGATGTAGTAGTCGAGGCAGGGACTGCCGGAGCGGCGGCCGGGCTCGACCCCCTCGCAGGTGCGGAACTGGAACAGCTTGCCGAGCAGGTCGAGCGTCTCGCGCACGCGCTTGGCGCTGGAGAAGGGCCCGAAGTAGGCGCGGCCGGGGCGGTGCTTCTCCCGGGTGAAGTAGACACGCGGGTAGTCCTCGTCGAGGCTGACGCAGACGTAGGGGTAGGACTTGTCGTCGCGCAAACGGATGTTGAAGCGCGGCCGGTGGCGCTTGATGAAGCTCTGCTCGGCGAGCAGCG
Source organism: Solirubrobacterales bacterium (assembly GCA_036266075.1). GTDB lineage: Bacteria > Actinomycetota > Thermoleophilia > Solirubrobacterales > 70-9 > VRUE01. The sequence continues at coordinate 91,337 of DATANV010000001.1, forward strand.
CCTCGGCCTCGTTGGCGGTGACGAGGAAGTCGATGCGCTCGACGCGCGAGGTGAGGCGGGTCTCGCTGCCGGAGAAGTGCGAGGCGACCCGTTTGCGGATCGAGCGCGCCTTGCCGACGTAGAGCAGCTCGTCCTTGCCGTCGTAGAAGAGGTACACGCCGGCCGAGTCCGGCAGGCGGCGGCGCTGCTGGGCGATCCGTCCGGCGCGAGTCTCGGGGCGTCCTTCGCTCATCCGACCAAAGGGTAGGCTCCTGGCCACTCGGCCAAACACTGGAAAGGGACGGAGAGAGCGCGATGACCACCGAGACGATCAGCCCACCCGAGCTGAGCACGCTGCGAATCGAGATCGACGGGGAGATCGGCATGCTGACCCTCGACCGGCCTGAGGCCTTCAACGCGATGAGCCCGGAGATGATCGCCGAGCTGACCACCGCCTTTGCCTGGCTCGCCGACCAGGCGCCGCTGCGGGCGCTGGTGATCACCGGCGCCGGCAAGGCATTCTGCGCCGGCGGCGACGTCAACTGGTTCAAGACCGGCGTCGACGACGACTCGATCGATCTGCCGGCACAGGTGCGGCGCGGCGCCGAGGCGCTACACACGGCGATCGTCGACCTGCGCCGGATCCCCTACCCGGTGATCTGCGCGGTCAACGGGCCGGCTGCGGGCGCGGGCTTCTCGCTTGCGCTTGCCTGCGACATCCGGATTGCCTCCGAGGCCGCATTCTTCGCGCCAGCCTACGGGCGCATCGGAGCCTCGCCGGACGGCGGCATGACCTACTTCCTGCCGCGCGTCGTCGGGCCGAGCCGGGCGCTGGAGATCCTGCTCGAGGACCCGAACATGGGAGCGGCCGACGCACTCGCCGAGCACCTCGTCTCCGAGGTCGTCGCAGCGGACGAGCTGGCCGGGCGGGCGCGGGCGAAGGCCGAGGAGCTGGCCGAGAGGGCCCCCCACTACGTGCGGATGGCGAAGCTGCTCTGCGGCCAGAGCATCGAGAACAGCCTGACCGAGCACCTGCAGCTCGAGCGGCACGGGATCGCCGACAGCATGGCGACCGAGGATCTGAGGGCTGGCGTCAGCGCCTTCTTCGGCGGCGACAAGCCGCGTTTCGAGGGTCGCTGAACCGAGGTCCCCAGCGCGGCGTATCCGAGTACAGTCTCCCTACCCGGTACCGAGTGGAAAGGATTCGCCGATGAAGAAGGTCGCAGCACTGCTCGCCCTGGTCCTGGCGTCCGTGGCCCTGGTCGCCTGCGGCGGCGGCGACGATTCGAGCTCGAGCAACGCCACGACGAACGGTGCCAACAGCGGTGAATCCGGCGGCGGCGCGGCCGAAGCGGGCAACAAGTCAGAAGAAGGCGGCGGCGGCACGACCGTCGCCTTCGAAGCCGACCCGGGCGGCCAGCTCGCCTACACCGCCACCGAAGCCAGCGCCAAGGCCGGCCAGGTGACGGTCGACTTCAACAACCCGCAGGGCTTGACCCACGACGTCGCGATCGAAGACTCCGGCGGCAAGACGGTGGGCAAGACCGAACTGATCGCCGAAGGCGAAGACTCGACCACGGTCAACCTGAAGCCCGGCACCTACACCTTCTATTGCTCGGTGCCCGGCCACCGCGAAGCCGGCATGGAAGGAACGTTGACCGTCAAGTAGCGCAGTGGAGCACGGCGCCCGCCGGCCGGCCGGCGGGCGCTGCAGGTCTTCCTCAAACGGCGAGCTGCCCGTCCGACAGCCGTTGGGCGATCAGGTCGGCGACCTCCTCGGGACTGCTTCCCCCCGCCTCGATGACGTTGCGCTCGAGCTCACCGAGCTCGGTGAAATCCCGCCAAAGCCCGGCGATCGCGTCGATCTCGATGGGGGGCTCGCCTTCGCGAGCCTGCACCCGTTCGGTGCAGACGGCCAGCGGCGCACGGAGCACGGCATAGGCGACCGCATGCCCCGCCCCGTGGAGGGCGTCGCGCAGGGGCCCGAGGAACCAGCGCGGGATGACGATCCCGTCGACGATGGTGAAGTAGCCGGCCGCCGCATAGCCGGCAGCGGCCCCGGCAACGATTCCCATGACAACTTGGTTCTGCTCCTGCGACTCGGGCTTCCAAGGCTCCACGTAACCGGATCGGACGAAGCGAAAGAACGCATCCGATTCCAGGTGGGCCGCCCGCGCGAACCGCGCCGCAAGGCCCGCGGCGGCCGTCGTCTTACCCACCCCAGGCGGACCGCTGAGAATCAGCACTGGCATGTCGCGCGGAGCCGCCACGACGTACGATGCTAATTGGCACTGGCGGAACGATCCGTGCGGTAAACCAGTGCCTACTCTTCGACTTCGTAGGTGAAGTCGTACTCGGTTTCTTCGGGATTGCGGGCGTGCAGCTGCATCTGCCCGCTCGCATCCTCGTATTCGCCAGTGCCTCCGGTGATCGCAAGGGTCGAGTCTTTGCCGTCGTAGAACGGACCCTCGACGGTCATCTGCCCGCCGGACAGGGAGACGGTCCAAATGCACTCCCATGCCTTGCCGGCAGCGGTGCGCACGCACTGTCCGTTGTCCGATCCCACCCGCTTTTCGTTCGAGGAGTCGAAGACGGGGTTGGCAAATGCAAGCACGTCGCCGACCGAGTCTTCCTCGCTCGCCGGGCCGATGTGACGGACGGTGTCAGTGTCGGCGTGCTCGATCAGCTCGATCGTTTCCGAGTCGGAGCCGCTGCCACAGGCGGTGAGCAGGCCAGCGGCGCACACCGCCGCGATCGAGACGAGATGGCGAGCCTTCATTTTCTCTCCCTCGGTCGAGCCATGCGGGCGTGTCGAGTCTCCCCTGCGCCGCCAGGCCGAGTCAACGGCCACCACGGCCAACCACTTCGCGAGGAGTGGCCAGATCGGCAGATGGCCCGATCGACGGGCAATCGACCCGAGGATCTTGGGTTGTCTCAGCGCAACGGCGGGTGTACCGTCGCGATAGGCCCAACGAACGAAAGGAATCCCATGGCCACTGAGGTCAAGAACTTCGACTCCCCCGACGAGACCCGCCCGTTTGAGGGGAACGGCCAGGCAAAGATCGTTCAGCTCGCCGGTCACGCTGTCGCCCAGGGCACCTTTGAGCCAGGTTGGAGGTGGTCGGAGAACGTCAAGCCGATCGCCGGGACCGACTCATGCCAGGTAGCCCATTTCGGCTACGTGCTGTCAGGCAGCATGCGCATCTTCATGGACGACGGCACCGAGGCCCAGATCAAAGCCGGCGACGTGGTCGCCATCCCGCCGGGCCACGATGCCGAAGTTCCCGGCCCCGAGGCATGCGTGATGGTCGACTTCGGCGAGATCGGCAACTACGCGAAGCGCGACTGAATCCGGTCAGGCGCCCGTCACTCGACGGGCGCCATCGCTCGTGTCACAGGAATCCCGCGTGCCTGCAAGGATCGCGCCGTGCACCCGATGGAACCGGTCAAGCTTCGCGGCGACCTTGTCAGGATTGAACCGCTGCGTAGCGAGCATGCCGCTGGCGTGCTGACCGCTGCAGACAGCGAGGACATATTCACCTGGCTTCCGTATCCACGCCCGTCCGATGTCAATCAGGCACGCGCTTGGATCGAGGATGCGCTTGCCGACCGGAAGGCGAATCGCCGTCTCCCGTTGGCGATTTTCGCCACCGACGACGGCTCAGCGATCGGCTCGACCTCCTATTGGGACTTCGACGCCGGCAATGCTCACGTGGAGATCGGGTCAACCTGGATCAGTCGATCCCGATGGCGAACCGGATGCAACGCGGAGGCCAAGCTTCTGCTCCTGACCCATGCCTTCGAGACGCTGGAGCTTGAGCGTGTCGCCTTCCGAACCGACATCCGCAACGAGCGCTCGCAGCGCGCCATTGAAAGGCTAGGGGCGATCAAGGAGGGCGTACACCGCCATGAGATGCGACGGCGAGACGGCAGCTGGCGCGACAGCGTCCACTACGCGATCCTGCGCACCGAATGGCCAAGCGCCAAAGGACGCCTCTCTAAGCAGCTCGATACAGCGGCCTAATCGCCGTCTCGGCAACCCCCGAGAGCCTCGAATCTAGCTGCCGTTGTATGAATTGTTTGGCCCCATTCCATGCGGACAATCAGCCCTATGTTGAGCTACCCGGACAAGTGCCGTACACTCGCTGCACATGGAGCCCACGGCCAGCCCCAAGACCCGCCGGATCGAGATCCGGGTGTCCGACGAAGAGCGCGACCTGGAGCAGGCCGCTGCTACCACCCGCGGCCAGACGCTCAGCGAGTTCGTCCGCCAGGCTGCACGCCGCGAGGCCGAGCAGGTGCTGGCTGAGCGAACCAGCATTGCGCTCAATCCAGAAGAGGCCGACCGCTTTCTCGCGGCCCTGGACGATCCCTCTTCCTTTGAGGCTGGTCTCGGCGCCCTTACCGAACGGCCCAGCGTTCTCGGCGGTTGAGCGCTCGCTTTGGAGCGGTCAAGCCGCTCGAGCCTCACCACGACGTCGATCACTTCGAGTGCGGCCGCGAACAGCTGGATCGCTGGCTGCGCGCCTACGCAGGACAGGGCCAACGCCGAGACACCGCTCGCACCTTCGTGGTCTGCCGACAAGAAGAAACCGATGTAGTTGGCTACTACACGCTGGTCGCCTCGCAGGTCGAGCAGAGAGATGCAACAGGCGAAGTTCAGCGGGGAACGTCCAAGCACTTCCCGATCCCCGCCTGCCTGATCGCCCGTCTTGCCGTCGATCGGTCCGAGCAGAGCATCGGCCTTGGGCGAAGCCTCCTCCTTGACGCCCTGCAGCGCACCGAGCGCGCCTCGCGCTCGGTCGCCATGCGCGCCGTCCTCGTCCATGCCCTCGACGAGGAAGCCGCTGCGTTCTATGCACGCTTCGGATTCAAGCCCGCAACCGCAGAGCCGCTGACGCTGATGGTCCCGCTGGAGGCCGTCCGCCGGATCCTGCTCAGCACATGACTCCGTTAGTCACCCGACACCGTCGCACTCAGGAGCTGCACCGACGCCGCGGCCAACAGCAGAATCGAGGGCGCAAGCAGCAAACGCGAAAGCGGCGTGAGGAATGCGAGCCCAGGCACGCACAGAAGGAGCGCAAGCCAGCGCGGCATGAGCGCCCGCGCACGCAACGCAACCCACACCAAGCAGAAGCACTGCACCAAGCCCTGCAAATCCGGTGATCCGGCGCCTGCGGATTTCGCTGTCCAGAGATAGCGGACTCCTCCACCGGACGCGCTATATCCCGGGCGTTTTTTCGAGCCGCCTACCTGAACGCGGGAACCTCAGCTGGCGGGTGCCATCACGCGGGTGACGCTGTCGCCGACGAAGCAGGGCTTCTCATTGCCCTCGACCTCGAGGGTGAAGCGGGTCACTACCTCCCACCAGCCGCCGCCCTTCTCGTCGATCGAGACGACCTCGGCCTTGCCGCGGACCTTGCTGTCGACGGGGACCGGAGCGGGGAAGCGGATCTTGTTCCAGCCGTAGTTGACGCCGAGGGCGAAGCCGGTCGAGGAGATCAGCTCTTTGCGGAAGCCGTCGACGAGCGAGAGGGTCAGGTTGCCGTGGGCGATCGTCGTGCCGAAGGGGCTTTCGCTCTTGGCGCGCTCGACGTCGACGTGGATCCACTGGTCGTCGCCCGAGAGGTCGGCGAAGGCGTCGATGTCGCCTTGGGTGACGGTGCGCCACTCGCTCGGCCCGATCTCCTGGCCGACCAGGGCCTGCATCCCCTCGACTCCCCGTACCTCGACGGTTGCCATCGCGCCGCAGTCTAGGCAAAGAGGCGCAGCGGCGTGTGGCGTGCGATGGCGACGAAGTCGGCGTGCTGGAATAGGCAGACTCGATGGGTACCGATCTACTCCCGATCGGCGTAGGATGTGGCCGTCGCCGCCGTAGACACGCGCGGCCGACAGACAGGGGGCGGAGCGCCCGCGCGATGAACGTCTACGCGGAGCTGCGCAGCTCATTTCGACGAACCGATCAAGCGGCCAGCACTACTCCAGATATTCCAATGAAACCTTCCGGCGATCTCCAGCTCGAACAAACCCCTGCTGTCGAAGCCGATCCCCGCTACACGTGGGTCGAATGGGACGAAAGCTCACCGCCGAAATTGGCGGAGCTGGTCTCGAAGTTCAAGCCATTGGACAAAGACGCGGGACACGCCGCTGCCTGTTGGCTCAAGACGGAAGCCCAGTCGGACTTGTTCACGGTCACCCATCTGCTGACCTCGGAAGCGCGACTCGAGGGCTTCATCACATGCCGGGTAAGTGAGGCGACTCTGACCTGGAGCGGCGTCGAATCGCTGGGGGTCTCGCGCGAGGAAAGCCGTAAAACGGTTCCCGCCTACCTCCTCTGCTGGTGCGCGAAGCACCGCGAGACCTCGATGGACGGGGAAGAGCTGATCCTCAATGCAATTCGACTCGGCAAGGAGGTTCGCCGTTACGGCTGTGCGGTCCTAGCTCTGGACCCACACGACGACGTCACCGCCGAGAAGGTATGGCAGCGGAAATACGGATTTCGACTCGGGGCAAAACCCACCGACAGCGACAGGCATCCACGGCTCTGGACGCCTCTCAGCACGGACTGAGAGGGCGCTCAGTCGTCGAGACGGCCCTGTGCGCGCAGAGACTCGGCGTACCTATCCGCTTTCTCCAGAAGCCTCCGCACGGTTGGATCCTGGCGAGCCTTCGCGTACTCGGTGGCGTCGATCTCCAGGTACGACTCGGAGGCACCCCCCGCGATGGGCACGTGGGGCTTGACGTCTCCGGATTGGTCTTTCTTCCTGGTCATAGCTGCCGCCTCCCGCGATCATCGACTCAATCACACGGCACCTTAACTTCTCACTCGGAAGAACGGTTCCTACGTGATACCTCGCCAGCACTCAAAAGGTAACGCATCGAGTTCTTTACGTCCAGACAGCCATCAGATAGCACGGATGGAATATTGCAATTAGCTGAAGGCTGTCTGCCCGACAGCCGGACGTCTCAGGAAACCAGTCGCACTTCGAAGGTCGGGACGACGAGCGCGCCGACGCCGCCGAGCAGGGCGAGGATGCGGGTGACGTAGGCCCGGGTCTCGGGGATGGCGGGGACGCAGCGGCAGGCTTCGACGGACGCTGGGCCGGCGTTGTAGGCGGCCAGGGCCAGCTCGGGCGAGCCGAGCTGGCGGATCAGGTCGGACATCAGGTGGGCTTGGGCTCCCATCGCTTCGACCGGGTCGAACGGATCGCGCAAGCCGTAGGCGGCGGCCGTCGAGGGGATGAACTGGGCGATGCCCTGGGCGCCGGCCGGCGAGACGGCGAAGGGGTTGAAGTTCGACTCGGCCATCAGTTGGGCAGCGAGCAGCGCGGCCGAGACGTTCCAGCGGGCGGCGGCGCGCAGCAGCGGTGCCCGGTAGCGCCGGGGGACGAAGGCGGGCAGCCCGGCGGCGCTCGCGAAGGCCCCGTCTCCCCCGCCTGTCTCCGTTCCGCGGACGGCAACCGCATTGCCTGCCGTTGAGCACGGCGGCGGCCCAGCGGCGAAGCCGAAGTGCCAAGGCTCCCACGAGTAGCGCCGGACGAAGCCGAAGCGGGCGGCATTGGCGTCGAGCCAAGCGTAGGCAGATTCGGGGCCCAGGTCCAGCTCGGTCGCGCACCGGTGCAGCGAGTGGCCGGGCGGCGCCACCCAGCGAGGATCCGGGTGTTCGGCGAAGAGCGCGGCCTGTTCTGCATCCGAGCGGAAGCCGGAGTTGACGATCAGGCTCAGGCCGGCGCGCGAAGCCGCCGCGGCCATACGGTCGAAGGCGTCGGCGACGTCCGGGCGCATCCCCTCTCCCTGGCGGTAGGCGAGTGGGCCGCCGTAGCCGCCGCCGCTCGCTGTGACTGGCATCGGATCGGTGCCGGGGGCGGGAGCCGCGGCTTCGGCGACGGCGGAGGCTTCTACGTCCATGGGAGGCCGGCGACCCAGCTCCGGCCGTGCGATTTCGAGGGTCGCCGTCACCGTCGCCCGCACCCGCAGCGGCGCGAACGAGGCCCGGTCGGGGAAGGAGACGCGCAAGCGCTCCGGCGAGACGCCGTTCGCGGCGGTGATGTCGCGTGCCGCCGCGCGGGCCCTCGCCAGGTAGGCGGCCTTCTCGACGTGAGCTGGGTTTGGCGCGCCGCCCGGCAGGCGCGGCGGCGTCAGCAGCCGCGGCAGGTCGTCGCGCATCGAGCGCGCCGCCGAGATCGCCGCCAGATCGGCGGCGCGCTGCGCCCTGCCCTTGCCGGTGACCGCGCCGGCGATCGCGACAAGCGCCAGCGCCGCGACGAGCAGCGCGAAAGCACCGCCGAGCGCGAGCAGAAGTGCCTGCCCGCGCTCGGCGCGCGGGCTGAGCGCGCGATCCCGCTCGTGACGACTGGCCATGCACGCACCCTGCTCGAGCGCGGCGCACGCGTGGCGCGATCAGGAGAAAAGTTCAGTGCCGGAACAGCGACGGATTCGCAACGCCCGGGCAAGCCCCGGCGCCGCTTCGAGGTAGCTCAATGGAACGTTAAAAGACGTATCCCAGTAACAGCAAGTATCTTGATCGCTCGTGGCGAGGAAAAGCAGAGCGAAGCGCGGTTCGCCCTGGAAGCCCCCGGCCTTGAGGGAGGTACCCGCCCGCGCGCTGAACGGCTTCTCCTACGTCGTCGTCGAGGAGAAGATCGACCAGGTCGTCGGCCTGCTGGTCTCGGAGTGGCCGCGCGGCGGTGCCGGCGGGCATCCGGTCTTCGCCAGCGGCGGCAGCGAGGAGGAGGTGACCGTCGACCTCGACGGCCTGCAACGACGCCTCGCCCGGCGGGAGGTCCCGGACACGGTCGAATCGAGCGCCGGTCCGCGGGTGACGCGCCGGGCGATCCAGCGGCGTAAGGTCGCCGTCGGCGACGTCTACGCGGCCCGCCTGGCTTCGCCGGAGGCCGGCGAGGGCCCGCAGGAAGCCGCCGACCGGTTCGGGGTCGAGCGCTGGCTCGAGGAGGTCGTCGACATCACTGCCAGCGGCCGCGAAGCCGCGAAGGCCGCCACCTACGAGGCGTTGACGCCCCGCCTCAAGCCCGAGGTCGCGGCCGTCCTGCGCAGGAAGAAAGCGAGCGGGAGCTGAGGATGCCGACCGCAGCGCCGCCCATCTACGTCGACGTACCCGCCGACTCCTTCGACCAGACGGGCGAGTTCACGCAACGAGTCGGCCCCGACGACCTGGTCCACTTCGTGCTCAACGTCGGCGACGGCGACACGCAGGTCCTGCTGCTCCCCGAGGAGGAGCGCAGCAACGGGAAGAGGACCAGGAAGGCGATCGTCGTCGACGTCGTCCCGGCCGGCAAGCTCGAACGACTGATCGGCGCCCTGCAGGCTGAGGGTCTGCTCGACAGCGAAGGGAAACCGCTCGAGCTGGTGGTCGCCACCCACCCCCACGCCGACCACATCTCCGGCATGGGCAGCTTCCTGCGCAAACGCAAGGCCGAGATCGGGACCTTCATGGAGTCGGCCTACTTCATGCCCACCAAGAGCTACTTCCAGATGATGGAAGCGCTCGCCGGCGCGCCGGAAATCGATCACCTCCAGCCCAGCAGCGGCACCGTCCTCTTCATCGACCAGGTGAAAATCACCATCTTGGCGCCCGGCGTCGGCCTCAAGGGCCGCTACGACAGCTACGGCATCGACCCCAACAACAGCTCGATCGCCCTCAGGGTCGATTTCCCCGCGCGCCGCTACTACATGCGCGGCAAAGACGGCAGCTACGACAAGCTGCCGAATGGGGCGAGCTTGATCCTCGGCGCCGACGCCCAGACCCTCTCCTGGTCGCAGGTGCTGGTCGACTTCCCGCAGCTCGAGGCCGACGACTCGGCGGTCGCCGAGGCGCTGCGCAAGGCGCGCGGGGTCGAACCCTTGAACGCCGACGTCTTCAAGGTCCCCCACCACGGCTCCAAGCACGGGCTCAACCTCGAGCTGGTCGAGGCGATCGACCCGAGCGTCAGCCTCATCTCCTCGGTGCGCGGGGGTGGCAAATACAACTTCCCCCACAGGGTCTCGCTGGAAGCGCTGCGCGAGGGACTCGAGGCGACGACCGGCAAAGGCAGCGACCACTCGCTCGACCACGAGCTGGGGATCCATTACACCTGCGGGCGCGAGGAGGGCGGCGGCAAGGCGCTGGGCACGATCGCCGCCGTCATCGGGCCCTCCGGGAGGGCCGAGGTCTGGCGCTTCGGCGACGAGCCCGGCGATTCGGTCGACCTCGCCGCCGGCCGCCATTTCAAGCGCAAACCGAGGCGCCACTCTCCGCCAGCGGGTTGAATTAGCCGCCTGCGGTCTGCAGCAACCGCTCGCCGATGCGAGGCGGCAGGACCCGAGAGCTCGGCGGCAACGCTCCGAGCAAGGCCCGGCGGGCGGTCAATCGGCCGAGCGGGCGCTTGAGGACAGCGACGCGGAGGTCGCGGGCCATCGCGTCGCGGGCGGCGAGAGCGACCAGCGCCCGATCGCGGTCGAGATCGGCGCGAAGCAGCACCGCGCTGGCGCCGACGTGCGGATCGTCGAGCGCAGGTTGAAAGAGAGCGGGCGGCAGGTGAGCGACCGCGGCGGAGTCGCGGACCAGCGGCAGGGCGGCGGCGATCTGCCCCACCCCATCCTCATCGGGCGCCAGCTGCAGTTGGCAGATCGAGCCGCGGGAGGCGACGCCGGCGTCGGGCAGGTGCGCCGCCAGCCGCTCCTCGAGCGCGCGTGCGCCCCCGGTCGCTACCAGCGAGGGGCGCGGCGTCCGATCGGCGTCGAGATCGATCAGCAGCGCCGCGCGGTCGGGCTCGGAAGCGGCGCAGGCGAGCGCCGCGGCGGCGGCTCGCGAGCCGTCCGCCGCTCCGACGACGCTCACCAGGACGACCGGCCCGGCTCCGTGGAAACTCGCGAGGGGCGCTCGACTTCTCATCGTGGCCTCGCCACGGCCGTGGAGCTGACGGTCAGGCGATCGGCGAGGGCCTGCAGCGGCGAAGGCGGCGTGAGTCGCACCGTCACGCGGCCGCCGCCGACCGAGACGTCGGCCCCCGCCGCGGCCCAAGCGGGCAACGCCTCGCGCGTGGCCTCGATCGCCGGCCGTCCCGAGGCCAGCGCCAGCGCTCCCGCCTCGGCTGCGCCATCGGCGAGAGTCAGCGCGTATCCGGCAACCAGCAACTGCAGGGCGAGAAAACCGGCAAGCAATAGGGCGGGAATGGCCGCGACCAGCTCGACCGTCGCCTGCCCTGACGTGGCTGACCGGCGTATCTCGGCGTCCTCGGTCGCTCGCGTGCAGAGCACGCCACGCTCCCTGCATCCTTGGCCTGCTTGGTCAGCCACGTCAGGGACCTAGGCTGGTATCTACGGCGACTGCTAGCTCGGGCATTACCGGGAGCAGGCGCGGGATCGGCACTCGCACGGTCACGCCGTCGGAGTCGGCCACTCGCGCCTCGGCGCGCAAGGCCTTGGGGAGCGCCCGCCGCGCTGCCGCCTTCGGCTCTTCGCCGACCAGGGCGGCGCGCGCGCCCGCCCGTGCGGCGATTCCGGCCGACCAGAGTGCCGCGCCGGCGGCGGTGATCTGCGCCGCGACCAGGACCGCCAGCAGCAGGAACGGCACCACGGCGATCAGCTCGACCGACGCGGTGCCGTCCTCCCTGCGAAAGCTGCTGGCGACCCGGCGCGACACACCGCGACCGTTTCAGGACGCGACGCGCGCGTGGCGCGCCAGATCGAAGAATTCGGAGGAGTCTCTGTGCCGAGACTCAGTAGGTATTCGCTTCGATCCAGATCCGCCAGATCGCCGCCACCGCGGCCCCCAGCAACAGGATCCAGGCGAGGGTGCCGCCGCCGCTGGCGAAAAGCTCGTCGCTGCCGGCGATCAAGAGAGCGATCAGGCCGAGCGCGCCGTAGAGAACCGCCCGCCGACCGTCGCTGAGCGCGGCCAGCGTCAGCTGGTTCTGACGGCTGAGGACGAAGACGGTCCAGGCGATCGCCGCGAGGAAGCCCATCGTGATCGCCGCCAGCACCGCATCGGCCGCGTTGCCGCCCGCGGGCGCAAAGGCGACCGCCAGCGCGAGCAGCATCACTATGGCGGCGTTACACAGGGTCCGGGTCCGCACGAGAAAAATTGTAGAGCGCTACTTGTGCGTCATCACGACGATGCCGATGGTGACCGCAGCCGCGGTGCCGACCAGAGCGGCGATGCCGAGCGCCGCGGCGAACCCGGCAGCGAGCGGACGGCCGCTGCGGTTGAGGTCGACAAAACGCGCGCCTCCCCAGATCGCCGCCGAGTAGATCGCCGTAACTCCGACACCGGCCACGAACGAGGCGACGACGGTCTCGACCAGGTCGCGGGTCTGCACGATGCTCGCCGCCGTCATCCCCCCACTCCGCCGGGCAACGGCGCGGCCTGCTGCGAGCGGCGTGAGAAAGCGACCGCGATCAGCGCCACGGTCGTCAGCGCGACCAGCACGGGCCCGAGCGCACCGGTGCCGAAGATCCGCGTCGCCCCGTAGGCGACGGCACCAATGCCGGCCGCGGCCGGCAGGGTCAGCAGCCAGGCGAAGACGATGTTGCCGGCCACCCCCCAGCGTACGGCGGACACTCGTTTGCCGGCGCCGGCGCCCATCACGCCGCCGTTGATCACGTGCGTGGTCGAAAGTGGGAAGCCGAAATGGGTCGAGGCGAGGATCACCGCCGCGCCGGCCCCCTGTGCCGAGAAGCCCTGTGCGGCGTCCATCTTGATGATGCGGGTGCCGGTCGTGCGGATGATCCGCCAGCCGCCGCTGTAGGTGCCGAGGGCGATCGCCGTGGCAGCCGAGACGATCACCCAGAGCGGCGGGTCGGCGTCGGCGCCGAGGGTGCCGTTGGCGACCAGGGCGAGGGTGATCACGCCCATCGTCTTCTGCGCGTCGTTGGTGCCGTGGGCGAGCGCCAGCAGGCCACCGGAGACGACCTGTCCGTAGCGGAAGCCGCGGGTCACCGGGCCGGGCCGCTGCCGACCGACCATCCGGTAGACGATGCCGATGCTGAGCCCGGCCACGACAAAGGCCACCGTCGGCGCGACGAGCGCCGGGATCAGCACTTTGCCGACCAGCCCTTCGGCGATCACCGCGTCGAAGCCGGCGGCGGCGACAGCCGAGCCGACGACGCCGCCGATCAGCGCATGCGAGGAGCTGGAGGGCAGGCCGACCCACCAGGTGACCAGATTCCAGGCGATCGCCCCGATCAGCCCGGCGAAGACGATCGTCGGGGTGATCACAGCAGCGTCGACGACGTCGTTGGCGACCGTCGCCGCCACCGAGATCGAGATGAAGGCGCCGACGAAGTTGAGCACCGAGGCCAGACCGATCGCCACCTGGGGCGCCGCCGCCCCGGTCGAGATCGTCGTCGCAACCACGTTGGCGGTGTCGTGGAACCCGTTGGTGAAGTCGAAGGCGAGCGCCGTGACGACAACGATCACCAAAATTAAGTCGGAATTCATGAGGGGTGCTTCTGGCGACATCCGCCAGCGAATGACGAGCACCAGATGTCGCCAGAAGCACCCCTCATGAATTCTTGATGACGATGCCCTCGAGAATCTGGGCAGCGGTCTCGGTCGCGTCGATCGCGTTCTCGAGCACCGCGAACATGTCCTTCCAGCGGATCACGACCATCGGGTCGATGCCGTTGGAGAAGAGCGAGGCGACGGCGTCGCGCGAGATCCGGTCGCCCTCGTTCTCGAGCCGGTGGATCTCGATCCAGTAGCGCTCGAGGCCCTTCATCTCCCGCAGCCCGCCGAGCGCCGCCGCAAGCTGCTCGCAGGCCCCGACCAGGACCTTGGTCAGCGCCTGGGCCTGGGACATCGGCGCTTCGATCTTGTAGAGGCCGAGGAAGTCGGCGGCTTCCTCGGTGTAGTCGACGATGTCGTCCATCTGGGTCGCGAGGCCATAGATGTCCTCACGGTCGATCGGCGTGACGAACGTGGTGTTGAGCCGCTTGACGATGTCGTGGGTGATCCGGTCGCCCTCCTGCTCGGCCTTGAGGATCTCGCGCGGCAGGTCGCCGGCGTCGGGCCAGGCGCCCATCGTCTCGTCGAGCAGGCGGGCGGCGCGCAGGGTGTTCTCCCCCGCCGCGACGAACAGCTCGAAGAAGGTGCTGTCGCGGGGCAGTAGAGAGAGCCGGACCACCGGGCAATCCTAATCGTCGCCGCGACCCAGGGAAGCCTCAGCTCGCGGCCGCCGCGAGCTGCTCTCCGCTGCGTGCGGAATGACGCCGGCGCAGCTCCTCCTGGACGCTGCGCCGATCCTCCTCGGCTGACTCCAGTCGCGTCCAGAGGCCATCTGCGTCCAGCTCCCAGGCGTTGGCGTTGTCGGCGAAGCAGCTCTCCAGCACGTCGAGCAGCTCGGCCCGCAGCGACTCGTCCTCGATCGGCGTCACCAGCTCGACCCGGCTGTCGAGGTTGCGCGGCATCAGGTCGGCCGAGCCGGTCAGCACGCGGGTCTCCTCGCCGCGCTGGAAAGCGTAGATCCGAGAGTGCTCGAGGAAGCGGCTGACGATCGAGACGACGCGAACGTTCTCCGAGACACCGGGCACGCCCGGACGCAGGCAGCAGACGCCGCGTACGTTGAGGTCGACCGGTACTCCCGCCCGCGATGCCTCGTATAGCGCCTGGATGCAGCGCGCGTCGACCAGGGCGTTCATCTTCAGCGCGATCCGCGCCTCCTCGCCGCGCCGCTGCGCCTCGACCGTCGCCTCGATCTCCTCGAGGATGCGACCGCGCATCGTCGTCGGCGAGACCAGCACCTTGCGGTACTCGGCCGGGCGCCCGTAGCCGGTCAGGAAGTTGAACATCTCGGCGACGTCGGCGCCGATCTCAGGGTCGGCGGTGAAAAGACCGAGGTCGGTGTAGAGGCGAGCGGTGGTCGGGTTGTAGTTGCCGGTGCCGACGTGGACGTACTCGCGCACGCGATCGCCCTCGCGGCGGGCGACGAGCACCGCCTTGACGTGGGTCTTCAGGCCGGGGATGCCGTAGACGACGTGCACCCCCGCCTCCTCCAGCGACTTCGCCCAGTGGATGTTTGCCTCCTCGTCGAAGCGGGCTTTCAGCTCGACCATGCAGACCGCCTGCTTGCCGCGTTCCGAGGCGCGGATCAGGGCCGGCACCAGCGGCGAGTCGTCGCTGGTCCGGTACACCGTCTGCTTGATCGCCAGCACGTCCGGGTCGGCAACCGCCTGGTCGACGAAGCGCCCGACCGAGCTGGTGAAGGAGTCATACGGGTGGTGGACGAGGATGTCGCCCTGCCGGATCGCGGCGAAGATGTCGACCGGCTCGTCGTCCTCGCCCTGCAGCCGCGGCTGGGTGACCGGCGTCCACGGCTCGTAGCGCAGCTCGGCGCGGCCGGGGACGTCGGCGACGGCGGTCAGGTCGGCGAGATCGATCAGGCCGTCGACGTCGTAGACCTCGCGGTCTTCGAGCCGCAGCGCGTCGATCAGCTGGCCGCGCAGTTTCGGGTTCATGCCGGCTGCCACCTCGAGCCGCACGACCTCGCCGAAGCGGCGGCGACGGAGCTCGTCCTGGACGGCTTGCAGGAGGTCGTCGGCCTCGTCGGAGACGGTGAAGTCGGCGTCGCGGGTAACCCGGAAGTAGCCGTAGTCGATCACCTCGGTGCCGGGGAAGAGCGCGTCGAGGTTGGCGGCGATCGCCTCCTCCAGGGGCACGAACACGGATTTGTCCTCGCCGAGCCGCAGGAAGCGACCGAGCAGCTCCTTCGGCACCTTGACGCGGGCGATGATCTCGGTGCCGCTCTCGGGGTCGCGCAGCAGCACGCCGAGGCTCAGCGAGAGGTTGGAGATGTAGGGGAAGGGCCGCCCGAGGCCGACCACCAACGGCGTCAGCGCCGGGAAGACCTGCTCGTGGAACCGTTCGTCGATTTCGCGGCGCTCGCTCTCGCTCGCGGTCTCGAGGGTGAGGACCCTGATCCCGTTCTCCTCCAGCGCCGGGCGCAGGATGCCGTTGAAGCAGCTGTGCAGTCGCCCGTCGAGCTCCAGCACCCGCTCCTGGATCGCGTCGATCTGGACGCTCGGCGGGAGCCCGTCGGGGCCGCGAGCGTCGATGCCGGCGTCGAGCTGGTCGAGCAGGCCGGCGACCCTGACCATGAAGAACTCGTCCAGGTTCGAGGCGTAGATCGCGCAGAAGCGCAGCCGCTCCAGCAGCGGCACCGAGGCCTCCTCGGCCAGTTCGAGCACCCGCTGGTTGAAGTCGAGCCAGGAGAGCTCGCGGTTGAAGTAGAGAGCCGGATCGTCGATCGGCTCATCGTACTGCCGCATGACCGGCGCCCCGCTGGCCTCAGGCGGCCCGGGAGGCGGCGTGCGCGAGGGCGCCGGCCTCGCCCAGGGTCCGCCGGTAGCCCGCCGCCAGCTGCTCCATCGCGAGCTGCCAAGTGCGGCCTCGCGCGGCGCCGATCGCCGCCCGGCCCATGCGGCGGCGCAGGGCCGGCGAGGCGGCCAGCTGTAGGACCGCACCGCCGAGACGGTCGGGGTCGGGCGGGCAGAGCATCCCGGTGCCTCGGTTCTCGACCAGAGCCGCCGGGCCGCCCTCGGCAACGGCGACGACCGGCAGACCGCTGGCGCCGGCCTCGAGCACGACCTGACCGTACGTGTCGGTGCGCGAGCAGAAGAGAAAGAGATCTGCGCTGGCGTAGGCGCGGGCCAGCTCCTCCCCCTCGAGCCAGCCGAGGAAGGTCGCGCGCTCGCCGAGCCTCGCCCGCAGCTCCCCCTCCTCGGGGCCGCCACCGGCGAGCAGCAGGTGCAGCCGCGGTTCGAAGCGCTGTGCCTTGAGGAAGCTCTCGGCGAGCAGGTCGACGCCCTTCTCGCGCGTCAGGCGACCGGCGTAGAGGACCTTGACCGCGCCGGGGAAAGCGGCCTTCTCGGCCTTCTGCGGGCTGAAGCGGGAAACGTCGACGCCGCGCTCCCAGCGGGCGATTGCGCCGCGCTCGACCCCGAGCCGCAGCAGAGAGCCGTCCGCCGCCGGGCTCGGCGAGAGCACCAGCGAGGGCGCGCCGTAGAAGGCACCCAGCGCGAGCCGCGCCGTCGCCTCGAGGCCGCCGTCGCCGCTGCGCAGGCCGGCGTAATCGGCCAGCTCGGTGTGGTAGCTGGCGAGCAACGGCGTCGCGGCGATGCGGCTGAGCAGGGTCGCGGCGATCCCGGCCGGCCCGGGGGCGGTCACGTGGACGAGGTCGTAGCGGCCCTCGGCGAGCGTCTCGGCCAGGTCGGGAAGGCCCGGCACGCCGAGCCGCAGGCCCTCGTAGAAGGGCACTTCCAGCGAGGTCGCAGCCGGCAGGCGGCGGTCGACGCTGGGGTCAGTGCCGACCACCTCGACCTCGAAGCCGGGAATGCCGTGCTCGCGGATCTGTTCGATCGTGTGGGTGACGCCGTGCATCGACTCGATCCCGTCGACGATCAGCGCAACCCGCGGCCGCTCGCCGGCGCGTGCCGCCAGCTTCGCCTTCTCGGAACCGAGGAAGACGGTCGCCGGCGCGTAGGGAACCGCCGGCAGCAGGGCCTCGAAGAGGCCACCGATCGCCGCTTGCACATCGCCCCCGGAAACCGCGGCGACGCCGTCGCCGACCGCCTCTCGCAGGCGGCGATCGTGTACCCGGCGCGCGCGCCGGTAGAGGTCGGCGTGGGAGAAGCCCTCGGCCTGGAGCAGGTCGATCAGCTCGCGGCCGCGCGCCTCGATCCCGGTCGAGCGCAGCCAGGCGTCAAGCAGGAGGCGCGCGTCGTCGGGGCCGATATCGGCGGCGACGGCGCCCTCGCGCACGGCCCCCTGGCCGACCACCCGCTGGGAGATCTTCAGCACCGATGCCGGGTCGAGCCGGTGAGTTGCCGGGTCC
>DATANV010000002.1:0-128110 GCA_036266075.1 Solirubrobacterales bacterium
TGGTCATCAGCGAGCGCGGCGAGCGCCGGGCGCCGCGGACGAACCCGGAGACGGACAAGCAGGTGGACCTCACGCCGGCCCAGATCGACGCGCTGGCGGCGATCGAGGCCGGCGGCTCGCACCTGCTGCACGGCGTCACCGGCTCGGGCAAGACCGAGGTCTACCTGGCCGCCGTCGAGGCCGTGCTCGCCCGCGGCCGCGGCGCGATCGTGCTGGTGCCCGAGATCGGCCTGGCGCCCCAGGCGATCGGTCGCTTCCAGGCGCGGCTCGGCGACCGCTTCGCGGTCATGCACTCGGCCCTGACGCCCGGCCAGCGCTACGACGAGTGGCGGCGACTGCGCGACGGCGAGGCGACGGTCTGCGTCGGCCCGCGCTCCGCCGTGTTCGCCCCGGTCCACGACCTCGGCCTGATCGTCGTCGATGAGGAGCACGACCCTTCCTACAAGCAGGAGGGAGACCCCTGCTACGACGCCCGCGAGGTGGCCCGCCGCCGCGCCGGCGAATGCGGCGCGGTCCTCGTCGCCGGCTCGGCGACGCCGAGGCCTGAGTCCTGGCTGGCGCTGCCGCGGGCCAAGCTGCCGCGGCGGGTCGACGGACGCAGCCTGCCGCCGGTCGAGATTCTCGACATGCGCGGTACCGACCCTCGCTCGGGGCCGTTGCACGCCGCCACCTGGGACGCGCTGGAGGGCGTCCGGCTGCGCGGCGAGAAGGCGATCGTGATGGTCAACCGGCGCGGCTTCGCGCCCTGGCTCACCTGCCGCTCCTGCGGCCACCACTGGGGCTGCCCCAACTGCGACGTCTCGGCGATCGTCCACCGCCATGCGGGGCGCCTCGTCTGCCACCACTGCGCGCACGCCGAGCCGCTGCCGCGCGCTTGTCCGGACTGCGGTTCGACCACGCTCTCGCGCGGCGGCGCCGGGACCGAGCAGATCGAGGCGCTGCTGAAGGAGCGGCTCGAGGGGGTGCCGGTCTTCCGCCTCGACTCCGACGTGGCCTCCGGCCGCGGCGCCCACGGCCGCATCCTCACCGGCTTCGACACTGCCGAGAGCGCCGTCCTGGTCGGAACGCAGATGGTCGCCAAGGGCCACGACTTCCCCGAGGTGACGCTGAGCGCGATCGTCGACGCCGACGCCACCCTGCGCTTCCCCGACTTCCGCGCCGGCGAGCGCACCTTCGCGATGGTCGCTCAGCTCGCCGGCCGCAGCGGCCGCGGCGCCGCCGGCGGGACGACGATCGTGCAGACGCTGGCGCCCGAGGCGGCGAGCATCGCCCACGCCGCCTGCCACGACTCGGCCGGCTTCCTCGCCGGCGAGATCGAGCGCCGCCGCCTGCTGCGCTATCCGCCGTTTTCGCACCTGGTGCGCATCGTCCTGCGAGCGGAGTCAGAACAACGGCTCGACGGGGCCGCCGCGAAGCTCGCCGAGCTGCTGCGAGAGAGCCTCCCCGGCGGAACCGACCTGCTCGGCCCGGCACCGATGTTCCGGGTGCGCAATCGCTACCGCCGCCGCCTGCTGACCAAGGCCGACGACCGCGATGGAACCGTCGCTGCAATCGGCGCGGCGGTCGAGCGGCTGGCCGCCGACCGCACTCTGCGCGAGGTGGCGATCGGCGTCGACGTCGACCCCCAGTAGCCGGCCGTGAGCAAGCGGGGCTCGCGGCAGGCGATCCATACAATCGAAGCGATGAGCGATGAAGGAGCCGTCGAGGCCAAGGCCGAGCGCGAGGAGCTCGAAGCCGAGCTGCAGCAGCGGCGCGAAGCCGCGCTCGCGCAGGTGGTCAAGTTCGGCGACCCGGTCCTGAAGAGCGAGGCCTCGCCGGTCGCCGAGTTCGGCCCCGAGCTGCGCGCCGAGGTCGAGCGCATGATCGCGATCATGCGCGACGGGATGGGGGTCGGCCTGGCGGCGACCCAGCTCGGCCTGCTGCGCCGGTTGCTCGTCTTCCAGGCGGCGCCGGACGGCGAGCCGATGGCGCTGATCAACCCTGAGGTCGAGTGGCTCTCCGACGACGTCGTGGTCGCCGAAGAGGGCTGCCTCAGCCTGCCGCGTGTCGCGATGGACGTCGAGCGCCCGCTGTACGCCCGCGTCGCCGGCCGCGACGTCGAGGGAGAGCCGGTGACGATCGAGGCCTCGGGGCTCGAGGCGCGGGTCCTGCAGCACGAGATCGACCACCTCGACGGCGTGCTGATCCTCGACCGGGCTCCGCGCGAGCAGCGCAAGGCGGCGCTGCGGGCGCTGCGCGAAGGCGGCAGCTACGCGCCCAGCGCCGATCAGGAGGCGGCTGAGGACGCCGAGCCTGCCGAACACCACCGCGAGCCCCGCGCCGAGGCGTGAGAACCGCCTACCTCGGCACCTCCGACTTTGCCGCGACCGTCCTCGAGCGGCTCGCCGGCTCGTCGCACCGGCCGGCGCTGGTCGTCACGCCCCCCGATCGCCCGCGCGGCCGCGGTCGCCAGAGCAGCTCGCCGCCCGCCGCCGAGCGGGCGGGGGAGCTGGGCATCGAGCTGCTGCAGGCCGAGAACGTCAACGACGAGGGCGCCGTGCGCCGGATCCGCGCGGCCGAGCCGCAGGCGATCGTGGTCTGCGCTTTCGGCCAGCTGATCCGCGAGCCGCTGCTCTCCCAGTGGCCGTTGCTAAACCTCCACCCGTCGCTGCTGCCGCGCTGGCGCGGCGCCGCGCCGATCGAGCGGGCGATCATGGCCGGCGACGCCCGCACCGGGGTCTGCGTTATGCGCCTCACCGAGGGCCTCGACTCCGGCCCAATCGCCCTGCGACAGGAGGTGACGATCGGCCTCGAGGACGACTTCGCCAGCCTCTCGGCAAAGCTGGCCGCGCACGGTGGCGAGCTGCTGGTCGAGGCGCTCGACGGGCTGGCCGAAGGACACCTCGAGTTCGCCGCGCAGGATGACGAGGAGGCGACATATGCGGAGAAGATCGACCCGGCCGAACGCCGCCTTGACCCCGGCCGCCCCGCCGTCGAGCTGGCGCGAACGGTGCGTGCGCTGACCCCGCACGTCGGTGCCTACCTCGAGGTCGGCGCCGGCGACCGTCTCGGCGTGCGCCGGGCCCGGGCGGTCGATGTCAGCGTCGAGAGGGGCGAGATGCGGGCCGAGTGGGGGGCGCTGCTGCTCGGCTGCGGCCGCGGCGCGCTGCGGCTCGAGGTCGTGCAGCCGCCGGGCGGCAGGCCGATGGCGGCCGACGCCTACCTGCGCGGCCACCCGGTCCCCGTGCTGTGAGCGCCGGCGTCGGGCGCCAGATCGCCCCGGCCCGGGCGCTCGCCTTCGCCGTCGTCCTCGCTACCTTCGAGGAAGGCGCCCACACCGAGCGGGCCTTCCGCGAGGGAGCCGCCGAGCGCGGCCTCGAGGGACGCGAGCGGGCCCAGGCGCAACGGCTCGCCTACGGCGCCGTGCAGCGGCGCGGCACCGCCGACGCGGCGATCGAGCGGCTCGCCGGCCGCTCGCCACGGCTGCTCGACCCGCCGGTCCTGGCGGCCCTGCGGCTCGGCCTCTACGAGCTGCTCTTCGCCGACGCGACCCCCGACCACGCCGCTGTCGACCAGGCGGTCGAGCTGGTCAAGGTCGCCGGTGCCGCCCACGCCTCGGGTCTGGTCAACGCGGTCCTGCGCCGCGCCGCGCGCGAACGCGAGCAGCTGGGCGCCGCGCTGCTCGGCGACGACTCGACGGCGGAGCGTGCCGCCGTCGCCCACTCGGCGCCACTCTGGCTGGCGCGGATGTGGTGGCAGGAGCTGGGCCCCGAGGCGGCGCGCTCGCTGCTGGCTGCCTGCAACCGTCGGGCGGAGACGGCCTTCCGCGTCAATAGCCTGCGAGGCGACCGGGACTCCCTCCTGGCGCGGCTGCGGGCGGCGGACGTCGACGCCACGGTCCCCGACGGTCCCTGGCCGCTGGCAGCGGCGGAGACGATCGTCATCGGCGGTCGCACCGGGCCGCTGGTGCCGGAGTTGGTCGCGGCCGGCGAGCTGACCCCGCAGAGTCGCGGCTCGGCCGCGGTCGTCGAGGTGCTCGATCCGCAGCCCGGCGAGAACCTGCTCGACCTCTGCGCCGGCCCGGGCATCAAGACCGGCCAGATCGCCACCCGTATGGGGAACAACGGTGAGACGATCTCGGTCGAGCCGGACCCCGAGCGGGCCGCCGAGGTCGCCGCCCAGGCAGCACGTCTCGGCCTGCGCAGTGTCACCGTGGTCGAGGCCGACGCCGCCGAGCAGCCGCTGGCGCCCGGCTTCGACCGGGTCCTGGTCGACGTTCCCTGCTCGGACCTCGGCGCCCTCGCCTCGCGCCCCGACGCCCGCTGGCGCAAGTCGCCGCGCGCGATCGAGCGGCTCGCGGCGCTCCAAGACCGCATCCTCGAGCAGGCGGCGGCAGCGCTGCGCCCGGGCGGGACCCTGGTCTATGCGACCTGCACGATCTCGCGCCGGGAGTGCGAGGAGCGGCTCGCGGCGCTAATGGAGAGAGCGGCCGCTGGCGACGCCCCGCCGCTCGCGGTCGACGACCTCGGTGCCCTCGCACCCGGCCTCGCCTCGCCGCACGACCCCCGCTGCCTGCAGCTGCGCCCCGACCGCGATGGGACCACCGGCTTCTTCATCTGTCGGCTGCAACGCACCCGACATTGACCACACTGGAGTGGGGTGAATGTCGGATGCGCTGGGATCAGCCGAGCGAGAGGGGATGATGGGGGTGATGAGCGATGGGGGAGACGGGGGTTCAATGCTGAAGCGGGCGAAATGCCCGGGCTGCAGCGAGCCCTGGCTGCGCCCCGCCCAGATTCCGGGCCGCTTCCGCTGTGTGTACTGTCTGCGCCGCTTCGAGCTGGTTTCGCAGTGCCCGAACTGCGGCGAACACCAGACCATCGCCCGGATGAGTACCACCGAGGACATGACCTGTCAGATCTGCCGCGACTCGATGCTGAGGCCGATATGAGCGAGCGCCTGGCCGAGCTGTTGGGCGAGCGCCGGGTGGCTCCCTCGATCCTCTCCGCCGATTTTTCGCGGCTCGGCGAGCAGGTCGACGAGGTGCTTGCGGCGGGCGCGCGGGTCATCCATTTCGACGTGATGGACGGGCACTTCGTGCCGCCGATCACGGTTGGCCCGGTCGTTGCCGGCGCGATCGCCGATCGCGTCCATGCCGCCGACGCCGCCCTCGACGTTCATCTGATGATCGAGGCGCCCGAGCGCCAGATCGAGGAGTTCGCGCGGGCCGGCGCCGACTCGATCACCTTCCACGCGGAGGCGACCCCGCACGCCAACCGCACCTTGGCGGCGATCCGCGACCTCGGCTGCCTGGCCGGCATCGCGCTCAACCCAGGCACGCCGGCAACTGTCGTGTCCGAGCTGCGCGGCGAGGCCGACATCGTCCTCTGCATGACCGTCAACCCGGGCTGGGGCGGCCAGGCCTTCATTCCCGGCTCGCCCGACAAGGTCGCGCGCCTGTTCGCGCTGGCCGGCGAGGCGGCGATCGAGGTCGACGGCGGCATCGATGCCTCCACCGCGGAGAGGGTGGCCGAAGCGGGAGCCTCACTCTTCGTCGCTGGCTCCGCCGTTTTCGGCGCCGCCGACCCGGCCGCCGCCTACCGCGAGATCGCCGCCGCTGCCGGGGCGGACTAGCCCAGCGCGGTGGGCGAGTTGGCCCAGCTGCGGGGGGAGCTGCGCCAGTTCCTGCGGCGCCTCGGGATCCTCCTCGCGGCGATCCTCGTCCTGCTCGCCGCCGGCACGGTGGGGTTCATGGCAACCGAGGGGTCCTCGGTCGGCTACGGCTTCGTCTGGGCGCTCGACACTGTGGCGACGGTCGGCTCGATCCCAGAGCCGCAGAGCGCTGGCGGCCAGATCGTCAAGGTCGCGCTGATCGTCCTTGGCGTAGGTACTCTCTTCTACGCCCTGGTGACGGTGACCGAGTTCTTCGTCGCCGGGCATCTCTCGGGGCTGTTGAGGGAGAGAAGGCTGTTGAACGAGATCGACGCGCTCGAGGACCACATCCTGATCTGCGGTTTCGGCCGGGTCGGCCGCCAGGCGGCCCGCGACCTGCGCGCCGCCGGGCGCGACTTCGTCGTCATCGACACCAACGTCGAGGAGACCAGCGGGCACGCCGCGGCGCTCGAGGCGCCGATCGTCCACGGCGCCGCCTCCGACGACGCGATCCTGCGCCAGGCCGGGATCATGCGCGCCGCCGGGGTGATCGCCTGCGTCGACTCCGACGCCGAGAACGTCTTCATCACTCTCTCCGTACGGGAGCTGCGGCCCGACCTGACGATCGTCGCCCGGGCCGCGGTCGAGGATACCGAGCGCAAGCTGCGCCACGCAGGCGCCGACCGCGTCGTCTCCCCGTACAAGGAGAGCGGCTCAGAGATGGTCCGGCTGGCGGTTGGCGCCCTCGACAGCGAGAACGGCGACGGTCCTGGCTAGAGCGGCTCCTCGATGCTCGCCAGGCGCGCCTCCAGCTCCTCCGGAGAGCCGGGCTTGGGCACGTCCTCGGCGCGCTCGTGCGGGCGGCGGTAGACGAGGTAGAGGAGCGAGAAGAGGACCGCCGCGGCGAGTAGGAAGCCGACCTCCACGCGGCGGAACTCATCGCTCACAAGTGGCACGAAGTTCCAGCCGATGAACAGCGCAGCGCAGGCGATCCAGCGGGCGGCGGCGCGCCGCACCTGGCCCTGGGCGACGCAGGCCTGGTTGACGGTCACCGAGGAGAGATAGAGCCCCATGCCCACGGTCACCAGGAGCAGCCCCTCCCTGTCGTAGGTGAACTTGTTGCTGAAGGCGATCTGCATCGCCTGCGGGCCGGCGACGGCCATGAAGACGAGGGAAATCGCGGTGAAGCCGGCGAGCCCGAGCAAGACCATGCGCACCGTGTGCCGGAACTCGCGCTCGCCCTCCTCGGTGCCGCTGGCGTGCAGCCGGGTTAGGTGGGGGAGGATGCTGGTCGAGACCGACTGGAAGAGCTGCAGCGGCGCGCGGGCGATCATCAGCACGTTGAAGATGAAACCGGCCGCCGCAGCGCCCTGCAGGCCGCGGAGGATCAGCGGCCCGGCGTTGAGGAAGGCCTGTTCGCTGAACATGATCAGCAGCACGGCGGCGGCGAAGCCGCTGCCGTGGCGCATCGAGAATTCCTCCTCATCGCCCTCGGACGGCTCCGGCTTGACGCTCTCCTGTTTCGCGCGCCGCGCGAAGGCAAACGGGACGACCATGAGCGATAGGGCCGGGGCGGCGACGATGCCGATTGCGACCGCCGACTGGCCGCTCAGCACGCTGACGGCGACGAGCACGGCGAAGACCGTGCGGAAGCAGGATTCGGAGAGGATCAGGGCGACGAACAGCCCGAAGCGCTGATTGCCGGCGAGGAAGCCGCGGGCGAAGTAGCTGGCGGCGTAGAAGAGGACCGCCGAGAAGAAGACCCAGTAGAGGGTTTCGTTGCCCTCCAGCAGGTCATTCTGGATCGGCCCGCGCAGCGCCAGCGCTGCGACCGCGAAGAAGAGCGAAAGGCCGAGCTGGATCGTCGAGGCGACCCGCATCGGCTCGCCGATCGACGCACCCTTCTCGAGGCGCTCGGAGATGTGGCGCGAGAGCAGCTGTTCGATCGGCCGGTAGAGGGTCGAGATCGTGATGAAGACGGCCGACCAGAGCACCGTGATCTGGCCGTAGTCGGGCTTGGAGAGGACGTGCGAGGCGATCAGGAAGTAGGCGTAGGTGATGACGCCGGTGAGGCCGACCCCGATCGCCAGGAAGCTCGCCGTCTTGCCGTAGTCGGTCGAGCCGGCCGTGCCCCGCGAGGCTGCCTCGCCCTCGTCCGTCATCACTCGCGAGCCGGCTCGCGCGCGGTGCCGGGCTCGTAGTGGGAGGGCTCGACGCCGAGCGAGAGCTCGACCCGGCGCACCCGCTCGAAGACCCGCTGCGTCATCACCCGCTGGCTCGCCAGCAGGTCGCCGATCACCCCCAGCGCCATCAGCTGCACGGCGGCGATGAAGAGCACCGCGCCGAGGATCAGCGACTGGATGTGGCCGCTGCTGTCGCCGTTGAGGATCCAGTCGAGCAGGAACGGCATCCAGGCAGCGAGCGCCAGCAGTCCGACCACCAGGCTGGCGGTCGCGAAAACGCGCAGCGGCTCGTAGCGCGCGTAGACGCGCAGGATCGAGAGGGCGTTGCGGCGCACGTAGCCCCCGGTCGAGGCGAAGAGCCGCGACTCACGGGTCTGCGGGTTGGTCTCGATCCCGACCTGGTCGACCGCGACCAGCATCTTGCCGGCCTGGATCAGGCTCTCGAGGGTGTAGGTGAAGTTGTCGGTGACGAGCAGCCCGAGCGCCGCCTCGCGGTTGTAGGCGCGGAAGCCGGAGGTGGTGTCGGCGATCGCCGTCCCGGAGAGCCGCCGCACGACCCAGCTGCCGAGCCGCTGCAGCGCCTTCTTGCGGCCGGAGAAGTGCTCGATCGTCGCCACGCGGCGGTCGCCGACGACCATGTCTGCCTCGCCGGCGAGGATCGGCGCCACCAGCTTCGGCACGTCGGCGCCGCTGTATTGGTTGTCGGCGTCGGTGTTGACGACGATGTCGGCGCCGAGCTTGAGGCAGGCGTCGAGGCCCGCCTGGAAGGCCGCCGCCAGGCCCTTGTTGTTGGTCAGCCGCACGACGTGGTCGACGCCGTTCTCGCGCGCGACCTCGACCGTGCGGTCGGTCGAGCCGTCGTCGACGACCAGCAGCTCGATCTGGTCGATGCCGTCGATTTGACGGGGGAGGGCGGCAATGGTTGCCGGGAGGGTCGCTTCCTCGTTGAGGCAGGGGATCTGGACGATGAGCTTCATGTGGCGGTCAGGGTATCCCTGGTGGCGGCGTGGGGAGGGGGTTGGGGGTGTCTCCCGCTTGCTGGGTTTTTCGCCTCGGAGTACTTGGCTGCCGCTTGGGTCGGTGGGGCGAAAAACAGGACGCCGCTGGGCGGGAGACACCCCAACCCCCTCCACTCGGAGCGCGGCGAGGATCCCTGGGGCGAACTGCGGGAGCTTGACTTCGACTCGCTCGTGCGGACCGAGAACAAACGCTCCGGCCTAGCTGTGGGAGCAGCGTCACAGCCAGCCGCGAGCAGCACGGTACGATTTGTTGATTGACCAGTCAATCGGTCGCATGAAAGCGCAGCTGACAGGCACGGATCGGGCGCATCTCAGGCGGGCTTTGGAGCTTGCGGAGAACGGGCGGGGCAAGGTCAGTCCCAATCCGCTGGTCGGGGCGGTGCTTGTGCGCGATGGGGAGGTCGTCGGCGAGGGGTTTCATGCTGAGTTGGGGGGGCTGCACGGAGAGCGGGCGGCGTTGGCGGATTGCCGGCGGCGGGGCAAGGATCCTTCTGGGGCGACGATGTACGTGACGCTCGAGCCGTGCGCGCACCAGGGGCGCCAGCCGCCCTGCACGGAGGCAATCCTCGAGGCCGGGATCGCGCGCGTCGTCGTCGCCTCCGACGATCCCAGCGAGAAGGCCGCTGGGCGCGGCCCCGGCATTCTGCGCGATGGTGGCGTCGCGGTCGAGTTCGCCGCCGGCGAGGAGGCCAGCGCGGCACGGCTGCTCAATCAGCCCTTCCGCAAGCACGCCCACACGGGCCTGCCGCTGGTCACCCTGAAGCTGGCGATGTCGCTCGACGGCCGCACCGCGACCCCGCCCGGGGACTCGCCCTGGATCAGCGGCGAGCGCAGCCGCGAGCTGGTCCAGCGCTGGCGGGCCGAATCCGACGCGATCGCGGCCGGTATTGGCACCGTCCTCGCCGACGACCCCCTGCTCACCGCCCGCCCCTCCTCCCCGCCGCCGAGTTGCCACTTTCCTTCGGATGGCGACGAGAAACGGCAACCCGGCGGGGTGCGGCAGCCGGTTCGGGTGGTTTTCGACCGCCGGGGGCGGTTGCCGCTCGAGTCGCAGCTGCTGGCTACCCTCGACCAGGCGCCGGTGCTGGTCGTCGCCTCGCCCGCCGCAGACGCGGAGTGCCTCGCTGCCCTTCGCGAGGCTGGTGCCGCGACGGTCGTCGTGGATGGCATCGGGCCCGCCCTCCACGAGCTGGGTCGTCGCGAGATCACCAGCCTCTTTCTCGAGGGCGGGCAGACCCTCGCCGCGGCCTTCGCCGAGGCCGACGCGATCGACGAGGTGCGTACCTTCGTCGCCCCGGTCCTGCTTGGCGGCGGCCGTCGTGTGTCCCCGCTCGATCCCGGCGCCGAAGACACCCTGGTCACCGTCCGTTTCAGGGAGTGGTGAGGTGTTCACCGGCCTGATCCAGGACGTGGGGACGGTGGAGTCGGTCGGCTCCGGCCCCGATGGCGCCCGCCTGCGCATCGCCACCTCGCTGGGAGCCGAAGTCGCGCCGGGCGATTCGGTCGCCGTCGACGGCGCCTGCCTGACGGCGACGAGCGCCGACGCGGACGGCTTCGAGACCGAGGCGATGAACCAGACGCTCGCGGTTACGGCCCTCGCGGATCTGCAGGCGGGCCGCCGCGTCAACCTTGAGCTGGCGATGAAGGCGTCCGACCGGCTAGGCGGGCACATCGTTCAAGGGCACGTCGACGGGGTCGGCGAGGTCGCCGCCGTCGCAGAGGACGGCTTCGCCCGCCGCCTGCGGGTGAGCCTGGCACGCGACCTGCTGCGCTACGCGGTCCCGCAGGGATCGGTGACGCTCGACGGCGTCAGCCTGACGATCGCTGCGCTCGGCGAGGACTGGGTCGAGGTCTCGCTGATCCCCGAGACCCTGGCGCGAACGACGCTGGGCGAAGCGGCGCCGGGACGCAAGCTGAACGCCGAGTGCGACGTGGTCGCGAAGTACGTGGAGAGGTTGGTGTCACCATTCGCTGGAAAGGAGCGAGCGTGAGCCTGATGACCGAGGCGCAAAAACAAGAGCACGAACAGGGGGCGGCGGCCAAGAGCCCGTTCGCGACGATCGAGGAAGCGATCGAGGAGATCCGCCAGGGGCGGATGGTCGTCGTCTGCGACGACGAGGATCGCGAGAACGAGGGCGACCTGACGATGGCGGCCCAGTTCGCCACGCCGGAGGCCGTGAACTTCATGGCCAAAGAGGCTCGCGGGCTGATCTGCCTCGCCCTCACCCCGGAGCGTTGCGAGGAGCTCGGCCTCAACCTGATGGCGGCCAAGAACGAGACGCCCCTGCAAACCGCGTTCACGGTCGCGATCGAGGCCCGCGAGGGCGTAACCACGGGGATCTCCGCCGCCGATCGGGCGCGGACCATCCAGGTGGCGGTCGATCCGAAGGCGAGTCCGCGCGATCTGGTGCAGCCGGGGCATGTGTTCCCGCTCAAGGCGAAATCCGGAGGGGTGCTCGAGCGCACCGGCCAGACCGAGGCGGCCGTCGACCTGGCCCGCCTCGCCGGCCTGAATCCGGCCGGCGTGATCTGCGAGGTGATGAACGAGGACGGCACGATGGCGCGCGTCCCCGACCTCGTCCCCTACTGCGAGAAGCACGGCCTGAAGATGGTCACCGTCGCCGACCTGATCGCCTACCGCCGCCGCACCGAGAAGCTGGTCGAACGGGTCGTGGCCACGGCGCTGCCGACCGCCTTCGGCGACTTCTCCGCGGTCGGCTACCGCTCGCTGGTTGACGACAAACACCACGTGGCGATGGTCAAGGGCGACGTCGACGGCGCCGAGGACGTGCTGGTCCGCGTGCACAGCGAGTGCCTCACCGGCGACGTCTTCCACAGCATGCGCTGCGACTGCGGCGATCAGCTCGAAGCCGCCCTCGCGATGATCGAGCGCGAGGGTCGTGGCGTTCTCCTCTACCTCTCACAGGAGGGGCGCGGCATCGGCCTGCTCAACAAGCTGAAGGCCTACAAGCTCCAGGAGGAGGGGGCCGACACCGTCGAGGCCAACCTCAGGCTGGGCCTGCCGGCCGACCTGCGCGACTACGGGATCGGGGCCCAGATCCTGGTCGACCTCGGCCTGACCAGCATCCGCATCCTCACGAACAATCCGAAGAAGATCCACGGGCTGGAGGGCTACGGCCTCTCGGTCGCCGAGCAGGTGCCGATCGAGGCCGTGCCCAACGCCCACAACGAGTCCTACCTGCGGGCAAAGCGCGACAAGATGGGCCACTCGCTGCACCACCAGGGCCTCGCCCTCGACGAGGAGATGATCCACGACGAGGAAGAGCGCGACGCCGATGGCAGCGACCCCGCCGATGGCTGAGCCGGGGGCCTTCCTCGAGAGCTTCGAGGAGGGCGAGCGGGAGATCCTCTCCTCGCTGCGCTTCGCGGTCTGTGTCGGCCGCTTCTACGAGGACCTGGCGCAGCGCCTGCTGCGCGGCGCCGAGGAGGGCTTCGGGCTGGCCGGCGTGCCGGCCGCATCGGTCAGCCACGTCTCGGTGCCCGGCGCCTATGAGCTGCCCTTCGCCGCCAAGCTGCACGCCGAGAGCGGCGCGTTCGCCGGCGTCGCCTGCCTCGGCGTCGTGATCCGCGGCGAGACCGACCACTACGACTTCGTCTGCGCCGAGGCCGCCCGCGGCATCCAGGACGTCCAGCTGGCGACCGGCGTGCCCTGCGCCTTCGGCGTGATCACCTGCGACACCATGGAGCAGGCCCTCGAGCGCGCCGGCGGCGGCAAGCGCGACCAGGGCCGCAACGCCGCGCTGACGGTCGCCCGCATGGCGCTGCTGCAGCGCCGACTGGCCTAGAGCGCTGGCAGCAGCGCGACTTGGTAGCGGGCGAGCTCGCGGTCCGAGGTGACCAGCGTCAGACCCTCGACCTGCGCCTGGGCGACGAGCATCCGGTCGAAAGGATCGCGATGGTGGTGGGGCAGGGAGGCGACCGCATCGGCATGGCGCAGCGAGATCGGCAGCAACGAGACTCGCGCAAGATCGAGTCGAACGGACAGGTCGTCGGGCGCGCGCAGCTTGCCATGGGATGCCTTGATCGCGAACTCCCATGGGCTGACCACGCTCGCCCAGACCTCGCTTTCTTCGCTTCGAATGGCCTCGGCAGTCGTCTTTCTCAGCCGGTCGGGCGCCATCAGGATCCAGAGCAGCGCGTTGGTGTCGAGCAGCAGCCTCAATCGCCCCTCCACAGCTCGTCCTCGGGGGGGATGATCTCCCCTTCTTCGAACATCTGCTCGATCTCCTTGTCGAACTCGAAGAAGTCGGGAGAGAGCCAGACCTTCCCCTCCCAGCCGCCGAGCTTGCGGGGGCCGAGCTTCTTCGGCACGGGCACTAGCTTCGCCGCCGGCTTGCCGGCGCGGCTGATCACGATCTCCTCGCCGCCTTCGACGCGCTCGACGAGCCTCGAGAGATGGGTCTTGGCCTCGTGCATGTTCACCTGCTCCAAGTCCTCAGGGCTCATTTCTCTCCCCCCTTAGGCGGATCGTCGAAAGTCGGCCACACTTAGGCGACTTAGCTAACTGCGCTTCACGGTAGCATCCACGACCCGATGGCCAAGGTATGCCACAGCTGCGGCAAGGGACCGGCGTTCGGCCACTCCCGGAGCCACTCGATGGTCGCCACCAAGCGGCGCTTCGACCCGAACCTGCAGAAGGTGCGGATCGAAGAGAAGGGGCGCAAGCTGCGCACCTACGTCTGCACGCGCTGCCTCAAGGCCAACAAGGTCGTCAAGGCCGCTTAGAGCGCCTCAGCTTTGCACGGGGCGGGCGCGGGCCACCCGCCCTCGCCCCCCTCGCCAGATCAGTCCGTCTCAGGCAGCGGCTCAGGCGCAGGGGGCTCGACGTGGAAACGCGGCAGGAGGCGGTTGATCCAGTCGGGTAGCCACCAGGCTCGCTCGCCGAAGAGCTGCATGATCGCCGGCACGAGCACGGTGCGGATCACGACGGCGTCGATCAGGACGGCGGCCGAGAGGCCGAGGCCGAAGAGCTTGATGATCCGGTCGGGGCCGAGCATGAAGGAGGCGAAGACGGTGACCATGATCGCCGCCGCCGCGGTGATCACCCGGCCGGTCAGCGCCAGGCCGTGGGTCACGGCGCGCTGCTCGTCGTGGCTCGCCTCCCATTCCTCGTGGATGCGAGACATCAGGAATACCTCGTAGTCCATCGAGAGGCCGAAGACGATCGCGAAGAGGAAGACCGGCAGGAAGGACTCGATCGGGCCGGTGCCTTCGAGGCCGATCAGCCCGCCGAGCCAGCCCCACTGGAAGACCGCGACGACCAGCCCAAAGGCGGCGCCGATGCTGAGCAGGTTCATCAGCATCGCCTTCAGCGGCACCAGGATCGAACGGAAGACAGCCATCAGCAGCAGCGCCGAGAGCAGCACGACGACGCCGATGAAGAGAGGCAGTTTTTCGGTCAGCACGTCGCCGAAGTCCTCGAAGATCGCGGTGATGCCGCCGACGTAGACGGTGGCGCCGGTGCTGCGCTCGGCCGGCGGGATCAGGTCGTCGCGCACTTCCCGCAGGAGGTCGGTGGTCGCTTCGCTCTGCGGCGAGCTGATCGGGTAGATCTGGACCACGCCGACTTCCTGCGACGGGTTGAGCTGCGGCGTGGTCGCGCCGGCGACGCCGGGCAGCTCTTCGGCCTCGCGCTTGAGCGCGACGAGCACGGCATCGTCGCCCTTTTCGGGAAGCTTTGCGACCAGCGTCAGCGGACCGTTGAAGCCGGGGCCGAAGCCCTCGGCGAGCAGGTCGTAGGCCTCGCGCGTGGTCGTCCCAGCGGGATCGGAGCCCGCGTCGCTGGAGCCCAGTCGCAGCGAGAGCACCGGGATGCAGAGCACGATCAGGAAGCCGCCCGAGAGCAGCATCGCGGCCACGGGGTGGCGCTGGATGGTGCTGCTCCAGCGGAACCAGCGGCTCTTCTCGAGTTCGTTCAGCGGACGGCGCTTGCCGAGGCCGGGCAGGCGCAGCCGGTCGACCCGGCGGCCGGCGATGACCAGCAGCGCCGGCAGCAGGGTCAGCGAGGCGATCATCGTCATAGCCACCGCGATCGCCGCGGCGATCGCCACCCCGTAGAGGAAGGTGACGCCGAGCAGCAGCATGCCTAGCAGCGAGATGATCACCGTCAGGCCGGCGAAGAGGACGGCGCGGCCGGCGGTGTCGATCGCCCGCAGGGCCGCCGGCTGCGGCTCGAGGCCTTCGTCGAGGCCGTTGCGGAAGCGGGTGAGAATGAAGAGCGCGTAGTCGATGCCGACGCCGAGACCGATCATCGCCGCCAGCTGGGTGGCGAAGTCGGCGGTGTCGAAGACGTGGGTGCCGAGGGTCACCAGGCTGAGGCCGACGCCGAGGGCGAACAGCGCCGTGAGCACCGGCAGTCCCATCGCCACGACCGAGCCGAAGGTGAAGAGCAGGATCACGATCGCCGCCAGCAACCCGATCGCGAACGAGGTGTCGCCTTCTTCCTGGCGCACTTCCTCGATCGGCTGGCCGCCGAGCTCGACCTGCAGCCCGGCGCCCGTCTGGTCCTGGGCGATTTCCATCACTCGTTCAACGTTGTCCTTGCCGATCTCGTCGCCGTACTCGTCGAACTGCACCGTCGCGTAAGCGATCTCGCCATTGGCGCTGACCCCGCCGCTGCCGCGGCCTTCGTAGGGGTCGGCGACTTCGCTGACGTGCGGCACCTCTTCGATTTCCGCGAAGGCCGTCGTCATCTTGCGCTTCACGGCTGGCGACTCGACCCCGCTGGGTGCCCGGTAGACGATCTGCGCGGTTTCGCCGGACTGGGCTGGGAAGCGCTGTTCGAGCAGGTCAACGGCTCGCTGCGAATCCGAAGAAGGCAGCTTGAAGTTTTCCGAGAAGGCCGAGCCAGCCTGGTCCGCGGCGAAGCCGACGAGGATCAGGGCCGCGATCCAGCCGAGGATGACCGTCTTGCGGTGGGTGGTGGTCCAGCTGCCGAAGCGTCGCACTCGTTCGCACCGTAGCGAACAGAGGTTCCGTCTGTCGCATCGCCCGCGGCGGCTAGATTTCGAGCGATGCCCGACCCCTCGATCGCGCGCTTCCGCCGCGTCGTCACGGCTGCCTACGCCTCACTCGAGGGCCGCCGCCATGAGGTCAACGATCTCAACGTCTTCCCCGTCGCTGACGGCGACACCGGCGACAACATGGCGATGACGATGCGGGCGGTGATGGAGGAGCTGGATCGTCTCGACGGCCAGGACGTCGACGAAATCGGCCGCACCGAGCTGGTCCAGGCGCTGGCCCGCGCGGCGCTGATGGGTGCCCGCGGAAACTCTGGAGTGATCCTCAGCCAGATCGTCCGCGGCGCTGCCGAGGAGCTTGCCAGTCGGCCCGGCGAGCTGGTCGACCCGGTGCTCGTAGCCTCCGCCTTCGCCAGCGCCGCCGACGCTGCGTACGCGTCGGTGCGCGACCCCGCGGAGGGGACGATGCTGACCGTCTTCCGCGAGATGGCCCACTCGATCGCTCGCCAGCTCGCCCACCTCGAGGCCGACAAGCAGCGCCTCGACAAGGGCGTCAGCGACGCCCAGCAGGACGCGATCCTGGCCGAGGTCCTGGAGCAGGCGATCGCCGATGGCCAGCGAGCGGTCGAGCGAACGCCGGAGCAGCTGGAGGTGTTGCGCGAGTCCGGCGTCGTCGACGCCGGCGGCTACGGCCTGGTCCTGATCCTCGCCGGCGTCGTCGCCGCCCTGCGCGGCGACGTCGCCGAGCTGCCCGAGGTCAACCACTACGAGCCGCCGCGTGCCAACCGGCCCCATCACGAGGACAGCCGCTATCGCTACTGCACCAACTTCATCGTTTCCGGCGCGGGGCTGGTGGCACGCGACTTCCTGCCGAGGCTCGAGGGCCTCGGCGACTCGGTGCTCGTGGTTGGCGATGAGGCGACGTTGAAGGTCCACGTCCACACCGACGCGCCCGAACTGGCGGTCGCGCTTTTCGACGGGGCCGGCGAGGTGACCAACCTCGACGTCGCCGACATGCGCGAGCAGATCGCCGAGCGGCAGGCGCGGCTCGAAGCCGGGAGGACCGGGGTGCTGGCAGTCGCCGCCGGCGACGGGCTGGAGCGGCTCTTCGGCGAGCTGGGCGCGCACGTCGTGCACGGTGGCGAGACGCTCAACCCCTCGACCTACGAGTTGCTTGCTGGGATCCACGAGGTGCCGGCCGAGGAAGTGCTGGTCTTTCCCAGCTCCTCGAACGTGATCATGGCCGCCGAGCGCGCCTGCGAGCTATCCGAGAAGCCGGCTTCGGTCGTGCCGGCCACCTCGCAGCAGGAAGCGCTGCTGGCGCTGATCGAGATCGACCCCAACGCCTCCGCCACGGAGAACGCCGAGCGGCTGGCCGCCGCGCTCGAGGAGATCCTCGCCGGCGGCATCGCGCCGGCTGCCCGCGACGACGCTCAGGGCCGCTTTCGCAAGGGCGATGCCGTCGGCTTCGTCGACGGCGAGATCGTCGCCTGGGGGGGCGCCGGCTCGACCCTGGCGGCGACGATCGAGCGGCTCGCGGTGGAGGCCGAGATCGTCACCGTGCTGGCCGGCGAGGACGCCCCGATCCCACTGGCGGAGGTCGATGCTCACGTGCCCGACGGGGTCGAGGTCGAGGCACACGACGGCGGCCAGCCGAGCTGGTGGTGGCTGCTGGCCGCCCAGTAGTGCGCTCCTTCGCCGGCGTTTCGGAGCTGACGCCGGAGCTGCTGCGCGAGGCCCCCGTCCACTGGCCTCGGCCGAGCGCCCTCGACATCTCGCTGGAGGCCCTCGATGGGGTCGGGCCAAAGCTCGCCGAGGTCGCCGCCGAGGCTGGCCTGCGCACGCTCGACGACCTCCTCCTGCGGGTCCCGCACAGGCACCGCGACCGAACCGTCATGCCGGTCGCGGACGTGGAGGCGGGCGGCAAAGCAACCATCCAGGTGGAGGTGCTGGGAGCAAAGCCGAGCGCCTTCCGGCGGCGGGGCCTCTCGATCCTCACGGTCAAAGTCGGCGACGAATCGGGCTCTGTGCGCGCAACTTGGTTCAACCAGCCGTGGCTGGCCCAGAAGCTCACCCCGGGTACGAGCCTGCTGCTCACTGGGTCTCGAGACAAACGCGGCTTCCGGGTGTCCGAATACGAGTTCATCGCGCCTGGCCTGACGCCACCCGCGGGAGAGGCGTCTGAGCTCGTGCCCGTGCATCCGGCGACCGAGCAACTCAAGGCACAGCGCATTCGCGGCTGGGTGGAGCAGGCCATCCCTCTGGTCCGCAACGAGATCGAGGCCCTGCCGGCCGAGCTGCGCACGCGCCGGCGGCTCGCGAGCGTGGCCGATGCGCTCGCCGCGGTGCATTTCCCGCAGGGCAGGGAGGACGTCGAGGAAGCAAGGGCGCGGCTGGCCTTCGAAGAGTTGTTCCTCTACCAGGCGGTTCTGACCACGCGGAAGCAGTCGCACCGGGTATCGCGCCCGGCGCCGAAGCTCGGCAAGCCTGGCGAGGGGGTCGGTCGCTGGCTCGATTCGCTGCCCTTCGAGCCCACCGGGGACCAGCTGCGGGCGTTCGACGAGGTCGACGCCGACCTCGATTCGGGGCAGCCCATGCAGCGCCTGCTGATGGGAGAGGTGGGGTCGGGGAAGACCGTGGTGGCGCTGTACGCGATGCTGCGCGCTCGCGAAGCGGGGTTTCAGGCGGTGCTGATGGCGCCAACCGAGACGCTGGCCGAGCAGCATGCGATGACGCTGGAACGCCTGCTCGTTCACGAGCCTGTGCCGTTCTCGCTGCTGACGGGGGCGACGCCGGCGGCTCGGCGCAGGGAGGCGCTCGAGCGGCTGGCGAGCGGCGAGCTCGGCCTCGCGGTCGGAACGCACGCCTTGATCGACCCGGCTGTCCGCTTCGCCCGGCTGGGCGTCTGCGTCGTCGACGAGCAGCACCGCTTTGGCGTCGAGCAGCGGCGGGCGCTCGATGCCAAGCGGGTCGAAGGGATGGCGCCGCACGTCCTGCACATGACCGCGACGCCGATCCCCCGCACGCTCTCGCTGACCGCCTACGGAGACCTCGATACGACTGCCCTGCGCGAATTGCCCGCCGGGCGCCGGCCGATCGAGACGCGGCTGGTGGAGGCCGACGAGCGCGCCGGCGCTTACGAGTTCCTGCGCGGGCAGCTGCGTGCGGGGCGCCAGGCCTACGTCGTCTGCCCGCTGGTCGAGGAGTCCGAGAAGATGCAGGGCAAGGCGGCGGAGGTTGAGGCGGCGCGACTCGCGGCCGGCGAGCTGCGCGGCTTCTCGGTTGACGTTATGCACGGCCAGATGTCCTCGGCCGACAAGGCGAAGGCGATGGAGGCCTTCGTCTCCGGCACCACTGACATGCTGGTCGCGACCACCGTGATCGAGGTCGGGATCGACGTCCCCAACGCGACTGTGATGATCGTCGAGGGGGCCGAGCGCTACGGCGTCTCCCAGCTGCACCAGCTGCGCGGCCGGGTCGGCCGCGGCGAGCACGAATCGATCTGCCTGCTCTTTCCCGAAGGCGGCGGTGAGATGGCGCGCCGGCGCCTGCGCGCCGTCGTCCGCGAGCGCGATGGCTTCAAGCTGGCCGAAGTAGACCTCAGCCTGCGCGGCGAGGGGGAGGTGCTCGGCACCCGCCAGCACGGCCTGCCGCGCTTCGCCGTCGCCGAGCTGCCGGAGGAAACGCCGACCCTGGTCGCCGCCCGAGACGAGGTCCTGGCCCTGCTGCACCGCCACGGCTCCCTAGAGGCCCCCGACCTGGGCCCCCTCCTAGACGCCGCCCAACGCCGCTTCGGCGCCGGCGCCGCCGACCCCATCCCCCTCTGACATCGTGGTGTGACGTGCCGGGAGTTAGACACCATAGTGGGCGCTCAATAGGCGGCACGTCCCTTATGGAGGCGGGATGAGGGTTATCGCCGGACAGTTGAAGGGGCAGCGGTTGGTGGCGCCGCGAGGGTGGAAGGTGCGGCCGACGTCGGATCGGGCGCGCGAGGCGATCTTCTCGGCGCTAGGGGAGGTCGACGGGATGCACGTCCTCGACCTCTACTGTGGCACCGGCGCGCTTGCGATCGAGGCGCTCTCGCGCGGTGCGGCCTCGGCGGTGCTGGTCGACCGCGACCTGCGGCCGGCGCTTGGCAACGTCGAGCGCCTGGGGCTCGGCGAGCGCACGGAGCTGATCCGCACCGACGCCGCCCGCTGGCTCGCGCAGCGGCCCGAGGACGCGGAGCCCCGCTTCGACCTCGTCTTCGTCGACGCCCCCTATAGACTCGCCGACCGCGTGGGGCAGCAACTGAATGCACATCTGCCGCGCCTCCTGGTCGCCGGCGGCCGGGCGGTGGTCGAGAGCGGCGCCCGCCGGCCGCTGCGGCTCGATTCGCTGGAGTTGCTGCGCCAGCGTCGCTACGGCGCCGCCGACGTCGCCTTCTACGGAGAGTCGGTGTGAGCGAGCGCAACGGGACGGTCGTCTGCCCGGGCAGCTACGACCCGGTCACCAACGGCCACATCGACATCATCACCCGCAGCTCGCAGGTCTTCGACCGGGTCGTGGTCGGCGTCGTCAACAACCCGATTCGCAAGGAGAAAACGCTCTTCACCCCGGAGGAGCGCCGGGCCTTCATCGAGGAGGCGACCGCGCCGCTCGGCAACGTCGAGGCGCGGATCTTCTCCAACCTGCTGGTCGAGTTTGCGCGCGAATCCGGCGCCAGGGCAATCGTCAAGGGCCTGCGGGCGATCTCCGACTTCGAGTACGAGTTCGAGATGGCGCAGCTCAACCGCAAGCTCGACCCCGGCATCGAGAGCATCTACATGATCGCCTCGCCGCAATACAGCTTCCTCTCCTCGACCGGGGTCAAGGAAATGGCGACCTTCGGCGGCGACGTCTCCGACCTCGTTCCCGACCCCGTGGCGGCCGCGATGGCGAGCCGCCTGGGCGAGAGGTAGGCTTTTCGCTGTCCTCGTCTCGTGGGCGACGGCTTGCAAAAAGCCGAGGAAATAACGCCTTCTTCACCGAAACCCCCTCCGACACGTAGGCTTACGACCTGCCAATGGACGTTCTGGTCCTCATAGACAAGCTGGACGACGTAGTCCACAACGCCCGACCCGTGCCTCTCACGGATCAGGTTCGCGTGGACCGCGAGGAGATCTATGACCTCCTCGACCAGATGCGGGCGACGATCCCCGAGGAGATCAAGCAGGCGCGCTGGATCGTCAAGGAGCGCCAGGAGATGCTGGCCGAGGCCAAACGCGAGGCAGAGCGGATCGTGCGCGAGGCCCGCGAGCAGCAGGCCCGCCTGATCTCCGACGAGGAGGTCACCAAGCAGGCCGAGCGCGCCGCCGACGAGATCGTCGAGGACGCCCGCACCCGCGAGCGCGAGATCCGTCTCGGCGCCGAGGACTACGCCGACGAGATCCTCAACACGCTCGAGGTCAACCTGCAGAAGTTCCTCGCGGCCGTGCAGCGCGGCCGCGACCGGCTCGCCGGCCGCGACGAAGAAGCGGTCGCCGAGCTGGACGAGCAGCCCTAGTCGAGCCTCAGCTCGTCGAGCTTTGCCCAGCGGGGGTCGCCACCGCTGTCATGCTCGTGCGCGGCGGGGTCGGCGTCGTTGAGCGACGCGCCGCAGATCGGGCAGAGGCCGGCGCAGTCGGGGCGGCAGAGCACCTGGGTGGGGATCGCGAGGACGGCGGCGTCGTGTGCCCAGCGGCCGAGGTCGAGCTCATCGTCGACCACGTACGGGCTGCGCAGCTCGTCGTCCTCGGTGTCGGCCTGGTCGATCTCGCGCGCGTCGACCTCCACCGCGACGGCGGCGGGGTCGAGGCAGCGCATGCAGGGGCCACCGACCTGCAGCGAGAAGCGCAGCCGCAAGGCGAAGCCGTTGCTCTGGCGCGAGACGTCGAGCCGCGCCACCGCGGTCTCCTGCGCCGGCACGTACGTCTGGCCGCCCAGTGCGAGCGGCTCGATTCGCACGTCGAGGTCGAGCCTCGCGCCCTCCCCGAAGGAGAGCGAGAGACGCCCCAGGTCGATGGTCGTGCTTGGCAGATTGGCCATCTGGAGATCCTCCGCTCGGCCGGGACTTACGATTGCACCTCCACGAACGAGGTTAGGGAATGGGTCAATTCGACTGGACGCCGGACGAGTATCTGGAGCGGATCCGCTCCAAGGTTCCCCGCTACGACGAACTGCAGGAGCAGGCGGTCGCGGCGATCCCGTTCCCGCCGGAGCGGGTGTTGGAGCTGGGCATGGGTACCGGTGAGACCACCCGGCGGCTGATCGAGGCCTTCCCCGACGCCTGGGTCGTCGGCCTCGATTCCAGTCCCGACATGGTCTTCCGCGCCCGCCAAACCTACGACGACGTCCAGCTCGCCCGCATGGAGGACCCGCTCCCCGACGGCCCCTGGGACCTCGTCATCTCCGTCCTCTCCGTCAACGACCTGACCGACGAGCAACAGCAGGCCCTGCTGCGGCGGGTGCGCGAGCACTCGCGCGCGCTGGTGATCGGCGACTCCTTCCAGGGCCAGGAGCTGGAGCGGCTGGTCGAGTGGAGCGGCGGCGAGGTCGCCTGGCAGGCCGACGGCTTGGCGGTGGTGCGGGCGACCTACTGAGCGCCCCGCTACCATTCCGCGACCGATGGCCGTCCCCAAGAAGAGAACTTCGAGCACGCGGCGCGACAAGCGGCGCGCGCAGCACAAGGCCGGCAAGGCGCGGCTCAACCGCTGCCCGCGATGCCACAGCCCGCGGCTGCCGCACCGCGTTTGCCCGACGTGCGGGACCTACGCCGGGCGCGAGGTCATCAAACACACGATGACCGACCCGACCGCCGGCGCTTCCGACGCGGAGTAGCCCGGTGGCCGGCGGCGTGACCGTCGCCCTCGACGGCTATGGCGCCGAGCAGGGGTTCGGGGTGCTGGCCGAGGGCGCGCGCCGGGCCGCCGCCGACGGGATCCGCCTGCGGGTGTTCGGTCCCGAGCGGAGCTTGGGGCTCGACGGGGTCGAGGGGATCGAGGTCGTTCCGACGAGCGAGTGGATCGGTAACGACGCCGATGCGGTTGCCGCCGTGCGGGCCGGGAAGGAGGCCTCTGTGGTGCGGGCGGCCCGTGAGGTCGCCGAGGGCCGGGCCGACGCGATGGCGAGCCACGGCTCGACCGGCGCGACGATGGCGGCGGCGACCTTCGGCCTGCGGCGGCTGAAGGGCGTACAGCGGCCGGCCCTGGCGGTACAGCTTCCGGTTCCAGGCAAGTCGGTCCTCTTCCTCGACGCCGGCGCCAACGTCGAGGTGCGCGCCCAGCACCTCGTCCAGTTCGCCTTCCTCGGCGCTGCTTTCAGCCAGGCCGTGCTCGGCGTTGCGCGGCCGCGCGTCGGCCTGCTCTCGGTCGGCGAGGAGTCGGGCAAGGGCCGCGAGGAGGTCGTCGCCGCCCACGCGATGCTGAGTGAGGCGAGCGGCATCGAGTTCGCCGGCAACGTCGAGGGCGGCGACCTGCCGGCCGGCGCCGTCGATGTCGTCGTCACCGATGGCTTCACCGGCAACGTCGCCCTCAAGCTGATGGAGGGCACGGCCCACGCCGTCACCGGCGCGATTCGCGACGCCGCCCGCGCCAACCCGCTGGCCGCCCTCGGCGGCCTGCTGATGCGCCCCGCCCTCGGCGGCCTGCGCCGCGAGCTGCACCCCGACGCGACCGGCGGCGCGATCCTGCTCGGGCTGCGCGGCATCGCCATCGTCGGTCATGGCAGCGCCGGCGCTGACGGGATCGCCAACTCGCTGCGCCTGGCGGCGCGCTGCGCCGAGGTCGACGCCGTCGGTCGCACCGCGGCGCTGCTCGAGGAGGGTGGGGCGGGCCGCGGCGCGCTCGCTGCCGGGCCCGGCGCGTGATAGGAAATCGGCATGGAGCGACAAGAGGTATTCGAACTGGTCCGCGACCATCTCGCCGAGGAGCTGGAGGTCGACCCCGGCCGAATCGCCGAGGAGACCCGCTTCAAAAACGACCTCGACGCCGACTCGCTCGACCTCTACGAGCTCGTGATGGAGCTCGAGGACCGCTACGGGATCGCCGTCTCCGAGCAGCAGGCCTCGCGGATCGAGACCGTTGGCGACGCCGTCTCCTTCGTCCTGGAGCACGCCCCGGCGTGAGCGTCGGGGCACTCGCCGGGCTCGTCGCCGAGCTGCCCGACGACCTGCGCCGTCGGGCCCTAACCCACTCCTCCTGGACCGAAGAGCCAGGGTCCTATGAGCGCCTCGCCTACCTCGGCGACAGCGTCCTCGCCCTGGCCGTGGCCGCCGAGTTGCACGAGCGCTTTGAGGACGAAGACGCCGGCGGCCTGACCAAGATCCACAACCACGCTGTCAGCGGCGTCGCCTGCGCCGCCGTCGGCCGCGAGCTGGGCGTGCCGGCGATGCTCGAAGCGGCCGAGCCGCGGGTCGAGGAAGCGATCCCGGCCGAGATCCTGCTCGAGGGCTCGCGGCCGCTGCCCGAGGTCACCGAGGCGCTGATCGGCGCCTGCTTCCTGGCCTTCGGCTTCGAGCGCGTCGCGGCGGCGGTCGTCGCTGCCTTCGCGCCACACATCGAGTATGCGACCGAGGCCCCGGTCGACGCCAAGTCGACCCTGCAGGAGCTGCTCGCCCGGCGCGGGGCGCGCGTAAGCTACGCCGTGATAGCCGAATCCGGCCCCGCTCACCGGCGTACCTTCGAAGTCGAGGCGATCGTCGGCGAGGAGCGGGTGGGGACGGGGGCGGGCCGCAGCAAGAAGGCGGCGGAGCAGATGGCGGCAGAGCAGGCGCTGAAGCGCCTGGGGGACAGGCCGGGCGTCGCGTCCGACTGAACCGCGAGCCTTCGGGACGAGGACGAGGATGTACCTGAGATCGATCGAGATGAAGGGGTTCAAGTCGTTCCCCGAGCGCACCCGGCTGGAGTTCTCGCCGGGCGTCAGCGTGATCGTCGGCCCCAACGGCTCGGGCAAGTCGAACATCACCGACGCGGTGCTCTGGGCGCTGGGCGAGCAGAGCCCCGGCGCGATTCGCGGCGCCTCGATGCAGGACGTGATCTCGGCCGGCGGCAAGGGGGTCGGCCAGCGCCGTGCGGCGGAGGTCGAGGTGGTGATCGACAACTCCGAGGGGCGCGCGGCGACCGAGCTGTCGGAGATCTCGGTGCAGCGCCGCCTCGATCGCTCCGGTGACGGCGTCTACCGTCTGAACGGCGCCCGCTGTCGGCTCGTCGACATCGTCGAGGTCCTCTCCGACACGAACCTCGGGCGGGAGATGCACTCGGTGATCAGCCAGGGCCGGGTCGAGTCGATCGTCCACTCCAAGCCGCGCGAGCGCCGCCTCCTGATCGAGGAGGCGGCGGGCCTCGGCAAGCATCGCAAGCGCCGCCGCCGCGCCGAGCTGAAGCTGCGCGCGGCGCGCGACAACCTCGACCGGGCGCTCGACGTCGAGCGCGAGGCGCGGGCGCGGCTGCGGCCTCTGAAGCGACAGGCGCAAGCGGCCGAGCTGGGGGCGAGGATCGAGCGCGAGGAATTGGAGTTGCGCGGCCGCCTGGTCGCCGAGGAACTGCGCTTCGGCGCCGACCGAGCGCTGGCGGCGGAAAAGGCCGCCGAGGCGGCGCGCGCCGAGCGGGCGACGATCGAGCAGCGGCTTGCCGAGGTCAGCGGCCGGCGCCGCGAGGCCGAGGAGCGCTTCGCCGCCCGTGACCGCGAGCGGACGATGGCCTGGGGCCTCCTGACCAAGCTGCGTGGCGAGCAGCAGCGAATCGCGGTGCGCGCCGCCGGGCTCGGCGATCGCGAGAGCGAGCTGAGCGCCGCCCTGGAGAGCCTGCGGGCCGAATTCGGTCCGCTGACGCTCGACGTCGGCACGGCCGAGGGAGCGCCGGCCGAGCGGGCCCGCAAGCTGGAGGAGGAGCTGGCGGAGATCGACGCCGGCCTCTCCAGCGCCAGCGAGGGGCTCGACGTCGCCCGCTCCAAGGACGTCTCGGAGGCCAGGCGCGAGGCGGCGCTCGGCGCGGTTCAGGCCGGCGCCGAACGCGCCGCACGCCATGCCCGCCGCGCCGAGGGACTGGTCGGCGAGCGGCACCGTGAGGCACTGCGCAAGCGGGTGGCCGCCGGCGAGGAGCTGCTCGACGACGTGCGCGCCGCCGCCAAGGCGGCGACCGCCGCCGAGGTCGCAACCCGCGCGCGGGTCGAGCGGATCGAAGCGAAGGTCGTCGGCGAGCAGGGGGGAGGCGACGAGATCGCCGAGGACATGCGGGCCTGCTCGCGGCAGGAGTCCGAGCTGCAGGTCGAGATGAAAACCGCCTCGGACAAGCTGACCGAGGCGCAGGTCGAGGCCGCCCACCTCGGCGACCGCCGGGCCGAGGCGGCCAAGGAGCTGGCGGCGATCGCCGAGCGCCTCGGCGAGGAGGTCGAGCCGGCCGAGCAGGCCCTGAGCGAGGAGGAGCGCGGCGAGGTCGACCGCCGCCTGCAGCGGCTGGAGCGCCGTCGCGCGCAGATCGGCCCGGTCAACCCGCTGGCCGAGCAGGAGTACGAGGAGGCGCGTGAGCACGTCGAGTCGCTGCAGGTTCAGCGCGAGGACACCGAGCGGGGCATGCGCGAGCTGGAGGCGCTGATCCGCGACATCGACCGCGAGATCGAGCGCGCCTTCGAGCAGACCTTCGAGGCGACCGCGAAGAACTTCGAGGAGATGGTCGAGCACCTCTTCCCCGGCGGCCGCGGCCGGCTTCGCCGGGTCGCCCTGCGGCCGGTTTCAGACGCCGACGAGGCGCCGCCGGCGGAGGGGGAGGATCCCGAGGCCGCCGCCGAGGCGGAGGAGGAAGAGGAGCGCGAGGAGC
The DNA here is from genome assembly GCA_036266075.1 of Solirubrobacterales bacterium. Lineage (GTDB taxonomy): Bacteria > Actinomycetota > Thermoleophilia > Solirubrobacterales > 70-9 > VRUE01. The sequence goes on from DATANV010000002.1 coordinate 26,625, forward strand.
TGGGGGTCGAGATCGAGGTGACGCCGGCCGGCAAGTCGACCCGCAAGCTCTCGCTGCTATCCGGCGGCGAGAAGTCGCTCGTCGCGCTGGCCTTCGTCTTCGCCGTCTTCCTCGCCCGCCCCTGCCCCTTCTACATCCTCGACGAGGTCGAGGCGGCGCTCGACGACGCCAACATCGACCGCTTCCTGCAGCTGATCCGCCGCTTCTCCGACCGCGCCCAGTTCGTCATCGTCACCCACCAGAAACGGACGATGGACGCCGCCGACGTGCTCTACGGGGTGACGATGGGCGGCGACGGCGTGACCAAGGTCGTCTCTCGCCGCCTGCCGCGCGAAGTCGAGGCCGAGGTGCCGCCCCCGTTCGCTGGGGTTGGCTCGACCTCCGACGATGTCGACGGCCGTGCCCTGCTCGGCGAACGTGCCGCCGTAGAGCCCGGCGACGACGCTGCCGCGGCCGCGTAGCTCGATGAGCACGACCTGGCTGGACGCGTTCGATCTCGGCGCGCGCGCGGCGCCCGCCGCGGCCGAGCCGGAAACCGAGGAGCGGCGCCAGGGCGTCTTCCACCGCCTGCGCGAGAGCCTCTCGAAGAGTCGCCAGGCGCTGGTCGAGGAGATCTCGGCCAGCCTCTTCGACCGCATCGACGAGGAGACCTGGGAGCGCCTCGAGGAGGCGCTGATCCTCGCCGACGTCGGCGCTCCGACCACCGCCGAGGTCGTCGAGCGGCTCGAGCAGGAGGTCGAGAGCGGCGCTGTCTCCGCCGACGGCGAGGCGGTTCGCGACCGGCTGATCGAGATCCTCGCCGAGGTCGCCGCCGCCGGCCGCCAGCCGATCGACCTGAGCGGCGAGCCAGCGGTGCTGCTGATGGTCGGAGTCAACGGCACCGGCAAGACGACGACGATCGGCAAGGTCGCCTGGCACCTCTCCAAGGAGCTGGGCCTATCGGTCGTACTTGCCGCCGGGGACACCTACCGCGCTGCCGCCGCCGAGCAGCTCGCCGAGTGGGCCGAGCGCGCCGGCGCCGAACTCGTCCGCTCGACCGAGGGCGCCGATCCCGGCGCGGTCGCCTTCGACGCGGTCGCCGCCGCCCGCGCCCGCGGCGCCGACGTGGTGATCGTCGACACCGCCGGGCGCCTGCACACCCAGGGCAACCTGATGGATGAGCTGGCCAAGGTGCGGCGGGTAATCGCTAAGCAGATGCCGGACGCCCCGCACGAGACGCTGATCTCGATCGACGCGACGACCGGCCAGAACGGATTGCGCCAGGCGAAGGTTTTCTCGGAGGCGGTCGAGGTGGATGGCGTCGTCCTGACCAAGCTCGACGGCACCGCCAAGGGCGGCATCGTCCTGGCGATAGCCAACGAGCTGAGCATCCCGGTAAAGCTCATCGGCACCGGCGAGTCCCTGGAGGACCTGCGCCCCTTCGACCCCAACGACTTCGCCCGCGCCCTCCTCTCCGAGTAGCTGACTTCGCCTTTGTTCGCGCTATTCGCGAACAAAGGCGAAGTCAGCTGCCTTAAGCTCCGCGGCGGTGTTCGATCAGCTCTCAGACCGCCTGCAGGCGACGCTCTCCGAGGTCCGCTCGCGTGGCAAGCTCGGCGAGGACGACGTCGACAAGGCGATGCGCGAGATCCGCCTCGCCCTGCTCGAGGCCGACGTCAACTTCAAGGTCGTCAAAGGCTTCACCAAGACGCTGAAAGAGCGTTGTCTCGGCTTCGACGTGCTCGAGAGCCTCGACCCCGGCCAGCAGGTGGTGAAGATCGTCAACGAGGAGCTGACCGAGCTGATGGGCGGTGCCGGACGCGACCTCGCCTTCGCCGCGAGCGGGCCGACGGTTGTGCTGATGGCCGGCCTGCAGGGCTCGGGCAAGACCACCGCCTGCGCCAAGCTGGCGCGTCTCCTGCGCGAGTCCGGCAAGGACGTCGCCCTCGCCGCCTGCGACGTCTACCGGCCAGCGGCGGTCGACCAGCTCGTCACCGTCGGCGGCCGCGCCGGTGCCCACGTCTACGAGCAGGGCACCGAAGCCGATCCGGTCGAGATCGCGGCCTGGGCGCTCGATCGCGCCAGGGAGGACGGGCGCGACGTGCTGATCGTGGATACCGCCGGCCGCCTCCACGTCGACGCCGACCTGATGGAGGAGCTGACGAGGATCCGCAAGCGGACCAAGCCTCACGACGTGCTTCTGGTCGTTGACGCGATGACCGGTCAGGACGCGGTCGGAGTCGCCGAATCTTTCGCCGAGGCGGCCGAGTTCGACGGCGTCGTAATGACCAAGCTCGACGGCGATGCCCGCGGTGGCGCCGCGCTTTCGGTCAAGGCGGTGACCGGCAAGCCGATTCTCTTCGCCTCGACCGGCGAGAAGCTCGATGCCTTCGAGCGCTTCCATCCCGACCGCATGGCCTCGCGGATCCTCGGCATGGGCGACGTGCTCAGCCTGATCGAGAAAGCCGAGAAGCAGGTCGACGAGCGCCAAGCCGAGGACCTGCAGAAGAAACTCGAAAGCGACCGCTTCACGCTCGAGGACTTCCTGCAGCAGATGCGCCAGGTGCGCAAGATGGGTCCGCTCAGCGGGCTGATCGGGATGCTCCCCGGGATGGGGGCGATGAAGGAGCTGAAGAACGCCGACGTCGAGGAGGGGGAGCTGGACCGTGTCGAGGCGATCATCCTCTCGATGACGCCCCAGGAGCGGGCCAACCCGGGGATCATCAAGGGCTCGCGCCGCAAACGGATTGCGGCCGGCTCGGGGACCAAGATCCAGCAGGTCAACCAGCTGGTCAAGCAGTTCGACCAGATGCGCAAGATGATGCGCCAGATGATGTCCGGCAAGGCGCCCGATCCGCAGCAATTGGCGCAGATGACGGGCGGCGCTCCGCGCCCCAAGTACCGCAGGCGCTAACCTGCCCGACCCGATGGCTGTGCGGATAAGACTCAGAAGGGTGGGTTCGAAGAAGAACCCGATCTGGCGAATCGTCGTCGCCGACAAGCGCTCTCCGCGCGATGGACGCACTATCGAGACGATCGGTCAGTACAACCCGCAGACGGAGCCCTCGACGATCGAGCTCGACGAGGAGCGCGCGCGCCACTGGCTCGAGCATGGCGCCCAGCCCTCCGAGACGGTCGCGACGCTGCTCCGTACCAAGGGCATCGCAGCCTCCGGAAGCTAGGCCGATGAGCGAACTGTTGGAGTTCCTCGTCAGGGCCCTGGTCGAGGATCCCGAGGCAGTCGAAGTCGAGGAGCTCGAAGAGGACGGGGACCTGATCTACGAGATCAGCGTCGCCCAGGACGATCTGGGGCGGGTGATCGGCAAAGGGGGGCGGATCGCCAACGCAATCCGGACTATCGCCAAGGCTGCCGCTGTGCGTCTAGACCGGCGTGTGATCGTCGACATTCTTGACTGAGCGCTCTGCCTCGGGTGGATCGTGAGAATGACGGCATGAGGCTCGACATCTTCACGCTGTTCCCAGATGCGTTCGACTGGTTTCGGTCGCAGCGGTCGGTTCAGAACGCGTTGGCTCAGAAGCATGGGCTGCGGTTTTTTAACTATCGCGATACGACTCCGTTGGGGGCTGGGCAGGTTGACGATGCGCCTTATGGGGGCGGGGCGGGGATGGTGTTGCGGGTCGATGTGGTCGATGCGGCGCTACAGGCGGCGTATTCGAACGGGGAGAATCCGCGGGTCGTTCTCCTGTCGCCGACCGGGCGGCTGCTCGACGACGAGTTGGCCGACGAGCTGACGCAGGAGCACCATGTGGCGCTGCTCTGCGGGCGCTACGAGGGGTTCGACGAGCGGGTGCACGAGCACCTGGCGGACGACGAGGTCTCGATCGGGCGCTACGTGCTGGCCGGCGGCGAGCTGCCGGCGATGGTCGTCGCCGACGTGGTGATGCGCAAGCTGCCCGGAGCGCTCGGTCACGAGCGCAGCGCGGTCGAGGAGTCCTTCAGCTCGGTGTTGGAGGGGATGCCCGAGTACCCCCACTACACGCGACCGGCCAGCTATCGCGGCTGGCAGGTCCCCGACGTGCTGGTCTCCGGCGACCACGAGCGGGTTCGCGAGTGGCGCGCCGCGCAGAGCAGGGCCCGCGCCGAGCAGTTCGAAAAAGACTCCGAGTAGGTACGATTCCTGCGCCGCGCGGCCCCGGCGACCGGGTCCGGCGGTTTTTTCTCGCCAATGAGCAGCGTGATCGACAGCATCGAGCGGCGCCAGCGGAGGCAGGGGATCCCCTCGTTCTCTCCGGGCGACCGCGTGCGCGTCCACTTCCAGGTGGTCGAGGGCAGCCGACGCCGTACGCAGGTCTTCGAGGGCATCGTCCTCAAGCGCCAGGGCTCCGGCGTGCGCGAGACCTTCACCGTCCGCAAGCAGTCCTTCGGCGTCGGCGTCGAGCGGACCTTTCCCCTGCACTCGCCGAAGATCGAGAAGCTCGAGATCGCGGCACGAGGCGACGTGCGGCGGGCCAAGCTGTACTACCTGCGCGGGCGGATCGGCAAGGCGGCTCGCGTCGCCGAGCGGCGCTGGGGGATCGACGAGGAGCTGGTCTCGACGCCGACGGCAGCTGTCGACTCCGAGGGCGCAACCGCAGAAGAGGCTGAGGCCCAGGCCTCCGAGGCCGCGGGTCCTGTCGCGGAGGAGGCGCCTGAGGCTCAGGACAAAGCGCCTGCCGAGGAGCTCGCTGCCGAGGCTGGAGAAGCTGAGCGGCCCGAGGCTGAGGCGGAAGTTGAGGAAGGGGCAACGGACGCCGAGGCGCCCGAGGCGGGGGAGACCGAGGAGAACGCCGCGGCGGAGGATGCCGAGGACGAGTCGCCGCAGGACGAGTCGGGCGACGCCGGCGAGGATCCGGCCTGAAACGGCTCATCCCCAAACCTGAAAGTCGCGCCGGCGGCCTGATCGAGCTGGTCGTGATCGTGGCACTGGCACTCGGCCTGGCGCTGGCGATCCAGGCCTGGCTGATCAAGCCGTACCAGATCCCCTCCGAATCGATGGAGCCGACCCTCGACGTCGGCCAGCGGGTCCTCGTTAACCGCTTCCTCTACCACTTCACCGATCCCAGCCCCGGCGACATCGTCGTCTTCCACCCGCCAACCGGTGCCGACAACGGCACCGAATGCGGCGTACCGCACTCCCCCCGGCAGGCCTGCCCGAAGCCGACCCCCGGCGAGTCGAGCCAGAACTTCATCAAGCGGATCGTCGCCGGGCCCGGCGACACGGTCAGCATCCGCGGAGGGCACCCGGTGGTCAACGGCGTCGAGAAGACCGACGAGCCCTACGTAAACCCCTGCGGCAGCGGTGCCGCCTGCAACTTGCCGAAACCGATCATCATTCCACCCGACTACTACTTCATGATGGGGGACAACCGTGGGGCGAGCGACGACAGCCGTTTCTGGGGTCCCGTCCCTAGAGACTGGATCATCGGCAAGGCTTTCGCCACCTACTGGCCGCCGGACCGCATCGGGGTCCTCTAAGGGGAAAGCACACCGCCGCCGGCTGGCGCGCTCGCAGCGCCTCTTTACCTTCGATCGTGCGCTTGGCAGCCGCCTCGTCGCTGGCGCCGACGAGGCCGGGCGGGGCTGCCTGGCCGGGCCGCTGGTCGCCGCCGCCGTGCTGTTCGACTACGAGACGCTGTCGCGCTCGGATCGCCGCGCGCTCGGTGGCCTGCACGACTCCAAGCAAATGAAGCCCGAGCAGCGGGACGAGCTCTACCCGGCGGTGCTGCGCGCCGCGGCCCGGGTCAGTGTGGTGGTTCGCTGTGTGCGGGGGATTGACGGCCGCGGCCTGCACGTGACCAACATCGAGGCGCTCTCGAACGCGCTCGAGCGGCTCGAACCGGGCGAGGAGACGATCTGCCTGGTGGACGGCTTCGCGCTGCGACGCTGCACCGTGCCCCACCGGGCAGTGATCGAGGGCGACGGGACGAGCGCCGCGATCGCCGCCGCATCGGTGATCGCCAAGGTGACCCGCGATCGTTACATGCACCGCATCGCCGGCCAGCACCCCGGCTGGGGCTTCGAGGAGCACGTCGGCTACTCGACCCCAGAGCACCGCGCCGCGATAGAGAAGATCGGTATCTCGCCGCTGCATCGGCGCTCGTTTCAGAGCGTCGCCTACGCGCAGCTCGAGCTGTGACGTGCGTGGCACCGCGCATATCGGCGTCCTCGGGTCAGAAGGCCCCTTTTATGTGCTCGACCTCGATTGCGCGGCCATGGTGGTCGAAGGTGACGCCGACCGCGTCGAAGCGGATCTCCTCGTAACGGGGAAGGTCGCGACGGTCGGCCATCCACGCCGTCGCCAGGCGGCGCACCCGGCGCTGCTTTTCGCGACCGACGGCGAGGACCGGGCGCTCGGGGCCGGAGGCGGCACCGGCGCGGCCGGCCTTGACCTCGACGAAGACGAGGTCAAGGCGGTCGAAGGCGACGACGTCGATCTCGCCGTAGCGGGTGCGGGCGTTGCGCTCGACGATCTGCCAGCCGGCGGCAGCAAGCTGCTGGGCGACCAACTCCTCGGCGCACTTGCCCAGACGCTGTCGGCTCGCGGTCATCGCCGGCGAAGCTAGGAGCTCGGGCACGCTCATGCCTTCGGTCACGAAGCCGGCCCAGAAGATTTAGATCCCGCGCGCCACGCGCGCGTCGAGACCGGCGAGCGTTCCGGCCATGCTCGCCACGGCCCGAACCTTCACCCTCGACGGCATCGCCGCCCGGCCCGTCCGGGTCGAGGTCGACGTGCACCGCGGCATGCCCGCCTTCTCGCTGGTCGGGCTGCCTGACGCGGCGGTGCGCGAGGCCCGCGAGCGCGTCCGCGCAGCGCTCGCCAACTGCGGTTTCGACTTTCCGCTGCGGCGGATCGTCGCCAACCTGGCGCCGGCCAGCCTGCGCAAGGCAGGGCCGGGGCTCGATCTGCCGATCGCCGTCGCCCTGCTGAGCGCGTCGGGACAACTCGAGTGGGAGGCACTGCCGCGGCTGACGATGGTCGGCGAGCTGGCTCTCGACGGGGTCTTGCGACCGGTGCCGGGGGTGCTGGCGATCGCCGAGGCGGCGCGCGAGCTCGGCGCCGAGGCGATCGTCGTGCCGGCCGAGAACGGACCGGAGGCGGCGCTGGTGGGTGAGATCGAGGTGTTGCCTCTGGAGAGCCTGGCCCAGGTGCCGGCGCTGGCGGCGGGGGAGTGGCAGCCCGAGCGGCCGCAGCCGATGCCGCTGCCCCTGGCACCCCGGGCGGGCGCCCCAGACCTCGCCGATCTGCGCGGCCAGGCGCACCTGCGATACGCGCTCGAGGTGGCCGCCGCGGGAGGTCACAGCCTGTTGATGGTCGGCCCCCCGGGTGCGGGGAAGTCGCTGGCGGCGAGCCGCCTGCCCTCGATCCTGCCGCCGTTGGCTCCCGAGGAGGCGCTGGAGGTGGCCCGGATTGCCAGCGCCTGCGGCCGGCTCGGCAGTCGACCCGCCGGTCGGCCGTTCCGTGCGCCGCACCACACCGTCTCGCCATCGGGCCTGATCGGTGGCGGCAACCCGCCGGGCCCAGGCGAGGCGACGCTTGCCCATCGCGGCGTCCTCTTCCTCGACGAGCTATGCGAGTTCCATCGCGACACGCTGGAGGCGCTGCGGGCGCCCCTGGAGAGCGGCTGGGTCTCGATCGCCCGAGCCGGCAGCTCCAGGCGCCTGCCCTGCCGGTTCATCCTGGTCGCGGCCGCCAACCCCTGCCCATGTGGACGCGGCGAGCACGATCCAGAGTGCAGCTGCGCGCCACAGGACGCACGTCGCTACCAAGGGCGGTTGAGCGGCGCGCTGGCCGACCGCATCGACCTGCTGGTTCCGATTCTCCAGCCGAGCGCCGAGCAGATCGCCGGTCCGCCCGGCGAGTCCTCGGCGAGGGTTCGCAAGCGGATAGCGGCGGCCCGCGAACGCCAGGGGCGCCGTCTCGGCGCCGGACGCTGCAACGCCGAGATGACCCCGGCGGAGGCGCGCGAATGCACCCTTACCGAGGACGCTGCGGCGCTGCTCGCCGAGGCCTACTCGCGGCGACGGCTGAGCGGCCGCGCTCACGATCGCGTGCTGCGCCTGGCGCGGACCGTCGCCGACCTCGCCGGCACGGACGCCGTCGAGCGCGAGCAGATGGCGCAAGCGCTGCAACTGCGGAGGAGGGACCAGCCGTGAGCGAGCCCCACGCTTGCCCGCAGTGCCTGCGCCGTGCACGGCTGCTCGCCCACCTTGCGCCCTATATCGAGAAGCTGGCGACCGGCGCGCCGGGCGCGCGCTCGCCGGAACTGCTGCGACTCTCGAATGAGGGCCTCGCGGCGGCCGCCGCCCCCAAGGTCGCCGAGCAGGTGCTGGCCCAGGTCGAGGCCGTGCCGGAGGAGCGGATGCGGGCGGAGCTGGCCGCGGCCGGCTGCTGGGGCTGCTGCCGCCACGACTCGCTCTATCCGGCCGCTCTGAGGGACGCGGCGGATGGCCCCTGGGCGCTGCTCGGCCGCGGCAACCCGGCTCTGCTCGAGGACCTCGAGCCGGGCGGCACGGTCACCGTCGTCGGTGCGCGGCGCGCCAGCTCCTACGGTCGCGAGGTCGCCCGCGAGCTGGGGCGCGAGCTGGCGGCCGCCGGCCTGATCGTGGTCAGCGGCCTCGCCTTCGGTATCGACGCCTGCGCCCACCGCGGCGCACTCGAAGCGGGGCTCACCTTCGCGGTGCTGGGCTGTAGCGCCGACGTCGCCTACCCGGGTGCGCACCGCTCGCTTTGGCGACGGATAGGCGAGTCGGGCCTGGTCCTCTCCGAGCTGCCGCCTCGGACCGGTGCCTGGCGCTGGACGTTCCCGGCACGCAACCGGATCATGGCCGCGCTGGCTGGGATGACCGTTGTCGTCGAGGCGGCCCAGCGCTCCGGTTCGCTGATCACCGCCGACCTTGCCGCCGATCTCGGTCGCGACCTCGGCGCCGTGCCAGGCCCGGTCGGCTCGCGGCTCTCGGCTGGGCCGAACAGCCTGCTCGCCGGCGGCGCCTGCCTGGTTCGCGACGCCCAGGACGTGCTCGACGCGATGCTTGGGCCCGGAGCGCGACGGCTGGAGCGAACGGGGCCGTCGCTCGATGCTCGCCTCGAAGCCGTGCTCGAGGCGCTGGAGCTGGGGGCCGCGACCAGCGACGCGATCGCCGCCGCGCTGCACCTCGGTGGCGCCGAGACCTCCGCGGCCCTCGCCGACCTCGAGGCCGCCGGCTACGTCACCTGCTCACTGGTCGGGGTCTACTCGCGAACGACCCTGAAGCCGCCGGCACTAGGCTGCCGCAAATGACACGACACGTTCCAACTGTCCTCTCGATCGCTGGCTCGGACTCTGGCGGCGGCGCCGGCATCCAGGCCGACCTCAAGGCTTTCGCGCGGTGCGGCGTGCACGGGATGACGGCGATCACGGCGATCACCGCCCAGAACACGGTCGGCGTCAGCGCCGTCGAGGCGATCTCGCCGGAGGTGATCGTCGCCCAGGTCCGCGCCGTGGTAGAGGACATCGGCGTCGACGCCGTGAAGATCGGCATGCTCGGCACCGCCGAGACCGTGGCGGCTGTGGGGGAGGCCCTGGGCCTCGTCGGCGAGGCGCCGGTGGTGATAGATCCGGTGATGATCGCCGAGAGCGGCGCTCCGCTGCTCGACGATCCAGCCCGCCATCTGCTGGTCGAGCAGCTGTTGCCGCTGGCGTCGGTGGTCACGCCGAACATCCCCGAGGCTCGCGCCCTGACGGGTGCCGCCGAGCGCGACTCGCAAGAGGACCTGGCCCGCGAGGTGCTTGCGCTTGGTCCCCGTGCGGTGGTCGTCACCGGCGGCCACAGCGACGCTGTCGTCGACCTCTTCTTCGACGGTCGCGAGGCGGTGCCGATCGAGGGCGAGCGCCACCCCGAGGGCGCGTCGCACGGCTCGGGCTGCACCCACTCGTCGGCCCTCGCTGCCTTCCTTGCTCACGGCTACTCCCCGTTGGAGGCCGCCCGCATGGCGCGGGAGGTGGCGTCGGCGGCGGTCGGCGGTGGCCTGCGCGGGCTCGGCTCCGGTCCCGGCCCGGTGGACGTCTTCCACCTCGCCGCCGGCTTTCGCGCAGACGCCGAGTCGGCCGGCTGACTAGATTCACGGCATGAGCACCAACGGCTCCACCTCGACCAAGCTGCCGCGACCGCGATCCAGCGTCGTCTTCGACGGGCCCGACCGGGCGCACGCCCGGGCCTACATGAAGGGGATCGGCTTCGACGACGAGGCGCTCAGCCGGCCGACGATCGGCATCGCCAACACTTGGACCGAGGCGATGCCCTGCAACTTCCACCTGCGCGGGCTCGCCGAGCACGTCAAAGAGGGCGTGCGCGCTGCCGGTGGCACGCCGATGGAGTTCAACACCGTTGCCGTCTCCGACGGGGTGACGATGGGCACCCAGGGGATGAAGGCCTCGCTGATCAGCCGCGAGGTGATCGCCGACTCGATCGAGCTGATGGCCCGCGGCTACCAGTTCGACGCGATCGTCGCCCTCTGCGCCTGCGACAAGACGATCCCCGGCTGCGCGATGGCGCTGGCCCGGCTCGACGTGCCGTCGGTCGTGCTCTACGGCGGCTCGATCGCGCCCGGCCACTGGCACGGACGCGACGTCACGATCCTCGACATCTTCGAGGCGATCGGCGCGCACGCCGCCGGCAACATGAGCGACGAGGAACTGAACGAGCTGGAGGGGGTTGCCAGCCCCGGCGCCGGAGCCTGCGGCGGCCAGTTCACCGCCAACACGATGGCCTGCGCCTTCGAGGCTCTCGGGATCAGCGCCGGCGGCTCGGCGATGGTTCCGGCCGAAGACGACGACAAGGGCACGGTCGCCGAGAGGATCGGCGAGCTGGTCCTCAACGTCCTCGCCGAGGACATCAGGCCGAGCAAGGTGATCACCCGCGACTCGCTCGAGAACGCGATCGCCTGCGTCTGTGCCTCCGGCGGCTCGACCAACGCAGTCCTGCACCTGATCGCCCTCGCCCACGAGCTGGACATCGAGCTCACGGTCGACGACTTCGAGCGGATCTCGCGGGCGACGCCGCTTTACGCGGACCTCAAGCCCGGGGGCCGCTTCGTCGCCACCGACCTCTACGCGGCCGGCGGCGTGCCGGTGATCCTCAAGCGGCTGGCCGATGCCGGCATCCTGCACGGCGAGGCGCTCACCGTCACCGGCAGGACGATCGGCGAGGAGGCGGCCGCGGCGAGCGAGGCGCCCGGCCAGGAGGTGGTGCGGCCGCTCGACGACCCGCTCAAGCCCGAAGGCGGCCTGGCGATCCTGCGAGGCAGCCTGGCCCCCGCGGGTGCGGTGGTCAAGCTTGCCGGCACCGAGCGCCGTAAGCAGACTGGCCCGGCGCGGGTCTTCGAGTCCGAAGAGGAATGCTTCCGCGCTGTCAAGGAGCAGAAGATCGAACCCGGCGACATCGTCGTGATCCGCAATGAGGGCCCGGTCGGCGGCCCCGGGATGCGCGAGATGCTGCAGGTGACCGCGGCGATCGTCGGCGAGGGGCTGGGGGAGACCGTCGCGATGGTCACCGATGGCCGTTTCTCCGGTGCCACCCGGGGCCTGATGATCGGCCACGTCGCCCCCGAGGCGGTAAGCGGCGGTCCGATCGCCGCCCTGCGCGAGGGCGACGAGATCACCCTCGACGTCGACGCTCGCCGCATCGACGTCGCCCTCTCCGAGGAGGAGATCGCGCGGCGAATCGCCGAGTACGAGCCGCCGCAGCGGCTCTATAGGCGCGGCGTGATGGCCAAGTACGCGGCGACCGTCTCATCCGCAGAGCGCGGCGCGATCACCACCTGACGGACTAGAGAGGCGCATATCGGCGTCCTCGGTCGCTCGCGTGCAGAGCACGCCACGCTCCCTGCGTCCTTGATCTGCTTGCTCTAGTCCGCCAGGAAATCGTCGAGCAGTTGGTTGAAGCGTGCTGGGCGCTCCATCTGCGGCACGTGGCCGGTGCGCTCGAACAGCTCGAGGCGGGAGCCCGGGATCAGCCGGTGGTAGCCGATCGCCGCCTCGACTGGAACGATCTGGTCGTTCAGCCCCCAGACGACGAGCGTCGGAATCTCGATCTCGGTCAGCCGGTGGCGGCTGTCGTAGCCGCCGATCGCGCGGATCGCATCGGCGAAGCCGGGGGCGCGGATACCGGGCTCCATCTGCTCGGCGAGCAGCTCGGGCCGCACCCGGTTCGGGTAGCGGAAGATGCGGCCGAAGGCGAACTCGCGACCGCGCGGGCGGTTGAGCCAGGTGCGGCGGGGTCCCGCCAGGAAGGCCGTGCTCGCTTCGAACAGGCTCACCGTCGCTTCGAGCCGTCGGCCCTGCGCCTCGGCGAAGCTGATCCCGGCGGCGGAGACGAGGACGAGCCGGTCGAAGCGCGAGGGCTGCTCGATCACAGCCTCGGTCGAGACGAAGCCGCCCATCGAGTTACCGACCAGCGCCGGGACTCGATCGATCCCGAGCTTCTCGCAGAAGTCGTGGATCAGGCGACCGTATGCGGGCATATCGATCGGCCATGAGGGCATCGGGCTCTCGCCGAAGCCCGGCAGGTCGATCGCGATCGCGCGGTGGCCGCGGCCGAAGTGGGGGAGGTTTTCGAGCCAGTTGCGCCAGCAACCGCCGAGGCCGTGGACGAAGAGGATCGGCTCGCCCTCGCCGATATCGGCGTAGTTGACCTCGGCACCCGGCAGTTGCACGCGGCGCAGGTGCTCGCGCCAATCGACTTTCAGCCACTCGGGGTCGGCGCTCCCGTAGTCGCTGGCCGGGAAGTTCACCGACCCGCTCATCACCGTCTCAGGCATAGCCCATCCTTTCGAGGATCGGAATCTCGCGGATCTGGGGGGGTTGCAGGTGGTCCCAGAGGATGCCGCGCGGACGCTCGTACTGGCGGTCGACCTCGATCGCGGCCCGTGGGGTCGCGATCAGGTCGATGGGGAGGTCATGGGAGATGACCGGCAGGTGGCGCCGGACGATCTGGATCGGGTGGACCGTCGTCGCGATCGTCGTGTGGTCGTCGATCTTGCCGGCGTCGATCAGCACCCCGTACTCAAGGTCGTTGTAACCGCCGCCCTTGCCGATCCGGGCGCCGCTCAGGTTGACGGCGACGGAGCCGCAGAGGACGAAGTCGATTTCCGGCAGGTCGTCCAGCGCGACGACCTTGCCGTGCTTGATCGCGCCCTTGATCGTCGCTGCATCTTTCATCGCCGCCTTCGAGAGTCGCTTCGGCTCGAGCACTCGGAAGGGGTGCGGGTCGCGCAGGCGCGGTACCGCCATGATCAGTGTCTTGCCCTCTTCCAGGGCGATCCGTCGAGCGTGCGTCTGCGGCGAGTCGGGATTGGCCTTGATTGCCCGCGCCCGCTTCCAGAGGCGGTGGCCGGCAAGCCGCTCCGAGGCCATCTTGGCCCCGGCGAAGTTCGGAATGCGTCCCTCTGCGCCGGGGAAGCGGGACACGCCCTCGCGGTCCATCGCCTTCCAGATCTCCCTGCGGACTTGGTCCTTGGAGCGCACCGGCAGAAAGATATCCGCCGGACGGCGTCCGAAGCGGCGTGTGGAATTGCAGGGATGCAAGCCCTCCGGCCGATTGATCCGTATGCCTAAACTTTCCGCACGTTCGTCTTGGAGTCCGGCCGACGGGTAGCGGACCAGTTAGCTGATGGGTCGAAAGACGAAAATCGCAATCGCCGCCGTCGCCGCCCTGCTCGTCCTCGGCGCTGTCGCCGCCTACGCCTACGACGACTCGCAGAAGGACACGATCGCCGACGGGTTGACGATCGGCGGCGTCGACGTCGGCGGCATGGACGAAGCCGAAGCCAAGCAGGCGGTGCGCAGGCAACTGCTGGCGCCGTTGCGCCACTCGCTGCGGGTCGGCTACGACGGCGAGAGCTGGGAGCTGCCTGGCACGACGCTCCACGTGCACGCGGACCTCGACGCGGCGGTCGAAGAAGCGCTCGACGACAGCCGCGACGGCGGCCTGCCGGGCAGGCTGGTCCGCTACGTAACCGGCGACGAGCTCGACAGGCAGGTCCCCGCCGACGTGACCTACTCGCAGCGGGCCGTCAACCGCTTCGTGCGCCACGTCGCCGAGGAAGTCGACCGCGAGCCGCAGGACGCCTCGGTCGAAGCCAGCGGCGACGCGCTCAGCGTCGTGCCCGCTGAGAACGGGCGCAAACTGCGCGACAACCTGCTGACCAAGCAGATGAATGCCGCCGTGCTGAACGCCAGCGCCGACCACACGATCGCCGCCCGCACCCACCCGGTCGAGCCGGAAGTGAGCACCAGGGAAGTGGCGGCCGCCTACCCGACCTACCTGACCCTCGACCGTGCCACCTACACTCTGCGTTTCTGGAAGGACCTGAAGCTGGTCAAGAGCTACACCGTCGCCGTCGGCCAAGAAGGCCTGGAAACGCCGGAAGGGCTCTACCACATACAGGACAAGCAGGTGGAACCTACCTGGCACGTGCCGGAATCCTCCTGGGCCGGCTCGCTGGCGGGTCAGGACATCCCGCCGGGGCCCTCCAATCCCTTGAAGGCGCGCTGGATGGGCATCTTCGAAGGTGCCGGCATCCACGGCACCGAAGAGACCTGGTCGCTGGGCAGCGCTGCCTCGCACGGCTGCGTGAGGATGTCGATCCCCGACGTGATCGACCTCTACGACCGCGTCGAAGTAGGGACGCCGATCTTTATTGGGTAGCGCCCGTTCGCAGGACGAACATATAGCGATGCCGAACAGAGGTCTGTGAGCTGGGAAGAGATGCTGGCTGAGTTCGACCGAGACCTGCAAAGGAGGGGCTTGGCCGAGCGGACGCGGCGCGCCTACGGCGTCGATCTCGGGCAGTTCGTCGAGTGGATCGGGGACAGCTTGCCCGCCGACGTTCGCCACCGCGACGTGCGGCGCTACGCCGCCGGGCTCTCCTCGGGCGGGGCCGCGCCGGCTACGGTAGCCCGCAAGCTGGCCGCGGTGCGGGGGCTCTTCGACTTCCTCGTACGTACCGAGCGGGTCGGCCAGAACCCGGCCGACCTGGTCTCCAGCCCGAAGCGCGCGGAGACGCTGCCGAAGGTGCTGAGCGGCGAGCAGGTGCGGACGTTGCTGGAGCGGATTCCGGTCCGCACGCCGCTCGAGCTGCGCGACCGGGCGATGCTCGAGCTGGCCTACTCGTGCGGGCTGCGCTGCGAGGAGATCGTCAATCTCGACCTTGGGTCGATGGACTTCGACGCCGAGCAGTTACGCGTCCTCGGCAAGGGCTCCAAGGAGCGCCTGCTGCCGGTCGGCGAGCCGGCCCAGCGGGCGCTGCGCCGCTACCTGGAGCGTGGCCGCCGCGCCCTCGCCACCGACTCGCGTGAGCCGGCCCTGTTCGTCTCCAAGAGCGGTCGCCGTCTCTCCAACTCGGACGTCACCCGCCGTCTCGGCCTCTGGGTCCGTGAGGCGGCGCTGGCGGCCGGCATCTCGCCGCACTCGCTGCGGCACAGCTTCGCCACCCACCTGCTCGAAGGCGGCGCCGACCTGCGCACGATCCAGGAGCTGCTGGGTCACGCCTCGATCTCGACCACGCAGGTCTACACTCGGGTCGATGCCGCACGCCTGCGGGAGGCGTATGCAGCCACCCATCCACGCGCCTGAGAGCCAAGAGGACGACCGCCCGGCGGACGTAGAATCGAGCTGACTGCAATGGAAACCGGCGTTAAAGAGGTGGAGCTGCGGGACCTTTGGCGCCGCTACAAGGGGGAGGGCGACTCCACCGCGCGCGAGCGTCTCGTCGTCGCCTACTCGCCGCTGGTCAAGTTCGTAGCCGGGCGGCTCGGCGCTGGCCTGCCGTCCCACGTCGAGGACTCTGACCTCATCTCCTACGGCCTGATGGGTCTGATCGGCGCGATCGAGCGCTTCGACCCCGAGCGCGGGATCAAGTTCGAGACCTTCGCGATGACCCGCGTCCGCGGCGCGATCATCGACGAGCTGCGCTCGCTCGACTGGGTGCCGCGCTCGGTGCGCTCGCGGGCGCGTGAGATCGAGGCCGCGCAGTCGAAGCTCGAACACGAGCTGCAGCGTGCGCCCACCGATGACGAGCTGGCCGCCAAGGTCGGCATCAGCGAGGAAGAACTGCAGACCTCGCTGCTGGAGATCGCCAACTCCTCGGTCTACGCCCTCGACGAGCTGTGGACGGTCTCCGACTCCTCTGGCGACCAGGTCTCGTTGCTCGACACGATCTCCGACCCGCGCGCCGACGACCCGCAGGAGTCGCTGGCCAGCAGCGAGGTCAAGGACCGCCTGACCGAGGCGATCGCCTCGCTGCCCGAGCGCGAGCAGCTGGTCGTCGCCCTCTACTACTACGAGAACCTGACGCTGCGCGAGATCGGCGAGGTGCTCGGCGTGACCGAGTCGCGCGTCTCCCAGCTGCATACCAAGGCCGTGATGCGGTTGAAGTCGGCTTTGCAGGAGAGCTGAGCAGCGATTAATCTCGTTGCGTGCCGCACAAGGCCGCAGACCGGATTCGCAACGTCGCCCTGATCGGGCACCGGGGCTGCGGCAAGACGAGCCTGCACGAGGCGATGCTGTTCGAGGCGGGAGCGACGCGGCGGCTCGGCAGCGTCGCCGACGGAACCACGGTCTCCGACAGCGAGCCGGACGAGCAGGAGCGCCAGATGTCGATCGGTGCCGCCGTCGCCGGCTTCGAGCACGATGGCCGCGAGATCAACCTGATCGACACCCCTGGGGAGCCGAGCTTCGTCGCCGACGCTGCCGCGGCGCTGCGGGTCGCCGACTCGGCGGTGGTCGTCGTCAACGCGGTCAACGGGGTCGAGGTCCAGACCGAGCGGCTCTGGCAGCGCGCCGACGCCGAGGGGCTCGCCCGCCTCGTCTTCGTCAACATGCTCGACCGCGAGCGGGCCGATTTCTTCGCCGCCCTGGATGGGTTGAAGGCGGCCTTCGGGCCGCACGTAGTCGCCACCGAGATCCCGATCGGGACCGAGCACGAGCTGCGCGGTGTGGTCGATCTGATCGACCTCGAGGCCTTCGTCTACGAGGGGCCCGGGCCTGGTGCTGCGCAGCAGATCGAGATTCCCGAGGAGCTGCGCCCGCGCGCCGAGGAGTACCGCGAGAAGCTGATGGACGAGGTCGCCGAGGTTTCTGACGAGCTGATGGAGCGCTACCTGGACGGCGAGCAGATCGACCACGACGAGATCGTCGCCGCGCTCAAGCAGGGTGTCACCGCCGGGCGGATATTTCCGGTGACCTGCGGCGTCGCGATCCGCAACCTCGGTGCCGATCGCCTGCTCGAGGCCCTCGTTGAGGACCTGCCGTCGCCGGCAATGCGCGGCGCGGCGTGGGCCAGCGGCGCTAACGGTGAGGCGGTCGAGATCGAGCCCGAGGATGGCGCCCCGCTCGTCGCCTATGTCTTCAAGACGCTGGCCGACCCTTACGCCGGGCGAATCAATCTGCTGCGCGTCTTCAGCGGCACACTGCGCTCCGACTCACAGGTCGTCAACGCCGGCCGCGGCGAGAAGGAGCGGATCGGCCAGCTCGGCCGCCCGGTCGGTCACGAGCTGAAGCCGGTCGACGAGCTGGGAGCAGGGGAGATCGGCGCGGTCGCCAAGCTGAAGCAGACGCAGGCCGGCGACGTCCTCTGCGGCGAGCGCCGCGAGATCGCCTTTGCGCCACTCGACCTGCCGGCCCCGGTGATGGCCTTCGCCTATGAGCCGCGCACCAAGGGCGACGAGGAGAAGGCCGCCGCCGCCGTGCGCCGCCTCTGCGAGGAGGACCCAACGCTCGACGTGCACCGCGACCCGCAGACCGGCGAGCAGATCCTCGCCGGGCTGACGCAAATCCACGTCGAGGTGCTGGTCGAGCGGATGCGGCGGCGTTTCGGCGCCGAAATCGAGCTGCACCCGCCGCGCGTTCCCTACCGCGAGACGATCCGCCGTCCGGCCGAGGCGCACGCCCGCTACAAGAAGCAGTCCGGCGGGCGCGGCCAATTCGCCGATTGCAAGATCGAGATCGAGCCGGCCGAGGACGGCGCCGGCCTCGACTTCGTCAACCGGATCAAGGGTGCGGCGATCCCCGGCGGCTTTATCCCGGCGGTCGAAAAGGGGGTGGGGGAGGCGATGCGCCACGGCACGGTCGCCGGCTACCCGGTCTCCGACGTACGGGTGCGCCTCCTCGACGGCAAACACCACGACGTCGACTCCTCGGAGATGGCCTTCAAGGTGGCCGGCGCGATGGCTTTCAAAGAGGCGATGGAAGCCGCCGACCCGGTGCTGTTGGAGCCGATCGTGCGACTCACCGTCAGCTGCCCGGACGAGGTCGTCGGCGACGTGATCGGCGACCTCAACTCGCGCCGCGGCCACCCGCTGGGGATGGAGCCCAAGGGGGCGATGACCGAGGTCCGAGCCGAGGTGCCGATGGCCGAAGTGCTCGAGTACGCGCCCGACCTGCGTTCGATCAGCGGTGGCCGGGCCGAGTTCACGGTCGAGTTCGATCGCTACGAGGAGGTTCCCGCCCACCTCGCCGAGAGGGTCGTGGGCGCTGCTAGTTTGGCGGGGTGAGCCCCGACGAGAGCTGTGCCGTCTGCGGCCGTACGATCCTGGCAGGCGAGCGGACCCGGACCTACATGAGCCCCAAGCAGGGCGCGCAGCTCGTCTGCGAGCTTTGCCGAGGAAGGGCCCAGCGGCTCGGCTGGGTCGACCCAGCGGCGCCCGGGGCCAACGTCGGTCGCTGCCCGCCCGAGCCGGAGGCGACCGAGTCGCCGCTGGGGCGCCTGGAGCGCGCCACGGTCCGCTTCAACGCCAGCGAGGCAGCCCGAACCGTCGCCGGCTTGATGCGCTCGCTGGGTCGACCCTGGGTCTCGATCGGCGCCGCCGCGGGCTCGCCGAGCGAGGTGCGGGTAACCGTGGCCTGGGAGTTGACCTGGTACCAGTGGGGCATCGACCTTGGCGACGAGCTGCGCCCGGTCTTCCAGATCGATAGGGGCAGCGAGCTGGATCAGCTCGAGGGCGCGGCGCGCCAGTGGAACGCCAGCGCCGGCGAGGGTGGGCGAATCTCGCTCGGGGTCCGTGCCGAGCGCAGCGCCGACGGCGAGCCGGTCGGCTGAGCGGCGTGAAGCTGACGGTGAACGTCGACGGCGGCGCCCGTGGTAATCCGGGGCCGGCTGCGATCGGCGTCGTGGTGCGCGACGCTGGCGGCGCGGTACTGGAGGAGCGCGGCGAACGGATCGGCAGTGCGACCAACAATGTCGCCGAGTACCGGGCGCTGCTGCTCGGCATCGAGCGGGCGCGGGAGCTGGGGGCCGGCGAGCTGGAGCTGGTCGGGGACTCAGAGCTGGTCGTCCGCCAGGTCAAGGGCGAGTACAAGGTCAAGGACGCGACCCTGCGTCAGCTGCACGAGCAGGCGACCAGGGCCCTGGGGCCTTTCGAGCGCTGGTCGATACGCCACGTGCCGCGCGCCCAGAATGCCGAGGCGGATCGCCTCGTCAATGCGGCTTTGGACGGCACCGAGATAGAAGCGGCGGATCTGGCTTCAGATCCGGACGGCCTCGACCCCCGGGTCGACATCGGCCACGTCCACCTCAAGGTCGCCGACCTCGACCGCGCACTCGACTTCTACTGCGGCGTGCTCGGCTTCGAGCTGCAGCAGCGCTTCGGCGAGGAGGCCGCCTTCGTCTCGGCCGGCGGCTACCACCACCACATCGGCTTCAACACCTGGCACTCGAAGGGCGCTGGGCCGCCACCGGCGCGCAGCACCGGCCTGTTTCACGTGGCGATCCGCTACCCGACGCGGCGCGCCCTCGCCGACGCTCTCCGTCGCCTCACCGAGGCGGGCGTGCCGCTTGAGGGGGCCTCGGACCACGGCGTCAGCGAGGCGCTCTACCTGAGCGATCCGGACGGAAACGGCATCGAGCTCTACTGGGACCGCCCTCGCGAGCACTGGCCGCGGCAAGCCGACGGCTCCGGCGTGGCGATGGTCACCGAGCCGCTCGGCCTCGCTGGCCTGCTCGCCGAGCTGGACGCCTAAGAGCCGAGGATCGCAGCGCCGCTTTCTTCGAAGACGAAGCTGACGGTGCACTGGGCATCCGCGGCGAAGACTCGAACGCCGGGATGGACGGTCGCCTGGCCGGTGGGCGCCCAAGCCGAGGCGACGGAGGGAGGGGCCGCCGCCACGAGGAGCGCCGCACACAACGAAACGAGGACTGCGAACCTGTTCATCTGGAGAGTCTCCGTCTGTCTCAGGCCCGCGACCGTCCATCCCGGGCTGGGTGCAGCCTACCAAATACTAAGTAGACCGCTTCGCTACCCGAGGCCCACCTACCCGATTCCCCCGAAAAAGGAACAGCTAGACTCCGCCTCCGCGCGGCTGTAGCTCAGCTGGCTAGAGCGTCTGCTTGCCATGCAGAAGGTCGTGGGTTCGAATCCCATCAGCCGCTTCGCACGAAAGCCCCGCTCCGGCGGGGTTTTTTCGTCTTTTGGTCGGAGGCCAGGCCGTCGCTGTGACCTTCTGCCTCCCAGCTTCGCTGCCCATTCGCTGCTGCGACTATTCTGCCTCCGCGAGGTGACCGACGGTCGCATAGATCCTGAGCAGGCTTCGTTCTGGGCCCGCAGTGGCAGGAGCGCGAGCGGGCAGCCGACAAAGACCTCGCTGCCGGTCGGATGACTCGCTTTGAGAGCGATGAGGATTTCCTAGCTGCCTTGACGAGCGCACGAAGCCACTCAATGCTGAGCCGTGACCTCCTCGCTCCGTCTAGCGCGACTGAGGATCAACTGCTGCTAAACGGAACATCTCAGGCAGCGAGAGGCTGGCTGTCCCTGATCTCCACCTGGTAATCCGCAGGAAGAGGCACGACAGGCTCACGACGCTTAACTCTGGGTTCCCGGCGTCGGGTCAACAGGTGCTCAAAAAACGCAAGCGCACCCCCACGGGGAGCAGCCACTATCTCGCGGCCGTCGGGGTAGACGATTGCCAGCGGCCGATGCTCGGCGACAGCCTCGGTCAGAGCCTCCCCGAAGCCCTCTTGGTCCGCGGCGATGAAGGCAGTACCCTCGGGATAGCGGCCAGGGTCAGTTGCAGCTTCGATCAAGCGCTCGTTGGCGATCTCGCCCGCTGCGGTGAACTTGCTGCGCTCTAGCTTTTCCATGACTCTGCGATTGCTTCCCAGTGATCGATCAAGTAGCGGATTGCTTGTGGCGCGACCTCGTTGACCGATCCCTCGGCAAACCGCTCTGCAGGCTGCTTCTCGGCTCCAGTGTAGCGGTGCATGTCGTGGTCTCCGTGGGCATTGTCAAGCAGGCGAATGGTCTGCCAGCGCCCCTCGCTCCTCAACTGCAGCATGACCGCATACTTCGCCAAGGGACGGCCCTCAAGCTCAACCAGCACGCGGGCATCTGCAGCGAGAGGACGAACGAACGGATCGGTCACGCTGAAAACGTATCCGGGAACGGCGTTTGGGCAGCGGGTCGCACTCGCTGCCCAAATCGAGCCCGACCGTGCCTGACTCAGCCGAATCTTCTAGCAGCGCCCTCATCGGACCTTTGGCTCTGGGCTGCGAGAGCGGCCCCGAACCAGATCGCTTGCCATGCAGAAGGTCGTGGGTTCGAATCCCATCAGCCGCTTCGCTTCAAATCCCCTGCACTTCGGCAGGTGGTCTTCCCGGGGAAAATCAAACCACCCCCGCATATCGCCTCCGTTTTGGGCACTAGTGCCCAAAATGACGCGGATGCGCGGGGATTAGCGGCGATTTCGGCCGATTCCGCCTCGCTTTCGGCCGGCGGCGGAGCTACGGTCGCCAGCGCCAAGACATAAGTGGCCCCGGCGGCGCGCTAACGCCCCGGGGCCTGGCACCGAAGCCGAAGACTTCGATGCAACGGAAACGGTACTGCCGTTGCCCCCATCGGGGCAGCATCGGAACCGGCTTCGGTGCCCTACCGAGAGGAGGGGCGCCATGCCCGGCACCACGATCACGATCAGCGGTCCGCAGCGCAACGGCCTCTACGAGCTGGTCCGCAACCACCTTGGCTCAGTAGGCGACCTTGGGACGCGCTGGAGCGGGACAAGGAGTTCGCCACCGCGGCACGGCTCGGCCTGGAGTTCGGCGAAGACTTCGAGCTGCTGGAGGACATCGGCTGGGGCGAGGATGAGTGCCGCGAGAGCTTCGAGCTGACCATGCCGGTTCACGACCTGACGGAACTGCTCAAACGCCTCCATGACGAAGCCGAGGAGGTACTCGTCGGAAAGGGGACCGAGCGACAGGCCCGAGAAGATGATCGGGCGACCGAGGAGCGCTACCTGCGCGGCCTCGATGCCTGCGAGGAACTGCTAGTCAAGCTCGATGAGAGCGAGAGCCGCCCAGCATGAACGCGACCCTCACGATCGACCCGCGGGAGCGCGACACGCTGCATGGCCTGCTCTATCGGCGCTTGCTGATCCTCGCCGAGAACCTGTCCGGGCTCGCCAAGGTCGAAGGCATCACTGTCGAAGAGCTTTGCGAGCGGTTTGGCGACGACCTGCGGCTAATGGAGGAAATCGGCTGGGTCTTCGAGACCGATCAGGAGTCGATCGAGCTGGTCATGCCGGCGGAGACCCTCGCCGAAACGCTGAAGCAACTTCGCCGAGATGCCAGCGTCGATGAGCGCTGGCGGCGCTTTCGACAGGCGGTAGA
This sequence comes from Solirubrobacterales bacterium, assembly GCA_036266075.1. Classification (GTDB taxonomy): domain Bacteria; phylum Actinomycetota; class Thermoleophilia; order Solirubrobacterales; family 70-9; genus VRUE01. Next base: position 49,238 of record DATANV010000002.1, read on the forward strand.
AGTATGCGAGGAGCTGCTGGACCGGCTTGACTCGCTGGCTCGCGAACAAGAGGACGAAACGCCACTCAGCGCGGCCTCACCCGAGCAGGTCGCATCGCACGAGCTGTCCCCTTACAGGCCCGTCACGGACGGTTTCATCCTGGCGGCGGTCGAGCGCGCTGCACTGCATGAGCAAGAAGAGGAGGTCTTGACGTCCGACCTCACCCACCACCTCGGCTTTGAGGGCAAGCCGGCCACGAACCGTTTGTTCTTCCCCCGGCTCGAAGAGCTACGGCAAGCCGGCCTGTTGACCAGCACCGAGAGGCGGGGCGAGCCGTTTTGGAGCCTGACCTCGGTGGGGCGAGAGCAACTGGCCAATGAACGCGAGGCCGGCGAAGTCGGAGACCTCCCCGAGTCGCCTCAGCATCGTGCCTGGCGCCACGCCCGGGGTCGAGGCGGCCCTGCGAATCGAAGAGTTCAAAGACCACGTCAATCAGCTCTGGGAAGAGACCGACGACCTCCTCAATCGATACCACCCGGCGAACTCGGCCGAGTGGTTCGAGTTGAGCGAGCGGCTCCACCACGCGACCTGGCGCCTTGGCTCCGCGACTTACTGCTTGAACGAATGGATCGAGCCGGCGGATGAGCGCCCCAGCGTGGACGAAGCACCTGGGCCGAGCCCGGGACGCCGCGCGGTCTTCGCGTGGGACCAGGAGCCGAAACAAGAGTCAGGAGGATCAGCATGAGCGAGAAGAAGCCAGTCGACCAGCAGATCGTCGACTTCCTCAAGAAGGAGGGCACCGCCACCGTCGACGAGGTCGCCGCTGCGGTGAAGATTGGCCGCACCAGCGCTCGCAAATACCTCGCCGGCCTGACGGTCGACAAGAAGCTCGTGCGGGCGCCGGGTGGTCGCGAAGGTCGCCGCAAGCTGCCTGACAATTTCTCCTTGCCGGAGAAAGGGCGAGGGGGTGAGCCGAAAAAAACGGCCTCATCTGGATCGAAAGGTGGTCGTCTCGGACCGGGTGGGCTGGACACGCTCGTCCTCGGCCATCTGCGGCAGCACAAGGAAGATTCGCCGCAAACCGCGAGCGCGATCGGAAAGGCGATCGAGCGCTCTTCGGGCGCCGTGGCGACTGCCTGGCGCGGTTGGAGAAACAGGGAGAGGTGCGGCTGGCAAAGCCGAAGCCGCGCTCCTACGAGCTGGCAGAGGCGAAGAAGAAATGACCAACTCGCCAGCGAGGTCACGATTTCTCGGGGGTCGGGGTGCTTGCGTCGCACCGGGCGGAGAGGGCACAAGATGGTGCCGTCCGGTAGCTGACCCCGGCCCCCGAGGAATCGTGGCCGCTGGGGCGCGAGCATGAGCCGGCTTGCCGATCGGCCAGGGGGAAGCGCGCCCCTCCGTCGACCGCCGTTCCCCGAGTCGATTCCACCCGGTCTCAACCACCTCGTGGTGACGGGAACGCTCTCGGGCGAGCCACGACAGGCCAAGGGTCCGCAGGGCGACATCGTCGGTGCTCTTTCCGATGGCGTTCCCAGTGCGAGACCCCGAGCGACCGCAGCAGCTCTGGACGTGGGCGAGTTGTGAGGTGGAAGCCCCCGAGCTGGTAGCCGAGCAAAGCCTTTCGGGCCTTCGAGTCGGTGCGCCGGTCCTCGCGGGCGGCCAGCTTGGCGAGCGGGATGGTAGGGAGGGCGGCCGGCGCGGCGTGATCGTCGCCTCCAATGTGCATCCAGGCGATCTTCCGGGTGACCACCGGATGCGGCTGTTCCTCCCGGGCGATGCGGAGGGCTGGCATGGACCCGATTGAGATCCAGGGCCACTGTCTGCGTTTCGGCGAGAAGCTCAGGCGCATTCGGCGGGAGGTGGGCATCTCGATGGAGACCCTCGGCAATCGCGCCGGGCTGCATCGCACCGAGATCGGCCACCTGGAGCACGCAAGGCGGGAGCCGCGCTTGACGACCATCTTCAGGGTCGCGCACGCCCTGGATATGTCGGCGAGCCGCCTCCTCGAGGACGTCGACCGCCTTGAGGGTGACGAGAACTCTGATCTGCAGCCATTGGTGGCTGTTCGAGGGCCGAGGCGCAGGCCACAGGGAGGTGAGGAGGACCCCGCGCGAGCGGGGTCCTCCACTACCTGCCTCGGCCCTCGAAGAACCACAAAGGCGACAGAGGATCGTTCCGGCCCGGATAGCGCATCGATTGACAGCGGCGCTGACGCCGAGCTGCCCCGCTGCATCGAGTGTGGGCGTGAGTTGGTCGACGTCGAGTCGGATGGCGATGCGGCGCCGATACGTGAGGACTGCGTTCCTGAAACCGGGCCGGGAAGTCCGTATGCAGATCGACTTTCGATCAACCTCCGCCAACTCCGCGTCGGCGCCGGCCTTGAGCGGAGCGAGCTTGAGACCCGAGCTGCGGCCCACTACATCTCCAAACTTGAGGGCGACGATGCCCACAACTTGCGGTTGACCACGGCCTTGCGGCTCGCCCACTCACTGCGCGCCTCGATCGAACAGCTAACCGACCGCATCTACTGGACGCCGGGTCAAGTAGTCCACGGATCTGAGCACCCTCCAGTGGAACGACTACCCGGTTTCCTTCAGGTTCTGCCCGGCAATGAATCGCCCTTCGAGTCACCGCCGCTGCGAGATCCGGTGGTTGGCCGTCAGGAGGCGGCTGCGATCTTCGGGGCCAATGTCAGCGAGGCTCGCGAGCGTCGTCGTTTGACCCAGGCGCAGCTCGCTCGCCGCGCCGGCGTGGGCAAAAACGGCCTTTCGCTGATCAAGAGAGGTAACACGGAGACGTCGGTCAAGCTCCTGCTCGCGCTGGCTCGCTCGCTGGAAGTTCCGCCGGACCTCCTTCTCGGGGACATTACCTGGAGCCCCGTCTCCCGGCCCCCCGGATCGGGTCGACCCGGGTGTAGCCGCGACATTGCGATCCGGCGCCTTTGAATGAGGGCAAGATGGCACGTGAGATCGCCGAGGCGATTGGTGTCCCGCCCGGAACGGTCTGGGCGACGGTGCATCGACTGCGTGAGCGTGGCGAGCTCCTTGGCTACCGCCGCCGCGTTCGCCGCAAGCGTTCGACGCTCCCGGCACGAGATGGGGGGCCAGAGTGTGACCCCGCCATATTGAAGCCCGGCAAAGCCTCCAACGAGGAGATAGCCGGCTGCATCGGGGTCAACGTCAAGATTCGTCGCGCGGAATCGGGTTTGACGCTTCGACAGCTCGCCGAGGCCGCGGAGACGCACTTCTCCCATCTGTCGCGGATTGAGCGGGGGGTTTCGAAGATCCCGCAGCTCGCCCTCATCCTCAAACTGGCTGGAAGCCTCAACGTGCGCTGCGGCCTCCTCACCGCCGGGGTGATCTGGGATCCGGCGTCGGGCGCGTTTCTGATAGAGGAGTGCCCGCCCGCACCTCACACGGCAGTCGATCGGCTCGGAGCCAACGCGAAGCGAGCTCGACTGCTGGCCGACCTCTCCCAGCAGGCGCTGGCCGACCGGGCCTCCATGAGCCGCGGCGATCTCGTGGACTTCGAGCGGGGGGAACCGGAACTTCGGGATCTGCATAGTCATACGGCTGGCTGGCGCATTGGGTCTCCCTTTCGCCCAGTTGTTTGCCGGCCTGGCGAATTGGCACATCCGCCCGCTTGCCCTACCGGAATTCCTGCCCGGAGAAGCGCCGACCAAAGCCGAGCGCGATCAGCTGCTCATCCGGTTCTGGAGAGAAGGTCGAGGGGAACCGGAAATCGCTGAAGCGTTGGATCTGGCGAGAAGCTCGGTCGGCCCATACATCCAGGATTTGCGCGATAGCGGAGTACAGCTTGCGTATCGTCGTCCGCCGCGGAATCGAACTGAGTTCATGGCACGCCGCCGGCGCGGTGACTCCGGTTCTGCCTCGCGGGTACAGAGACGGCCTTAAGCAGGCTTTGCGGCGAATCGGATCACGTACATGGAGCGGCCTCCTCTTCGGATCGGTCGCTGCTTCGCTATCCCTGTGAGCGTGGAGCAATCCCGGCCGAGAGAACTCGAGCGCTTGCGCTGTGCCGTCGCGGGGTATCGGGAAAGGCGGGCTGCCGGCCCGGGTCCCAGCGGCTTTCATCGGCTCACCTGAGCTGGTTCCCGCTCGGGGTAGGCGACCAACCGCATCAGAGCGGTGAGGCGTCCGGGCCGGCGGTACCCCGCCCAAATCGACCAAGGAGCTTCCGATGTCAGACCAGCTACAGGGAAAGAGGATCGCGATCCTCGTTGCCAACGAGGGGGTCGAGCAGGTCGAGTTGACCAGCCCTCTTGACGCGCTGCACAACGCAGGCGCGGACGTCAGCCTTCTCGCGCCTGAAGAAGGCGAGATCCAGGCTTTCAACCACCTCGATAAGCGCGACACCTTCACCCCGGACAAGACTGTGGGACAAGCGAGCCCTGACGACTACGACGGCCTCGTGCTGCCCGGCGGCGTGGCCAACCCCGACCAACTGCGCACGGACACCGACGCCGTCCAGTTCGTCCGCGCCTTCTTCGAGGCGGGCAAGCCGGTCGGCGCGATCTGCCACGCGCCGTGGACCCTGATCAACGCGGGGGTCGTTGACGGCCGCACGCTGACCTCCTGGCCAAGCCTGCAGACCGACCTGCGCAACGCCGGTGCCGAGTGGGTCGACGAGGAAGTCCACGTCGACCAAGGTCTCGTCACCAGTCGCAAACCCGATGACCTTGACGCTTTCAACGCCAAGCTCGTCGAGGAGTTCGCCGAGGGGGTGCATGAGGGTCAGCGCGAGGCGACTTCGGCTCACGCTTAGCTGGGTGCCCCGTCGGGTAATGGGCTAGCCGAGGAAAGGAGTTAGCCCATGCCCCTCGCGGCGTGAAAAAAGGCAGCAAACGCGCTCGTCAGTACGAGCACATCAAGAAGAGCGAGAAGGACGCCGGTCGCTCAGAGGGCCGGGCGGAGGAGATCGCCGCGCGCGCAGTCAACAAGGAAAAGGCGCGCTCGGGAGAGTCGAAAACGTCCTCGCGCAGCTCAAAACGCGGCAGCTCGGCCAGCAGTCGCGGCGGCAAGCGCTCGGGCAGCGGACCGGGCGGCCGGACCCGCGAACAGCTCTACAACGACGCCAAGAAGCTCGGCGTCGAAGGACGCTCGAAGATGAGCAAGTCCCAGCTTCAGCGCGCCGTTGCCGGGGCGGAAAGCTGACGAAAGAGGCGAGGTGGGTGGGTCGTCGGACCTATCACCTATCGGGCGGCGCTCGCTGAGGGCGCCCAGAAGTCCTTGACCTTCGTCGCGTCTTGATCCGATACGGCGTGAAACCGCCCAGATCTCGACCGGCTCCTCGCTTTCATTGCGGTGCGAGCGGATGGTGCCGGGCGCGACCCTCACCGCCGAGCCCGCCTGAACCTCCTCGACGTCGTCCCCGAAGCGCATCGTCAGGGTGCCGCGGGTGACGATGTAGATCTCCTCCAGCTCCTCGTGGAGTGGCCGGTTCCCTGCTCAAAGTCGGAGTGGGGCGGCACCCGGATCAGGGTCACCGCAACCTGCTCGGCGTCGAGCGCTTCCTTCAGGCTGTGGAACTCGCCGGGAACTTCGCTGCCGGCGTAGGCGTCCTCAACATCGTCAGCTCGAACGATGGAGTAGCCCGCTCACCGCGCTGCTCAGGTTTTGCGTTCGAGGTCGGCGACCTCCTCAGCCTTCTCGTCGGCCCTCTCCTGGGCACGACTCAACTCCTCCCTCTTTTCACCCTTGCGCTCCTCGCGTTTGCCCTGGCGACGCAGGGAGGCGTCGTCGGTGAGGTCACCAGCGGCCTTCTTCGCCCTGCCGGTGATCTTGTCGATGATTCCCATTTCTGAGCCTTTCTCGTTGGGTATGGCTCCCGGGTACCCGGATCGCCTTGAGCCGAACGCGGGGGCTTTATGCGAGCTGCGGCATTTGCCGGGTCTAGGTGAGGCTCGCGCCGCTTTCGGGGTCGAAGAGACGGAGGCGGGCAGTGTCCGCCCAGAGCTCTGCCTTTTCGCCTCGCCGGATCGCGCTGGACGCATCGAGCCGGGCGACGACCTGCTCCTTTCCCTCACGCAGGTGTACGGCGCCGATCTCATCGAGGCTGTCCCCGACGACATCGGCGAGCTGGTCGGACTCGACTCCCTCCGACTCCATATGGAAGTAGACGTAGAGGTCAGAGCCCAACGACTCAACGAGATCCGCCTCAACCTCGAAGACGAGGCCACGTTCCTCCTTGAGGTCGTCGCCGATGATTGAAGCGTCCTCGAAGTTCTCTGGACGCAACCCCGCGACCACCTTCCCCTCCGCTCGGTCACGCACCGCATCGCCGACGTCCACCTCACCGATCGGCAGCTTCACTCGCCCACCGCTCAGCTCGGCAGGCATGAAGTTCATGGCCGGCGAGCCGATGAAGCCGGCGACGAAGAGGGTCTTCGGGTTGCTGTAGAGCTCGGCAGGTGAGCCGACCTGCTGGAGCTCCCCGCTCCTCATCACCGCGACCCGGTCGCCGAGAGTCATCGCCTCGGTCTGGTCGTGAGTGACGTAGACGGTCGTCGTGCCGAGACGGGATTGCAGGCGGGCGAGCTCAGTGCGCATCTGCACGCGAAGCTTGGCGTCGAGGTTGGAGAGCGGCTCGTCGAGCAGGAAGGCCTTGGGGTTGCGGACGATAGCCCGACCCATCGCGACCCGTTGACGCTGCCCGCCCGAGAGATTCGCAGGCCGGCGGTCGAGGTGCTGGCGCAGGTCGAGGACGTCGGCGGCCTCCTCCACCTTGCGGTCGATCTCGGCCCCTTGGGTTCCGGCGAGCTTCAACGCGAAGCCCATGTTCTCGCGCACGGTCATGTGGGGATAGAGGGCGTAGTTCTGAAACACCATCGCGATGTCACGATCCTTCGGCGGTCGCTCGTTGACCGTCTCGCCGTCGATCTTGACCTCCCCCCGCGAGATCTCCTCGAGGCCGGCGATCATTCGCAGTGCGGTCGACTTGCCGCAGCCCGACGGCCCGACGAGGATCATGAACTCCCCGTCATCGACCTCGAGATCGACGTCCTTGACGGCTTCGTAGCCATCGGCGAAGACCTTGCTCACCCCGTCGAGGACTATCTCCGCCATCTCCTGGCCTTTCTCGCCATCGCCCCTCTCTCCGTACGTAAATGGGGGGGGCTCGCTACCGAGATCCCCTGGGGAAGCTCTGGCTAAACCCGCGTTTGGCAATCGCCATGCGGGGTAGGTCAGTTTTGCGCCGGAATATTTCGGCCCGGAGCGAAGGAGCCGAACGTGACGCGTACGGTCCGTGCATATCTGGTTCTGTGGGGATTCTGCTTTGCTGCGCTGGGGTTGGTCGCGTGCGGGGGTGGCAGCAGCGGCGGCGGTCCGGAAGCGAAGACGCTACAGCCCTCCGACGCCAAGAACGCCTCCGGGAAGGTCGCCTGGTGCATTGGCAAGGACACCAGCGGCGCCTTCAAGACCGCGGTCGAACGCTTCAACTCGCAAAACCCGCAGCTGCAGGCCGAACTGCTCGAACTGCCCGAAAACGCCGACCTGCAGCGCGAACAGCAGATCCAGCGGCTGCGCGCCGAATCGAACGAGTGCGACGTGCTTGGCATGGACGTGATCTGGACCGCGGAGTACGCCGCGGCGGGTTGGCTCTACGACCTCACCCCGGTGGTCGAAGCGGACGAAAGCGAGTTCATCCCCTCGACCGTGGAAACCGTCGAATACGAAGACAAGAAGTGGGCTCTCCCCTTCAACACCAACGCCGGCTTCCTCTTCTACCGCACTAATGAATCGCCGCAAGCGCCGACCACCTGGGAGGCCGTCTACAAAGACGCCCAGAAAGACAATGGGCTCGTCTACCAGGGCGAACGCTATGAGGGCCTGACTGTCAACTTCCTCGAGCTCCTCTACAGCGACGGCGGCAAGGTCCTCTCCGAAGACGGGGAAACCGTGGAAATCGACACGCCGCAGACGCGCGAAGTCCTCGACTTCATGCGCAAGGGCATCGAAGACGGAGCGGTGCCTAGATCGGTGACCACCTACGAAGAGGAGAGTTCGAGGAGAGCCTTCGAGTCCGGTCACGCCACCTTCATGCGTAACTGGCCCTACGCCTACGCGCTCGGCAAGGAATCCGGCATCGCCAATGAATTCGCGGTCGCCAAGTTCCCGGGCTTCGGCGGCAATGAAGGCGCCGGCGTGGTGGGTGGCTACAACCTCGGCATTTCCGCCTACACCGACAATCCCGACGGCTCGCTCGCCTTCGCCGAATTCCTCACCACGGAGCCGGTGCAGAAGGAAATGTTCCTCAAGGCGACGTTGCCGGCGGTGGCGACCGCCGTCTACGAAGACCCCGAGGTGAAGAAAGAAATCCCCTTCACCGAGGAACTTCTGAGGGCGGTCGAACAGGCGCAGGCGCGGCCGGTCTCGCCGGTCTACACGGAAATCTCCGAAGCGATCGCCGACAACGTCTTCGAAGTGCTGAACGGCAGGCAGTCCGCCGACGGAGCGACTTCGAAGATGGGCTCCGAAATTGAAGATGCGCTGCAGAGGTTCTAGTGGAGGCCAAAGCCGCTCGGCTTTCCATGCCTCGGGGCGGACGGCGCTCTGTCTTCCGAGGGGAGCGGCGCCTCGGGGCAGCTATGCTGGGGCCTTCGCTGGCGGTAATCGCACTCGTCGCGGCCTACCCGATCTGCTACGCGGTCTGGCTTTCCCTTAACGAATACAGCGTCATCACGCCGGGACTCTCTCGGTTCGTGGGGCTCGATAACTACCTCGAAGCGCTCGGCTCGGCCCAGTTCTGGGAAGCGATGGAGACGACCATCCTCTTCACCGTCATCTCAGTGGGGCTTGAGTTGGCGATCGGGCTCGGCATGGCCCTCGTCATGCACCAGGCGTTCCGCGGGCGAGCCCTGCTGCGGGCGGTCGTGCTCGTCCCCTGGGCGATCCTCACGGTCGTCACCGCGATCACCTGGCGCACGATCTTCGAACCCGAACTCGGCTTCGTCAACACGACGTTGAGCGCCCTCGGACTGCCGGGAGGTGACGTGGTCTGGCTCGGCGAGGAAGGCTACGCCCTGGCGGCGATGATCCTCGCCGACGTCTGGAAGACGGCTCCCTTCATGGCGCTCCTCATCCTCGCCGGGCTGCAGGGAATACCCGACGAGCTGCACGACGCAGCGAAGGTCGACGGCGCCAACACCTGGCAGCGGTTTCGCAGCATCACCCTACCCCTGCTCGTGCCAGCAATCACCGTCGCGCTGATCTTCCGCACCCTGGACGCCCTGCGCATTTTCGACCTGCCCTACGTATTGACCAAGGGGGCGAACGGGACCGAAACGCTCTCGCTGATAGCCCAGACCGAACTCGTCGCCAATCGCAATACCGGGCTCGGCTCCGCGCTCGCGGTGCTCACCTTCATCACGGTGATGGGCATCTCCTTCCTCTACATCCGCTTCATGGGCGGCAACATCCGCGCCCTGACCAGGGAAGAGGAGTGAGCGATGAGACGCATGCTGACCTGGCTGGCGGTGGGGGCGACGATCGTCTTCTGCCTCTTCCCCTTCTACTGGCTGATCAACACCTCGCTGAAGACCGGCGCCGACCTTTCCAGCGCCAATCTCTTGCCCCCGAGCCCGACGCTCGACAACTACACCTCGATCTTCGAAGACACGGCCTTCACCATGGCGCTCCGCAACAGCGCGATCATCGCCGGCAGCGTCACCATCCTCTCGCTGCTGATCGGCTCCTTCGCTGGCTACGCGCTGGCGCGCCTGCACCTGCCGTTCAAGTTCCTGATCCTGGCGATCCTGCTCTCGATCTCGACCTTCCCGCCGATTGCGATCGCCGCGCCGCTGTTCGAAATCTGGACGGACATCGGCCTCTACAACACCTACCTCGGTCTGATCCTGCCCTCGCTCGCCTTCGGCCTGCCGCTCACGGTCTACATCCTTGCCTCGTTCTTCCGTGACATCCCACGCGAGCTGGAGGAGGCGGCGCTGATCGACGGGGCGACGCGGTTCCAGGCCTTTCGCAAGATCGTGATCCCACTCGGGGCGCCCGGTGTCGTCACCGCCGGCCTGCTGGTCTTCATCTTCGCGTGGAACGAGTTCCTCTTCGCGATCACGCTCACCAGCACCCCGGACCGGCGCCCGGTTCCGGCCGCGATCGCCTTCTTCACCGGCAGCCAGCAGTTCGAAATCCCACTGGGGACGATCAGCGCTGCCGCGATCGTCGTCACCGTGCCGCTGATCGCTCTGGTGCTGATCTTCCAGCGCCGGATAGTCGCCGGCCTCACCGCCGGTGCCGTCAAGGGGTAGGCGGGCGTGTCCGGTGGCTGCGCCGGTTGCCGATCTGGATGGCTTGCTTTCTCCCGAGGGCTGGCCCTACGCGAGCGCCGAGCCGGTGTCGGCGGGAGACCCTGGTCGCTTCCACGCTCTCTTCGGGCGCGATGCGGCGATCACTGCACTGGAGTTGCTGCCTGTGCGGCCGGACATCGCGCGGGCGACCTTGCGGGCGCTCGCGTCTCTGCAAGGCAGCGTCGAGGACCCCGAGATCGACGAGGAGCCGGGGAAGATCGTCCACGAGTGGTGGCGCCGGGCTCCCGAGCGCCTTCGTTGGACAGGTTGGCCAGTGCGCGATGGGGAGCTGCGCTACTACGGATCCGCGGACTCGACCGCTTGGTTCCTGGTCTTGCTCGCGTCGCTCGGCGATGACCCCCTGACTACCGAGCTGGAGCCCGCCTGGAGGGCGGCCGGGCGTTGGTTGGCAAGCGCGCTGCACCGCGGTGGCGGACTGGTCCGTCACGGTCCGCGCCAGGCACCGGGGGGTCTCGCGCAGCAGGGTTGGCGCGACGCAGAGGATCCCACTGACCCCGCCTTCCATGGAGCCGGCATCCTGACTCGCGCGGGCGACGCGCCAGTCCCACCGCTCGCCGATGCCGACACCCAGGCCATCGCCGTGGTCGCCCTGCGGGCGCTGGCCGCCCTCTCGGGCGAGCGGCGTTGGACCGAGGGGGCGACCCGGCTCACCTCCACGATCGAGGAGGCGTTCGATCTCAAGACCCTCGCCATCGCTGGCGACGGTGAGAGAGTGGAGGGGGCCGGCTCCCAGCTCGGCTGGCTGCTGTGGGCGGATGCCCTGCCCGAGCGTGCTCGTGAGCGTGTGGCCGACCGCCTTACCAGCCCCGACGTGCTCACCCCGTGGGGGCTGCGCACGCTTTCGTCGAAGCATCCGTTGTACGCATCCGATGCCTACCATCGTGGGGCGGTCTGGCCGTTCGATTCCTGGCTCGGTTGGGGCGGATTGCGCGCGGTGGGCCGCCTGAACGCGGCGGAGGAGCTTCGCCACGGCGTGCTCGACGCGATCGCGACGATCGGGCAGGCCCCCGAGCTCTTCGCGGTCGGCCCTGCCGGTCTCGAGCCGATCCCGATCGCCAACAGGGTTCAGGCCTGGACCGTGGGTGCCCGCTGGGCTCTTGAACACGAGTGGGACGGGCGAGCGTTGTCGTGCTACCCGTCCCCACGCACGGAGAGTCCGCGCAACAGGTAGCGCGCGTTGGTGGGGGCGTAGCCCTTCCAGTCGTTGTTCAGGTAGACGAAGACCGGCCGCCGCGAGCGCCAAGCGGCGATCCGCCGCCGCCAGCCGTCGAGCTCTGCTTCGGAGTAGTTGCCGCCGCGACCGCGGTGGCCGTAGTGCAGACGCAGGTAGGCGATCTCCCCGGCCGGACTTGCCTCTGGCAGTGGTCGACGTTTGTCGTCCCCAATTACCAGCGAGGCGCCGTGCTCTGCCAGCAGCTCTTGCACCGGCGCCACGAACCAGCTTGGGTGGCGGAACTCGAAGCAATGGTCGGCGCCAGGAAGCTCCTCCAGCGCCTCGGCGAGCAGGTCGTCGTCGCGGTGAAAATTTTCCGGCAGCTGCCACAGCACCGGCCCCAGCCGCCGTCCGCGCCGTAGTGGGTCGAGCGGCTCCCAGAAGCGGGCGACCGCATCGGCGATCTCGCGCAGACGCTTCATGTGGGTCAGGTAGCGGCTTGCCTTCACGGCGAAGAGGAAGTCGCCGGGAACTTGATCGACCCAGCTTTCAACCGTTGACTCCTTTGGCAGTCGATAGAAGGTCGCGTTGACCTCGACCGTGTCGAAGACCTCGGCATAGCGCTCCAACCAGCGTCGTTGCGGCAGGCCGTCCGGGTAGAGGCCGCCGCGCCAGTCGTCGTAGCTCCAGCCCGAGCAGCCGATTCGGACTCGGTGCATAGACCGCTTTACTCGTTCGACGGAATCGGCTGATCGGCCTCGCCACGCTCAATGCCCTCGCGCTCCTCGGGAGCGCGCACGTCGCGATCGGGAAAGCGGTGTTGGTCTCCGTGCTCGGCGATATCCTCCAAGCGCTGCTCTGCCTGCTCGAAGCCCTCGGCCTCGCCCTGCCCGGCCTCCGCGAGCGGCTCGCGGGCGGGGTCATCGCTGAGTGGCGCGACCTCGCCACCGATCCGGGCGGCTTCGGCACCGGCCGCCTCCGCCTCGGCATCAGGCGTGCCGCCGCTGACGCCCAGCGCCTCGGAGCGGCGCAGCTTCGGCAGCACCTCGCGTCCGTAGAGCTCGATCGCCGCGTGCGGATTCGCGCCGGAGTTGTTCATCAATGCCACCGTGGTCGCGCCCATCTCTACGACCCCGTGGATCCGCTCGACGTGCTCTTCGGGGTCGGCGGAGATGATCATCGCCTCGCGTAGATCCTCGTCGGAGATCTGCTCCTCGCCGTGCTCATACATCGCCTTCGGGTCGTGCCAGTCGTCGCGGAAGAACTCCTTGGGCTGGGCGCCCTTCCAGACCCGCGCGCCCTCCAATGCCGCCTCGTCGTCCGGCGCCCAGGAGAAGGCGGCCTGCAAGACAATCTCGCCCGGCTCGCGCCCGGCGTCGGAGGCTGCTGCGCGGTAGGCGTCGAGGATCTCGGGCACCGCTTCGGGGTCGGCCAGCGTCCAGAGCCCGTCGCCCTGGCGGCCGGCGACCGCGGCCGCCTGCGGGCCGAAGGCCGAGACGTAGATCGGCGGGCGGCGGCCCTCGGGCAGGCTGTGGATAAAGGCGCCTTGGGCAGCGAAGTGATCGCCCTCGCCGCTCAGCTTCTTGCCGTCCCAGAGCGCGCGGATCATCTCCAGCGCCTCCTCCATGCGCTCGATCTGCTCGCCGACCGGGGGCCAGCCATGCCCGAGCGGCGCCTCGTTCAGCGCCTCGCCGGAGCCGAACCCGAGATACGGACGCCCCGGATACATGACCTCCATCGTCGCCCATGCCTGGGCGATCAAGGCGGGGTGGTAGCGCGGCCCCGGCGGCGTGACCCCGGTGCCGAAAAGCACGCGCCCGGTCGCCTGCGCGGCGGCCCCGAGCCAAATCCAGGCGTTGCCGGCCTCACCGCCCTCCCACCAGGGCTGCAGGTGGTCGCTGCAGCCGATCCCGTCGAAACCTGCGCCCTCGGCCTCGACCGCCTGGCGCAGCAGGTCGTCGGGGCCGAACTGCTCGTGTGCGCAGAAGTGCAGGCAGCGCATAGGCTCCTACCTTGCGCGGACGATCGCCGCCCGCAGCTCGTCCTTGCCCATCTTCGAGCGGTCGCGGATTTCCAGTCGCGCAGCCTCTTCGTTCAGCTCCTTGCGCGTCTTCGCTTCTCCCTTGCGGACCTTGTTCGCCTCCTTGCCGAGCGCGGTCATGGTCTTGCCCGAAAGGTGTTTCAGGGTTTTTTTGCGCTTAGCACCAGCCTGCGCCTTTTTCACGTTGCGGCGGGCGGCAGCTCGCTGCCTCTCTGAGGCCATGCGGCTCAGCTACCCGTTTGGGGCCCTGGCAAGCGGGGGTAGACCGACCACGTGGCCGCGAATCTGCCGATCACCGTCGTGCTCGACGTCGACGGCACGCTAGTCGACACCAATTACCAACACGCGATCGCCTGGCATCGGGCGCTCCGCGACCATGGCTACGCAGTGCAGGTGTGGGAGATCCATCGCCACATCGGCATGGGCGGAGACCAACTGGTCGAGGCCCTGATCGGGGAGAAGGGCGAGAAGGCCGACGGCGAGGCGATCCGCGAGGCCGAGGGCGAGGCATACGGGGAGCTGATCGGCGAAGTCCAGCCGATGCACGGCTCGGTCGAGCTGCTGCAGGACTTGCGAGAGGACGAGGCGACGGTGGTTCTCGCCAGCTCAGCCAAGGCAGGTGAGGTGGAGCATTACGTCGACCTGCTCGAGGCCCGCGAGCTTGTCGCTGGCTGGACCACCGCGGCCGATGTCGAGCGCACCAAGCCGTACCCCGACCTCGTACACGCCGCCTTGGAGAAGGCCGGCGACGGGGGGCCGGCGGTGATGGTCGGCGACTCGACCTGGGACGTGGAGGCCGCTGAGGCGGCGAGCATCCCGACCCTGGCCGTCCTGACCGGCGGCTTCTCGGAGACGGAGCTGCGCGAGGCCGGGGCGAGCGAGGTGGTCAGGTCGGTCGGCGCACTGCGCAAGGATCGAAGCGTGCTGGCGAGACTCGTGGGCCGCCGTGTGGTCGATCGCCCCGTGGGGGAGTCGTGGCGCTCGTCTCTTTCGAGGACGACGAAGCTCGAGTAGCTCAGTACCACTTACCGCGCGCGAAGCCACCAAAGGCGATGAGGCCGATCAGCACGACGATCAGTCCCGCCCAGAAGCTCCAGACGAACATCAGGACGATTCCGATGATGACGAGAATTCCGCCTAGTGAAATTCCCATGACTGTTCCTCCTGTCGGTCTGCGGGCTTTCAGCCCTGTAGCCGCTTCGCCAGCATCTCCTTGCCCTGCTCAGCGCCCTTGCGGCTCGCCTCCTGAGCGCGGCGGAAGAAGTCGGCCAGCTCGGAGTCACCCTCGCGATCAGCGTCCTCTACATACGTCTCCAGCCGCAGCACGTTGCTGAGGCACTGCTCGGTGAACCAGATCACGTTGTAGTCCTTGTCCTTGGTGCCGGTGACCTGACCGGTCTCCTCTGCGCTCATCTTTCCCATCCCCTCGGCTTGCTTGCAGTAGTAGGCGGGTTACCCCATAGGTGGCGGGCAAAAACGACCAGCCGCGGATGGTTTCGCGGTATTTGATGGCTGCTTGCCTCAGCTCACGAGAAGGACGAGATTGGTCAGCACCGCCAGCGGGGTGCCGATCAGCGAGAGGTAGCGAAAGAGCTTGGCAAAGCCGCCGCGATATCGGACGCTCTCCATCAACGTCAGTCCTACGACGTGCGCCATGTTGACCAAGGCGATGCCGATCGCGATCAGGATCGCGGCCGCGGCGCGGCCGGTTACTTCGCCTTTGTCGACAGTGACGGCGCCGGCGAGGACCGCAGTGATGATCGTGCCGAAAATGCCCGCGACCATGCCGGCGAAATCGCCGCGCGAGAGACCGGGGAGATAGGCGGAGCCGACTTCGTGGCCCTCTGCTGGATCGTGGGTCCCTGGCCCAACGATCTCAACGTCGGCGACGTGCTCGGTGCCGTCCCGGTCGCTGTGCAAAACCACCATCCGCAGTGGGGGATCGAGTCCGGCTTCGGCCTTTTCCAGTAGGCCTTCCTCAAACCAGCGAGCTTGCGCCCGCTCATGCTCGAAAATCAAGATCTCGTCAGCCGGCGCTTTCAGCAGGGCATCCTGGGCCGCCTGGATCGGGTCGGGGTCGCCCACCTCGCCCCCGGCCTCGATGCCGCTCGCGCGAAGCTCATCGAGTACCCGCTGGAGTCGCGCCTCGGCTTCCCGCTTGGGCTCGTCGATGTCGCCCAGGGTGTGCCGGAGCGGGGTCGCCTCGACCGCCGGAACGACAACCCGCAGGTCGAACCCACTGGGCTGATCGTGGCCGCTATTTGCACCAATCTCGTGCAATGGCTCAGGGCCGAGCGGGTCGTTGGTGATTATCGCTAGCAGCCGGCGCGCCATTGGTCCTCGACTTGATCTGACCCCATGACCGTCGCTTACCCCTAGGCGGACCGGCGAAAACTGAACGGGTTCTTCACATCTCGAACATGGGTAGGAGACCAACGCTTGTTTCTAAACCGAAAGGAGGACAGAGATGGCCGAGCTAACGACGTTGGAGGAGAAGCTCGCGGAGGTTCTGGGCCTGGCCCAGGCCGCGCAGGGCGCCACCGAAAAGGTCGAGGGCATGGTCGAAGACGAGGAAATCGTCGCCACCCTGAAGCAGATGCGCGACGAGGCCGAGGAGACCGAGCGCCGCTGCACCCAGGTGGCGGACAGTCGCGACGGCAAGAAGACCGCGATCCTCGAAAAGGCCCAGGAAACGAAAACCGAGGCGACCGACATGATGTCGACCTACCTCGGCGGCGACTCGGACGGGCTCGACGGCTTCGAGTTCCTGACGATGGCCGAGGCCGGCGAGGTCGGCCACTGGGCCGTGCTCGGCAAGCTCAACGAGTCCGCCCAGGAGGGCGAGGTCTCCGAGCTGGTCGAGTGGGCGCTACCGATCCAGGAGCGCCACCTCGCCGACGTGAAGGACGGCTCGCTGAAGCTGGCGGGCGAAAAAGACCCCTACGAAGAGTCCTAGTGACCCGAAGCTAGAGGAGCGATGCAAGACAGGAGACGCCGCCCAGGGGTCATTGCAGCGCTGGTGGCACTCGGCGTCTCTCTCATCCTCCTCTCCGGCTGTGGAGACCTCAGCCGGGACGAGTTGAACCGCGGGGTCGAATCGCTGAGCGCCCTGGCAGCGCAGGGGGAATTGATCGCCAGCGGAGTCGCCCGCGACGCGACCAAGTCCACCTACGCCCGGGTGATGGCGAAGACGCTCGGCGGCGAGGCCGAGCACGAGGCCGAAAAGCTCGCCGACGCCGAGCCCTCGCCGGAGGTGAGCAAGGAGCGCAACGCCGCCGTGCAGGTGGCCGGCGAGCTGGCCGATCTGTTCTCCGAACTGCAGACCTTCCCCGGTGACGAGCACCACGGCGCCTTGGTGGAAAAGCACATGGGCGAAGTCAAGGAACAGGCGGACGCGATCGTCGCTCGCCTGACGGGAGAACCGGCGCAGTGAAGTCGATCCTCAAGATCGCCCTGGGGATCATCGCCGCGCTGGGCGGCTTCCTCGACATCGGCGACATCGTCTTCACCACCCAGGCCGGGGCGCTCTACCGCTACGACCTGCTCTGGGCGGTGGCACTGGGGACGGTCGGGATTGCCGTTTACGCGGAGATGTGCGGCCGGGTCGCCGCGGTCACCGGGCGCCCCGTCTTCGACGCGATCCGAATGAGGATGGGGTTCGGCCTCGGCCTGGTCTCCTTGGTCGCCAGCACCTTCGTCAACGTGTTCACCGTCGCGGCGGAGCTGGGCGGCTTGGCGATCATCCTCCAGATCCTCTTCGACGCCGAGTTCAGCCTCTTCGTCGTTCTTGCTGCGATCGGTCTGGTGATCGTCGTCGCGCTGCTTCCCTTCGGTGGGATCGAGCGGGTCTTTGGCTACTGCGGCCTGTTGATGCTGGTCTTCCTGGCGACCGCGATCCACCAGGGGCCGGACTGGGGCGAGGTCGCGCACGGCTTCGTACCTTCGCTCAGCGACTCCAAGCTCTACCTCTACTTCGTGGTCGGCGTCTTCGCGGCGGCGCTGATGCCCTACGAGGTCCACTTCTACTCCTCCGGCGCGGTCGAGGAGGCGTGGGACGAGTCCAATCTGCGCGAGAACCGCCTCAACGCGACTGTCGGCTATGCCCTCGGGGGCATCCTCGCCTGCACCTTGATCGTCGTCTCCGGCTACCTTTTCCACCCAGTCGGCGTCAACCCAACTGACCTCGGCACTGCTGCGCTGCCGGCCCAGGGAGCTTTCGGGGAGACCGGCCTG
Organism: Solirubrobacterales bacterium; assembly: GCA_036266075.1. Taxonomy (GTDB): domain Bacteria; phylum Actinomycetota; class Thermoleophilia; order Solirubrobacterales; family 70-9; genus VRUE01. The sequence goes on from DATANV010000002.1 coordinate 66,990, forward strand.
CTGCTCGCCCTCGGCGGCATCATGTTCTGCGTCGGTGGCGCCGCGATCGACTCCAGCTTCGCCGCCTCCTACAACCTCGCTCAGTTCTTGGGATGGGAGTGGGGTCGCTACCGAGGTCCGATGAAAGCACCGCGATTCACCGTCTCCTGGCTGCTCTTCCTCTCCCTGGCGATGCTGATCGTGCTCAGCGGGATCAACCCGGTCGAGGTCACCGAGTACTCGGTCGTGCTGGCCGTCGTTGCCCTGCCGCTCACCTACTTCCCGATCCTGATGATCGCCGGCGATCGCTCCTTCATGGGCGAGCACGCCAATGGCAAGATGTCGACGACGTTGGGCTGGATCTACTTCGCGGTAATCATCACTCTGTCGATCACCGCCATCCCGTTGCTGCTGATGACGAACGGAGGCGGCGGATGAGAGAGCAGGGCGAGATCTTCGTCGTCCACCGCCTGCTCGACGAGCAGATCCTCGACAGCGACGGCAAGCGCTGCGGACGGGTCGACGACCTCGAGCTGCAGGGCAGCCCGCCGCGGATCACCGCGCTGCTGGTCGGCGAGGCCCTCTACCCACGGCGGTTGCCCGAGCGGCTGCGTGGGCTGGCGCGCAGGCTGGCGGGGCCGGAGCGCTGGGGCGCCAACGCCCTGCGGGTGCCGTGGGAGAAGGTCGACCGGATCGACGCCGCCCTGCATCTGTGCTGCAAGGCCGAGGAGCTGGGGCTCGGCGAAGGCGACGACCCGGAGCGCTGGATGGTGAGGAGGCTGCCGTGGAACTGAGCCGCGAGCCCTTCGCCCTCAGCGACCTGATCGGCAGGGTGGTCTGCGACAGCTCGGGCCGGCGCCTCGGACGTGCCTTCGAGGTGCGGGCGCACTGGGAGGAAGGGGTCGTCGTCATCGACGAGATCCTCTTCGGGCGCGGCTCGCTGCTGAAGCGGCTGCGCGGCCCCGGCGGCAGTGCCAGAGGCGTGCGCTGGGAGAGCGTGGCCGAGATCGGCGGGCGGCTCGTCGTTCGCGTCTAGCTGTCCGTTCAGTCATGTTTCGGCAATGCCTACCCTGGGGTAGATCGTCGCCATGCTGCGGGAGGGGAAAGTGAGAGCCGAGGCGCGGGGTGCGCGGATGGCGCCCTCTCTTGCCCGCACGGTCCAGGCTCTGCGAGCGATCCGCGGCCGCGGTCCCCGCGCAGGGGATACTCGCTCGCCGCTTCCACGCCGCGACGTTCCACTCTGATTCCGGTCAACAGAGGACGGGTAGCGGCAGCGACGTGGGTGAGTTGCTCGCGATCTATCTGAACGACCACTTGGCGGGGGCGACCGCGGGCGTCGAGCTGGCGCGGCGACTGCGGGGCAGCAACCGGGACAATCCGGAGTTCGGCCCGGCGCTGGCGGAGATCTGCTCTGAGATCGAGGCAGACCGCGAGACGCTGAAGGCGGTCATGGATCGGCTCGGGGTCGCTCGGAGCAAGTTCAAGCCGCTCGCGGCCACCCTCGGCGAGCGACTCGGGCGGCTGAAGCTGAACGGACGACTGTGGAGCTACTCGCCGCTAAGTCGCCTCGCCGAGCTGGAGCTGCTCCAGGCCGGCGTCGTCGGCAAGCGCAGGCTGTGGCGGGCGCTGGAGCGCACTCATGCCGAGGATCTCTCCGAGTTTGAACTCGGCGCCCTGATCGAACGGGCGACCGAGCAGTTGAGGTGCCTGGAGGTGCTTCACCTGAAGGCCGCCGGTTTGGCTCTTTAGGCGGCGGAAGTTTTCCGGTCTCCACCCAAGGGTAGGTAAGCCCGAGAGGCCCAGGGGAGCGGCCCGCGCTCACTCCTCGCCAGCACCGAATCCATCCCTACGGGAAAGGCGAGCTAGATATGAAGGTAGTTGTCACTGGCGCGACGGGAAACGTCGGCACCAGCACGGTCCGGGCTCTAAGCGAAAGCTCGGCAATCGAGTCGATCGTCGGTCTTGCCCGGCGCGAGCCGACTTGGACGCCGCCAAAGACCAGTTGGATTGAGGTAAACGTCCTCACCTCCGATCTCGGCGCGGCCTTCGAGGGCGCCGACGCGGTGATCCACCTGGCCTGGGCGATCCAGCCCTCCCGCGACGCGGTGACGCTGGAGCGGATCAACATCGAGGGCAGCAGGCGCGTATTCGAGGCCGTCGCTGTGGCGGAGGTGCCGAAGCTGGTTCACGCCTCCTCGGTCGGGGCCTACTCGCGCGGGCCGAAGGACCACGAGGTCGACGAGAGTTGGCCGACTGATGGCACCGCGACCTCCTTCTACTCACGCCACAAGGTCGCGGTGGAGCGGGAGCTGGACCGCTTCGAAGCCGACAACCCCGAGACGCGGGTCGTGCGGCTGCGTCCGGCCCTGATCTTCAAGGACGAGGCCGCGACCGAGATCCGCCGCCTCTTCATCGGACCGTTCCTTCCCAACTTCCTCCTGCGCCGCGGGCTGCTTCCGGCATTGCCGAGGGTCGACCGTCTGCGCTTTCAGGCAGTGCATTCCCAGGACGTCGGCCGCGCCTACCTGCGCGCTGTCCTCGCCGATGTGGATGGCGCCTTCAACATCGCCGCCGAGCCGCCGCTCAGCCCCGAGGAGATGGCCGAGCGGATCGGTGTGCGCAGCTTCCCGCTGCCCGCTCGGGTAGTGCGGCGCTTGGCCGATCTGAGCTGGAAGCTGCGGTTGCAGCCGACCCCCTCCGGCTGGCTCGACATGGCGCTGAACGTGCCGCTGATGTCTTCGGAGCGAGCACGCTCCGAGCTTGGCTGGGAGCCGCGCCACAGCGCAGTCGAGGCGCTCGAAGAGCTGGTTGAGGGCCTGCGCGGGGGCCACGGCGCGGAGACCCCGCCGCCGCTTGAGGCCGATAGCGCCGGAGCCCGCCTCGACGATCTGAAGACCGGCGTCGGCGCCCGCCAGTGGGACCGCGACCGCGACGAGCAGCTCGTCGCCTACCTCGCCGACCTGCACTCGATCGAGCTGCAGGCGCTGACCCAGCTCCGCGCGGCGCCGAAAATCGCCGGAGATGAGCGCCTCTGCCAAGCCTTCGAGCAGCACCTGGTCGAGACCGAAGACCAGGAGCGGCGCGTGCGCGAGCGCCTGGAAGCGCTGGGCGGAGAGCCATCGAAGCTAAAGGACGCGGCGGGAGCAGCGGGAGGCTGGGGCATGGTCGCCTTCGCTGCCTCCCAACCCGACACGCCGGGGAAGTTGGCGATGCACGCCTACTCCTACGAGCACATGGAGCTGGCCGCCTATGAACTTCTGAAACGGCTGGCCGAGCGCGCCGAGGACGAGGAGACCGCGCGGATGGCAGCCGCGATCGCCGCGGAGGAGCGACAGATGGCCGAGCGCCTGGAGCAGTCCTTCGACACCGCGGTCGAGGTCTCACTGGCCGCGGTCGATCCCGACCAGCTCGATTCGGCGCTGCTGGCATACCTGCGCGATGCTCATGCCCTCGAGGGGCAGGCCGAAAAGCTCCTGCAGGCCGGGGCCGAGCGGGTCGAGGACGAGCACCTAGGGACAGCTTTCCGCGACCACCTCGAAGAGACCGAGTGCCACCGGGAGCGCATCGCGGGCCTGCTGGAGCAGCGCGGGGCCAGACCCTCGCTGGTCAAGGACACGATGCTGAAGGCCGGTGGGCTGAACCTCTCCGCCTTCTTCGGTTCCCAGCCGGACTCGACCACCAAGCTCGCCGGCTTTGCGTTCGCCTTCGAGCACCTGGAGGTCGCCGCCTACGAACTCCTGCAGCGGGTCGCCGCCCGGGCCGGCGACGAGGGTGTGGTCGCAGCGGCTGAAGAAATCCTTGCCGAGGAGCGGGCGGCAGCCGGGCGGGTCGCCGCGAGCTGGGATCGACCCGAAGTCCCGCTCGGGGTGGCGTCGTGATCAACCAACCCCAATCGCAGGAGGATCGATGAAGGCGCTCACTTTCCACGGCAAACGCGATGTCCGGGTTGATGAGGTGCCCGACCCGAAGATCGAGCAGCCGACCGACGCGGTGGTGCGCATCACTTCGACCGCGATCTGCGGCTCCGATCTGCACCTCTACGAGGTGTTGTGGATGTTCATCGAAGAGGGCGCCGTGCTCGGCCACGAGCCAATGGGGATCGTCGAGGGGGTCGGCTCGGAGGTCAGCCGGATCAAAGCGGGCGACCGCGTCGTCATCCCTTTCAACATCTCCTGCGGGGAGTGCTGGATGTGCAAGGAAAAGCTCTTTGCCCAGTGCGAGACCACCCAGAACCGCGAGCAGGAAAAGGGCGCTTCTCTCTTCGGCTACACCAAGCTTTACGGCGAGGTGCCGGGCGGCCAGGCCGAGTACCTGCGGGTGCCACAGGCCCACTTCGGCCCGATCAAGGTGCCCGAGAACGGCGCCCCCGACGAGCGCTACCTCTTCCTTTCCGATGTTTTGCCGACCGCCTGGCAGGCGGTTGAGTACGCGGCGATCCCGAAAGGCGGCAGCGTCGCCGTCTACGGACTCGGCCCGATCGGACAGATCTGCGCGCGGATCGCCCGCCACAAGGGCGCCGACACGGTGATCGGCGTTGACTCGGTGCCCGAGCGTCTGGAGATGGCGCGTCGCCACGGCGTCGAGGCGATCGACTCCTCTCGGCACGAAGACGTGCCGGAGATCATCAGGGAGATGACCGACGGGCGCGGCCCCGACGGGGTGATCGACGCCGTCGGCATGGAGGCCCACGGCGCCCACGTCGCCGAGCTGGCGCAGAAGGCGACCGGCCTGCTGCCCGATGCGCTTGCCGCCAAGGCGACCGAAAAGACGTCGGTCGACCGCCTCTCTGCTCTGCTCGAGGCAATCGACACCGTCCGGCGTGGAGGAACGATCTCGATCTCCGGCGTCTACGGCGGCCAGCTCGATCCGCTGCCGATGATGCAGCTCTTCGACAAGGGCGTGCAGATCCGCATGGGCCAGGCTCACGTACGGCGCTGGACCGACGAGATCCTGCCCCTGCTCGAAGGCGACGAGGACCCGCTCGGAGTCGACGATCTCACCACCCATCAGTTGCCGCTGGCAGAGGCGCCGAGCGCCTATGAGATGTTCCAAAAAAAGGAAGACGGGGCGATCAAGGTGGTGTTGAAGCCCTGAATCGGAGCCCGACCAGTGAGGTGGGAGAGGCGGGATGACGGGTCGGCGTGAGTCCGATGAGCCCAGGCGCGATTACCGGCCAAAAGGCGCTGCGTCTGATGCTGGCCTCTTCGCGACGCTGAAACGGACGCTGACCGAGTTCAACGAGGACAACCTCACCGATTGGGCTGCCGCGCTGACCTACTACGGGCTGCTCTCGCTCTTTCCGGCGCTGATCGCGATGGTCTCGCTGATCGGGCTCTTCGGTGATCCCAAATCGACGACCGACAGCCTGACCGAAATCATCACCACGATCGGGCCGCAGTCGGCCGCCGAAACCTTCTCCGGCCCGATCGAATCGATCACCGAGAACCGCAGTGCCGCCGGCTTCGCTTTCGTCCTCGGACTCGCGGTCGCGCTCTGGTCGGCCTCCGCATACGTCGGGGCTTTCATGCGAGCCTCGAATGTGATCTATGAGACGCTGGAGGGCAGGCCCTTCTGGAAGCTGCGGCCGCTGCAGCTCGCGGTGACCCTGGTGATGATCGTCGCCCTCGTCCTGATCGCCGTCTCACTCGTTCTCACCGGCCCGATAGTCGAAGCTGTGGCCGAGCCACTCGGGATCGGCTCCACCGCGGTTGACGTCTGGAATATCGCCAAGTGGCCGGTGGTGGTCGCGGCCTTCTTCCTGATGCTTGCGCTCCTCTACTACGCCTCGCCCAACGTGAGGCTGCGCGGCTTCAGGTGGGTCACGCCCGGCAGCCTGGTTGCGGTGGTCGTCTGGGTCATCGCCTCTGCGCTCTTCGGCTTCTACGTCGCCAACTTCGGCTCCTACGACAAGACCTACGGCACGCTCGGCGGCCTGATCGCGCTGCTGGTCTGGTTCTGGATCACCAACCTGGCCATTCTCTTCGGCCACCAGTTGAACGCCGAGCGCGAGCGAAGCCAGGAGATAGAAGAAGGCCAGCCACGCGCCGAGCGCGAGATCCAGCTCGAGCCCCGTGAGGAGCCCAAGGATCAAAGGACCACCTGACCCGGAAGGATGAGAATGCCCATCGCGGAAACCACCTCGCGTCCTTACCCCTTATCTCCAAGAGCGCTCGACAACAAGGAAGTCCAAGAGCAGATACGTCGCGGGGCCGATCGGCTCCGATCGGCCTACGGACGAAGTCGTAAGCGATGGGTTAAGGCCGCCCGCGATGCGAAGCTGCGCCGGCAGGTGGCCGAAGGCACGCGGGCGTTCGCCCTCGCGGCCAAGGCATTTGCGGGGCAGCCCCGCAAGCCGAAACGCCGCTGGGGCCGCCGCCTGCTCGTCTTCCTGACGCTCGGAGTCGTGGGCGGCGGTGTTGCCCTGGCGCTCAAGAACCGGACCGAAGGAGGGTTGCAATGAAGTTCCTTTTCATGCCGATCAGCATTGCTGCCGGCCTCCTCGCGGGCTTCCTTGGCAAGAAGATCTTCGAACGGCTCTGGGGTCTTGTCGACGATGAGGAGCCACCGAGGCCCGAGCACCGGGAGCTCTCCTGGCCGAAGTTGATCGCGGCGTTGGCGGTAGAGGGAGCGATCTTCCGCCTGGTCAAAGGCCTCACCGATCACGCCGCCCGCCGAGCCTTCGCGAAGGGCACCGGAAGCTGGCCAGGCGAGGAACGACCGGAGTCCGAGTAGTGGGCCCTCTGGACCGTTTTCCGTCAGAGGGCAATGGGGTACCAATTACTAAGTACATAACCGGAGATATAAGGCGGGCGATGGCAGGCGGCGAACAACTGCACCTCAAACTTCCCGCAGAGGCAGACAACATTGCAGTCGTCCGTGAGGCTGTGGGAACCCGGGCCAAAGAGTTCGGCCTTGAGGAATCCGCAGTCGACGACCTGAAGACCGTTGTCTCGGAGGCCTGCGCAAACGTCGTCCTCCATGCCTATCCGGACGGCGCTCGCCAACGGCCACTCGAAGTTGAGATGAGTCAGACCGAGCGCGCTGTGAACGTGGTTGTCAGAGATTGAGGTGCCGGGATCCGCCCGACTGCTGGACCAAAGCCGCCGAGCCTGCGACTCGGTCTGCAGCTAATCGGCGCCATCGCGAGCTGCTTTCAAATCCGCAGCGGCCGGAATCGTGGGACTGAGCTGGTGATCCAGTTGGCCCTTCCTGCAGAGCCTGAGCGGCGTTGCCTTGACCAGTCTCCGAGACGATAATCGGAGTCATGGGAATCTTTCAGTTGACCGAAGCGGATCCCCGCCCAGGGTGCAGGGAGATCTGTGTCGAGGGAGAGCTCGACCTGGCGGTCGCCTCTCAGCTGCAAGAGGCAATAGATCGGGCAGAGGATTGCCAGAGCGTCTTCACCAATCTCGAAGCCTGTGAGTTCATCGACTCGACCGGGATCGCGGTGATCGTGAACGCCCACCATTGTCTCGAAGAAGAGGATCGCCGGCTCGCGGCCTATGGAGCCGACGGCCAGGTGCTACGGGTGCTCTCGATCTCCGGGTTGGTTCAAGTGCGTGGGCTTGTCTTCCGCACTGCAGAGGAAGTGCAGTCCTAGGCTCGTCGGCCGGTCAGTGGAAATCTCCGGGCCTGCGCGAGGTCGTCGTTCCGGGGGATCAGTCGCCGTGAGAATCGGTCGGCGCGAGGACGAAGATCTCGCACATCATGTCCGGCGCCTGCTGGTTGCCGCTCATGTAGCCGATCACCTCGTCGACCGACCGCCCTTTCGATTGGCGCGGCAGTCGCGCGATCTCAGACACGGTGGGGTTATCCGTCGTGCGACCGGGTATCTGAGGGTGGAGGTTCGATCATTTTTTTTGACCGACCGGAAGGTCGAGGAAGGAAGTCATGGCCAAGGACGTCAAGGACGCCGGGGACGTGATCGGGGCTGCGATAGGCACGATCGCCCGGGAGGTCAGCAATAGCGTTTCCGGCAACGGGCACGCGAAGATGCCTTTCCGAAGCGACAGCAATGGCGCCCTTTCGGGTCCCCGGGGGCTGGCTGCCGGCCTCGTCTTGGCGAGCGCGGCCCCCCTCGCTGGCAAGGCGGTCAAAAAGCTGGCCGTGAAACGGGTCGGGAAATTGGCCGAAAGCGCCAAGGACACCGTCGGTAAGGGGGTCAAAGACGTTGCTGGGGATGCGGCAGAGCAGGTCGGAGACGCTCCGGAGATGGCTAAGAGCATGGCGAAGAAAATGCTTCCAGGGGGCGGCGGAAAAGAGGGCAGCGAGGGCAGCAAAGGCAAGAGGGGAACCCCAGGCGTCGGAAAGGGCCGGCGGATGCCCGTTCAGCAATCAGTGGACATCGCCGTGCCGCTCTCGGTCGCCTACAACCAGTGGACCCAGTTCGAGGAATGGCCGCAGTTCATGCACCGCCTCGACCAAGCGACGCAGGAGGACGACGGCACCGTCTCCTTCAGGACCAAGGTCTGGGGCATGTCGAAGGAGTTCGTCGGGCAGATCGTCGAGCAGCGCCCCGATGAGCGGATCCAGTGGAGCGTCAAGCAGGGTGTCGCCCATACCGGCGTGGTGACCTTCCACGAGCTCGCTCCTCGCCTCACTCGCGTCCAGGTCTCCCTCGACGTCGAGCCCGGCTCCTGGATCGAGAAGATGGCGCGCGGGATGCGCCACGTGAAGCGCGCGGTGCGAGCGGACCTGGCCCGTTTCAAGGCCTTCATCGAGATGCAGGAGGTCGAGACCGGCGCCTGGCGCGGCGCGATCCACGACGGCGAGGTCGTCAAAGATCACGACGAGAAATACGACCGTGGCCGGGACTACGCCGACTTCGAGGACATCCACGATAAGGAGCACTCGCACTCCCCCCAGCCGCAGAAACGCAAAGCCCAGAGGGCGTCAAAACAGAAACAGCAGAAACAGACCTCGTCGGGTGGGTCGAGCTCCAGCTCCACGAGGCGGCGCAGCGGGTCCAGCTCGCGGAGCAAATCCAAATCCTCATCTTCCCGGCGAGGATCGAGCAGGCGCTCCAGCCCGAAAAAACGCTCCGGCGCTGGATCTAGCAGCAAACGGCGCTCCTCGCACTGAGAGCGTGAAGGGGATTTAGATGAGCAGCTTCCTGAACCGCGTCGTGGTAGATCAGATCGGCGGCAAGCGGCCGGCACCACCGCGAGCGATGGGTGCGGCCTTCGTGGTCGGTACGACTGCTGGCGTCATCACTTACCGCCTTCTGCGCCACCAGGGCTCACGGACTTAGAGGGAGTGACAGGGAGATGGCGGTCGACATCAACCGGCTCGCCGCCTCGGCGCTCCAGGCCTTCCTGGAAAACGAGAGGGACGAAGGGCGCCCACCTGCCCATGAGGAGCGCGGGAATCGCCGCATGGGCGGCGTCGGTGCAGTCGTCCTGGGTGTTGGACTTGCGGTTGCAGCACGGGCCGCCTATAAGCGCGTCCGCAGTCTCGATCTTGAGCAAGTTGCCGGTGCCGTCGAGGAGAAGCTCCGCAACTGACGGGCCGAGCCGGCAGACCTGACGTAGTGCGGGATTCCCGGTTTACCTCCATCTGACCCGGGGTAGACGACTAGATCAGGAATTTGCACTAACGGGGAGTCGGCGATGGCCGAGACCAAAACCAAAAGCGGCGGAAGCCGCCGCTCAAGCACGAGTCGACCAAACGGCTCGCGGCATAGCTCGCGGGCAGGCAGATCGGCTAGCACTCGCGGCAATGGCTCATCGGCCTCTGGGTCGAAAGCCCGTGCTGCAAAAGATGCTGCCGAGGAGCAGGTGAGCTCGGCACAAGAGATCGTTTCGGGCAAAGGCCCGGCTTTGGTTGGAGGAGTCGCAGCGTTGGCGGGAGTTGCAGGCGCTGTCGCCTTCGCGCTCAACGGACGTGGAAAGAGCCGATCGTTGCCGGACACCATCAAGAAGCGCAGGCGCAAGGCGACCAGGAAGGCGCTCGGCACGACTACGAAGGCGCTCGGCAAGACCACCGTCGCGGTGGGAAAGGCCGGCTATCGCGTCGGCGAGCTCGCCGCCGAGGTCCGTCGCGTTCGCGAGCAGGCCTCCCAGAAGGACTGAGCCCTTGAGCGACCAACGCAAGTTGAAGGGAAAAAGCCGCTATGGCAGAGAAAAAAGACGGGTCTAGGAGCAGCGCAAGGCGCAAATTCAAATCACGCTCGCGCTCCAGGTCCAGCCACGGGAAAAAATCTTCCTCCCCACAGCGATCCCGCTCTCAGCACGAGTTCCCCGACTACTCGATCATCGATCCGCACGATCTGCCAGACGGTCCCGATGTCCTTCTCGACGTTCCTGTCGTCAAGGTCGATGAGATCGACATCGAGGTGGACGATCTGCGAGCGCAGGTAGCGGTCATGGCCGAGGTGCGCGACCTGGTTGAGATCAGCGTCGGCGCCGATGTCAGCTTGGGCAAAGTGCAGCTGAAGATCGAGGGTGTCGAGGCCCAGGCCCTGTTGAAGGCGAGGCTCGACAACGTCACCTTGATTCTCGAGCGAGTGTTGACCTCGCTGGATCGCAATCCGGAGTTGCTCGAAGGGATCGGCCATGCCGCCGAGGAGGTAGGCCAGGGTGCTGGCCATCTCGTCGGCGAGTCCGGCGAGGCGATCGAGGAGGTCGGCGAAGGAGCCGAGGGGGCGGTGCAGGACGTTGGGCAAGGCGCTGGGCAGGCCGCGGGCCAGATCGGCGAAGGTGCCAGCCAGGCGGTCGGCCAGGTCGGTGAGGGGGCCAGCCAGGCGCTCCAGGGTGTCGGACAGGGCGCTCAGCAGGGCGTTGCCGGTGTCGGTCAAGGCGCTCGCCAGGCGACCCAAGGTCTCGCCGGAGGACAGCCAGGCGGTGGGCAAGCTCAGGGCGGGAAAGGCGGCGGATGATGGCTTCCCAGCAGACCACGTCGTCGAGGAGCTCGAAAACGGCAGGCAAGACGTCCAAAGGCGCCAAAGCTCCTCAGCGCGGCCGGCGCAAAGGCCAGCGCGCTTCCGAAAAGTCCGGCAAGTACCGCTTCGCCCAGAACGTCGCCGAGGCCGGGACCGTTGCCGAGCGCGAGTACGAGGCATTTGCACTGGGTGACATCGAGGATCCACGAGGTGATCCAGACGTTCTCCTCGATGTACCTGTGCTCAAGGTCGACTCGATTCATCTAGAGCTCGACAACCTCGATGCTCGTGTTGCTCTGAAGGCGCAGGTTCTCGACCTGGTCAAACTCAACGCGGGGGTCGACGCGCATCTCGGCAAGCTCCGAATCGACATCAAAGGCGTCGAGGCGCAGGCTCTGCTGAAAGTCAGGCTGGATCGTGTCGCGGCAATCGTCGATCGGGTTCTCACCACCATCGACCGCAATCCAGAGCTCGTGAAAAGCCTGGGGCGGACGGTCGAAGACGTGGGACATGGCGCCGGGCGGGCTCTCGGCGAGACCGGCGAGGCGGTCGAGGACGTCGGCGAGGGTGCTGGCGGAGCCGTCCAGGACATCGGCGCAGGAGCGGGGCAGGCGGTTGGCGAGCTTGGCGAAGGGGCTGGTCAGGCCGCGGGTCAGATCGGCGAGGGTGCTGGCCAAGCGGTCGGCGACGTCGGCGAAGGCGCTGGACAGGCAGTTGGCGACGTCGGCGAAGGCGCAGGTCAGGCCGTAGGCGATGTGGGGCAGACGGCCCAGGGCCTTGGCCAAGTGGCAGGTCAAGCCGGTCAGGCCGTCGGCGAGGCCGGCCAAGGCGCCGGCGAGGCGGCTAGCGGTATCGCCGAGGGCGCTGGTGGTGCCGGCGGAGGAGCTGGCAAAGCGGTGGAGAGCTTCTTGCAGGGCGAAGGAGGGAACGGTGGTGCCGACGATGCGAGCGCCACCGGCGTCGCCAAGCTGGCCGCAAAGATGGTCATGCACGAGCTGAAGTCGGCCGCCGCAGATGAGGCAAAGGAGCTTGGCCTCGCCGCCGCCCGCAAGGCCAAAGAGGTCGGCGAGCGGCGCAAGGAGCGCAAGGCGGAGGAGCTGAACGCAACCGAGGCGGCGATGCGAACGGCGGAGGAGCTTGACGTGGATCTCGAAGACGTCGATGGCACCGGCCCTGAGGGCCGAATCACGATCCGCGACGTAAGACAGGCACAGGAGGTTTCTTGACATGGGGCGCAAGGGCGACCCCGATCGCGTCGAGGACGCCGATGTCGAGATCGGCGCGAGCGTCAAGGCGAAGCACTTGCGCTTCCGTGAGAAGCCCAAGGCGAAGGTCGAGCTACACGGGGAGCTGCGCGAGCCCGAGGGCCGGGGTGAGCTTCAAACGACCTCCGGCAGCGAGCGCCAGAACCTTCCCGATGAGGTCGAGCCAGGGGTCACATACCGCGACGTCCGTGTCAGGTGGCGAGCTGCCGCTCGACTCGACGAGCCAGGGGCCTCAAGCGACACCGGAAAAAGCTCTAGGCAAAGGAGTCGGCGATGAAGAGCAAGACGAGAGACAAGGGTGGGGGCACGATTGACAAGGCCCGGGGGCGTGCCCGCGAGGCAGCCGCAGCACTCAAGGGGAACCCCCGTGGAAAGGCTGCGGGGCAAGCTCGCCAGGCGAAGGGAGAAGCACGCAAGAAGAAAGGACACCTTCGTGATCTGTTCAAGCGCTGAGGCAGAGGGCGCCAGGAAGGTTGTGAGCGCTAGGGCCTGCCTGTCCACAGTCCGCAAAGGACTAATGACCGTCGCTGCATCCATATTTCCTGATCGCCGTAGGGGCGATTCTCTACTTTGCGCTGAACCTCCACGTCGCCCACGTGAGCATCGACACCGTAGGAATCATCCTGATGATTGCCGGTGTCGCCGGCCTCATTCTCGGTCTGATTCAGCAGGGAATGGGCGAGACGCGCTCGGGGAGTCCCTGTCGAGGATCGTCCTCCGCGCGAACCGCCGCCGTACTAGCCGGTGCCCCGCACGGGGGCCAGCTCCCTTTGAAGGGCCCTGATCTTGGTGAGCATCGCTCGCTCGGAGCGTGCGTTCCGGCGCAGCAGCTCGGCAATGTCGAGTCGGTTCATCGCCTCTGCGTAGAGGAACAAATTCTCGTAGACGCCGATCTCGTAGCTCTCCACCTCGGCCGCACCTTGGAGGACGATCCCGTCTACGACGGTCGCCTCGGCCTTCTTGATCTGCGCTTCGCCCTCCTTTTCAAAGGCTTCGATCACCGGACACGGGGAGTCATCGATCTCCCACCCCAAGAGACCGAAGGCCGATTCCAGGGTCGGGGCATGGGAGCGGGATTCCTCGAGGTGGGCACCCAGAAGCTCCATGACGAGAGGGTTCTCCGCGTTCTTGACGTTGACCTCCAAGATCTCTTGAACCGCGCGCTCCATCGAGAGCGCCGCCCCGAGCTTGTAGCTGTAGGCCTCCTCCGGCGTGTTGATCCGATCAAACATCGGGAACGCTCCTCTTGATCTCCGCTCGTCATATACCCCTGTTCTCGATGGGAATGCGCCCACCTATCCCTGTCCAGCCAGGATTTTTAAGCTAGCCGGGCGAAGAACGATCGGAGTTCGAGTGGTAAGTCGATCGTCCTCGCTTTGCGTGGCCCCGGGGTTGAGGCAACAGCACTACGGGTAGCTCCTGCGCAATGAAAGCGCTGATCCTCAACTGCACGCTGAAAGGAGAGTCCGGAGAAGTCGAATACCGAGGCGTTGGCTGAGGTCGTTGCCGAGGCCCTTCGCAAGGAGGGAGTTGAGGTCGACTCGGTGCGGGCCGTCGACCACTCGATCCCGCCCGGCATCGAAGAGGGCGCACTTGAGCAGGTCGGACACATTCCATCGCTCATCTTCTACGGGGTCCGCTCCAAGGAGGCGGCGTTGCTGCGTATGGCTGGAGTCCCGCGGATCGCAGCGGAGGGTTTGGCCAGCCACTGGTGGGGTGTGCAGGCCGGGCATCGACCTTTCCTGAGCTGCGACATTGGGTCGACCAGCTGCCTCTTGAGGCGTGGAATGACGCCGTTGCAGATCGCGAGGCCGTATCCGGCGGCGATGCCCGCGCCGTGTGGGCGGCCCTAGCCGGCGTAGATGACAACGCGTGACCGAGGTCTTGACCAACCGAGCGACCCGACGAGCGGTCCGTGAAGCGGACGCGCTTACGGAACGTCCTGAGCCTCTAATCAAACCCCCTCGCCAGATTTCGGGCACTTCTGCGGCGAAGTTCCCAAATCGCTGCATATCGGCGCACATCCCCGCGTATTGCTGATCCGGGCTATTTGCGGCGTCTCTGCGAAAGCCCTGACGTGCTCCCGTCGAGGCCCATTACCTTGAGACGGAGCTGCCTCGAATCAGCTTGAAATCACCAGTCGTACGACATGTTCGCATCAACGCCGCCTTCCCGACTGAGCAAGGCCGGCCGCACGTCGTACCCCTTCGCATTGTTGCCCGATCGGATGATCTCCCCGATGACGTCGATGAGGTCAGGGTCTGTTGGGAGTTCGAGGTTCGGAAGGCCCCGCCCAATTGGTAGGCGCTGGTCAGGCGCATCCGGGGGCAGATTCGCCACCGTGTCGACGGCAGACGACGAATCAAACCGCCATCCCGAAACGCCGCATATCGTCGCGTATCCCGCGGGTATTCAGGATTAGAACCGTCCGCTGCGCCGATGCGAAACCCCTGCAAGCGGTCACATTCGCGGCGGGCGGCTTCTGGGGATCGGCCTAATTGCCATGCAGAAGGTCGAGGGTTCGAATCCCTTCAGCCGCTTCACTTCGATTCCCCTGCACTTCGGCAGGTTGGCTCTCCCGGGGGAAAATCAAACCATCCCCTCATATCGCCTCCATTTTGGGCACTAGTGCCCAAAATGACGCCGATGCGTGGCGATTAGCGGCGATTCCGCTCGATTCCGCCTCGCTTTCGGCCAGCGGCGGAGCTACGGTCGCCGCGCCGACATAGGCAAGTGCCCCGGCGGCGCGCAAACGCCCCGGGGCCCGGCACCGAAGCCATAACTTCGATGCAAGAAGAACGGTACTCGCCGTCGCCCCCACCGGGGCGGCATCGGGACCGGCTTCGGTGCCCTACCGAGAGGAGGGGCGCCGTGCCCACCACCACGATCAAGATCGCGGTTCTGGAGAGAAGGACGAGGGGAACAGGAGATCGCTGAAGCGTTGGATTTGGCGGGAAGCTCGGTTGGCCCGTACATCCGCGATCTGCGTGACGCTGGGGAGGATCTTCCGTATCGCCGCCCGCCGCGAAACCGATCCGAGTTCCTAGCGCGCCATCGGCGTGGCGACGGTCATGTTTCGCGCAGCTTCGGAGCCGACCGCAGGCGACCTTAGCCGCGCCATCGCCAGGCCCGTCGAAACCCTGACTGCGCGGCGTGGTCCGGCTACGCGGCCGCGAAGTGGAGTACCGAGTCGCGCGTCGGCCTGGCGGAAGCCTCGTCGGCGAGGACGAAAGCGAGCCATGCCAATCTCGAAGCGGTCGAGGTGCGGAACTTCGACTCATCCCACAAAGAGTCATCGATCGCCGACCTGCTCCGAAAGTCCGCTAGGCGCGGATTTGCAATCGAGACCCGGTGATCGCCCTGAACTGCTTGCGACCAGACGTCGAGAAAGGTGGCCCGGGCTCATGTATGTCTGCCCGAAGTCGATGGACTTGAACAGAAGGCGGCCACGCTGCACCCACCCGGCCACCTCACAAAGCGACGTATCAGCAATGTCGCAGTCGCCTTCGCGGCGACATTCGGTCACTTGTCCAAGTCAATGAAGGACATCGATTTCAGTGAGGCTCTTTCCAGACAGCATGCGACGATTCGGTCGACGGGCGTCCCTACAAAGCTTGGGCTCAACTCTCCTCCTCGCCGGCTGCTTGACTATCGCCCCTGCTTCCCTCGCGAACGCCGGAGGGCCTGCGTGCGACGGTAGGCGCGCGACGATCGTCTCCAGCGCCACCAAGATCGTTGGCACGAAGGCACCCGACGTGATCGCCGCCGGGGCCGGGGACAACGTGATCTATGGGGCTGGCGGCAACGATGTGATCTGCGGCAGCGACGGCAACGACACGATCTACAGCGAACGCGGCAATGACACGGTCTTCGGGGAAGCTGGCAACGACACGATCTATAGCGAACGCGGCTCTGATGACCTCGATGGTGGATCGGGCGAAGATCGCGTCTTCGGAGAAACCGGCAACGACACGCTGAGCGGCGGTCCGGGTGACGGCGACAACGTCGACGGCGGTCCCGGCGATGACACCGTCTCGGGTGGCCCCGGCGATTTCGACATCGTCACCGGCGGAGTCGGCAACGACCACATCGACGGTGGTCCCGGTGCCCACGACGTCGCCTCCTACAAGGGTGCCGGCGGGCCGATCGCGGTCAACCTGGGGAGCGGCGCCGTGACCGGCGCCGAGGACGAGCGGCTGACCGGTATCGAGGACTCGCTAGGTGGCTCGGGCAACGACACGTTGACGGGCTCCGAGGAAGCGCCGAACCGGCTCGACGGCGGGCCGGGAGACGACCGTCTGGTGGCCGCCGGCTCTGGGGATCAGGCCTTCGGGGGTCCGGGCGACGACATGTGCGACGGACCGCTTGCCGCCGAGGACTCTTGTGGCCCTGCGGACGGCGGGAGCGGGACCGCGGTCGAGCTCTACGAGAGCATCGCCGACACCTCGAGCCTAGTGATCGCCGGTGGCGAACAGGCCGACAACGTGACTGTGAGCCGCTCTGCCGACGGCTATATGGTCCAGAGCCAGGCCGGGGGGGTCCAGGTGCGTCTCGGCGACCGCGAATCGAGCGCCTGCACGAGCGACCCGGCGACGAACTCGGTGTCCTGCCGGGGCGATCCAACCTCGATTCTGGCTTCTCTCGCCGGTGGCAACGACACGCTGACGATCGCTGACAGCGTGCCCGTGAGCGTCTCCACCACCGTCGACGGCGGGCCAGGCAGCGATATCCTGCGCGGCGGGCCGGGCGGCGACACGATCTACGGCGGCGATGATCGCGAACCCGACACCCTTGAAGGCGAGGAAGGCGATGACGTTCTCTTCGGGGTGAATATCGCCCACCCTCAGCGAGACAGCGGGGCGGCGAGGATGCTCGGCGGTCCAGGGGACGATCTGCTGGTCGGCGGCCAACCCTGTGATGGAGACCTCTTCGACGGCGGCCCCGGGCAGAACGACAGCGCCTCCTTCGCGCGGGTGCGAAACAGCGGAACCTTCGTCGTGGCGACGATCGGCGGTCCCGTGCTTGACCCGGACATCGGCGGCTGCGCCGACGGGCAGATCGAACAGAGCATCGAGAAGATCGAGGGCTCGCCCGGGCCCGACGTCCTCACTGGAGACAGCGGCCCCAACAAGCTGCTGGGCCGTGGTGGCAACGACTTCCTCGACGGCAGCGGCGGCTTCGACGACTGCGTCGGCGGCGCGGGCGCCAACCACCTCGCGAGCTGCGAGTCCGCCGCCTCGACCCCTTAGGGCCTGAGACAATCACGACTACCCTGGTTGAGGACCGCTCTCACCGGGAGGTCAGTGCTCGCCTGTCTTGAGGTTGCCGAGCACCCCGACCCGGATGCCCAGCCACGGGTAGGTGGCGGTGAAGAACGTGTTGTCCTGCGGCTGCAGTCCGACCGCCGAAAGCCAGAGCTGGTAGACGGGGGCGTTGGCGATGCCGCCATGCAGCCGGCGCCAGATGCGTCCGCCGCCGCGACCCGACGGCGGGGGAGTGATGGTGTCGGTCCACTCGACGGCGTTGCCGCCCTGGTCGAGAGTCCCCCAGGGCGAGGTGGTCTTCGCCTGGCCGACCGTGCCGAGGCTGCCCTGATAGGCCTTTTCGTAAGTGGTCGCGTCCATCCCGAAGGGGTTGACGGACGCGCAGGTTTCCGCGCCGAAGGAGGCGGGGCACCAGCTCGGGGCAGGCTGCTTTTCGGCGTGGAAGGTCGCCAGCGGTTGCGAGGAGGCGTTGGTGACGTCGCCGGTCGTCGGGTCGAGCGTGGTCGAGAGGGGAGCGGTCGCGGTGTTGTCTCCGAACACGCCGGGGTTGGTCGGGTACTTCCAGTAGGAGTACTTGCCTTCACCGCTCGGGTCGTAGTAGGCGGCCTTGATCCACTCGTTTTGGCTGGGCACCACGAAGCCCGACCTGTGGGAGCGGGTCATCGCTCGCACGCTCATGTCGTACATCCCACGCTCGATCTGCCTGGAGAGCCGCACCCGGTAGGTGATGTAGCGGAAGCCCGCCCCGGCGTTTGCGTGCTTGGCGAGCAGCCGGCCGTTGTAGAGCGAGTTGACGAAACGGGCCGAGCGCAGGAAGTTGGCGAAGCCGTAGGGCTTATCGGCCCATTCCGGAGAGGCGACCGAGTAGTGGCGACCCGCGGGGGCGCCGGCGGAGAAATCGATCTGCCCGTACTTGGGCCATTCCGAGGAGCTCTCGTTGGCGCTGTAGAGCCTGTGCCTGTTGCGCCCTGCCGGATCGGCAGTGTTGAGGAACGCGACGTACTGGGCGACCGTGACCTCGAGCTGGCCGATGCCATAGCGGTAGTCGACGCCACCGACCTGCTGGCAGGGAGGTTGTTTTTCAGCGGGTACGACTTCGGCGCATGACGAGTAGACGGCGTCCGTGAACGGAACGATCCCGACCGAGGGATTTCCTGCGGCGCCGACCCTGACGGTCTTCAGCGTCAGTACGGCGGGGGCCGGTGAGGCAACCGACATCACCGGTCCGGCGAGCGCCGATGCCGCCACAATGGTCAGCGCTAGCGCCAGGCGGCCTGGTGTTCGATCGCCGCCCACTCAGCCAGCCCTTGCCAACTCAGGCTCACGCAGCTCGTGCATGACGCTGGCGCAATGGTCGTAGCGACCGATGGTCTCGCGGTTTTTACTCCCGGTGCCCGGTAGCAGTGGGACGCCGTGTCGCAAAAATGGCCGCAGAGTGCGCGTCGTCGGGCATCTCCAGCGCTCGTCCACCACGATTCGAGCATCGGATTCCGCCGCCGCAATCGCAAGCGAATCGACCAGCTCCAGCGACACGTCTTCCTCACCGAGTCCGAGCGTGGGGAGGGCGCTAAACAGATGCGCAATCACGACGTGCTCGTGACGGTGGAGCGCGGCGGCCGTCCCGTTGACCATCCAGCGAAGAATCATCTGGCGGTCAAGCTCCCCCGCTTCGATTCGCTCGCGAGTGGAGCGGGGATTCATCGGTCCGTCGGGCGACGGCGCCTGATGGCCCACTACATACACCGCGTCGATCCCCATCAACTCGCGGGGAAGGTCAAGGCGACCGTAGATATCGAGGATCTTCGCCTCCACTGCACAGTGCAAGACGATCGACGTTTGCTCTCTGCATTTTTTTATCGCTGCGACATAGGCAGGGACCCACCTGGAGTCTGCCCGTACGTGGTCAGCAAAAACGAGCTCCGTCAAGCCGATTCGCTCGGCCTCGGCGACGTTCTCCTCGATCGTGCTCTGACCGTCCGAGAAAGTCGAGTAGACGTGCATGTCCTGGGTCAAGGCGGGCTCAGCCATCGGACGCCCTCCGCGGCGCTGTCGATCTGCAGGTCGCGAGTCATCGCCAGCTGCTCGATGGGAGCGATGTCCTCGGGCAGCGGCAAGTCGAGTGCCTCATCGACGCAGAACTTCGGCATGTTCACGCCGCTCGCCACCGTCAGCGGTATCGTCCCTCCGAAGCAAGGGTTGACCTCGAGCAGGGCGGGTTCGCCGTCGAAGGCCTCCTTCACCTGGATGCTCGCCACGGAGGTGAGTCCGATCCGCTCGGCGATCCGACGCCCAATTGCCTCCAGCCGCTCATCGCGCGCGGTGCTCCCGGTCGCCACGATTCCTGAGCCGACCTTCGACCGCTCCCACGGCACCACGGTTATCACCTGCCCATCGGACCTTGCCAGAATGTCGAGTGAATACCCGACGCCGGGCAAGTATTCCTGAACGATCAGCGAGCCATCGCGATCGATCCGCTCCAGATCTTCGCGCCGCTCGATCAATTGGATTCGGTGCGATCGGGCGCTCATCCTTGGCTTCACAATCACCGGCAGTTCGGGGCGGGATGGATCGAAAGCCTCGTCTGCGAGCGTCGAGTCAGGCACCCGTACTGCCCCCTTGCAGTGCCGGTGTAACGCCCACTTGTCGAGGCACATTCGCAGCGTTTTCTCCGACGCGAGGACGATTTTCGTGCCGATGTCGGCGAAGAAGACCCGCGCGCTCGCGAGCAGCAACAACTCACAATCCACGGTCGGAATCAAGACGTCAATTCGATGGCGCTCGCAAAACGAGTAAACCAACTCGGTCCATGAGTCTCTGCCTCTCCTGGGAATCAGCGGCTGTCGATCTCCCTCGAGCGAAGAAAGGCCCGGCACGTGAGGATCGACATCCGCCAAATAGATCTCAAGCTTCTCCCCACTCAGCGCCTTCATTACTGCGATGCCAGATGGTTCCCCCGTGCCCGTGACGAGCACGCGCGGGCGCCCCGATGATTTTTGCGGCGCCCTCCGCCCTTGATGACTGAGTTTGTCCGACACTGGAATCAAGCCTCCTATCGAATTAGCAGCGGCGTGCCGATCGGCATCAGGCGCCATAGCCGGCGCACCGCCCCGTTGCGGACGCGAATGCAGCCGTGGGACGGGCGGCCGGGAATCAGGAAGGGTTCGCTGGTGCCGTGGATGCCGATGATCCCGCCGCCGGGCCAGTCACTGAGAACGGAGTAGTCGCTGCTGCCAAACGCCACTGGCCCGTAGAGGCCGCCGGGGCCGGGCGTTCTGAACTTCTCGCGTATCCAGAAGTGCCCCGCTGGCGTGGGAGTGCTCGGCTTCCCGATTCCGACGGGGGCCCTCCAGATCGGCTGGCCCCGTCGATAGAGGGTCGCGCGCAGCTTGTGACGAACCAAGACAAGCAGGGTCCGCGCGCGGTAGTAGGGGCCGAGGGCTGAGCGACGGACCCAGCCGGTGCGACCGCTCGGGCGCATCGGGATGCGAACCTCGAGCCAGGTGTGCCACTTTGAATCCCTCCAGCTGCTGAGGACCGGATAGACCTCCGGGAACCCGTCCTCGGTGAGGTAGTGGGTCCGCGTGATCCGCCGCGCCTGCGAGGTTGGCAGCCAGCGGATCGGTGCCTTTCGCACCGGGTGCGCCCAGCGCGTGAAAGTCCGTTCGTTCGAGAGGCGAGTGCTGCCGTTGGCACCGGGGACGATGGCTGCAGCTGCAGCGGCCGGAAGCATAAGTGCCGCTAGCAGGACAACGAGAGCCGCCATGCTCAGCCCGTGAAGTCTGGGCTCGGGGCAGCCCGAGCGCAACGATTGAAGCTCCGGCTCGCGACATCGCGTCGGCCTCTGCGATCGACCGCCACCACTCGGATCGTGTTGCGCCCGGCGCGCAAGCCGACGACGCTGACCCAGACCGAGAACCGTTTGCCGGTGCTTCGTTTGATCAGCTTGCCGTCGAGGTAGACACTGACCTTGCGCATCCGTACCTGGCTGTGGATCCTGAACTTGGCCCTGAACCCACCGTCGGCGCAGGGAGCTCCGCGATTTGGGGGGCCGCCAGTACGTCTGGGGCTGGGGACTCCGGTGATCTGCACGTTCGGCCCGCCATTGCCATTGCCACCCCCAGGACCGCCACCAGCTCCACCGCCTTTGCCGCCACCGCCCACACTGCCGCCGCCGGTTTCGTCGCCACCACCACCGATTTCGCCGCCTCCGCCACCACCCCCGGTTCCGCCAACCGCGCAGTCGGCTCTCGTGACGGTGTCGTTGATCAACGTGACCGAGGCGTTCCGGGCGAGCAGCCTGCCGAGTACGGTGATGCCGCTATTCAGCTCAATCGATTCCAGCGCCAGGATGTTCCCGGCGAAGGCGGAATCCGTGCCGAGCGTTGCCGATGAGCCGACCTGCCAGAAGAGATGGCACGGCTGGGCACCATTGATCATCAGCACCTGAGAGGCGGAGGCGCTGATCAGAGTGGTTGCCGTCTTGAAGATGAAGACCGCATCCGGGTTGCCCTGGCCATTCAACGTCAGCGTCCCCGTGATGCCGAAGGTCCCCGATTCGGAGTTGTAGACGCCGGGGGTCAGGGTCTGACCGCCGAGCTCGGTGGCAAGCGTGTTGACAGGACCCTGCCCAGCCGCGTCGTTGTATGCGGTGGTCAGATCAGCCTGGGCCTGCCCAGCGAGGGTGTCGGCCTGGTGGGTTGCCCCGTTGATCGTTCCGTTCGGGGCGCCGCCAAAGCCAGTCACCGCGGGAGTTGGAGAGGTTCCGAGATCGCCGTTGATCACACTGGGTCCGGTGTTAGTGACCCCAGCTCCGGCCAATACCGCAAAGCTGTTCGCCGTTCCGAGGCCAACCGACGTCGCCGCCATGGAGCTTGCGGCGAGTGCCAAGGTCGCTATTAGCGCGACCGCAAATGAGATGATGCCGATCTTCGACGCTACGCGCTCCATCTCTGTCCACTATCAGTATGCGGGTCGCGTAACACAATCCCCCGGACGTATGAGGCATTGCAGATATCCCCCGGAAGGGCTAGCCAGAAGTTGTCATCGGTGGGCCTCTCCTATACCTCCCAGGTGATCTGCCCGGTAACCAATGCAATCGCTACGGCGTGTGCGCGCGTGTGCGCCCCCAGCTTGCCCAGCGCGTTGTGAACGTGAGACTTGACCGTCTCCGGAGAGAGAAATAGGCGCTCCGCGATGTCGCCGCTCTGGAGCCCAGATGCAACCAACATCATGACTTCACGCTCGCGCTCACTGAGTTGCAACCGGCCGCTCCCCTCGGTCACGACCGGCGCCCACGTTGCTTGGTGGGCCAAGGAGCCTTTTGCCTGCTCAGCCGAGGCATCGTCGGGCGGGATGAAGACAGAAAGGTGGCGTGCGGGCAGAACGTTTGCCGTCGCGCTGAACTCGACCGACATTGACCCGCGGTCCGGAATGTACAACTGGTACCAACCCTCCGCGCCCCCACTGGCCAAGAATGCTCCCCATTGTTCCTCGAGCCTCCTGCGCTCGTTTGGAGCCGTGAAATCGTCCATCGTGTGCCAGGGGATCTCCTGCCAAGCGACCCCCAGCAGGTCACATGCCGCGGCATTCCCGGTCACCCAGCGTCGCTGGTCGTCGGCGATCAGCATCGGATGTCGTGAGCGTTCTAGCGCCGTCCGCAGGCGCATTGCTGCCTGCGGGCCGGACTCGCCGTTCGCAAAAACCTGCGCGTTTTCTCCGTCAGCGGGCGGCTCAGGCGTAGCCATCACAACCTCCTTGACTCCTGGCCCATACAGCGCTGATTGCTTACTCTGTTTCGTACGATATGGGCCGAGTCCTTAAGGATGCAAGGCATCGCCCAAGAGGTCTTTGCCTTGTTTGCGTGTTCGAAAGAGGCTGAGCCTCAGCAGCAGTCCGGTCAATTTCCTTGAATACCAGTACGTTTGTTGGTGTACCTCTTTAATCGGCGTACCCTCATGTGATTGTGATCTCCTCAACGGAGCGCGTCGAGCGCCCGTCACGGCGTGAAGTAGATAAGGCGACTCGCCGTCTGTCCCGCACTTACCAGGACGCGCTTACGGTTGCCGACGCCGGGGGCGCTGGGCGTGTGGCCAGGCAGGCGCTGGGCGAGGGCATGGGTGTCGCGGGCCTCTACCAGCGGGTGATCGCCCCGGCGATGTGGCGGATCGGCGAGCTCTGGGAACAGGGGACGATCTCGGTCGCCGACGAGCATCTCGCAACCGCGCTTACGCACCAGACGATGGCGGGCATCTATGGGCCCAGTCTCGGCCACAAGGTCAAGCCGGGCCGGATACTGATGGCCGCGGTAGAGGGGGAGCGGCATGCCCTCGGGTTGAGGATGGCCGGCGATGTCGTCGAACTGGCGGGATACGAAACGATCTACCTCGGGGCCGATGTTCCGACCGACGATCTTCTCCAAGCCGTGGCAACTCGCTCGCCCGATCTGGTCGGTCTATCGGCGACGATGCCGAGCTCGATCCAGGCGCTTGATCGCGCTGTTGCCGAGATCCAACGTGTCAATCCCAATCTGGTCGTCCTGTTCGGAGGCCAGGGTGTACGACCGCGAGAGCGGAACGACGAAGCAGTACTGGTTCGGGATCTCGAGCAGTTGTTGGGAATGGTCGAGGCCGCCCTCGACGTCGCGGCCCCGGGTCCGAGGGACTCTTCGGCGCCCAGAGAGCCACCCCCGGAGCGCGTAGTTGCGCTGGCCGACCCACAAGGCGCCGACCTGGCGGTGTCCGGCAAATCGGTGCAGGAGGGCGAGTCGGTCGAGGGACACCTTTCAGGCATTGCCGCCGAGACGGCCGACCTGGCACGGGATCTAGCTCGCCAGGCGAACACCTACAAGGACCTCGCCTACACGGACACGCTCAGCGGACTGCCCAACCGCCGGGCGTTTGAGGATCGCGCCGCTCGTCTTAGGGACTTCTCCGATGCCAAGCCGCTCGCTGTTTTGATGATCGATTTGGACGGCTTCAAGCCAGTGAACGACTCCGAAGGTCATGAGGCGGGAGATCGAATCCTCGCCTTGATAGCCCGAACACTCGCCGGGGGGCTTCGCGAAGGCGACTTCGTTGCTCGCTTCGGCGGCGACGAGTTTGCCGCCCTTCTGCCCCGTACTGGTTTGAGCGAGGCAGAGGCGCTGGCAGAGCGACTGCGCGCGCGAGTGCAGGATGCCGGCTCCGATTCCTCGGTCACCGCGAGCATCGGCGTTGCCATGCTGGAGGACGATGTCCGGCGAGCGCTTCTGCGGGCAGATGTCGCTCTTTACGAGGCCAAGAACTCGGGTCGCAACATGGTCAAGTGTGGCTAGGCAGATCAACGCCGTTACCAGCGGCGTGCGGCGCCAAACAGCTCCTGCGCGTAGCCGGCCACTGAGACCGGCGACATGAACAGCTGGTAGGTGAAGAGGTAGCCGAAATAGCCGAGCCGGTTCTGTCGGACCTTGAGGCCGACCTCGTCAAAGGACTGCTTGCTCAGGTGGAACATGATCATCGAGAGCATCACGTTCAACGGCAAAACGGCGAGCGTCATCGGCCCGACGATCGCGAAGTTGCCGAAGAGGGCCAAGACGATCCCGATCGGGAAGGCGATCGAGAAGACGACGTCCACGTAAGGAAAGACGAAGTTGACGAGCACCGCGTGGACGTTGGACCGACCTCCGGCCAGCAGTGCGCCGCCGTGCTCGCGCAGCCCCTCGATCATCCCGCGCGCCCAGCGCCGCCGTTGCCGGGCGAATGCCCGGGCGTCTTCTGGGGCACTGGTGAAGGCGATCGCGGTGCGCTCGTAGCCGACCCTGCCCCCCTTGCGCATCATCGCCCAGGTGAGCACGATGTCCTCGCCGATGCGGTCCGGCCAGCCGCCTACCTGGTGGAGCGCCGCCGTGCGGTAAACGCTGAAGGCGCCCTGCGCGACCATCGTTCCCTGGAACAGGCCCTGTTGGCGCTTGACCGAGGCGATGCCCAGGAAGTAGTCCCACTCCTGGGCGCGGGTGATGAAGTTCTGGCGGGAGTTGCGGACGAAGACGGCGCCGGCGACCGCGACCGTGTCCGGCGGGGAGATCAGCAGCCGGGCGACCACGCGCTGCAGTGCCGAGGGCATCAGCAGGGTGTCGGCGTCGACGGTTGCCATCAGTGGAGTTCGCACCCGCCGTAGTGCCGCGGTCAGGGCCTGCGCCTTACCGCCGTGGGGGAGGATGAGGACGGTGATGTCGGGGTTGGCTGCGGCACGGGCGCGGCCCAGTTCGGCGGTGCGATCGGTGGAGCCGTCGTCGGCGACCAGGATCCGCAGCCTGCCCGGATAGTCCTGCTCGACGACGAAGTCGAGGGTCGCTTCGATCGTCTCCTCCTCGTTGAAGCAGGCGATCACCACGGTGGCTTCGGGAAAGGCAAGATCGAAGCGCAGCGGGGGAGGGTGGTCGATCAGCAGCGAGGCGATCAAGTTGGCGTTGAGGTAGCCGGGGATGATCGCGATGCCGAAGATCACGGCGATCGCGAGGGGCATGGTGATCGATTGGCCCAGGGCGTCGATCCACGAAAGTGAGAGCCACAGCGAAAAGCCGGCCCAGGCGAGGCCGATCCCGACGACGAAGAGCAGCTTCAGATGCAAGGCGATGTAGAGGCGGCGGCGCTCGCGCGGCGTCCGCTCGAGGTCCTTGACCAAGATCGCCGGGGCGTCGGCGAGCACGGAGCCGACACTCGGCTCCAGCGGCGGCGAGGTGATCGGTCCCGGATCGGGCTTGATCGTGGCCATCTCTCAAGACCTATCGACCAGCCAGCGGAGACCTACACCTCAAGGACTACGAATCAGCGATAAATGGCAGCACCCTGTCGAGGGCGGTCAGATGGAGCATGCTTGCGACGTTTCCCCTGCCGCGGGTTACCTGCAGGCGATTGCCATCAGCCACCGAGCGATGCCATGCCAAGACGAGGGCGCTGAGCCCTGCCGCATCGATGAACGTCAGCCCTTCAAGATCAAGCAGGATCCGGGTGGCATGGCTCGCCTCGGCCTCTCGCAGCGCACGCTCCAGCAGGGGGCACTCGGATAGATCAAGCTCTCCCTCGGCACGCACAACGAAGGTGTTGCCCTGTTTCGTCGCATCGATCGTAAATGGGGGCAACAGAAACGCAGGCGACGCGCTAGATCCGATCGCGAGGCTTTTCGTCGAGCTCATGTGATCTCTCTTCGGTGGCGTGAAACGCACCGTTCGCCGTCGCTGCTTCTTTTCGGCCCCCTAGGCCTGGCAGGGGGGAGACCTAGGGGGCCAGGGAGGCAACCGCGTCAGGCGCTCAGCGATGAGCTTCGCGAATTCGCCGCTGCGCCTCAGCTGCCGCCGCACTATCTGAACTTCGATCGATCAGCACAATCCCCCAGATATATGAAGCGCAGTGAATATCCCCCAAAGGAGCTAGCCAATTAGTACTGTCACCCCTCCAACCTCGGGTTGTATGTGAGCGTCGGAGCACCTAGGGTTCTATCGACTAGTCAAGTCATGAGTATTCGACCAGGCAACCAAGCCGGCCAAAGAACCGCCGGTGAATCCCGTGGTAGGTACGACCAGAGCCGGCACGAACAGCTCGACACCCGAGCGGTTCCGGGCGGCTCCAGAGACGACACAGGTCGAACCTTCCCGAGTGAGAGGCGCGGTCGGATGACCACCAACCCGACGGGATCGAGGCCGCTGCCTTATCCCACGAAGACCAGGCCTGGGCTAGCACGCATTCTGGTAACGGACGACCAGCCCGAGATGTTGCGGCTGGTCGATCGCGCACTGGGAGAGCAATATCGGTGTGAGTTCGCAGGCAGCGTTGCTCAGGCTCACAGGAAGCTTGAATCAGTCCACTTTCACCTCGCCCTTTGCGATATCCAGATGCTGGACGGGTCGGGCTTGGCCCTGGCCGAGGAAATCACCGAAGAACATCCCGAGACCGCTGTGGTCCTAGTTACCGACAAGGACGACCCGGAGGTTGCGAGACAAGCATTTGGCCTCGGTGGTCACGGTGTCCACGGCTACTTGGTCAAGCCGTTCTGGCCGGGGCAGTTGCTGATCACGGCGATGAATGCTCTGCGACGGCGCGAACTCGAAGATTTCGAGAGCGCACACAGACTCAACCTCGAAGAGCGCCGCCAAACGATCATCGACATGGCGCCGATGCCCGTCTACGTCAAGGATGACGCCTACCGCTATGTCTTCGCGAACGCACAGGCCGACGACCTGGCGGGGCAGGAGAGGGGCCAGCTACTTGGCAAGACCGACGAGGCGATCATGACCCCCGAGGCACTGGCACACACCCGCGCCGTCGATCGCGAGATCCTCGAAGGGGGCACGACGTATGGGGCAGAGGAAACGCTCGGGATCGGGGGGATCGAGCGGACCTTCCAGACGGTCAAGTTCCCCCTTCTCGACGAGGACGGGCGAGCCACCGCGGTCTGCGGCATCTCGACCGATGTCACCGCCCAGAAGGAGGCACTGCGGCTGCGCGATGAGCTGGCAGAGGCTCAGCAACAGGCGATCGATGAGCTTCGGCTATCCCGCCAGGAGACGGTCGAACGGCTCACCAGGGCGATCGAGCTTCACGATCTGTCAACCGGGAAGCACGTCGACCGAATGGGCAGAGTCGCCGCCTTCTTGGGAAGCCGACTCGGCCTAGACGACGAACGTGTCCATCTCCTGCGGGTGGCGGCCCCGATGCACGACGTCGGAAAGATCGCCACCCCAAGCGAGATCCTTCGTAAGTCCGGCCCCTTGACGCCCGAGGAGCGTGAGGAGATGAAGCGCCACACGACGGTCGGCTATGAGATCCTCGCCAACTCCGAGAGCGATCTGCTCCGCCTCGCGGCGACCATTGCGTTGACGCACCACGAGCATTACGACGGCAGCGGATATCCACAGGGCCTTACGGGAGAGGGAATTCCTCTAGAGGGCAGGATCACCGCGATCGCCGACGTCTTTGATGCGCTGCTCAGCGACCGCCACTATCGGCCGGCGCTCACTGTGGGGGAAACCGTCGAGGTAATCAAGGCGGGCAGGGGTAGCCAATTTGATCCTCGGATAGTTGACCTCCTGCTCAAACACGTCGATGAAGCGCTTTCTGTGCGCGGTTAGGCAGGCGGAGCAGTCGAAGCTTGGCAACGAACGTCTAGCTGCAGGCACTGTGTTCAGGGTGAGCTATCTCGGTACCGAGGGAGTTCGTAGATACAAGAGCAGACTTCTCGACTCAGGCACCCTCGCCGCAAGGCGGGTCCGCAGAGCCACGGGACTCCACCGGAGTTCGCCGGGCTACCGAAAAAGGACTGCCGCCACTCCGCTAGCTCGCATCAGCGGTCGTGGCAGCCTCGGAACGTTTTTGAGGCTGCTCGCCAAAAAAGGGAGGACTTCTATGTCCAACCGCATTCATCTCAGGCGCGCGTGGCGCAGCCCTGAGGACTCTCCAAGTGGAGCGTCCTCCCATGCGTAACATCATCAACAGGAAAAGGGTTCTCGCTACTCTCGGCGGCCTTGTCACGGTGGCGATCGCGGTCATCGCCGTGGCTTACTGGACCGGCTCGGGCTTCGGCTCGGGCTCGGGCCAAGTTGGCACCAATGGGTCCGTGACCCTCACCGGCACGATCGTCCCGGGCAGCGCTCCGGGAACCAGCGAGCCGGTCAGCTTCACGGCCGCCAATCCGAGCGAATCGCCCATCCAAGTCAGCAAAAGTCCACCTGGTAAGCGTCGAAGTCGACGGTGCCCATGCGGCCTGCGAAACGGATGACTTCACGATGGCCGATGTCACCCAGAACCACGAAGTTCCCGCGGAAGCGACGATCGAGGCGCTGCCTAACGACGGCTCGCTCGTCTACGCCAACACCGCGGTGAGTCAGGACGCCTGCAAGGGTGCCACCCTCACCCTGACCTTCTCGAGCTCCTAGAGATCGAGATGACCAGGACGGGCACAAAGCGGATAGGGCGGCGGTTCAGCCGCCCTATCCGCCTGCTCTTCATCGGCCTCGCCGCTTTGAGCCTGACCGCGGCCATCGCGGTCGCCGTCGTGGCGGTGAGCGCGAGGCAATCGACCGATGTGGCCTCCCAGCCTCTTTCGATCCACGCTGAGCCTTCGAGCCGAACCGTGGCCCCGGGCGTCTCGGCGCAATTCGCCGTGAGGGTCGCGCGTCGCCATCTCGGCCCCGACGAGCTGGGGCTCGTGGAGGCACGAGCCTACGTGTGGCGCGTGGGCTCCCGGCCGGGGCCAGCGTGTCCTTCGCGCCTCAACGAGGACTCGCCTCTCAAGGGGCGAGCCGGCCCACGACCACCCTGACCGTCGGCACCGCGGTCGACACGCCACCCGGCGCCTACGTGCTTCTGCTCCAGGCTCACCGGCCTCGCCGCAGCGGCAGCACCGCCGTCAACCTGGTCGTCTCCGACCGCAGCGAATCAGATGCCGGCCCCGCAGACGGATCCCCCAGCCCCGCTCCGACGGTCACGGCCCCCAAGGCGTTCACGATCGACGGAGCGCTCCCGAACCCACTGACGCCGGGAACCGCCGCATCGCTCGACCTCACCCTCGTCAACCGGGAAAGCGCCGACCTCTCGATCTCGAGCCTGAACGTTCAGGTGGCGAGCGTCAACGGGCCGCAGTCGGACTTGGCACATCCATGCAGCGCCAACGACTTCTCGGTCGAGCAGTTCTCGGGAGCCCCCGGATTCACGCTTGCGGCATCGAGTACGGCCAGCCTCGATGAACTCGGCTTCACTCCGGAGGAGTGGCCCGAGGTCACGATGTTGAACCTGCCAGTCAATCAGGACGGCTGCAAGCAGGCTTCGCTGACGCTTGCCTTCGTCGGTGCCGCCACCGAGGGGACCCCGTGAGGCGCACGACTCTCCTCAGGCGGCGGGCGGGACTGGCGATCGCGATCGCGATCGCCGCCGGCCTCGCCGCGGGCGCAATCGCCTACTGGTCTGGCAATGGCAGCGGGACCGCGACCACGGTTCTCACCGACGCGCAGGCGCTTTCCTTCGAGCCCGGCGCTCCCACTGCTCAGCTCTATCCGGGCAATGACGCCAGTGTCGTGATCGTGGCTACCAACCCCAATGCCTTCTTCGTCCACATCGGCTCGCTGAGTCTCGACACCGACGACGGCGAACCCTTCGCCGTCGATGCCCCGCACGCTTCTTGCGACATCTCGGTGCTGAGCTTCGTTTCCCAAGACAACGGTGGCGCCGGCTGGAACGTTCCGCCGCGAGCGGGTGCGACCGACGGCACCCTGGCTATCGACATGGCCTCGGCAATGACGATGAGCACCGCAGCCGCGAGCGCCTGTCAGGGCGCCACCTTCACCGTGCACCTCGAGGTGGGACCATGATGAGGCGGGCAATCCGCATTGCTGCATTGCTGGCGATCATGGTGCTCGCGGGCTTGGCCTGTCAGGCGGCGCTCGGCTACTGGAGCGGCGGCGGCAATGACGGCGATGGAAACGGTGCCGCTGGCGCCGCGACCGTCAACCAAGGAGCTGCGCCGACGGTGAGCGAGAGCGGCTCGGGGAACGTCGTCGTCAGCTGGGGAGGCAGCGGCCTCTCCAACGGCGTCGCGGTGGACGGATACATCGTCAAGCGCTACAACGCCGCAACCGGCGCGCAGGCGACGATCGGCGCGGGCTGTTCGGGAACCATCACCGCCACGACCTGCACCGAGCCCGAAACGCCGCCGGGCAACTGGGTGTACTCAGAGACCCCGGTCTTCAGCTCCAACTGGCGGGGCGCCGAAAGCGTCAAGAGCGGCGCGGTCAATACCGAATCGGGATCGATGACCCACTCACTGAGCGTTCGCTCCAACTCCAGCGAAGCCAGCGCCGGGATCCTCGTCGACAATACCCCTCCGACGATCAAAGTCACCGTCGACCCGCTGCCGAACGCAGCCGGCTGGAACAAGATCGCGCCGGTCGAAGTCGGCGGCACGGTCAGCGACGGTGACGGGTCCGGCGTTGCCTTCGCCAAATACACCGAGGACGGCAGCGACCCCAAGACCTCGGCGACCGCGCAGATCGCCACCGGCCCGGTCTCGGTGAGCGCCACGACGACCTTGGAGTTCTACCTCGCCGACAATGCCGGCAATCAGTCTCCGGTCGAAACCCAGCAGGTCAAGATCGACACCACCCTTCCCTACTTCACCGTCGACTTTGTCGATATCGCGGGGGGCGCCTATATCGAAGCGGCCGACGAAGAAACGGGCGACCCCGGCGATGCCTACTATCGCGGCGCGGCGGCCGGGTCATTCAGGTTCCTGATGACTCCGCTCGCGCTGGGAGGCTCCCCTGCCGTCTCGGCTGGGTTCTCGGAACTTCCCTCCAGCGCAGTCGGCTTCTCCTTCGACTCCAGCGCGGTGACCACGCCCGCCGGAGGTCCCTTCCTCTCTAACCCGATCAGCTGGGTGGCCGGGACGACCAGCACCGCGGCGGGAACGATCAGCCTCACCAACGAAGCGGGGAGCACCTTCGGCTCGACCGGGCCCCTGCATAACGACTCGACTCCGCCCAGCGGCGGCTCCGTCGACGCTATCGGCCTCAGCGGCACCGGCGGGCGCTACTCGACCACGCTCAATCTCAGCCTCGGCCTCGACAAGGGCACGGACACGGGCTCCGGGCTGGCGGACGGGACTGGGCCGAGCGACGTCCCGGCTCAGCTGCTGCGTGCCTCGGCGCCACTCAGCTCCAACAACGGGACCGAAAACGGCACCTGTGGGACCTACTCCGCCTTCACCCAGGTCGGCGGCACCAACCCCGTGTCCCCCGTCAGCGACACGGTGCCGACGAACGACCGCTGCTACCTCTACCGCTACCTCGTCTCCGACCATGTCTGCAACATCGCCACCTACGCCAGTTCGGATATCAAGGTCCAGACCGCGGCGCCGGCGGTGCCGGAACCGCTGCCGGTCGGGCTCGGAGAAGCCGGCAGCTTCGCGGTCCTCGGCGCCTCGACGGTGACCAGCGCCGGCGTCTCGGCACTGACCGGCAACCTCGGCGTCAGCCCCGGGACGGCGATTACCGGCTTCCCGCCGGGAACCGTGAACGGGACGACGCACAGCGCCGATGCCGCAGCCAACCAGGCTCAAGCAGACCTCGGAGTCGCATATGCCGATGCCGCCGGTCGCGCGGGCGCTCCGGTTTCCGGCAGCCTCGGCGGACAGACGTTCACCCGAGGCGTCTACAAAGCGGCGTCGTTCTCGCTCACGGGAAACCTCACCCTCGATGCCCAGAACGACCCGGCCGCCGTTTTCGTCTTCCAGGCGGGCTCGACGCTGGCCACCACGGCATCCAGCCACATCAATCTGATCAACGGCGCCCAGGCGTGCAACGTCTTCTGGCAGGTAGGTAGCTCGGCCGCGCTCGGCTCATCCTCCACCTTCACCGGCAACATCCTCGCCTTCACCTCGATCTCGACTGCCGGGGGCGTTGCGATGAACGGGCGGGCCCTGGCCCACAACGGCGCTGTCACCTTGATCGAAGACACGATCGTCGCCCCGCAATGTGCGCCGCCTGTCGGGCCGGCACCCACCAACGCGGTGCTGACCCCTGTCAGCGGCACGGGCGCACAGTCGGTGTCGGGCTCCACGATCTTCTACAACCCGGCGCAGTCGGGCAGCTTCAACGTCGACTCGTCGGCCAACTCCTCCGTCTCCGGGGTCGCCCAGATGACCTTCCCGGCTATCACGGGCTTCACCGGCGGTGGCGCGGTTACCTCTCCCTTCAGCGGCACCAACTTCCGCAGCACTTATTCCTGGTCGGCCAACGGCGCCAGCCCGTCGCCGGGCGCACAGCCGATCTCTGCGACCGACAACGCCGGCCAAGCATCGACCAACAGCGCCGCCTTCACCGTCACCAAGGACGCCGTCAGCCCGAGCGGTGGATCGGTGGATGCCACCGGGCTGGGTGGCACCGGGGGCCGCTACTCGACCTCGACGACCCTCAGCGTCGCCTTCGAACCCGGTACCGATGGCGGCTCTGGGCTGGCTCCGAGCGGCGCCCAACTGCTCCGCGCCTCGGCCCCCCTGACCTCCGACAGCGTCGCCAACGGCAGCTGCGGGGCATTCGGCCCCTACACCCAGGTCGGCGCCAACGATCCCTCGACGCCGAGGAGCGACACCGTTCCAGCCGATCGCACCTGCTACCGCTACGAGTACCTCGTCTCCGACAAGGTCGGCAACCAGACAACCTACGTCAGCCCCGACGTCAAGGTCGACGCAACCTCTCCGCCAACTCCCGCGTTGAGCTTCTCGGCGCTCGTCAACGCCTACTGGAGCGGCGCCGGGACCCAGGTCTTCTACCGCCCCGGCGCCACCAGCGGCGGCTTCCAGCTCATCGCGGACTCCGCAGACACGACCGCCGGCACCGTCGGCTATGGCTTCCCCACCTTCCCCAGCGGCTGGAGCGCCAGCTCCGGCGGCAGCGGAATCCGCAATTACAGTTGGAGCGCGGCGAGCCCGACCGCACCGAGCGGCGTCCGGAGCGTGACGACGACCAACAACGCCGGTGGTAGCGCTGCCTCCAGTTTCACCGCCACCCCCGATGCCACCCTCCCCATCGGCGGCAGTCTCTCCTACTCGAACGGCTACACCCTCGGCGCGACGGTCAGTGTTTCCTTCGTCAAGGGCACCGACACGATCTCCGGCCTCAATGCCGCGTCCGGGATCGTCGAAGGATCGACGGCGACGCTCTCGGCTGGGGCCTGCGGGGGCTTCGGCCCCTTTTCCGTCCTCGCCACCAACCCAGCCTCCGGGGGTCTCCTTCTCGGTGACCAGCGGCGTCTGTTACCAATACCGCTACCTGGTCTCCGACAACGTCGGCAACCAGACGACCTATACGAGCGCCAGCGTGGCCAAGGTCGACAACGTCGGCCCAATCGACTCGCTCAGTCTCGAAGGCGCGGTCAACGCGTCGCAGTCCGGGTCGACCATCTTCTACCGCGGCAACGTCGCCGGCTCGTTCAAGATCGTCGACGCGGTCACCGACGCCGCCTCCGGCCCCGCCTCAGCAACCTTCCCGGCGATCGCGACCACGGGCTGGGTCCACAACCTGGAGACGATCGGCGCCCCCACCGGCGGCCCCTACGCCTCGACCGCCTTCAGCTGGACGCCCGAACCCGCCAACCCGACCGTCAAGACCGTGTTCAGCACCGATGTCGCCGGCAAGAGCAGCGCCAACGCCTCGGTCCTCTTCGCGAGTGACATCGTCGCCCCATTCGGCGGAAGCATCAGCTACACCAATGGCGTCCTCAACTCGACCTCCGTCCCGATCGCGACGGCCAACGGCTCCGACGGGGCCTCCGGAGTCAACACGACGACGACCACGGTAAAACGCGACGTCACTTCGCTGACCACGTCGACCGAGACCTGCGCGACGTTCCCGGGCACCTACGCCACCACGGTGACCCTGGTAGGCGGTGCGGACACGAGCGTCACCAGCGGCAACTGCTACCGCTATGAGTACCTCGTCTCCGACAAGGTCGGCAACCAGGCTGCCTACACCTCGGCCAGCGTCGCCAAGGTCGACACCAGCGGGCCGCAGGTGACGGCGATCGAGTCCCGCCAGTCCGGCGGCTCTGCCGGCAACGGTCAGCTCGAAGTCGGCGACAAGCTGATCCTGACCTTCAACCAGAGCCTCGCACCCGCGTCCGTCCCCGCATCCTTCACCGGCGCGACCGAGGCCAAGCCCTCGCTGGCGAACGTGACGCTGACGATCCCGGGGATCACCAAAGGCGCCCTCGACACTGGGAGCGGCGGCTACGTCCTGCTTCCGCTGACGACCACTACCTTCTCCGGCACCGTGGTGCTGTCCAATAATGGGACCGCGACGACCCTGGCGCTCACCGTCACCAGCGTCAGCGGCGTGCTCCCGCAGGCTAGTAAAGGAGCCCTTGCCTTCGCCCCAGCGATGTCGATCACGGACGGAGGCGCCAACGCTGCTTCCGGCTTCTTCACCACCGGAAGCAACTTCAAACTTTTCTAGGAAGACTCTGGGACTAACTAGTCCCTCCGTCCAGCTCTTTCCTCCGCGAGCGCGCGCCGCAGCGCCTCGTCAAATGACGCCGGTGAGATGCCGAACGGCTCGGCTCCGGAGGGGTCGGTGACTACGGTTGCCGTGGTCAGGCCCTCGACCAACGGGCGCGCCACCTTCACGTTGACTGGCGTCACCAGGCCAAGCCACAGTGCCGAGAGCCACGGGGTGATGAAGGGGACGGGTACCTTTCGCCGTGGTCGTATCCCCATCGCCAACGCCATTCGATCCAGCATCTCCGAGTAGGAGAGGACATCCGGGCCGCCGATCTGGACCTCCCGCCCCTCGGACTCGGAAACCTCGGGAGCGCGGAGCAGATACTCGATCGTCGCGTCGATGCCGATCGGCTGCGTAGCGGTCCGTAGCCAGCTGGGGCCGATCATTACCGGCAGCCGGCGGACCAGATAGCGCAGGGTCCGGAAGGACTCGCTGCCGGTGCCTACGACCATCGCCGCGCGGAAATAGGTGAGTGGCGGGCCCTCGGCGGCGAGTACCCGCGCGGTCTCGTGGCGGCTGCGCAGGTGCTGCGACTTGCTCTCGTCGCCGAGCCCCCCGAGATAGATGACGCGCTTGACGCCTTCGCGCCTGGCCATCCGGGCGAAGTTCAGCGCCCCGGTTTCCTCTCGCTCGGCGAACCCGTCGCCACCGGCCATCGCGTGGACGAGGTAGTAGGCCACCTCGACATTTTGACCCGCGCCTGCCAGGCTCTCCGCGTCAGTGACGTCGCCGACGTGGAGGTCGAGACCCGCTGTCTCCAGCATGTGCGCCTTCGAGCGATCGCGAACCAGGCACCGGACTAGCGTCTCCGAGTCTGTGAGTGAGGTGGCCAGGCGAGCGCCGACGAAGCCCGTTGCGCCAGCGATGAGAGTGCTTGCCGCGATCCCCTAAAGGTAACCCCCACCCAATGGGCTGCAAGACTGGAGCCGTGTCTATACACGTCCTCGAGCGCAGTCAACGGGTCGAGGTGCCGGTCGAGCAGGCATTCGACTTCTATGTAGACGCACGCAACCTGGAGCCGATGACGCCGCCCTGGCTTCACTTCGAAGTGACGACGCCGGGGGATCTGACGCTGCGCCAGGGCACGCTGCTCGACTACAAACTGAGGCTGCACGGAGTGCCGGTGCGTTGGCAGACCCGGATCGAGATCTGGGAGCCGCCGGTGGGCTTCGTCGACGTTCAGGCCAGAGGCCCCTACTCCCTTTGGGAGCACACCCACTCCTTCGAGACGGACGGCGGCGGCGCGACCGTCATCCACGACCGCGTCCGCTACGCGATCCCGCTGGGACCGCTCGGCGCGCTCGCGCATGTCCTCTTCGTTCGCCGCGACCTCAAGCGGATCTTCGATTACCGCAGCGAGGCCGTCTCCGAGCGCCTTGTTCTCGCGAGCTGATCTACTTCCCTTTTGGCCCCAGCCTTGTCCAGCGCACCGCCATCCGGGTAGGCGTCCCTGGACATCGGGGCTGGCGGTCAAGGTGTAGACGTGCCCGCGCCAGAGCCTCCTGCCCACTGCATCCCCGGTCGCCACCTTTACTGGCACCTGACCCGACGCCGCCCCCTCCTGCTTCGTGCCGGTGGGGTCGCGGCGCTGCTTGCCGTGGTTGGACCTGGCGTGCTTGCGGGCCTCTCTGACGACGACCCAGCCGGGATCACCACCTACTCGATTCTCGGCGCCAAGTACGGCTACGAGCTGCTTTGGGTTCTCGCCCTGTCGACCCTGGTTCTGATCGTCTTCCACGAGCTTGGTGTGCGGCTCGGGATCATGACCGGCAAGGGACTTCTGACCCTCGTCCGCGAGCGCTACGGTGGACGGGCCGCGGCGCTCGTGCTCTCAGCCTTGGTGATTGCCAACACCGGGACGCTTTGCGCGGAGTTCGCCGGGGTGGCGGCGGGGATGGAACTGCTTGGCGGAATGAGTCGCTACCTCAGCGTCCCGCTCGCGGCCATCGGTGTGTCGGTGCTCGTCCTGCGGGCGAGCTTCCGCCACGTCGAGCACGTTCTCCTTGCCCTCAGCTCCGTCTTTGTCGCCTACGTGATCTCGGGTGTACTCGCCCACCCCGATTGGGGTGCCGCCGCCAAGGGCCTGGTGGTTCCGAATCTCCCACTAAACCGTGAGGGGGTGCTTGTTGCCGTGGCGACGGTCGGTACGACGCTGGCTCCATGGGGGCTGGCCTTCATCCAGTCCTACGCCGTCGACAAGAAGCTCAAGATCAAAGACCTGCAATACGAGCGAATCGACGTGATCACCGGCGCCGTGCTGACCGGGGTGATCGGCTTCTTGAACCGTTGGCCGGGAACACGGCGGCAACCCTCTTCGGCCTCGGCTTTCTCGGGGCCGCGCTGCTCGCGGCGGCGATCGTCCCTCTCTCCACCGCCTATTCGGTATCGGAGACCCTCGGTAGGAAAGCCGATGTAGACGATACCTTCGGGGAGGCGCGCTCCTTCTACTTCAGCTACGGCCTTGTCGTCATCGTCGCTGCCGTCCTCGTCCTCATCCCCGGCGCCCCGCTGATCCCGATCCTCTTCCTCTTTCAGGCCCTCAACGCTGTGCTGCTCTTGGTCTTGCTCCCGTTCATGCGATCGCTTGGACGCGATCACGAGCTGATGGGAGCCCACGTCCTGGGACGTGGTGACCGGCTCGCGACCGGAATCGCCCTTTGCCGTGATCGCGGCCTCCGTCCTGGCGCTCGGGGTGCTGACCGCCTTCTCTTAGCTCAAACGGCGAGGAGGAAACTCAAGATCAGCATCAGCGCGGCGCCGCAGGCCAGGCCAATGCTCGGCCCACGGCGTCCCGGCCCCGAGAAAGCCTGAGGCAACATCTCGAGGGCGATCAGCGCCAGCATCGCTCCGGCGGCAAAAGCAAAGGAGAGGGGCAACAGGCTGCTGATCTGTTCGACCGCGACAAAAGCGATCAAGGCTCTGACGCCATTACGAAACCCCTGCAAGTTGCTACATTCGCCGCTGCCGGTTTCCGGAGGCCGGCGTAATTACCATGCAGAAGGTCGTGGGTTCGAATCCCATCAGCCGCTTTCTCTGCCGCTCTGCAGAGCCAAAAATCCGGGGGTGGTTCGAATACACGCCCAGATTTGGCTCTACAGCTCGAATTGATGAGCCCCGCCCTCGGAAATTCACGAGGAGCCAGCACGTGGGCGATCAATCGAGAAACGAGCGAATGGCGAGGCGATCAAATCTGAGAATTGACGGGGCGATGTGCCTCGGTTCTCAGATGAACGAAACATGGAGCGTCGTCAAAAACCTTCCCTCGCAGAGCTCGACGCTGCCCCTGGCCGGTTCCTTGATCACCTCGAGGAGCTACGAATGGGCCACTCAGATGAGCACCTGATCGCTGAGGCGATCGAAGTCAACCACGCTGGCGTTGGCAAGGAGAAAACGCGCGACAGGTACGCGGATCATCTCCTGCACTACAGCCAATATCTCGCGAGCGTCCACGGCGCGACCTTCTACACGGCCGACAAGAAACAGGTCCGCCTCTTCATGGCGCATCTGGAGAGACAGGGTGGAGCGAAACCGCACGCGGCGCGGCTGCGATGCGAGTGGTGCAAGTCACGCGGCTATCCGGACGGCCGCGAGGGCTGCGGATGGTCCGCCTCCTATCGCAAGAGCTATTTGTCGGCGATCAGGTTTCTGTATCACCATTTCCAGGCAGAAGACAGCCTCCCCAGCATCAACCCCGCCGTTCTTGAGCCATCGCCCCGCATCGTTCACCGGCGCTGCTATGCACCGACCAAGGAGGAGATCAAGCGGCTGCTGGGTGGCCCGGGATCACCCAAGGCTCGCTTGATCGCGATCTGGACGTTCTACGCCCCCTCACGCCGGCAGACCTTCGCCGATGCGCGTTGGCCTGACATCGACCTGGAGCAGGGGACCTGGGAAGTGATCGGCAAGGGCGATCAGGTCGACATCTTCGCCCTGGCTCCCCCGCTGGTACGGGAGCTGCGGCTCTATCGGCGCTGGCAGCTTTCGGAAGCAGAGCGGAACCCCGCTATGCGAGATGGCCTCAGTCAGCCGCAGACGGCGTACGTGCTACTGACGCGCACTGGCAAGCGCATGAGCCCGATGAGCATCTACAAGACCCTCAGGCGCCACGCGGTTCGGGCTGGCGTGGGGGTTCGCGAGGCCCCCAGCCACTGGGACTCCTCGGGAGGGAAGACTTCCCGCGTCTCCCCTCACGCGATGCGGCGGGCATGGGCCACGATTGCGCTGAACGACGAGGAATTGCCGATCGACGTAGTTTCAGAGGTCTTGAAGCACAAGGAGATATCGACGACGAGGCGCCACTACGCGCCGACCAAGTCCGACCGAGCTCAGGCGGCCCTGCTGAATATGCGCGTCTGACCGTGCGGTCGCGCTCAATCCAGTGGAAAGATCATCACCCATTCACGGGGTTCGCAGAGGCCGGGGCAGCCGTACGCCGAGCTTTTCCACGAGGCGTGTAGATGTGGCGAATCGGTGTGGGATGGGTCTCCGTGGCCCGGATAGCCGTTGTAGCCGACGAACTGGATGGCTGGGACGAGTGGGCAGGCGGTAGCGCTGTCTGGTCGTCCGCAGCTTTCAGTCCAGCCGAGGTCTTCTGCGGCCTGGCGGGCCGTCTCATTCCAGCCATGCCCGGAGGCGGGCACCATGTCCATCGCCGTCCCGTCTCCGTGGGTCAGGTGTCCTGACTCGCGGGCTGCGACGACGCGCAGACCGTAGCGTTCGAGCAACCACACGGCATCGGGCCAGATGCGAGAGTCGACGGCCCCTGGCGGGCCGCCGCCGACCCAAAGACTTGCCGGCAGCGCTTTGAAGTCTCGAGGAGAGAAGAGCCGCTGAACGCGATCGAGCATCGCGTCCCCTTGTGCTCCGGCAGAGCACTCGACGGTCGCGTTGCCTCCAGCGCTCGCGTTCCCGGCCTCGCGGAAGTCATGAGCTTTGCCGAGGACTTCCGCGACATACCACTCGGCATGGTTGTAGGCGAGGATCGCGCCGTGCCAGTCCTGCGGCGCGCCCGATGCGCGCAGGTAGCGCGCCGCCGCATAGATCGCGTCCTTGGGATCGGAGGGATCACGAACGCCATTGCCGTCGGCGTCGACTCCGTAGATCTCCCAGGTTTCGGGCATGAACTGCATCCATCCCCGGGCTCCCGCAGATGAGGTGCCGAGGTTGCGACCGAAGTCGGTCTCGACGTCGTTGATCGCGGCGAGGATCGACGGTCCTTCGGGGCCGAGTTCGAACTTCGCGCTTGCCCCTCGGTAGACCGGGATGAGGTTCGTCGGGACGCTGCCAATTGGTGCGTCCGTTTCGCAGCCACTCGTCCCCGCAAAGGCTAGGGCGATGCATACAGCCCCGATGACGAGTGCGAGAAAGGCTGCGAGAGGAGCGCCGATCGCAAGGGCGAGTGGCAGGCCGGGCGTTCTGCTCATCACGTGAGCAGGCATCTGACACGGCGGTGAGATGCCCCTGGCAATCCTCGAATTTGCCGGGGCGTTGGCCCACTGCCGCCTATGGCAACGGATGTATGAGCAGTTCTAGCGCTGTCGCGGCGAGGCATCGAGGCGCTGCGGCGGTTGAAGACGTGGGGAGGGAGGAGGGAGTGATGGAGGTCGGTGCGGTTCGGAGGGGAGAAGTAACCGAGGAGCAGCTGCGGGAGGCCCAGCGAGGATTCACCCGACTGCTGTTTGCCAAGCGCTTCCCGCGCGCTTGGATCGAAGAGAACTCAGCTGACCTGCTGGCTCAGGCCCACGCTGAATTCGCCGAGCGGCTGGTCAAAGGCCGAGAAGACCAAACGGTCGGTCTGCTGATCGTCATCGCCTATCGCCGTGCCCAAGCGCTTCTCGATGCGCAGCGGCGCAGGCCGTCTACCTCCTCGATCGACACGGTGTTCCATCTGGCAGACGAACAGATTCCGACACCCGAGGAGGAGGTCATGGAAGGAGAGCGCCGCGCTCGGATCGCAAAGGCAATGCGGCGACTTCCCGAGAAAGACCGCAAGCTGCTGGCGCTCGTCTACTTCGACGGGAAGAGCATCCGCGAGGCAGGGCGGGAGCTCGGCTGGCAGAAGTCAGCCGCCGATCGCCACCACCGCGCCGCGGCCGAGCGGCTGCGGCTGCTGTTGGGAGATCGCAACTACCTCGGGGACCTGCGCATGCCAGCACTCTTCGTTTTCCTACGAGACGTCATGGCGTCGGCGACTCAGCGTCTCACGGACCTCTGGAGGCGACTTAGCCCAATTGCCGAGCCAAGCAATGCAGCTGCGGTGAGCGGTGGAGCGCGGGCAGCGGTTGGTGTTTGCGGGGCGGGTGCTGCGCTCCTTTGCGGCCTTGCGGCGAGTGGGTCGATCGGGGCCGGAGCGGGCGCCCACGATCTGCACCCACCTAGCGCAAAGCCGCGAGAGGCTCCATCTCTGCCAGCGGTATCGGCCCGGCGATCCGCTGCTGGGTTGCCACGCTTGGTCGTTTCACCCGTGGCGCATGGCACTAGCCGCTCCGAGTCGCCCATGCTGAAGGTGAAAGCAGGCGAGCCCGTGTCGCCAAGGGCAGCTGGCAGGCCCCAGGTCCGCACTCGCCCGGCGGGCAGCGGGAACGCCCCCGCGGCGAGCACCGAGCAGACGGTGAGCGAGTTCGGCATCGAGAGTGGCTCGGCTCCGACTCAGGCGCCGACGCCCCCCGCGTCCTCGGACTCCTCCCCACCCGCCACCGCCGCGCGGCCTGCGCTGCCGTCCAGCGCGTCAGGTGATTCGTCTTCGCCCTCCAGCACCGGGGAAAGCGGCTCCGAGTTCGGCATGTAGCGAGCGGAGCGAAATTCCCCGGGGCGTCCTTCTCCTCGCCCCTATGCCAGCGGTGAACCCATTGGCAACAGGCGAGGAGAGGGAGCGGTGGCACTACTTCAAAGACTTCAGTTTCACCTGATCGAGCTGCTCGGGGCGGTTCACGTCGACCCCGAACCAGGTGGCCTGCCGGGCATCGATGCCTTCCAAAAGCTCCTCAACGGCGCGGCGGCCCTCGGGCTCCTGGCCTGCGTCGGCGCCTTCGTGATCGGCGCCGCGCAGTGGGGCTTCGGCAGCCGCTCCCAGAACTACAGCCAGGCCGCCGACGGCCGCGAGAGGATGCTGAAATCGCTGGGCGGCGCCTTCGGCATCGGCGCCGTCGCCGCGGTCATCAACTTCTTCTACAACGCCGGCTCGGCGGTCCACTAGCGATGCGCCGCGCCCTCGCGCTCCTCGCCGCCATCGCGCTTGGCCTACTGGTCGGCCGCCTCAGCGCGCCGCAGCCGACCTCCCCGCCGCTCGCGACCCCCCGATCCCCCGGTCCCACCCGAGAAGGGGCCGGGGGAGTGGGGGTCGGCTACGCCCACAGCCGGGCCGGGGCGATAGCCGCCAGCGCCCGTTACCAGCAGGCGTTCACCGACGCCGCGATTCTGCGTCCCGGCGAGCTGCGGGCGCGCATCGAAGCGGTGGCGACCCCACGCCGTGCCCGCGCGATGCTCAGGGCCAACGCCCCCGGCGCCGCGAGGCTTGCCTCGGGCCCCTTCGGGCAGGGCATCGGCGAGGGAGTGCCCAGCGCCTACCTCGGCGTGCCGGTCGCCTACCGGCTGTTGCGCTACTCGCCCCGGCGGGCACTGATCCGCACCTGGGGCTTCACCGTGCTCGGCAACGCCTCCACCCTCGAGCCGAGCGCCTACTTCGGCCTCTCGCGAACGGAGCTGGTTTGGCGCGAAGGCGACTGGAAGATCGCCGACACCCGAGCCTCCTTCGGCCCGACGCCACGCCTCGCGACCCCGCGCCGCGGCGGCGAAGGCTTCGCGCTGATCGACCTTCTGGGGGAGATGCGGCCCTATGGCATCGCTCCGTAGCGCGGTGCGTCTCCCCGTGGCGGCGGCGCTCCTCGCGGTAGCCCTGGCGCTCTTTCAGCCGAGCCCGCCGAGCGCTCGCGCCAACGCTGCCTGCGACGTCGGCGTCGCCCCCGCCGCGCCGATCACCGACAAGCTCGGCATCGGCAACCCGCTGGGCGATGCCTGCAATGCGCTCACCGACCCGGTGCTGGGCGTTGCCGGCAAGGCTCTGGACCCGCTGAGGGAAGCGGCAGGCGCCCTCGGGCAGGGGATCTTCGCCCAGATCACGACCTGGGTCAGCGACGGGGCGGTCTGGCTGCTCGGCGAAGTCACCGAGCTGAGCGAACGCACCACCTCGCCAGACCTGCTCGGAAAGGGCTTTTTGCGCCGGTACCGCCAGATGGCGCTGATCGCCGCGTTGATGGCGGCCCTGATGTTGCTCTTGGCGGTCTTCGAGGCGCTGGCGCGCGGTGAGGCCGGTATGCTCTGGCGGGCCTTCCTCATAACCGCGCCCCTGGCGGCGATCGCGACCAGCGCCGCCTACGTCCTCGTCCAGCTCCTGATCGCGACCGACGACGGGCTTTGCGAAGCCATCGCGCAATCGAGCGGCGCCGATGCGAAGCACTTCTTCAAAGGCGCGATCCAGGCGCTTGCCGAAATCGGGGCGGCAGGTGGCGCGGCGGCGGGCACGGCCGCCAGCGGGCCGGGAGTGGGTACTGCGGCGGGCGCCGCCGGCGCCGCCGGCGGCGGCGCTGTGGAGGTGCCGCTCTTCGTTGGCTTCATCGCCGCCGTCCTCGCAGCCTTCGCGGCCTTCTTCGTCTGGATCGAGCTCTTGATGCGAGGCGCCGCGATCTACGTCGTCGCCCTCTTCATGCCGCTTGCCATCGCGGCTTCGATCTGGCCGCGCTGGGCCTCTGCCCTGCGGCGCAGCTGCGAGCTGGTCGTGGTTATCGTCTTCTCGAAGTTCGTGATCGTCGCGATCGTCTCCCTCGCGGCGAGCCTCTTGGCCCAGAGCGGAGGCAGGATCGAGCAGGTCCTCGCGGCCGGCGCGATGCTGCTGTTGGCTTGCTTTTCGCCCTTCGTGCTGTTCAAGCTGGTGCCCTTCGCCGAGAGCGCCCTAAGCGCCGCCTACAACCGCCAGAGCGCGAGCGGCGGCGCCCTGCGCGGGGTGGAGCACGTCACCTCGGTGCAGATGATGCGCCGCGCGGCGCTCTCCAACTGGGGGCTCGAGGGCGCGGGCGCCACCGGCACAGGCACGGGCAAGGGCGGCGGCCGAGGAGGAGGAGGCTCGAAGCGAGGTAGCCCGGCGGGTGGCGGTCCCGCCGGCGGCGCGGCGGCGCCGAGCGCTGAGGCTGGGGCGGGCGCCGCCGCCGCG
The DNA here is from genome assembly GCA_036266075.1 of Solirubrobacterales bacterium. Taxonomy (GTDB): domain Bacteria; phylum Actinomycetota; class Thermoleophilia; order Solirubrobacterales; family 70-9; genus VRUE01. The sequence continues at coordinate 111,604 of DATANV010000002.1, forward strand.
CCGCTGGCCACCGCCGCGGCTGCCAAGAAGGCGGGCCACGAAGCGGCGGGCGGGCTTGCAGAAAGCGGCGCCTCCGACGCGGCGAGCGGGACCGCCGAGGCAAGCGGCGCAGCTGCCCTCGCCGAGGGCGGTATGCAGAGTGGCGGGCAGCGAGCCTCGCGGCCACGTCCCGACGGCGCGGCGCCCGAGCCCGACAGCGGGTGCCAACTTGGCGGCGCGGCGCCCGAGCCGAGCGAGGCGAGTGGCGGCAAGACGCCCGGCGGCAAGTCCAAGCCGCCGCGCCCGGCTGCCGAGCCCGGCCCGGCTCCAAAGGAGGCGAAACCGTGAGCGGCGCTCGGCGCTACCGCTTCGGGCCCCTGGAGCGGCGCGGCGCCCTCGGCCCGTTGCGCCTCGGGCAGGTCGCGGTGCTCGGTGGGGTGGCGCTCCTCGCCTTTGTGGCGCTGTATGGGCTGCGGGGCTGGGCCGGGATGGCGCTTGCCCTGGCGGTGCTGGGCTCCGGCGCTGGGGCGATCTTCGTGCCCTTCGAGGGGCGCACGGCGGAGGAATGGGCGCCGCTCGTGCTCGGCTGGGCGCTTCGCTCCCGAGAGCAGAGGCACGGCTATCGCTCCGCCGCCCCTGGGGCCGGGGTGCGCCTCGGGGGGTCCGGTGAGGTCCCCTGGGAGACCTCGCTGCCTGAGGGCTTGGCGAGCCTTCGGATGCTGGAAGTGCCTTATGGCTCGGAGCGCATCGGTGTCCTTCACGACCGTGCGGCCGGCACCTGCACCGCGGCGATCGCCGTGCGCGCCGGCGCCTTTGGCCTGCTCGACGGTGCCGAGCAGGAGCGAAAGCTGGGCGCCTGGGGCTCGGTCTTGGCGAGCCTCGCGCGCGATGGCAGCCCGGTTTGTCGCCTGCAGTGGATCGAGCGCACCCTGCCCGCCCAGGGCGATGAGCTGGCCGCCTACCTGCAATCAGAGCGCGACCGCTCGGTGTCGCTTGACTCCAAGCTGGTCGCCTCCTACATCGAGTTGGTCGAGTCGGCGGCCCCGGCGACCCAAGAGCACGAGATCCTCTTGGCCCTACAGGTCGACGAGCGCCGCGGCGCGCGCGAGATGCGGCGTCTGGGCGGCGGCACCGAGGCGGTCTGCGAGCTGCTCGTGCGCGAGGCCGAGAGCCTCGCCGAGCAGCTCTCCCTAGCCGAGGTGACGGTCTTCGGCCTCCTGCGCCCCAACTGCTACGCGGAGGCGATCCGCGATGCCTTTGATCCCTACGGGCGCCAGGTTCGCGCCCGTGCCGCCCTCGGCGAGGCGGGGCGCGAAGGTGTCAAGCCGGCCTTGATGGGGCCGATCGCCACCGAGACGACCTGGCGCACCTTTCGCAGCGACTCGGCGATCCACTCCACCTATTGGGTCTCCAGCTGGCCGCGCTCTGACGTAGGCCCGGTCTTCCTGGCGCCGCTTCTGATGCAGACCACGGCGCTACGCACCGTCTCGGTTTGCATCGAGCCGGTCCCACACTCGACGGCGATGCGGCGGGCCGAGGCAGCGCGCACCGCCGAGGTCGCCGAGGAGATGCAGCGTGAGCGGCAGGGCTTTTTGACCAGCGCCCGCATCCGCCGCCGCCAACAGGCGGCGGCGAGGCGTGAGGAGGAGCTGGCCGACGGGCACGCCGAAATGCGTTTCGTCGGTATGGTCGGCGTTTCGGGGCGCCCGGGAGCCGAATGGGAGCGGGCCAACACGGAAGTCCAGCACGCCGCAGCGCTCGCGCGCCTGGAGTTGCAGCCGCTCTACGGAGAGCAAGAGGCGGGCTTCACCTTCACCCTGCCGATCTGCCGAGGGCTTCGGTGAGGCGCAGGAGGCACCGCGGCGAGCGCCCCGGGCACAGCGCCACCACGGCGCACTTCCAAGCCGCCTATCCGTTCCTGGCCGAGGGCGGCCTGGGCGCCCCCGGCGTCTACATCGGCCGCGACGTCTGCGGTGGGGCCTGGCTCTATGACCCGTGGCAGCTGTATGGGCGAGGGCTGGTCGGAGGCACCAACATGCTAGTGCTGGGCAAGCTCGGCCGGGCCAAGTCCTCGCTGGTCAAGACCTACCTGCTGCGCCAGCAGATCTTCGGCCGCCAAGCGTGGGTACTCGACCCCAAGGGTGAGTACGGGCCGCTGGCCAGGGCGCTCGGCGCCGAGCCGATCGCCCTGGCTCCCGACGGCTTGGTGCGGCTCAACCCGCTGACCCGGCGCGGCGGATTTGCCGCTCAGCTCGGCCTGGCGCGCTCGATCCTCAAAGCAGCGCTTGATCGCAAGCTGACGCCTGAGGAGGACGCCGGCCTGCGGGTCGCCCTGGAGATCGTCAACGAGGAGGCCGGCGCGGGGGCTGAGCCGACGCTTCCGGTCCTGGTCGACGCGCTGCTTCACCCTCGCGAGGAGATGGTGCGCGGCGTCTCGGGCACCACGCGAGAGGACTTCGCCGCCGCCAATCGCGAGGCAGCACTTGCCCTGCAGCGCCTTTGCACGGGCGATCTGCGTGGCATGTTCGACGGGCCGAGCACGCCGGGGTTAGACCTCGACGCGCCACTTGTCGTCTTGGACCTGAGCGCCCTCGAAGACTCCGCGGCCCTTGGCATCCTCATCACCTGCGCTGCCGCCTGGCTACAGGCGATCCTGGTCGAGCGCAAGCGGCTTGCCGAAGCGCAGGGGCGCCCGAGCCCAAAGATGATCCTCGTCCTCGATGAGGTGTGGCGGGTCGCCGGTCACATCGGCGTCGCCGAATGGCTGCAATCGAGCTTCAAGCTCTGCCGAGCGCTGGGCATCCAGACGATCCTCATTGCGCACCGGCTGACCGACTTCGGAGCGGTAGGCGCCGCCGGCTCGCGCGAGGCGCTGATCGTCGAAGGGCTGATCGCCGACGCCGACACGATCGTCATCTACGCCCAGGCCCCCGATCAGCTGGGACTCGTGGAAAGCGAACTCGGCCGCAGCTCGACCGAAGCCCAGTTGCTGCCGACTCTCCGACGAGGAGAGGCGCTCTGGGTGGTCGGTACGCATTCGGGCCTCGTCCAGCACCGGATCTCCTCCTTTGAGGCGGAGCTGGCCGACACCGACCAGCGGATGCGCGCCCGTCCGGCGCTTGGCGAAGCGGCCGCATGAGCGCTTCGACAGCGTTCCTGCTCGCCGTGCTGGGCGTAGTCGCGCTCGGCGTGCAACTACTCGACCGCCATCTGCGGGAGGGCGGGGGAGGGCGCCGTCGCGTGCAGGGGGCGCGCTGGGCACGCGGACGGGACCTGCGCGAACTGCGCGTCAAAGGCCCAGAGCCCGGGCGGCTGATCCTCGGCCGCCACGGCCGCCACCTCCTGGCAGCCGAGGAGCGAGCCTCGGTCGTCGTTGTAGGGCCGACGAGGACCAGCATGAAGACAACCGGGCTGGCGATCCCCGCTCTTTTGGAGTGGGAGGGCCCGGTGGTCGCCACGTCGGTCAAGAGCGACCTGTTACTGGCGACGATCGAGCGCCGCCGCTCGCTCGGCAGGGCGATGGTCTTCGACCCGACCGGCGTGACGGGAATCGACACGGTGAAGGCGACACCGCTCTCGGGTTGCGGAAGCTGGTGGGGGGCTAAGCGCGTCGCCCACTGGCTTTCTACTTCGGCGCGCTCGGGCGCAGACGGGTTGGAGGATTCGGCCTTCTGGCATGCGGCAGCCGAGAAGCTCCTGGAGCCGCTGCTTTTCGCCGCGGCGACGAGCGGCGGGGGGATGGCCGACGTGGTCCGCTGGTTGAACGGCGGCGCTGAGGCGGAGCCGGAGGTCAGAGAGCGGCTGTCCCAGGCCGGCTGTGAGGACGCGCTCAGCGCCTGGCGGGCCAACTGGAACCGCGAGGAGCGCCAGCGCAGCTCGATCTACACCACTGCGGAGACGATCGTCGCGGCTTTTTCAGACCCGCGAGTCCTCGATGCCTGCTCGCGAGCGGAATACACGCCCGCGGACCTGCTCGAGGGAGGCGCCAACACCCTCTACCTTTGCGCGCCCAGCCGCGAACAGGAGCGGCTTCGGACCCTCTTCGCGATGATGCTCTGCGAGCTGGTCTCGGTGGTCTATGAGTCCTCGGCACAAACCGGCAAGCCGATCGACCCGCCGCTTTTGGTCGTCTTGGACGAGGCGGCGAACATCGCCCCGGTCCCGAACCTCGATGAGATCGCATCGACCGGTATTGGGCAGGGCATCCAGCTCCTCACCGTCTTCCAGGATCTGGCGCAGGTTCGGACGCGCTACGGAACGCGGGCGGCGACGATCATCAACAATCATCCAGTCAAGGTGTTCGCGACGGGGATCAGCGACCCCGAGACGCTCGACTACATCAAGAGGGTGATCGGCGAGGGCGAGTTCCGCCAGCGCTCGGAGACCGCCGCAGGGCAGGGGAGAGGCTCCTTCACGGAGGCGAGCACCTACCGCGAGCTGGCGCCGGCGAACGTCGTTCGCGAGGCCCAGCCGGGTAGCGCCCTGCTGATCAACGGGAACAAGCCGCTGGCCAGGCTCAGCCTCCGACCCTGGTTTGCGGAGCCGGACCTCCAGAAGCTCGTCAAGCCGGAGCAGGCGTGACCGAAGAGCATCCGTGGGGAGCGGAGGCCGTCGCGCTCGGGAGGGGAGCCAGCCAAAAGGCAGCGAACCGCGCCGGTCCGCCCGGCGGACGGGCTGGCCGGGGCGCTAGGTTTCCACGAAGAGCAGCGGTGTTGGTGGCGCTCGGAGTCGTCCTCGTCAGTGTGGTGATTGCGATTCTCGGTGGCGACGGCTCGGAGCCCCAGAGGTCGAAGGCCAGCGATGGCACTTCATCCGGGTCGCCGGTCGTCGTCAAGCACCCCACGCGGGACGCCCGCCGCCACAAGGCCCTATTGAAGCGTCGGCGGTCACGCAGGTCGCATGGACGTACGTTTCATGCAGCGGGAGCCGAGGACTTCGGCGGTCCGGCCTCGATGCCCATCCCCGCTGCGCCAGAAGCGGGGCGCGCACTACCCCCTGTCTCGACGCCACAGGCGACACCAGAGCCGACGCCGTCTCAATTGCCGAAGCCGACGCCCCCGGCTGTCGAGTTCGGGATGTAATCCACTACGCTTGGGCGCGAATGCACGTTGGGCTTGATGCAGTCTTCCGCGAAGACACCAACCCCGCTCGCAGTAGGGCTTCGGGATGCGCTACAAGCGGTTCCGGGGATCTTTAGGCGTATCGCTATGCCACCACGCAGCTTGCCACCAAGCCCAAAGCTCGATGATGGGCAGTAGCAGAAGCACAATACCTAGAATCCAGGTCCACACCATCGGGAGGATAGCGGATACTTGGAGAGCATGTAATGTAAATCTGAAACCCAAGCCGCCTGGTTGCCATCGTCTTAGTCACAAGCTTATTCCTCGCTAGGTTGCCTGAACGTAAGCCCATGCGTGTCCATCTGAAGCACACCACGCCGCAGCCGAGAAGAGTCCCGCTATCGCTCCGATGCCGGCCCCAGGGGGATTCATATTCACGGTCGTGCAATATAGGACAGCGCCAAGGTACGCCGCCTTGAGCGCGCCGGTGGAATGAATAGGCTCGATTAGCTTTGGAATGCATACACCGCCGACGACAGCCGCTGCCGCGCTCAGCTTCGCACTGTACGCTGACTTGTCGACGCACGTATGAGTGAATGATGAAAGGGTGGTAATCGATTCTGCTATTCGAGGGGTCCGCCTCATTGCAGGGCCAGGGCGGCCAAGGCTAACCCTACCTCCTCGCCCGGTGCCCCCCTGTGCATTGCCGGTTGACTTGTGTTTGCAGTGGCGCCGGCGTGAACAAGTACCGCCAAGGTCAAAACCGTTGACGGGATCTGCTTCTGCATAGTCGTACGCTGACGATGATCCGCCTTCTACTGGATCTGGGGCGATGAACCGGCCTAAAGCGGGCACGTAGCTGCGGACGCCCATCTGGATAACGCCTGAAGGCAACTCGGTTCGCCGCAGTTTCCCGCCCAGCCACCCGAACCTGGGAGCCGAAGCCGATTTTGGATTACCGAACTCATCGAATTCGAGACTTTCGAGAGGTTTCGTCGCTTCGGGGTTCAAGCTCGCCGTGGCGGCGATATTTCCATGTAGGTTGGCGAGCTCCAGGACCGTGCCGCTGGCGCTGTCCTGGATAGCGGCGAGGCTTCCCCCGATACCCGTAACGCTTCGCGTCCAGCCCGAGCTGGTTTCGGTCCAGGCCGGCGCGTCGGATTCTCCCGCGTAGTGGTAGACCTGAGTGCCGGGTTCTTTGCCGCCCGTCTGCGTGCGCAGGCGCTGGCGAAGCGCTCCATCGAGCTGGTAGCTGTTGGTGATTTCGCCTTGCGACTGACTGGCAACCAAGTCGTTGCTGTAGTAGCTGGTCGTCAGCGTGCTGCCCCCTGCGTCGGCACCCGGCAGGCTGGTGATGCGGCCGAAGTTGTCATAGACGACGCCAGTATCGATCAGGCGGTCGGCGGCGTCGTAAGTGTGGCTTTGTACCGTGCCTGCTGAGCTGGTGTCGCATGCCCCGCCGATGCTCGGCTGGCGCGTGGTAAGCGCTTTGCGATTCGAGTCGGCGTCGTATTCGTAGGTCCGAGTGGTGCAGCCGCCGCCCTGCGGGATGTCTCGAACCTGGAACAGCCGCCCCGCCTTGTCGTAGCTGTACTGCTGGCTTGAAGACAGGCTAGTCTGTGCGAGAATCTGGCCGTAGAGAGAACGTTCCACGCCGAAGTCAAGCCAGGTGCAGTTGAGCGAGCAGAAGGTTTTCTTTTCGTAGCTGAGATGAACTGGCTGACCAACCTCGTCGTAGGTCGCCTTAGCCACTAAGCCGTTTGGCAGCCCTTCTTCGGTCATGTTGCCGTCAGCGTCATAGGCGGCCGTGAACGTGCCTGCTGCGGAGTCTTCGAGTTTGACCAAGAGGCCGGAAGTCGGGTCATAGATCCGCGTCTGGGTGCCCTTGCCGTCATCGGTCGTCACAGGGCGGCCAAGCAGGTCATAGCTTTTGACGCTCGAGGAATTGCCATCAGCGTCTTCATAGGTCGAGACTCGCCCGAGCGCGTCGTAAGTCGTCCTCACGGCCTGGTTGTCGAAGCCTTCGCAGTTGCCGTTCGGGCAGGCAAAGCGTTGTTCGATTGGGCGCCCAGTGGTGTCTTTGTAAAGCGTTTCTCTCTTCGGGAGCACTACTCCGCCGCCTTCTTGACGAGAGCTGGTTTCCCGTCCGGCCGCATCGAACGTCGTGATCGTTTTGCGAGTGTTTTCGAAGCCGTAGACGTTGGGGCCTTCGATCACTTCGGTCGGCTCGCCCATCGGAGAGTAGGCGAGGATCTTCTTGAGGAGCAGTTCCGGAGCGTCCTGCGAGCTGGCTTTTCCACCCGCTTCGATGCGGCAGGGGAGGCCCCAGTACCCCTTGGTCAGGTAGCCACCGCATTCTTCCGCCCCGGTGACCTTGTAGTAGACGATCTTCGTGGTGTGCGCATCGCCGCCGTTGGGGTTTGCTGGCAGGCTCGTTTCGGTCGGTAGCCCGGTGTCTGAGTCATAGGCGATACGCGTTTTTAGGTTCAGCTCTCCCGATCCTGAGTCGACGATCGTGCTGGTCGGCTTGCGAAGCGTCCAGTCGTATGCGGTGGTGGTTATCCGCTGATTGGCGTCGATGCCCTGGCTGACGACGCTGGCGCCGACCGTTTCGCGGGTCGGCAGATGCGCCCAGGGCGTGCCCGCCGGTGGCGTCGGCTCGCCGACGTCGTATTCAACCGTCTTGTGCATCCGTGCTGCGACCGTTCGCGCCGGGCCCGTTTCGTCTGGTTCGAGACGCACTTGATGCGTCGGTCCCCATTCCTCCAGCATCTCGGTGCCGTCGACGTTGTAGTTGCGGTGGGTGTCTAGTTCTTTTGATTTCGCCACCTGTTCGGCTTGCGAGCCGGCGGCCAGCGCCCGCAGACGATTCTGCGCGCTCAGTTCGCGGACAATGTTGCCATGTTCGTCGGGTTCGCCGGTGAGAATCGAGGCTGCTACCGTGCCGGCGCCCGATGGCGTAGCGGTGTTGACCCTCTGGCCTTCGGCGTCCATGTAGTAGAGAGTTGCCCGTGAGTAGCTCGATGGTGGGCTGCCCGGGACCTGGTCGGGTGGGAAGATCGCCGTCCCGTCGAGCGGAATGTCCTGCTGGTTCCACCGCGCCACCGAACCCGGGCTCATGTCATACGGCGCAGCCGAGCCGCTCAGCGGAACCCCATAGACGATGGTCGTTTGGGCGGTTGATGGGCTGGCTAGCGAAGGTCGCTGCACGCTTCGCAGGCGCCCGTGCGGGGTCTCACCGTCATAACTTTCGTAGTAGTCGAAGGTCCAGGGTTCCTCGCCGGGTGGGGTCACCGTTGCCAACTGCCCGTCTGAGCGGTAGGTGTAGGTCTCTTTGAGGCTGGGGGTGATGCGCGGGTCCCACGCGGCGGTGAGCCGGCCTTCTGGGTCATAGCTATAGCGAGCGACTTCCCAGCTAGACATTGCGTTGGCGCTCGACGGGCCGTAGTAGGTGATGGCCGTCAAGCGCGGCCCAGCCGAGAGCGTCTGGTAGGTGAAGCCAAGCGAGCGACAGCCGACGGTGGTCGTGGCGTTCGACTCGGTGCATCCGATGCCAGCCGTGGGCCCGATCACCATCTTCAGACGGCGGTTGCCGCCGGCGAATTCCCAAACCATCTGCGTTTTGTTGTCGCTGCCGCCGGTCTGGGTGACCGATACCGGTTTGTATTCGGAGGTCCCTTCCTGCTGCCCGAAGAGCGTGCGGTTGCCTGCGGGGTCGGTGAGGGCGATCTTGCCCGTTTCCGGACGGCTCAGAATCCAGCCGCTCATTTCCGGCGGGATCACAAAGCCGGAACCCGACATTTCAAGACCGTATTCGTAGCCTTCGAGGTCGGTCAGGATGACGTACCCCGGCATCCCTTCTTCTGCTTCTTCGGCCGTCGGGAGAACTTCCTTGATGCCCTGCCATTCCGAGCCGCCGGCTTCTTCGACCGTCGCCCCGGGCGTCCAGCCGCGGCCGAGGACCCCTACCGCATGAGATTTGTCGGCTGCTTCGGCAGAGCTCCAGCTACGCCCAAATTCGAGCGAGACACCCATGTCGGGGATCGAGACGTCGGTTCGCGTCATCGTCAAGTTGCCGGTCAGCAAGTCGACTGCCCCCGGGCCGATCTGAGCACTTCCGTCGTGTGGCCCGCCGACGGTGCGGCTGACGGTCGTTTTGACCGGCTTGCTGTAGCCGCGAGCCCCGGCCGAGCCGTCGAAGATGGCGCGGACTTCTACCTTGCCGCCAGCGGCCTGCAAGCCTTCGGCGTGAGCTGCGTCGAAGTAGAGCGCTTCGGTTTGCGTCTGGTTGGAGACCGCGAGCGGCAGGGACACCGATTCGCCTTTGGCGTTCTGGATGAGACTGGGGGGAATGTTCTGAAAGGGGTTTTCCTCGGGGTTGGCGATTCCTGGCTTCCGGTACTGGAAGCCCACTTGGGTAACCCCTTGAACGCTCCAACCAGCCCGCAGCTTGAGTCGCTTTGCGGTCACGGTTCCTTCGTTGGGCGAGGTGAGCTTGCTGGAGGTCGGAGCCCGTGGGTAGTAAATCACTGCCAGCGTCGGCCGGTTGGCTGCGATCGTCGCGGCGCTCGAATTGAATGCGACATATCGTCTTTTGCAGTTGTTCGGGTTGGCTTCGCATTCGGTGCGGGTCTCGTTGTTCTGCTTCACAAGGAAGCCGAAGTTCTTGCTGGTGGTTTTGCCTTCATTCGCGTTGTCGGAGACCCAGCTCTGGACGGTTTCTGCCAATCCAGGGGAGGAGAACTGCCACCAGCCGGCCTGACTGCCCCGTTGGCTAGTGAGGATTTCCGCCCCTGCGGAGCTGAAATCGCCGCCGGGGGTACCCCAGAGGTGGGTGGAGTAGCCGTCGTACTTACGCCAGGTCAGCGAGTTGTTCCAAAGCTTCGTTGCAGCCCGTAATTGCAGGCCGTTGGTGTTTTCCGCCCCCGCTACGGCGTTCAGGCTGACCGTCGCTTCGGCGACGTAGGCACTCGAAGGGATAGAGGTAACCGGGAAGCGCAGGAAGCTTCGAACCGGCTGACTTTCGATCTGGCTGTAAGCGGCGAGGAGTTCTTTGCTGCCCGTCGAGCTGCAGCTATGCCAGCCTTCTGGGGAAGGGACGCTGCCGAGCGTGCAGTCATAGTTCGCTGGACTGATCACGGCAATGGAGGGGTCGATCCGAACGGGGAACACCCGTTGTGGGGCGGAGAGCCATTCCGGATCGGCTTGCACGGTCAGCAGCCAGCCGCCCTGATCACGCGGCTCCAGTGAGTAGTGGGCCGCGCCTGAGAGCGCCGGTTCTTCGGCGCTGTCTTCGACGATCGGCGCCGGCAGGGTGGCGATGAGCTTCTCATCGCCATTGCGGAAGCGAATCGAGCCGTCTTCCTCCAAGGTGGGCGTCAGGCCTTCGGAAGCCTGCAGGGCGAAGTGGAAGGTGCTGGGCGAGGTGGGGGAGGCGAGCTCGATGTCCTCCTTGACCCCGGTCGGGGTGCTTTGGAGTTCAAAGCCGGCTTCGCCCCCAGCGGATTCATAGCTCGCAGAGTTGCCTTCGGCCTGAACTGCTTCGGATGGCTCCCCAAGCAGCTCGGCGCTGATCCAGCCATCGTCGGCGCTCACGCGCACGGGCGCCTCACCGAGGCGAGTGGGGAGATGCAGATCGAAGCTGTTTGGCCCGTTGGTCAGCCCGCCGCCTTGGGATTCTTCGAGCTGTTCGCCGATCGGCTTCCACTCGCCGTTGTCGTTCAGGTAGTTGACAGGGGTCTGCGAGATGACGGTCCGCAGGGCGCCGTCGGGAAGGCGGAAGGTCTGAGAGGTCGCGGTGCGCTCGGCCTCGAGTTCGACGCCGGGGGCTTCCTCGGGCGAAGCGCTCAGGGCGGAGTCCGAGGCGGAGCCCTCGGTTGAGCCATCTTCTGCGCCAAAGGCAATCCCCGTGCCGCAAGCAACGAGCACGACGAAGACAGCGGCGAACAGTCTGATCCCCTGCATTGACCCCTCCTGATCGGTCCCGTGCAGTTCGCAGTTCGACCGATGGCCTTCCCTTGCCGTAGGTCAATTCAGAACTGCACAGAAATTATTTCGATACAGCCGAGGTATTCCTAGAGGACGGAATTCGCTCTGTCAACCCGAAGTATTTGGTGATAAAAATTCGATCTTCGAGTCTTTTGTCGATGGTGGAATTAGTTTCACCGTCATTTTGTACAGCACAAGTGGGAATGAGCGTTGGAGTGAAATCGAACTTTGGGGCATTTAACCCCGATCGGGGCCCTCGGAGAAAGTTCTGATTTCGTCGTGAAAATGAGATGCGTTCAGTCCAGATCGGCGAGCCCGACGGCGATCCAGGCGTACTCGCCGTTGATCAGCGGTGGCTCATTCGGGTAGCGCCCGGCCCAGATCACGAGGTCGGCGAGGCAAAGCTCGCCTCGCTCATAGGCCCTCAGGCGGCCGTTCGGGCCGAGGGCATCGAGTCTCGCAGCGCGGGCACCGCGAGGTCGGCTCGCAACACCTGCAGGCAAGATCGTGGAAGGCATCGCGCCTCCTTTCGGAGTGACACCCGCCCGATGCGGGAGCCGGTGCCCCGAAGCCGCACGCCGCAAGGCGTGCCACGATCAAGGCGAGGACCCGGCTCCCGCATCGGAGGAGTGGCGACGTGGTGGCCGGAGCCATCCACGCGGTGCCTCACCGCAGACCGGGGGGAAGCCCGGGCTCTATGAGGGATAAGGCGCTCACCCCCCATACATCCCGTGTGCTCCGAGAATGCCCCCGGAATTCCCTGGACTACAGACCGATGCCCAGATCCCGCCCGGCGGAGCGCTCTGCGGCCCGTTCGTGCCTGAGGCCGAGTTGGCGCCTAGCTGCGTCTAAGCGCTGCTTGGTGCGGGCTCTCTCAGCCCGCGTGGGGGCATCGCGCGGCTGGGCGCCGAGGACGTTCTCGGCGTCGCGGACGTTGTGGCGAGCACGATAGGTCGCGATCGCGTGGGCGCCGTCTCCCCAGGCGCGGGCTTTTGCCGGATCGCTCGGGTATGGGCCAAGCGCATCATGGATCGGTTTGGAGGAGCCCATGCGCGCGGCCGCGACCTCGCGTGCTGCGAGTCGGGCGATGCGCTGCTCAACCAGCATCGCTTCCAGGCGGGCCTCGGCATCGATGGGCTTCGGATCTGCGGCGCCAGACTCTAGCTCCGGCAGGGAGTCGCGCTCGGCGAGGTTGCGGCGCAAGCGCTCGACGGAGCTGATCTCGGCTGTGCTGACCCGGGCGAGCTCTGCGGCCGGCGGTTCGGACATCCTTTCGATCGCCTCGCGCTCGCGTCCAAGCCGCTTGACCCATTCGCGATCGTCTTTGATCTTGCGATCGAGGCGGTCGCGGTGGTTCAAGTCGGGATTCGCGGCACGCCCGGCGGCGGTGAGCTTTGCGCGCCGCCCGGCAAGCTCATCTGGCCTGAGGGCATCGATCTTGCGCCGCAGGGTGACCTCGGCCGCCGCGTAGTCGGCGCCCTCTCGCTCGATCGCCTCGCGAACGTCATGCAGAGCATCGGAGACTTCGCGCTTGGCGGGGCCGAGTTCGGGGTCCAGCAACTCCGAGGAGGCGACGGCGTAGACGTTGGCGACTTCGCGTCCGCGGCTGATCGCGACAAGCTCCTGTTCGAGATTCGCTCCGGCGTCGAGCAGTGGGTAGGCGCGGTCGAAGGTCTTTCCCTCGGCCCCGAACTTGGTGACGGCGTAGGCATATTGCAGCGCTGGCGCCCCATCCTCGGTGAGGCGTTCCAAGTATCCGGGCCCGAGCCGCACTGTTCGCTCGTCGCCACCGATGCGCCGTAACTCGACCGTGCGAGCTGCGGCGTCGACGGCAACGACGTCCCAGCGCTCACGGTTGTCGACCTCGCGGGAGTTGATCCGCGTCTGGACGCGATCGCCGGCGGCGAAGGTTCGCTCGCCGACGATCACCTCGGCCTCCCCGAGGGCACCTTCGCTGCGACGCAGCTCGTGCGCCTGATCGTTCAGGTAGTCCACGTCACGATTTCGACGGGCGATCATCACCGCGTCGGCGCCGCTTGCGTAGTCGCGATGCCAGTCGAGGATCAGGCCGTTGAGGGTCGAGGTCAGATCCTCGCCGAGGATCAGCTTGTCTCCGGTGCACAAAAGATCAAGTGCCTCTGAGCCGCGTCCTTCGTGGACGAGGGCGACGACCCGCTGGTCGGCCTCGCGATGCTGGCGGCGGATCGTCGTCAGGGTGGCCGGCTCGGTGACCCTGGTCAGGTACGCGTAGAGGCCGCCCGGCCCGACCGCGCCGATCTGCTGAGGGTCGCCGATCGCGACGAGCTTGCCGCCGTGCTCGGCCGCAAGGGTGCGGAGCGCCTCGAGATCGAAGGTGGAAGTCGTGTTCGCCTCATCGACGATGATCACGACTCCGCGGGGCAGCTCGATGCCGCGCGTCTGCTCCATTTTGGTGGCGTAGAGAAGGGCGCTGATCGAGGTCGCCGGAACGCCGGCATCGACTAGCTCGCCGCTGGCGGTGCGCGCGGTGGCGCATCCGAGGACCGTGAAGCCAGCCTCCTCCCATGCCTCGCGCGCTGCCGCCAGGGCGGTCGTCTTGCCGGTGCCGGGCCAGGCTGAGACGGCGAGGACCTGCTCGCCGCCGGTCGTCAGGCGGATCACCATCTCGCGCTGGTCGGCGCCGAGGTAGGAGTGTCGATCGAGGATCGTCCCGACTGAGGAGAGGGAGACCTGGGCGACCCCGGCATCCGCCCCCGCTAGGGCTCCGTCGATGAAGCGACGCTCGGCCTCAGCCAGGCGCGGCGTCGTGTAGTGGGCCGGGTCAAGCGGGCCGCGTGACTCATGGACGCAGAGGACTCGCTCACTCGCCAGGAGGCGGTCGACTGCGCCGTTCAGCGTGGTGAGCTCGGCGCCTTCGGGAAGCTCGTTTGCGAGGGCCCAAAGCAACGCCCGGCGATCGAAGTGGGAGGTTCTCGATTCGACGCTCAGGAGTGCCGCGTCGAGATCGGCATCGTCGAGGGCTCGCGGCTCGCGGGGGCGGGCCTCCTCGACCATTTGGGCGGCGCTCTGCGCGCTCAGCCCAAACGGCTCGGCCCGCCTTTCCCACTCGGTCACCCGCTCGCTGGCGTCGATGCCGTGGTCCTTGGCGGCGCGGGTCCGGTAGGCGGCGGTTTGGGCCGCCTGCACGCTTGAGACGCCGTGCTCCTCAAGCCAGTGGGCGATCTCGCGCGAGCGGGTCGAGAATGCCTCGACCGCCTCGCGCGAGAACCCCTTGAGGTCGGCGTAACCGTTTTTGACATCGTCGAACTCCAGGCCGAACTCGCGCAGCAGGCCGGCGCGAAGGGCTGCTTGAAAGACGACGCCCGCCGACTTGCCGTGGGGGTAGAGGAGCGAGCGGCCCTTGGGGCTGGCGAGGCTCAGCCACTTGCCGTCGCGGGCAGCCCGGGTCAGATTGGAGATGACCACGTGGACGTGAAGCGCCGGGTCTCCCGCCCGGCTCATCCGGTGGCGGAAGGCCATTCCCACGAAGCCCTCGCCGCGTTCGATGTGCCGGCCCTTCCTGCCGCGCTGGACGACACACGCCTCTGTCTCAAGATGCGCGATGCCCTGTCGGACGGCCTCGTTCATCACGGAAATGACCCGGGTGCGCGTTCGCTCGTTGCCGAATACATAGAGCAGCGATACCGACTTCGGCGCCGAGAAACGCACGTCGTAACCCAGCACCGGCTCGACGCGCCGTTCGCTACCGTCGGGCCGTTCGCGCATGCGCGCGGCGGGCCGCCTCACTAGCTGCGCGCCGCTCGCCGGTTCGCGGCCCTCAAGGATCGCGGTGTAGCCGGCGGCTTCGACCTGGCCGTAGAGGCCCAGCTCATCGGCCAGCTCACCGACCCACTCGCCGGGTGCCTCGCCGGGCTTGGTGTAGTAGTCCTCGCCGCCTTCGGCGACTGCGGCCAGCCAGTAGCCGGCGTTTCCTCGCTGGATCTTGGTGACGCCGACCATCGCCTTGAACATGCGGGCGGGGGACACAGCGCCCCGTCGAATTGGACCGAACATCTGTTCGGTCCATAATGTGTCGGCGGTCGGGGGCTGGGGAGCAGGGGTGCCTGGGGGAAGC
Source organism: Solirubrobacterales bacterium (assembly GCA_036266075.1). Lineage (GTDB taxonomy): Bacteria > Actinomycetota > Thermoleophilia > Solirubrobacterales > 70-9 > VRUE01. The sequence goes on from DATANV010000002.1 coordinate 126,724, forward strand.
CAGCAAGGTCATCGAGCTTCAGGTCGCAGAAGCTCGGCTTCGGCGAGCTTCTGCGACCTCAGAACTTGAAATTGCGAGCTGCTTGTGCTGCTCGCGATGTCGCGAAGGGAGGGCGAGTCGGGTAAGGGACGAGTCGCGCCAGCCCCCGACCGCCGCGCTCGCTAACCCCGCCAAGAGCGACTCGGGAGCCATTGCTCTGCCCTTGACCTCTGTGCGAACTGTTCGTGTCTGTGGGTTGACACATTGAACAATTCCGCAAGGGCATTGCGAATTCCGACGCCGACATCGCAATGGAGGCAGCACGCCACTCGCCCCCGTCCGCGCAGACGAGGCGCTGGAAATCTGCCGCATGCTCGCTCGCAGTGGCGATCCACGCCGAGCGGATGGCGTTCGCTGGGTGTCGCGATTTGGCAGCAAATCGCTGCCGGAGATGCAGGTCGCGGCAGCTGCGCTGGTGTGGCTTAGGGAGGCGCCGGAGTCAAACCGAGCCTGGGGGCTCTTATACGCGGTGACTCGGTCGCAGGTCTAGCAAGCGGCATCGCCACAGAGGTGGGGATGCCGCTGCGCTACCGCGGCCGGCTCAGCAAGCAATCGAGGCGAAGCGCTGCTTTGGTCGGCAGCACCTCGACGCCGCGCACTTCGATCAGGCCGGCTCGGGTCAGCTCGCGGATGGCGCGCTCGACTCCGTGGTCCTCGTAGAACTCCCGTGCGCCGCCGATCACCTGAGCAGCAAGCTGGGGTAGGCGTAGATGAGTCGGATGTAAGACGAGGATGTGCTCAAGCACGGCGCGCTCGAAGATCGCATCGCGCTGGGCGGGGGATAGTCCCCGCTGGTTATCGTCGAAGTGCATGGGAAAGACCTCTTTCCTTTGCCAAGCCCCCGGCTGTTGCCCACAGCGCGGGGGCGCTTGATTGGTGCTTGGGCGGTGGCTCTCAGTCCGCCCCCCGCGCCTTCAGGTGCACGTCTTCGGCCTCGATCGCGGATTCGGTGAAGCGCATACCGCGCCGGCTTCGCACTCGCTGGCGCTCCGCGCCGGGCACCAGGACTAGGTCGCCGATGCGAAGACGGGCGCACTGCACGGCTGACTTCTTGCCTCGTTCGCCGATGACGAAGATCGGCTTCACCACCGCGTTGCTCGCCGGCCCCGGCTCGCTTGCCACGACAAAGCGGCAGACCGCCACCCCCTGCGCGGTACGCGCCAGCTGCGGCGCCTTAGAAATCCTCCCGAAGACCTGCGCTCGAACCCCGGTCTCGGTCTGTCTCATGGCTTCCTCTCCTTTTCTGCCCACGGAGGGCCTCGTGCTCACCTGCCAGCCAAAAAGCCCGGAACAGGCGCCCTGCGCACCGAAGGGGAAGGGGCGAGGCCCCTTGCGCAGGGCGCCGGCC
>DATANV010000003.1:0-8822 GCA_036266075.1 Solirubrobacterales bacterium
GCGCACGAGTCCCGGAACCGGCTACTCCGACGGCGTCTACAAATCGACGAGTACCCCCGGTCCCTTCTATGCATCGACCTTGAAATACAACCCTTCAGGCGGCGGGGCCTATTGGAACCTGAGCCTGACGAACGGGATGACTGAGCCAGGCCGGGTTTGACGGAGACCCCGAAACCAGGATTCCTACCTGGAAGAAGGGAACTCCCAAGCCATGCCACGATAGAAGAAGTACCCCGATGAGCTGCTCGATCGCGGTGCCCGGATGGTCTTCGACTCCGGTCGCCCGATCGCCCACGTAGCCCGCGACCTGGGCATCCACCACAAGACCCTGCCCAAGTGGGTGCGCCAGACCGAAGCCGATGCCGGCAAGCGCAAGGAGATGCTGAGCAGCCAGGAGCGCGAGGAGCTGAAGGCCCTGTGCGGTGAGGTGCGCGAATTGCGCCGGGCTAACGAAATCCTCAAGAGCGCCTCGGCGTTTTTCGCCGCCGAGCTCGACCCACGCCGAACGAAGTGAGTTCCTATATCGAGGAGCACCGCGAGCGCTTCGGGGTCGAGCCGATCTGCAGCACGCTCGAGGTGTCGGCCTCTGCCTACTACGAGCGCGCCAAGGGCGAGCGCTCCGACCGCGAGATCGAGGACGAGCGCCTGCTCTCCCGCATTGCCGAGATCCACGAGCGCAACTACTGCGCCTACGGCTACCGGCGGATGTGGATCGCCTTACGGCGAGAGGGCGAGGAGGTCGGCCGCGGCCGCGTGCAGCGCCTGATGCGAGAAGCCGGGATCCAAGGCGCCAAGCGGCGTGGGAAGGCCTGGCGCACGACCAAGCCCGATCCCGATGCCCACCGCCGGCCCGACCTCGTCGAGCGCGCCTTCAGCGTCGAGGCTCCCAACCGGCTCTGGGTCGGCGCTTTCACCTACCTGCGCTCGTGGGAGGGCGCCCTGTTCTTCGCCTTCGTGATCGACGCCTTCTCGCGCAAGGTCGTCGGCTGGTAGCTCGCCTCCCACATGCGCACCGACCTGGTGCTCGACGCCCTGCGGATGGCGCTGGGCCAGCGTGAGCCCGGCGCCGACTTCGCGTTGGTGGCACACACCGACCGCGGCTCTCAATACACCTCAGCCGACTACACCCAGGAACTCGACGACCACGGCGTCCTGGCCTCGGTCGGGTCCGTCGGCGACGCCTACGACAACGCGATGGCCGAGAGCTTCGTCGACTCCTTCAAGACCGAGCTGATCGCCGACCGGGTCTGGCGCACCCGCTCCGAGCTCGAGCTTGCCGTCGTGGAGTACGTCGCCTGGTTCAACAACGACCACCTGCACGAATCCCTGGACGATGTCTCACCTGCTGAGTTCGAGTCTCTCTACGCTGCAGCGGGGGATCAACGGATCTCCCTCAAAATGAAGATTGGATCCAACTAAAACGGTCTCCGTCAAACCCGGCCTGGCTTATGGGCATCATACTGTTCAATGTTGCTACCGCCCGCCGCTGTGACCATCCTATATGGCGCTTTGTCGGGGGACGTGATTTTATATTGTGTCGGGCATTATTCTTATGTCGTGTGTGCTTCTTGCATCCATGGCAAGTCGGGCAGTCCGGAACTGAGCTCTTCAGATTAAAATTCGGCAAAAGGAAACCTTTGTCGTCCCCAGGGGAAGATGGCCGCGCCCCTCGTTGGGCGCGCTGGTTCCTCTCGTCCCCGGGGTAATTCTTTGCCTCGATAAGGCCGTTTTCCGCGGTCGGCCGGGTTTTTGAGGTCATTGGAGGGATGGACCCGAATCGAATACACAAGCCGGGCATCACGCGCCGGGGTGTACTGGCCGGGGCAGCGATGCTGGGAATCGGTGTCGGCCTGGATCGCTTGCTTACCGCCCCTGAGTCCGGGGGCGGTGCCGGCACCCGCGGAATCGCCGTTCCGTTTTACGACGCCCATCAGGCGGGAATCGACACGCCCGCACAGGAATTCCTCGACTTTGCGACCTTCGATCTCACTAGCGATTCGGCCGATGACCTGCGCGACATCCTGAGGCAATGGACCGCGGCGGCAGCCGCGCTCACCGCGGGCCGGCAGTACGAACCCAACCTCGCAAATTCAAGCCAAGCGCCTATAGATACTGGCGAGGGGGTCGGGCTTGGGCCGTCTTCGCTAACGATCACGATCGGCTTCGGCCCCAGCTTATTCGGCTCTCGCGGTCGCGATCGCCTCGGGCTTGCCGGTCGTCGGGCCGACAAGTTGAAGGCGCTGCCGCCGTTTCAAGGTGAGAGCATCGACCCCGAGCGCTCGGATGGTGACCTATGCGTTCAGGCTTGCGCTGACGATCCGCAGGTTGCCTTCCACGCGATCCACGTTCTCGCCCGTCTCGCCAGTGGCGCTGCGACGCTGCGCTGGTCCCAGCAAGGATTCGGGCGAACCTCGAGCACCAGCAGTTCGCAGGCGACGCCCCGCAACCTCATGGGCTTCAAGGACGGCACCGACAACATCCGCGCCGAGGACACCGAGGAGATGGATCGGTTCGTCTGGGTCCAGTCCTCTGACGGTCCCTCATGGATGGTGGGGGGCAGCTACCTGATTGCGCGGCGCATCCAGATTCTCTTCGATGTTTGGGACGCGACCACCCTCGAAGGCCAGGAACGGACGATCGGCCGCGAGAAGCTGAGCGGCGCCCCGCTTGGAGCCAAGGACGAGTACGACCCGGTCGACCTCGCAGCCGAGACGAACGGCTCACCGACCATCCCTGCCGATGCTCACATCCGCCTCGCCAGCCCAGGCTACAACAACGGCCAGCGCATCCTGCGTCGCGGCTATTCCTACTCAGAACCGCCGGAACCCGGCTCGGGGCAAATTGACGCCGGCCTTTTCTTCATCTGCTTCCAGCGCGACCCACAACGCCAGTTCATCCCGCTTCAACGTCGTCTCGCGGCTTCGGACGCGCTTAACCGCCACACGCTTCATGCGGCCAGCGCGATCTTCGCCTGTCCCCCAGGGGTCAGGCCGGGCGGCTTCGTCGGTGAAGACCTTTTCGCCTGATCGGCGACAAAGCCGGACTCCCAACGCCGGCGAGATCCCATGACGACAACGATCGCCTCCAGTGCGGCTTGGGGTTAGCCGCTCGCGGCGCCCTCGGGCGCGGCGGTGGATAGCCCGCTTCCCGGGGTTGCTTCTTCTTCGTATTCGATGCCGCCGTTGGTGGTCGTTTTGGTGCTGGGGGTGATATCGGTTCCGTTATCGGTGTCGGCGGGCGTTGGCTGGGGCACGCAGTCTTCGTACTGTCTGTCGCTGCTGTCGCCGTCCGGGCAGGGTCCCGGGTCGGGGGGCGGTGGCGGAATCGGCGGTGGCGGTGGGGGTATGACGGGTCCGGGCGACGGGTTCTTCTTGGGCGGGGGGTTGCTCGGGGGTGCGCTCGAAGGGGAGGCAATTGGCGATGGGCCGAGGGATTCCTCCACGTGCTTGGCGACTCGCACCTGACCGTCCTTCTTCGTCTTCGAGGCTTTGCTCGCGAACGGGCCGATGCGCCAAGTGATGTCGCCGCGGGCCGATAGGCCGCCGCCGAGTAGGAGCAGCGCCAGCAGGCCGCTGACTACGCACAGCAGGGTCAGGCGTATATAGAGGCGCCGGTGGGCGCGGTCGAAGACTCCGTCCCAGTCGAAGTGCGCACCTCCGTCGCTCACGAAGCGCCTTCTGGCGTTCCCGCCGTGGCTGGCGCCAACTCGCCCAGGCGCCGGCGGACCGAGTCCGCGGGGCCCTCCTCTTTCGCCTGCTGCCAGCGCATGTACGTTTCGACGAGCGCTTTGTCGAGCAGCTCTTTGCCGGCCTCTGGATTGCCGGCAAGCGCGGTCGCCATCTTCAGCAGGCCATCGGATTCTGGCTCGAGGGTCGCCTTTATCTCCTGGTCACGCTCGCGCAGCTTGGCCGAGAAGCCGCCAGGGCCTATCTGGAACTCGGTCAGGGTGGGCAGGAGGACCGAGATGAAGAGCATCCCCGAACCCAGGACGAGCATCGCGACCGCGACCGAGCCCGCCAGTCCGCCGAGCGCGCCGTACACCATCATCGCCAAGGCGACGATGGGGAGCGTGAATCCCTTGGGGTCGATTGCCCGTTCTCTTGCCGACACAGATCGCTCCAGCGCCTCGGTTCGCTCAGGAAATCTGCCTGAGCTTAACCGGAACTCCGGGGATCTTCTATTAGCTAACGGGGAAGCTGCGGGTCGTCCCGGTCGATCTCTTCAGCCGTCGCGTCGAAGTCGTACTCGCGGCGCGGCGTTTCCTCGCTCGGTGTCTGTGGGGTGCTCATCCCTATGACTACGAAACGGCGCAGGAAGTAGGCGCGGGAAAGGCGGCGGACGATTGCTCGGGTCGGCGGGATGAGGAGAATCAGGCCGAAGATGTCGGTGATGAAGCCCGGCGTCAGCAGCAGGGTGCCACCGATCGCGATCATCAGGCCGTCGGCGACCTCGCGCGCGGGGAAGCGCCGCTCGGCCAGGGCCTCGTTGAAGCGCCGCCAGGCGCCGCGGCCCTGGTGGCGCAGCAGGAGCGAGCCGAGCAGCGCGTCGGCCAGCAGCAGGGCGAGGGTCGGCAGCACGCCGATCGCCTGCCCGACCTGGATGATCACGTACAGCTCGACGAGCGGGACGACGATGAAGAGGAGAACGAGCGGAAGCACGACGGCTCAGGCCGGCGCCGCGGCTGCGATGGCCGCCTGCTCCAGCTCGTCCAGCGAGCGCTCGAGGCCCCGGGCCACCGTTTCCACGTCCTCCATCGAGTCGTAGTCGGCCAGCAGGCCGAAGCAGATGCGACCGTTGTAGCTCATGATCGCCACGGCCAGGGCGTGGTTCTGCGGCAGGAAGGCGACCGGGAAGACCTCTTCCAGCTCGCGTCCGAGCACATAGAGCGGCATCTGCGGGCCGGGCACGTTGGTGACGATCAGGTTGAAGAGGCGCGTCGAGAAGTTGATTCGCGCCGCCTGGGCCAGCAGGGTGGGGGGAGCGAAGTCGTTGAAGCGGGCGATCACCTCGGCGCCGAGCGCCTGTTTGGAGCGCTTCAGTCCCTCCATCTGCTCGGAGACGATTCGCAGGCGCCGCACCGGGTCCTCGACGTAGACGGGCAGCGGCCCGCGCATCGCCGCCAGTTTGTTGCCCGGCTCGCCGCGTTCGTCAGGGGTGCGAATCGAGACCGGCACCAGCGCCCGCAGCTCGAGCCCCTCGGTGCGGAGGCTGCGCTCGTGCAGCCATTCGCGCAGCGCTCCGGTGACCACGGCGAGGACGACGTCGTTGACGGTGCCGCCGAAGGTGTCCTTTATCCGTTTGAAGGTCGCCAGCTCCGAGCGCGCCCAGGTGAAGCGCCGGTGCGGCCCAATCTGCTGGTTGAGGGGCACGTCGGGCGCCGGGTCGGCGAAGGCACCGACGACCTCGCTGAGTCCCTCCATCGCCTCGACCACACGGCGCGCCGCGGTCTCGGGGTGGCGGACCGCGGCGACCGCCCGCTCGGCCAGCTTGACGGGTGCCACCGCGGCGTCGGTCGCGCCGCGAGCGATCAGCTGCGCGGTGCTCGGCTCGGGGTGCGGCACCCAACCGTCTTCGACCGGGGCCGGCTCCGGCACCGGCTCCATGTCGAAGAGGACGGTGCCGATGTCGACGCCGGCGATGCCGTCGACCGCGGCGTGGTGGGTCTTGGTCAGCAGCGCGAAGCGGTCACGCTCCAGCCCCTGCACCAGCCACATCTCCCAGAGCGGCTTCGAGCGGTCGAGCTGCTGCGAGAAGACGCGCCCCGCGAGCCGCTTGAGCTGCGCCTCGCCGCCCGGCTCGGGCAGCGCGGTGTGGCGGATGTGGTAGCTGAGGTTGAAGTTGACGTCGTCGGCCCACAGCGGCCGCCCGGCCTCCAGCGGCGGCACAACCAGGCGCTGGCGGAAGCGCGGCACCTGGTCGAGGCGGCCACGTACATGCTCGACCAGGTCGACGTAGCGCGGCGGCGGCCCCTCGAAGATCAGGATGCCGCCGATGTGCATGTGGCTGGACCCGCTCTCGTTGGTGAGGAACGAGGCGTCGACGGCGGTCAGTCGCTCGAGGTGGCCAGCGGTTGGCTCCATCCTTGAAGGCTAGCTGTGGCCCGCCGCCCGGCAAAGCCTCGCAAGTTGGGTCGCAAGCTACGCACCGGTACTCTGTGGACGATGAGTTCCTCTGCGACCGCGGCCCCGACGCGGCTCCTGCTCGCCGCGCCGCGCGGCTACTGCGCCGGCGTCGACCGTGCCGTCGAGACCGTCGAACGGGCGCTCGACCTGCACGGGGCGCCCGTCTATGTGCGCAAGGAGATCGTCCACAACAAGCACGTCGTCGAGGAGCTCGCCAAGCGCGGCGCGATATTCGTCGATCAGGAGACCGAGGTGCCGGAGGGGGAGATGGTCGTCTTCTCGGCGCACGGCGTTGCCCCGGCGGTGCACGAGAACGCCGCTGCCCGTCGTCTGCGGACGATCGACGCGACCTGCCCGCTGGTCACCAAGGTCCACGTCGAGGCGCGCCGCTTCGCCGAGGACGGCTACACGATCGTGATGATCGGCCATGCCGGTCACGAGGAGGTTGAAGGAACGATGGGCGAGGCACCCGGCAGCATCGTTCTCGTGCAGACCGCCGAGGAGGTCGACGCGCTCGACGTGCCCGATCCCGAGCGACTCGCCTTCATCACCCAGACGACGCTCTCGGTCGACGAGACGACGGAGATCATTGGCGCGTTGCGGGCGCGGTTCCCGGCGATCGTCAGCTCCAAGTCCGATGACATCTGCTACGCGACGACCAATCGTCAGATTGCCGTCAAGCAGTTGGCCCGCGAGTGCGAGCTGGTGCTGGTGATCGGTTCGACCAACTCGTCTAACTCCAACCGCCTGGTTGAGGTGGCGCGCGAGCACGGTGCCGCCTCGCACCTGATCGACAATCACACCCAGGTGCGGGAGGAGTGGCTCGAGGGCGTCGAGACGGTGGGGATCACCTCCGGGGCGAGCGCGCCCGAGGAGCTGGTCGAGCGGTTGGTCGAGTTCTTCCGCGAGCGCGGGGCGTCCGACGTCTCCGAGCTGAGGACTGTGCACGAGGACGTGCGGTTCATGCTGCCCAAGGAGATCCGGGAGGCTCAGGCAGCGGCTACTGCGTAGTGGTGTTGGGGGAGAGGACGGGGGACCCTCCCGCCGGACAAATGCCGGCCTATGAGGCCGGCATTTTGAGGATCCGCCCGTCGGGAGGGTCCCCCGTCCTCTCCTCAGCCGGCTACGGGATGCCGGCGGCGAAGCTGACGGACCAGATGCGGAGGCCTGGGCTGGGACGGAGCGTGAGCTGATGGCGCTCGTGGCGGGGGTGCTCGGCCAAGGCATACAACGCTGGAGCATCGACGGCGATCGGTTGAGCTTCGGAGCCGTCCAGGTAAACGGAGAGCTGGCCTTGGCCCTCGACCGTGGCGTAGGCGCCGCCGGCTTCGTAGGGGATCTCGAGCGGATCGCCGGTCTGGCCTGCGGTCCAGGGGGTCTCCCAGGAGCCGCCGGGGAAGAGCTCTGGGGTGGGGGGGATGACCTTGGCGTTGGAGGCGTCGCTGGGACGCAGGGGGTCCATCGGCGCGGGGAGGTCGCGCAGAGCGTCGGCCTCGCGCAGCTCCCCCTGGATCGCTTCCTCGGTCGCCCGGTACTCGCCCTCGCCGAAGTGGAACCAGGCGAGGGCGCCGCCCGTCTTCCAGAGGAAGAGGCTGGGCCAGCCCTCGCAGCCGTAGGCGTGCCACAGGCGGCGCTTGGCGTCGATTGCCACGGGGAGCTCGACGCCGAGGCGCTCGAGGCCGCGCGTCACCACGTCGCGCTCGACGCCGAAGGGAAAGCGCGGCGCCTGCACGCCGAGCGTCGTCAAGCCGTGCTCGCGGTAGCGGCGTGCCCACTCGTTGACGTAGGGGAGCGTCCGCACGCTGTTGAGCTGGGCGAAGTCGAGGAAGTGGACGAGGACCGGGCCAGCGGCGGTGGCCAGCGGCATCGAGCGCGGCGGCTCGCCGATCCATTCGATCCCCTCGGGCAGGTCGGGAGCGGCGATGTTGTCTCGTTCCGGGCGCATTGGCGGCGGCGGCGGACGTTATCCTGAGCCACCCCGTGACCGGCGACCCAAGGAGGCATCCGTGAGCAGCGACGTATGGCAGAGGATCGAGGAGGCACGCGCCCGCTGGAACGTGCTCGAGCACCCCTTTTACGAGCGCTGGTCGGCCGGGGAGCTGAGCCGCGAGGAGCTGGCCCTCTACTCCGGCCAGTATCGTCACGCGACGGTCGCGATCGCCGAGCTGAGCGCTGCGGTGGCCGACTCGGCCCCGGAGGCCGAGTGCGCCGAGCTGCGCCGGCACGCCGCCGAGGAGGAGGCCCACGTCGGGCTCTGGGACGGTTTCGTCGACGCGGTGGGTGGCGATTCCGCCGCCGCGCCCACGGCGGAGACCGTGGCCTGCGTCGAGGCTTGGACCAAGGGTGACGACCGCCTCGCCCAGCTCGTTCGCCTCTACGCGGTCGAGAGCGGCCAGCCGGCGATCTCGCAGACCAAGCGCGAGGGTCTGGCTGCGCATTACGGCATCGGCGACGGCTCCGGCAACGCCTACTTCCGCCTGCACGAGAAGGCCGACATCGAGCACGCCGCCGAGGGGCGCTCGCTGATCGAGGCGCACCTGGCAGACGCCGATCCTGACGCCCTTGTCGCCGCCGCCGAGGCCGCCTTCGAAGCCAACTGGCGTCTGCTCGACGGCTGCCTCACCACCGCCTGAGCCGGGCGTTCCAGTCAAGCCCAACCACATCGCCTGAGCCCCGGGGCGCGCCGGTAGTTAACCACCC
>DATANV010000004.1:0-27570 GCA_036266075.1 Solirubrobacterales bacterium
GGTGAACCGGTAGAGGCGGCTGTTGTCGCCGCTGTTCTTGTCGACGACATACAGGATGTGCGCTTGCTGGTCGACGGCGAGGTGCTGAGGCCAAAAGAATTTGGTCGCGCTCGTCCCGTCCGGTCCGAAGGCCGAGATGAACGGATGGATGCCGGCGCCGGCTGCCGAAGACGCGAAGCTGGAGAAGGCGAGAACGGCGAACAGGACGAGCGCGCACGCTCGCCGAAGGCCGGGTCCGGTGGCTGCCTTGCCGCTGCGTCGCACGTATCTCTCCTTGTCCCATGAGCCCTGCCGGCCGCTTCCCTGGCGGCGCTCCCTGGCTCGTTGTCCCTGCGTCTTCGCCGCCTCCCTGAAGGCGACTTGGGGAGAATAAAAGATCTGGTTTACAAATGCAAGGAGCCGTTTTCAGAATGAAGGTATCGGGCTCTGAAAAGAGCCTTGGGCGAGTCTCGAATGAGTGTGCTCAGGCCGCTTCTGCGGCCAGGCGGCTGGCTTCCTCGCGGCCCGTGAAGGGAGCGAGGGTTAGCTCTACGAGGTCGGGAAGGAGCTCGGGGAGGCGGTCGGCGGCGCCAGCGTTGAGGCGGCGGGAGATGAGGGTGACGATGCCACCCATCAGGGCCTGGTCGCGGACTTCCATGTCGAGCTGCGAGGGGGGCGGCTCGGGGCGCAGGGTCTGGGCCAGGAGCTGCATCGCCTCGCGATAGCGGGCGGCGACGTCGCCGCCCGCGGCGAGCGGCTCGATCAGGAAGCAGCGCGAGACTGCAGCGTCGCGTGAGAGGACGTCGAGCAGCGCGGCGAGACGGGCACGGACCCGCTCGGGCCATTGCCGCGAAGCGCCCGGAGCGTTCAGCATCGAGTCGAGCACGTGCGCCTCGATCAGCTCGTAGGCGGCGAGGAAGCAGTCCTCCTTGCCCTCGAAGTATTCGTAGAAGGTGCGGCGCGAAATCTTCGCCGCCTCGACGATGCGGGCGATCGTCGCCGCGCTGTAGCCGTGCTCGGCGACCGCCTCGACGACGCCGTTCAGCAGCCGTTCCCGCTGGTTCTCGGCGACGACGGCGCGGGGCAGCCCGTGGCGACCGGGCGAGAGGCGCAGACGGCCTGGCGCGTGGGCCCCGGCGGCCCGTGCGGCGCCGTCAGCCATCGCCGCGCAGCGCGGCGGCGGAGCGCTCCGCGCCGTCCCCCAGATAGGGAGCCAGTGCAATGTCGACCAGCTTCGGGTAGAGCGCCCCGACGTCCTCCCCGCCCCGCTCGAGCCGCTCGCGCAACAGCCAGGCGAGACCGCCCGCCGTCGCCTCCTCGAGCGTCGGCGGCAACGTTGCCGGGGCGGTGTCGAGGGCGCGGCCCTCGCGCAACTCGCGGGCGACCCGGTCGAGCACTAGGTCGAAGCGAGCGCTGAGCGCCGGGCCGCCGGTCTGCGCCTCGACCAGGCACAGCCGCGCGCGGCTGGGGTCAGCCTCGATCGCCTCCAGCAGCGCGCGCAGGCCGGTGCAGAACCGCTCCGGCCAGGTCGGCGGCTCGGCGGCGGCGACGCGCAGCGCGCCGGCCCCCTGCTCGACGGCGCGGTCGAAGGCGGCGACGAAGCACTCCTCCTTGCCCTGGAAGTGCTCGTAGAAGGTGATCGTCGAGACGCCGGCGGCCTTGACGATCGCTTCGATCGAGGTGCCGGCGCAGCCGCGCTCGGCGATCAGCCGCTCGGTCGCGTCGAGCAAACGCTCGCGCTGCCGGGTCGCGGACGTGCTGCGGGGCGGCTCCGCGTCCCGCCCCGACACCGGCTCCGATGCCAGTCGCTGCGAGAGGTACTGCATGCCTCCGAGAGTACCCGAGATGAAAAAGATTTCATATCTGGCGAAAAAGGAGTAGTTTTTATACAGCCGATGCGACACGACGCTTCAGTAAGCAGCAGCGACGTCGTCTCTGCCGAGGCCAGCGGAACGAATGGCCTCGCCGCCGACGCGGTCCGCGAGGGAGCGATGGAAGGGGCGCTGATCGCCGCCGGCGAACTCGGTTACCGCGATGCCTCGGTGCGGGCGATCCTCGAGCACAGCGGCGGTCACCGGGCCCAGTTCTACGAGCACTTCGAGAGCAAGGAGGACTGCTTCGCCCAGGCCTATGCGGTTTGGATCGAGCGCCTCTGCGTCGGCGTACTAGAAGCGGCGGCAACGGTCCCCGGCTGGGAGGCCGGCGTACGGGCGGCGATCGTCAGGCTCTTCGAGTTCGTCGTCGAGCGGCCGGCGATCGCGCGAGCGCTGCTGCTCGAGGTGCAGATCGCCGGCGAGCCGGCGCTCGCCAAGCACGAAGCAGCGATCGAGCGCCTGGCCCTGGCGATCGACATCGCCCGCAACGACATCCCGCCCGAGAAGGCGCCGCCCGAGGCAACCGGGATCTTCGTGGTCGGCGGAATCGAGTCCTGCGCCGGCGAGGCGCTGACCGCGGGTGCGCCCGACCGCATCTGGGACACGCTGCCCGAGCTGATGCACCTGGCGGTCGGCTCCTACTTCGACAAGGAGGCGGCCGAAGCCGCCTTCGAGGAGGCGAGCGTCTTCCTCGAACGCGAACGGCAGCGGCTTACCGGGGAGGCGGCGGAATGACCGAGCTGCGTCTTGTCGCCAGCGCGCCGCTGGATGGAGACGGTGGCGGGACGGCCACTGCGGTGCGCCTGCCGCCCGGCCGCCACGGCCTGCCAACCGACCTGGTCAGGGCCCACCAGCGCCAGCGGCTGCTCGAGGCCTGTGCCGCAGCGCTGGCCGAGCAGGGCTACGGCCGCATCACCGCCGCCCGCGTCACCGAGCTGGCGGGCGTCTCCAGCCGCACCTTCTACCAGCACTTCGAGGACCTCTGGGCCTGCCTGCTTGCCGCCTTCGAGACCGAGGCCGCGCACCTCTGCGCGTCAATCGAAGGTGCCTGCGCGCGACCGAGCGCCGACCGCCGGGAGAGAGCGCGGGCCGGCATCGGCGCGGCGCTCGACTTCCTCGCCGAGGAGCCGGCAATTGCCCGCCTGCTCAGCGCCGAGCCGCCGCCACAGGTGACCGCCCTCGCCGGCGCCCGCCGCGACCTGGTCGAGCGCCTCGGCGGAATGCTCCGCGGTCTCCTGGCCCCGAGCGACGCCACCCCCCTCCCCGGCCTCGAGCGGCGCCTGATCGGCGCGGCGATGGCGCTGGTCTCGACGCGCGCCGCGGGCGGCGAGCCGAAGCTGCTGCGCGAGCTGGAGCCGGAGCTGAGTGAGCTCTTGCTCGCCTCGCTCTAACTGCGGTCTGCCTTAGGCGCGCTTGCGATACGAGATCGTCGGCGGGACCTGCTTGCGGATCTCGGCCAGCAGGCGGGTGGCGATCTCGCCGGGCTCCTCGCCTGGGCGGGGCTGTCCCCCGGCGGGCTCGAAAAAGCGGATGCGCAGGCGCGGGCGGCGGGGGAAGCCGGTGAGGTCGGAGGTGCCCTCGATCGCGACGCAGACGAGCCGCGCCTCCGGGACCTCCAGCGCCAGGCGGCCGACGCCGCTGCGCGCCCGCAGGACCTCGCCGCGTGAGCGGGTCCCTTCCGGGAAGACACCGATGCAAGCGCCGCGGCGCAGCTCCTCGATCGCGCGGGCCAGGGCCTGCTTGTCGCCGGCGCCGCGCTCGATCGGGATCTGACCCATGCCGTTCAGCACTGGGCTCAGGCCCCTGACCTTCCAGAGGTCCGATTTGGCCAGGGCCCGGATCTGCCTGCGGCGGATCGCGGCGACGCCGACAGCCAATGGGTCCCAGTGGCTGTCGTGATTGCCGACGACCAGCACCGGGCCGGTCGCCGGCAGCGCCTCGAGGCCCTCGACGTCGAGCCGCCCCCAGGTCCTCACCGCCGGCCGGCAGACGGTCATCGCGAACTTGTAGGTGCGGCTCGGCTCCTTCACGGGCGGCGAGTTCTACTCGACCGGGCGACAAACCGCTTGCGCCCCCAAGCCCGCCAGCACGATTCTCCACTCGGCAGCCGAAAAGGCGAAATAATCTGCGTGACGAAAGTCACTCAGTCCGCCATCCTCCGGCATGAAGGTGGTCTTCGGGGGTAATGGCGGCGCGATGGGCGGCCGAGCGCCGGTTCTCCCAGATTCCGAGAAATCAAGTGGCAAAGACAACGAGCTAAATGTCGGACGTGTCGCAGAGGCCGCTCGAGCTGATCCTGGCTCGCAACCTGATGTCGGCGCTCTCGACTCCGGCCTTTCTGGTCGACGAGGGCGGCCTCCTTGTCTTCTACAACGAGGCGGCGGGCATGCTGCTTGGCAAACGCTTCGAGGAGATCGGCACGGTCGGGCCGGAGGAGTGGGGCTCAATGTTCGGCCCCTTCGACGAGGGCGGCGAGCCGATCCCCTACGACGAGCTGCCGCTGGTGGTCGCGGTCCGCAACGGTCGCCCAGCCCACGCGAGCTTCGAGATTCGCTCGATGGACGGCGCCCACCACCGGGTCGAGGCCTCGGCGTTCCCGATCCTCACCCCGCACGGCTCGCAGGGCGCGATCGCGATCTTCTGGCCGACCGCCGAGGGCGGCGCCGGCACCAACGGAGCGGGGCAGAGATGAAGGTCAAGCTCTGGGGCACGCGCGGCTCGGTCCCCTCCCCCGGCCCGGAGACGATCCGCTACGGCGGCAACACCTCCTGCGTCGGCCTCACCCTCTCGGACGGCTCGCTGCTGGCGCTCGACGCCGGCACCGGGATCCGCAACCTCGGCCTCTCGCTGCCCGAGGAGCCGGCCCGCCTGCACATCCTCCTCACCCATCTGCACCTCGACCACATCCAGGGCCTCGTCTTCTTCGCCCCCGCCTTTTGGCCGCAGACCGAGATCGTCATCTGGGGTCCGGCCTCGCCCGAGGCCTCGCTGCGCGACCGCATCGCCCGCTACATCTCGGCGCCGCTCTCGCCGGTCGAGGTGCGGGAGCTGCCCTGCGACGTCTCCTTCCGCCACACGCCGGAGACAGAGTGGGAGATCGGCTCGGCGCGGATCCGCGCGGCCTCGGTCGCCCACCGCGGCCCGACGCTCGGCTACCGGATCGAGGACGGCGGCAGCTCGCTCGCATACATCCCCGACCACGAGCCGGCGCTCGGCGCCGACCTCGATGCGCTCGAGCAGGACTGGATCTCCGGCTTCGCCCTCGCCGAGAACGCCTCGATGCTGATCCACGACGGCCAGTACGCCGACGCCGAGTACACCGACCACGTCGGCTGGGGCCACTCCTCGCTCTCGCACTCCCTCTCCTTCGCGCGCCGCACCGGCGCCAAGCGCACCGTCCTCTTCCACCACGATCCGATGCACTCCGACGCGCGCCTCGACACCCTCGGCGAGGAAGCGTACGAGCGCTGGACGGCGGCGGGAGGCGACGTCGACGCGATCGAGCTCGGCGTCGAGGGTGCCGAGTACGAGCTGCGCGCTCCCGCCCCCCGGCCGGCTGAACCCGTCTGACGAGCTGGGGTCGGTCTCTAGGGAACAGCGGTCCGCGGAGGAGCGGGCGTCCCGCCGCTAGGTCGAATCGCCGCGGTCGGCCTCCGTTTCGGCGTCGCGTTCCAGGCTGAGACGGCGGCGCAGGGGCAGCGCCAGCCACAGCAGCGCGAACATCGCGAAGGTCGCGGCGGCGAAGGCGGTGGTGGCGGCGGGGCCGAAGAGCACGTCGGTGATCAGCGTCACCGCGCCGGTCATCGCCAGCGCCAGCAGGACCAGCCCGGCGAGCGCCATGCGGTTGGCGACGAAGACCAGCCAGCGCTTCTGCTGAAAGCGGAAGGTCAGTCGGTGATAGGCGGTCGGAGAGATCAGCAGCGCGGCCGAAACAGCGGTGCAGAGCAGGGTCCCGAAGTAGACGTTCTTCTGGAACGAGGTGATGTCGGCGAACCCCTGCTGGAAGGGCACCGCGAGGAGGAAGGCGAAGAGCACCTGGACGCCGGGCAAGGCGACGCGCAGCTCCTGCAGCAGCTCACCGAGGTTGCGGTCGAGGCGCTCGCCCTCGCTCTCGTCTCTCCCCGACTGGCGATCGGCCATGGGGGGCACGATAGGGAAATAGGATCGCGCGGTGGCTCACCTAGCGGTGATACTCGGCAGCAGCGCCGTCGGCCCTGGCGGCAACGAGCTCGCCGCCGTCGCCGAGAGCCACGGTGCAACCGTCCTGCAGCGCCACGGCGCCGGCGAGTACCGGCTGCCGCACCGGATCGACCACGCCGCCAACCTGCGCTCGCTGCTCGACGCCGGCTGCGAGCGAGCGCTGGCGATCGGCTCGGTTGGCTCGCTGAAAGCCGAGCTGGGGGTAGGCAGCCTCGTCAGCCCGCACGACTTCATCGCCCTGCAGGTGACGGTGACGACCTTCGCCGATACCCGTGGCCACACGACGCCCGGCTTCGATGCGGAGTGGC
Source organism: Solirubrobacterales bacterium (assembly GCA_036266075.1). Classification (GTDB taxonomy): domain Bacteria; phylum Actinomycetota; class Thermoleophilia; order Solirubrobacterales; family 70-9; genus VRUE01. Next base: position 6,362 of record DATANV010000004.1, read on the forward strand.
GGAGCGAGCTGCTCGCCGCCTGGCAGGCGAGCGATGCCGCGCCGCTGCGCGACGGGGGCGTCTACTGGCAGGCCAACGGACCGCGCTTCGAGACGCCGTCCGAGATCGCGCTGATGGCCGCCCACGCCGACCTGGTCGGGATGACGCTCGCCTCGGAGTGCATCGTCGCCGGCGAGCTGGGACTGCCCTACGCCGCGGCCTGCATGGTCGACAACCTGGCAAACGGGATCGGCGACCGACCCCTGTCGGCGGAGGAGGTGGAGGGCCATCGCCGGGCGAACGCCACCCGCCTGCGCGAAGCCCTCGACGCAGTGCTCCCGGAGCTAACCCGATGACCCCCCGGCGTGCCGGTGGTTATACCCCCATAGGGGCGGTTAATCACCGGCACGCCCCCCTGGGGAGGGTGGATTGAGCGGGCTGACGGTGACGGGCGCGGCGATCGACGGCGAGACCGTCGGCGTGCGCTGCGCCGCGGGGCTGATCGAGGAGATCGGGCCCGAGGTGGCGGCGCGGCCGGGGGACGAGACGATCGACGCTGGCGGCGCGCCCCTCGTCCCGGCGCTGGTCAACGGCCACACCCACGCGGCGATGACGCTCTTCCGCGGCTATGGCGGCGACCTGCCGCTGATGCGTTGGCTACAGGAGAAGGTCTGGCCGGTCGAGGCGAAGCTCGCGGCCGAGGACGTCTACTGGGGGACGCGGCAGGCCTGCGCGGAGATGATCCGCACCGGCACGGCGCGCTTCTGGGACATGTACTGGCACCCCGACGCGACCGCGCGCGCGGTCGAAGACGCCGGGTTGCGGGCGCACATCGGCGGCCCGCTGTTCGACGCCGACGGCAACACCGAGGCGATGCAGGCGACCGCGCTGGAGAACCTCGAGGCGCTGGCCGAGCGGGGGCCGCTGATCGGCGCCGCGCTGGCCCCGCACTCTATATATACGGTCAGCGAAGAGCTGCTGCGCTGGACCGCGGAGACGGCGACCGAGCGCGGGGTCGCGATCCACATCCACCTCTCCGAGACCGAGCAGGAGGTCAGGGACTGTCTCGAGCAGCACGGCGAGCGGCCGGCCGCCTACCTCGACCGGCTCGGCCTGCTGAGCGAGCGCACCGTCCTGGCGCACGGCGTCTGGCTCGACGAGGCGGAGCTGGCGACAATCGCCGCACGCAGCGCGACGCTCGTCGCCAACCCGGTCGCGAACATGAAGCTGACGGTGGGCGGCTTCTGCCCATACCCGGCTGCGCGGCGGGCGGGCGTCGCGGTCGGGCTCGGCACCGACGGCCCGGGCTCCAACGACTCGCTCGACCTCCTCGCCGACCTGAAGGTCTTCGCGCTGACCCAGCGCCACGCGAGCGGCGACGCAACCGTACTGCCCGCCGAGGAGGCGTGGGACATCGCGACGGGCGGGCGGGCGCCGCGACTGCGCGGCGAGGACGCCGGCGCGGGCGAGGCGCCCCGCCGCCTGCCCTCGCCCGGCTCCCCCGCCGACTTCCTGCTGCTGCGCCGCGATGCAGCCGAGCTGGGTCTCGGCGACCTCGCCTCCGACCTGGTTTACGCGGCGAGCGGCTCGGTGGTCGACACGACCGTCGTCGCCGGCCGCGTGCTGATGCGCGGCGGCACGGTCGAGGGCGAAGCGGAGATCCTCGCCCACGCCGTCGAGCGGGCGCAGGGTCTGGGAATCCGCTGATGGGGGTATAGGCTCGCGGCGAGTGCCCGAGCTTCAGCTCAGCGACGTTGGGACGCATCCCGCCGGCGCTTCGGCGGTGCGCTACGAGAACGCGACCAAGCGCTACGACGGCTTGGCCGAGCCCGCGGTCGACGGCCTCACGCTGGAGGTGCCGGCGGGGGAGATCTGCGTCCTCGTCGGCCCCTCCGGCTGCGGCAAGACGACCGCGATGCGGCTGGTCAACCGCACGGTCGAGCTGACCGGCGGCGACGTGAAGATCGGCGGCCGCTCGGTGCGGGACCGCGCCCCCGCCGAGCTGCGGCGCGAGATCGGCTACGTGATCCAACAGATCGGCCTCTTCCCGCACCGCACGATCACCGAGAACATCGGCGCTGTCCCCCAGCTGCTGGGTTGGAAGAGGGCACGGATCCGCGCCCGCAGCGCCGAGCTGCTGGAGCTGATCGGGCTCGACCCCGAGCTCGGCGAGCGCTACCCGGCCCAGCTCTCCGGCGGCCAGCAGCAACGCGTCGGCGTTGCCCGGGCACTCGCCGCGGACCCCTTGGTGATGCTGATGGACGAGCCCTTCGGGGCGATCGACCCGATCAACCGCGAGCGCCTGCAGAACGAGTTCCTGCGCCTGCAGGCGGAGCTCGAGAAGACCGTCCTCTTCGTCACCCACGACATCGACGAGGCGATCAAGATGGGCGACCGGATCGCGGTGATGCGCAGGGGCGGGCGGGTCGCCCAATACGCCACCCCGGCCGAGCTGCTGATGGCGCCCGCAGACGAGTTCGTCGAGGACTTCGTCGGCGCCGACCGGGCGCTGAAGCGGCTGGCGCTGATGCGCGTCTCCGACATCGACCTCTGGGAGGCGCCGCTGGCGCACGTCGGCCAGGCAAGCGCCGAGGTGCGGGTGAAGCTGCGGGGCGCCGAGGTGCCCTATCCGCTGCTGGTCGACGCCGAGCGCCGCCCGCTCGGCTGGCTCTCCGAGCGCGACCTCGCCGCCGAACACGTACCGGCGCAGCCGGACTCGCCGCTGGGCCCGGTGCTCGACCTCGACGACGTGATGCGCGATGCGCTCGCCGACCTGCTGCAGGGCGAGGCGCAGTACGCGGCGGTGACCGACGATCGCGGCCGCATCGCCGGCGTGCTCTCGATCGAGATCATCGCCGAGTTCCTCGGCTCGCCCGACGCGAAGACCGAGGAGCACGGCGCCGCGGAGCGGCCGCGATGAGCGGCGCGGCGCTCACGGGCCCGCTGGCCGCGGTCGGCGAAGTGGGCAAGGGCTTCGTCCAAGAACGCAGCTCGGACACCCTTCCCTGCCAGGCGAGGGACGAGCTCTTCTGCTGGGACTGGGCGAAGGAAAACATCGACCGCTACGGGACGCCGACCGTCCAGCACCTCGAGCTGGTCGTCGTCTCGGTGCTGCTCGGCTTCGCGATCGCCATGGCGCTGGCCCTGCTCGCACACAGGCATCCCTGGCTGCGGCCGCCGACCCTGGCCGGCACCGGGATCCTCTACACGATCCCCAGCGTCGCCTTCTTCTTCCTGCTCGAACCGCTCACCGGCCGCACCGCCGAGACGGCGATCATCGCGCTCAGCGCCTACACGCTGCAGATCATCTACCGCAACACGATGGTCGGCCTGGCCAACGTGCCGGCCTCAGTGAGGGACGCGGCGCGCGGCATGGGCCAGACCGACCGCCAGGTCCTCTGGCGGATCGAGCTGCCGCTGGCGACGCCGGAGATCGTCGGCGGGGTGCGGATCGCGACCGTGAGCACCGTCGCCCTCGCGACCCTCGCCACCTTCGTCAACGGCGGCGGCCTCGGCGAACCGATCTTCCACGGGGCGGGAATCGACTTCCAGACCAACATCATCATCGCCGGCGGCATCGCGATCCTGATGGCGCTCAGCTTCGACCTGGCCCTGCTCGCGATTCAGCGCCTGGCGACTCCCTGGCGGCGGGTGACGACGCGATGACCGGACTCCTCTCCACGCTTTCGCTGCCCGCGGCCTCGCTCGGTGGCGCAATCGAATTCATCTTCACCCCGCAGACGTCGAACGTGACCGGGGGCAAGACGGTCGGCGGACTCTCGCAGGCGATCGAACTGACGCTCAACCAGCTCGAAGTGACCCTGCTGGCGCTCGCCCTCTCGCTGCTGATCGCCCTGCCGGTCGGGCTCTATTTCGGCCATCGCGGCAGCGGCGAGCTGCTCGCGGTGGGGATCGGCAATGCCGGGCGGGCGGTCCCGGAGCTGGCCCTGATCGCCTTCATGGCGGCTGCGATCGGGGTCGGGGTCCTCAACCTGACTATCGCCCTGGCGGTCCTCGGCGTGCCGCCGATCCTGACCAACACCTTCGTCGGCATCCGTCAGGTAGACCGGGCCAGCGTCGACGCGGCACGCGGCATGGGCATGTCCGAGCTGGAAGTGCTGCGGCGAGTCGAGGTCCCGCTGGCGATCCCCACGATCTTCTCCGGCATCCGCACGGCGACGATCAACATCGTCGCCACCGCAACCATCGCCCCGCTGGCCGGTGTGCTGACGCTCGGCGACTTCATCATCAACCACAACGTCTACGGCGACGACGGCGTCCTCGCGGGCGCGATTCTCGTCGCCCTGCTCGCACTCGCACTCGAGCTCTCGCTTGCCGGACTGCAGCGTCTTCTCACCTCGAAGGGCTTGAAGGTCAGCACCGCCTGACTCGTCAACCGACCGAACGCCATCGACGGAACAACGCATGTCACCGACAGAGGAGGAGTCACAGTGAGAACCAGGACCAGATGGGCACGTGCCGCTGCGGCGGCGCTGCTGGCGCTCGCCCTTGCCGCCGGGGTCGCCGCCTGCGGTGATGACAGCAACAGCTCGAGCACCGGCGCGGGAGAAAGCGGCGGCGCGATCGTCTCCAACCCCCAGAACGGAAAGGTGACCCTCACGATCGGCTCCAAGAACTTCCCCGAACAGGAAATCCTCGGGGAAATCTACGCTCAGGCGCTGAAGGCCGCCGGCTACAAGGTCAAGAGCGACCTTAACCTCGGCTCCGAAACGGTGGCCCACCAGGCGGTCAAATCGGGGCAGATCTCCGGCTACCCGGAGTACGCCAGCACGGCGCTGACCTCGTTCTTCGGGATCGAACCCGAAGAAGTGCCGGCAGGTGCCCAGCCAGCCTACGAAAAGGCGAAGGCTGAATTCGAAAAGGAAGGGCTGACGGTCTTCCCACCGACGCCGTTTGCCAGCGCCAACGCGGTGGGCACGCTGAAGAAGACGGCCGAAGAACGGAACCTGAAGACGGTCTCCGACCTCGAAGGCCAGTCCGAAGAAATGACCCTCTACGGGTCGCCCGAGTGCCGCCAGCGGATCGACTGCCTGGCCGGACTCGAAAAGTACTACGGGCTGAAATTCAAGTCGTTTCACCCAGTCGACATCGGTCTCCGTTACACCGTCCTCGAAAAGGGCCAGGCCGATCTCTCGATCCTCTTCACCACCGACCCGCAGCTCTCAGCGGAGAAGGACAAGTTCGTGATCCTCGAAGACGACAAGCACGTCTTCCCGGCCGGCAATGTCATCTTCGTGACGAAGGAATCGACCGCGAAAGAAGCGGGCCCGGACTACGAAAGGACGATCGTCCAGGTCCAATCGGGCCTAACCCTAGAAGTCATGCAGGAGCTCGACGCCCGGGTCGAACTCGAAAAGCAGACGCCGAAGCAGGCGGCCGCCGCCTACCTGAAGTCGGCCGGCTACACCGGCTAGGACGCAGCAGCGCGCAGCGGGCGGGCCTCGGCGCTCGCCCGCTCGCGCAGCCGCGCCAGCGAGATCCGCGCCGCCCAGGCGGCGGAGAGGCCGGCGACGGCGGCCAGGGCCAGGGCGGCACGCGGGTCGTAGGCCTGGGACAGCCAGCCGGCCAACGGACCGCCGAGCGGGTTCGAACCGAGGAAGACGACCGAGTAGAGCGCCATCACGCGACCGCGCATCGCCGGCTCGACCGCGAGCTGCAGAGTCGAGTTGACCGTGGCGGCGAAGGTCACGGAAGCGGCGCCGAGCAGCGCCAGCATCGGGATCTCCAAGGCGAGCGCCGGCATCGCCGCGGCCAGGGCGGCGGTGGTGCCGAAGGCGAGGGCCGCAGCGGCGATCAGCGCGTGCCCGGTGCGGCCGCGGGCGCCGGTGGCCAGCGCCCCCACCACCGAGCCGATACCCATCGCCGTAACGAGCGTCGCGTAGGTCCCGGCGCCTCCGTCGAAGCTGAAGCGAGCGAGCAGCGGCAGCACGACCTGGAAGTTGAAGCCGAAGGTGCCGACCAGGGCCATCAAGCCGAGCGGCACCGCCAGCTCGGGGGTGTCCAGCACGTAGCGCAGGCCGGCGCGGATCGCGCCGCGTTCGCGCGCCGCCACCGGCGCGGCTCGCAATTGGCCCGGGTCCATCAGCCAGAGCGCGGCGATCATCGCCGCGAAGGTGAGGGCGTTGACGGCGAAGCAGGGGCCGACGCCGACGACCGCGATCAGCAGGCCGGCGACCGCCGGGCCGGCGATCCGCGCCGACTGGACGATGACGCTGTTGAGGCTGACCGCATTGACGACCCGGTCGGCGCCGACCATCTCGATCACGAAGCTCTGCCGGGTCGGATTGTCGACGGCGTTGACAGCGCCCATCCCGAGCACCGCCAGGTAGACCATCCAGGGCGCGATTACGCCGGCCTCGACGACGACGAACAGCGCCACGGCGGGGATCGCCATCAGCGCCTGGGTCACGATCAGCAGCCGCCGCTTCGGGAAGCGGTCGGCGAGCAGGCCGCCCCAGGCGCCGAAGAGCAGCATCGGCAGGAACTGCAGGGCGGTGGTCAGGCCGACCGCGACGCCGCTGCCGGTCAGGCTCAACACCAGCCAGAGGGCGGCGACGGTCTGCATCCAGTTGCCGGAGAGCGAGATCAGCTGACCGGCGAAGTAGCGGCGGTAGTTGGGAACCTCGAGGGAGTCGAAGCTGCGCCGGACCGCGGCGCTCACCGGACCTCGCCCCGCTTCGCGGGCTCCTCGAGCACCCGCTCGAGGATCGCCGCGGCCCGCTCGAGCGCCTCCACGTCTTCTTTGGGTAGATCGCGCATGCGGCGCGCCAGGTAGGCGTTCTTGCGGCTGCGCAGACGACGCAGGCGCTCGCGTCCGGCCGGGGTGGCGCTGACCATGGCGCTGCGGCCGTCGGCCGGGTCCGGCGTGCGGTCGACCAAGCCCGCTTCGACGAGGACGCGCAGGGTGCGCGTCGCGGTCGGCCGCTTGACCCGCTCGATCTCGGCCAGCTCGCTGGGGGTCAGCGGGCCGTGCCGCTCGACCGTCGCCAGCGCCGCCGCCGAGGTCGGCGTCAGCTCGCCGGCCACCCCTGCCGCCTCCTGGCGCAGCCGCCTCGCCGTGCGGACGATTGCCATCCGCAGTCGAGCGGCGGAGTCGGTGAGACGCGCGGCCCGCTCCGCTGCCCGAGGGGCGGGCTCGACGGCAGGCGTGTTTGCAGTGGTATCAGCCATTCGTTAGCTTCGGTAATTAGTTTAGCAAACTATCCAACGCGCACGAGTCTGCATCTAGGCGCTCTCAGCCCGCCCAAGCGCAGACTCATGCGGAGTAGGCGACTGGGCGTTGGCGTCGAATGAGACGCGGATGAGCGCCGATGCCGCGAGGGCCAGGAAGCCGACCGCCTACGGGCCGGGGATGGACGCGCGCAGTACACGCGTGGCCGAACGGCTCAACCCCTTCATGCTGGTCGCCGCGGCGCTGGTCATCCCCACGGTGGCGATCAACGAGTCGCACCCCGGCGGCGGCCTGCTGGAGCTGGCGCAGGTCCTCAACTGGGTCACCTGGATCGCCTTCGTGATCGAGCTGGTGGTGATGCTCTCCGTCGTTCCCAACCGGCGCGAATGGCTGCTCCACCACCCCCTCGACCTGATCATCGTCGTCTTCACCCCGCCGGTTCTGCCGCCGGGTCTGCAGAGCCTGCGCGCCCTGCGCCTGCTGCGGCTGTTGCGACTGCTCCGCCTTGCCCAACTCTCGCGCGAGGCCTTCTCGCTGCGGGGCCTGCACTACGCGGCGCTGCTGGCGGTGCTGACCGCGGTCGCAGGCGGCGCGCTGTTCGTCGGCCTCGAGAGGCACAGCCAGCACCTCACCGCCTGGGACGGCATCTACTGGGCCGTCACCTCGATGACCACGCTCGGCTCCAACATCTACCCGACGACGACCGGCGGCGAGATCGTCGGCGTGGTGATCGTCACGGTCGGCATCTCCTTCGTCGCCCTGCTGACGGGCGCGATCGCGCAGCGCTTCCTCGGCCCCGAGATCGCCGAAGTCGAGCAGGAGCTCGAGGAAGCCGAGCAGACCGCCGAGGCGATCGCGATGCGCGAGCTGCGCAACGTCCGCGAGCAGCTGGCAGCCCTCGAGATCGCCGTCGAGCGGATGGTCGACGAGCGGTCGACCGACTAGCGGTAGACCGCTCGCCGTTACCGGCTAGCCAACCCAGACGCCGATCTGATTTCCAGGCAGCCCGCCTTTGTCTTCGTAGCCCTTGATTGTGAAAGCGCCGTCCAGGGCGGCGTCTTCTCCAGTGCCGATCAATTCGCAGGCGAACCCACCGATCTTTTCGTAGATGATTCCTTCGACTGTCGCTGTAACTTCGAAATCGCGCGAGCTTTTTTCGCCATAGCTGTTGTAGTGGACCCCGCCGGCGGGTGTCTGCGCCGGGATTTTTAGGGTGCAGTTGATCGCGGGTATCGAGATTTCGATCTTTTCGTTTTTCGGGCACTCGACGTGGATTGGAGCGTCTTCGTTGATTGTGGTACTTGTCATGACTGTGGCGCAGCCATGCAGGTTGATCGTCGCTTCGGTTTTGCCGAAATGGCATTCTTTGTATGACGGTTCGATTGTCACTTCAGTCGTTGGATTCGCCGAAACTGTGGCGTGAGCATGCGATTTGCTGCATTCCAGGGTCAAGCCCGGCAGTGTGAACGTCACCGGCTCTAGCGGACTGCTGTCTCCTGTCAGGACGGTTGGATTCGTTTCAGAGTGGAATTCATGGGCCGATGCCGAAGCTGCCGCAACCGCACAAATCGCGAGTGCAGTCACGAGGATCAGCGGTGCGAGGGACCTAGGATGGCGAGTCATCTTTCGTTCCTATCTGGCGGACTGCCGCCAGGCGCCCCATAGCGCCAGTCGCCGAGCCGCCTTGGATTCATGCATGGCATAGCCAAGACAGCCGCGATGGTCAAGGAAATATGAGCAAAAAAAACTTATGCCTCGTCTGCGCGGGCGGCGACCTTGCGCTCCAGTTCCTGCATCACTTCGGGGTCGCGCAGGGTGGTGACGTCGCCCAGCTCGCGACCCTCGGCGATGTCGCGCAGGAGGCGGCGCATGATCTTGCCGGAACGCGTCTTCGGTAGATCGCCGGACCAGATCACCCGCTTGGGGCGCGCCAGCTTGCCGATCCGCTCGGCGACGTGGTCGCGCAGCTCGGCGACCATCTTTTCGTCCCCCTCGAGGTCGCCCTCGAGCGTGACGAAGGCGCAGATCGCTTGGCCGGTGTCCTCGTCAGACTGGCCAATCACCGCCGACTCGGCGACTTTCGGGTGGGAGACGATCGCCGACTCGACCTCGGCCGTCGAGAGGCGGTGCCCGGAGACGTTGATCACGTCGTCGATCCGTCCCAACACCCAGAAGTAGCCGTCCTCGTCTTCGCGTGCCGCGTCGCCGACCAGGTAGGTCTCGGGGCCGAAGCGCGAGAAGTAGGTCTCGACGAAGCGCTCCTCCTCGCGGTAGAGCGTACGCAGCATCCCTGGCCAGGGCCGCCGCAGGACGAGCAGGCCCTCACGCTCGGAGATCGGCTCGCCGCCCTCGTCGAATACGGCGGCGTCGATGCCCGGCAGCGGCCGCGTCGCCGAGCCGGGCTTGGTCGCGGTGATCCCAGGCAGCGGCGAGATCATGATGTGGCCGGTCTCCGTCTGCCACCAGGTGTCGATGATCGGGCAGCGTTCGCCGCCGATCACATTGTGGTACCAGAGCCAGGCCTTGGGGTTGATCGGCTCGCCGACGCTCCCCAGCAGTCGCAGCGAGGAGAGGTCGTGCGCTTCGGGGTACGCCGCCCCCCATTTCATGCAGGCGCGGATCGCCGTCGGCGCCGTGTAGAGGATGGTCGCGCCGTAGCGCTCGACGACCTCCCACCAGACGTCCTTGTCGGGGTAGTCGGGGGCACCCTCGTACATCACGCTGGTCGCCCCGTTGGCGAGCGGCCCGTAGACGATGTAGGAGTGACCGGTGACCCAGCCGACGTCGGCGGCACACCAGTAGACGTCCTCCTCGGGCTTCAGGTCGAAGACGTAACGGTGGGTGTAAGCGACGCCCGTCAGGTAACCGCCGGTGGTGTGGAGGATCCCCTTCGGCTTGGCGGTCGAGCCGGAGGTGTAGAGGATGAAGAGAGGGTCCTCGGCGCTCATCGGCTCGGCCGGACACTCGGCCGCGGCGGCGGCCATCGCCTCGTCGAACCAGACGTCGCGCCCGTCACGCATCGCGCACTCGGCGCCCGTGTGACGGACGACGAAGATCGTCTCGATCGAGCCGACGTCGGCCAGCACCCGGTCGACCTCGGGCTTGACCGGCGCCGTCTTGCCCTTGCGGCGGGCACTGTCGACCGTGATCAGCGCCTTCGCCTCGGAGAACTCCATTCGCTCGCGCACTGCCTCGGCCGAGAAGCCGCCGAAGACGACGTTGTGTGGGGCGCCGATCCGCGCGCAGGCGAGCATCGCAACCACGACCTCGGGGATCATCGGCAGGTAGATGCCGACCACGTCGCCCTTCTCGATGCCATGGTCGCGGAGGGCGTTGGCGAAGCGCTGAACGTCGGCCAGCAGCTCGGCATAGGTGACGTCGCGCTCCTCGCCCTCCTCGCCCCGCCAGTGATAGGCGACGCGGTCCCCCCTCCCCGCCTCGACGTGGCGGTCGAGGCAGTTGGCGGAGGCGTTCAGCCGGCCGTCGGCAAACCACTTGAAGAACGGCGGCTGGGACTCGTCGAGCGCCTGACTCGGCTCCTGCGCCCAGTCGAGCAGCTCGATCGCCTGCCGCAGCCACCAGGCCTCGGGCTCGGCAGCCGCCTCCTCATAGACCGCCGGGTCGCTCCACAGCGCCGTCCGGCGAAACTCCTCCGGCGGCTCGAAGCGCTCGACCTCGAGCAGCTCGCTCAGAGTGCGTTCCAGATCCGTTCCCCCGTTGCCGCTCAACCTGCGCTCCTTCCATGGCCGCTACCCTGGGCCGGAACGGTACCCCTTCGATCTATCGAAGCAAACCGTCCACCATGTTCTTCCGCCAGATAATCCACGAGGACCTTGGCTGCGCCTCCTACCTGGTCGGCGACAGCGGCTCCGGCGTCGCGGGGGTGGTCGACCCGCAGTGGGACATCGACCCCTACCTGCACCTGGCGCGCCTGCACGGAGCGCGGATCGAGCACGTGCTGGAGACCCACAACCACGCCGACCACGTCTCCGGGCACGGCCGCCTGGCGCGGGCGACCGGAGCGACGATCCACGTCAGCGAGCTGGCCGGCGCCGAGTACGAGCACGAGCCTCTCGCCGACGGCGACCTGCTCGAGCTGGGTGAGGACGTGACGATCGAGGCGATCCACACCCCTGGCCACCGCCCCGAGCACACCTCCTTCCTGCTGCGCGACGCGAGCCGCGGCGGCGACCCTGTCGCCGTCCTGACCGGTGACTCGCTGTTCGTCGGCGATGTCGCCCGCCCCGATCTCGCGGTCGAGCCCCGCGAGGGCGCCGCCGACATCTTCCGCTCGCTACACGAGCGGCTGCTCTCGCTGCCGGACGAGGTTGAGGTCTGGCCCGGCCATCTCGGCGGCTCGCTTTGCGGCAGCTCCGGCATCGACCTGAAGACCTCTTCGACTATCGGCTTCGAGCGCGGCCACAACCGGGCGCTGGCCTTCGCCGAGGAGGCCGAGTTCGTCGAGGACGCGGTCGCCTCGCTGGGGGAGCGGCCGCCCAACGTCGAGCACATCGTCGCGCTCAACAGCGGGCCGCTGGTCGAGGCGATCGGAGCGCCGGCGCGGCTCAGCCCACGCCGCTTCGAGGCGGCGATCACCGAGGGCGCGCTGGCCGTCGATTGCCGCACCAACGAGCAGTTCGACGAGGCCCATATCCCGGGTGCGATCAGCGCCTCCGCCTACGACACGGGCTTCGGCACCAAGGTCGCCCAGGTCGTGCCGCCGGATGCCGAGGTGGTGGTCGTCGCCGCCTCGGACGGCAACGAGCTGGACGCGGCCGAGCTGCTGGCCGCCGTCGGCCTGAAGGTGCGCGGCTTCCTCGGCGGCGGGATGAGCGCCTGGCGGGCCGAGGAACGGGCAGTGCAGAGGATCGAGCCGATCGGCCCGGCGGAGCTGGCCGCCCTGCTCGATGGCGACGGGGGGCCGCTGGTCCTCGACGTGCGCGGCGCCGACGAGTTCGCCACGGGCCACATCGCCGGCGCGCTGCACATCCCCTACGGCGAGCTGCCGCGACGACTAGACGAGCTGCCCCGCGACCGACCGGTCGCGGCGATCTGCAAGGGCGGCAAACGCAGTGGCCTGGCCGCCTCGGTCCTGCAGCGCGAGGGCTTCGAGACGATCCACGTCGCCCGCGGCGGCGTCGGCACCTGGCAGGCCGAAGGCCGCCCGGTCGAGACCGAGCCAGCCGCCTAGCGGGACGTGCCGGGAGTTAGACACCACTGAGGGCAGTGAATAACCGGCACGTCAGTTAGTAGCCGGGGGGGTGGCGGGCAATGAAGCCTTCGGTCGAGCTGACCGGGGAGGGGTGCCAGCGGGGGCCGGGGCCGCCGACGGTGTCGAAGGCGAGGCCGGCGATGATCACCCAGGCGTGGCCGGAGTTGGCGTAGACGGTGATCCAGTGGCCAGCGCCGGCTTCACCCCAGGTCTCGAGCCCGGTCGAGTCGAGCGGGCTTTCGAGGAAGCCGCCGCCGTGCAGAGCGAAGCTGACCGCGCCCGAGCAGTCGTAACCGGACGATTCGAAGGAGCCGTGGCCACCGCCCCAAACGTATGACGTGGTGGCGATCGAGTTGGCGGCTTCGATCGCTGCGGCAACCGCCGGCGGCGCCCCGCTCGGCACGCTGGCCTGGCTTTCGGAGATGTATTCGGCACTCTCGCCGGGGGTCAGCGGCGCCGGGACGGAGCTGGTCGGGGCCGGCCCCCCGGCCGCCGCGATCTGCGAGGAGATCGCGGCGAGGTTGTCGCTCAGCGCCTGTTCGCGCGACTCGAGCGATTCGAGGTCGGCCTGGCGCTCGGCCTGGGCTTCCTTCAGCTCGGCGAAGCGAGCTGCCGCCTCGGCTTTGGCCGCGGCGGCTTCGCGCTCCTTGACGGCGATCGCGTCGCGCGCTTCCTTCAGCTGCCGGCGGATCGCCGCCATGCGCTTGACCGCGGCCTTGGCTTCGTCGCGCAGTCCCTTGACCCGGTCGGCCACGGCGTTGTCGTAGTCCTGGACGCGGCTCAGATATTCGGCCCGGGCATTGACCTGCGACCAACTCTGCGAGTCGACGACGACGCTGAGGACGTCGGGGCTGCCGGTCTCGTAGATCGCGACCAGCCGTTCGCGCAGCACGCCGAGGGCACGGTGCAGGCGGGCGCGAACCACAGCCAGGTGGCGCTTCTCCGCCGCCAGCTTGGCGCTGGCCGCGTCGAGTTCCCCCTGCTTCTCCCCCAGTTCGTCCTCGAGCGCCAACTGCCGCTGGCGCAGCTTCGAGACTTCGCCCAGCATCGAGTCGATAGCCCGGTTCTGTTCTTCGATCGTCGCGCTGAGCGAACTCTCGCTCTCGCGGACCTGGCTCAGCTTGCCCTGCGTGGCGTCGAGCTTCTCCTGCAGCGTCGCCGCCGGGGCGCCGGCCACCCAGCAAAGGGCAACCAGCAGCAGAGCCGCCGGCAGCAGCAGGCGGCGCGAGGTGCCGCGGAGGGAAACGAACATCGCGCGGCACGCTAGCGAAGCGGCCGCGCGATTGTTAGGAGTTGCTAATAACCTGCAATCTCAGTTGCAGGTCAGGCGAGCAGTTTGACCTTTGCCTTCTCGAACTCCTCGCTGGAGATCGCGCCCTTTTCCTTCAGGTCGTTGAGCTTGTGCAGCTCGTCGGCCGGCGAGCTGTGCGCCTGTTCGCGGATGTAGGCGTCCATGTGGTGCTTGGCCTCGGCCTGCGCTTTGATCGTCCGTTCGCGCATCCCCTCGCCGCGCGCAATCAGGTAGACGAGCGCCGTTATGAACGGGATCACCACGAGGAAGAGGACCCAGGCGGCCTTCCCCCAGCCGGACATCTCGTGGTCGCGGAAGAGGTCGCTAAGGATCGTGATCAGGATCCAGATCCAGATTACGAAGAAGAAGATCTCGAGAGCGAGCCAGAGGGCTTCGCCGAAATTGACGTCTGCGAACGGCACGTGGGGTCCTTTCGTCGATTATGGGTGCAGCACCTCCGTTCTTCACCACGCTATTGGTCGCTCCTGCGCAGCGCATCCGTACTTTTCGGCCTTTCTCCAGCCGGCGAGGTCAAAGGCGACCGGCGAAGAGGACTGCAGCGACGGCGGTGGCGAGGTTGAGGCTGGAGACGCCGGCGCGCATCGGGATCGCCAGGCGCGCATCGGCGCGGGCGAGGAGCTCGTCGCTGAGGCCGTGGCGCTCGGTGCCGAAGGCGAGGATCGAGCGGGGCGACAACTCGGCGGCGTGCAGGCCCTCCCCCTCGGGGTCGACGGCAACGAGCGGCCGGTCACCCTGCGGGACCGCCGCCACCGCGGCGACCGGCAGCGCGAAATGCAGCCCGGCCGCACCGCGCAGCGCATCGGGGTGCCAGGGATCGTTGCTGCCGGTGGTCAGCACGGCGGCGGCATCGGCCGCGGCGGCAACCCGCACGCAGGCCCCCATGTTTCCCATCGTGCGGGGATCCTCGAGCAGGACGACCGGCGCTGGGCGCGGATCTGCCAGGGCCGCCGCGACGTCGACGCCAGGGCGGCGGGCAAGCGCGACGACGCCGGTGCGCGGCGCCTGGGGGACCAGCGCGGCCAGCGTCCCCTGGCTGACCTCCGTCGCGAGCGCGGTCAGCGAATCGGCGAGGTCGGGGGCCAGCTCGGCCGCCAGCTCGGCCAGCGCTGCCGGCTGGGAGGCCGCAGCCTCCAGCACCTCGGCGCCGAAGCGCAGCCCGTGCTTGAGCGCGTGGAAACCCTCGAGCACGGCGAAGGCCGGGTCGGACCGGGCGCTGCGAAAGCGCCGGACGAGTGCCTGCTCAGCGGCGTCGCTCACCGCCGCATCATTACCGGCTCGCGCTGGTCTATAGGTGTCCAGGGCGATCTAGAGCTTGGTCAGCCCCTGCGTCTCGATTGCTGCCATGGCGCTCGCTCAGCCGGGCGAGACGCCACCGCTGGCACCGACCGAGGGCGCAGGCGCCGGGCTGGGCGCCGGTTCGGGCGCTGCTTCGGGAGCGGCTTCCGGGGCGGCTTCGGGTTCGTTCCCGGCCGCTTCGCCGCCCTTGCCCTTGCCCTTATCCTTGCCTTCTTCCTCTTCTTCAGGGGCTTCTTCTTCGTATTCGCCCGGCGAGTACGAGCCGGCTGAGGTGTGTTCGCTGTCGAGACCGGAAAGCTCGGGCAGGCTCGAGGGCACGGGGAATTCAGGGCAGTCGCCATTCACCGCAGAGGACATGAAGGAGGCCCAGATCGGACCCGCGGTCGGCCCGCCGAAGCCGGTCGCTTCGCGCGACTGCGGGTGGCCGACCCAGACGGCGGTCGAGTAGAGCGGCGTGTAGCCGGCGAACCAGGCGTCGGACTCGCCCTCCGAGGTGCCGGTCTTTCCGGCCGCGGCAGAGCAGCCCATGTAGGTGTAGCCGGCGCCGGTGCCCTGCGTGATGACCCCCTCCAGCAGCTTGGTCACTTCGTAGGCCTCGCCCTCGGTGAGCACGCGGTCGCCCGAGTCGGCATCGGGTTCGTCGACCTTGCCACTGGGGAATTCGACCCGGCCGATCGCCGTCGGCTCGTGGTGGATGCCGCCGCTGGCCAGCGTCGCGTAGGCATCGGCCATTTCCAGTGGGGTGACGCCGTAGCTGAGCCCGCCGATCGCCTCGGCTGGAACCGATTCGAGCGGCGCCTCGATCCCCATCTGGTGGGCGGTGTGGGTGACGTTTTCAGCGCCGACGTCGAGATCGAGCTGGGCGAAGACGACGTTGACCGAGTCCCAGGTTGCCGAGGCCAGGGACATCGTGCCGCCGCCGGGCTCGGCGTTGTTGACGGTCCAGGTGCCGCCGCCGGGCAGGTCGAGCGTTTTCGGAGAGGTGCCGTCGTAGTAGGTGCTGTCGGGGTCGACGCCCTGCTTGATCGCCGTCGTCAGGACGAAGGTCTTGAACGAGGAGCCCGGCTGGCGATGCGCCTGCCAGGCGTAGTTGAACTGGCTTTCGCTGGCGTAACCCTCGGTCGAGGCGAGAGCGACGATCTCGCCGTTGGACGGGTTGACCGAGGCAAGGCCGGCAGCCGGCCCGCCTTCCGGGTAGCAAACCCCGCAGGAGTCGACCGCTTCCTGCGCGCGTTCCTGCAGCTCGGGGTCGATCGTCGTGTAGGCCTTGAGGCCGCCGTAGCGGACCGTGTTGAGGCCGTATTTGTCGATCAGCTCCTGCTCGACCAGGTCGAAGAGGAAGGGGTCGCGAATCACCCGGTACTTATGGCCGGGGTTGAGGCCGAGGCCCTTGTGGATCGCCTCGCGGTATTCGGAGGGCGTGATGTAGCCCTGCTCCTCCATCGCATCCAGCACCTCGTTACGGCGGTCGAGCGCCGCTCGCGGATCGAGGAACGGGTTGTATTCGGAGGGCGCCTGCGGCAGGCCAGCGATCATCGCCGCCTCGGTCAGGGTCAGCTCGCGCGCCGGCTTGCCGTAGTAGGTCTGGGCGGCGGCCTCGGCGCCGACCGCGGTCTCGCCTTCGACCGTTCCGTAGGGGGCGGTGTTGAGGTATTCGGTGAGGATCCAGTGCTTGGAGTGGACGTCCTCCATGTCGTAGGCGAGGTGCGCTTCGATCAGCTTTCGCTTGATCGTCTCTTCGGGGTCGCGGATATAAAGGTTGCGGACCAGCTGCTGGGTGATCGTCGAGGCGCCCTGCACCGGCTTGCCGCCGGCGAGGATGTCCTTCCAGGCCGCACGGGCAATCGCCGAGGGGTCAATCGCGCCGTGCTCGAAGAAGTTGCGGTCCTCGATCGAGACGGTCGCGTACTTGAGGTTCTGCGGCAGCTGGCGGGAGGGAACCGGCTCGCGGATGCTGCTGGCGCGGATGAAGCCGATCAAGCTGCCGTCGGCGGCATAGATCGCCGAGGAGCGGCCCTTCTGGACCGGTTTCAGGCTGGTGAGCGGCGGCGCCGACTGGTAAACGTCGATCGCCCAGCTGGCGGCGAAGCCGCCGGCGACGGCCAGGACGCCGGCCAGGACGGCCACCGGGATCAGCAGCTTCTTCCAGACCGAGCTGTGCGACTGTCGTCGCTGCCTGCGGGTGCGGCGCGCCATTCCCGAAAATTGTATGGAGCGGCGATAGTCTGCAGGCGATGCCGAGCTTCCTGCATACCTGCTACCGAATCGGCGACATCGACCGCTCGGTCGGCTTCTACGAGAAGCTCGGCTTCGAGGAGGTGCGTCGGATGGACATCGGCAAGGAGGCGGTCAACGTCTTCATGAGCCTGCCGGGCGAAGACCCGCGCCTCGAGCTGACCTACAACCACGGCGTCACCGGCTACGAGCACGGCACCGGCTACAACCACATCGCCCTCGCCGTCGACGACCTCGACGGCACTCTCGAGGCCCTCGCCGCACAGGGCGTCGAGCCGGAAAAGCCCCCCTACCGCCCTGGCGGCCGCACGGAGGGCCACAGGATCTGCTTCGTCCGCGATCCAGACGGCTATCGCATCGAGCTGATCGGCGAGTAGCGCTCAACCGGGCCGGTAGAGGTCGAGACCGTCGAGGAGCGGGGCGATCCGCTCGAAGTCGGCATCGAAGCTCCAGAGCGCGCAACTCCCCCTCGCGGCGGCGACCGCGATGGCGACATCGGTCAGGGGCAGGACCTGCCCGCTCCCCCGCAGGATGCGGGCCGCAGCGCCAACCTCCTGCCACCCAACGGGGTCCAACTCCGCCCAGGGCAGGGAGGAGAGCGTCTGGCGCATTCGCTCGGCGACTTCGCCCTCGGCGCCGGCCAGCAGCTCGGCGCTCACCGGGCCGCAGGTCGCCACTTCACCGCCGTCGAGCAGCTCGCGCAGAGCGGCGGCCTCGCCGGCCATGCCGCGGCGGGAGAAGTCGACCCAGACCGAGGTGTCCGGAAGGACCATTCAGATACGCCGATCGCTCGCGCGCATCTCTTTCGAGACGTCTTCAATCTCGATCCTGCCCGCGTTTTGCAGCAGCCAATCGACCGCCCCGCGCCGCAAGTGCTCCTCGATCGCCGTCTCGACGGCTTTGGTCTTGCTCTTGCCGGGATAGCGGGCGAGGAGCGACGCCATGAGGCGATCGTCCAAGTCGAGAGTGGTTCGCATGCCATAAATATGGCATATGCCTGGGACGGTTGCGATGGCCCGCATGCGGCCACAGGGCTCGAGCGCCTCGAAGTTCTCCCTCCAAGGCCGATCGATACGCTCGCAAAATGGGAAGAGTTGCCGTCGTCACGGGAGCGTCGAGCGGGATTGGAGCGGCCACGGCGCGGGCGCTCGCCGCAGACGGCCTCAGCGTCGTCCTCGGCGCGCGGCGACTGGAGCGGCTCGAACGGGTCGCGGCGGAGATCGGCGGCGAGGCTGTCCCGCTCGACGTGACCGATCCGGACTCGGTGGCGGCGTTCGCCGGGCGGCTGGCGGGCTGCGACGTGCTGGTCAACAACGCCGGCGGCGCGCTCGGCCTGGAGTCGCTCGGCGAAGCCGACGAGGAGAAGTGGCGCTGGATGTACGAGGCGAACGTTCTGGGGACGATGCGGCTGACGCGGGCCCTGCTGCCGCGCCTGGCCGAGTCCGGCGACGGCCACGTCGTCGCCGTCACCAGCATCGCCGCGATCGAGGCCTACCGGGGTGGCAGCGGCTACGTCGCCGCCAAGCACGGCCAACGGGCGATGCTCCGCGTCCTGCGGCTGGAGCTGCTCGGCCAGCCGGTGCGGGTCACCGAGGTGGCACCCGGCATGGTCGAGACCGAGTTCTCGCTGGTTCGCTTCGGCGGCGACGAGGAGGCGGCGCGGCGGGTGTACGAGGGGATGGAGCCGCTGCGCGCCGAGGACGTCGCCGAGTGCATCCGCTGGGCGGTAGCGCAGCCCACCCACGTCAACGTCGACGAGATCGTCGTCCGCCCACGTGACCAAGCAACCGCCGCCGAGGTCCACCGCTCCGCCTGAGACCGCGCCAGTTCCCGAAACACCATGAGATCGCGCGGGCCGTTAGGCTCCATGCCGCTCTGGTGGGAGACAGAGGAGGGGAGAACTTGAAACTGGTGATCGGCATCGTGCGTCCCGAGAAGGCGAACGACGTTCTGGAAGCGCTCTACAGGGCTGAGGTGCGCGGCGTCTCGATGAGCCGCGTGCAGGGACACGGCGGCGAGCTGGACCGCGTCGAGACCTACCGCGGGACGACCGTGAAGATGGGCCTCGAGGACAAGATGCGCTTCGAGATCGCCGTCTCGGACGAGTTCGTCGACCCGACGATCGAGGCGCTCTGCGACGGCGCCCGGACGGGGGAGGTCGGCGACGGCAAGATCTTCGTCGTGCCGCTTGAGCGGGCGGTGCGGATCCGCACCGGGGAGTCCGACCAGGCGGCGGTCACGCCGGTGGGCAAGTGAACCCGCTGCCGATCGCGGCCGCGGCCGCGGAAATCGACACCGGCGACACCGCCTGGATGCTCGCCGCCACCGCGCTGGTGCTGATGATGACCCCAGCGCTGGGTCTCTTCTACGCCGGCTTGGTGCGCTCGAAGAACACGCTCAACACCTTCATGATGTGCATCGGCGCGATCGCCGTCGCCGGCGTCGTCTGGGCGCTGGTCGGCTACTCGCTCGCCTTCGACGGCGACGGTTCGCTGATCGGCGGGCTCGGCTACCTCGGCCTGCAGGACGTGACCTTCCTGCCACGCGAAGGGACGACGATCCCCCACTTGTTGTTCATGGCCTTCCAGGCGACGTTCTGCATCATCACCGCCGCGCTGGTCTCCGGCGCCGTCGTCGAGCGGATGCGCTTCGGCCCGTTCCTCGTCTTCGTCGCGCTGTGGTCGATCCTCGTCTACTCGGTGCTCGCCCACTGGTCCTTCGGCGGCGGCTGGCTGGCGGCCGGCGGCACGCTCGACTTCGCCGGCGGCATCCCGGTCGAGATGGGCTCCGGCTTCTCGGCGCTGGCCGCCGCCCTGGTCGTCGGCCAGCGCAAGGACTACGGCCGCCAGGCACTGCTGCCGCACAACGCGGTCTACGTCCTGCTCGGCGCCGGCCTGCTGTGGTTCGGCTGGTTCGGCTTCAACGGCGGCAGCGGCTTCTCGACGGGCAACCCCAGCGTGCTCGCCTTCACCAACACGCTGCTGACCCCGGCCTGCTCGCTGGTCGTCTGGTTCCTGCTCGACCTGGTCCGCGGCCGCAAAGTGACGGCGATCGGCGCCGCGACCGCGATCATCGTCGGCTGCGTGCTGATCACCCCCGCCGGCGCCTTCATCAGCCCCGGCTGGGCGATGGTGCTCGGCGCGGTCGGCGCCCTGCCCTGCTACGCGGTGATCGTCTGGCGGCCGCGCACGCGGGTCGACGAGACGCTCGACGTGCTCGCCGCCCACGGCATCGCCGGCTTCACCGGCATCCTCTTCATCGGCTTCTTCGCCTCCCTCGCCTGGAACGGCATCTCCGACGGGCTCTTCTTCGGCAACGCCTCGCAGCTTGGCGACCAGGCGCTGGCTGCGCTGGTCACGCCGCTCTATGCCTTCGGCATGACCTATGCGCTGCTGCGCGTGATGGGCGCCTTCACCTCGCTGCGGGGGAGCGAGCAGGACGAGGCGATCGGCATGGACTTCGTCCAGCACGGCGAGGAGGCCTACGCCACCGGCGAGGGCGCGATCCTCGTCATGCCGGATGCCGACGGCGAGGCGCTGGTCGCCGACCCCGGCTAGCCACGGACGTGCCGGTGATTGAGCGCCCACTATGGTGCTCAACTAACGGCACGTCCACGACGCTGGGGTTGAGATGATTGAGCACCTTCAAGTGGTGACCACGGTCGGGTCCACGGAGGAGGCGGAGACGATCTCCAAGGCACTGGTCGAGCGCCGCCTCGCCGCCTGCGTCCAGGTCCTCGGCCCGATCTCCAGCCGCTATCGCTGGCAGGGCGAGATCGAGACGGCGAGCGAGTGGCTCTGCCTGGCAAAGACCGAGGTCTCGCGCTATCCCCAGCTGGAGTCCACGATCCGCGAGCTGCACTCCTACGACGAGCCGGAGATCGTCGCCACGCCAATCGTCGCCGGCAGCACCGGCTACCTGCAATGGCTTGGCGAGAGCCTCCGCCCCTGAACCACCCTCGCACCCAGGGGGGGGGGGGGGGG
>DATANV010000005.1:0-38137 GCA_036266075.1 Solirubrobacterales bacterium
TTCCATCGTGAGCTGCTGGAGGTAGGCGGGAAACCGCTTCAGGTATTGCTCGTACGGCATCACGCCCACGGTCTGCGCGCCGAAGAAGTCGCGGTACCAGACCGTCAGGAGCCCGAGGAGGACGGGAAGGTTCCGGTCGAACGGTGCGGACCGGAAGTGCTCGTCCATGGCGTGGAAGCCGGCGAGCATCGCCCGGAAGTGCTCCGGCCCGATCGCGATCATCGTGGACAGGCCGATCGCCGAGTCCATCGAGTAGCGGCCGCCGACCCAGTCCCAGAAGCCGAACATGTTCTCGGTGTCGATGCCGAACTTCGCGACCTCCTCGGCGTTGGTCGAGACGGCAACGAAGTGCTTGGCGACCGCCGCCTCGTCGCCGCCCAGCCCCGCCACCGCCCACTTGCGTGCAGTACGGGCGTTGGTCATCGTCTCCAGCGTCGTGAAGGTCTTCGAGGAGACCACGAAGAGCGTCTCCTCGGGATTGAGGTCGCGGGTGCACTCGGCGAAGTCGGTGCCGTCGACGTTGGAGACGAAGCGAAAGGTCATGTCGCGGCGGCTGAAGTGGCGCAGCGCCTCGTAAGCCATCACCGGACCGAGGTCCGAGCCGCCGATGCCGATGTTCACCACGTTGCGGATCGGGACCCCGGTGTGACCCGTCCATTCGCCGCCGCGCACCCGCTCGGCGAAGTCCGACATCCGCCGCAGCGTCTGGTGGACCTCCTTGACGACGTCGAGGCCGTCGACGATCAGCGAGCGCTCGCGCGGCATCCGCAGGGCGACGTGCAGCACCGCGCGGTCCTCGGAGACGTTGATGTGCTCGCCGCGGAACATCGCCTCGCGCCGCTCTTCGACGCCGCGCTGGCGGGCCAGCTCGCCGAGCAGCAGCAGCGTCTCGTCGGTCACCCGGTTCTTGGAGAAGTCGAGGTGCAGGCCGGCGCCGTCGGCGACGAGCCGCTCGCCCCGCTGCGGGTCCTCGGCGAAGAGGTCGCGCAGGTGGGCGCCGCCGACCTGCGCGAAGTGGCGCTCCAGCTCCTGCCAGGCGGGGGCTTGGCGCAGAGTCGCCCCGCTGGGCGGCGCGGATGCGTCGCTCACCCCGCGACCACCCGGCGCTTCGACTCGATCGACTCCAGCATTTCGTTCCAGGACTTGACGAACGCCTGCGCCCCCTCGTCCTGCAGGCGCTGCGCGAGGGCGTCGACGTCCACCCCAGCGTTTGCGAACTCGCCCAGGACCTGGTCGGCATCGCCACCGTCGGCGGGGACCAGGTCGCCGACCTCGCCATGGTCGGCAAAGGCGTGCAGGGTCGGCTCGGGCATCGTGTTGACCGTGAAGGGCGAGGCGAAGCCCTCGATGTAGAGGACGTCGGAGGCTTCGGGGTCCTTGGTCCCGGTGCTCGCCCAGAGCAGGCGCTGCGGACGGGCGCCCTCGTTCATCAGGCGCTGCATGCGCTGCGAGTCGAGCAGCTCGCGGTAGGCGCGGTAGGCATGGAAGCCGACCGCCAGGCCGAGCCGGTTGTGCAGCTCCTCGGGGACCTCGCCGGAGACGGCGACGTCCCAACGACTCATGAAGATCGAAGCGACCGAGGCGACGTCAGGGCTGAGCCCGGCCTCGATACGCCGCTCGATCCCGCGCAGGTACGCCTCGGCTGCGGCGAGGTACTGATCGGTCGAGAAGAGCAGCGTGACGTTGATCGGGATGCCGGCGAAGATCGACTCCTCGATCGCCGGCAGGCCCGCCTCGGTGCCGGGGATCTTGATGTAGAGGTTGTCGCGTTCGCCCCGGCCGTGCAGCGTCGCCGCCTGCTCGATCGTCGCCGCGGTGTCGTCGGCGAGCTTCGGCGAGACCTCGAGCGAGCAGAAGCCGTCGACGCCGGCGGTGCGCTCGTGGACCGGCTCGAACATCTTGGTCGCGTCGCGCAGGTCGGCGAGCGCCAACTCGAAGAAGATCTCCTCGGCCGAGCCGGCGTCGGGGCTCAACTCGGCGATGTGCTGGTCGTAGGCGTCGCTGCCGGAGATCGCCTTGTCGAAGATCGTCGGGTTCGAGGTCAGGCCGGTGACCGAGAGCTCCTCGATATAGCCCTGCAGGGTGCCGTCGGCCAGCATCGTCCGGGTGATGTTGTCGAGCCAGAGGCTCTGGCCTGCCTCGTGCAACTTCTGGGTCGGCTTCATGAGAGCAACTCCTTTGCGGCTTCGGCCACCCTGTCGGGGGTGAAGCCGAACTTGTCTTGGACGTCCTTCAGGGGTGCGGAGGTCCCGAAGGTGTGCATCCCTATCTTGACGCCGGCGGAGCCGACGTAGCGGTCCCAGCCCAGCGTAGAGGCCTCCTCGACCGAGACCCGGGCGGTCACCGCGGGTGGCAGCACCGCCTCGCGATAGGCGTCGTCCTGGCGGTCGAACAGCTCCCAGCAGGGCAGGCTGACGACCCGCGAGCGGACGCCTTCGCCGCTCAGCTCCTCGTGCGCGCCGAGCGCCAGCGCAACCTCGCTGCCGGTGGCGATCAGGATCACCTCGGGCTCGCCGCCCTCGGCGTCGGCCAGCACGTAGCCGCCGCGCCGCAGGCCCTCGGCCGAGGCGTAGCGCGCGCGGTCGAGGACCGGCACGTCCTGCCTGGACAGGACGAGCGCCACCGGCTGGTGGCGGCGGTCGACGGCGGCCCGCCAGGCCTCGGCGACCTCGTTGGCATCGGCCGGACGGATCACGTCGAGGCCGGGGATCGCCCGCAGCGAGGCGAGCTGCTCGACCGGCTGGTGGGTCGGGCCGTCCTCGCCGAGGCCGATCGAGTCGTGGGTGAAGACGTGGACCACCGGCAGCTCCATCAGCGCCGAGAGGCGGATCGCCGGGCGCGCGTAGTCGGAGAAGGTCAGGTAGGTCGACCAGAGCGGGCGCAGCTTGGATAGCGAGAGGCCGTTGGAGATCGCCGCCGCCTCGTGCTCGCGGATCCCGTAGTGGAGCTGGCGACCCTCGTAGGAGCCGGGCTCGAAGTCGACGGCGCCGTCGAAGGAGAGGCGAACCGACGTCGAGTCGGTCAGGTCGGCTGAGCCGGCCAGCAGCCAGGGCAGGTGCTCGCCGATCGCGTTCTCGACCTGCTGCGAGGCCTTGCGAGTGGCGACACCCTTCGCGTCCGGCTCGAAGCTAGGGATCGCGGCGTCCCAGCCGTCGGGCAGCTCGCGCCTCTGCATCGCCTCGATCTCGGCCGCGCGCTCGGGACTTGACTTCGCGTACTCGGCGAGGCGTCCCTGCCACTCACCGCGCAGCTTCGCCCCGCGGGCACCGACCCCCGCGGCGAAGTGCTCCTTGACGCCGTCGGGGACGAGGAACTGGGCGTCCTCTGGCCAGCCGTAGGCGCGCTTGGTCTCGCGCACCTCCTCCTCGCCGAGCGGCTCGCCGTGGGCGGCGGGAGTGTCCTGCTTGTGCGGCGAGCCCCAGCCGATGTGGCTGTCGACGACGATTAGCGTCGGACGCTCCTCCTCGCCCTGGAACTCCTCGAAGGCGCGGGCGAGCAACTCGGTGTCGTTGGCGTCGCCGACCCGGGTGACGTTCCACCCATAGCCCATGAAGCGCGCCGCGACGTCGTCCTCGTAGGCGATCCGGGTCTTGCCGTCGATCGTGATGTGGTTGTTGTCGTAAACCCAGCAGAGGTTGTCGAGCCTCAGGTGGCCGGCGATCGAGGCGGCCTCGTTGGAGACGCCCTCCATCAGGCAGCCGTCGCCGGCGATCGCGTAGACGTCGAACTCGAAGAGCTCGGCGCCGTGGCGGGCCGCCTGCCACTTGGAGGCGATCGCCATCCCGACCGAGGTCGCGATCCCCTGGCCGAGCGGCCCGGTGGTGGTCTCGACTCCGGAGGTCCAGCGGTACTCGGGGTGGCCGGGAGCGCGCGAGTCGAGCTGACGGAAGCTTTCGATGTCCCGCAGTGAGACCGATGGCTGGCCGAGCGTCTCGTAGTCGGGATCGACCGCCTGCACCTCGGCCAGGAAGAGCAGCGCGTAGAGCAGCATCGAGGCGTGGCCGGCGGAGAGGACGAAGCGATCGCGCCCCGGCCAGATCGGGTCCGCCGGGTCGAAGCGCAGGAACTGCTGCCAAAGCGTGTATGCGACCGGCGCCATCGCCATCGGCGTGCCCGGGTGGCCCGAGTTGGCCTTCTGGATCGCGTCGATCGACAGCGTGCGGATCGTGTCGATGCAGAGCTGATCGAGGTCCTTACCCACGGCCCGCGATCCTACCCCCGCCGACGGGACCAAAACGGCCCTATGCGGTGGAAAATCGACCCATCGGCAGTCAGGGTTCGATGCGGCTGATCGTTCCGTCGCCGTTGTTGGCGATCCAGACGGCGTCGAGGCCGACCGCGACCGCGCCCGGAGCGGGTCCGACGGAGATGGGATCCCCTTCGGTTTCGCCGCTTTCGATCCCGATCCGGGTGACGGTGTCGTCGCCCGAGTTGGCGACCCAGACGCTTTCGGTGCCGGCGTCGATCCCGCCCGGTCGCTTGCCGACGGAGATCGGCAGCCCGACGAGGGTATGGCTCCCGGGATCGAGCCTGGTGACGGTGTCGGAGCGGCTGTTGGCGATCCACACCACGCCGCCCCCGACGGTGACCCCGGCCGGGCCGCGGCCGACCGCGATCGGCGCCCCCGCAGCTGCACTGCCCAGGTCGATGCGCCGCACCGCGCCGGTCGAGGCGCTGCTGACCCAGACCGCGCCGGCCCCGACGGCGAGGCGCAGCGGCGCCACGTGCGGCGGGATCCCCCGCTTGAAGATCTTCCCGCCGACGGCGTTGATCGCCGTCACCCCACCGCCGGCGTCATCGGCGACCCAGATCCTGCCGCCGCCGGCGACGATCGCGCCGGGGCGACCGCCGACGTCGACCCTTGCGACCACCCGGCGGCTTTCGGGATCGACGCGCAGCACCTCCCCCCGTCGCGGGTTCGTCACCCAGACCGAGCCCGCGCCGGTCGCTGCGCCGGAGACCCCGAGACCGAGGTTCGTCTTCGAGGCGCCGCCCTCGGGATTGGCTGGGTCGAGGCGCGAGAGGGTCCCGTCGGCGGCGCTCGCCACCCAGACGCCGCCCTGTCCGGTGGCGAGCCGCAGCGGAGCGCCGCCGATCGGGATCGGCGAGGAGACCGAGACGCCCCCGCCGCCGAGCAGAAATACAGCAGCGAGGAGAAGCGCCACTACGACGATCGCCGGGCCGATCAGCCAGCGGCGCGGCGCCGCGGCAACACGATCGCCCCACACCCCGAGGCCGACGTGCCGGTGGTTAGACCCCATAGTGGGCGCTGAATCACCGGCACGTCTGCGCGTGGGGCGGTCGGAGGTATCGGAGAGAACGCGGGTCGCGGCCTGCGTCGCGGCCTGCACCTCGCGGGCCGCCTCGATCAGGGCGCCGGCGCCGGCGTAGCGCTGGGCGGGGTCCTTGGCGACGGCCCGTTCGATCACCTCGTCCAGTCCGCGCGGCATCCGCGGCTCCGCCTCCCCCTCGCGGCGGGCGAACGGCACGATCCCGGTCACCGCCTCGTAGAGCACGCAGCCCAGCGAGTAGACGTCGGCCGCCGGGCCGATGCTCGCCCCCTGCCACTGCTCGGGCGACATGTACTCGGCGGTGCCGGCGATCGAAGCGCCGCTCAGCACGCCGCTCTCGCCGACCGCCTTGGCGAGGCCGAAATCGGTCAGATAGGCCCGATCGCCTTCAAGCAGGATGTTCTGCGGCTTGACGTCGCGGTGGACGATGCCCGCGGCGTGGGCGGCGTCGAGCGCCCCGGCGACCTGGCCGAGGAGCGCGACCGCCTCGCTCGCCGGCAGTGGCCCCCGTTCCGCGATCCGCCGCTTAAGGTCGCCGCCCTCGACAAGGCGCATCGCAACGATCAGCTCGCCGTCTTCCTCGCGAGCGTCGTAAACTGGCACGACACCTGGATGGTCGAGCGACGCGGCGAGCCGCGACTCGCCGATGAAGCGCTCGCGGAAGCCTTCGTCCTCGGCCAGGTGACGAGCAATCACCTTGAGCGCCACCGGCCGGTCGAGCGCCAGCTGCGTCGCCCGGTAGACGACCCCCATACCGCCACGCGCGATCGGCGCCTCGATCCGGTAGCCAGCGACGGTTGAGCCGAGGGCGAGGTCTGCCACGCGGCGGTTATACCGCCGCGGGCAGGCGTCGAGGGCCCCTCACCGCAGCGAGGGGCCCTCGATCGTCCTCGGCTAGCGATCGGCTACCCCCTGGGGGGAACCGGCTGCCATGCGATGACCGGACCGATCACCGTGCCGTCTTTCTCGGAGGCCTCGAAGCCTTCCGCGAGCTGGGTCTGGCGATGGCCGACGACGTCGATCGCGACCAGCGACTGCTGCTCTTCAACCGCGACGAAGGCCGCCACCTTGCGCCCGTCCGAGGAGAAGACGCCGTTGGTCTCCGAGCCGTCTGGGAGCTGGGCGAGCTTGCGCGCCCGACCCGGGCCAATCCGCTTGGTCCAGAGCCCCTGGTCGCGGCGGAACAGCAAGGTGTGGCCGTCGGGTGAGACGTCTTCGACATAGGCCGAGCCGACGCCGGCGACCAGCGACCTGACCCGCGCCCCGTTGCTGCGCATCGTGTAGACGTCGGCGTAGGCCGCTGGCCCTTCCGTGCTCTCGCCGCGGCTGAAGACGATGCCCTCGTCGTCGGCGAAGTAGCGCGGCGCGAACTCGTCGACGGCCGTGTGGGTCAAGCGCCGCAACCCCACGCCCGCCGGCTTCACCGAGAACAGATCGTCGGCGCTGCCCCCCGCGCCCGCCGCGCTGCGCACGAAGGCGATCATGCAGCCATCGGGTGAGAACGTCGCTTCGTGCTCGTCGGCCGCCGAGGAGACGAGCGCATGCGCCCCTCCCCCGCGGGTCCTGACCGTGTAGAGGTCGCGCGGGGCGCCTTCCGCGGCACGTCGCTCGAAGACGACATAGCGTCCGTTTGGGGCGACGATCGGCCGACCGTCGACCTCGGCGCCGCTGGTCAGGTGCCGCTGGCCGGAGCCGTCGGGACGAATCGAGTAGAGATCCCCGCCGCGGACGAAGGCGATCGTCCGGCCGTCGGCGGAAAAGGCCGGTTCGGCGTCGGTGGGGTCTTCGGTGATCTGGTTGAGGTGGCCGGCCTTGACCGCGAACAGCCCGCCTTTGGCTTTGCCGCCGACGGTCGTCGATTTGGAATAGACGACGGCGCGCGGCGATTCGGCCAGAGCTGCGGTCGCCGAGAGGGCGAGCGCGAACACGGCGACGATTGAGATGAGCAGCGATCGGTGACGCATGGCATTTCCTTTCGATCGGTGGACATGCGACTGCGCCACCGATCCTGCGCCGGCGAAGCGAGCGCGCCAACGACAGCTGCGCCCTGCACCGGGCCACGTTTGACCCGCACCGAGCCACGAGACTGCTTTTGGCGTCGCTGGGCGGGGGTAAAAGCAGTCTCGTGTCGCTAGCGGGGGCGGTCGAGGCCGAGCTCTATGACCCGCGCGGCGATCAGACGGGGGCGCTCGCGGCCGGCGTCGCCGGGAACGTCGAGCTTGGCCGCGAGGGCGTCGAGGCGGCGCTGCGCCGTGCGCTCGCTGACGTGCAGGGCCGCGGCGATCTCGGCGCGGGTCGCGGGGCGCCCGGCGAAGGCGCCCTCGCTGCGATATGGAGCGACCAGCGCGGTCGCGGTCGCCCGCTCCTCCTCGCCGAGCGGCACCGACGGCTGCGAGGCGGCGACGGTCTCCCCTCCCCTCCCGGGCTCCGGATCTGAGACTTCGAGCCGGTGGCCGCCGACAATCAGCGTGTCGCCGTCTCGCAACCGCCGTGGGCGGTCGAGCGGTTCGCCGTTGAGCGCGGTGCCGTTGCGGCTGTCGAGGTCGGTCGCGATCAGCACCCCGCCGCGGCTCTCGATCTCGAGATGGTTCCAGGAGACCCCCTCGTCGTCGAGGCAGACATCGGCCTCGGGATCGCGCCCGACGACGGTTCGCTCAGCAGCGAGCGGAACCGAGCGCGGCTCGCCGTCCTTCCCGGTCACCCAAATGCGCGCGTCCACCACGCGAGCATATGAAAGACGTGCCGGGAGTTAAGCACCATAGTGGGCAGTTAACTCCCGGCACGTCTACGGGTTGGGCGGGGATAGAGTGCGGGCGCGTGGGAGTCGAGGACGAGAAGCGGATTGTCGCCGTAGCCGCCGCAGAATTGGTCGAGGACGGGATGACGGTCGGGCTGGGGACCGGCTCTACGGTCGCCTTCCTGCTGCCGGCCCTCGCCGCGCGCGAGCTCGAGCGGATCCGTTGCGTCGCCACCTCGGTCGCAACCGAGGAACAGGCGCGCGGACTGGGCATCCCCGTCGAGGAGTTCAGCGAGCTGGAGCAGCTCGACATCGCGATCGACGGGACCGACCAAGTCAGCCCCGACGGTTGGCTGATCAAGGGCGGCGGGGCCGCCCACCAGCGGGAGAAGATCGTCGCCGCGGCGGCCGAGCGCTTCGTCGTCGTCGCCGACTCCAGCAAGCCGGTCGAGACGCTCGCGCCCCCCGTGCCATTGGAGCTCTTCGCCTTCGGCCTTGCTTCAACGCTCGCCCGGCTCGGGTCCGACGTCTCGCTCCGCGACGTGCCGGCAAGTCCGGACGGCGGCGCAATCGCCGACTATCGGGGCGAAATCCGCAACCCGGCAGCGCTCGCCGACCGGCTGGACGCCGACCCAGGCGTGTCCTCGCACGGCCTCTTCGCGCCCAGTATGGTCAGCGAGGTCTTGGTGGGGGCAGGCAGCACCGTCGATCGCTTGATGCCGACTCGAACCTAGGAGGGCCCCAATGACCGATTTCGCCGAGCTGAGCATCGCCGGCCGCGTTGCCGTACCGAGCGACCCCGACTGGGACGAGACCCGAGCAGCGTGGAACCTCGTCGCCGACCAGCGGCCAGAGGCCGTCGCCCTGGTAGAGAGCGCCGACGATGTCGCCGCCACCATGCGCTTCGCCGCCGAGCACGACCTGCGGGTCGCCGGACAGGGAACCGGCCACGGCGCGGCGCCGCTCGGCCCGCTGGAGGAAGCGATCCTGATCAAGACCGAGCGGATGCGCGGGGTCGAGGTCGACCCGGAGGCACAGACCGCGCGAGTCCAGGCGGGCGTGCTCTCGCTCGAGCTGGGCGAGGCGGCAAATACCCACGGCCTCTGCTCGATGCCGGGCTCCTCGCCCGACGTCGGCGTCGTCGGCTACACGCTGGGCGGCGGCCTCAGCTGGCTCGGTCGCCGCCACGGCTTCGCCTGCAACCGGGTCCAGGCGATCGAGCTGGTGACCGCAGAGGGCGAGCAGCGGACCGTCGACGCAAGCGACGGCGAGGACCTCTTCTGGGCGCTGCGCGGCGGGGGCGGCGGCTACGCGATCGTCACCGCCTTGCACGTCGCGCTGCTGCCGATCGATGAGATCTACGCCGGCGCCCTCGTCTTCCCGGCTGAGGTCGGAGTCGATGCGGTCCACACCTACCGCAACTGGGCAGCGGGCCTGTCTGACGACGTCACCTCGGTTGTCCGCTTCATCACGCCGCCGCCAATTCCCGACGTGCCCGAGCCGATCCGCGGTCGTCCGCTCTTGACGATCGACGCCGCCTGCATCGGCACGCAGGAGGAGGGCCAAGCGACGATCGCGCCGCTGCGCGAGATCGGCGAAACGATCATGGACACCTTCGCCTGGATGCCGGCCGCCGGCCTCAGCCGCATCCACATGGACCCGGAGAACCCGGTGCCGGGTGTCGGCGAAGGCGGCCTGGTCGCCGGCCTGCCCGACGAGGCGATCGATGCCTTCGTCGCGGTCGCCGGGCCCGGCTCCGGCTCGCCGCTGCTGCTCAGCGAGCTGCGCCACCTCGGCGGCGCCCTCGGTCGCCCCGACCCGAACGGTGGCGCCCTCTCCCACCTCGACGCCGGCTTCGCGCTGTACAGCGTCGGGCTGCCGATGACGCCCGAGCTGGGCGAGGCGATCCCGGCGCACCTGCAGAAGATCGAGGAGGCGATGAGCCCCTGGGCCGCCGGCAGCTCCTACTACAACTTCACCGAGGGACCGTGCGACGTCGACGCGATCCTGCCGTCGGACGTCTGCGCCCGCCTGGCCGAGGTCAAGCGCAAGTGGGACCCCGACGGCCGCGTGGTCGCCAATCACGCCGTCTCGCTCGGCGAGGCCTGAGCCGAAGCCCACTCAGCCGACGAGCGCCTTCAGTCTCTGGTGCGCGGGGTCGCCCTCGCCAATCAGGTCAGCGATCGTTGCGGCGGCCCGCTCGATGTCCTCGGGGGTCACGATCGCGATCTCCTCGATGTCCGCCCAGTCTTTGGTGCGATCGAAGAGGGCCTTGAAGATCGTCAGAGAAGCGCAGTCCAGCACGGGGATCTCCCTACCTTCCAGCCGAACCCAGACAACAGCCGAGGCAACGGCTTCATGGAGTGGGATTTTGTTGAGGAAGACGTCAATCGGGGTGCCGTCCCAGTCCAAACGCGCCTGGCCATCCCGTTTGACCTTGGCGACGTCCTGCTTGCGAACGCGAATTCCCTTGGGGAGCGATGCGAGCACCGATTTGGCCTCGGAGGCGTCGACGAAGATGTTGACGTCGAGATCGCGCGTGCCACGCGGCTCCTCGACGCAATAGGCGAGGGCGATTGCCCCGCCAAATGCGTGGGCGAGGCTAGCCTCCGTTAACGCATCGTGGATCGTGAACAGCTTGTCTACGAGCTTGCTCACTTAGCCTGCAGCCCCCTTCGAACTCGATCGGGCAGACGGGGGTAGCGAAGCTCCGGGCGGGGTCGAAACGGCAGCGCCTCGGCAAGCTCCAGGACTTCGACGAGAATCCTGCTCGCACGGTCGACATCGACCGGGGGCGTGCGCGGCGTCAGCTGCAGCTCCAGCCGCCCGGCGGCGGCCAAGCGGGCGAGAGCTCTCGCGCCCGGCTCG
Organism: Solirubrobacterales bacterium; assembly: GCA_036266075.1. Lineage (GTDB taxonomy): Bacteria > Actinomycetota > Thermoleophilia > Solirubrobacterales > 70-9 > VRUE01. The sequence continues at coordinate 10,897 of DATANV010000005.1, forward strand.
CGAGTGCCGCGCACGTAGGCGTTTACCACTGACCGCGGCAAGCCGGCCCGTCGCGCGAGCTCGGCCTGGGTGAGACCGCTACGAGCGAGGATTCCGCCCGCCACGGAGGCGGCGGGACCCATCGCTAGGGATCTAGAGGAGTGAGCCACCCTCGCTATGTTAGCGAATTAGCTAACAGCTGCCCCAGGCGCTGCAGTCTCGTCGGCGACGAGCACCATGTCGTCGTTCTCGACGCGACCGGCGGGGATCGAGCGATCGCAGGCGAGCAGCTTGGCGACGGGGTCGCGAGCGGCCTCACCCAGCGTCAGCCAGAGGATCCGGCGGGCGGCGGTGAGCGCCGGATAGGTGAGGGTCATGCGGCGGTGACCCTGGTACTCGCCGGCGGTCAGCGCGACGCGGCGATCGTCTACCTCCAGCACGGGGTCGTCCGGCACCAGCGACGCGGTGTGGCCGTCGGGGCCGAGGCCGAGGTGGACGAGGTCGAGTCGCTCGGGCAGCTGCGCTTCGTATTCGGCCGCCGCGCCCTCGAGGTCGCGGCTGGTGACCGGCATCGGACGAAGCGTCCCCTGGTGGGAGAGCGAGAGCATCTGCACCATGTGGGTCAGGTTGCGGTCGGCGTCGCCCGGGGGTGCGATCCGCTCGTCGACCTGGAAGACGCGGGTCCGCTCCCAGGGCATCTCCTCCATGTCGCCGAGCTGGCCGACCATCCCCCACGGGGTCTTGCCGCCGCTCAGCGCCAGGTTGAACTCGCCGCGCTCGGCGACCGCCTCCCGACCGGCGGCCGCGACCAGCTCGGCGGCGCGGCGCGAAGCGTCGCGGTCGTCGGCGAAGACCTCGGTCTCTATCGCCATTTGGCCGACCCCCCCGCCGGAGGCGCTAGGAGGCCTTCTCGTCGTGGCCGCCGAACTGCTTGCGCATCGCCGAGAGGACCTTGTCGCCGAAGTCGTCGAGGCCGCGCGAGGAGAAGCGCTCGTACAGGGCGGCGGTGAGGACCGGCGCCGGCACGCCCTCGTCGATCGCCGCGATCGAGGTCCAGCGACCCTCGCCGGAATCGGACACCCGGCCGGCGAAATCGGAGAGGTCGGCGGATTCCTGCAGCGCCGCGGCGGTCAGGTCGAGCAGCCAAGAGCCGACCACGCTGCCCCGTCGCCAGACCTCGGCAACCTCGGGGATGTCGATGTCGTACTGGTAGTACTCGGGCTGCTCGAGCGGCGCGGTCTCGGCATCGGCCTCGCGCTCGGCCTTGCCGGCGTCGGCGTTGCGGAGGATGTTGAGACCCTCGGCGTAGGCGGCCATCAGCCCGTACTCGATCCCGTTGTGGACCATCTTCACGAAGTGGCCGGCTCCGTTCGGGCCGCAGTGCAGGTAGCCGTTCTCCGACGGCGTCGGGTCGCCTGAGCGCCCCGGCGTGCGTTCCGCCGACTCGACCCCCGGCGCCAGCGAGGCGAAGATCGGGTCGAGCCGTTCGACCGCGCGGTCGGGGCCGCCGATCATCAGGCAGTAGCCGCGCTCGCGGCCGAAAACCCCGCCGCTGGTGCCGCAGTCGACGAAGTCGACCCCGTGCTCGCCCAGCTTCGCGGCGCGGCGAATGTCGTCGCGGTAGTAGGAGTTGCCGCCGTCGACGATCGCGTCGCCCGCCTTCAACACATCGGCGACCTCGTAGATCGTCTGCTCGGTGATCTCGCCGGCCGGGACCATCACCCAGACCGAGCGCGGGTGGGTCAACGCAGCAGCCATCTGCTTCAGCGAAGAGACGCCCTCCGCTCCCTCGCCGGCCAGCTCGGCGACCGCGTCGGGGTTGACGTCGTAGGCGACGATGCAATGCCCGTCCGCCATCAGACGGCGCGCCATGTTGGCTCCCATCCGCCCCAGACCGACAATTCCCAGCTCCATCGCTACTCCCTCCAGGCTCTCGGCGTGGGCTCGATGCGCAAACCCTACGCCACCCGCTCGGATAGCCTGGCAGCGATGGCGAAGCGAGCTGACGGCGCCGCCGCCGACGTGTTGACGATCTTTGGGATCAGCGGCGATCTGGCGAAAAAAATGACCTTTCGAGCGCTTTACCGGCTCGAGTCGCGCGGCAAGCTCGACTGCCCGATCGTCGGCGTCGCGATCGACGATTGGGACGACGAGAAGCTGCGCGACCACGCCCGCGAGGCGGTCTCGACGACGATCGGCAGCCCCGACGAGGACGTCTTCGCCCGCCTCGCCGCGCGCATCTCCTACATCCAGGGCGACTACGCCGACGCCGACACCTTCAAGCGGGTCGGCGAGGCGATCGGCGCGGCCAAGCAACCGGTCTTCTACCTCGAGGTGCCGCCCTCGCTGTTCGCCACGGTGGTCCGCGGGCTCGGCAGCGCCGGCCTCGTCGAGGACGCCCGGGTGGTGATCGAGAAGCCGTTCGGCCACGACCTCGCCTCGGCGCAGGCGCTCAACGCCGAGCTGCACGAGGTGCTGGACGAGTCGCAAATCCTGCGCATCGACCACTTCCTCGGCAAGGAGCCGGTGATGGACATCACCTACCTGCGCTTCGCCAATTCCCTGCTCGAGCCAGTCTGGAATCGCGACCACGTTGCCTTCGTGCAGATGACGATGGCGGAGGACTTCGGCGTCGACGACCGCGGCCGCTTCTACGACCCGGTCGGGGCACTGCGCGACGTCGTCCAGAACCACATCCTGCAGGTGCTGGCCCTGGTCGCGATGGAGCCGCCGGCGGGCAACAACCCGGACTCGGTGCGCGACAAGAAGCTCGAGCTGTTCAAGGCGATCTGCGACGCCGACCCCAGACGCTACGTGCGCGGCCAGTACGACGGCTTTCGCGCAGTGCAGGGGGTCGCCGCCGATTCGCAGACCGAGACCTACGTGGCACTCGAGCTGGCGATCGACAACTGGCGCTGGAGCGGCGTCCCGTTCTTCATCCGCGCCGGCAAGGAGATGCCGGTCAGGGCGACCGAGGTCAGCGTCGTCTTCAAGCGGCCGCCGCCGCTCGGGGTGGGCTCGGGCAAGCGGCCCGGCCAGAACCAGATGACGGTGCGGATCGATCCTCAGCCGGGAGCCCAGCTTCGCTTCCTCGCCAAGAAGGCCGGCACGGAGGCCTTCGAGCCGGCCGACCTCGAAGTGCTCTTCGAAAAGGCACCGGGGGAGGAGCCCGAGCCCTACGAGCGCCTGCTCGACGACGCCCTGCACGGCCGCACCGAACTGTTCACCCGCGAGGACTCGATCGAGCAGACCTGGCGCATCGTGCAGCCGCTGCTCGACGACCCGGGACCGGTCCACCCCTATGAGCGCCGCAGCTGGGGGCCCAAGGAGGCGGAGAAGTTGACGCGCGGGATCTGCCAGTGGCAGGGCCCCTGGATGCCGTCGGAATAGCCCAGCTCGCGGCGCGTTGCGACGCAATTCCAAGCGGCCTGCTAGGTTTTGCCCGCTAGTTAGGGCTACCTAACAGAAGCACCCTTCCAACGACCGAGGAAGATCTCAACGAATGATTCCAACCCTGGTCATCGCCCTGCGCGAGGGCGTCGAGGCATCGCTGATCGTCGGCATCGTCGCCGCCTTCCTGGTCAAGGAGGGCCGCCGCGATGCGATGCGCCAGGTCTGGCTCGGCGTCGGGATCGCCATCGCCCTCTGCGTAGGGATAGCGATCCTGCTGAGAGTAGTCGGCGAGCAGTTGCCCCAGCGCGAGCAGGAGGGTCTGGAGACGGTGATCGGGATGATCGCCGTGGCCGCGGTCACCTACATGATCGTTTGGATGCGGCGCCACGCACGCGGCATCAAGGCCGAGCTGGAGGGCAGCGCAGCGACCGCCCTCGCCGCCGGCTCGACCATGGCGCTGGTCGCGATGGCCTTCCTCGCGGTGCTGCGCGAGGGCTTCGAGACCTCGGTCTTCATGCTCGCCGCCTTCCAGGACGCCAGCGATCCCACCGCAGCCGGTGCCGGTGCCGTGATCGGCCTCGTCGCGGCGATCGCGATCGGCCTCGGCATCTACCGCGGCGGTGTACGGATCAACCTCTCGCGCTTCTTCCGCGTCACCGGCCTGATCCTCGTCTTCGTCGCCGCCGGCCTGCTGGCGACCTCGGTCCACACCGCGCACGAGGCGGGCTGGCTAAACGACCTGCAGGGACAGGCGCTCGACCTCTCCTGGCTGGTCCAGCCCGGCACGATTTCGGGGTCGCTGCTGACCGGAATGCTCGGCCTGCAGCCGCAGCCGACCATCAGCGAGGCGCTGGTCTACGTCCTCTACGCGGTACCGATGGCGCTCTACGTCATTTGGCCGGACCGGCTGCGGCCGCGCCGCGCGATCAGCCGCGTGCGACGCATTCGCCGCGCCGCGCCCGCCGAGAGCCCGGCCTAAGCCGGGTTTGCCAGCACCCCGAGCGCCTATGGCAGAGTTGACTCGCCGCCGCCTTCTCGCCTCCGCCGGAGCCGGAGCGGCCGGGCTGGGGCTGGGAGGCGCGAGCGGCTTCCTGATCGGCCGCGAGAGCGCCGAGGCCTCGGCGGACGGCTCCGGCTCGGTCCCCTTCTACGGCGAGCACCAGGCGGGCATCGACACGGCGGCCCAGGACCGCCTCCACTTCGCCGCCTTCGACCTCGTCACCGAGCGCCGCTCCGAGCTGCGTGAGCTGCTGCGCGAGTGGTCGCGGGCGGCCGCCGAGATGACCGCCGGACAGACGGTCGGCGCCGTCAACGGCCTGCAGCCGGCGCCGCCCGACGACACCGGCGAGACCGTCGGCCTGCTGCCCTCGCGCCTGACCGTCACCTTCGGCCTCGGCCCGAGCCTCTTCGAGCGCCGCAGCCTCGGCCTGCGCAACAAGCGACCAGGCGCGCTGCGTGAGATCCCGCCGCTTCCCGCCGACGAGCTGAACGCCGCCGAAAGCGGCGGCGACGTCTGCGTGCAGGCCTGCAGCGACGACCCGCAGGTCGCCTTCCACGCGATCCGCAACCTGGCGCGGATCGGCCGCGGGACCGTCGTCATGCGCTGGTCCCAGCTCGGCTTCGGGCGCACCTCGTCGACCAGCCGCAGCCAGGACACGCCGCGCAACCTGATGGGCTTCAAGGACGGCACCGCCAACATCCGCGCCGAGGACGTCAAGGCGATGCGTCGCCATGTCTGGATCGGCGAGCTCGAAGCCGGGCTCTTCTTCATTCTGCTTCCAGCGCAACCCGCAACGCCAGTTCGTCGCGATCCAGCGGCGGCTCGGCTCGAGCGACGCGCTGAACGAGTACATCAAGCACGTCGGCAGCGCCGTCTTCGCCGTGCCGCCGGGCGCCAGCCGCGGTGGCTACGTCGGCGAAACGCTGCTCGGCTGACCTATTCCGACTCGATTTGTCGGTTTTTGTTAGGGTGCCCTAACTTTCGTCACGTCCAACCCAAGGAGAGCTTCCCCGATGAACCGAATTCCCGTCCGCGTCCTGTCGATAGCTGCTTGCTTCGGCCTGGCCGCCGCCGTGCTCGCCGCCTGTGGCTCGAACGACGACGCGCCCGCGGGGGCGAAAACCCTCTCCTTTGAGCTGACCGCCGCCGGTTGCGTGCCCAACGCGGCCAAAGCTCCCGCCGGACCGATCGTCTTCGAGGTCGAAAACACCGGCACCTCGGCGGTTACCGAGCTGGAGGTGATGGACGGCGAAACGATCCTCGGCGAGGTCGAGAACCTCTCCGACGGGCTCAGTGGAAGCTTCTCGCTGACCCTGGAGAAAGGCGAATACACGCTCTACTGCCCGGGCGGTTCCGACGAGGAGGGGACGCTGACGGTCAGCGGCGAGCTGAAGGCGGCGAGCTGAAGGCGGCGAGCAGCCCGCAGGTCGAGGCAGCCGTGGCGCAGTATCGCGACTACCTCGAGAAGAACACCGCGGCGCTGGTGGTTGCCACCAAGCCATTCGTCGAGGCCGTGAGGAGCGGCGAAGTCGACGAGGCGAAAGCGCTGTACGCGGCAGGGCGCATCCCCTACGAGCGGATCGAGCCGGTGGCGGAGTCCTTCGGCGGACTCGACCCGCGCATCGACGTCCGCGCCAACGACGTGCCAGCGAGCGAATTCGGCGGCTTCCACCGGATCGAGAAGGCGCTCTGGGTCGACAACACGACCGCCGGCATGGCGCCGGTCGCCGAGCAGCTGCAGGCGGACGTCGAAGAGCTGCAGCGCAAGGTGAAGAGCGTCGACCTGCAGGCGGTGCAGATCGCCAACGGCGCCAACGAGCTGCTGGGCGAGGTCTCGGCCTCGAAGATCACCGGCGAGGAGGAGCGCTACTCACACATCGACCTGGTCGACTTCGAGGCCAACGTCGAAGGCGCCGAGGCGGCGTTCGACGCGGTCGAGCCGCTGCTCAGCGCAAAGGATCCGCAGCTCGCGGAGGACATCGCAGCCCATTTCGCGGACCTCTACGCCGCGCTTGAGCCGTACAGGCGCGGCAGCGGCTTCGTCCCCTACACCGAGCTGACCAAGACCGACACCCGCAAGCTGGCGCAGGAAATAGACGCCCTCGCCGAGCTGCTCTCGCAGGTACCGGGCAGATCGTCACCGAATAGGCCCCGCGAGCAGCGCCCCGCAAAGGGGCGCTGCTCAGAGTCAGCCGCGCGAGCGCCGCGAGGTGAGTCCCTCGAGGACCACCTCGACCGGCGAGCGGTACTTGCCGTTGCCGGCGGCTTCGCGCGTCTGCTGAAGCTCCGAGGCGAGTCGCCCGACCTGTGCCCCGAAGCCGCCCACGTCGCGCGCCGCCCTGGCGAGGTCTTTCGAGCTGACCTTGACCCGCGGCCGGCGCGAAGAGCGCCGCGAGCCGAGGGCGAGGCCGCCCGCGGCACCCGCCAACGCAGCGCCTCCAGCCAGCAACGGCATCTTCGCCTTGCTCGCGGCATTGCCAACGGCCTGGCCGGCGTCTTTGGCTTTCTCCTCGACCGCGTGGCGCGTGGAATCGAGGCGCGAGCTTCCGTTCGAGGAAGACCTTGCGCGACTCGATGGCGATGCCGTTCCGTTCCTGCGCCGCGATTTCGCCGCGGCAGATTGCCGCGGTTTGCTCGTCGAGCTCCGCGCACTGGTTTTCTGTTTCGTTGCCATTGTCTCTCCTTACTCGTTCCTGCCCAGCTCCCGCTCGCGTTGGCCGGCGCGCTCCTCGTCGAGCTCCGCCTCGACCCGGGCTCGCTTGGCCCGCTCCTCGGCGATCGCGGCCTCGGTGCGCCGCTCTTCCGCCTGCGAGCGATGGTGACGCGCGTCGTCGTGCTGCGCCTCGGTCTGGGCCTGGCCCAGCTCACGGCGCCGGCGGGCGCGCGCCGCGGCCGAGACGACGATTGCCAGCACGATCAGGGCGCCGATGACGATGGCGACGATTGCAAGGGTGGACATCGATGCTCCTTTGGATTGAGGTTCCCTCCCAATTGCTCTCCGACTGCCCGCTGTAGAGCGATCGAAACCTGCGGCCGCCAGCGGGTCCCGTCGTGCGGTGGGGCACCCCGTCCTCCCGGACGGCGAACCCTACCGCACGCCTCCCGCCGGAGGAGCGCATAGCCTCGCCCGAGTGAGCGGTCTAACCCGAGACAGGGCAGACGAGTTGCTGTGGAAGCTCGGGTTCGAGAGCTTCAGGCCGGGACAGCACGAGGCGGTCGAGGCGGCGCTTGCCGGCCGCGACTCGCTGATCGTGATGCCGACCGGCGGCGGCAAGAGCCTCTGCTATCAGCTGCCCGGGCTCGCGACCGAGGACCTGACGATCGTCGTCAGTCCGCTGATCGCGCTGATCGTCGACCAGTGGACGCGGCTGAACGCCGCCGGCCACCCGGTCGCAATGATCACCTCGGCGATGGCCGACGACGCCGTCCGCGAGGCGCTGCGGCAGGTGCGCGGCGGCGAGGCGCGGATGGTCTACTGCTCGCCCGAGCGCTTCGCCTCGCGCTTCTTCCTGGAAGCGATCGACCAACGCCGGGTCGACCTGCTGGCCGTCGACGAGGCGCACTGCGTTTCCGAGTGGGGGCACGACTTCCGCCCCGACTACCTGCGCCTGCCGCAGATCGCCGAGCAGCTCGGGCGGCCGACGGTGATGGCCTGCACGGCGACGGCAACCGAGGCGGTCGCGCGCGAGATCGCCGCCCGCTTCGGGATGCGCGATCCGCTGCAGGTTCGCTCGGGCTTCGACCGTCCCAACCTCTCCTTCGACGTCGTCCGGCTCGAGGGCAAGGGATCGAAGGCGCGGCGGCTGGCGCTGCTCGAAGCGGGCCTCGCCGACCCCGCCAACCGGCCGGCGATCGTCTACTGCGGCACGCGCCGCGACAGCGACGAGATCGCCGCCACGCTGCGCGAAGCCGGCCTGCGGGCGCTCCCCTACCACGCCGGGATGGAGGCCGAGGCGCGCGGCGTGGCCCAGCGCCGCTTCATGGACGGCGAGGTCGAGGTGGTTGTCGCGACCAACGCCTTCGGCATGGGCGTCGACAAGGCCGACGTGCGCTCGGTCTGGCACGTCGCGATCCCGACCAGCCTCGAGGCCTACTACCAGGAGGCCGGCCGCGCCGGGCGCGACGGCCTCCCCGCGCGGGCCGTGCTGCTGGCGATGAAATCCGACCTTGGGCGCCTGGTGCGCTTCAACCAGCAGCGCGCCGGCGACCCGGACCTGGCGATCGCCCACGAGCGCGGCTGGCGCGACTACCGGACGATCAAAGCCTTCATCTACTCCGATCGCTGCCGGCGGCGCAGCGTCCTCACCCACTTCGGCGACCGCCAAGCGGGACGGCCGCTGGGGCGCTGCTGCGACTTCTGCGACCCGGGCGGCGGCCTGCCCGATCCCGAGACGATCGTCATCCGACAGACCAGCGGCGCGCGCCAGCCGAAGGCGCCTCCGCCCGAGCTGGGTGCGGCCGACGCGGCACTCTTCGAGCGGCTGAAGGAGTGGCGGCTGCGAGCCGCTGCCGGCAAGCCCGCCTACACGGTCGCCCACAACTCGACCCTGACGGCGATCGCCGCGAGCCGCCCGGCCGATGCCGATGCCCTGCTGGCGATCCGCGGCGTCGGCCCGAGCTTCGTCGCCAAGCACGCCGACGAGGTGCTGGCGATCGTCGGCGAGCACGTGCCGGCCTGAAGCAGGTCTTTCAGGCGCAAGTGCCCTCGCCTGCCACCATCTCCCGCTCGTGCGCGGAGCTCGGTACACGCCGGCGACGTTCGGCGCTCTCTGCGCCGCCATCGTCCTCTGCCTGCTGACGGTCGCACCGGCCGCCTCCGGCTCGCTCGTGCCGCGCGGCAAGAACGTCTTCTTCGGTGTCAGCGACACCGGCGACAGCGCCGACTTCGGCCAGTTCTCCAGCGCTCTGCAAAAGCACCCGGCGCTGATCGAGAGCTTCCGCACCTGGGGCGCGGACTTCCCCGACTCGATCGAACGCTGGCAGGCCGCCCGCGCCCGCCCGATCCTCCACATCACCACCGCCGACAACGGCGACGGACACGAGATCCTCAGTCCAGCTGGGATCGCCGGCGGCGCCGGCGACGACTACCTGATCCGGCTCAACAAGCTGTTCTGGGCGAAGGGGATGCGCGCCTACATCCGGCCGCTGGGCGAGCCGAACCGCTGCCTCAACGTCTACGCCGCCTACGACTGCGCCGGGCACCGGCGCGACCCCAGCCACAGTCCCAGCGCCTACAAACGCGCCTTTCGCCGCATTTACATAGTCGTCCACGGCGGCGGCAAGCGCAGCGTGATCGACACCCGCCTACACGAAGCCGGCCTGCCACCGCTGCAGAGCGACCTTCCGGGCCTGCCGAAGGCGCCGGTCGAAGTGATCTGGAGCCCTCTGCCAGCTGGCTCGCCGACCGTCCCCCAGAACCGCCCGCGCCACTTCTACCCGGGGGACCGCTGGGTCGACTGGGCCGGCACCGACTTCTACTCCGACAACCAGGACTGGAAGGCACTCAACGGCCTCTACCGGCGCTTCTCCTCGAAGCCCTTCGCGATCACCGAGTGGGGCGTCTCGAGCAGCGACGATCCCGACTACGTGCGCAAGCTGATGGACTGGATCGACCGCCGCCGCCGCTGCAAGATGCTCGTCTACTACCAGGACTTCGGCTCGACCAGCCCCTACCGCCTGCAGAACTGGCCGGCCAGCCTCGGCGTCCTGCGCAACGAGATCCACAACGGCCGCTTCCCCTCCTACGCCCCGGGCCCGCCGAAGGCGCCCCCACCCCCGCCCGGCGGCGTCGCTCCCAAGGCTCGCTAGCACCCATCAACCGATCGTCCATCAGGGGACGAGCTCGAACCGCTGTCGGCTTATTACCCCCTGTGGCGGGAAAAAGACGGGAAGCGCGAGGAGCAGGCGGGCGTGGGCGCTTGCCCAGAGGCAGCATGGGTTGCTGAGGCGACGTGATCTCTTGCGGTTGGAATTCAGCCCGAAGGCAATCGAGCACCGCATCGCCAAGGGGCGGCTGCACCGCGTTGGAGCGGGTGTCTACGCAGTCGGCTGGCCACACCTGACCCGCGAGCGACGCTGGATGGCGGCGGTGCTCGCCTGCCAGCCCGACGCTGCGTTGAGTCACCGCGGCGCTGTGGGGAATCGCCGAGGAGGGAGGCAAGCGCGTTGACATCAGCGTGCGACGGCAGTACGAATGTCGCCGTACGGGAATTCGGGCACGAAGCCGGCCGACGCTGCCCGCGGCGGACGTCGTTCAGCACCCGCTAATCCCGGTGACCCGCCCGGAGCGGACACTCGTCGATCTTGCAACTCGCAACTCGAGGTTTGCTTCCGTCAAATTGCTGCGGCAGCCGGGTTCACCACTCTGCGCTTCAGTCACTACCAAGTGAGGTACGAACGTGCTCGCGTGGGCAGTGTTCTGGAGCAGACCGTTCGCCGGCTATCGGGCTAACGCCTGCGCGGTTTGCGCGGATGGCCGGCGCGCGCTGGGCGCCGCTTGGCGATCGCGGCCTTGTACTTGTACGGCTGCAGGGCGGTGATGCTCGAGTAGCCGACCAGGTAGAGGCGGCGGCCGTCGGAGACGACCGGCGTGTAGGTGCCGCGGGGGTAGCGGAAGACGGTGCGGCCGCCCTTCATCGCATAGCCGGTGGTCGAGGTGCTGCCGAACTCGGCTGCGTAGACGATGTTGCCGACCGCGGTCAGCGAGCCGATCACCGAACCGCCGGCGGAGCGGATCCAGCGCGGCTCTCCGGTCTTCGCGTTGAGCGCGTAGACATTGCCGTCGAAGGAGCCGATGTAGACCGTCGGGCCGGTGTGGCCAGTGCGGGCGACGGCGGGGCCAGAGTAGACGTAGCCGCCGGTCGAGTAAGTCCAGGCGAGCGTGCCGTCCTTTAGGTCGTAGCTGTACACGCGGGTGTCGTTGTTGCCGGCGTAGACCCGACCGAAGGCGACGGCCGGGGTCGAGTAGAACGCCCCCGAGGTGCCGAAGCCCTGCCCGAGCGAGCCGCTCTGCCACTTGAGATCCCCGTTCGAGGCGGCAACCGCGTTCATCTGGCCGCCGTAGTCGCCGACGTAGAGAACCCCCCCGTAGTAGGCAGGCGCCGACTTCACCGGGCCGCCGAGCTGGGTGGCCCAGCGAATGTTGCCGTTGCGGGTGCTGAGCGAGTAGAGGTAGCCGTTTTCGCAGCCGAAGTAGAGGCTGCGCCCGACGACGACCGGGGAGGACTCGGCCCGCGCCGGCAGCGAGCGTTTCCAGACGATCTTCCCAGTCTTCGCGTCGAGCTTGACGACGTGGCCGGGAACCAGGTTGACGATGTAGAGGCGGTGCTTGTAGTAAGCGGGCGAGGAGGCGTTGAGGCGGCCGATGCGGCGCCTCCAGAGCTCCTTCCCGGTGTCGGCATCGAGGGCGATCGCGTGGCCGCTGTTGTCGACGAGGTAGAGCTTGCCGCCGGCCAGCGTCGGCGGGAACTCGAGCAGCGGCCGCTCGGTGTAGCGCCAGATTTTCCGGAACGGAGGCTTCATGCCCTTGGCCGGCAGGTAGCGCGTCCGCGCCCGGTCGTAGCCGTAGAGCGGCCAGCTGACCGTCTTGCGCTGCTCCTTCTTCGGCTTCTCCGGTTTGAAGGTCGCGTTGGGGTTGTGCACGTCGGGGGGGCGCTTCAACAGCTCGTAGCCGACGACGGCCCCGGCCACGATCGCGATCGCGCCGGCGACCAGGGCGATCGCCACCGGGCGATGGTCGCGCCAGATCGCCTTCGGCTCGCGCAGCAACTGCCTTCGGTCGCCCCAGAGACGCCGCAGCGCTCGCCAGGCCTTCACCGCCGCAGCTCCCACATCTCGATGAAGCCGTGGTCGGCGAAGCCGAGCCGTTCGTAGATCGGGGCGCCGGCTTTGGTCGCCTGCAGCGAGGCGCTCGCCAGGCCTTCGTCGCGAGCCTCCGCCAGGGCGCGCTGCATCAGCCAGCTGGCGATCCCACGGCCGCGGTGCTCGGCCGGCGTCGCGACCCCCGTGACGCAGCAGTCGTCGTCGCCGACGACGATCGTGCCGACGCAGCCGACCGCAACGTCGCCGGCGTAGGCGCCGTGCCAGCGGATCGCCGTCTCGCCCGCGAGGCCGGCGCGGAAGCCGTCCTCGCCATAACCGTAGGCGCGGTCGTTCAACTCGGCGGCCGTCGCCGGATCGGCGCGGCGCGGCTCGATGCCGGGCGGGGCCGGCGGCATGGGCCCGAGCTCGGCCAGCTTCATCGCCATCGCCCGCGGCGCCGCGTCGAGCAGGTGCCCGCGGGCGTCGAGCAGCGCCGCGGTCTGGCGATCCTCGTCGGGTACCCAGACCGTCCAGGCACGGATGCCGCGCTCGTCGTAGAGCTCCGCCAGGCCGTCGATCTCCTCGGCGAGGACGGCAGGATCGTCGTAATACACCGAGTTGAAGAGCGAGCGCTGCGGGCTGGCGGGCACAAGCGACGCCGTCAGGTCCGCGCGGCGGAGCAGCTGCGAGTCGGGGGCAGCGCTGCCGAAGGCCTCGACCTCGTCGCGCACTCCGGCGAGGGCGCGGCGCCGCAGCTCCTGCTCGCCGATCGGCTGGCCCATCCGGGCCGGCTCAGCCCCCGGCCGCGGCGCGCCGCCCGGCCTCGGCGGCGACTCCGTCGAGAAGCCGCGAGATCGCCCGCTTGATCGCCATCATCACCAGCGCCCCGGCGAAGGGGATGGTCGGCGTGGTCCGCACGGCGTAGGTGATCCTCGTCCCGCCCCCGTTCGCGGCCAGCGAAGCCGTGCCGACGTGATCTCGCACGGGCAGGCCGGACAGGACCTTGTAGGAGAAGCGCCCCGGCCGCTCGAAGGCGATCACTTCCTCGCGCATCGGCGGCCCGACCGCGGTCAGCTTGCGGATCGCGCCGACGCCGTTGACGTCGGCCTCCCCCTCGCGCTCCAGCTCCGCCTTGCGCAGCGGCGTCAGCTGCGAGTAGAGCCGGTGGTCGGTCAGCACGTCGAAGACCGTCTCGGGAGACGCGTCGATCTCGCGCACGATGGTGAAGCTAGCCACGGCCGGGGAGCCTAGCCCACAGCCGCGGATCGCTTCCCTCGATCGCCGCTACCTCGCCCCGCAGCGCCAGGTGATCGAGGCAGGACATGACGATCTGCAGGATCCAGGCGGTGCCGATGCCTTCGGCGTTCTCGGGCCCGACGATCTCGGCGACGATCTCGAAGGCGGTCTTCTCGCCCTCGCCGAGCGCGCTCCGGGTTTTCGCGAGCAGCTCTTCGACCTGGCCCCGGGCCTCGGCGATCTTGATCTGCGGCTCGCGGAACGTCCGGCCGTGGCCGGGCAGGACGAGGCCGACGTCGAGCGGCTCGATCTCGTCGAGGCCGCCGAGGAATTCGCCGACCGGGTCCGGGCTGTGGCCGTGGTCGAAGAACAGCACCGTACGGCCGAGCAGGTGGTCGCCGGAGATCATCAGCCGGCGCTCTGGTTGGTGCAGGATCACGTGCGACGGGGCATGGCCGGGCGTCTCGTGCACCTGCCAGGTGCCGAGGTCGGTCTCCACCTCGACGCCGGGCACGAGATCGCGGTCCGGCTCGACGATCCCGTCGATGCCGTTGTCGTCATCGTCTTTGCGGCGCTCACGGAAGCGCGCCAGCAGAGGCGGCGGCACGCCGTTGCTGCGCGCGACCTCGATGCGCTGCTCGAGGTGGGTGGCGGGGTCTTCGGCGAGCAGGCGGACGTGGCCCCAGGCGGGGTGCATCCAGAGCTCGCAGCCGGCGCCTTCGACGATCGGGGCCGCCAAGCCGTAGTGGTCGGTATGCGAGTGCGTGCAGACCAGCAGGCGCACGTCCTCGAGCCCAAAGCCGGCCTGGGCCAGCGCCAGGTCGAAGCGCCGCAGCCCGCCCTTGCCGCCGATCCCGGTGTCGAAGAGGACGATGCCGCCGTCGGCGGCGACCGCCCAGACGTTGCCGTGGGGCACGCCGGGCCAGGGCAGCGGCAGCCGCAGACGCCAGACGCCGGGCAGCACTTTCTCCGCCCGGGGGGCCTCCGGACGCTTGCCGGGTTCGCTCATCTGCCGGGCTCCACGGGTTGCGATCCTATGGGGCGATGGCGGCAGCGGACGAAACGCGGCAGTCGCGGCTCGGGGCGACGCTGCGCGAAGGCGAGCGCGTCACTCCGCTGGAGCTGTTCTTCGACCTGGTCTTCGTGCTGGCGATCACCCAGTGCACGGCGCTGATGTCGCACCACCCGACCTGGTCGGGCCTGATCCAGGGCCTGCTGGTGCTCGGCATGCTCTGGTGGTCCTGGACCGGATACGCCTGGCTGACCAGCGTCGTCGACCCCGAGGAGGGGGCGGTGCGACTGGTCATGTTCGGGGCGATGGCGGCGCTCTTGCTGGTTTCGCTCTGCGTGCCCGATGCCTTCGGCAGCCTGGCGCTCGCCTTCGCCCTGATCTACGGCGTCGTGCGGACCGCCCACATCGGCCTCTTCATGCTGGCCAGCCCCGAGGACGACAGCCTGCGCCACTCGGTCCTCGGCCTGGCGGCCAGCAGCGCGGTCGCCGTCGCTCTGTTGGCGACGGCCTCGTTCTTCGACGGCTTGGCCCAAGGCGCGCTCTGGGCGCTGGCCCTGTTCCTCGATATGGGCGGGCCGTATTTCTTTGGGTCGGAAGGCTGGAAGCTGGTGCCGGGGCACTTCGCCGAGCGACACGGGCTGATCGTGATCATCGCGCTCGGCGAGTCGATCGTCGCGATCGGGGTCGGCGCTGCCCATGAGCTCGACCTCGGCATCGCCACCGCCGCGGTCCTCGGCGTCGCCCTGACCGCGGCGATGTGGTGGGTCTACTTCGACATCGTCGCGATCGTCTCAGCCCGCCGCCTCGGCGAGGCGGAGGTCGGTAGGGCTCAAAACGAGCTGGCGCGCGACTCCTACTCCTATCTGCACCTGGTGATGGTCGCCGGGATCGTGCTCGCAGCGCTCGGCCTGAAGACGACGATCGGGCATTTCGGCGACCACCTGCACGCGGTCCCCGCCTTCGCCCTGCTCGGCGGCGTCGCCGTCTACCTGCTGGGCATGGTCGGCTTTCGCTACCGGCACATCCGCTCGCTCAACCGGCGCCGGCTGCTGCTGGCGATCGTCCTGCTGGCGCTGGTGCCGGTCGCGACGGAGGTGCCGGCGCTGGTCGCGCTGGGGGTCGCCAACCTGCTGCTCTGGGCGCTGATCGCCTACGAGACGCGCGGTTACGGCGAGGGGCGCCAGCGGGTGCGGCGGCCGGAGGCGCAGACCGCCGAAGCCTGATCGGCTACGGCGCCACGAACGTCGACGGGTCGGGGCCGATCCGCTGGCCGACGTCGAGGGCAGCCATCTCGCGCAGGTCCGCCGCATCGAGCGCGAAGTCGAAGACGTCGAAGTTCTCGTGGATGCGCTCCGGGGTCGCCGACTTGGGGATGACGACGTTGCCGATCTCGAGATGCCAGCGCAGGATCGCCTGCGCCGGGGTCTTGCCGTGGCGGTTGGCGATGCCGGCGACCGTCTCGTTCGCCAGCAGCTCCCCCTGGGCGAGCGGGCTCCAGGCCTCGGTGGCGACCCCGTGCTCGAGATGCCAGGCACGCAGCTCGGCCTGCGGCAGGTGGGGGTGGAGCTCGATCTGGTTGACCGTGGGGAGCCGCTGCGCCTCGCGCTTCAGGCGCTCCAGGTCCTCGACGCGGAAGTTGGAGACGCCGATCGAGCGCGTGCCGCCCTCGTCCTGGATTCGTTCGAAGGCCCGCCAGGTATCGAGAAACCGGTCCTCGGTCGGCACCGGCCAGTGGATCAGATAGAGGTCGACGTGGTCGAGGCGGAGGCGCTCCCGGCTGCCCTCGAAGGCTCGCAGGGTCGACTCGTAGCCCTGCTGGGAGTTCCACAGCTTGGTCGTGACGAAGACCTCCTCGCGCGGTATCCCCGACGCCTCGATCGCCGCCCCCACACCCGCCTCGTTGCGGTAGGCGGCCGCCGTGTCGATGTGGCGATAGCCGGTCTCCAGGGCCTCCTCGACGACTCGCTGGGTCTCCTCCGGCGGCACCTGGAAGACGCCGAAACCGAGCTGGGGAATCTCGACGCCGTCGTGCAGGACGATCGTCGGGACGCTGGTCGCCTGGGTCATCTCGCTCTCCGATCTTTTGGGCAGACTGGGCTACCACCGTCTGTTCTACCCACTACGAGCATGGCCACTCCCGGGTGGCTTAGCTGGTAGCGAGGCCGATCGCCAGCAGCGGGAAGGCCGCCATTACGCCCAGGTAGGTGCCGATCGCCAGACCGGTCCGGGCGCCGGTGGTGCGCGAGCGGGCGCCCGAGACGAGGCCGAGGAAGGCGCCGAAGACGGCGACCCCGAGCCCGATCCAAAATACGTCCGGCATCAGCGCAGCGAGATTACCGGAGAGGGACGATGGGGGACGGCGAAGAGATTCCGCAGTTGCGTTTAGAGCCGATGGCCCGATCTGCCGTCTGGCACTCACCGTCGCGACCTTGGCGATTCCCAGCCAGGCGGCGACGGCGTTTGGCAAGACTCCCGCCCAGCAGCTGGTCGACGCCTACGCGCCGCGGGTGGTGATCCGCGAGCAGGGGGACCCGCCCTGCGAAACCAGCGCCGAGCAGTACGAGGCGACGACCGTCGGCACGGTGCGCCGGCCGAAGCCTGAGCGCCTCCTCGGTCAGAGTTGGGAGAGGATCAAACCGGCGAAGCCGACGGCGACGGTCACGATCATTCCACCGCAGAGCTGGAAGACCATCCGCTGAAACGCCGCCATCTGGGAGCGAAGTTCACGCAGGTCATTGTCGACGCGAGTAAAGCTCTCGCCCACGCCGCGTTCGAAGGCTTCGAAGCGCTGATCGGCAGCGTCGAACCGATGGTCGATGGCATCGAATCGCTGGTCGATCGCTTCAAAACGTTGGTCGATCGCTTCAAAACGTTGGTCGATCGCTTCGAATCGCTCGTCGATGGCTTCGAATCGCTGGTCGACGATGTCGAAGCGATGATCGATCGCATCGAAGCGGCGATCGGTGTTCTCCCTGAACTCGTCGAGGCGTTTGTCGGTCCAGCTCTCTCTCACCTCTTCCATGATGGCATTGTCTCAGACAAAATGTCGCGCGTGTGTGCCGAGACTGTAAATTTATGCCCGTGAAGCTGCTCGCCTTCAGCGACCTGCACCGCGACCTGGGACAGGCCGCCGAGCTGGTCGCGATGTCCGCCGAGGCCGACGTGGTGATAGGTGCCGGCGACTTCGCCTCGGTCCACGAAGGGCTGGCGGAGACGATTGCGGCCCTGGCGGCGATCGCAACGCCGACGGTTCTGGTGCCAGGCAACAACGAGACCGATCGGGCCCTGCGCGAGGCGGCAGCCAGTTGGGAGGCCGCCACCGTGCTGCACGGCTCGGGCACGACGATCGACGGCACTGAGTTCTTCGGCCTCGGGGCGGGCGTGCCGGTTACCCCGTGGGACTGGAGCTTCGACCTCGACGACGAGAGGGCCGCGGGAATGCTCGCCGACTGTCCGCAGGGCGCAATCCTCGTCCTGCACTCGCCGCCGCAGGGGCACTGCGACGCCAACGGAAGCGGCGACCATTTCGGCAGCGAGGCGCTGCTGCAGGCGATCGAGGAGAAACGGCCGCGGCTCGCCGTCTGCGGCCACATCCACGAGTCCTGGGGCTGTGAGAGCCGGATCGGCGAGACGCCGGTGCGCAACCTCGGCCCCAAGGGCACCTGGATCGAGCTCTGAGGGCGCGGCGCCGGGTGCCTCCCCGGCGCTACTCCGCCCCCAAGCGGGCGATGGCCTCGCGACGGGTCGGTCGCTCGCCCGCCCGAAAGGTCGCTTTGTAGGCGTCGAAGTCCCAGCGCGAGAGGAAGTCCTCAGCGGCACTGTGGCCCGAGTCGTAGAGCGCGTTCGCCCGCTCCGTCGAGAGATCGAACTCGGTCGTGCGCACCCCCAGCGTCGGGATCGGGATCGTGCGCACGAAGGTGTCGTTCTGCAGGTACATCCGGTCGTGAGCCTCGAGCATCGTGCTGACCAGGTCTTTGAGGTAGGTGAGGATGCTGGTGTCCCCCGAAGGCGGCAGGTCGGCGCCGGGGTCGGACTGCGGGTCCGGCTCGACCAGCGTCAGGCCGAAGGTCGGCCAAGGCGGCTCGCCCTCGCTGTCGAAGATCCAGACCGGGAAGTTCGAGAGCACGCCGCCGTCGACGATCAGGTGCTCGCGGCCGTCGGCCTGAGAGCGCCAGCGCCAGGGCTCGAAGAAGAGGGGGATGCTCATGCTCATCCGCACCGCGTCGGCGACGCTCAGCTCGTCCGGGTCGATGCCGAAGCGCTTGGCGTCGCGCGGCAGCAGGAGCAGCTCGTGGGCGGTGATGTCGGTGGCGATGACCTGCAGCCGGTAGCGGTACTCGGGCTCGTCGGCGTACTTCGGGTCGACGAGGTCGGCGAAGGTGTGGATCTGCTTTTCCGCGAGCAGGCCCGCGATCCAATTCCGAAGGCGCTCGCCCTCGTAGATACCCTTGTCGGTGAGGGCGCTGACCACCATGCCGACCACCGGGATGCGGTCCTCCCAATCCTCGTCTTTGAAGGACTCGAAGTCGAGCTCGGTGAGGATCTTGCGCAGCTCCGCGACCGAGTAGTCGGCGGCGATCAGAGCCGCGGCGATCGCGCCTGCCGACGTGCCAGCCAGGCTCTGCACCGCAAACCCATGCTCGTCCAGCGCAGCCAGGGCGCCGACCAGGCCAATCCCCTTGACGCCGCCCCCTTCGAGGACCAGGTCGACCCGCTTCGGATCGCTCTGTTTCTCCTGAGCCATCAGGCGAGAGTCTTTCATGTTGGCCCGTGCCCTGCTAATCCTTGTCATGTTGGGCCGGATCCAGACAAGGAGGAAGACATGTATGCACGAGTAGCACGCTGGGAGGGCGCCGACGCCGGAGTCCTCGAGGAAACCGCGGCGGAGATCAGCAAACGGGCCGAGGCCGAGGGGGGCCCACCCGAAGGCGTCCCGGCAAAGGGCCTGCTGCTGCTTCACGACACCGAGGGTGGCCGCGCCATCGCGATCAGCCTCTTCGAGACCGAGGACGACTACCGCGAAGGCAACGAGACCCTCAACTCGATGAACCCACCCGGCGACGGCATGGGCCGCCGCGTCTCAGTTGACAAATACGAGGTGGCGGTGCAGCTCGAGGCCTGACTCGAGGACCCTAGTACTTCAACGTTTTGCGACACCCCTGCGGTCCCGGAAGCCGCGCCGATACACGACTCCCGTCCTCGCGTTGAGGGCCAGCGTGCCGGGACCGCGCCGAACTTGTACGCCCCTGTCGATCAGCGGCTGGGGATCGAGCTCGGCGGCGCAGCCACGCATATCGAGCCAGGTCAAATTGGGCAACTTCTCGAGCGGCCGCAGAGAGGTGATCCTGCTGCACCCTTCGAGATCCAGATGCTCCAAGCGCTGGAGGCTCTCCACAAACCGCAGCGAGTCCACCTTGCTGCCCGCCAGCGAAAGCGCCTGCAGGTTTGCCAAATCAGACAGCGGCGTGCAATCCGTAACCTCCACACAATCCGTCAGATCGAGTTCACGTAGACCGGTGAGCCGAGTCAGTGCGTCGAGGGACGTGAGCGGACAGTCCGTGAGCGCAAGCTCACTCAAGCCGTCCGGCAAGTGGTAGGCGGATAGATCCTGGAGAAAGTGTTCCCGTATCTTCAGCGAGTCGAGGTTACGCAACCTGGAAATCGAGAAGAGGTCATGGAGTTGAGGGCAGTAATTGAGAGTCAAAGTTCGCAATCGCCCAAGGTCTGCAAGCCGGTCTATGTCAGACAGGTGCTCGCATCGAATCAGCGCCAACGAAGTCAGTCCGACGCAGTCCTCGACTAGGCCAAGCTCCGAGAAGGGCAGTTTCCTCAAGCTGACCTTTTCAACGCTGGTGGGCAGACGCAGCATTTCAGAGAGGTTTGGACACACGGCCAGCCCGCACTCGCGCAGCTTGGGAAGCTCATCGACGCCGGGAAGATCGACGAGCATGCTGTTTCCTGCCAGCTGGAGCGTTTCCAGCGAGTCAAGTCCATCGAGGGAGAGGGTCTCCAACGCATCGCAAGCCGTTATTTCCAGGCGGCGGAGCGTCTTGCCCCCTTCGCCGGTCCACGGAAGCGCCACCAAGCTTGGAACCCAGCTCACCTCGAGGGTCTCCAAGGAAGGGTGTGCCGCAACGGCAGTCCAGTCCCAGGTCGGCTGCTGCCGTGACGGCGTCCCGTTGACCCTCAGATGGGACAGATGCTCCAGGTGGCGCACCGACCTGAGCTGGTCGGGCGTGTGCACACTCAGTCGCCCGCGATCCAGGGGAGATTGCCGCAAGACGCGCTCGGCATATTCTTCACTCGGAAAGTAGTCCCACGACCGGAGAAGCTCACGGGCAACGGTCACACGTGAATCTCTCGAGAAACGCTCCAGCGTGGCCATTGCCGAAGGCCCGCCGATCAGCCCCAGTGCGCGCGCGCTCGGTGCCGCGGTCGCGACCGGGTCATCGTGATGGTTGGCCAGCAGGGGTATTGCAACCGATCCCGCCGACGCTATGGCCTTTGCTTCGGACATGGACCGGGGGGGAATCAGCCCTCTCAGCGCGGTTTCGATTTCAGTCTGCAAGGCCTTCGGAAGGACTGGCGTAGTCTCCAGGCAGGCGACGGCAAGCAGCTGGAGTCGGTGACGGTGCTCGTCCTCCTGCTCCGCCCGAGCGAGCAGCGAGCGGATCAGCTGCTGACTCACGTCCTCTGAACCGAGGCCGGCGGCGAGGACCACCACCTCCTGCCATTGATCCTCGACCGCCCGGTCGAGAAGGAGGCCAACCGATCGATCCTCGACCACCTGCTTGGCCGTCAGGTACTCCTGAAAAGTGCGATGGATGAAGTCGATTCGGCCCTCGACGGGCTCTCTGATCAGACCGCTGCGAAGCAGGAGGTGCCTGAGGATCGCGCTCGGGGTCCCGTCGAGGCGAGGCATCGATTCGACCTTCTCCTGAAGCAGGTTTTCGAGATCCTCCGTCTTGGCGTCTGACAGGCCATTGATCAAGAGCCAAAAGGCAACCGCCTGGAGCAGCACTTCCTTCTGCGGCCTGGACATCTGCAGGTCTGCGGGGGCAACCTCACGAATGATGTCCCGCCGCTCGAGCAGCATCTCCAGCGCCACCCGATAGAGCTCGACACGGTCGCGAGGAAGCTGAGCTTTCCAGTCGCGATTGAGTGCGCATAGCATCGCGCATAGCAGCGGGCTCGTAGCGAGGCTTCGAATCTGGGCGTTCTCGCGCACGGTCGCCTGAAGGCGGGTTGCCAAGGTGTTGAGTTCTTCGACTTCGTCGTCTTCGGCGGCATTCTCCTTGGCTGCATCGTGCCAGTGTTCGATGAATGCGTCGGTGGATGCAATGTCCATCGGTTCCAAGAACGAAGGCAGGAGATCCGCGTCGTCGAGCCAATCCTCCGAAACCGCCGGAGGTCGACTCGTGACCACGTAGTGGGCATCCGGATACGCCGCGATCAAGTCGCGAAGCCAGTCGGCCGCCGTCGCCCGTTCGTCCTCCCGCAACTCATCTACACCGTCGATCAAAACCAGCGCCCGGCCCTGTTCCATCAGGTTGCTTGCCCATTGAGGGTGAAGTTTCTCCGCCACGCTTCGGTTGATGGTCGCGGGAAAGCTCGAGGGCTGGGGCAACGGCTCGCCGACGAAGCGGCGGAGCTGGATGAAGAACGGAATCGTGTCTTTCCAGGGATCGAGGCTTCCGTCCAGGCTTCGACGAGCGCTCGACACCGCGAGCCACTGAAGCAAGGTCGTCTTGCCCGAGCCGGCCTCTCCGCGGATCAGGTGCCGCTTACCCCGTGACAGCACCTTTTCGATGGCCAGCTCGACACGGTTCTCCTGATCCTCGTCATCATCCAGCCCGGCTTGGCCCCGCTCCTTCGAGTCACCCTGGGCGGCAGTGGTAGCCGTTAGTCCGATATAGGCGACACTGAGCGCGTAGCGCTTGTTCAGCTCACTGGTCTGAACGCCGAACAGGTCGAGCCGGTCGAGCTTGCGGGCGACCTCTCGCCGGTATTGACCCTCGAGGCGTCCGGGATCTTCGGAGCCGTCGATTCCCAGGTCGTCGGGCAGCCGCTCGAGCACTTCCTCGACGAGAGCGATCATTCTGCTCTCCCGGCTCAGCAGCTCTCGAGTGGCCCTGAGGTGGAACTCAGGCAGGGTGCTTATGACCTCGGCTATGTAGTTCGACGTCTCGCGGATCGTGAAGTCGTAGATCGCCGTACCCCCCTCGGAGAGAAAGGCCTGCTCTGCGGCATTCGGCGATCCAGCCCGGAGCACCGCTTCCAGCCGCAGAGGCTCCAGGTCGGAGGCGAAGAGAGCCGCATCGTCGAGCGGCGCGACATCGATGGTGTCCTGAGCCACTCGGAGCGCCGCCCTGACCTCGGACGGCTCCAACCTCTCGAACTCCACCTCGATGAACGGGGCCAGCTTGCGCGCAACCTCCTCGGCGACGCGGTCGAAGCTTCGGGTGATGCTGCGCCTCTCGAAGAACGAATCGGCCCCGCGTTCCGCCAGCTCCGTGAGGGAAAGCCCAACCGTTTGGGCAATCTCGCCATCTCTCAGCCACAGCTTCAGAAGGGTCCGGGCGACCGCCCCACCCACCCCTATCGTCAACGTCTCGAATAGCGCCAAGCACGCCTCCCACCTCGGCCCAAGCGCCAACGGCCATGGGTGCACCCAGTTGTCTCGTCTGCCAAAACCTATCGGTACGACGGGGGTTGCGCCAGTCGAGAACCCGATGGGGGTCTCGACCGAGCCGCCGCGAACACGGAAAGCCGCTTTATAAGCGCTTTCCCGGGCAGCGCGCCTGACAGGATTCGTGCCTGTGACCTTCGGTTTCGTAGCCCGAGCCGGTGGACCCGCTGGACCACGTGGAGCCCGTTTTCAAGCGGTTTTCGGCGGATCGAGTCCCGCTGGGATCGGCTGGAATCTGTGGGGCATGTTGCCCCATTCGTTGCCCCAGGAGCCAGTCAGGCCGCGCTAGCGGGTCGCCGCTTTAGGCATCAGGACGCGAGTGCTGCCGTCGTCGGCAACGAGAACAACGGGCAGCCCTTCGTCGGCCGCACCCTTGATCTCGTGCCCGGCCGACGCCGTATCGGCATCGATGAAAGCGGCCCGCTCGGGATAAGGCGAGCGGCCCTCAATTGCGAGGTTGATCGCTTCGTCCATGATTTTGGCAGCAGGGGAACGCATGTCGTGTTTCTGCTGTGAGTGCACGCTACATCTGACCCACAAGCACGGCAATTGCATCAGAGTTGCCGAAATCTGGAAAGTGCATCTCGGGCAAGCCTTTTGCCGCACGAGTTACTAGCTCCTCGGCCTCAACATCCAGGGCCTTTGCCACAGCTGTCTGATATCGCGCGTCGTCCCTTATGCGTCGAGCGAATCTCTCTGCGCCACCGAAATACATGCTCCAATGAGCCACTACTTTTTTCTCTTCCAGGGCAGAGTTGATGCTGACCAGAAAGTCGAAGTCTGGAAGGGCACTGAAGTCTGGCTGTTCCCCTTCAAGGAACTCTGGCCATCGCTCTTTCAGAACGGTGCAGTTGGACAGGGACCAGATCAGGTGCTGCCAACGGGCAACTAGCCATTTCTGGTCTGACATCCGCGCCATCACCATTGCTCCTAGCTCTTGACCAATGTTCTCTCGCACCGGCGTCACCAAACGTCGCCTCGCGCCATTGCGGTTAGAAAACGTCGCCGGGAGCAACGCAGATAGAGCAGGCCAGACTTGTTGATGCAGAGCAAACGCCCCGCAGGCGTAACTCAACCACCACGTTCCCCAATCAGCCAGCTCTCGCCACGCGGTATATCCACCTTCTATTGGTCGATTCTCCAAAAGATCGACCAGGGAACGCACCTCACGCTCGAAATACTCGGGGGCATAGGCAACCAATGGCAGTAGGCTCGCCAACCGTCGTTCCCATAGAGGAAGCGCCCGGTCGTGTGCCTCCAGCAAGGCCTCTTCAGCCGGCTGCTTCTGACGGTTGTCGATCGCAATCGTGTTCATCCCCTCGGCGAGCTCGCGGCGCTCGCGGCGCATTACCTCGCCGAGCCCTATCTGATCTCCAGCTCGGAGTAGAGCCAACACCTCATCGTGAACCTCAATCGGCGTGTGCCCGCTGGGGTGGGACCGGAAAACCTCTAGGCGCCGCTGTAGATCTCCAAGGAACTCAGCCGCGCCCTCCCGCTTAATCACCCGGCTCCCAGTGGCCTCAATGATTCGAATGGCGCCACCGGCGAGATCTCCACGCGCTACCCAGTACAACCCGTAGCGAGAGCGGCGGGCGCTCATCAGCTCGGCGATGGCCGCATCCGACCCGGAGTAGCCAAGAACGACAATTCCGAAGCGCTCGAAGATCTCCGTCAGCTCGTCGGCGATCTCGGGTTCCAACTGCTCCAGCTCGCTTGGGGTGTTGCGAATCGTCTCTTGGAGGTAATCGCCGTGCGGCTTCAAGACGTAGCACTGCGCGTGCTCGCGACGGGGCGCGGAAGCCAGATCGGCAGCACTCGTGATCAGGACCGGCTCGATCCCTCGCGCCTGTAGAGCGTGCTCTAGGAGCCGATCGAAGTTCGTGGTCACGAAGACCTTGATCGCTCCTTGCTCAGCGAGAGCCGCAAGACGCTGATGGGCTTTTCCCGGTTCCCGACCCTCGAAGTGCTTAGCCAGATAGTCGCGGCGATTAGCCGGATCGGGGGCGATTAGCTCCAGCAGATCGGAATAGCCTTGCTGGTGGTGGCCAGTCTCCTTCAGCCATTCCCGCAGCGCGTCTTCGTCCGGGGTCTCCTCCGTTTGCTCCTCGAGACGGTACAGCTCCCCGGCCGCTTGCCAGAAGACCTGTTGCCCAGTGAGTACCCCCGCCTCTCGCGATATCCCGGAACCAAGAAAGAAGGCATGGCTTCCGGGAGCCTCCGCGATGGCAACCGACAGCGAGACAATCGGATCGAGCATCATTCGCTATCGGGGAAGCCAACGGCGAGGATCGAGCACCGATCCGGCCCTACTCCAGCCTTTTCAATCGCCTTTTCGGCATCCTCTCTGTGCTCTTTCCGGACGACAACTACCAAAGCCGCAAGTTCATCTGATTTCGGATCTCGATAACTGGCAAAGGCGCGGAATTCCGCAGCAGACAGATCGCTCCCCAGATCCGGTATCTCCTTGGCGGTCCCAATCACCATCGTTCCGGCACGACTCTCAGCGATCAGATCTGGCTGATGTCCATCGATTAGCGGCGGGTCAGGGAAATGATCTGAGTTGACTACGTGGGTTGGCGTGATGCCATCAAGAGGAAGCCGATCTCGGAGCGCCCAAAGGAGATTGCGATGCTGGTCTTCCTTCATAAGGACAGCCTAGAGTGATCGGTCCGCTCCGGCCTAGTCAGGAAGACCACGGCCGCAGGATCGGTCCAATCCGTGGACGTAAGTGTGGGATCTCGGGCCATTGACGAAGACCTAACCGGCTCTAGGGGCATGAAACTCGGCCATCAGACATGGCACCCAGTCCTAGAATGAGCCCCATCCCAATGGCTCCAACGCAGCACAATCGGATGCTTCGATTTTTGAATGACGCCTCTCCGGAGGTTATTCGTCGCCGGGAATAAGCCCGCTGGCTCCGCCTTCTTCGCCTGACTCGTCGGTCCGCTTCAGGAAATCGGCTTGGTGCATCTTGAACGCACCGGCGGTGTCCTGAACCGGCTTTAGGTCAGCTTCCTCCAGGACACCGGCCCCCGTTGCAGTCGCCACAGCCAATTGGATCGGACCGTCAACACCCTGCGCCGAGACATTGACTGCATCGTTGGTAATGGTATGAATAAGCATCTTGGCTGCCTCAACCGGGAGCGTGGCGTACTCAAGGAAGCCAGAGCTGCTGAAGCCGAAAAATGCAAATCGCGCAAGCTCACTGCTACTAGGACTACCCACCGCACTGTATCCCTGTTCTTGTAGTTCGACGGTGCCGTCACTCCTGGCTTGAAGGAGGTAATACCTCTGATCCTCGGCGGAATACCAAGCAAATAGCCCCTTAAAAAGCCCGCCCGCCGCATGACCATCTGGCCCTTTCATGTCGGCCGCAGCAGCAAGCATCACCTGCTTTACCCCCTGCCGCCCAGTGTCGCGTCCGGGGTTCCCGTCCATGATCAATTCATTGAAATGAGCTTCTATTGCCTGGGCGGCTGCAATTGGTCCTGCCGTGCCCCAGATAATTCCATGCCGAGTGCAAAAGAGCTTCTGCGCCGTCGTCTTCAACCCGCCCTCGACGGTCACCTGACTATCCGACGCGAGGACAACGGCGTCGCTACATCTGAGGCCCGTGATGAGGGTCATCTCATCTGAGCTTAAGCCTTAAGGCGATGCTCTTAATCGTCCCTACGAAACACTGACTTCTCAGCGTACTCGGGATACCGATCGTACACATCCTCCAACAGCGCCTTGAAGGTCTTTGCAGCGACTTCTTTCTTGATTCTGTAGAGGCTTTGCGCAACCTCATCTGACGGCTGGCGAGACATCAGCTCTCTTCCAGCTTGCATGCCCTTCTCCGTCGCCATGTATCGCGACCAAGACTGGCCCTGCACCGGAACCTCTTCTACCAAGTCCTCCGCGACCAAAGTTTCGAGGTCTGAATAGATCTGCGCGCTCATGGGCCCATAGTTGTACGGAACGAAAGAGTATGCCTCGCCGACGTTTGTGCCCCCCGTCATGGCATCCAAAAACATTCCCTTCTGCAAGCGCACAGGGTCCAGCCCGCGTGGGGCGCCATCAAGGGCTAGGAATAGAAGAAGTCGGTCGCGTGCGCGCATTGGGAAGCAATGTAGCTGTCCGGCGGGGTCGC
>DATANV010000006.1:0-375325 GCA_036266075.1 Solirubrobacterales bacterium
TCTGGTCGAACTTGTAGTCGCCGGTGAACAGGATCGTGCCCAGGTCGCAGGTGAGCGCGACGCCGCTGGAGTCCGGGATGGAGTGCGTGAGGTGGATGCGCTCGATGCCGAACGGCCCCGCCTCGGCCACGTCGCCGATCGGCAGGACCTCGAGATTGACGTCGCGCAGCTTGTGCTCGTCGAGCTTCGAGCGCGCCATCGCGATCGTCAGCTGGCCGCCGTACACGACCGGGACCTTTTCCTGCCCGAGATCCCGCAGGACCCACGGGAGCGCACCCAGGTGGTCCTCGTGGCCGTGCGTGATGACGATCGCCTCGATGTCGTCGACGCGCTCGCGCAGGAACGTGAAGTCCGGCAGCACGAGGTCGATGCCCATCATCTCGGCCGTCGGGAACCGCAGCCCGCAGTCGACGACGACGATCCGGCCGTCGTACTCGACCACGGTCATGTTCTTGCCGATCTCGCCCAGGCCGCCGAGCGGCAGGACCCGCAGCTTGCCCGCCATCGGTTAGGCGCTCACCGGGATGCCGACCGCATCCAGCGCCTCGCACACCGCGGTCCGCTGTGCGGCGTTGACCGGAACCATAGGTAACCGCAGGCCACCGTCGGGAATCAGGCCGGTCATCTCCAGTGCGGCCTTGAGGGGGATCGGGTTGGTGGTGATGCTCATGACCTCGTAGAGCGGGCGCAGACCGGCATCGATTTCGCGGGCGCGGTCCAGATCGCCCGCCTGCGCAGCGTCCCACATTTCGCGCATTCGATCGCCGACCAGGTGCGAGGCGACGAGGATGCCGCCTGCGAGGCCCAGCTCCAACGTGCGCAGGAAGATGTCGTCGTTGCCGGCCAGCACACCGAGGCCCTCGATCGGCCCCAGCTCCTCGTTGTTGGCCTGCTTGACCGCGACCACGCTGTCGATCTGCGCCAGCTCGGCGAGATCCTCGGGCGGTACGTTGACTATCACTCGCGAGGGAATGTTGTAGGCGATCAGCGGCAGCCCGGGGACCGCGGCGGCGATCGCCTCGAAGTGAGCGCGGATGCCGTCCTTGTTCGGCTTGTTGTAGTAGGGCGTCACGACCAGCGCGGCGACCGCGCCGGCCTCGGCGGCGGCGCGCGTCAGTGCCACTGAGTGGCGGGTGTCGTTGGTGCCGGTGCCGCAGGCGACGATTGCCTCGTCGCCGATCTCCGCGACGACCGCGCGCAGCAGCGAGATGTGCTCCTCGTCATCGAGCGTCGCGGCCTCGCCGGTCGAGCCGGCTACGACGACCCCGTGCGAGCCGTGTTCGATCAGGTGGCGAGCCAGGTCTCGCACCGCGGTCTCATCGACCCGCCCCTCGACATCGAAGGGAGTCGCCATCGCGGTAAGGATGCCCTGCAGTTGCGGCATGCCGAGCAGCCTAGCGGAGGCGCGAGGCAATACTTACCCGGCGAAGTGCGGCGGGGTGCTGTGCGACCATGGGGCCGCCTGCTCAAGCTGGGCGGCGATGCGGATCAGCAGGTCCTCGCCTCCTAGCGGCGCGATCAGCTGGACGCCGATCGGCAGGCCGTCGTCGGACCAGTGCAGCGGCAGCGAGATCGCCGGCTGGCCGGTGGCGTTGAAGGCCGCCGTGAAGCAGCCGTCGAGGAAAGCGCGCTCGAAGGCGGCCATCGGATCCGGGCCGGAATCGTCGAAGGTGCCAATCGGCGGCGGCGGCTCGCCCATCGTCGGGCTGAGCAGCAGATCGAAGCCGGACTCGTGGACGCCAGCGAACATCCGGGTCATCACCTGGTGTTGGCCGATGGCAGCGAGGTACTCGCCGGAGTGATGCCTGCGACCGATCTCGGCCAGCGCCCAGGTCAGCGGCTCGACGTCGTCGGGCCCGATCACGTTGCCGGTTACGACGCCGAACTGGTCCAGGGCGGCCGCCTGACCGGCGGCCCAGCGCACAAGGAACGGCTGCACCAGGTCGATGCTGCGCAGTGCCGCGAGGTCGGGCTCCTCTACCTCGTGCCCGAGGCCCTCCAACAGCCTCGCCGCGTCGCGCGCAGCCGTGACCACCTGGGGATCGGCGTCCTGCTCGATCACGGTCTCGGTCCAGAGCGCGATACGCAGCTTGCCCGGGTCGGCGCCCACCTCCTCCGTGTACGGGCGGGCGGGCGGCGGCGCGACGTAGGGATCGCCGGGCGCGGGGCCGTGCACCGCCTCGAGCAGGGCCGCCGTATCGCGGACCGAGCGCGAGACGCACAGCTCGCAGGTCAGACCGGACATGATGTCGCCAATCAGCGGGCCCTCGCTGATCCGCTGGCGGCTTGGCTTCAGCCCGACCAGGCCGCAATTGGAGGCGGGAATGCGGATCGATCCGCCGCCGTCGTTGGCGTGGGCAAAAGGCACCATTCCGGCGGCCACCGCGGCCGCCGAGCCGCCGCTCGACCCGCCGGCGGAGTGGCCGAGGTCCCAGGGATTGCGCGTCGCTCCATATGCACGCGGCTCGGTCGTCGGCAGGATGCCCAGCTCCGGCGCGTTGGTCTTGCCGATCGTCACCAGACCCGCCTCGCGGAAGCGCTGCGCCAGGTAGGTGTCCATCGGCGCGCGGAAATCGCGGTCCTTGAGGTACCGCATGCCGAGGTGCAGCGGCTGGCCGGCGAAGGCGGCGCCGAGGTCCTTGAGCAGGAACGGCACGCCCTTGAAGGGCCCGTCGGGAAGCTCGCCACGGGCAGCTGAAAGGCCCTCTTCGAAGAGCGGGTGGATGACGGCGTTGACCTCGCCGTTGGTCGCCTCGATGCGAGCGATCGCCGCTTCGACCAGCTCAGCCGGCGTCGCCTCGCCCTTGCGAACCAACTCAGCCTGCGCCGTCGCGTCCAGCCGTGCCAGCCCCTCCCCCATGCCGGGAACCTACAGCAGCCGCTCGAGACCGACCGTGAAACGGTCGGGCAAGTCGCCGACCCGCCGGACGGCGAGCAGCACACCTGGCATGAAGGAGCTGCGGTCGATCGAGTCGTGGCGCAGGCTGAGCGTCTGCCCCTCGCCGCCGAAGACGACCTCCTGGTGGGCGACGAGACCCGGTAGGCGAACCGAGTGGATCGGATCGTGGACGTTGCCGCCGGCGCCGCGGATCAGCTCCGCGGTCCGCTTGGCGGTGCCCGACGGCGCGTCGAGCTTGCGATCGTGATGCAGCTCGACGATCTCGCACTCGGGCATGTGGCGGGCGATCGTCTGCGAGACCTCCATCAGCAGAACGGCGCCGATCGCGAAGTTGGGCGCGACGAAGCAGTTGGCCTCGCTCGCCTCTGCGGCCTCGCGCAGCGCCTCGAGATCGAAGCCGGTGGTGCCGACGACGGCGTGGACACCGGCTCCGAGGCAGGCGCGGGCGTTGTCGAGCGCCGTGTCGGGGGTGCTGAAGTCGACGACGACGTCCGCGCCGGCAAGCACGTCGGCAAGTTCCACTCCGAGCGCCGGGTCGGCCCTCCCGGTCAGCTCCAGGTCCTCGGCGCCCTCAACGGCACCGCAAACGGTCTCCCCCATGCGCCCGGCGGCGCCCGCTACGGCGACCCGGATCACGCCGCCGCCAGGGTCTCGGATACTGGTGCGAGAGCCTTGCGAAAGCAGCTCTCGTCGCGACCCACGCAGGCCGCGGAGAGGCGCCCAGCGCCGTAGAGCTCGCCGGCCAGCTCGCTCAGGTCATCGACCGTGACCGCGTCGACCTTGGCCAGCATCTCGTCGAGGCTGTCTATCGGCAGGCCGAAGAGAGTGGCGCGCGAGATCCGCGTCATCCGCGCCGCGGTCGACTCCGAGGAGAGGACCAAGCGCCCTTTGACGTTCTCCTTGGCACGGTCCAGCTCCTCCCTCGAGACCGGCTCGGAGCGCAGCCGCTCCAGCTCGGCGCCGATCACCGCGCAGGCCTCCTCGACGTTGTCCTCGCGGGTGCCGACGTAGGCCGCGACCAGGCCGGAGTCGGTGTACTGCTCATTGTAGGAGCCGACCGAGTAGGCGAGGCCGCGCTTCTCGCGCACCTCGCGGAAGAGGCGCGAGGAGGTCGAGCCGCCGAAGATCGAATCGAGCACGGCGAGCGCGAAGCGGCGCTCGTCCTCGCGGACGATGCCCGGCGCGCCGAAGCAGATGTGGTACTGCTCGGTGTCCTTGGGGTAGAAGCGCAGCCGCTGGATGCCCTCGGGCACCGCGACCGCCGTCGCGCCGTCCCCACCCGGAGGCGGGGCCACCAGCCGCTCGGCGAGCGCGACGATCGCCTCGTGCTCTAGGTGTCCGGCGGCGCCGACGACGACGTGAGCGCCCGTGTAGCGCCGGCTGCGATAGGTCTCGATGTCGGGGATGGGGATCGAGGAGATCACCTTGGCCTCGCCGAGCACGCGGCGGCCCAGCGGGTGCTCGCCAAAGACCGCGTCGGCAAGCACGTCATGGACGCGGTCCTGGGGTTCGTCCTCGTACATCGCGATCTCCTCGAGCACCACCTCGCGCTCGGAGTCGATTTCGGGGTAGGTCGGGGCGAGCAGCATCTCGGCCAGCAAGTCGAAGACCTCCTCGGTGTGCTCGTCGAGGAAGCGAGCGTGCAGGTGGGTCGTCTCCTTGCCGGTCGCGGCGTTGACCGAGGCGCCGAGCCCGTCGAGGCGCTCGGAGATCTCGATCGCCGAGAAGCGCTTGGTGCCCTTGAACAGGAGGTGCTCGAGGAAGTGCGAGACCCCGGCCTGGGCCGGGGTCTCGTCACGGGAGCCGGTGCGCACCCAGAGGCCGAGCGCGACCGAGCGGACCGAGGGCACCTCCTCGGTCACGACCCGGACGCCCGAGCCGAGCTCGGTGACCTTCGCCGCGCTCAAGGGCTAGCTGCGCCGCTCGCGCTCGCGCCTGCGACCGCCACGACGTTCGCCGCCGCGGTCGCCGCCGTTGCGGCGGGAGCCGCCATCGCCGGAGCCGACCGCGGCCAGCTCCTCGGGCGATTTGCCCGCCACCGACGGGTCGTCAGAGAGACGCAAGCCGATCCGGCCGCGCTCGCGGTCGACCTCCACCACGGTGACGTCGATCACGTCGCCGGAGCTGAGCACGTCGTCAACCGAGTCGACCCGCTCTCCGGGCTTGACGTTGGAGATGTGAAGCAGGCCGTCAGTGCCCTTGACCAGCTCGACGAAGGCACCAAAGGTCGTCGTCTTGACGACTTTGGCGGCGTCGTAACGGTCGCCGACCTCGGCCTCCTTGGTCATCGACTCGATCCGCGCCACGCAGGCTTCGACCTGGCCGCCGGTCGGCGCGTAGATCCGCACCGTGCCGTCGTCCTCGACGTCGATCTCCGCTTCGAACTCCTCGCAGAGGGCGCGAATCGTTTCGCCGCCTTTGCCGATCACCGCGCCGATCTTCTCGGGGTCGATCTTGATCGCTTCGATCCGCGGCGCGTGCTGGGAGAGCATCTCGCGCGCGCCCTCGATCGCCTCGGCCATCTTGCCGAGGATGAACTGGCGGCCCTCGTTTGCCTGGGCGAGCGCGTCGCGCAGGATGTCGAAGGTAACGCCGGTGATCTTGATGTCCATCTGCAGCGCGGTGATCCCGTCAGCGGTGCCGGCGACCTTGAAGTCCATGTCGCCGAGGTGGTCCTCGACGCCGGCGATGTCGGTGAGGACTATGTAGTCGTCGCCCTCTTTGATCAGCCCCATCGCGACGCCGGCGACCGGCGCCGAGACCGGCACGCCGGCGGCCTGCAACGCCATCGAGGAGGCGCAGACCGAGCCCATCGACGAGGAGCCGTTTGACTCCAGCGTCTCGGAGACGACGCGGACCACGTAGGGGAAGTCCTCTTCCCCGGGGATCGACGGCGCCAGCGCCCGCTCGGCGAGCGCTCCGTGGCCGATGTCACGGCGCTTGGGACCGCGCATGAAGCCGGCCTCCCCGACCGAGAAGGGCGGGAAGTTGTAGTGGTGCCAGAAACGTTTGGTCGTCTGCAGCCCAAGCGTGTCGAGCCGCATGTCCATCCGCGTCGTGCCGAGCGCGACGTTGGAGAGGATCTGCGTCTCGCCTCGGGTGAAGAGGGCCGAGCCGTGCACGCGCGGTGAGATGTCGACCTCGCACTCGATCGGTCGGATCTCGTCCTGCGCGCGCCCGTCGGGCCGCTTCTTGTCGACCGCGATCGCCTTGCGGATCGTGTCCTTCTCGATGTGATCGAAGGCGGCACCAACCTCGGACTTGCGCTCGCCCTCGGCGTCGTTGGTCTCCGGCGCGTACTTGGCTACCACCTCTTCCTTGACCTTGCCGATCGCCTCGTAGCGCTCGAGCTTGCCCTCGGTGGCGATTGCGTCGACCAGGGCCTGGCCATGAGAGGAGTGGATTTCGTCGATCAGACCCTCGTCGATGCTGGGGGCCTCGACCTCGAGCTTCTCCTTGCCGGCCTTCTCGGCCAGCTCCTGCATCGCCGCGCAGAGCTTCTTGATCTCGCTGTGGGCGATGTCGAGGGCGTCGAGGATCTCGGCCTCGCTGACGCCGTTGGCGCCAGCCTCGACCATCAGGATCGCCTCGTCGGTGCCGGCGACGATCAGGTCCAGCTCGAGCTCCTCGAGCCTCTCCTCAGGCGGGTTGACGACGAAGTCGCCCTCCAGCTTGCCGATCCGCACCGCGCCGACGTGGGCGGCGACCGGCACCGGCGAGATCGCCAGCGCCGCCGAGGCGCCGTTCATCGCGAGGATGTCGTAGGGGTGGACGTGGTCCACGGAAAGTGGGGTCGCGACGAGCTGGGTCTCGTAGTGCCAGCCCTTCGGGAACAGCGGCCGGATCGGGCGGTCGATCATCCGCGCGGTCAGCGTCGCCTTCTCGCCGGAGCGCCCCTCGCGACGGAAGAACGAGCCGGGGATCTTGCCCGCGGCGTACATCCGCTCCTCGACGTCGACGGTCAGCGGCAGGAAGTCGACATCCCGCAGGTTCCCCATCGTCGCCGTGCAGAGCACCATGGTGTCGCCGGACTGCACGACCACGGCACCGCTCGCCTGTCTGGCCAACTTGCCCGTCTCGAAGGAGATCTGATCCTCGCCGACCTCCGCCGAAACGCGGCTTACATCGAACATGCTCATTTAGTTTTCGTACCTCCAGGCCGCCCGGATGGCGACCGTTGCGTTCAGAACTCTCGTTCTCTTTCGCCCCGAAGAGTACAGGCGTCAGGACGTGCCGGGAGTTAGACACCACTGTGGGCGGTCAATCACCGGCACGTCCCGGGAACGTGGCGGGGGTGGTGGTGACGCCGGCGCGGATGCCGGACTCGAAGTCGCGGCGGATGCGGGCGGCTACGGCATCGGAGCGGCGGTCGGCCTCGAAGCGCTCGAGGTCGAGATCGAGGCGCTCGGCCCGCTGCCAGAGGTGGGGATCGTCGACGCGGCCGCGGTCGGCGTAGAGCGAGTCGACCATCTCGAAGAAGCCGCCCTGGCGGCCGGCGGCCTCGGCCGCGGCGTGCAGAGCAGGCGAGCGCGGATGCTTGCTGGCAACCGGGAAGTGCCGGAAGACGACCTGCGCCGGCCGTTGCGAGATCTCCTCCCAGGCCGTGGCGCAATGCGGACAGCCGAGGTCGGCGTAGACGATCAGCTCCTCCCCCTCCCCACGCGCGTGGTCGTCCGGGCCGGGCGGGGGCACCGCAGCGCTGGTCAGATCCTCCATCGCGCTGAGTTTGTCGAAACTCGCGCAGTGGGCGACTAACGACAAACTCAGCCCTAGGGGGCGAGTGCGTCGAAGATCAGGTTGGCGCCGGGGATCTCGAGCGGGGTGGGCGACTCGTGGACCCACTCGACGGTGCCTTCCTCGTCGATGAGGACCAGCGAGCGGTTGGCGTGGCCGACCGCGTCGATGTAGGCACCGTAGGCGCGAGCGACCTCCCCCTTCGGCTCGAAGTCGGCGAGCAGCCTCGTGTCGATCCCGAGCTTCTCCCGGAACGCCCTGTGGGCGTAGGGGTGATCGACGCTGATCCCGACCAGCTCGACGCCCCGCTCGACGATCTGCGGCTTGACCTCCTGATAGACCGAGAGTTGATCCGAGCAGACCGGGCTGAAGTCCAGCGGGTAGAAAACCAGCATCACCTTGCGGCCGCGATAGTCGGAGAGCGAGACCTTCTCCCCGTCCTGGTCGCGGAGCGTGAAGTCGGGGGCCGGCGCGCCGGCGGCGATCATCGGCGCAGGCCGAGATCTGCGACCAGGGCGCGATAGCGCTCGAGGTCGGTGCGCTCCAGATAACGCAGCATGCGGCGGCGCTTGCCGACCAGCATCAGCAGGCCGCGGCGCGAGTGGTGGTCCTTGGAGTGGGTGCGCAGGTGCTCGGTCAGCTCGTTGATCCGTGCGGTGAGCAGGGCGACCTGCACCTCGGCCGAGCCGGTGTCGCCGTCGCCGCGGGCGTACTTGCCGATCAGCTCGCTCTTTTTCTCCTTGGTGAGGCTCATTGCGCGCCGGTGAAGCTAGCACAGACCCGGCGGGCGTCCTCGACGTCGATCCGCATCTGGGCGATCAGCTCCTCGACCGAGGGAAAGCGCCGCTCGCCGCGCAGCCGATCGACGAATGCGACCCGCAGGGTGCTGCCGTAGAGGTCTTCCTCGCGATCGATCAGGTAGGTCTCGATGAGGACGCCGCGACCGCTGTCGAAAGTCGGCCGAATGCCGACGTTGACGGCCGCCGGCACACCGTTGGCGAAGGCCGCGTAGACGCCGTGCCCGGGGATGGCCAGGCGGTCGTCGGGGACCAGATTGGCGGTCGGGAAACCCAGCTCGCGGCCCCGCTGGTCGCCCTCGACGACCGTGCCCTCGACCATGAAGGGCGCACCGAGGCAGTGCCGGGCGCCTTCCATGTCGCCGGCGGCAACCTGCGCCCGGACACGGGTCGAGGAGACCGTCTCGCCGTCGATTTCGACCAGCGCCACGATGCGGGTCTCGAACTCCGGGCGGGCGGCGAGCATCTCGGGGTCGCCTTTCGCCTTGGCGCCGAAGCGGAAGTTCTCGCCGACCGAGACCCGCTCGGCGCCGAGCCGCTCGACCAGCACCCGATCGATGAACTGCTCGGCGCTGAGCTTGGCGAAGTCGCGGTCGAAGGGGATCACGACCAGCTCCCGCACGCCGAGGCCCTCGATCACGTCGCGCTTCACCTCGAAGGGCATGATCAGCTTCGGCAGCGCCGCCGGATGCAGGATCTCGAGCGGATGCGGGTCGAAGGTGAGCACCGTATCGGCCCCCTCGATCACCGCCTGGTGGCCGCGGTGGACGCCGTCGAAGGTGCCGATCGCGACGTGCCGGCGACGCGGCTCCGCCTCGGGCAGCGGGGTGACCGCGATGTTGGCCACTAGCGCAGGGCCTCGGCGACGGCCGGCACCAGCTCGGCGAGCCGCTCAAGCGGCAGCTCGCGGCCGGCTTCCCCGACCCGGAAGGGGCCGACGGCGGTGCGGCGCAGCTCGGCGCAGTAGGCGTCTTCGAGCGTCTCGATCAGCGCGCGCACGTAGGTGCCGGCCGAGCACTCGATCTCGTACACGAAGCTGCAGTCGGTTCCGAAGATCATGCCGCCCATCAACTCCGCCCGGTAGACCTCGACGTCGCGTTCGGGGGTCTCGACGACTTCGCCGCGGTGCGCCTTGCGGTAGAGCCGCTCACCGCCGACCCGCACCGCCGAGGTCATCGGCACCCGCTGACGGACCGTCCCCGTGGGGAGCTCCCTCGAACGCGGCACGCGGCCGGTCATCACAAGCTCCCCTTCTGGATCGCCCGTGCTGGAGCGCCACCCCAGTCGCGCTTTCGCGCGGTAGGTCTTTGGCAGCGGGGTGAGAAAGCGCTGCAGGCGCGTCGCCCCACCCAGCAGGACCAGCAGCAGCCCGGTCGCGAACGGGTCCAAAGTGCCGGCGTGCCCAACTTTGGTTCGCCGCTCTCTGCGCACACGGGCGACCATGTCGTGCGAGGTTATCCCGGCGGGCTTGTCGCAGAGCAGCAACGCGCCCTCATGGCGAGCCATGTTCAGCGGTCGAGCTGGGCACGGACCGCCTCGCAGAGGAAGGCGATCAGTTCCTCGATCGTCAGATCGGTCGAAAAGCCGGCGGCGCGCTTATGACCCCCTCCCCCGTGCGCGCGGGCGATTGCCGAGACGTCGACCTCACCGCCGCTGGAGCGCAGGCTGACCTTGCGGGCGGCGCGACCGCGGTCGCCGAGGTCGCGAACCAACGCCGCTACGCGGGCGCCCTCGACCGAGCGCAGATGATCGATGATCCCCTCGGTCATCTCCTCGCCGGCGCCGCTCGCCCGATAGTCGGCCATCGTGATGTAGGCGAGGACCAGGGCATCGTCGCAGTGGCGCTCGATGCCGTCGAGGGCACGCGAGAGCAGGCGCAGCTTCTCGATCGGCACGTGCTCGTAGAGGCGGCGGTAGGTCTCGTCGACCTGCACGCCAGCTTCGATCAGCTCCGCCGCGATGCGGTGGGTGCGGGCGTTGCTGTTGTCGTACATGAACTTGCCGGTGTCGGTGACCATGCCGACATAGAGCGCCGCGGCCATCTCGGGACTCAGGTCGACGCCGAGCAGGACCGCCAGCTCGTAGACGATCTCCGCCGTGCAGGAAGCATCGACCTCGACCAGGTTGACGTCGCCGAAGAGCGTGTTGTCGTGGTGGTGGTCGATGTTGATGCGGAAGTTGTCGCCCTCGGTGAGGAAGCCGACCGGCATGCGATCGATGTTGCCGCAGTCGAGGAAGACGATCGTGCGGTCCTGCATGTCCGCGGGCGGCTCGTGGAAGACCTCCTCGAGGGGCAGGAAGCGATACTCGATCGGCAGCGGGAACTCCTTTGCCGCGAGAAACATCACCGAGTCCTTGCCGAGCCGGGTTAGCAGGTGGTGCATCCCCAGCAGCGAGCCGAGCGCGTCGCCGTCAGGGCCCTCGTGAGCGGTGAGCAGGTAGCGCTCGCGCCCGCGGATCTCTTCCGCCACCCGCTCCAGCGCGGTGGCGCCGATGTCGGTGGTCTCGCTCATCCCGCTTCAGGGTCCTCCTCGAGCAGGCGGGAAATGCGCATTCCCTGCTCGACCGTCGGGTCGTAGTGGAAGCTGAGCGTCGGAGTCCGCTTCATGCGCGTCTCGGCGGCGATCTTCGACTGGATGACGCCGTGCGAGGAACGCAGGCCCGCGAGCGCCGCCTCGCGCTGCTCCTCGTCGCCGAGGACGCTGACGTGCACCTTGGCGGCGCGGAGGTCTGGGCTGGTATCTACCGAGGTCACGGTGACGAAGCCGATCCGGGGGTCTCCCAGGTCGGTAGAGATGGCGGCGCCGATTACCTCGCGGAGCACCTCGTTGATGCGGCGCATGCGAGGGCTGGCCATCTTATTCCAGCGTCTGCTCGACCTGCTTGGTCTCGAAGAACTCGAGCACGTCCCCCTCCTTGACGTCAGCGTACCCCTCGAGCACGATGCCGCACTCCTGGCCCTGCTCGACCTCCTGGACGTCGTCTTTGAAACGACGCAGCGAACCGAGCCTGCCGTCCCAGATGACGGTGCCCTCGCGAATCAGGCGCACGTTGGCGTCGCGGCGGACGCGACCCTCGCTGACCACGCAACCGGCGATGCGGCCAACCTTGGATGCCTTGAAGGTCTGTTTGACCTCCGCCTCGCCGAGGATCTCCTCGACCTCGACCGCCTCGAGCATGCCCTCCATAGCGTTGCGCAGGTCTTCGGTGATTTTGTAGATCACCGAGTAGGTGCGGACGTCGACGCCCTCGCGCTCGGCGGCGCGGCGCGCGTCGGCCAGGGGGCGGACGTTGAAGCCGATGACGATCGCGTCGGAGGCCGAGGCGAGCATGACGTCGGACTCGTTGATGCCACCGGTCTGCGAGTGGATGATGTTGATCGCGACCTGCTCCTGGGGGACCTTGGCGATCTCGTCCTGCAGTGCCTCCAGCGAGCCGGCGACGTCGGCCTTGAGCACTATGTTGAGCTCCTTGATGTCGCCTGCCTGGGCGCGCGAGAAGACCTCCTCAAGGCTGACCTTGCGCGCCTGGCGGCGGGCCAACGCCTCGGTCTTGAGCCGGTTGGCGCGCTCCTGGGCGAGCTGGCGGGCGCGGCGGTCGTTCTCCACCACGCGCACGTGCTCGCCCGCCTCGCAGACCCCATCGAAGCCGAGCACCTCGACCGGCATGCCCGGCCCGGCGCTCTCCACACGGGCGCCGGTGAAGTCCTGCATCGCCCGCACCCGA
Organism: Solirubrobacterales bacterium; assembly: GCA_036266075.1. Lineage (GTDB taxonomy): Bacteria > Actinomycetota > Thermoleophilia > Solirubrobacterales > 70-9 > VRUE01. The sequence goes on from DATANV010000006.1 coordinate 12,157, forward strand.
CCCCAGACGGGCCCCGCCACGAGCGCGTCCCCGACGCTGAGGGTGCCGCGCTGGACCAGGATCGTCACCACGGGACCACGGCCGGGATCGAGCTGGGACTCGACCACGGCACCCGATGCGGGAGCATCGGAGTTCGCCCCCAGCTCCTCCAGCTCCGCGACGAGCAGGATCATGTCGAGCAGGTTGTCGAGCCCGTCGTGGGTCTTGGCGGAGACGTCGCAGTAGACCGTCTCGCCGCCCCAGTCCTCGGGCGTGAGGCCGTCGGCGGCCAGCTCGTTGCGGATCCGGTCGGGCTGCGCCCCCTCCTTGTCGATCTTGTTGACCGCGATCAGGATCGGCACGTCGGCGGCCCGGGCGTGGTCGATCGCCTCTTTGGTCTGCGGCATTACCCCGTCGTCGGCGGCGACGACGACGACCGCGATGTCGGTGACGCTGGCGCCGCGGGCGCGCATCGCGGTGAAGGCGGCGTGGCCGGGAGTGTCGAGGAAGGTGATCTCCTTCTCGCCATGGTGCACCTGGTAGGCGCCGATGTGCTGCGTGATGCCGCCCGCCTCGCCCGCCGCCACCTCGGTCTCGCGGATCGCGTCCAGCAGCGAGGTCTTGCCGTGGTCGACGTGGCCCATGATCGTTACGACGGGCGGGCGCGGCGCCAGGCTCTCCTCGGCGTCCTCGTACTCGGGTGCCTCGGGCTCCTCCTCGGCAGCGGTGACGATCTCGATCTTGCGGTCGTACTCGTCGGCGATCGCCTTGATCGACTCGTCGGTGAGCGTCTGCGTGAGCGTCGCCATCTCGCCCATCATCATCAGCTTCTTGATCACCTCGGCGCTGCCGAGGCCGAGCAGCTCGGCAACCTCGCGCACCGTCGCGCCGGAGTTGACCTTGGTCGCCTCCGGCTCTACCGGCTCCTCGGCTTTGGCCGGCGGCTCCTCCAACATCGGCCGGCGTCGCCGACCGCCGCGCCGCCGCGGCGGTCGCTGTGGCGGCGGACCGCCCATCTGGTCGCGCCGCGCGGCCTGCGAATCGATCACCACGCGCCGTTTTTTCGCTCCCCCGGCAGCTTTTCTGGCAGTCGCCGGTTTTGCGGCCGGTTTCGCCGCCGCCCCGTCCCCATCGGCCTTCGGCTGGGCCGGTTTGGCCGGGGTCTCTTTCGCCGGTGCCGCTTTGGGTGCAGCTTTCGCTTCCGGCTTGGCCTTGGTCGCCGTCGCAGTACCCCCGCCGTCGGCCTTGGCTGCCGACAGCGCCTGAAGGGCCTGGTCCTCATCGACACTCGAAGCAGCCGCTTTCGCCTCGATCCCGGCAGCTTTAAGCGCCGCGAGCAGCTCTTTGCTGCTCAGCCCCTGAGCTTTTGCGATCTCATGGACGCGCTTCTTAGCCACTAAGCCTGCTCAGCCTCCTCGGGAACAGCTTTGGCGCTCCCCGCAGACTCCTCGTCCGTGGGTGGTGCGGGGGTGGGTTCCCCGTCCAGCGAGGACGGGGTGCCCTCCCCCGCGACAGGACCCGCGGGCAGGGACTCCTCAAACTCCGCCTCAGCTTTCCCGACGATCTCGCTCACCTGACCCTCGTCAGCGGCGTCGTCGGCCAGGATCGCGATCTCGCTCTCGGCCAGTGGCGCCAGCACGGCGATCTGGTTGGTCTCGAAGCGGGCCAGCGCTTGGTGTGCCGGCAAACCGCAGTAGGACGTCTCGCCGATTGCCGCATTGGGGCAGCGACGCCCGTTGGAGAGCACCGCCAGGCAGTGGCCGTCGGAGGCCTCCTCGCCCTCGTATACCTCCTCCTCTTCTTCCTGGGAGAACTCGGTCTCGGATTTGATGTCGACCCGCCAGCCGGTCAGGCGGGCCGCGAGACGGGCATTCTGGCCGTCGCGTCCGATTGCCAACGAGAGCTGGTCGTCGGGGACGATCACCGTCGCCTGGCGCCCCTCGTCATCGACGATCACCTCGCGCACCCGCGCCGGCGAGAGCGCCTTGGCGACGAAGCGGGCCGGCTCGTCGTTGTGGGGGATGATGTCGATCTTCTCGCCGCGCAGCTCGGAGACGACCATCCGCACCCGCGAGCCGCGCGGGCCGACGCAGGCGCCGACCGGGTCGACCCCGTCGGCGTGGGAGACGACCGCGATCTTCGAGCGGTAGCCGGGCTCGCGGGCGACGCCGACGATCTCGACCAGGTTGTCGGCGATCTCGGGCACCTCCAGCTCGAAGAGGCTCTTGATCAGCTCGGGGCTGCGCCGCGAGACGACGATCGCCGGCCCTTTGGTCGAATCCGAGACGTCGGTGATGACGGCCTTGACGCGCATCCCGTGGTCGTAGCGCTCGTTGTAGACCTGCTCGGACTTGGGCAGCAGCGCCTCGACCCGCTCGCGCAGCTGGACCAGCGTGTAGCGCTTGTCGGACTGCTGGATGATCCCCGTGATCAGCTCGCCGACCCGGTCCTGGTACTCCTCGAACATCATCATCCGTTCGGCCTCGCGGATCCGCTGCAGAATCACTTGCTTGGCGGTCTGCGCGGCGATCCGGCCGAAGTCCTCAGGGGTCACGTCGCGGGTCTCGATCTGGTCCTCGTAGGGGGCGATCATCTCCGGGTCCAGCTCCGGCTCCTCGAGCTCTTTCAGCTCGCCGGTCTCGGGGTCGATCTCGCGCTCCTCTTCTTCCTGCGCCTCGGCCGCCTCGGCCAGCAGCTTCTCCTCAAGCTCGGCAGGCAGGATCAGTTCGAAGACGCGGAAGTCGCCGGTCTCGTGATCGAGGTCGACGCGGGCGTATTTGGCCGCGCCCGGCGTCTTCTTGTAAGCGGAGAGCAGGGCGTCGGCGAGCGCGTCCATCAACTTGTCGGAGGAGATGCCCTTCTCCTGCTCGAGCGCCTTGATTGCGTCGACGATCTCCTTGCTCACGGCTGCTCCTCGCTCGGTTCGGAAGTTGGCTTGTCGCGGCGGTACTTGGGTCCTGGCGATGAGACCTCGAGCGCATACTCGGCGCGCAGGCTCCCGAGGTGCTGGGTGACCCGTTCGCAGAGCGCCAGGTCGACCCCCGCCGGGTGGTCGATGAAGAGGCGCAGCGATTCGGTCGCGGGCTGCTCGAGCGCGACGAGGTCGAGCTCGGAGTCGAGCTCGCTCAGCTGCTGCTGGATGCTGTCTTTGAGGTCTGGCATAGCTGGTTGAGGCCGAAAAAAAAGTGGGCCAGGCCCACTTCTCGCTACTGCATAGGGACAAAAAGCTTGGGGCCAGTATAGCCCGGCCTGTGCGTGGGGCGACAGCTCGTTGCGTTGGGGAGGGAGGGGCCCTCTCGCCCGGACAAGCCGTCGCGCTAATTAGCGCGACGGCTTTGAGTATCCGCCCGTTCGAGGGGGCCCTCCCTCCCTACGAGGCACGCAGGCCGGGCTTCTCCCTCATCGAGTCCACGCGGTCCAGGATCTGCTCGGCTATGACGTCCTTGGAGGCTTGGGGGAGTGGAGTCTCGTCGGTCGAGCTGATCAGGGTTGCGGCGTTTTCCTGGCTCTCGAAGCCGATCTCGGGGTTTGAGATGTCGTTGAGGACGATCAGGTCGATGTTCTTGCGGGTCAGCTTGGCGCGGGCTCGGTCCACGTCGTTGCCGTGTTCCGCTGCGAAGCCGACAAGGGTCTGCCCCTCGCCGCGATCTGCCGCGAGGCCGGCCAGGATGTCCTCGGTGGGCTCCAGGCGGAGGTCCAGGGAGCCGTCTCGCTCGAGCTTGCGGTCGGACTGCTCGGCGGGGCGGAAGTCGGCGGGGGCGGCGGCCATCAGCAGCACGTGCGCCGCCGGCAGCTCGGCACTGCAGGCAGCCGCGAGCTGCTCGGTGGTCTCGACGTCGATGCGGTGGGCTCCGGCGGGCTCGGGCAAGGAGACGTTGGCCGCGATCAGGGTGACGTCGGCGCCGCGCCGCGCCGCGGCGGCGGCGAGGGCGATGCCCATCCGGCCGCTGGAGCGGTTGCCGAGGAAGCGGACCGAGTCAACCGGCTCGCGGGTGCCGCCAGCGGTGACCAGCACGCGCAGGCCGTCCCAGGGCCGCTCGCCGTGCGGCAGCACAGCTTCGACGCGAGCGAGGAGCTCGGCTGGGTCCGGCAGGCGTCCACGGCCCTGCTCGCCGCGCGAGGCGAGGGCGCCCTCCCCGGGGTCGATCACCTCGACCCCTCGCTCGCGCAGGACCGCCAGGTTGGCCTGGGTCGCCGCATTGCCGTACATGCGGTCGTTCATTGCCGGCGCGACCAGGCGCGGTGCCGCGCAGGCGAGGAATGAGGTGGTCAGCATCGAGTCGGCCATGCCGGTGGCGAGCTTGGCGATCGTGTTGGCCGAGGCCGGGGCGATCAGACAGGCGTCGCAGTTGGCGGCCAGCTCGAGATGCCCGATCGGATCGTGGCCGGGCGCCGGGTCGCTTGGGAAGGCGCCTCGCAGCGGGTCGCGCTCGAACTCCGAGGTGAGCACCGGCGCACCGACGATCCCCTCGAAGGAGGCGGCACCGACGAAGCGGCCGGCGGTCTCGGTCATGACCACTCGCACGCCATGGCCGGCGAGCGTCGCCAGCCGGGCCAGCTCCAAGGACTTGTAGGCGGCGATCCCACCGCTTACGCCGAGCAGGATCCTGGCCATCTTGCCTCCTGGGGAGTAGTGGGGCTAGGCGCGGTACTCGTACTTGAGCTTGCCCTGGGCGAGCTCATCAAGCGCCATCGAGAGGTAGTTGCGCTCGCCGCGCGCCTCGACCATCGGTGGCGGGTACTCGCCGAAACCGCCCTCGCCGAGGTTATGAAAGTAGCTGTTGATCTGACGCGCCCGCTTCGCGGCGACGACGACCGCGGCGTAGTGCGAGTCGGCGTGCTCGAGGAGCTTGTCCACGCGTGGTTTGATCATCCGGCGCCGGAGTCTAGTGATAAGCCGAGCTCGGCGCGCACGATTCCCTCCAGATCGCCGGCAGCCCGCTCCAGATCGTCGTTGACGACGCGGTAGGCGAACTCGTCCTGGGCCGCAAGCTCCTGCTCGGCGACCTCGAGCCGAGCGTCGATTGCCTCGGCGGAGTCCGCGCCGCGGGACTCCAAGCGCCTCCGGAGCACAGCCGGATCCGGGGGCGCGATGAACACCTGGATCGACTCGCGCATCGCAGCCCGGACTTGGCGCGCGCCCTGCACCTCGATCTCGAGGACAACCGAGTGACCCGCGTCGAGCCGCTTACGCACCTCCGAGCGCAGCGTTCCGTAGCGGTTGCCGCTGTAGGTGGCGAACTCGAGGAAGTCGTCAGCCGCGATCCGGCTATCGAACTCCTCTGGCCTGAGGAAGTGGTAGTCGCGCCCGTCGACCTCCCCCTCACGCGGCTCCCGCGTCGTCGCCGAGACGGACAGCTCCAAGTCCGGCACGCGCTCGAGCAGCTTCGCAATCAGGGTGCCCTTGCCGACGCCGCTTGGACCGGTGATGACGAGGACCTTGGCCATGCGGCCCGAGATATTGACCGCAGCGGCGGTCGGCTAGCTACCTGCGGAGCTGGGAAACCAGCTCGGCGCGTTGGCGCTCTGAGAGCCCGCCGATGGTCTTCGACGGCGAAATCCGGCACTGGTTGAGGATCCGGTTGGTCTTCACGCGGCCGTACTTGGGAACGGCAAGCAGCATGTCGAAGACCTTGGCGGTCATCACGTACTCCGGCGGATCGAGCAGCAGTGCGTTGATGCTGGCCTTGCCGGCCTTGAGATCCTTCTTCAGCTTCGCCCGGGCGGTGCGAATGTCGTTGGCGCGTTTGAGCGCGTCCATCCTTTGGTCCAGCGACCTCTCGGGTGCGGCGGCGGAGGTCTTGACCGGGGCGGGCATGTGGGCGGCGAGTATAGCCGCGGCGCGGGGGCGTGCAAGGCCGGGGGGCGGGATTTCGCCCAAATTCATCTCAACCTAAAGTGAAGCTTGAGGTCAGGGTTTCCCGATTGGCGCTGATTGAAGCTCGGCGGCGACGCGATCTCCGGCCCGCGGGTTACGAAAGCTCTCGGTGCCGACGGCAACCAGCGTCGCACCGGCATCGAGGAATTCACGAGCATCGGCGCCGCTGGCGATCCCCCCCATGCCGACCAGCGGAAGCCCGACGGCCGCCGCGACCGCGCGCACCTGGGCGACGGCGATCGGGCGCACCGCCGGGCCGGAAAGTCCGCCCTGACCGGCGGCGATCCCCGGCGCTCCGGTCGCCGGATCGATCGCGGCCGCCTTCAGGGTGTTGATCAGCGAGACCGCGTCCGCCCCGCCCTCCTCAGCGGCGACCGCGATCGCCGCCGGATCGGCCACGTTGGGGGTCAGCTTGACGATCAGCGGCTTGACGGTCAGGGGCCGCAGCGCCTCCAGCAGCGCGGCCGTCTCGCCCGGCTGCTCACCGACGATCAGCCCCGAGTGGACGTTGGGGCAGGAGACGTTCAACTCGATCGCGGCGACCTCCTCATGCCCCGAGACGCCCGCGACCAGCTGCACGAACTGCTCGTGGCTAGTCCCCATCACCGAAACGACCAGCGGCACCGGCAGCTCGGCGAGCTGCGGTAGGTCTTCCGCCAAGAAGCCGTCCAGGCCCTTGTTCGGCAGGCCGATCGAGTTGATCATCCCGGCCGGCGTCTCCCAGATCCGCTGCGGCTCGTTGCCTGCCCGCGGCTCGAGCGTGATCGTCTTCGAGACGAAGGCCGAGAAGGGGAAGTCCGCCAGCAGCGCCTCGCCGTAAACGCGGCGCGCGGCGATCGCGTCGAACGTCCCAGAGGCGTTGATGACCGGGTGGCGCAACTCGATGCCGCAGAAGTCAGGCACCGCGCACCACCGGCCCGTCGACGCACAGTCGCATGTAGCCACCACCTGGCTTCGGCACCGCGCAGCCGAAGCAGGCGCCGTAGCCGCAGGCCATCGGCGCCTCCATCGCCAACTCGCAGGCGACGCCCCGTTCGGCGCAGAGCGCTGCCACCGCGTCGAGCATCGCCGGCGGGCCGCAGGAGTAAACGGCGGCGCTGGCCGCGTCGTCTCCCTCGAGCATCGCGGCCAGCAGGTCGGTCACGTAGCCGCGGTGGCCGACGTGGCCATCCTCGCTGGCGAGGCCGACCTCGCAGCAGGCGAAGAGGTCGTCGAGCCCGCCCGAATGAGCCTCGCTGCGGAAGCCGAGCAGCACGCGAACGGGCACGTTGCGGGCTGCGAAGCGGCGACGCAGCAGCGCCAGCGGCGCGATGCCGATGCCACCGCCGACCAGGATCGCCCCTGCCGCGCCCTCCACCAGCTCCCCGGGCGATGAGAAGGCGTTCCCGAGCGGCCCGTTGACCCAGACCCGCTCGCCGACCTCGAGCTCGCAGAGCCGCTCCGTCCCCGGTCCCACACCCTCGATCAGGAAATCAAGCCGCACAGCGTCGCTGAGTTCGCCTTTACTCGCGGTATCCGCGAGTAAAGGCGAACTCAGCGGAGGGGCCGCGTCGGCGACCGAGAGGGCTCGGGGGAGGAATGGGCGGGCGGCGCGGTGTTCCCAATGGGTCTCGGTGGCGAGCATGTAGAACTGGCCCGGGAGGGGCTCGGGGCCCGCCTCGTCGCGCAGCGAGAAGAGGTGGTACCCACCGGAGGCGCGACTCTCCTCCACCTCGCAGATGCGGCGCCCCCAGGGCGCCCGCGGAACCCCGTCAGGCATCGGTGGGGGTCGGCGCGGCGGTGGCGATCCCGTGCACCTCCTGCAGCGAGAGGACCGTCGCCTCGCCCTTCTTCTGGGCGGCGATCGCCCGTGCCGCCGCCGAGGCGCCGGTCATCGTCGTCACGCAGGGGATGCCGTGGCGCACGGCCGCGGTGCGGATCGCGTGCCCGTCGGCGCGGGCGCCGGAGCCGGTGGGCGTGTTGATCACCAGATCGCAGCGGCGCTCGCGGATCAGGTCGACGACGTTCGGCGAGCCCTCGGCCAGCTTGGCGATGCGCGTCACCGGGATTCCCATCGCGGCGATCGCCTGGGCGGTTCCCGCCGTCGCGATGACCTCAAAACCCAGCTCGTGGAAGCGAGTCGCGAGCTGCGTCGCCGCTGGCTTGTCGACGTCGGTGACGGTGATGAAGACGGCGCCCTCTGTTGGCAGCTTCACCCCGGCGGCCGACTGCGCCTTGGCGAAGGCAGTCGGGAAATCGGCGGCGATCCCCATCACCTCGCCGGTGCTCTTCATCTCCGGCCCGAGAACCGAGTCGACCCCGGCAAAGCGGGCGAAGGGCAGCACCGCCTCCTTGACGCTGACATAGCCGCTCGGCGGCTCGCGCAGCTCGAGGTCGGCCAGCCTCTCCCCCAGCATCAGCCGCGCCGCAACTTTGGCCAGCGGCGTGCCGGTCGCCTTGGAGACGAAGGGCACGGTTCGCGAGGCGCGCGGGTTGGCCTCGATCACGTGCAGGCGACCGCCGGCGATCGCGTATTGGATGTTGATCAACCCGATGACGCCGAGCTCCAGCGCGATCCGCTCGGTCGTCGCACGGATCTCCTCCAGCATCTCCTCGCCGATGCTGAGCGGCGGGATCACGCAGGCCGAGTCGCCAGAGTGAACGCCGGCTTCCTCGACGTGCTGCATGATGCCGCCGACGTGGACGCTCTCCCCGTCGGCGAGCGCGTCGACGTCGACCTCGATCGCGTTCTCGAGGAAGCGATCGAGCAGCAGCGGATGCTCCTGGTCGGCCTTGACATTGGCCTCGAGGTAGGCGGCGAGGTCCTCGCTCGAATAGCAAATCTCCATCGCCCGGCCGCCCAGCACGTAGGAGGGGCGAACCAGCAGCGGGTAGCCGACCTGCTCGGCGATCACCGCCGCCTCTTCGGCCGAGAGCGCGGTGCCGTAGGGCGGGTGCTGGATCCCCAGTCGGCGCAGCAGGGCGCCGAAGCGGCCACGGTCCTCGGCAAGGTCGATCGCCTCGACCGGCGTCCCGAGGAGCGGCACCCCGGCCTCCTCCAGCGCGCCGGCCAACTTCAGCGGCGTCTGCCCGCCGAACTGGACGATCACCCCCTCGGGGCGCTCCAGCTCGCAAACGGCGAGCACGTCCTCGGCGGTCAGCGGCTCGAAGTAGAGGCGGTCGGAGGTGTCGTAGTCGGTCGAGACGGTCTCCGGGTTGCAATTGACCATCACCGCGTCGCGACCCAACTCGCGGGCGGTCATCGCCGCGTGCACGCAGCAGTAGTCGAACTCGATTCCCTGGCCGATCCGGTTGGGCCCGGCGCCGAGGATGACGACCGAGTCGCGCTCGCCGCGGCGCACCTCCGAGGCGCTCGAGCCGTCGCGCTGCGGGCGCTCGTGGCCGGAGTAGTAGTAGGGCGTCGCCGCCTCGAACTCGGCGGCGCAGGTGTCGACCGCCCTGTAGGTGCGGACGAGGCCGTCGGTGCCGTCCCCCTCGGTCGCGAGCGCTTGCAGCTCGTGCAGGAACCAGCGGTCGACGAGGCAGCGCTCGTGCACCGGCTCGACGCCGATGCCGCGGCGGAAGGCCTCGAGCACCAGGTCGAAGCGCTCGGCGCAGGGGACGGCGATGGCGGCGAGCAGCGCCTCGTCGTCGTCTGGCGGCTCGGGAAGCTCGTCGAGCTCGCGCGAGCGCATCGCCTTGGCGAAGGACTCGCGGAAGGTGCGGCCGATCGCCATCGCCTCGCCGACGCTCTGCATGTGGGTCGAGAGGCGCCCCTCGGCGCCGGGGAACTTCTCGAAGGCGAAGCGCGGCACCTTGGTGACGACGTAGTCGATCGTCGGCTCGAAGGAGGCGGGCGTCGCCTGGGTGATGTCGTTGGGGATCTCCTCGAGCGCGTAGCCGACAGCCAGCTTGGCCGCCATCTTGGCGATCGGGAAACCGGTTGCCTTCGAGGCAAGCGCCGAGGAGCGCGAGACGCGCGGGTTCATCTCGATCACCGCGATGTCGCCGCTCACCGGGTCGACCGCGAACTGGATATTGGAGCCGCCGGTCTCGACGCCGACGGCGCGGATCACCCGGATTGCCTGGTCGCGCAGCTCCTGGTAGAGCGCGTCGGTCAGCGTCTGGGCCGGCGCGACGGTGACCGAGTCGCCGGTGTGCACCCCCATCGGGTCCATGTTCTCGATCGAGCAGACGATCACGACGTTGTCGTTGCGGTCGCGCATCACCTCCAGCTCGAACTCCCCCCAGCCGAGCACCGACTCCTCGACCAGCACCTGGTTGATCGGGCTGGCAGCGAGGCCCTCGGAAACGACCTGGCGCAGCTCGGTCTCGGTCTCCCCCACGCCGCCGCCCTGGCCGCCGAGGGTGAAGGCCGGGCGCACGATCGCCGGCAGCGAGATGCGACCGTCGGCGAGCGCCGCCTCGACCTCGCCGAGGCTGCTCACGGTCAGCGACCAGGGGATGCGCAGGCTGGCCTCGTTCATCGTCCGGCGGAACTCCTCGCGGTCCTCGGCGCGGCGGATCGCCTCGTGGTCGGCGCCGATCAGCTCGACCCCGAAGCGCTCCAAGGTGCCGTCCTCGTGCAGCGCCATCGCCAGGTTCAGCGCCGTCTGGCCGCCGAGCGTCGGCAGCAGCGCGTCGGGGCGCTCCTTCTCGATGATCCGCGCGACCGGACCGGGCAGCAGCGGCTCGACATAGGTGGAGCTGGCGAACTCGGGGTCGGTCATGATCGTCGCCGGGTTCGAGTTGACGAGCACCACCTCGTAGCCCTCCTCGAGCAGCACCTTGCAAGCCTGCACGCCGGAGTAGTCGAACTCGGCGGCCTGGCCGATCACGATCGGGCCCGAGCCGACCAGCAGGATCTTCTCGATGTCGGTCCGCTTAGGCATGCGCCTCGGCGAGGTCGAGGAAGCTGTCGAAGAGGTGGCGGGCGTCGTGGGGGCCGGGGCCGGCCTCGGGGTGGTACTGGACCGTCGCCGCGGCCACATCACGCAGGACGAGGCCCTCGACGGTGCGGTCGTAGAGGTTCAGGTGCGACAGCTCCGCCGCGCCGAAGTCGGTCTCCCAGCGAACCGGCTCGTCGCTCTCGATTCGTTCCTCGCCGCCGGGGCCCTGCACGGCGAAGCCGTGGTTCTGCGAGGTGATGTCGATGCGTCCGCTCGCCAGCTCCTTGACCGGGTGGTTGGCGCCGCGATGGCCGAAGGGCAGCTTGAAGGTCTGCAGGCCGACCGCCCGGCAGAGCAGCTGGTGGCCCAGGCAGATGCCGAAGACGGGCCGCTTGCCGACCAGCTCGCGGACCGTCTCGACGACGTAGCCGAGGGCGGCGGGGTCGCCGGGGCCGTTGGCGAGGAAGACGAGGTCGGGGTCCTCGGCGAGCACCTGCTCGGCGCTGCTCGCGCAGGGCAGCAGGGTGACGCGGCAGTCACGCTCGCGCAGCTGACGGACGATGTTGAGCTTGACACCGGTATCGATGCCGACGACGTGCGCCCCGCTCCCCTCGAAGCGGACCGGCTCGGGCGGCGTCACGGTGCGGGCCAGGTCGGCGCCGTCCATCGAGGGCTCGGCGGCGACCCGTTCGCGCGCCTCCGCCTCGGCCAGCTCGGCCGGGAAGATGCCGCCGCGCATCGCGCCGCGGTCGCGGATGTGGCGGACGAGGGCGCGCGTGTCGACGCCGGAGATGCCGGCGACGCCGCAGTCCGCGAGCCAGTCGAGCCAGCCCCCCTCGGCGGTGGCGACGTCCTCGCGGTTCTTGGCGTCGCGCATGACGACGCCGCGAGCCTGGGCGCGGTCGGACTCCATCGCCGCGCCGGAGACGCCGTAATTGCCGACCAGCGGATAGGTGAAGACGATGATCTGGCCGGCGTAGGAAGGGTCCGTGACCGACTCCTGATAGCCGGTCATCGCGGTGTTGAAGACGACCTCACCGGTGACCGCCTCGGAGCCGCCGCACAGCTCGCCGTCGAAGCGGGTGCCGTCCTCGAGCAGCAGGTAGCCGGCGCTCATGCAGCCACCCCCAGCGAGAAGCTGCGCAGCCGGTAGGCGACCTGGCCGGCGGCGAGCGTCATCACGATGCGGCCGGTCAGCTCGCGCCCGGCACACCAGGAGTTGTGCGAGCGGCTCTCGTAGCCCTCCTCGCCGACCGTCCACTCGGCGCCGAGGTCGCAGAGGGCGATGTTGGCCTCGCTGCCCGGCGCCAGGCTGGGGCGCTCGATGCCGAACGGGGCGGCGCCGCCGGCCATGCGCTCGACGAGCAGGCCGAGGTCGAGCACGCCGGGCAGGACGAGGTCGGTGTGCAGCGCCGCGAAAGCGGTCTCCAGGCCGGTGACACCCATCGCGGCCTGCTCAAACGGAACCTCCTTTTCCTCCGCCGCGTGCGGGGCGTGGTCGGTGGCGACGCAGTCGATCGTGCCATCGCGCAGGCCCTCGATCAGCGCTTGGCGGTCGCCCTCGGCGCGCAAAGGCGGGTTCATCTTGAAGCGCACCGGGTCGAGGCTGCGAACCGCCTCGTCCGTGAGGCAGAGGTGGTGGGGACTGGCCTCGCAGGTGATCTCGACGCCCGCCTCCTTGGCGGCCCGGACCGCCGCCACGGACTCGGCCGCGGAGAGATGCTGGACGTGGATCCGGCCCTCCTCGTAGCCGGCGATGCCGGCGTCGCGGGCGATCATCGTCGACTCCGAGACCGAGGGAATGCCGGACAAGCCGAGCGCCGCCGCGACAGCGCCCTCGTGCATCGCGCCGTCGCCGGAGAGGTCGGGGTCCTCCTCGTGCAGGGCGATCGTGCCGCCGCAGAGCCGCTGGTACTGCAGGGCTCTGCGCAGGAGGCGGGCGTTGCGCAGCGGCAGACCGTCGTCGCTGAAGCCGAGCGCGCCGGCCTCGCGCAACAGGCCCATCTCGGTCAGCTCCTCGCCCGCCAGGCCGCGGGTGACGGTCGCCAGGAAGCCGACCGGGACCGAGGCGCCCTCGCGCGCCGCCTCGCGCAGTGCCTCGACGTCGGCGGTGCTGGAGACCGGCGGTTCGGTGTTGGCCATCGCGATCACGCCGCAGTAGCCGCCGGCGGCGGCGGCGCGGGTTCCGGTTTCGATGTCCTCTTTGTGCTCGTGGCCCGGCACGCGCAGGTGGACATGCGGGTCGAAGAAGGCTGGGAAGGCGTGCAAACCTTCTGCCTCGACCTCCTCCGCCCCCGCCGCTGCGGCGGCGCCGGGAGCGGCCAGCTCGGCGACTCGGCCATCGCGGACGACGATGTCGTGGGCGCCCTCGACGCCGGCCACCGGGTCGAGCACGGTGGCCCGGCGCAGAAGGACGTCCGCGCTCTCCCCCGAGCGCATGTCGAGCAGCTCGGCGAGGCTCACGCCGGTTGCCCTATCGGAGTCGGCAGGCGCTCGGCGTCACCTGCCGCCGCCGGCCGGTCGCCGCCGCTCGCCAGCAGCTCGTAGAGGATTGCCATCCGCACGACCAGACCGGCGGCGACCTGCTCGGCGATCAGCGACTGCGGCGAGTCGATCGCCTCGCCGGAAAGCTCGACGCCGCGGTTGACCGGGCCGGGATGCATCAGCAGCTGCCGCGGCCCGAGCCGTCGCGAGTCGATCTGGAAACGGGTGGTGTATTCGCGCAGCGAGGGAACAAAGCTCTCGGTCATCCGCTCGCGCTGGAGCCGCAGGGCGTAGACGACGTCCGCCTCACCGAGGCGGTCGAGCGAGTGGGCCACGTCGCAACCGAGCTGCTCGATTTCGCGCGGGATCAGCGCCGGCGGACCGCAGACCGTCACCTCGGCGCCCATCTCGCGGAACGCGACCAGGTTGGAGCGGGCGACGCGGCTATGCAGAACGTCGCCGACGATCCAGATTCGCTTGCCCTCCAGCGGGCCGAGCCGGCGGCGCAGGGTGAAGAGGTCGAGCAGCGCCTGGCTGGGGTGCTCGTGCTTGCCGTCGCCGGCGTTTACGACGGCGGCCTCGCTCCACCGGGCGACGAGCTGCGCGGCACCCGCGTAGGGGTGGCGGATCACGATCGCCGCCGGGTCATAGGCCGAGAGGGTGGCGACGGTGTCCTTCAGCGACTCGCCCTTGTCGACCGAGGAACCGGCGGCCTTGACCGAGACGAGGTCGGCGGAGAGACGCTTCGCGGCCAGCTCGAAGGAGGAGCTGGTGCGGGTGCTCGACTCGTAGAAGAGGGTGACGACAGTGCGGCCGCGCAGGGTCGGCACCTTCTTGATGTCGCGGCGACCGACCTCGGCGAAGCTCTCGGCGCGATCGAGGATCCCCTCGATCTCCTCACGGGAGAGCCGCTCGATGCCCAGCAGATGCCTCACGCCAGCGCCTCCGCGACGCGTGGCTCGGAGATCGTCACCTCGTCGACGTCGTCGACCTCCTCGAGGCGGACGTTGACCCGCTCGCCGCGCGCGGTCGGCAGGTTCTTGCCGACGTAGTCGGGGCGGATCGGCAGCTCGCGGTGGCCGCGGTCGCAGAGCACGGCGAGCTGCACGCGCTGCGGGCGCCCGTAGTCGAAGAGCGCCTCGATCGCGGCCCGCACCGTGCGGCCGGTGAAGAGCACGTCGTCGACCAGCACGACGGTGCGCCCGCCAAGGTCGAAATCGACGTGGGAGGCGTGGACGACCGGGTGGTCGGCGGGCGCCTTCTCGCCGACGTCGTCGCGGTAGAAGGAGATGTCGAGGTCGCCGATCGGGACGTCAGCCTCGGTCAGCTCGCCGACCAGCGCGTGCAGCCGGCGGGCAAGCAGGGCCCCCCGCGTGTGGATCCCGACGATCGCCAGGTTCTCCGCCTCGGGGTTCTTCTCGGCGATCTCGTGGGCGATCCGCCGCAGCGTTCGCCTCAGGTCGTCGCGCTCGAGCACGACCTTCTCGCTCACAAACTCGCTCCTTGCTGGCCTCTCAGGACCGGGTTAAAGGACGCGGTGAGAGTAGCAAGGGGGTGGGACGTTCGGGGGCGGTCGGTGAGTGCCCATCACCGCCTAACGGCGGTGATAATCAAGTGCCCTTCGGGGCAGATCCTCACTCCGCGGTGCCGGGGGAGGCACTCACCGACCGCCCCCGAACGTCCTCTTCCCTCGTTCCGTTTTGCACGAGCTTAGGGGCTCCACGCTCGGGAAACGGGAGGTCGATCAGGTCGAAGTCCTTCGGGGCGACGGTGGGCTCGAAGACCTCGTGCGCCTCCTCGAGGACCTTGCCGACGTGGTAGCGGGAGGAGATGTGGACCAGGGCCAGCATCTTGACGCCGGCCTCGCGCGCGACGGCGGCCGCCTGGCCAACCGTCGAGTGGCCGGTGTCGGCGGCGCGCTGCGCCTCCTCCTCGGCAAAGCTGGCGTCGTGGACGAGCAGCTCGGCATCGCGCGCCGCCTCGACCGTGGCCCGACAGGGCGCCGTGTCGCCGGTGATCGCCAGCCGTCGCCCAGGCCGAGCCTCCCCCATCACCTCGGCGGGCCGCACAGTCGTGCCCTTCGCCGTCTCGACCGGCTCGCCGCGCTGCAGGCGAGCAAAGGCGGGGCCTTCCTCGACCCCCAGGGCCATGGCGGCATTGGGGTCGAAGCGACCGGGCCGCTCGGCCTCCTCCAGCACGTAGCCGTGGGCACGCACGCTGTGCTCGACCGGGAAAGCGCGGACCTCGGCGCCCTCGAGACGAACCGCGTCGTCCGGCTCGATTTCGACCAGGTCGAGCTCGTACTTCACGCGCCCGATCACCCGCGCGAGACTCTTGAAGAGGTCGACCAGGCCACGCGGCCCGTAGACCGTCAGCGGCCGCTCGCGCTCGGTCAGGTCGTACGTTTTCAGCAGGCCCGGCAGGCCGAGGAAATGGTCGGCGTGAAAGTGCGTGAAGAAGACCGAGTCGACCTGGACGAGCCCAAGCGAGCGCTGCATCTGCCGCTGCGTCCCCTCGCCGCAGTCGAAGAGCAGCCGTTCACCGCCGCGGGCTACCAGCAGGCTCGCCGTGTTGCGCCGTGCCGAAGGCACCGCACCGCCCGTTCCCAGGAATGCCACCGAGAGGTCCACGGCCGCGAGCCTACGCGAGACGGCCAACCGGATAGGCGAAGCTAGACTGAGCGCCCTGCGCCCGTAGCTCAGCTGGATAGAGCGTCCGCCTCCGGAGCGGAAGGCCACAGGTTCGAATCCTGTCGGGCGCGTAATGGACGCTGGCAAGGAGAACCGCCCGCCGCGCGGTGCGCTCGCGGTGGTCGCGGTGGGGCTGCTGGCCACCCTGGTGGCAGCGTTGCTGGCCACCGACGAGCCGGTGGGAAGCGCTGCCGAGCTTGCCTGGGAATCGCAGGCGCCGCTGCCCGATTCGAGGCCGGTGGCAATCCCCGGGGGCGGCTCGATGCAGCTCTTCGAAGCCGGCGTCCGGGCGACCGAAGCGAACGTCAGCGGCTACCGGGTCTACCGCGCGGCGGCCGTGCTGAAGATCGACGCCGGCTCCGCCGTGGGTCAGGGCCGGGTGCGCTGCTCGACCCGGGTGCCGGGCAGTGCGCTCGCCACCCACACCCCCGGCAGTCGCGCCGACTACCCGCGCTCCAGCAGCGGCGAAAGCCTGACCAAGCAGGACGTCCCCGAGGTCGTGTTGGTCGAGTTCAACTCGAACGGCACCGAACTCGGCGTGGTGGAACTTGGCGACGCCTTCGATACCTTCGTCGACGAACCCGGCGTGGTCGTCAGCTGGTCGCCTTACCGCAAGAGCGTGCAGGGGTGGCAGTGGGGCTTGCCGCCAGGCAAGCCCAAGCTTGCGCTGGAACTGGGCTTCGCCTCCTTCTGGCGGACGTCGTCGAGCGCGGCCGCCCGGATCGCCTGCTCGGTCAAGACCGGCGCCGGCAAAGCGAGCGTCCGCACCGCCGGCGAGCTCCCCGAAGCGGACCGCGCCGGTAGTTAACCGCCCATATATGGGCGGTTAACTACCGGCGCGCCTCCTTGCTAAGGGGCGACGAGGAGCTCCGGGCCTTCGATGCCTTTGCCGACTTTGTTGAGCTTCGGGTTGGCGGGGGCGCCGTCCATGCGCGAGGCCGACAGGGGAACGCACATTGCGATCGCGTCCTCGGCCTCGAGATCCGCTCGCAGCCAAGCGGCCTCTGCCTCGGCGCTGGGCAGGATCGCTGGCATCCGGTCGTGGACTTTGGCCACGACCTCGTTCGGCGTCGTGGTAACGATCGTGCAGCTGTAGAGCCAGCCGTCGTCGAAGCCGCGGTCCTCCTCGTCCTCCCACTCTTTGCGGGTGCATAGCCCGGCGAAGGCGAACGGCTCGCCGCCGTCGACCGTGAAGCGCCAGGGCTGGCGCGGTTGCTTCGGGTCCTCGGCGCGCATCCACTCGTAGAAGCCGTCGGCGACGATCAGGCAACGGTGGCGGAACTTGCCGACCAGGGGCGCGTAGGCCCGGCTCGAATCGAGGTTCTCGGCTTTGGCATTGATCATCCGGTAGCCGACCTTGAGGTCCTTTGCCCAGCGCGGGACCAGCCCCCAGCGCATCAGCCGCGCCTCACGCTCGCCGCGAGCGGCCTCTTCGGGGTCGGGCGAGGAGCGAATCGTGAGCACCTCCTGCGTCGGCGCCACGTTGAAGCGGCCGAGCCCGGCTTCGGCTTTTTTTGCGCGCTCCCTGGTCGGCGGCAGCGCCTCACCCGAGGCGTTGCGCTCTAGCGAGCGTTCCAGCTCGACCTGGAAGCGGTCGGCAATCGTCTTCGTGTCCTTGGCCGTAACCGTGAAGCGTCCGCACATGTTCGCCCCAGCCTAGCCCCGTCCCCTGCCGGTAGTTAACCACCCATAAGGGGTACAACTACCGGCGCGGAGTCCAGTCACTGCGGGGAGTGGTGGGCTTGGGTGGGGGCAGGCCTCGCCTCGGGGTGTTCGC
Source organism: Solirubrobacterales bacterium (assembly GCA_036266075.1). Lineage (GTDB taxonomy): Bacteria > Actinomycetota > Thermoleophilia > Solirubrobacterales > 70-9 > VRUE01. Next base: position 29,833 of record DATANV010000006.1, read on the forward strand.
GGTACCAGGCGAGCGCGCGGCGCAGGCCTTCCTCGAGTCCGATCAGGGGAGCCCAGCCGGTCAGCTCGCGCAGCTTGGTGGAGTCGACGAACTGGCGGTCGATCTCCCCATCGGGGGTGCCGGACCCCTGGAAATCCGGTTCGGCGCCCCCGCCCGCTATGGCGGCGATCGTCTCGACGACCTCGCGCACCGAGTGCGGCCGCTCGCCGCCGGCGTTGAAGGCCTCGCCGGCCGCGCCGGGCCGGTCAAGCGCGGCGGCGATCGCCAGGTAGGCGGAAACCGCGTCGTCGACGTGGAGGAAGTCGCGCTCGGGGCTGCCGTCGGAGCGGATCGCCGGTGGGCGTCCGTCGAGCGCGGCGACGATCGCCTCGGGAATCAATCGCGAGAAATTGAGGTCGCCGCCGCCGTAGATGTTGGCGAAGCGGGTGACCGCGATCGGCACCCCGTAGGCGTGGGCGTAGCTGCGGGCGACGATGTCGGCGGCGGCCTTGCTGGCGTCATAGGGGTAGGCAGCACGCAGCGGGAAGTCCTCGCGGTAAGGGAGCTCGGGGCTCGCGCCATATGCCTTGTCGGAGGAGGCGAAGACGGCCCGCGCTACGGCGTGCTCCCGGCAAGCTTCGAACACGTTCCAGGCGCCGAGCACGTTGGTTTCCAGCGTCTCGAGCGGAGACTCGCGCGCGACCCCGACGATCGTCTGCGCCGCGAGGTGAAAGACCGTGTCGCAGCCGGCGACCGCGGCCGCGACGGCCCCGGCGTCGCGCAGGTCGCCCTCGGCCAGCTCGACCTCGCCGCGGACCCCTAGCAGGTCGAGGCCCGAGAGCCGCTCGCCGCCCACGTCGGCCTCGCGCGGCGCCGGGCGGTCGAGCACGCGAACGGCGTCGCCACGCGCGAGCAAAGCCGCGGCCAGGTGCGAAGCGACGAAGCCGTGGGCGCCGGTGACGAGGGTGCGGCTCATCGCCGCGCGCCAGGGGAAGCCCCGCTCACCGCGGCGCTCCGGCCGTGGTCCCAGACCGTCCACGGCGCCTCTCCGGCGACCCAAAGGTCGTTCAGCGTCACCGCGTCCTTGTAGGTGTCCATGCAGTCCCAGAAGCCTTCGTGACGGAAGGCGTGCAGCTCGCCAGCAGCCGCCAGGTGGGAGAGCGGCTCGCGCTCGAGGACGCTGTCCCCATCGAGATAGCCGAAGACCTCCGGCTCGAGGCAGAAGAAGCCGCCGTTGATCCAGTGCTCGCTGCGCGGCTTCTCGACGAAGCCCTCGACCCGCCCCCCCTCGCTCAGCTCGGCGACCCCCCACTGCAGGTCGGGGCGCACGACGGTCATCGTCGCAGCGGCGCTGTGGCCCGCGTGAAAGCCGAGCAACGCATCGAGATCGACGTCGGCGACCCCATCCGCATAGGTCGCGCAGAAGGTCTCATCGCCAAGACGGTCGGCAAGCCGCGCGATCCGACCCCCGGTCGGCGTGTCGAGCCCGGTGTCGACGCACTCGACTGAGACCCCGCCGGGCCAATCCGTCGCTGCAACGAACTCCGCCACCGCCTCTCCCAGATACCCCGTGGCAAGCAGGAAGCGGTCGAACCCCTGCGCTGCATAGATCCCGATCACATGCCAAACGATCGGCTTCCCGCCAATCTCCACGAGCGCCTTGGGCACGGTCTCAGTGCGCTCCCGGAGACGGGTACCACGCCCCCCGCAGAGGATCGCGACCGGGGGCTTAGCGGCCATCCCGGCAGAGGTGGAGCGTCTTGTACTTTTTCGTCTCCAACCTCGCGGCGTCAGCTATCTGACTCTCCACCGAAAAAGTTAAGCGGAACCCCTGCCGGGATGGCCGCTCAACCACCTGCGACCGCAGGCAAGATCGTCACCTCGTCGCTCTCGCCGACCGCGGTCTGGAGACCCTGTTGGAAGCGGATGTCCTCGCCGCTGACGTAGACGTTGACGAAGCGGCGCAGGTCGCCGTTCTGGGTGATCCGCTCGCGCAGGTCGCCATGGGTGTCGAAGACCGCGTCTAGCACCTCGCCCACGGTCGAGCCGGAGACCTCCACCTCGGACTCCCCCCCGGTCGCGGCCCGCAGCTGGGTCGGGATCTTCACGGTTACGGCCATCAGGCGACTACCTCCTGCGTCTTCTCGAACTCGGACTCGAAGCTGTCGAGATCGGGGTCGATCTCGTGCATGCGGAAACTATCGCGGGCGGCGTCGAGCGTCTTCAGGCCCTCGCCGGTGATGTAAACGACGACCCGCTCGCCGGCGGCGATGTCGCCGCGCGCGGCCAGCTTGGCGAGGACGCCGATCGTCACCCCGCCGGCGGTCTCGGTGAAGATCCCGGTCGTTTCGGCAAGCAGGCGGATGCCGGCGCGGATCTCGTCGTCGTCGACCGAGTCGATCGTCCCCCGGGTGCGCCGTGCCTGCTCCAGCGCGTACGGGCCGTCGGCCGGGTCGCCGATCGCCAGGCTCTTGGCGATCGTCTCCGGCTTCTGCGGCTTGCAGACCTCCCAGCCTTCGGCGAAGGCGGTCGCCACCGGGCTGCAGCCCTGCGGCTGGGCACCGTTGAAGACCGGTTGCTCGCCGGCGATCAGCCCCAGGTCGAGCCACTCCTGGAAGCCGCGCCCGACCTTAGTGAAGAGCGAGCCCGATGCGATCGGGCAGACGACGCGGTCGGGCAGCTCCCAGCCGAGCTGCTCCGCGGTCTCGTAGGCCAGCGTCTTCGAGCCCTCGGCGTAGTAAGGCCGCAGGTTGACGTTGACGAACGCCCAGGGTCGCGTTTCGGCGAGCTGCGTGCAGAGGCGGTTGACGTCGTCGTAATTGCCGCGCACGCCGACCAGATTGGTGCCGTAGATCCCAGTCGCCAGCAGCTTCTGCTCCTCGAGGTTGGCGGGGACGAAGACGTAGGACTCGAGGCCCGCGGCGGCGGCGTGGGCGGCGACCGCGTTGGCCAGGTTGCCGGTCGAGGCGCAGGCGACGGTCTCGAAGCCCAACTCGCGCGCCTTGGCGACGGCGACGGCGACGACCCGGTCCTTGAAGGAGTGGGTCGGGTTGGCGGCATCGTTCTTGATCCACAGCTCGGCGTCGAGTCCCAGTCGCTCGGCCAGGCGGTCGGCGCGGACCAGCGGCGTCAGCCCTGGCTCCAGCGGGTCGGCCGGGCGCCCCTCGAAGGGAAGGAAGTCGCGGTAGCGCCAGATCCCCTGCGAGCCGGCCTGGATGCGGCGCTTGGCCTCGACCGCGTCGAGCGACGAGTGGTCATAGCCGACTTCGAGGGGACCGAAACAGCGTTCGCAGGCATAGCTGGCGCCCAGCTCGTACGTCGCCCCGCACTCCTTGCACTTCAGGCTCTCAACTGACATCCGATCTTCCTCTTCCTTTGCCTAGAAAAAAACCTCGCCTTGTGTGGGGCGAGGTCCGATCGGACGTCCCCCACATCTTCCAAGCCTTTGAATCGGCCTGCTGGAGTTGGCACCTCTCCTCGAACCGATGGTCCGAGGTGGTTGCCGGGGCTTCGCTGGGCCAGTCCCTCCACCCCTCTAGATGTGGCGCTTATGTGGCGATTGACGATACCGGAAAAGGTTGACGCGCGGCAACCGTTTGCCCACGCAATTCCCCAAGCACGTCTAACCTGTCCCAGCCATGCCGAATGAGATCCTGAGCGTGAACGATGCCGAACCTTCCGAAACCACGGCTGCGACGAGCGGCCCGCAACACGCTCCCTTCGGCGCCGCAGGCTGAGCCGCCGGGCCCCCGCGTCGAGCAGATCGACACCGCCGACCTGCGCTGGGTCAACATCGAGCGCCCCGGCCCGCTGGAGCGCGCCTGGCTGGAGGAGAACTTCGAGTTCCACGCACTCGACCTCGAGGACGTGCTCTCGCGCAACCAGCGACCGAAGATCGACGTCTACGACGACTACCTCTTCATCGTCCTGCACCTGCCCGTCTTCGATCCGGCGGCCGGGCGCCTTGGCCCCGCCGAGCTCGACCTCTTCGTCGGGCCAGGCTACGTGGTGACGATCCCCAACCAGCCCCTGCAGCCGGTCGAGTACCTCTTCGAGCGCTGCCGCGCCAAGGAGGAGCTGCGCGACCAGCTCTTCTCCCGCGGCTCCGGCTACCTGCTCTACCGCCTGGTCGACGACAGCTTTGACTACTGCTTCCCGATGCTGCGCAAGATCGGCAACAAGCTCGACGCGCTCGAGGACGACATCTTCGAGGGGCGCTCCGAGGAGGTCGTGCGCGACATCTCCAACGTCAAGCAGGAGATCATCAACTTCCGCAAGGTGATCCGCCCGCAGCGGCCCGTGCTGCGCGACCTCGAGAAGATCAAGCAGCGCTACCTGGCGACCGACCTCGACCTCGAGATCTATTTCGACGACGTCGTCGACGCCCACGAGCGGATCTGGGACATGCTCGAGAACTACAAGGAGGTGGTCGAGGCGCTGGCCGAGACCAACGAGTCGGTGATCTCCCACCGAGTCAACGACATCCTCCGCGTGCTGACCTCAATCAGCGTGATCGTCCTGCCGCTGACCCTGATTGCCAGCATCTGGGGGATGAACGTCGGCGTGCCGGGCGAAGGCGATCAGACGGACTTCTACGTGATCGTCGGCGCGATGCTGGTGATGCTGGGCGCGATGGTCGCCTACTTCCGCCGTCGCGGCTGGCTATAGCCTCCAGCTCCCCGTGGCCAACTTTCGAATCTGGGCGCCCTGGCGCCTCGCCTACGTGAAGGACGCATCGAAGGACAACGAGGACGAGTGCATCTTCTGCGCCAAGCCGGCGGCGGGGGACGACGAGGCGAGCCTGATCGTGCACCGCGGCGAGCGCTGCTTCGCGATGCTCAACCTCTTCCCCTATACCAACGGCCACCTGATGGTGGCGCCGTTCGAGCACATCGGCCGCATCCAGGACCTGCCCCCCGAGACCCTCGCCGAGGCGATGGCGCTGGCCCAGCGGGCGATGAGCCGGCTGGAGGAGGTCTATGAGCCGCACGGCTTCAACGTCGGCTTCAACCAGGGCCGCGTCGCCGGCGCCGGCGTCGAGCACCACATCCACCTGCACGTCGTCCCGCGCTGGGGCGGCGACACCAACTTCATGCCGGTGATCGCCGATACGCGGGTGATGCCGCAGAGTCTGGAGCAAAGCTACGAGGCGCTGAAGGGAGCGTTTTGACGACCAGGGTAAGACGATTCACCCCCGGACGCGGGAGGGCGGGCGCGTGACTTCCGGTGATCATGAGCGCACGCGCCCGGGAGCGGAGGAGGTGAATCCGCATATCTTCAAGGCCTACGACATCCGCGGCCTGCACGGCACCGAGATGGACGAGACCACGGCGCTGGCGATCGGCCGCGCCTTCGCCCTAGTGCTAGCGCGACTGCGCGGCAAGCAGCCTGGCGAGCTGCGGATCGGGCTGGGGCGCGACATGCGGTTGACCGCACCCTCGATGGCGGCCAAGGTGCGCGAGGGGATGATGCAGGAGGGCGCCGCGGTGCTCGACGCCGGCATGGTCGCCACCGAGATGCTCTACCACCTGGTCGGTTCGCGCGAGCTGGACGGCGGCGCGATGGTCACCGCCTCGCACAACCCGAAGGCCTACACCGGCGTCAAGCTGGTCCGCGAGGGAGCGCTGGCCCTCTCCGGCGACGCCGGCATCGGCGACGTCCGCCGCGAGATCGAAGCCGGCCTCGGACCGGCCCCCGGCGGCGGCTCCTTCGAGGAGGTCGACGTCTGGGAGGCATACCGCGAGCACGCGCTCTCCTTCATCGATCCGGCCAACGTCCGGCCGATGAAGCTGGTCGTCGACGGCGGCAACGGGATGGCCGGACCGATGGTCGGGCCGATCCTGGGCCGCCTCGGGCTGGATCTCGACGAGCTCTACTTCGAGCCCGACGGCGAGTTCCCCGACCACGAGCCAAACCCGCTGCTGGAGGAGAACCGGCGCTTGATCGAAGGCAAGGTGCGCGACGCCGGCGCCGATCTCGGCATCGCCTGGGACGGCGACGCCGACCGCTGCTTCTTCATCGACGGCGAGGGCTCCTTCTGCGATGGCGACTTCATCTGCGCGCTGCTGGCCCGGGCGGCGCTGGCCAAGAACCCCGGTGCGACGATCCTCTACGACCCGCGCTCGAGCCGCGCCGTCCCAGACCTGGTGGCGGCCGAAGGCGGCCGCTCCGAGCTCTCCCGGGTCGGCCACGCCTTCTTCAAGATCCGTATGCGCGAGGAGGCCGCGGTCTTCGGGGGCGAGGTCTCCGGCCACTACTACTTCCGCGACTTCTGGTGCGCCGACTCGGGCACGATCCCGGCGCTGCTGATGCTCGAGCTGCTCTCGCTCGACGGCCGCCCGCTGAGCGAGCTGATGGCCGAGTTCCGCTCGCGCTACTTCATCTCCGGCGAGATCAACTCCGAGGTTGCCGACCCGGAGGCGAAGATCGAGGAGATCGCAGCGCGCTACTCCGACGGCGAGCAAAGTCGCCTCGACGGAATCTCGGTCGACTACGAGGACTGGCACTTCAACGTGCGGCCTTCGAATACTGAGCCGTTGCTGCGCCTCAACCTCGAGTCGCTCCTCTCCCGCGAGGACATGGAGGCGAAACGGGACGAGGTCCTTGGGTTGATTCGGGCGTGACCCTCTCCCCGGAGCAGGCGCTCGAGCAGGCCGCGCTGGCCGGCATCCATGTCTTCAGCATCCCGACGCCTTTCGCCGTCGGGCGGGTCAACTGCTACCTGCTCGAGGACGAGCCGCTGACCCTGATCGACACCGGCCCCAACTCGGGCAAGGCGCTCGACGAGCTGCAGGGGCAGCTGGCCGCCCGCGGTCACTCGATCGACGACCTCGAGCTCCTGATCATCACCCACCAGCACATCGACCATCTCGGCTTGGTGGAGATCATCGTCGAGCATTCCGGCGCCGAGGTCGCGGCGCTCGGCCTCGCCGCTCAGCGGCTGGCCGGCTTCGGCGAGGAAGCCGAGCGCGAGGACGAGTTCGCGGTCGAGCTGATGCTGCGCAACGGCATCCCCCAGGAGGTCGCCTTCGCCCTGCAGAGCGTCTCGCGCAGCTTCCGCGGCTGGGGCGCCAAGGCCGAGGTGACGCAGCCGCTGGAGGACGGCCAGACGCTGGCCTTCCGCGACCGCGCCCTGCAGGCGCTTCACCGCCCCGGCCACAGCCCCTCCGACACGGTCTTCTGGGACGCCGAGCGGCGCATCCTGATCGCCGCCGACCACCTGATCGCCCACATATCCTCCAACCCGCTGATCGCGCCGCCGCTGGACGGCTCGCCCGGCCGGCCGCAGGCGCTGGTCACCTACATCGAGTCGATGAAGCAGACCCGGGAGATGCCGGCCGAGATCGTCCTCTCCGGCCACGGCGAGCCGATCGTCGACCACGTGGCGCTGATCGACGGCCGGCTCGCCCAGCACGAACGCCGCAAGGAGAAGATCTGGGGCCTGATCGCCGAGCGGCCGCGCAGCGGCTACGAGATCGCCCAAGCGATCTGGGGCAACGTCGCCGTCACCCAAGCCTTCCTGACCCTCTCCGAGGTGATCGGCCACGCCGACCTCCTGGTCAACGAGGGCCGGGTGCGCGAAGTCGACGACGGGGAGGTGGTCCGCTATGAGGCGACCGGGTAGGCGCCCCTCGAAGCGGCGCATGCTACTGATCGTCAACCCCTACGCGACGACGGTCTCCAATCGGCTGAAGAACCTGGTCGTCTACGCGCTGCAGGGTCGCTTCGAGGTCGAGACCGTCGACACCGAGGGGCAGAATCACGCCACCGAGATCGGCCGCGAGGTGCGCGACCACGGCTACGACGTCGTCGTCGCCTTCGGCGGCGACGGCACGCTGAACGAGGTCGCCAACGGGCTGGCGGGCACCGAAATGCCGGTCTCCGTGCTGCCTGGCGGCTCGACCAACGTCGTCTGTCGCACGCTCGGCATCCCCAACGACGTCGTCGACGCGACCGAGCACCTGCTGGCGCTGGCCGACGAGTGGGCGCCGCGCAAGGTCGACCTCGGCCGAGCAGGAGACCGCCGCTTCGTCTTCTCCTGTGGGGTCGGGATCGACGCGACGGTCGTCAAGCGAGTCGACGCTCACCCGCGAATGAAGTCGCGGGCCGGGCCCTACTACTACACCTGGGCGGCGATCTCGGCCTTCTACCGCAGCTACATGGTCAACCCTGTCAGATTGCGGGTCGAGGTCGGCGGCGAGACCGTGGAGGGCGTTGCCTCGCTGGCCCAGAACTCGGACCCCTTCACCTACTTCGCCAGCCGCCCGGTGCGGGTCTGCGAGGACGTCGCGATCGACGACGGCAGACTGTCGCTGGCAGTCCTGCGCCGGGCCGCGCAGCGCGACATGCCGACGCTGATCCCGCGCTTGTTCAGCGATAGGCGCCCCGCCGCCCGCCATCGCCGGATTTATCATTTCGCAGGCATTACAGCCGCCTCGGTGTCCTCGATCTCGGAGACGCGGGACGGCGTGACGCGCCCCTTCCCCGTCCAGGTCGATGGCGACTACATCGGCGAGCGGACCAAGCTCGAGCTGGGCGTCGACCCCGGCGCCCTGACGGTGGTCGCCTGAGCCCTGCGCGCCGCTCAGGCGTCGCCGCTGAGGGCCATGGAGGCCTCGACTGTGTTGGCGATCGCGTCGGCGAACTCCGGACCGAGTGGCGCCAGCAGCTCGGTAACGATCGGTCGCCAATCATCAGCCATCCGGCTGGCAAAGGCAGCGGCGGCCAGGAGCCGCTCAGAGAGCGGCGACAGGAGCGCCTCGAATACCTCCCTGTCTAGCTCTTCTCCAGGCGAGTCGCCGGTGATCCTCCCCTGATTGGCGAAGGCCACGCACACGAGGGCCATGGCGCCGGCCCAGGGCTCAGGGCACATGTAGTAGAGGAGATGGGGAACGCGTGTGTGCGCCTTCCGCCCCCAGGCGAGGACGGCGGGGTTCTCCCACGGAGTCTGTCCCGCCCCCCGATCGGGGAAGCGGAAGCCCAGACAGCCCTGGAACTGACGCACAAGCTGGGGATCGTGCTCCACCTCCGCGACGGTTACCTCGACCGGTGTCGCATCGCATGCTTCGAGCAGGTCAGCACCGATGTCGAGCATCCCCCACAGGAGGCTCAGCTCGCGCAGGCATCGCAGATACAAAGCCGGATGGGTGATGGCCTGCAGGGTGTGGCCCCACTCGTGGGTGACCAGCGGGTAGTGGAGCCGATCGAGCATGGCGAGTGCAGCGTGTATGTAGCCCTCTCGCTCCTGCGGGGAGTCGTGCCGCCTGTTGCGCGCCTCGACCATGAAGCTCGTCAGCCCCGGGATTGAGGGTGGCGCGACGTTGAAGAACGCGACGCCGATAGTCGTGTCGAAGTACGAGGTGGTGGAAGTGAGGCCGCCCGCCATCGCCTTTGGCGACCGTCTATCCGGTTGGCGTGATCCGGTAGGCGTCGAAGACCGACTCGACGTTGCGCAGGCGTTGGATGCACTGCTTGAGCTGCTCGGTGTCGCCGACCTCGACGACGAAGCGGTTTTTGACCATCGGGTGCTTGGTCATGCAGCTGGCGCCGAGGATGTTGATCCCGACCTCGGAGAAGGTGCGCGAGAGGTCCTCGAGCAGCCGCGTGCGGTCATAGGCGTCGATCTGCAGCTCGACCCGGTAGGTGGAGTCGTTCTCGCCCTCCCAGCCGACCTCGACGAAGCGTTCGGGCGCCTTCATCAGCGCCTTGACGTTCTTGCAGTCGGAGCGGTGGATGGTGATGCCGCGGCCCAGCGAGACGTAGCCGGCGATCCTGTCGCCGGGCACCGGGCGACAGCACTTGGCGAGCCGCACGGCGACGTTGTCGGCGCCCTTGACCCTGATCCCGAAATCCGAGGCGTCCTTGGTGCGCCGGGCCTGGTCCTCACGCGCTGCACCGCGACCGAGCGGCTCCTCCTCCTCGACCGCCTCGCCCTCCTTGAGGCGCTGCATCAGCTTGTTGGCGACCGCCTTGGTCTCGACCTTGCCCTGCCCCAGCGCGATGTAGAACTCGGTCGCTTTGCGAAAGCCGACCTCGCGGATCACCTGCGCGAGCAGCGGCGACATCGCCAGCTTCTGCATCGGCAGGCCGCGCGTGCGCAGCGCTTCCTCGAGCGCTTCGCGACCCTTCTGCTCGGCGTCCTCGCGCCTTTCCTGTTTGAAGAAGGCGCGGATCTTGTTGCGGGCGCGGCTGGTTCGCACGACCTTCAACCAGTCGCGCGAAGGGCCGCGCTTCTGCTTGGCGGTCAGCACCTCGACGATGTCGCCCGAGCGCAGCTGGTAGTGCAGCGGCACGATCGAGCCGTTGACCTTGGCGCCGACGCAACGGTGGCCGACGTCCGTGTGGACGGCGTAGGCGAAGTCGAGCGGGGTCGAGCCGGCCGAGAGGTTCTTCACCTCGCCCTTCGGGGTAAAGACGAAGACCTCGTCCTCGAAGAGGTCGACCTTGAGGGACTCGAGGAACTCGGCGGGGTCTTGATCGCCCTCGGCCTCGACCAGCTGCCGCAGCCAGGTCATCTTCTCGCGCTGTGGGTCGCCGGCACTGCCCTCCTTGTAGACGACGTGGGCGGCGATCCCGTACTCGGCGAGGTCGTGCATCTCGGCGGTGCGGATCTGGATCTCCAGGGGCTTGCCCTCGGGGCCGATCACCGTCGTGTGCAGCGCCTGGTACATGTTGGCCTTCGGCATCGCAACGAAGTCCTTGAAGCGGCCCGGCAGCGGCTTCCAGAGCGAGTGGATCACCCCGATCGCCCCGTAGCAGTCCTTGACGGACCCGACGATCACCCGCATCGCCGTGAGATCGAAGATCTCGTTGAACTCCCGGCCCTTCTTGGTCATCTTCGTGTAGATCGAGTAGAAGTGCTTGGCGCGGCCGGAGATCTCGGCCGCAATGCCTACCGTCTGCAGCTCCTTGGCGAGAAACTCGCCGGCGCGGTTGACATAGACCTCGCGCTCGTCTCGCTGCTGAGAGACGAGCTGTTTGATCTCCTTGTACTTGCGTGGGTGCAGGGTCGCAAAGGCGAGATCCTCCAGCTCCCATTTGATCGCGTGGATCCCCAGCCGGTGAGCCAGCGGGGCGTAGATCTCGAGCGTCTCGCGCGACTTGCTGAGCTGCTTTTGCTTGGGCAGCGCGCCCAGGGTGCGCATGTTGTGCAGGCGGTCGGCCAGCTTGATCAGGATCACCCTGACGTCGGTGGCCATCGCCACCATCATCTTGCGGTAGTTCTCAGCCTGGCGCTCGTCGCGACTCTCGAAGGTCATCCCAGTGAGCTTGGTGACGCCGTCGACCAGCTGGGCGATCTGCTCGCCGAACTCGGCCCGGATCTCGTCCAGGCTGACGCTCGTGTCCTCGACCGTGTCGTGCAGCAGGGCGGCGCAGAGGGTCTCGGTGTCGAGCCGCATCCCGGCGCATATCTGGGCGACGCCGACGGGATGGGTGATGAACTCGTCGCCGGAGCGCCGCAGCTGGTCGGCGTGCCGCTCGCAGGCGAAGTCGAAGGCGTGCGTGACCGCCTCGCGGTCGACCTCCTTGGCCGAGTCGAACTCCTCGACCACGGCGAAGAGGTCGGCGAGAAGCTCGCCGTAGCCTAGGTTCTGTTGGGTCGTTCGAGGTATCGCAGGCCCTCCTGATGGCGTTCGCCGTAGGCGCGGAACGCGGCCGATCGGTCCAGTTCCACCTTGCCTGAGGATACGACCCCGACGCTTCCGTCGCCGCCGTCCGGGGCGCCCTGCACGAGGCTCAGCTCGGACAGGACGCGGAAGCAGCGCGCCGCCGCCTCGGGGCTGCGGGGGTGCAGCTCGCCGCCCTGCAAGGCCGCAAGCAACGCGCCGCCGCTTGGCCCACCGGCCTCGCGCAGGTCGCGGTAGATGGCGATCAGCACGGGCCGCCGGGCCAGCTCCCGATCGAGCGTCGCCCGGGCGAAGCGCAGCTCGGCGTCCCCCCAGGCGAGGTGCAGGTAGCCCCCGTCGCCGCAGGGCAGCATCGCCAGCCGCCCGACGTGCTCGAAGGCCGGCGGGTCGACGAGGACGACGTGCCGAAAGCGCCGCGCCAGCTCGGGCTCGGCTTCCAGGCGGAGGGCATCGGCCAGCTCAACGCCCTCCCCGGCCAGCGCCACGCGACGCCCGGCGTCGGCAACCACCGCCAACACCTCCCCCTCCCCGCACGAGGCCAGCTCCGCCACCACCGCCGCAGGCGAGGACAGCGGCCGCAGCTCGACGCGCTCGGCGGCCTCCTCGCCGTCTGGGCTCGAAGCGTCCATATGCTCCCCCTCGAGTCTCGCCGGCGGCCAAGCAGTTGGATCGGTGGCCAGCTCGCGCTCGAAGCGCTCCCACCAGGCGTCCTCGTCCGTTGAGGGCAGGGTGCCTGCGGGCTCCAACGTGCCTGCGCTGTCGTCCACCTCGTGCGGGTACAGCTCACGCAGCACCAGACGCGGCTCGACCGAGCCGTTCCAGCGGTTGACCTCGAGACGCACGGCGGCATCAACCGGGTCCTCCTCGCCGACGCCGAGGCTGGGGCGGCCGAAGGCGACCCCCAGAGCGCGGTGGGCGCCGCTGTGCAGGCTGAAGCGGGCGTGCTTGCCGTCCTGGCCCATCGTCCGCACGTCGCGCACTCGCGCCGCTGGGACCAACAGCCGCACGCCGGGGTTGCCCATCCCGAACGGCGCCAGGCGCTCCAGCTCCTCGGCCAGATCGAGGCCGAGGCCGGCGCCGCCGACCATCGCGTCGATCCGCTCGGTCCGGCGCAGGTCCTCGGGGCCGAGGACCGTGGCGGCATGGGCGGCGAATGCCTCCTGGAAGGCGCCGACGTCCTCGGCCCGCAGCTCGAGCCCGGCGGCAGCTCGGTGTCCGCCGAAGCGGACGAGGTGCTCGCCGCACGCCTCGAGCGCGGCGAGCAGGTCAAAGCCGGGGATGCTGCGGCCCGAGCCACGCCCTCCCCCCTCTGCGTCGAGCGAGACGACGACGACCGGTCGGTGATGGCGCTCGACCAGCCGCGAAGCGACGATCCCGATCACCCCGGGATGCCAACCCTCGCCGGCCAGGACCAGCCCCGGCGCCTCGCGCAGCTCGCCGGGCAGATCTCTGCGCGCCGCCTCCGCGGCGGCGTCCACCTCCCGCTCGGTCGCCCGCCGCTCGCCGTTTGCCCGACTCAACTCCGCGGCGATCTCGGCGGCTCGCGCCTCGTCCCCGGTGAGAAACAGCTCAACCCCGGCGTCGGCCCTATAGAGCCTCCCCGCCGCGTTGATCCGCGGCGCCAGCCGAAAGGCGAGATCACCCTCGTCCAGCGCGCCCGGCTCACAGCGCGCCACCTCCAGCAGCGCCCGTAACCCCGGCCGCCGCGCCCGCCGTACCTCCTCCAGGCCCCTCCGCACCAGAGATCGGTTCTCCCCGACCAAGGGCACCACGTCCGCGACGGTTGCGAGGGCGACGAGATCGAGGTCGGCAGCAGCCGACTCCGCCTTCAGCGCACAAACGAGCTTCCAAGCAACGGCAGTACCGCAGAGATCTTCGAAGGGGTAGCCGTCGAGTGCCGGGTGCAGGATCGGGCAGTCCGGCAGTCGCTCGCCCGGCTGGTGGTGGTCGGTGACGAGCACCTCCACCCCCAGCGACTGCGCCAGCGCCACCTCCTCCGCCGCGGTGATGCCGCAGTCGACGGTGATTAGGAGCTGCGTCCCCCGCCTAGCGAGCAGCTCGACGTTGGCGGCGGTCAGCCCGTAGCCGTCGGCGATCCGATCGGGGATCAGCCAGTCGCACTCGGCGCCCAGCTCGCGCAGGGCGCCAACCAGGATCGCGGTCGCGCAGACGCCGTCGACGTCGAAGTCCCCGTGCACGGTGATTCGCGCGCCACGGCGTGCAGCGTCGAGGATCCGCTCGACGAACGCCGCCATCGAACCGAACGCCTCCGGCGGATGCGACTCGTTCGCCTCGAGAAACGCACGAGCGGCGTCTGGCGTCCGATAACCCCGCCGCACCAGGGTGATTGCGACAGGCTCGCTCAGGCCCAGCTCATCGACCAGCGCCCGCGCATCTGCGTACGAGTAGGGATCTGCCCGGTAAGCGAGGGCGGTCTCCGTCACGCATCCAAGCTAGGTGCCCTCGCGGCGGCAAATCTCCCTACTCACTTACGCAAAATGCAACGCTGGGCTCCGACGGCGGACGTGCCGGGAGTTAAGCACCACTGTGGGCAGTGAATCACCGGCACGTCTCGCTACGGGTGCTGCTCGGCGCGGACGCCGATGAGCCAGACGACGGCGAGGCCGATGGCGACGCCGGGGATCGCCGTCAGGGCGGTGCCCAAGTCGGTGTCGCTGAGGCTGTTGCCCGAGGCGATCTCGACGATCGCGCCGAAGGCGACGGCGCCGATAGTGGCGCCGAGAAAGGCGCCGACGATGCCCTGCCAGAAGCGGTCCGGCAGGAAGACGGTGAAGTGCCAGAGGGCGATGCCCATCGTGAACCAGACCAAGAGCGCCATCGGCTAGCGGTTCCTCCCGTGTTTGCGGCGCTGTTTGCGCCGTTCGCGGCGCCGCGCCTGGCGCTCGCGCTCCTCGGCGCTCGCCTCATCGACCGCTGCCCGCCCCGCATCCTCGGCCACGGGATCGCCGCCGTTGCCGCCGGGCGGCTCCGCCGTGGCGACCGCCCCGGCCGGTGGCCGCTTCTCGCGCCGAGCGGCAGCCCCCTCCTCGATCTCGGCCTCGGTCTCCGAGTCGTCGGCGAGCTTGGCAAGGGTGACGTCGTCGGCGAAGGCAGGCACGGTGCCGTCGATCTCGGCGATCCGCGCGCGCCGCCGCGCGAAGCCCGGCTCGCGTTCCTTCCAGGCGGTCAGCACCGGCGAGGCGATGAAGATCGATGAGTAGGTTCCGGAGAGGATCCCGACCCCCATCGCGAAGGCGAAGTCCTGCAACGTGGTGCTGCCGAAGATCAGCAGCGAGACGACCGCCAGCAGGGTCGAGAAGCTGGTCGCTAGAGAACGGGTCAGCACCTCGCTCATCGAGCGGTTGACGATCTGCGAGAAGGCCGCCCGCGGCATGCGCGGCATGTTCTCCCGGATCCGGTCGAAGACGATGATCGTGTCGTAGAGCGAGTAGCCCAAGATGGTCAGGAAGGCGGCGACCGTACCGCTCGTCACCTCCCGGCCGGTCAGCGAGTAGACCCCCGCGGTGATCAGGATGTCGTGGAAGATCGCGATCAGCACGGGCACCGCGAACTTCGGGTCGAAGCGGAAGGCGATGTAGGCGCAGATCACCAGCAGCGAGAAGATCAGCGCCTTGGTCGCGCTGTCGGCGATCTGCTGGCCGAAGGTCGGACCGACGCTGGTGCTGTCGAAGCCGTTTTCGGCGATGCCGAATTCCGATTCGAGCGCCGCCTGCGCGTCTTTGACCCGATTCGGTCCCAGCTCACGGGTCGAGATCTGGAAGACGTTTTCGCCCAATTCGGGGTCGGAAACCTGCTGCACCTCCTCGCTGGCGATGCCTTCCGAGTCGAGGGCTTCGCGCACACCTTCCTCATCGGTCGGCTTCACCAGGGCGACCTTGATCCGGGTGCCGGACTCGAAGTCGATGCCGAAGTTGAGCTGCTGGGTGGCAAGCGCCAGGGCGCCGACGATCAGGATCGTGCCCGAGAGCGAGAAGAACCAACGGCTCGCGCCCATGAAGTCGAAGTGCCAGCGCATCCGCTGCCGCGATGCGCCGAGAACGCTTGGCGAGCGCAGCAGGCGGGAGCGGCTCATGCTGAGCAGCAGCGCCTGGGTGAAGACGACCGCGGTCAGCAACGAGACGATCGTGCCTACCCCAAGCGTGAAGGCGAAGCCCTTGACCCCGGCCGTGGCGAGCACAAAGAGGATGAAGGCGGTCAGCATCGTGACCACGTTGGCGTCGACGATCGTCGCGATTCCGCGCCTGTAGCCGGCGGCGATCGCGCTGGCCATCGGCCTGCCGGCGCGCACCTCCTCCTTGATCCGCTCGAAGATGACGATGTTGGAGTCGGCCGCGACCCCGATCGTCAGGATCAACCCCGCGATCCCAGGCAGGGTCAGGGTGATCGGGATCAGTTTGATCAGGGCGAAGAAGATCACCCCGTAGGCGCCGAGGGCGATCGTCGCGATCAGGCCGAGGAAGCGGTAGTAGAGGAGCAGGAAAATGACGACCAGCGCGAGGCCGATGACGCCCGCCTTGATCCCGTCGTGCAGCGCCTGGCTGCCGAGCGTCGCCGAGACCTGCGTCTGGCTGAGCAGCTTGAGATTGATC
The DNA here is from genome assembly GCA_036266075.1 of Solirubrobacterales bacterium. Taxonomy (GTDB): domain Bacteria; phylum Actinomycetota; class Thermoleophilia; order Solirubrobacterales; family 70-9; genus VRUE01. The sequence goes on from DATANV010000006.1 coordinate 46,049, forward strand.
GGCAGGGCGCCGATCTGCAGGAAGGTGGCGATGTCCTGCGCTTCCTGGACGCTGGTGAAACCGCCGGAGATCTGCGCGCCGGTGCGACCGTCGATCCCGTCCGGGTTTTCGGCGAAGTTGATGATCGGCCGCGTCTTGACTTCGTTGTCGAGAACGACGGCAAAGTGGCCGGAGAGTTGTTCGGCTTCTTCCCCCAAGGCGCCGCCGATCGCCGCCGCCTGACCACGCTGGGCGATGCGCCGGGTGACGTTTTGGAAGGCCTCTCTCCCCTGGTCGGTGAATTCGAAGACCACGGCGGGCCCGTTTTCTTCGACTTTCTCTTCGGGGTTGGTGATGTCGGTCCCCGACAGCGCCGGTTCGTCTTTGAGCGCGTACCAGCCGGCCTTGTCGATCCCTTCGATCACCTTGCCGTTGGCGTCGGAGGGCTGCTCGGAGACGACGATCGTGCCCGGTGGGACGACCATGACGATCTGGCATTCGGCTTCTTCTTCGCTCTTGCACTCCTTCTTGCGCGGCCTTTTTTCGCCGGTGGCGCTGACGAACAGGTCTTCCTTGCTGACCTCCGGGCCCGCCAACAGCGTGTGCTTCGCGTCGCCGTTGAACAGGTAGTAGCGCGGCTTGGTCGTCGAGCAATTCGAGCAGTCGGTGGCCGGCTTCTGTTCGGCCGCGAGCTTGGCCGCGCCGTAGGCGCTGGGGAACGCGCCCGAGAAGATCAGCTGTGCGTCTGCTGGCTTTTTCGTACTGCGCCCCGCTTCCTTCCATTCTTCTTCGGCTTCTTCCAGTGCCTGCGGCGGCGGTTCGCGACCGGGGCGCGAGCCAATCGTCTTCTCGCGACCGATCAGGTTCGGCTCCCAGTCGTAGAACTGGAGCTGCGCGGTAGAGCCGACCTGTTCGATCGCCCGCTCGGCGTTGGTGACATCGGGCAGGCTGACAGTGATCTCGGTGTTCCCGAGGCGCGCCACTTCCGGCTCGGAGACGCCGAGCTTGTCGATCCGCTCGCGGATGATTTCGATCGAGCGTTCGATGTCGCTGCCGGTGACTTCCTTCACCTGGCCGGTCGGGGTGCCCTGGTAGACCAGCTCGACACCGCCCTTCAGGTCGAGCCCGAGGCGGGTCGGCTTGTTGGCGATGACCAGCGCCGAGACGGCGATCAGGGCGAGAACGAAGAGCAGAACGAAGAGGTTCCGGCGACGGCGTGCCATCCCGCGCCTCAGCTCTCCGGGGTGAGGACGAGCAGCAGGCCGCCGTCGTCGTCGTAGGCAGGGAAGACGTCGGCAACCGCTTCCGCCGGCAGATCCCCCTCGGCGTTGACCGAGACCCGTTTGCCGAGCGAGCGCACCCCCCACTCGAGCGAGGTCTCGATCGGGTCCGTCAGGCCGTCGCCGTCACTGTCGGCGCTCTCGCCGCCGTCGCCCAAATCGCGCCACTGAAGACCGAGCACTTCTTTGACCGGACGGCCGATGACGTCCTCGTCGGTAAGCCCGGTCAGCTCGTAGCTGCCCCGCCCGGCATCGATTACCCGCGCCTTCTGGTCGCAGACGAAGAAGGCCGCGTTGGGCGCCGGGTAGTAGTCGTCCAACAGCTCGAAGACGAAGCCAAAGCCGCATTTCGAGCAGCCCTTTGGGCGCGTGCTGAAGCCGGCCGTGCGATCGGCGCTCAGCTCCCTATTGCCGCAGTTGGGGCAGATGAAGAACGGCATTCCCCACAGGCTACTGAGCGCCGCTCAGAACAGACTGCGCGCTCCCTCGGGGACGGCGATGCCGAGGTGGGCATAGGCCCGCTCGGTCAGCACCCGCCCGCGGGGAGTGCGCTTCAGAAGGCCCTGCTGCAGGAGATAGGGCTCGAGCACGTCCTCGATCGTGTCCTGCTCCTCGCCGATCGCGATCGCCAGCGTCGAGAGCCCCACCGGCCCGCCGCCGAACTTGGTCGCGACCGTGTCCAGCAGGCTGCGGTCGCTGCGGTCGAGCCCGCCGGCGTCGACCTCGAGCATCTCCAAGCCGGCGGCGGCGATCTCGGCGTCGACGCTGCCGCTGCCCTTCACCTGGGCGAAGTCGCGAACCCGCTTCAGCAGCCGGTTGGCGACCCGCGGCGTGCCGCGCGAGCGCGTGGCGATCGTCTGCGCGCCCTCGGCGTCGATCTCCACCTCGAGGATGCCGGCCGAGCGCCGCACGATCCGCGCCAGGTGCTCGGGGCTGTAGTGCTCGAGCCGGTGGCTGACGCCGAAACGATCGCGCAGCGGGGTCGTCAGCAGCCCGGCACGGGTGGTCGCACCGACCAGGGTGAAGGGCGGTAGCGGCAAGGTCACCGTGCGGGCCCCCGCACCCTGACCGAGAACAACCGGCAGCTCACCGTCCTCCATCGCCGGGTAAAGGGTCTCCTCGACGGCGCGGCCGAGGCGGTGGATCTCGTCGATGAAGAAGACGCTGCCCGGCTCCAGGGCGGTGAGAAAGGAGGCGACGTCGGCCTTGCGCTCAAGAGCCGGGCCGGCGGTCTGCACCAAAGGCACTCCCATCTCGACGGCGACGATGTGTGCCAGCGAGGTCTTGCCGAGCCCCGGCGGGCCGGCGAGCAGTACGTGGTCGAGCGGCTCGCCGCGCCGTTGCGCCGCCTCGATGAAGATCGCCAGCTGAGAGGTGACCTGCTCCTGATTGACGAAGTCGGCGAGACTCGGCGGCCGCAGCGAGCGGTCGAGGTCTTCGTCCGGCACATCGGCTCGCGCGTCGTGGATCCGCACCTCTGGCTCGTCGTCGATCCCGGGCGTCCGTATGCGCTTCTCGCTCACGCCGCCTTCCCCGTTCCGGCCTTGCGCAGCGCGGCGGCGATCAGCTGCTCGGCGTCGGTGCTGTCGATTCCGTCGAGAAGCTCCTCAGCCTCCAGCGGCGCGTAGCCGAGGTTGACCAGCCCATCCCGCGCCAGCGCCCTGGCATCGCCACCCTCGATCGCCGCTGCCGCGACCTCCTCCTCGAGCGCGCCGGCGACCTTCTCACGCAGCTCGACGATGATTCGCTCCGCCGTCCGCTTGCCGATCCCCGGGGCGGCCTGGAAGCGCTTGGCGTCGCCGGCCGCGATCGCCCGCAGCAGCTCGCGCGCGGGCCCGCCGGAGAGCACGGCAATCGCGACTTTGGGACCGACCCCGCTGACCGAGACCAGCTGGCCGAAGAGGTCGCGCTCCTCCTCGGAGGCGAAGCCGAAGAGCGCCAAAGAGTCCTCGCGTGAGACCAGCTCGGCGTGCAGGAAAGCCTCACGGCCCGTCGCCGGGACCGCCTTAAGCGTCTCTGCCGAGACCGTCAGCCGGTAGCCCACCCCGCCCGCGTCGATCACGACGTGGTCGGGCCGGCGCACCATCACCTCGCCCCGCACCGCGGCGATCATCCGGCCGCCCTCATGCCGGCCAGCTCGGCCGCCTCACGGCGGGCCGCGCCGCCACCGTGGCAGATCGCCACCGCGAGCGCGTCGGCCGCATGGTCGGGATGTGGCGGCTCCGGCAGACTCAGCAGGGTCCCGACCATGCGCTGCACCTGTTTCTTGCCGGCGGCGCCGGAGCCGCAGACGGCCATCTTGATCGCCTGCGGCGTGTAGGCGAAGCAGGAGACGCCGGCCTGGGCGGCGGCCAGCATGGCGACGCCGCTGGCGCGGCCGACGGCCATCGCGGTCTGCACGTTCTTGCCGAAGAAGACGTCCTCGATCGCCATCGCCCGCGGCTCGTGCCAGGCGATCAACTCGGCGAGCTCGCCGTGGATCTGCTCCAGGCGGCGCTCCATCGGCACCCCGGCCGCAGTCTCGACGACACCGCCATCGAGCGCGGCCATGCGGTTGCCCTCGACCCGGACGATGCCGAATCCGAGGTTGGCGGCGCCGGGGTCGATCCCCATCACTACTTCCATGGGGATTGATTCTGGGAACAGCCCCGGATGCCTTTACGCGGCGAGCTTCTGCAGGACCTCGTCGGGTATGTCGAAGTTGGCGTGCACGGCGTCAACGTCGTCCTGCTCTTCCAGTGCCTCGATCAGGCCGAGCAGCGACTTCGCGTCGTTGCCCTTGACCTCGACCGTGCTCTTCGGCTCGAGCGTGAGGTCCGATGCGCGAACCTCGACGCCGGAAGCCTCTAGCGCCTCCCGAACAGTGCCAAGGTCACCGGGATCGCAGAGCACCCGCAGCACCTCGGCCTCCTCCTGCACGTCCTCGGCGCCGGCGTCGATCGCGGCGATCAGGTCGTCCTCGTCATAGCGCTCGGCGTCGACCGTCAGCACACCGCGTTTCTCGAAGAGCCAGGCGACCGAGCCCGGCTCGCCGAGGCTGCCGTGGTGCTTGGAGAAGGCGTGGCGGATCTCGGCGCTGGCGCGGTTGCGGTTGTCGGTCAGCGCGTTGACCAAGACCGCGGCGCCACCCGGCCCGTAGCCCTCGAAGACGATCTGCTCGATCGCCGCCGCGTCGGCACCGACGCCTGAACCGCGGTCGACCGCCCGCTGGATGTTGTCCTTCGGCATCGAGGCGTCGCGCGCCTTCTGGATCGCAGTGGCGAGCGCTGGGTTGCCCTCCGGGTCGGGACCGCCGTCACGGGCAGCGACGGTGATCGCGCGGGCGAGCTTGGTGAAGAGCTTGCCGCGTTTCGCGTCGGCCGCGCCCTTCTTGTGTTTGATCGAGGACCACTTCGAATGCCCTGACATCGTTTGCCATTCTATGAGCACGGGGATGCGCTCAGAGACGGCCACCCATCCGCACGGCACGAGCCCCATGAGGGGGCTGGCTGGGAGCTTCGTCTTCGTCGTCATGCTGCTCGCGGCACTTGCCCTGTGGACGGCGATCCCGCTGGGCTGGATCTACATCGGCTCGAAGGTCTCCGAGACGCAGTTCCCGGCAGAGGGGCCATACGCGGTCGTCGCCGTCGGGATCATCGTCTCGATCGTGATCGACGCCTGGGCGATCGGTCGCCTCAACGGCCTCTACATGCGGATCACCGGCACCAACCGGCTCTCGCCGATGCGACCGACCTGGCTGAAGAGCATGCGTGACAGCAGCGGCGCGCCGGGCACGACCACCGTCGTCGAGGCGGTGATGATGGGCTCGGTGATGCTCGCCCTGCTGGTCTTCGTCGGCTGGTTCTTCCTGCTCGCCGGCAGTCCGATCCCCAACCGGTAGCGGCGGCCGTCAGTCGGTTTCGGCCTGCGAGGTATCGACTCCCCGCAGGAGGCTGCGGTCCAGCCCGCGCAGGTTCGTCCCGGTCAGATCGGCCCCCGTCAGGCGCGCTCCTTGGAGATTCGCGCTCCGCAGATCCACCCCCGAGAGGTTGGCCCCCCTCAGGTCCGCCCCCGCGAAGCTGACCCGTTTCAAGGTCCCTCCGGCCAGGTTCGCGTTCCGCAGATCGGCCCCATCGAGGATCGCGTCGCTCAAATCCGTCCCCGCAAGATGCGCCTCGGTGAGGTCGGCGCCGGCGACGTTTGCCCTCCGCAGGTCGCAGAAGTCGATCGTCGCCGCCGCCAGCACCGTGACCTCCAGCTGTGCTTCGGAAAGGTTGGCCTCGCTCAGATAGGCCTCCGTCATGTCGGCGTGAGAGAGGTTGGCGAGACGCAAGTCGGCCTGCCGCAGGTCGGCCTCGCGCAGCTTCGCGCTGCGCAGCGATCCGGCGTAGAGCTGGGCGCTGTGCAGGCTGGCCGAGACCAGCTCGGCGCCGTCGAGGATCGAGGCGTCGAGCCAGGTGCGGTTCAGGTAGGCCTCGCAGAGATCGGCGCCGGCGAGGTCGGCGCCGGTCAGCCAGGAGTCGCTCAGCGTGGCGCCGCAGAGGCTGGCGCCACGCAACCTGGCCCCCCGCAGATCCAGCCCGCTGAGGTCAAGCTGCTTCCGCATGGAGGCCGATCAGAACGGTCAGGGCGGCCTGGATGTCCGGCGCGAGCGGACCGCCGCGCTTGCTCGTCGGCGGCGGATCGTCGGCGTCGGGCTTCGGCGCCTCGCTCCTCAGGTAGCCGGTCAGCACGTCCATCACCATCGGCCGGTCTTCGACCGAGTTCGAGGCGAGTCGCTTGAGGGCGACGATCCCGCCGACGCGGACGATCGGCCTGGTGTGGCCGAGCTGGTCGATCGCCTTCGTGTAGCGGTCGGTGTAGTGGGTCTCGCGGGAGATCCTCACCTGGATCGCCGTGTAAGCGATCCCGAGGATCACGAAGAGGCCGGCGACGAGTTGCAGGATCGTCGCGCGGACCGAGCCTTCGCCGATCAGCCGCGCCCGCTCGCTGACGTCGAGCGAGCCGCCCGGCACTACCGTGGGCGGCACGAGGACCAGGGCGCAGACCAGCAGCGCGACCAGGACCGCGACGACGATGCAGGCGATCGTGGCGCGCCGCCAGGTCACGGTCACGGTCAGAGACTCTTCGAGGGATCGGTTCGCCGGCCGGGCCTCGCCGGGCCTCGCCGACGGGCACTGCTGTCCTCACCTCGCTCCCCGGCATCGGCCGGCTGCGCCTTGTCGGGCCGGTTCCGCGTCGCGGCGCCCGCCGCCACGCTCGGATGCGGCGCCGCCGATTCTTCCGGTTCTGGGTGCAGGAACGGAGCCCCCGCGGTGATCAGCGGCGAGAGCGTTTCGCTGATGTCCCCATCGCCGAACACGGCGAGTGGACGCCGGAACTCGAGTCTCTCGTTTGGCTCGGCCAACCAGAGCGCGAGCTGCCTGGGGGTAAGTACCCCCCGCCTCAGGAGGAAGAGGATCGCGGCCTTCAGCGACTGGATCTGATCGCGCTGACGATCGCCGTCGCGCGGGTCGGATTCGTCGAGCCAGGCGTGGATCGTGCGGGGGTGAACGCCCAGGGCCAGCGCGAGATCGCTGTAGCGCAGGCCCATTTCGTTCAGGAGCCGCACGATATCCGCCGGCTCGAAGGTCTGTGCGAGCTCTGCCGCGAACGCCTCGCGATCGAGCAGCAACTCGTTTCCGATTTTCAGCATGAACCCATTTCTCCGCTCATTTGTAGACGATTCATCGATTCACAGTAGCACATAACCTGGGCTTAATATGGAATTTAAACCGATGTTCTATTGCTGTTGACGCGCTGGTTCTTAAACATAAACGTGACGCTGGTATGATGTAGCTCACCATGGCGAGCTCTCCCCAAGTCGCGGGAACCGATCCGGAGCCGGGCCGGGTGGTTCCCTGGCCGTCTGGCCGCAAGGCGTCGCTGGCCTCGCTCAGACCACCGTGGGCCCCGCCGGAGGAGGAGGCGCAGGCCGGTCATCCTCTCGGCGAGCCGCAGGAGATCGAGATCGACCACTTCGCCATCTCGCTCGACCCCAAGCTTGACCGCGCCGAGGGCTGGGACTGCCCGAATGGAGTCGACTGCGTTAACCGCGCGCACGTGGGCAGGCTCCACGAGACGCTCGAGCAGGCGCAGGACTTCGTGCCCACGCATTCGCTGGAATGGACCGCCAAGGTCCTCAACGTCCGGCCCCCCGAACTCGCCGCGCGAGGCCTTGCCGCCGAGGGGCCGCTCCCCCACTTCCACATCGTCCACGCCGCAGGCACCGTTCTCGGCTACGACTACCGGCCGGGCGGTTGCCAGATCCCAAATGCCGCCGAGCAGCTGTGGCACGGTCAGGGACTCGGCGAGGCCTGGCGGCGGGTCCTGCTGCACCGGGTCAGGTACGGAGCCGAGGCGGCGACCCTGCCCGGGCGAACATCGGGGGGCTTCCTCTTCGCCTTCGCGACCGGCTGCGGCAATCTGGCGATGACTCCCGTCGACCGGGTCCCCGGACGACTGCCCGGCGCTCGCTGAGCGCCGGGCTCAAACGACGAACTTGCCGTCGACCTGGAAGTCCTCGCCGTCGACGACGATCTTGCCGCCGAGCCGCAGGTCGCAGACCAGGTCGGTGTGCACCGCGGACTCGTTGCGCCCGCCCGACTCCGGGTAGCTGCGGCCGACCGCCATGTGGACGGTGCCGCCGAGCTTCTCGTCGAGCAGCACCTCGCGGGTGCCGCGGTCGATCGCGTAGTTGGTGCCAATCCCCAGCTCGCCCAGGCGGCGGGCACCGTCGTCGGTGTCGAGCAGCTTGATCAGGTACTCCTCGCCGCGCTCGGCGCTGGCATCGACGACCTTGCCGGCCTCGAAGCGCAGGCGCACGCCGGCGACCTCGCGACCGCCGATCGTCGCCGGCAGATGAAAGGTCACCTCCCCCTCGACCGAGTCCTCGATCGGGCCGGTGAAGAACTCGCCGTCGGGCATGTTGTGACGGCCGTCGCAGGGGATGAAGGTGCGCCCGGCGACGCCGAGCACGATGTCGGTCCCCTCACCGACCACCCGAACCTCCTCGTGGCCCTCGATCCACTCCGCCAACCGCCGGGTCTCGGCCGAGGCCCGCTCCCAGGCGGTCAGCGGGTCGCCGTCGTCAGCCAGGCAGGCGCCGTAATAGAAGTCCTCGTAGTCGGCCAGGCTCATTTCCGCCTCGGCGGCATAGGCGTTGGTCGGGAAGAGCGTGTAGCACCAGCGGAACTCGCCCTTGGCGCTGCGCTCCATCGCCCGGCCGAGCAGCTCGCCGGTCGCGCTCTGACGGCGCATCTGGCGCTCCGGGGGCACCGCCGAGAGCTCGCGGGTGTTGGTGCTGGCGCCGATCGCGATCCGCACGTCGACGTTGTCAAGCAACCATTCGGAGACCGGCGAGACCCAGTCGAGCTGAGCGTCGCCGGCGTGCTTGAAGTAAGCGGCCGACTGACCGTCGAGCGAGACGTTCATCAGCGGATGGGCGCCGGCCTTCAGCACCTCCTCGTAGACCGCCATCAGCAGCGGCTCGGCGGCGCTCTCGCCGTCGATCGAGACGATCTCGCCCTCCTTCACCTGCGTCGAGTAGCCGACCAGGATCTTCGCCAGGCGCTCCGCTCTGGGGTCTCTCACGTCTCCGCCTCCTCATGGGCGCGATCGCGCGCCCCGGTAGTCATTGCCATGTACAGGGCGTGCAGCCGCGAGTCGTCGGTCAGCTCGGGATGGAAGGCGCAGGCCAGGACGTTCCCCTCGCGGATCGCCACCGGGTGGCCCTCGTAAGCCGCCAGCACGTCGACGTCCGGCCCGGTCCGCTCTACCCATGGCGCACGGATGAAGACCGCGCGCAAAGGCTCCTCGCCGATCCCCTCGACCGCCAGGTCGGCCTCGAAGCTCTGCAGCTGGCGGCCGAAGGCGTTGCGCCGCGCGGTCGCGTCGATCAGCCCCAGGTGCTCGTCGTCGCAGACGATCATCCCGGCGCAGGTGCCGAACACGGTTCCCCCGGCCTCGACGTGAGAGCGGATCGCGCCCTCGAGACCCTCGGACTCGATCCCCTTGACGATCGTCGTGCTCTCGCCGCCGGGGATCACCAATCCATCCAGCCCGTCAAGATCCTCCGGAATCCTGACCTCGGCCACCTCAGCGCCCAGGCTTCTGAGCATCGCAAGGTGCGCCTCGAAGCCCCCCTGGATCGCGAGGACCCCGATGCGCAGCTCAGGCACCGCGGTCCTGCAGAAGCGCGTCCGCAGCCGCCAGCTCAGAGATCTCCAGCCCCGGCATCGCCTCTCCCAGGCCGATCGACGCCGCCGCGACCCGCTCGGGGTCTTCGAAGTGCGTAGTCGCCTCGACGATCGCCCGTGCCCGGCGCTCCGGGTCGGCGCTCTTGAAGATGCCCGAGCCGACGAAGTTGCCCTCGGCGCCAAGCTGCATCATCAGCGCCGCATCGGCCGGGGTGGCGATCCCCCCGGCGCAGAACAGCGGCACGGGTAGGCGCCCCTGGGAGGCGACCTCGTGCACGACTTCGAGCGGCGCCCGCAGCTCTTTCGCGGCGGCGGAGCGCTCCTCGGGACCAAGCTGGGCGAGCCGCTTGATGCCGCCGACGATCTCACGCATGTGACGCACCGCCTCGACCACGTTGCCGGTGCCCGCCTCGCCCTTGGAGCGGATCATCGCCGCCCCCTCGCCGATCCGCCGCAGCGCCTCGCCGAGATTGGTGGCGCCGCAGACGAACGGCACCGCGAAGGCCAGCTTGTCGATGTGGTTGCTCTCGTCGGCTGGGGTGAGGACCTCGGACTCGTCGACGTAGTCGACTTCCAGCGCCTGCAGCACCTGAGCCTCGGCGAAGTGGCCGATCCGCGCCTTGGCCATCACCGGGATCGTCACCGCCTCCTGGATGCCCTTGATCATCGCCGGATCCGACATCCGGGCCACGCCGCCGTCCCTGCGGATGTCGGCCGGCACCCGCTCCAGCGCCATCACCGCGCAGGCTCCCGCTTGCTCTGCGATCCGCGCCTGCTCGGCGCTGACCACGTCCATGATCACCCCGCCTTTGAGCATCTCGGCGAGGCCGGTCTTGAGCCTGAAGGTGGCGCGCTCGGTCACGCGCGCAATATTACGGGGGCCGTTCCCTACTTCAGTTTGTAGGCGCGGATGCGATCTTTGTGCGCGGCTTCGTCGCGGGCGTAAAGACCGTGCGCGAGGCCCTGTACGAGTGCCATGAGCGCCGTGTTGGAGCGGGCAAACGACGGGCTGTTGGAGGAGAAGTAGAGGGTCTGCTCGGCGTGCTCGCCGACCTCCGACATCGAGGCATCGGAGATAGCCAGCGTGCGTGCGTGCCGGTGCAGGGCGAGCTTCATCGCCCGCAGAATCAGCGGATGGGCGCGACCGCAGGAGAGGACGATCACTAGCGTCTCTTCGTCGATCCGCCCGAGTCGCTGCAGCGACTCGCCGCCGGTGCTGGCGACGATCTCGGCGCGGATGTCGAGCAGGCTGAGTATGTGCCGTAGATAGCTGGCGAAGAAGGCCATCTGGTCGACGCCGACGATGACCACGCGCTGCGCCTCGGCGAGGGCGGCGACGGCGCCGTCGACCTGCTCGCGGGTCAGCTTGCGCGCGGTTTCCTCGAGGTTGGCGTAGTCGGCGCCGAGCGAGCCCTCCAGCTCGGAGTGGTCGAAGGAGAAGAGAGCCCCGCCGGCGGTGCCGCTGCCGGCGACAGTGGCGGTGCGGTACTCCTCGATCGCCGCCTGCTGCAGCTCGGGATAGCCCTCGAAGCCGAGGGCCTGGGAGAAGCGCACCACCGTGGAGGAGGAGGTGCTCGCTCTCCGGGCCAGCTCCTCGGCGGTGAGGAAGGCTGCCTCGTCGAGATGGTCGACGATGTAGCGGGCGACGTCTTTCTGGGAGCGCGAGAACTCGTCGAAGCGCTCCTGGATGTACTCGGAAAGGCTCTTCAGCTGGGGGCTTTTGGTCGCAGTCTTGGTCACGGCGGTCCATTTCGCCGGGGCCCACGCATTCCCTTCCGATCTGGTTGGATGGACCTGAAGATGACCCTGGAGCAGGCCCTGCGCCTCACCAACCGCAACATGATCGCCTTCGATCTGGTGCTCGGCTCGGCTGCAATCGCCGCCCCGGAGGCGACGCTGCGGGTGCTCGGCCACGACGAGCCGTCTCCCGATGCCGCCCACCTCTTTCGCCGCTGCGGGCCGATCTGGCTGACCTTCGCCGCCGCCCACGCGGTCGCCGCGCGTCGCGGCGAGCAACGTGACTGGTGGGCGCTGGCCTGGCTGCGGGGGACCGAGATGGCGACTGACGCGCTCTGGGCGGAGTCGCCTGCGGTCAGTCGACCCGGTGCCAAGCTCGGCCTGCGCCTGGCGGGAGTCGCAAACGTGGCGATGGCCGCGGGCTTCGCCTGGCTCGCGAGGCGATGAGCGGCGACGCCGGGCTGCCCAGCAAACGCTGGAGCCTGCGCGGTAAGGACGACGAAGGCAACGAGGTCTGGCTGATCCGCAGCTTCGGGCGCAAGCTGTATCGCTGCCCCGGCTGCCACGGCGACATCCCGATTGGCAGCGAGCACACCGTCGTGCAGTACGTGCTGCGCTTGGGCGGCACAGAACACCATCACTGGCACCGGCAGTGCGCGGAGGAACTGCTGATCCCCGACCTGCGGGGCGTCAAGCGGGTGCCGGCCGGCGAATCGTCGCAGTCCAAGCTCGAGGCCCGCGGCCGTCGGCCGTCAGGGCGGCGCCGTCGATGATCCGAGCTTGCCAATACCCGCCTATATCGCGGGTAGGAGCAACTTCGCAGACGGGATGACCGTCTTCTCGCTTTACGTGCGCATCTGGCGCACGTACTTTGCCTGGGCGGGCTCGCTGTTACCGCTGGCGATCTTCGTCTTCGTCCCCCTCGGTTTGATTCACGCGGTCCCGGTGCACGTCGAGGCGACCGACCTCAGCCTCGGCAGCGGTGCCGAGGTCGCCGCCGCGCTGCTCGCCGTGATGCTGCTGGCGACGACCGGCCTGCTGGGCGAGATCTTCTACACCGGCGCCGTCGCGATCGCCCTCACCCACCAGCACGACGGCGAGCCCCCCTCGCTGCGCGAGGTGGCTGGCATGGTGAATTACGGGACGCTGATCGCGGTCGACCTGATCTTCGGCGTGCTGGTGGCGGTCGGCACGCTGGCCTTCGTCGTCCCCGGCGTCGTGCTCTTCGTTTACCTCGGGCTCGCCGCACCGGTGGTGGAGATCGAGCACTGCGGCGTTCGCGCCGCGCTGGCGCGCAGCTTTCACCTGGTGCGCAGCCACTTCTGGCTCGTGCTGGCGATCCTCGTGCCAATCGAGATCGCCAGCGACACCGTCACCGCCGCCGCCACCGGCCTCGCCCACAACGCCTTCGGCGACTCGCTTTTGGCCGAGTGGTCGGTCGACACCGCGACCAACGTCCTGCTCACGCCCTTCTACGCGGTTGCCGCGGTGCTGCTGGCGGTCGACCTGATCGCCGACAAGGACGGCGGCGAGCCGCAACTACACTCGGCACCTCCGGGCCGATGATCCACTCCGCCTCGATCCTCAGCGACTTCTGGAACGACCAGATCCTGGCCGAAGAAAAGCAGGGCCTGTTCCTCGTCCTGGTCGGCTTCGTCCTCTCCTTCGCCTTCATCCGCATGAGCACGCGGCTGATGCGGAGCCCGCGGGTACCGTGGTGGCCAGGCAGCGTGGTCAGCGACGGCGGCGTCCACCTCCACCATCTGGTCTTCGGGATCGTGACGATGATGATCGCCGGCACGATCGGGCTCGCGGCGCTCGGCGACAGCCCCGTGACCGAGATATGCGCCTTCCTGTTCGGGATCGGCGCCGGCCTGACGATCGACGAGTTCGCCCTCTGGGTCTACCTCGACGACGTCTACTGGGCCGAGGAGGGGCGCGTCTCAATCGACGCCACGGTGATCGCCGCCGCCGGCATGGGGCTGATCCTGATCGGCTTCACCCCCTTCTCGTTCGAGACCGGCTCGGTCGACCAGACGATCGGCAGCATCCTCGGCGCTCTGGTGGTGTTTGGGACGACCGCGATCTGCTTCGCGAAGCAGCGCCTGCTGCACGGCACGATCGGCTTCTTCGTCCTGCCGGTGGCGATCTACGGGGCAATCCGGCTCGGCAAGCCGGGCTCCCCGTGGGCGCGCCGACGCTACGGCGAGCGCCGCCCGGCCAAGCAAGTGCGCTCGGAGGCACGCTTCCCGCCCGGCCGCCGCACCGAGCGCTTCAAGAACGCCTTCCGCGACATCGTCGGCGGCAAGCCGAGCGAGGGCGTCGCCGCCGCCCGCGACGAGGCGCTTGCGGCGACCCGTGAGGCGGCCGAGGAAATCCGCCACCGCGCCGAGCGCGTCACCCACCCCGGCCGCCCGCCCGGCGAGTGACTCCTCACTCCCATCGCCTTATGACCAGATCGCTCGAGGTGCTCGCGAAGTAACTTTCGGTGAGGTTCCCATGAAGCGCCTTGCCCTCATCGCCCTCCTTGCAACGGCTCTCGCCGGCGCCGGCCTCGCCGTCGGCCAGCCGGTGCAGAGCGGCAACCTGCGGATCGCCTTCGACGCCGGCTTCGCTCCACATGCGCTGCCGCGCGACCACCCGGCTCCCGTCCGCGTCACCTTCGCCGGCTCGATCGTGACCTCGGACGGCAGTCGGCCGCCCCAGGTCCGCCGGATCTCGATCGCCCTGAATCGCTATGGCAAGTTGACGACGCGCGGCCTGCCGACCTGCAAGCAGGACGAACTCGAGTCCACCTCCTCGGCAACGGCGTTGGCGCGCTGCCGCAGCGCGCTCGTCGGCAGTGGCCACTTCCGAGCCGTCGTCGCCTTCTCCGGCCAGCCGCAGCTACCGGTCAAGGGGCGAGTGCTCGCCTTCCTCGGCAGGACCGGTCACGGCACGGCGATCCTCGTGCACGTCGCCGCCAGTAGTCCGATCACCGCCACGGTGGTCCTCGTCTTCAACCTCACGCACCCCCGCAAAGGCAGGTTCGGAACCATCGCCTCGACGACGATCCCCAAGATCGCATCCGATCTCGGCTACGTCACCAACCTCTCACTCACCCTTGGCCGCCGCTACGACTTCGAAGGGCGTCGACTCAGCTTCATCAGCGCCAGCTGCGCCGCACCCAAAGGCTTCCCAGGTGCACTCTTCTCCTTCGCCCGGGGCAGCTTCCTGTTTGCCGACGGCCGCCGCCTGACCAGCACGGTCGTCCGCGACTGCGTCGTGCGCTAGACAAATGTCCGCCCAGTCTTGACGCCGCAGGCGCCGCCGCCGATGAAGGGTTCGTGCACCGGCTGCGCTGGAGATCCGCCCTGGGCCCAACCGTCTTCGCACTGGTCTCGATCGCGCTGCTGATCTACGACCACCTCAACCGGCGGATCGACGAGCTGGTCTTCTGGCTGACCTTGGGCCTGATCGTCACCGTCTTCGTGCGGATGGTCGAAACCGTGCGCCGCCAGTCGGCGGCGCTGCGCGAGCGCGAGCGCGAGACGCTGAACGACCCGCTCACGGGGCTAGGTAACAGTCGCATGCTGAGCAGTGACCTCGACACGGTGTGTGCCAGGCACGGCGAGCGTTGGGCGCTGGTGCTGTTCGAGCTAGACGGCCTGCAAGCCCACAGCGACCGCTTCGGCTCTGCCGCGGGCGACGAGTTGCTGCGCCGCGCCGCCCACACCCTGGTGCATGCGGTGGAGCCGCTCAACGGAGCCGTCTACCGAATCGAGACCACCCGTCTGGCTGCGCTGGTGCCCTGCGGCGAGAGCCGTGGCGAGGAGATCGTCCTAGCCGTAACCGCCGCGCTCGGGGAAGGTGAAACCGATTCCGGAGTCGGCCGTTTGCATGGAGCGGTCACGATCCCAGAGGAAGCGGAGGAGCGCTCCACCGCCCTGCAGATCGCCGGTCAGCGCCTCGCCGCTCACAAGCAACGTCAGCACCGCTCCGCGCGGCGGCAGGCGCACGCGGTACTGATCGCGGCGCTGTGCGCGCGGCAGCCGGAGCTGCGCGATCACCTGCGGGGCGTCACCTACCGAGCGATCGCGCTCGCCCGGCGCCTGGGAGTCGGAGTCAACGAGATCGACGACATCGCCTTGGCATCCGACCTGCAGGACGTCGGCCTTCTTGCGGTCCCTGAGTCGATACTCGACAAAGAAGCGCCGCTGGGCGAATTCGAGACGGCGGCGATCCGCAGCCACACCGTCGACGGCGAGCGGATCATCGCCGCGGCGCCCGGCCTGGTGCCGATTGCCGCCTTGGTCCGCTCCAGCGCCGAGCGCTTCGACGGAACGGGCTACCCGGACGGGCTTGCCGGCGAGGGGATCCCGCTGGGCTCGCGCATCATTGCCGTCTCGGTGGCCTTCGCGGCGCTGACGGCACGACGGCCCTACCGGGCTGGGATGAACGGCGAAGAGGCGCTGGCCGAGCTGCGCCGCTGTGCCGGCACGCAGTTCGATCCACGCATCGTCGACGCTCTCGCCGCCGACCTCGCCGAGGAGGCGACGCCGGTGGGCGCGCCGGGCTAAGGCGCGTACTTTTCGGCTTCTTCGATCCCCCGCTGGGCTTCTTCCTTACCCTTTTCGATCCCTTCCTGGGCTTGCTTTTCGGCCTGTTGGACCGCTTCCTTGGCCTGCTTCTGACCCTTCTGAACGCCGTTCTGCGCCTGCTGCTTTCCTTCTTCGAGGCCCTTCTTGGTCGCTTCTTCGGCCTGCTTGAAGCCCTTCTGCACTTCTTCGCTGCCCTTTTCCAGCCCCTGCTTCGCTTCTTCGACGCCCTTTTCCAGCTGTTCCTGGGCTTCGCTGGTGCTCTCGTCGCCGTCGCTGCCGCCACAACCGCTCCAGGTGACCCCCGCGACCCCAATCGCCAGCACCGCCAGCAGGGCTGGTAGGCGGCGGGGTCTTTCGCCCCTCAGGCTTTTCATGGACACGTCCACTCCTTCCGTTCATCGAGACACGAAGCAGAGTCGATCTTCGCATCCCTGCGCGCCGCTGGCTAAGACCGGCCTAACATCGGACGGTGGCCGAGCTGCACGTCCTGCGGGTCTTCGTCAACGAGGACGGCGAGTGGGGCAACCCGCTGGGCGTCTTCCTCGAGGGAGCGGCCGGGCTGTCGACGGCCCGGCGCCAGTCTGTCGCCGCCGAGCTGCGATTTAGCGAGACCGTCTTCGTCGAGGATCGCGAGGGCGGTATCCGCATCCACACTCCCGTGGTCGAGATGCCCTTTGCCGGTCACCCCTGCGTCGGCACGGCCTGGCTGCTGGCGCACCTGGGGCGGCCGGTCGCGGCGCTGCGGGTGCCCGCCGGCAAGGTCGGCGTCGACAGCGATGGCGGCGAGGTCTTCGTCCGCGCCCAGCCGGAGTGGTCACCACCGTTCGATTTCATCCAGCTTGAGCACCCCGCCGCGGTGCGGGCGCTCGCCCCGCCGGGCGGCGACGACAACGTCTATGCCTGGGCGTGGATCGATGAGGCAGCGGGAACGATTCGGGCGCGTGCCTTCGTCCCCGGGGCAGGCATCACCGAGGACGAGGCGACCGGCTCCGCCACTCTGGCCCTCAGTGCCCGCCTCTCGCGGCCGATCGTCGTCCACCAGGGCCGTGGCTCCGTCTTGCAGGCAAGGCCGCTGGGCGATGGGCTCGTCGAGATCGGCGGTGCGGCGGTGCTCGATGAGGTCAGGGCGTATCCCCTTCGCTAATGCGAGGGATGGCGCCGCAAACCGGGCAGTCGGGCTCGGGCACGATTGCCTCGCGTTCGACCTCCATCGTCCGCAGGTCGTAGACGTGACCCACGCCGAGGGTCGAGGGCGGGGCGAGGCCGGTCAGGTGGTGCATCACGTCGAGCGCAACCTGGTTGCCGATCAGCCCGCAGGCAGGGCCGAGCGTGGCCGACGGGGAAGGCCTGCCGCGGTGCTGCTCCATGGCGACGTCAAAGAGTGGGAACTGGCGCCGGTAGGCGGTCAGCTGGCACTCGAAGCAGCCGGTGCGGCCGGGGACGTAGAACGGACCGACCCGCGCGACTGGCGGGAAGTGGCTCATCGCGACGAAGGGGATGTCCGCGGCGAAGCAGGCCGAGTTGACCCAGCTCTCGATGTCGTGGGCCGGCCAATCGACCGCGTCGATGACGACGTCGTAGCCGCCGATCGCCGCCGCCACATCCGCCTCGCTCGAGAGCCGCAGCTCCCGTGGCTCGACTCGCATGCGCGAGTTGAAGGCGCGGAGACGCTCGGCCGCCACCAGCACCTTGGGCCGGCCGATGTCGGCCTCGCCATAGAGCACCTGACGATTGAGGTTGCTCAGCTCAACGAGGTCGAAGTCCACTAGCAGGATCTCGCCGACCCCACAGCAGGCGAGCGCCAGTGCCGACCAGCCGCCGAGCCCGCCGACGCCCAGCACCGCGATCCGCGCCGCCTCGAGACGCGCCTGGCACTCGGAAGCTGCGGGTCCAGTCGAGATGTCGCTGAAGTAGCGCAGCTGGCGCTCGAAGCGCGCCATCGTCTCGGGTGGGACCCGGTCGTCATCGGCGGCGTCCTCGATCACGCCCAGCTCGGCAAAGCGGCTGAGCACGGTGTCGACCTCCTCGGAACCGAACTCCCGCTCCAGCTGCGCCTGCGTGTGCTCACCGTCGAGCGCCGCCAGCAGTCGCCGGCTCTTCTCATCCGGCCGCTCGATCCGCACGTCTTTGCCCAAGCTCGGCCTCTGCAGGTAGAGATCGCCTTCCGGCGACTCCACCGTTTCCGTAGTCCGCTTGATCCGCGGTCGCTTCATCATCCCGCTCTCTGTCGTGGGTCGGCGCGGCTGGCCCCTCAATTCGAGCGGCAGACCGCGCTGCAGCAGGGAAAGTTTCGCTGTCGAGCTGCCTCGGTGCGCTCTCGTCAATCGCGGGCGCGAGGCACGGGGGCGCAACATTCGCCGGAGGTCGGGTTTCAGCACTGACATCAGGCCCGGCCGCGCAGGGGCGGCCGCGGCCACGACGACAAGGAGGCAGTCGATGACGTGTCGACAGCGACACGATGCGAACGCGAGCGAGAGCTTGAGCATGGGACGCGGAAGGCTCGGTCTACCGGGCCTGGTGGCGGTCATCGCAGCGAGCGCTTGGGCGCTCCTGGCGGCCGGAGCG
Source organism: Solirubrobacterales bacterium (assembly GCA_036266075.1). GTDB lineage: Bacteria > Actinomycetota > Thermoleophilia > Solirubrobacterales > 70-9 > VRUE01. The sequence goes on from DATANV010000006.1 coordinate 64,406, forward strand.
GCGCAGGCGTCGACCATCACCGTGGGGAGCGTCTTGCCGCCCGGCTCGACGGCGACCAAATTCGACCAGGTGGCGACGCTTTTCAACACCGCGCTGCCCGAGAAAGGCGCCAGCCTCGTCTCGCCGGTCAACGGCACGATCGTGCGCTGGCGCGTGCAGGACGCCAAAGGCGGGCCGTTCTACCTGCGGGTGCTGCGCCCAAACGAACCGGCGCCTTTACCGGCGCGGGGACCAGCAACCCGGCGACCCCGTCCGGATCCGGCGTGCAGACCTTCACCGCCAACCTGCCGATCCAGGCCGGCGATCTGATCGGCATCGACTCGACCAGCGCCGAAGACGAGATCGGCATCGCGGAAGTCCCGGGAGCCAGCTACAGCCTCATCTTCCCGACGATCTTCGACGGCGCGACGGTGGCAGCCAGCGACACCAAAGCCGGCAAGGAGATCGAGCTGAGCGCCGAAGTCCAGCCGGCTCCGGCTATCACCAAGGTGACGCCGAACTTCGGCTCGATCGCCGGCGGAGCCGCGGTGACGATCACCGGCACGAATCTCAACTCGGCCAGCGCGGTCAGATTCGGCGCCACTCCGGCGACGAGCTTCACGGTCGACTCGGAAACCCAGGTCACCGCAATCGCGCCGGCCAGCGCGACCGCCGGTGCCGTCGACATCACGGTCACCACCATCGCCGGCACCAGCCCGGCGGTAGGAGGCGACAGGTTCGCCTACTTTGGCTGCGAAGTGCCGAAATTGAGCGGCAAGCGGCTCAAAGCGGCCAAGCGCTCCCTGCGCCGAGCCGACTGCAGGCTCGGCCTGGTGAAGCACAGGCGGCACAAGCCCACCAAGAAGGTGACCAAGCAGAACCCCAAGCCCGGCCAGCTCCTGGCACCGGGCTCCAAGGTCAACATCATCCTCGGTCGCTAACGCACTGGAGGGATAGCCCAGCGCGTCCCTCGCCCCGGCTGGGGCGAGGGACGCCGGGGGTGGCTCCGCTTGTTCTGGATCGTCGGAGCGAATAGCTTGGACCGGTGGCCACCGCTACCCCGCCAGGAGCCGCGTCCAACCGGTCCTACGCGCCGATCGCCGAGTCCCCGTACCGAATAGCAGCGACGACGCGGCGAGAGCGTTGGTGGTATGCGGACGAGGCCTGGCTCCAGCAGGGACCGGAAGGAGCCTCGGTGGGCTTCACCTGGACGCACTGGCTCGCCGATCGCGGAGTCGAGGTTCGTGACGGCGGCCTGGATGCGGACTATGCGCGCCAGCTCTATCGCGACGCGCGCAGCGTGTTGGGCTGGCCAGGGGACGAAGACACCGGAGCCACCGTTGCCTCGGGGGCGCGCGTTCTCGAAAACCGGCGGCTGCTGACCGGGTGCTACTCCTGCCCGGACATCGACTCCTTGCTGCAGGCACTGCTCGAGCGAGGCCCATTGGTCGCCGGCCTCCTCTGGCAGAAGTCGATGTTCGCACCTATCGACGTGGCAGGTTGGGCGGTGTGCCAGCGCATGGGAGGGGCCTCGGAGACGGGCGGGCACTGCGTGCTCCTGAACGGCGTCGCCCTCGATCTGACGCTCGACGGGGTCACCGGTTTCGTGCGCTTCAAGAACACCTGGGGAACCCAGTGGGGCGATAGCGGCCACGCGGTGATCAGCATCGAAGACCTCGAAGCAGCCACCCAGGCGACCGAGGTTCTGCTGCCGATACCCAGCGCCGAAACCCTCGGTCACGGGCTGCGCCAGGAGGTTGCGACGGACACGCCGCCATACCGGCCACTGCAGGAAGTGTTCGCGCAGTCGGCAATCGACGGCGACTCGTGGGCGCGCCGCGACACGGTGGGCGCCGAGGCATACGCAAAGGCGATCGCGCGGGGGATCCAGCACCCCGGCACCGAGCCGCCGCTGACGATCGGCATCAAGGGTGCCTGGGGAGCCGGCAAGACGTCGCTGATGCGCATGATCCAAAGCCGCCTGGAGTGGCCCCACCGCAACGGCGCGCCTGGCGAGTTGCGCGGAATTCACCTTCAACCTGAAGCCGTGAAACGGCTCGAAGCCCTCGCGCCAAAGCGCATGCTCGCCAATCTCAGGCAAGGGTCGAAGGTGACGAATTTCGAGGTACTGAGAAAGGCCAAGAAAAGCAAGGCGTCCGATGCCACTGGGCCAGACGCGAGCACGAGCGAGCAGCCCGCGCTGCAGGCTTCGCCTAAGGCGGTCGTCCCCAAGTCAGGCTTTGACGCCGATGTCCAGGTAACCGAAGACGAGCGTCTCTGGCGTCCGACGGTGTGGTTCAACCCTTGGATGTACCAGACTGGCGAGCAAATCTGGGCGGGGCTTGCTTATCAAATCATCGACCAGATCACCGAGCGGATGGGCGCCGTAGAAAAGGAGCGCTTCTGGCTACATCTCAATCTCGAACGGGTCGACGAGCAAGCCGTGCGACGAAAACTCTACGGGCTCATACTGGGTCGTGCCGTTCCCCTTGCCCTCCTCGGAATGGTGCTGTTCTTCGCCGGGCTCGCGCTACTCGTGGCGGGCGGTGCGAGCTGGATTGGGGCGGCCCTTGCCACGGGCGGCCCCGCGACCGCCATCCTCGGCACCGGCCTGACCGCATTGCGGGTTCTCGCCTCCGGTGTCCACTCGAGCCTCTCCGGCCTGGTGGGGCCGAACGTAGGCTCAGAAGCAATCGCCGGTGCGGCGACCAACACCTACGACGAGATAGTCGAAACGCCCGACTACCGCGCCGATTCAGGCGCGTTCTACCTGGTTCAGACCGACGTGAAGCGGGTGGTCGACCTCGTCGCCACGCCCACACGGCCCCTGGTGATCTTCGTCGATGACTTGGACCGCTGCTCGCCCTCCTGCGTGGTGCAGGTCATCGAGGCGATCAACCTGTTCGTCGCCGGCGATTACCCGAACACGATCTTCGTCATCGCGATGGAACCGGAAATGGTCGCGGCGCACGTCGAGGCCGTCTACGGCGACCTTGTTCAAAAGCTCGACCAGACCAGCGGTGTCGCGGGACAGGCTTTCGACCTCGGCTGGCGCTTCCTCGAGAAGATCGTCCAGCTGCCATTGGCGGTTCCTGCACTGGAGCAGCGGAGGACCACGACCCTGCTCGAATCGATGTTCTCCCCAGCGGCCGCCGACGGCCAGCCAGCCTCAGGCGACCAGGGTCCCGAGAAGGACGGTGAGGCACCCCCGGACCGGCGGAGCGCGGACGCGTCTGCTCCCCCCGTGCCGAACAGGGAGCGAATCGACGTGGTGCCACCCGATGCCGCCGAGGTGGGCGTGTTCCGAGAGATGGGCGAACGACAGCTGACCGCCGACGACCCAGAGGTGAGGGAAGCGATGGATTATGCGACGGGCTTCCTCGCCCGGAACCCACGGGAGATCAAGCGCTTCGTAAACCTGTTCCGCTTTTTCACCATGATCTCGACGGAGCGGCGACGGGCAGGAATGGCGGCGCCCGACTCGCTGCAGGCAGTGGCGAAGCTCGCGGTGCTCGGGATTCGCTGGCCGAGCCTGCTGAGCGCCGTCGCCCTGCCAACCGCCGACGATGACGGACGAACGATCTTCGAGCTCCTCGAGAACTCCCCCTACGACGAGAACGGCGCGGAGGAAGAGGAGCGGCTTGAGACGGCGCTCCGCGCAGCCAGGCTCAACGAGACCGCGATCACGCGCCTGCTAACGCCGGATATGAGGAGGTTCTTCGTCTCAGCGCCGATGGTAGGTACCGGCGTCCGCGGCTACCTCTGATCGTGACACTCCTCCCTAAACCATGTCCTCATTGACGAAGGTGCCGGTGCGGCCATCGCAAGAAAGAGAAGAACTCCTCCCCCACCGTGAGTCTGCCCAGGGCTATTAGGCCCACGAGGGCGAGTAGCGAAGTGGTTATCGTGAGGAAGAGGCTCATTCCGCCACTGGCGGGCACGGAAGCAACGGGCGACGGCAGGGGCGATCCAATCGGGGTGACGGATTGTTTGGAGAGCGCGGATGAATCACTATCCCCCGTAACGCTCATGAGTCCGGAAAGCAGCCGAACGGCGTTCGATGCGGAGCGCGGAGTTAATGACGGAAGCAAACTCGCACTCTCCCCTCTTGCCAGGAGTGCTACCAAAGTCCCGGTGTTGCCAAGTGCGATCGCGGGCCAAACGTGAGCGAACCAACGCGGTAAAAGGGCGGGTCGTGCTGATTCGACTGAGGGTGGGTCTCGTGGGCTATCCGAGTCCACATTAGCGTCGTCACGAACGGGGGCAGCTGCTCCCGGCGTCGCCCCTATCGTCAAACTGCTCGTAACCCTGCCGGGGGACTCCTGCGCGGAACCAGTTGCTCTGTGAAGCAAAGGCAACTCAGCCCTTGGACTCGAAACCTTGGGCGTCCTGTGTGGCGGAGTCGACGAGTGGTGTGACGCCGGCGCGGACGTTGACGTCTCCCCAGTCGGCACCTCGACCGAGGCATGATCGACAGGAACCTGAGGCCGACTGGGAGTTCCATTGGGAGTTCCAACTGGCGCCGGAGGGGTCGCCGATGGCGGCGCGCTCGGTAGCGACGGCGCCGGAGTTGCAGTGACCGATTCGACGGCATGTGCCGCTTCTTCCAAGGGTGCAGCGGAAGCGAAGGAGACCCCAAAAACCGCGGCGATGAAGGCGACAGTGGCGACTGAGATTCCACGCCGCAGAGAACGCGTTGATTCTTCTGGCAAGTCTCTGCTTCGAACAAAAGGCATATTCCACCGAGTCGCCTGCTTGCTGACGGCACTGACCTTGACTTTTTACCCGATATCTGGACTTATATACCGGCCCTGCGAGGTAGCAAATTGCCTGCATTGGCGGCTAAAAGCGCTTGGCGAGCCGTATTGAACTCAGTGCGAAGGGCACGGTCGACCCTTCTCAGGAGCAGCCGCAAGCCTCGTTCACTACGGCAGTTATAGGCCTAGGCCTCCCGTTCCTCGCTCATCCCAGCCGAGGTGGTGAGCAAGCTCGTGACGCAAGGTCTGCTCGACCTGGCGGGCAAGCAGGTCACGGTCATGGCCGAAGTCACGTTCCAGCGTGTCACGGTAGATGACGATCCGATCCTCATAGCTTTCGCGCGCGACACCGTCCCCGAAGTACTGGCCATATGCATGCACCTCGTCTCCAAGGTCGGATACCACGACCGCGACGTTCGCCAATACCTCCTGGAATTCCGCCGGCAACCGATCGATTGCGTCGACGACCAAGGACTCGAACTCATCGAGCTCCGGAGCATCGGGCATGTCCCCAACGATAGAGAGCCGAGGGCCCTTCCATGGGGCGAGCAGGACTCGAACCCTGCGCTGCACGGATTATGGGTCGCGCCGGAACCCTTCCATTGAGTTCCTTCTCCCGCTTCACGTTCGCCTATCTGGCGCTAGTCAGCCCACCAGTCGCGCTGGCCATCGACGTCTTCGCGCGGAGCCTCGCCGAGATTGGGCGCGCCGATGACGAGGATCTCGAGACCCTCCGGCCCGGCCTCGTAGCCTCGCCACGTACCGGGCGGGACGCGCACCGCGTCCCATTCCTTGAGCTCGACGATCTCGTCGTCGAGCTTCATCCGGCCGCTCCCGCGCAGGACCACGTACACCTCCTCCTGCCTCTTGTGCGTGTGGCCGTACGGAAAGCGATAGCCGGGCGGGACGCGCTGGTAGCCCAGGCCGGATTGCTCGAGCTCGAGCGCCTGGGTCGCCAAGCGGAACTCCAGGTCCGGCGCGCCGTCGAACCTAGACCCGACGTCCTCCAGGTCCTCCTTGAGGTTCCTGAGAGTGAACGGCACAGCGCAATCCTATGGCACTCCTGGCTGGGGTCGCCGATCTGATGCGTCAAGCGCCGTAGTGCCAGGTTCCTCCCCCGCGCTCCGCGGTCAGACAGAGGTACTGGTTCCCTGTCTCGATAGAGCGAATCGCCTCCAACGGGTTCGGCTGAGTTCGGTGGAGTCGGGGACCAATTTCGGACCAAGCTTTCAGCGCGACGGTGAATCTTTTTGTCTGCGCCACATCGTCCGGCGGCCCTGCCAGACTCCACCCCGTGCCGAGGATCAGCAGCTTCTACGGGATTGTCATCTGGATGTATTTCGACGAGCCTCAGCATGAGGGCCGGCCGCACTTCCACGCCACCTACGGCGACGACGAGGCGTCCTTCGATATCGAGGGCATCGAGCTGATCGCGGGCGGGCTGCCCCGTCGGGCCCAGAAATTGGTCACCGAATGGGCAAAGGAGCATCAGGAAGAGCTTCGGCAGAACTGGAATCTGGCTCGCGAGCACAAGCCGCCCCGCCCGATTGATCCCCTGGGGTAAGCCCTCTACCATCATGCTCATGAGAAGCACGCCGATGCTGATCGAAGCCACGCCCACGGAGGGCTTTGCCGTTCACGTCCGCTTCGAGGATTCGACGAGCGCCGAGGTCGACCTCTCCTACCTGCTCGACTACGGTGGCATCTTCGAGCCTCTGCGCAATCCCGAGTATTTCCGCCAGCTCACGGCCGATCCGGACGCCGGCACGATCGTCTGGCCCAACGAAGCCGACATCGCGCCCGAGACCCTTTACGCACACGCCCAGCGCCGCGCCAACGCGGCCGCATAGCCGCCAAACCACCGGTTCAGACCAAGAATCGGCCGAACGCGATCGAGTGGCCGTTGCGATGGCAGTAGCTCCGGGCTTCGAAACGGCCCCGTCGGACTTCAGCGCATCGCCACCCATCCGGTCGGAGTCCTTCTGCGACGGATCGTGGACCAATTTCGGGACAAGTTTTCAGAACCCAGCCCCCGTCACGATCGGGCTCCGTGCCATTCGCCGAGGCTAGGAGCTAGGGGTCAGCACGCCAACCGATCACTCGTCGCATGAGGCTCGGTGCTCTCCTTGCCGCACCGGTAGCTGCACGATCGGAGAGACGGAGCTCACGGGTGTCTGACACAAGCCGGTTGCTCGCTGGCCCTTCAACCTCCTCCACGGCGAACAGACGCCACTCGCCGGGCACACCCTTGAGCTCTTGGGCTCCGCGGTCGCTGAACGAGATGCCCGACCCTACGACGAGGTCCTTGACGGTACTCGAGACAACCACCTCGTTCACCCCGGCAAGCGCACCGATCCGCGCGCCGATGTTGACGGCCATACCACTTATGTCCTCGCCGATCAGCTCGCACTCACCGGTGTGCAGACCGGCCCGCAGCTCGATGTCAAGGGCTCGCACCTTGTCTGCGATCGCCCGAGCGCAGCGGATCCCGCGCGCCGGGCCATCGAAGGTGGCCAGAAAGCCATCGCCCATCGTCTTCACCTCGCGACCTCGGTGGCGCTCTAGCTCGGCGCGCATTAACTCGTCGTGGCGACCCAATAGCTCGCGCCAGCGCGCATCTCCCAGCGCCGCGGCGCGCTCCGTGGACGCGACGATGTCGGTGAACATCACGGTCGTCAGGATGCGATCTGAAGGGGGCGCGTGGCGGGCGCCAGTCAGGAACTCCTCGATCTCCTCTGCGTAGCCATCACCGTCGCCGTAAAAAGGGATGTGGTCCATTCCCGGTAGTACGACCAGCCGCGCACCTGGGATGTGCTCGGCCATGTAGTGCGCGCACTCGACGGGGATGAACTCTTCGGCGCGATGAAGAACCAGCGTCGGCACGCGGACGTTCGGCAGCAGGTCCCTGACATCGATTTCGGTAACCATCTCGAGTGCCGTCCGCGCCATCTGTGGACTTGCAGCCGAGCGTTCAAACGTGGCGCGCCCGATCCGATCCCGCTCGCTGTCGGCGCTAGGGGCGAGTAGCCCGAGCGTGCGCCCCTCGCCCCAGTGCTCGGCCGCGGCCCGCGCACTCTGGAACAAGTCGACCCAGCGCTGCCCCCCCGGGTTGTCGTCGGGGTCGAGATTTCCGGTGGGAGTGGTGCCGCAGAGAACCAGCGCCCGCGTCCGCTCGGGATACGTGGCTGCGAACAGCACGCTCATCGGCCCACCTTCGGAGAGTCCGAACAGCGCGGCGCGCTCCGAGCCGACGGCGTCCATTACCGCGCGCACGTCGTCCATGCGATCCTCAAGCGGTGCCGGGGCGGCGACGGGATCGGAGAGCCCCGTGCCCCGCTTGTCGAACAGGATCAGCCGCGAGAAGGAGGCGAGCTTTTCGAGAAAGCGTGCGACCCGCGGCTCGGCCCATTGCAGGTCGAGGTGCGAGACAAAGCCCGGCACGAAGACGAGGTCGATCGGGCCATCGCCGACAACCTGGTAGGCGATGTTGACATCACCGCTCTGTGCATAGCGAGTATCCGGAGGCATTTGGACGCTAAGGCTACCCCGGCACTCCGCAACTGCCATATGAGCCGACAAGCGGCAGTCGTCCTGCTGCGCAAAACGGCGACACCGAGCGATAGGTCCTCCTATGGGGCGGGAAGGACTCGAACCTTCGACCGGCGGATTATGAGTCGAGCCGGAAGTCGTCTATAGAGGCGGATCTGGCCTGGTAGAGCGGATCAGGTCCAGGGAGTCGTCTGAGTTCGGTGGAGTCGGGGGCCAATTTCGGGACCAAGTTTCGGAGGCCCAATCGCGACACCCATGCTGTCGCTTTCACGCGAAAGCAGTAGCTACGTCGACGAGAGCGACATTCCGATGGATCGCCTGGGGGATACTGGACGGCCGAAGGTTTGGGTGGCGACTTCGTCAGTCGCCGAAGCGACGCTCTACGTAATGTATGCACGAAGCCCAATAGGGCGACTACACGAGAAAGGTGACTCGATGGCGAAGGCAGCAGCTGGCGCCGGCAGCGCGGATAGCTCAGTCGCGGACCAGCTCCGCGAGCTTGGTGTGAGGGGTGTCCTCGTGCAGATGGCCGAGCGCGGCCAGCTCCTCGCCCTGAAGTGCGAGATGCCGCAGTGCTACCACCACAAGGGGCGCGGCGCGTTCGATCAGGTCACGACGCCACGCACCAAGTGGGCCCCCTCGCCCGACCACTACCCGGTCCTCAAGTCGGCCGGCGGGCACCTCCGCCCCGAGAATGTTCGACTTGCTCACATCTATTGCAACAAGCGGGACTATGGATGGCGGAAGCAGATCCGGACGCTGCTCGCGAAAGGCAAGTCCCTCGCCGAGATCGCCGAGGTCCTGAACAGGAAGGGTGTCCCCCCGGCCCACGGTACGAACCGATGGACGGCCGCGATGGTGCGCAAGGCCTACGTGTCCTAGGCCGGCCGTAGAAACACTGCTGCTTTGCGCGTAAAGTGACACCGAGCGACCTATGGGGGTGGCTATCCATCTACTGCCGCAAGGTCGTCCGTCGTCCCGGGTTCCGCCTTCAGGAATCGGACCTGCTGTATCGCTGTCCCTGGCCCGTTCCCTCGTGGGGGGATGGCTGGTCGAGCGTTTGAGCGCACCCACCATGACATCGGCCCACCCCCCTTGTCTCGCTCATTGCCGTCTCTCAGAAGGTCGATTTTTTCCTCACACGTGAGGACGAGATATGGCGGCGTTCGACAATCGCTTCGATAAAGAAGCCATGAATATTTGAGCTTGCCTGGTCCTGCTCGTAGCAAGCGTTTGTGTGATGGCGGCTGGCCTGCGAGCCATTCAAGCCACTACTTACACCTTCGAGCGGCATCAACCCAATGGCGTGAAAACCGTGCTGGACCGATCGGGATGCAAGGAGAAGGACCTCAAACGACGCTATGTCGCCGAGGTGATCACGGCAACCGGCCGTGAAGAGGTGATCGCCGACTGGAAGCTCGCGCGCCTGGGCGCGGCAGGAACCTGTTTCCTCATTGGGGTCGGAGGCGTCGCGCTGCTGACTGTCCTGGTGCTGATCGAAGTGCTTTTCTGAATGGGGCGGGAAGGACTCGAACCTTCGACCGACGGATTATGAGTCCGCTGCTCTGACCAACTGAGCTACCGCCCCTCGGGGCCGAGCGTAGCGTGCTAGGCGCTGAAGAGTTGGGCGAGGGAGCGGCCTACGTCGGGGGGCTCTTCCTTGCCCTCCGCGGCGGCGGCGGCGCCCTCGGAGAGGGCCTTGGCGGCGTCGGCGATCTGGTGGGAGCGGCCGCCGCGCAGGACGCCGGTCTTCTTCGCTTCGGCGAGATCGGATTCCATCAGGCCGGCCAGCTCGGCGAGGCGGCGCAGGCCGACCGCGCCGGCGGTTCCCTTGAGGGCATGGGCTTCGGCGCGCAGGGTCTCGAAGTCTTCGGTCTCGGTCGCCAGGCCGGCGGCGATCACGTCGCACCGCCTTTTCGCCTCTTCGGCGAAGGACTTGAGCAGCTCGGGGTCCGGGGCGGTGGCCTCGCTCATTCGCCGATCAGCTCCTCGACGGTCTTGGTGAGCAGGGGGACGCCGAACGCGCCCTCGATCTCGGCGCGGATCGTGCCCTGGCGGTCGATCGCGAACAGCCACGGCTCACTCGGCAGGTTGAAGGCGCGCACCTGCGGCCGTACCGGCTTGCTGGGGTCGTTGTCGTCGTAGATCTCCATGTGAATGAACGCCGCGTCGTCGCCGTACTGGTCTTTGACCTGCTCGGCTACATCGACGACCGGGCCGCATACCCGACTCTGGCAGAACTGGGGGGTCGCAAACAAGAGCACGATCGGTTCTTTTCCCAGAGCGTCCGCATAGTCGACCCGGTTTTGCGTGTCCGGCGGGATCCGCGTCGTGACCTTCGAGAGGTCGCCACCGACGTCATCCGCCGTTGGCGTGTGGATCGGCGGCGCCTTCTGGCCGACCTTGGGGATGCTTTCGTATTCGCCCACGGTGGCGCTCGGCAGCAACGTCGCCGTGGTTTCGCCGCCTTGCTTGACCACCGCCGCAATCCGCCACTCGCCGTTGCTGGGGAAGTCGACCTCGGTCGTGTAGACGGCCGTGGCCGCGTCCGGGTCGCTGCTGGTCGTTTGCGCGCGGTAGGCAGGCTTGGTCGCGAGGCTTTCGATCGCCGCCGGGAACGGGCCCGTCGCCGGCTCTTCGAGCGCCTCGGTTCGCGCCTGGGCCAGCGAGCCTTTCTCGTGATCGCCGCCTTTCGCGCTTTTGCCGCTCGATTTCGGAACCTTCGCCACATACAGGGCGACTTCGGCGTCGTTGATCTGCGTGCGGTCGCTTTCGAAAACGCCCATCGGGTACCGGTTCTCGCCCTTGTGGAAGACGAGGGCGGCAGGCGAGACGACCAGTTCGGAGTGCCCTTCGGTCTCTTTGACGATCTCGGCGAGCGTCTTGCCTTCGGGCTGCGGGAAAGCGCTTTTCGGCGGCGCCGGGCGATTCGTCGCCGCTTCCGTCGAGGACGTCGAGGAATCGGAGCCGCCACAGCCGGCGGTCACGGCGGCAGCCGCGAGCGCGCAGGCGAAGGCGCATGTTGCTCGGCGCGAAAGCAAGGCGGCGCATCTTATTGGGCGCCGTATAGGGTGCGCAGCGGCGAAAGCGAGCACGGAGGGGATGCGTTGGCGCAGCGAGCAGCACTGATCACTGGAGCCTCGAGCGGCATCGGGCTGGCGATCGCCCGCACGCTCGGCGAGGAGGGCTACGCGCTGACCGTCTCCGCGCGCCGGCCGGAGAAGCTGGAGGGGGCCGCCGAGAGCCTGCGCGCCGACGGCATCGAGGTGCAGAGCGTGGCCGCCAACATGACCGAGGAGGAGGACGTCGTCGGTGTCTTCGCCAAGCACCGCGAGGTCTACGGGCGTCTCGACGTGCTCGTCAACAACGCCGGGGTTGGGATCGGCGCGCCGATGGACGAGATCCAGACCAAATACCTCGATATGCAGCTGGCGGTGAACCTGCGGGCGCTGGTCATCGGCACCCGCGAGGGTCTGCCGATGCTGCGCGAAGCGGGCGCCGAGCACGGCAAGGCGCTGATCGTCAACACCGCCTCGATCGCCGGCAAAGGCGGGCAGGCCTGGCTCTCCGTCTACGCGGCGACGAAGGGGGCGGTGATCAACTTCACCCAGTCGACCCACCGCGAGGCGGGCGCCGCCGGCATCCAGTGCACGGCGCTGGCGCCCGCCTTCGTCGACACGCCGATGACCGACTTCGCCAAGGGTCAGGTCCCCGGCGAAGCGATGATCCGCCCTGAGGACATCGGCGAGGCGGTCCGGTTCCTGCTTCGCACCTCTCCCAACTGCCACGTGCCGGAGATCGTCTTCACCCGCCTGGGAGAGGGAATCGACACCCCCTAGCATGCGCTTCCTCGTAGCCGCCTTCGGCGACCCGGGGCACGTCTTCCCGGCGATCGCCCTGGGGCTCGCGCTCGCCGAGCGTGAGCACGAGGTGACGATTGAGACCTGGGAGGAGCGGCGCGAGGCGGTCGAGGGCGCCGGACTGAGCTTCGCGGCGGCCGAGGAATACCGCATGTTCCCGCCGCCCGACCCCGACTCCGAGGAGGGCGCCCATGCCGCCGAGGCAGCGCGCGCGCTGCTGCCGCTGCTCGAGGAGATGCGCCCGCACGCCGTTGTCAGCGACATCCTCACCCTGGCGCCGACGCTCGCCGCCGAGGTCGCCGGCGTGCCACGGGCGACGCTGATCCCGCATATCTACCCGGTGGTCGCGCCCGGACTGCCGTTCTTCGCGGTCGGCCTGCGGGCACCGCGCACGCCGCTCGGCCGCGGCGTGTGGCGAGCCGGGCAGCGTGCCCTCGAGGTCGGCCTCGAGCAGGGACGGCGCGACCTCAACCGACAGCGGGTGCGGCTCGGGCTGCCGCCGACAGAGCGCTTCCACGGCGGTATCAGCCCGGACCTTGCGCTGGTCGGCACCTTCCCGCAGCTGGAGTATCCGCGCCGCTGGCCGGCCGGCGTCGAGGTGACGGGCCCGATGAGCTTCGAGGTCCCCCACCCCGAGATCGAGCTGCCGGCGGGCGTGGAGCCGCTGGTCCTGGTCGCGCCGAGCACCGCGCACGACTCGCGCAACCACCTGGTGCGGACCGCGCTTGCGGCGCTGGCTGACGAGCCGGTGCGGGTCGTCGCGACCACCAACCGCGTCGTGCCCCAAACACCGATCGAGGTGCCCGACAACGCGATCCTCGTCGACTGGCTCAGCTACAGCCAGCTGATGCCCGTCGCCTCGCTGATCGTCTCCCACGGCGGCCACGGCACCGCCGCCCGCGCGCTCGCCGCCGGCACGCCGCTCCTGATCAGCCCCTTCATCGGCGACATGAGCGAGACGGCGATGCGCGTCAGTTGGGCAAAGGCCGGCCTCTCCCTCCCCCGCCGCCTCTGCCGCCCCGCCCCGCTGCGCTGGGCGGCCCGCCGCATCCTCGGCGACCCCTCGTTTGCCGCACGAGCAGCCGAGCTCGCCACCTGGGCGCGGGACCACGACGGCGCCGCCCGCGGCGCCGAGCTGGTCGAGCAGCTCGCGCAAGTACGCGTATACACCTGAAGGGAAAGCTCCGGGGGTGGGACTCGAACCCACAACAACTCGGTTAACAGCCGAGTGCTCTACCGATTGAGCTACCCCGGACCGGAGAGAGGAATTTAGCGGCTAGCCGCCGACGCGCTCTGCGTGGGCGATGCGCTGGACCAGCGCGGCGCGTTCGCGGCTGAGGGCGGCGCGGCGCTCGTAGTCGTCAGCTTCTCCGGCGGCGGCGATCTCGGACTCGAGGCGACGCTGCTCGAGCAACAGGTAGTTGAGCTCCATCGCCTCGGGCGAGGCAGGCTCGTCGTGGGCGAGGATCACCAGCTCGGCGATCAGACCGGACAGCTCGGCGTCCTCGCGGGGCAGGTCCGAGGCGGGGTCCTCAGGGTGGTCGCGCAGCCAGGCAGCAGCACGGGCGCCGCTCGGCGAGAGGTGTTCATCCGTCAGGCGCGCCAGGTACTCGCGACCCTCGCCCGGCAGGGCGATGCACATCGCCAGCAGCGCCCGCTCGCGTCGTTCGCGCGAGGTCAGCTCGCCCCCCTGGCGCACCCGCGGCGCCGCGGGGACGTCCCGGCGCGTCGCCTCGACGCCACCGCTGGTCGGCTGCGCGGCCGTCACCCTGCCCATCACCAGCGCCGGCTCGAGGTCAAGTCGCTCGGCAACCCGCCGCACCAGGTCGTCGCGGCTCGCCGTCTCCCCCATCCCAGCCAGGATCGGCGCGACCTCGTCGAGCGCTCGGTCGCGCTCGGTCGGAGAGCCGACGTCGGTCCGCCCCAGCACCAGGTCGACCTGGAAAACCGGCAGCTCGACCGCCTCGCCGACGAGGGCGCGGAAACGCTCGGCGCCCCCCTTCGCGGCGATCATCTCCGCCGGATCCTCGCCGGCCGGCATCGCGGCCACGCGCAGCCGCATCCGCCGCCCTGCCGCAACCCGCTGCGCCCGCAGCATCGCCTCCTGCCCGGCCGCGTCGGCGTCGAGGGCCAGCACCACCTCGTCGACCATCCCCGACAGGGCAGCCACTTGCTCGACGGTGATCGCCGTGCCCATCACGCCAATCGCCTCACCGAGGCCAGCCTGGTGAAGCGCCAACACGTCGGTATAGCCCTCGACGACCACCGCCCGCCCCGCCTTGGCGATCGCCTCCTTCGCCATGTCGATGCCGTAGAGCATGTGGCTCTTGTGGAAGAAGTCGGTCTCGGCCGTGTTGACGTACTTGGCCCCCTGGTCGGAGCGCATCGCTCGCCCGCCGAAGCCGACCGTGCGCCCCCGGCGGTCGCGGATCGGGAACATGATCCGCTCGCGGAAGCGGTCGTACTCGCCGCCGCTGCGCCCGCGCTGCGCAAGGCCGACGGCGCGCAGCTCGGCGACCGAGAAGCCGGCCCGCTGGCCGCGCACCAACACCGTGTCCCAGGCGCTCGGGGCGTAGCCGACGCCGAAGGCACGCAGCGTCTCCTCCTCGAGCCCACGCCCGGCCAGGTACTCGCGCGCCTTGGCCGCCTCTGGCGAGTCCCAGAGGAACGCCGCGTAGAAGGCGGCCACGCGGTCGAGCAGATCGCCGAGCTTGCGCCGCTGCCGGCGCCGCTCCTCCGCGCGCGGATCCTCCCGCTCGCGCTGCAGCTCGACGCCGTAGCGCTCGGCCAGAAGCTCGACCGCCTCGGCGAAGCCCAGCCCCTCCTTCTCTTCGACGAATTTGATCGTGTCGCCCCCCACCCCGCAGCCGAAGCAGTGGTAGAGCTTTTCCTGGGCGTCGACCGAGAAGGACGGCGTGCGCTCCTCATGGAAGGGGCAGAGCCCAACCCAGCGCGCGCCCTGGCGGCGCAGGTCGGTGTGGGCGGAGATCACCTCGACGATGTCGGCCGCCTGCTTGACCCGCTCCAGGCTCTCCTCAGAGATCAGCGCCACCGGAAACCCGCCTCCTCGGGCACGGTCAGCTCGGCGAAGCGGGCGATGCAGTAGCGGTCGGTCATCCCGGCGACGTAGTCGGCGACCCGCTGACAATCGCTCGCCCCCGGCTCCCCCGCCGGCATCTCCTCCGGATGCTCCATGTAGTGGTCGAAGAGGCCACGGATCGCGCCTCGTACCCGCTGTTGCTCGCGGCGCGCCGCCTCGCCAAGGTAGACGCGCTCGAACATGAACTTGCGCAGCCGCAGCATCGCCCCGCCGACCGCCTCGCTCTGGACGATGTCGCCGGCCTCCGCCGAGCGCTCGACGATGTCGCGGACCAGCGTGTCGATCCGTGCCGAGCCGCTTGGCCCGAGCAGCTCGATCTCCTCCGCCGGCAGATCGTCGGGGCGCAGGATCCCTGCGCGCAGCGCGTCGTCGATGTCGTGGTTGATGTAGGCGACGCGGTCGACCAGCTTGACGATCCGCCCCTCCAGCGTCGCCGGCCGGTCCGAGCCGGTGTGGTTGAGGATCCCGTCGCGCACCTGCTCGGTCAGGTTCAGGCCCCGGCCGTCGCGCTCCAGCACGTCGACGACCCGCAGCGAGTGGACGTTGTGGCGGAAGCCGCCACCGCAGTGCTCGCGCAGCGCGGCGTCGAGCGCCGCCTCGCCGGTGTGGCCGAAGGGCGGGTGTCCGAGGTCGTGGCCAAGTCCGATCGCCTCGGTCAGGTCCTCGTTCAGGCCCAACGCCCGCGCCACGGTGCGGGCGATCCCGCAAGCCTCCAGGGTGTGGGTCAGGCGCGTGCGGTAGTGGTCGCCTTCGGGCGCGATGAAGACCTGCGTCTTGTGCTTGAGGCGGCGGAAGGCCTTGGCGTGGACGATCCGGTCGCGGTCGCGCTGGAAGGGCGTGCGCAGCAGGCTGTCGGCCTCCTCGATGCGGCGCCGCGCCGGATAGGACGGGCTGCCGAGATCGGAAAGGAACGCGGCCTCCCAAGCGCGTACGCGGTCCTCCAGAGCGGCGATGGCCTCCACGGCTCCGATCCTACGCGGCGGATCGAAGCTGCACGTGCGCATGATGCTCGAGCGTTTCGCCGATCGCCCGCTCGACCTGGCGCAGCGCCCCCTCCCCCGCCGCCGGTGCCGTGGCTAGCGGCTCGGCGACCGCCGTGACCATGAATCCGTGCGCCTCCTCGGAGAGCGGGAAGGAGCCCGCCTCACAGGCGGCGCAGACGACGCCTCCGGCGGCGCCGGAGAAGCCGACGAGGTGGTCGGCCTCGCCGCAGCGTGCGCAGGCGCCCAACTCCGGCGCGAAACCGGCGGCGAGCGCCAGCTTGAGGCGGAAAGAGAGCGCCGTCTCCAGCGCGGCGGCCGTCGGCGCCGCCGGGTCGTCGAGCAGCGCCAGGTAGCGGCAGAGCAGGTTGTAGGCGGGTGGGTTCGGCTCGGCCGAGTCGAGCAGTCGCAGGACGGCGTCGCAGCCGCGCGCGGCCGCCGTGAGCGCCGCGCCCGAGGAGCGCAGTCGCGGGTAACCGTCGACGGTCGCCACGCCGGTGACCGTGAGCAGCTCGCCGCGGCCTTCGTGCAAGAGCATGTCGAGTCTGAAGAACGGCTCCAGCCGGCCGCCGAAGCGCGAGCGCGGCTTGCGCGCACCCTTGGCGATCGCCCCGATCCGCCCCCGCTGCGCCGAGTAGAGGTGGAGGATGCGATCGGCCTCGCCGTAGCGGATGCTGCGCAGGACCACTGCCTCGGTCTTCAGCGTGGTGCCGGGCACTTCAGGGGTGCGAGATCGCGGAAACGGCCATCCTCCTAAGGTGACCGGCGCGCCGGACGGCGCCGGCGCGGTTTGCGTCGCAGCTTCACCTGGCAGTCCGGGCAGAAGTAGGTCGAGCGCCCGCCAACGACGATCCGCTCGACCGTGCCGCCGCAACGTGGGCAGGGCTCGCCCTCGCGCGTGTGGACCAGGAACTCGTCCTGCATCCGTCCCCGCTCGCCGCGCGCGTCGCGGTAGTCGTCGATCGAGGCGCCACCGCCGTCGATCCCCGCCTCCAGGGCGGCGACGACCCCGTCGCGCAACGCCTCTAGGTGCTCCGGCTTCATCGAGCCGGCCGGCGAGAGCGGGTGCAGCGCGGCGCGGAAGAGCGCCTCGTCGGCGTAGATGTTGCCGACGCCGGCGATCCACCGCTGGTCGAGCAGGAACGACTTCAGCGGCGCGGTACGCCCGGCGGCTACCTCGCCGAGCGCCGCGGGCGTGAAGTCTGGCGATAGCGGCTCGACCCCGAGCCGCGCGAAACGCGCCTCCAGGTCGGCATCCTCGATCAGGAAGGCCTCGCCGAAGCGGCGCGGATCGGTGAACCAGATCTCACGGCCGTCGGCGAGCTCAAAGCGAGCTCGCAGGTGACGTTCCTCGGTCGAGCGCTCGCCCTCGTAGAGACGCCGGCCCTCGGAGGGGTCGATCGCCGCGCCGCCCGGCTCGATCAAGACCAGATTGCCGGTCATCCGCAGGTGCATGACCAACGTCCGCTCGCCCTCGAGTCTGAGCAGCAGGTACTTGCCACGCCGACCCAGGCCCTCGATCATGCGGCCCGAGACGGCAGCGCTCAGCTCCGCCGGCAGCGTAGGCCGGCACCAGCGCGGATCGTAGATCTCGAGCCGCTCGAGCCGCAGCCCTTCCAGCTCCGGCTCAAGCTGACGGCAGACAGTCTCGACCTCGGGCAGCTCAGGCACCGCCCCTTTCTACCGGTTGAGGTCGTAATACATTCCGGATAGCGGAAAGAAATACGACCTCAACGGGGTTGGGAGATGGGGCCGGGTCAACCTTCGACGGCACGGGGGTGCGTTTTGAAGTAGACGTCTTTCAGCTGCTGGCCGGAGAGGTGGGTGTACATCTGGGTCGTCGCGATGTCGGCGTGGCCGAGCATCTCCTGCACGGCGCGCAGGTCGCAGCCACCGGCCAGCAGGTGCGTAGCGAAGCTGTGGCGCAGCGTGTGCGGGCTCATCTGCCCCGCAAGGCCAGCCTCGCGCGCGTGGCGCTGGACGATCTTGTAAAGGCCCTGGCGGCTGAGCGGCCCGCCGCGGAAGTTGACGAACAGCTTCGGCTCGTGGCGCTCGCCGATCAGCTTGGGACGACCACCGCGCAGGTAGGCGGAGATCGCCGCGATCGCCTGCTTCCCGAGCGGCACCAGTCGCTCCTTGGAGCCCTTGCCGCGCGCCCGCAGGAAGCCCTCTTCCATCTCGATGTCCGACAGCTCCAGGCCGATCGTCTCCGAGGCCCGCAGACCGCAGGCGTACATCACCTCCAGCAGCGCACGGTCGCGCAGCGTAGTCGGCTCGGCACCGCGCGGCGCGGCGAGCAGCTTCTGCACCTCGGAGTAGTTGAGGACCTGTGGCAGCTTCTTTGCCCGGCGGGGCGCGCTCAGCGCCGCGGTCGGATCGTCGCCGATCAGCTCGTCGCGACGCAGGTGCTTGTAGAAGGAGCGCAGGCAGGCGGTCTTGCGGTGCACGGTCGCCGCCGAGCAGGCCGGCCGGCCGTGACCGGTAGCGAGATCGGCGAGGAAATCGCCGATGTCGGCTGGGCGCGCCGCGAGCGCGTCGAGGTCATGGGCAGCGAGGAACTCGCCGTACTGGAGCAGGTCGCAACGGTAGGCGTTGAGCGTGTTGCGCGAGAGGCCTCGCTCCAGCTCGAGGTAGGAGAGGAAATCGAGGACCAGTCCCTCGAAGCGTGTCTCGGCCGCTGAGCGCGGGGCGACGGCGACTGCCATGGCGGGATGGTTCTCGCCGGCTTTCCGCAACCCTTGAGGCGCAAGGGACCGTGCGCTCAGCCCAGCGCGGCGCCGAGGCAGGTGCCCGCCGCCAGGGCCGCGGCGAAGAAGAGTGGGTCATCCACCAGATCCCGGCCCATGGTGCGAGCCGGGAGACCGGCGTGTGTGTAGCCCGCCAGGTCCGCCGGGGCTTGGCGCAGCTTGTGACGCCAGCCGGCCGCTTCGGCGAGGTGGGCGATCGCCACCGGCTCGCCGCTAGGGACGGGCACCTCGACGCCGGCGAGGAGCACGCGCAACACGGTCAGGGTGTGATGGCTCACTCCCCGGTGGCGATCGCGGGCGTCGGCGGCCGAGAGGCGCGGCGAGAGGAAGGTGCGCATGCCAAGCGCGAGCGAGGCGTGGGCATTGTCGACCGCGGCCATACCGCCGTGGCCGAACCGCGTCTCGGAGCCGATGATGCCCGGCCCGGGACCGACGATCGCCGCATCCCATCCGAGGTTGCCGGCAGCGGCATCGAGCGCCCCAATGACCGAGAGCGCCTCGTGCTCGCCGCCGTAGGTGGGCGCGGCGGTGAGGTGGCCGGCGAGCAGGTCGCGCTCGCGCAGGGCAACGACGTCGCGTCCGAACGAGCCCGGTAGGGCGCCGCCCGCCGTCTGCACGTAACCGACCCGCGCCCCCGGTTTGGCCTGGGCGGTCGCCCAGGCCGCCGGCGCGAGGTGACCGTGCAGCGGCAGGATGAGCACCGGGATCGCCCGCCCGCTCCGCTCCGCTGCTCCTTTCCCGTCTTTGCCCGGCGGTAGGGACAGCGGAAGCTCGACGGGGTTGACCGGGTGTTGGAGAGACGTGTAGTTGAGCTTCATCACGTGCTCCTCCCCACGCCCCCCCCGCGGCCCCAGCCCCCGGGTCAGATTGACGTGGACGACGTCGAAGCCGCCCGAGCCGAGGCCGAGATCGAGCGCCGCCACGTTGACGACGACCTCGTCGCCCTCGCGCATCTCGCCGAGCAAGCTCTCGTCGGCCCAGGCCGGCCGCCGCTCCCCGTCCAGCTCGATCGTCAACGGATCCTCGCCGACGACGACGCCGCGGCGCAGCTCCAACCGCCCGCTCACCCCGCCCCGTCGCCGGCCGCAGCGACGATCCCCTCGCAGACCTCGAGCATCGCGTCGAGGTTGCGCAACGGAACGCTCTCCTGCGGCGTGTGGTTGTCGCTCGTCCCGTTGGCCAGCAGCACGCAGTCGAAACCGCGAGCGATCAGCGCGTTGGCGTCGCTGCCGCCACCGGTCGCGGTGCGCACCGGCTCGAAGCCGGCGCGGCGCAGCCCGGCCTCGGCGAGCTCGAGCGAGCGGGAGCTGGCAGCGATCTCATAGCCGCGGAACAGCTCCTCGACCCGCACGTCAACATCGCAGCCGTGCTCGCCAGCGCCCCAGGCGCAGGCCTCGGTCAGCTCCCCGGCGACGGCGGCGGCGCGATCCGCGTCGAGGCTGCGTGCCTCGGCGACGACCCGGCAGTGGCCGGGGACGACGTTGCCCGAGGTGCCGCCCTCGATCACGCCGACGTTGGCCGTCGTCTCGGAGTCGAGACGGCCCAGCTCCATCCGGGAGATCGCCGCGGCCGCGGCGGCGATCGCGTTGTTGCCGTCCTCCGGCCGGATGCCGGCGTGGGCCTCGACCCCCTCGAAGTCGGCGAGCAGCCGTTGCTGGGTCGGCGAGCTGACAATCACCTCGCCGATTGCGCTGGCGTGGTCGAGCACGAAACCGCAGTCGGAGCGCAGCGCCGCCGTGTCGAAGGCCTTGGCGCCGCGCAGCCCCTGCTCCTCGGCGACGGTCAAAAGCAACTCGATGCCGACCGGCGGCGGCTGCTGGGCGTGCCGCGCGACCAGCTCCATGAAGACCGCCACCGCCGCCTTGTTATCGGCACCGAGAATCGTCTCGCCGGCGCTGCGGAAGACGCCTTCGTCCTCGATCACCTCGATCTGCCCTGCGTGCGGAACCGTGTCGAGATGGGCGCAGAACATCGCCCAGTTCTCGCTGCGGCCGGGCAGCCGCGCGAGCAGGTTGCCGGCGCCCGCCCCGGCCGGCCCGGCGGCGTCGTCCTCGCTCACCTCGAGGCCCAGGGCCCGCAGCTCGGCGGCGACCGTGTCGGCGACCTCGCGCTCCTCGCCCGTCGGGCTGCGGATCTCGCAGAGTCGCACGAACGTCTCATGGAGCCGATCCACGCGGGACAGGCTAGTGGGCTACGGAGGAATCCTCGTGCTCGGAGATCTCGGCGCCGTCGGCGGGCTGGGTGCCGGCCTGACGCGCTGCGGCGCCGACGAACTCGCGGAACAGCGGCTCGGGCCGGTTGGGCCGGGAGTTGAACTCGGGGTGGAACTGAGAGGCGACGAAGAACGGGTGGTCGGGCAGCTCGATCATCTCGACCAGGCGCTCGTCCGGTGAGGTGCCGCCGCAGACCAAGCCCTCGTCTTCGAGCCGGCGACGCAGCTGGATGTTCACCTCGTAGCGGTGGCGGTGGCGCTTGTAGATGACCGCCTCGTCGAAGATCTCCCGCGCCCGCGTGCCCTCGTGCAGCTTCACCGGATCGGCGCCGAGCCGCATCGTGCCGCCCATCTCGGAGACCTCCTTCTGCTCGGGCAGCAGGTCGACCACCGGGAACGGCGTCTCGGGATCGAACTCGGCCGAGTTGGCGCCCTCCATGCCGGCCACCGAGCGGGCGAACTCGACCACCGCGATCTGCATGCCGAGGCAGATGCCGAGGTAGGGGATCGAGCGTTCGCGGGCGATCCGCGCCGCCGCCACCTTGCCCTCGATGCCGCGCTCGCCGAATCCTCCCGGGATCAGGATGCCGTCGGCGCCCGCCAGCCGCTCCGGCTCGAAGTTCTCGGAGTCGACCAGCTCGACCTCGACCTTGACGCCGTGGTGGAAGCCGCCGTGCTCGAGCGCCTCGATCACCGACTTGTAGGCGTCGGCCAGCTGCACGTACTTGCCGACCAGGGCGATCCTCACCTTTCCCGAGGCGGCATCGGCACGGCGCACCATCGCCTCCCACTCGCTCAGGTCCGAGGGCTGCGCCTCCATCCCGAAGTGGTCGAGCACGAGGTCGTCGACCCCCTCGGCGCGGAAGACGAGCGGCACCTTGTAGATGTTGTCGACGTCGTGGGCGGAGATCACGGCATCGACCGGCAGGCTGGCGAAGAGGGCAATCTTGCTGCGGATCTCGCGATCCAAGCGCCCCTCGGAGCGGCAGACGAGCGCGTGCGGCTGGATGCCGATGCGGCGCAGCTCGTTGACCGAGTGCTGGGTCGGCTTGGTCTTCAGTTCGCCCGCGTGGCCGACGTACGGCACCAGCGTCAGGTGGACGAACATGCTGCGTTTCGGCCCGAGGTCGGTGTAGAGCTGGCGGATCGACTCGAGGAAGGGAAGGGACTCGATATCGCCGACGGTGCCGCCGATCTCGGTGATCACGAAGTCGACCGCCTGCGACTCGGCGACGATCAGGATCCGGTTCTTGATCTCGTCGGTGATGTGCGGGATCACCTGCACCGTGGCGCCGAGGTAGTCGCCGCGGCGCTCGCGGTTGACCACCGTGTGGTAGACCGAGCCGGCGGTGACGTTGGAGGCGCGCGAGGTGTTCTCGTCGGTGAAGCGCTCGTAGTGGCCGAGGTCGAGATCGGTCTCGGCGCCGTCCTCGGTGACGAAGACCTCGCCGTGCTGGAAGGGGCTCATCGTCCCCGGGTCGACGTTGATGTAGGGATCGAACTTCTGCAGCTGGACCCGGTAGCCGTGGGAGACAAGGAGGCGACCGATCGAGGCGGCAGCGATGCCCTTGCCGAGGGCCGAGACGACGCCTCCGGTGACGAAGATGAAGCGCGTGTCTCCTGGTTTGGCCCGGCTCATGCGAGACGGAGTCCCGCGAGCGTCACAGTCCGATTCTTCGCGAGCGGGAGTCGGTCGAGCCGTTTACTCATCTGCCGAGCGAGTCTAACCAGCGCAGGGGCGGAAGCGATTCGATCGAGGCGGAGATCGAGCGCAGCTCGCCGAAGGCGGTCAGCGCTGCGACCAGCGCCAGCGCCACCAGCCGCCCGCTCCCCCCCAGCGTCGTCAGCAGCCAGACGCCGGCGATCGCGCCGATCAGGTTGGCGCCGGTGTCACCCAGCATCGCCCGCTCGCGCAGGGTGAAGGCGGCCCCGACCAGCACCGGCCCGGCGAAGACGCCGAGCAGCTCCAGCGGCGCGAACGTCCAGGCGCCCAGACAGAGGCCGGCACCGAGCAGCGCCAAGCCCTTCTCGGCCCGGCCGGGCCGCAGGTCGAGCAGGTTGAAGGCGTTGGTGGCGAGGATCAGCAACGCCACGTCAGCCAGGTAGCGCCACGATTCGAGCCCGCGCCCGGAGACGACGTAGGCGGCAAGCGCCAGCGCGCCGATCGCCTTGATCGCCCCGGTCGAGAGGCGGCCCTCCGCAAGCGCCCGGCCGTGGCCGCGCCAGCCGCGCGGCGAGGCGGCCGCCTCGCCCTGCCCCAGGGAGTCGTCGAGAAAACCGAGGAAGGCGACGCCGATCACGTAGGGAAGCCAGCGCCGCAGTTCGGGCTCGAGCAGCTCCAGCCCAGCGCGATCGTCGAGGAAGGCGAGCGGGGCCAGCGCGACCAACCCCGCGGTGGCAAGCACGGCGCCGAGCGGGAAGGCGAGCGAGGTGCCGCGGAAGTTGCGGCGCACGAGGCCGGCGTCGAGCAGCCCGCGCACCCCCGCGGGGACGACCAGCAGCGCCACGGCGATCCCGACCGGGAAGCCGACCCAGGTCATTCGTGCGGGGCCAGCAGGTCGGGCAGGAGGCGGTCGGCGCTGCCCTTGACGCCGAAGCTGCCCTCGGCGCCGAGCAGGGCGAAGACGGCAGCCAGTCGACCCGCGACCAGGTCGACGTCATCGACGCTCGAGAGGTCGTTCCCGGAGAAGAAGGAGACCGAGGACTGTTCGTCCTTAGAGCTCTCGACGCCGACCGCCGGCGTGCGGGTCGTGACTATCCCGCTCAGCAGCCCCGCCTCGATCCGTCCCGCCGCAGCCCGCTGCTGGGGCCCCATGTCCTGCGACTCGTCGCGGACCACGATAACTCCGTCGAGATCGCCGAAGTTGCCGCTCGCGCGCGAGAAGAGGTGGCGGCGGACGCGCTCCAGCAGCGTCCCGCCGCGGACCATCTGGCGGCCGATGCCGACTGCGAATGCGCTCTGCGCGTCGGGATCGCGGGCGATCCGCGCGAAGCGCGTCTTCGCGAGATCGGCGGCAAGTGCCTGCAGGTCCGCCGGCTCGCGCACCACGCCGACCCCGACGAGCCGCGCACCGGTCGGCCCCAGCGCCTCGTCGATCGCCCCCGAGACGTCTCCGGGCAGGTCGCCGAGCGCCAGCAGGCCAATCCGCCTGCCGCGCAACTGGTCGCGCACAAGCACCGGGTAGACCGCGCTCGCGAACTCGTTCGCCCGCCCCAGTTCGCCGCTCAGCTCACCGGCCCGTTCGCGCGCGTCCTGCAGGTTGCCGGTCAGGCTGTGCTCGAGGTCCTTGCGGGTGCTGGTCAGCGTGTCGCCGCCGAACTCGGCGCCGATCAGGATCCCGATCGCGAGGGCCAAGAAGACGGCGATCAGCGAGGTCGCGTGATAGCGGGCGCTGTAACCCATCAGCGGGCGAAGGCTAGATGGTCGCCCGTCGCCGCTACAGCCCCAGCCAGATCTTGACCTTCAGCCAGAGCAGGTCGAAGAGGTCGCTGAGCGCCGGCGAGGTGATCACGACGATCGTCAGCAGGATCGCGAAGGCGACAAAGAAGAGCGCCGCCGGGGCGACGGTCGAGGGCGGTTTATAGAGACGACTGACCCCCTTGGCGTCGACCAGCTTCTCGCCGATCCGCAGCCGCGTGAGAAAGGTCGAGGACATGCCGCCGCGGTTGCGGTCGAGAAACTCGATCAGGTTGAAGTGGGCGCCAACGCTGACGATCAGGTCCGCCCCCTTCTCGTAGGACATCAGCATCGCCACGTCCTCGCTGGTGCCGGCCGCCGGCACGACGGTGTGCGCGAGGCCGAGGTCGAGCAGACGCTGGCGGCCCGGCGCGCGGCCGTCGGGGTAGGCATGGACGATCAGCTCGGCGCCGCAGCGCAGCGCCGCGTCGCCGGCGGAGTCCATGTCGCCGAGGATTACGTCCGGCTTCAGGCCGGCTTCCAAGCAACCCTCGGCACCGCCGTCGACCGCGACCACGAGCGGTCGCACGTCGCGGATGTAGGCGTGCAGGGCTTTCAGGTCGCGGCGGTGGTGCTCGCCCCGCACGACGATCAGCACCTGGCGGTCGCGGAAGGAGGTGCGCGTCGGCGGGAGCTCGATGCTGCCGGTCAGCAGATCGGCCTCCTGGCGGACGTGGGCAACCGTGTTCTCGGCGAACTGCGCGAGGGCCTCGTCGACCCGCTCGCGCTGCTCCTCGAAGCGCCGTTCCAGATCCTCGCGGGCGAGCAGGCGACCGCGCAACTGTCGATCGCCGGCGCTGACCGTGCCGCCACGGACGGTCAGCTGCTCGCCATCCGCAAACAGCTCG
The DNA here is from genome assembly GCA_036266075.1 of Solirubrobacterales bacterium. Taxonomy (GTDB): domain Bacteria; phylum Actinomycetota; class Thermoleophilia; order Solirubrobacterales; family 70-9; genus VRUE01. Next base: position 89,895 of record DATANV010000006.1, read on the forward strand.
AAAGGGTCCTGGTCCTCCCCCTCGGCGTCGATCAGGACGATTCCCGCCCGCACCAGCAGCAGCGGCCCGGCGTTGGGGTAGCGACCGTCGCTCGACGGCGAAGCGTTGAGTACCACGCCCACGCCGGTCGCGATCAGCTCCTCGGCGGCGATCCGGTCGACGTTGACGTGGTCGATGACGGCGACGTCGCCCGGACGCAGGCGCTTGGCCAGGTCCTTGGTGCGCCGCCCGAGGCGGGCACTGCCGTGAATCGCCTCCTCGCCAGACGCCCCGTTACGCCGCGAGAGCAGCGCAGGAAAACGACGGCGACTGGCAGTAGCCACCGTATGAGGTTACCCGCCCTCCCCAGGGGCACGGCCCCTTTGGGCGACTTTACGCGGCGGCGAGGAGCTCGCGGGCGTGGCGGGTGGCCGCCTCGTCGGAGCTCTCGCCGCCCAGCATGCGGCGGATCTCCTCGACGACGCCGTCGCCGTCGAGTCGCTCGACCGTCGCCCGTGCCGGCTCGGTACCGAGGTCCTTCTCGAGGCGGAAGTGGGTCGCGGCGAGCGAGGCGACCTGCGGCAGGTGGGTGATGCAGACGACCTGGCGGCCCGCGGCGAGAGCGCGCAACCGCTCGCCGACGACGCGCGCGGTCTTGCCGCCGATCCCCGCGTCGATCTCGTCGAAGACCAGCGTCCCCGCCCCCGAGCCGGCGCCGAGACCGCTCAGCGCCAGCATCACCCGCGAGAGCTCGCCGCCCGAGGCGGCATCGCCCAGTGGCGCCGCTGCGATCCCGGGGTTTGGGGAGATGCGCAACTCCACCAACTCGGCACCGTTCGGCCCGCAGCCCCCCGGCTGCGGATCGAGCACGACCTCGAGCGAGGCGCCGGGCATCGCCAAGCGCTCCAGCTCCGCAACGACCTCGTCTTGCAAGGGATCCACCGCGGCAACACGACCCTTCGACAGCCGTTTCGCGAGCGTCGCCCGCTCCGCCCCAGCCTTCGCCAGCGCCACCTCGAGCTCAGCACCGTGCTGCTCAGCACCCGCCAGGCGCTCGATCTCAATGCGGCAGCGCTCGGCGTGGGCCAGCACCGAATCGACGCTGCCGCCGTGCTTGCGCTTCAAGCGCTCGACCGCCTCCACCCGCTCCTCTACCGCGGCTAGGCGAGCCGGGTCCGCCGCGACTCGCTCCAGGTAGCCGCGCAGCTCGCCGGCGACGTCGTCCAGCTCGACGGCGAGGGCGCTGAGCCGCTCGCGGATCGCGTCCAGCTCGGAGTCGACCCCGTCGACTCCCTGCAGCAGCGCCTCGGCCTGCGCCAGCGCGCTTGCCGCGCCGCCGTCGTCGTCTTCTGCCCCGGCCGCGCAGGCCCGGGCGCCGGCCGCCGCTTCGCGCAACCCCTCGGCGTGGCGCAGGCGCTCGCGCTCGGCCCCTAGCTCGGCCTCCTCGGCCGCGTCGGGTGCCACCTCCTCGATCTCCGCCAACTCATAGCGATAGAGGTCGAGGTCCCGCTCGCGGTTGCCGTCGCGCTCGCGCAGCTCGGCCAGCTCCGCCTCCAGCCGCAGGAACTCGCGATGGGCCTCTCGGTAGCGGCCGCGCAGCGCCAGGTGCTCCTCGCCGGCGAAGCCGTCGAGCACCTCCATCTGCGTCGAGGAAATCGTCAGCTTGCGGTGCTCGTGCTGGCCGTAGAAGGCGAGCAACCGCGCGCCGAGCAGCTTCAGGTCGGCAGCCGTGGCGGCGCGGCCGGCGAGGAAGGCGACCGTCCGGCCGGCAGCAGAGACGCGCCGGCCGAGAACGATCTCCTCCGCGTCCACGGGTAGACGCTCGGCCAACCCAGCCAGCTCGGGCTCCTCCAGCAGACTGGCGGGCAGGTCGAAGATACCCTCGACCCAGGCCTCCTCGGCCCCCGGGCGGACGATCTGCGGGCGCGCCTTGCCGCCCATCAGCAGATCCAGCGAGTGAGCAAGCACGGTCTTGCCCGCCCCGGTCTCCCCGGTGATCGCGTTGAGGCCCTCGCCGAAGCGCAGCTCGGCCCGCTCGATCAAGAGCAGGTTCTCGATCCGCAGCTCGCGCAGCACGGGTCTTTCGTAGCAGCGCCGGCGGTCGGATCGACAGTTGCGCGGGCGCGAGCTCGCATTCATCCACTCTGCCGAACTAACTTCACCTCAATGAAACAATCAGATACGGTCGCAGCGTTTTGCTGCCTACTACTGCTGCTGCTGATCTGTTCGGTTGGGTTCCGGACCTCGTCGACTGGCTTGAGGAACGCGTCGCTACGGCTATCGCCGGCTTGGCCGCAGCCACTGCGTGGCTCGCCAGCCTGATCGCCGATTTATTCACCTGGACCTGGGAAACGACGGATGCAATTCCAGCGGGAGTTCGGGCAAGCATCGCCGTCGCCATGGCGATCGCCCTGCTGGCCCTGGCGGCTCGCAAGCTCCGCCTTCTGATGCTCGCCCGCCACCCGCGGGTCCAGGTCGGCGAGCTCACCTGGGCGGACCCCAGCGAGGAGTCCGACGCTGTGTGGATTACGTCTCTGTTCCACCAGCAGTTGGCGGCGCTCGAGGTCGACCCCATCGATCCCCTCCCCGAGCGGACGCCAAGTGCCCCGTTTGTCGACATCGTCGAAGGGGTCGCCCACGGCGCCAGCCAAAAAGCCGACCTGGCAGACGCCGCGGGGCGCCTGCTGCGCGCTCTGTGGCCGGTAGCGGCCTATGAAGTGTGGGGGACGCTGCGACCACTGCCCAACGGCAAGGGCAGGATCTCCGTGCAGCTGATCGATCGGGCGCGCGGCAACAGGATGCTCGGTAGCACGACGCACCAGCGGGGGGAATGGGAGCGTGGAGCGGGCGGCGCGGCGATGGCGATCGCCGGCATGCTCTACCCGAGGGTCGCCAAGAAGCACCGTGGGCCCTGGGCTCACTGGAAGGAGGCGATTCCCAGCCAGCTGATCGGCGCTTACAACGCGGCGCAGACATACGAAGCCGCCAACCGCTTCGAGGAGGCGATGGGGGCCTGCAACGAGGCGCTCGAACACGATCCGCTGAATCCTCACATGCTGCTGCGGATCGCCACGCTGCAGGAGCGCCTCGGCCTCTACATCGATGCCTGGGTCACCTACGGGACGATCGTCGACGAGCCCAGGTCGCGCGCCTGGAAAGGTCCAGCCCGGCGGGTTCGCCTGGTCGCTCTCTTTCGGCTGGCGATCCTCGTCAGCAACGGCCGGACCGCAAAGCAGTGGGTAAAAGAAGACTGGCTAGCCCCGGACCAGGGCAATCTGCGCGCAAGCGAAAGGGCTATGCGGCGCAGGGAACTACGGATGTCCCTCAAGCACGACAGCCTGCTCTACAAGCGCGAGCCCTATCTGGTCCGACGCCCCGCTTTCGCCGCGTCCTCGGCGCTGCTGAGCGCCCTACTCCCAGAAGACAAGAGGAGGACTGAGGAGGAGAGGCGAGAGTGGGCGGCCGCGACCTTCGCGCCAGGCATCGCCAGCGAATCGCCGTCGGAGCGCGCCGCGCGGGCCGCGCAGATCAACGCGGTACTGCAGGTCATCGCCCTGCGACGCCTGGAAGAGCTGGACGCCTGGCTGCGCGCTAGGCCGCCGCTCCGCATGCGCCAGTGGGCGGCATGGTGGCGTCGCAGGCCACGCGGAAAAGCCATGCTGCGCCGCAGCGAGCTGGCCCGAGCGGCGGTCAGGGTCTCGAAGCTGTTGGTGCGGATCCGGATCGCAGCCGACGTCGAACGCCTGGCTGGTTCAGATCCTGCCGAGGTCGAGAGCATTCGCCGGGAATATCGGCGGCTCATCCGGCGCTGGCCGTTTCCGGCCACCACCCCGCTCCGCAAAACGATCCACTTCATCGCGCCGCGACGACGCTGGGCCAACAAGCGAGCCGACGCCTGGCAGCTCCACTACAACGCCGCCTGCACCGCCGCGGCCACCCTGCGAGAGGACTCCGTCTTGCGCAGAGCCATCGCCGACGGCGCGCTTCAATCCTGCGCGCCGAGCAAGGAACAGATCGTTAAGCGAGCCGTCAGGGAGCTGGAAGAGTACGCGCACCGAGCCGGCAGCGGCCGCGTGACCGCCCATGCCGACTGGGTAGCCAGCGGCGACCCCGACCTGCAGGAGCTGCCGGGCGAGGAGGAGTTCGAGCTCTGGGTGTCGCACTACCTCCCCCGCGACCTGCCCGAGCGACGGCTGAGCGGCAACGTGGACGTTAACCGCTACACCGCCCGCATCATGCGCGATGGCGCCTACGCCCTGGCCGACTGCTGGCGGGACCGCGCCAGCCGCGAATCGGCACCGGCGAAGGAGGCGCTGATCTGGTGGCTGCAGGAGAAAGCGGCATGGAGCAAGCTCGGCAAAGTCTGCAGCGAGCGGGGCTGCTGGCAGGAGCGACTGGGCGCCATCCAGCTACTGCGGGATTGGCTGCATGCCTGGCCGGACCGCTACCACGTCAACTTCACGCACGAAACGCTTGGTGATCGCGACAACGCCGCCAAGGCGAGGCGGAGACTGCTCGAAGAGATGGCGGTCCTGGTCGGCGAGGACTCCTCTGCTGAAGGGGACGGGCAATCGACGGTCCTGGAGTGGGTGACCGGCCGCGCCTCAAGCGTGCAGGCGGCGTATCGGTCGGGCGCCGATATGGCGGGCGAGGATGGGCTGCCCGCAGAGCGGGAGCGCCTGCAGGCACTCAAGGCAGCAGAGCTGTGGGGTCGCGCGGCCGAAGCGCTCGGAGCCGACCTCAGCGGCGAGGGCGACGACAAGCAGGTCGATGAGGAGGTCACGGCTTTACTGCAGCCGCTCCGTGCCGTGCTCGCATCCTCACCCGAGGACAAGGCCGGCTCCGCGTAGGCGCGATCGGCCGGCCGGTCAGGCCGCGGCAGCCTCGGGCACGACCTCAGTCGGCTGTACGAAGTCGCTGGAGCGGACGAGGGCAAACCCCAGGGCTGCGCCGAGGAGGGCGACCACGGCACCGATCAGGAGGATCTCGTTGAAGCCGCTCACGAAGGCCACCTTCGCGGCGTGCACCAGCTCCGTGCGCCGGCCCGGCGGCGCCCCGGCCGCGGCGGCGCGGGAGCCACCGGAGGCGATCGCCTCGGCCAGGCCACTCGGCGCATTCGGCAGCAGCGTCGAGAGCTTCGAGTCGACCTGGGCCTGGAAGACGGCGCCGAGCGAGGCGACGCCGGTGGCGATCCCGACCTGGCGGAAGGTGGTGTTGATCCCCGAGCCCATCCCAGCCTTGGCGGGCGGCACGACGGCGATCGCCCCCTGCCCGATGCCGGGGTTGGTGATGCCGATCCCGATCCCGGCGACGACGAAGCCGGGCAGCAGGGCGGAGATGTCCGAGCCGGCGTCGAGCCCGTGCATCAGCAGCAAGCCGACGCCGACCAGGGTCAGGCCAACGCCGAGCAGCACCCGGATCGGGATGCGGTGCGAAAGCGAGCCGGCGATCGGCGAGGCGACGAAGGAGAGGACGGTGAGCGGCAGGAAGCGTAGGCCGGTCTCCAGCGGCGAGAAGCCGAGCACACCCTGCATGTAGATCGTCAGGTAGAGGAACATCGCGAACATCCCCGCCGAGAGGCCGAAGGCCACAGCCGAGACGCCGTTGAAGGCCGGCTTGCGGAAGAGGGTGAGGTCGAGCATCGGGTGCTCGCTGCGGGCCTCGATCGCGACGAAGGCGAGCAGGAGGGCGACGGCACCGGTCAGCGAGGCGACGATCGGGCCGCTGCCCCAGCCCTCCGGGTTACCGCGGATCAGGCCGAAGATCAGCAGGAACAGTCCACCGGAGAAGGTCAGCAGTCCGGGCAAATCGAGGCGCTGCGGATCCTGGGCGGCGATGTTGGCGAGGCGCGCCTCGGTGAGGACGATCGCCAGCACGCCGATCGGCACGTTTACGAAGAAGATCCACTCCCAGCCGAGGTGCTCGGTGATCAGGCCGCCGATCAGCGGCCCGATCGCCACCGCGCCGCCGATAGTCGCTCCCCAGACGCCAAAGGCCGTCGCCCGGTCCTTGCCGTGAAACTCCTGGCCGATCAGCGCCAGCGAGGTGGCGAACATCGCCGCCCCGCCGACGCCCTGCAGACCGCGGGCGAGGTTCAGGAGGGTCGGGTCGCCAGCGATGCCGCAGAGGAACGAGGCGCCGGTGAAGATCGCGAAGCCAAGCGAGAAGACGCGCCGCCGCCCGAGACGATCGCCCAGCGAGCCAGCGGTGAGCAGGGCGGCGGCCAGCATCAGCGAGTAGGCGTCGACCACCCACTGCAGGCTGGAGAGACTGGCGTGCAGGTCGCGCTGGATGTCGGGGAGGGCAACGTTGACGACCGTGATGTCCAGCAGCAGCATGAACGTCGCGATCGTGATCAGGGCCAGGGTCCACCACTTGCGCTCCATCCGAGCAAGCGTAGAGAACCGCTGAGGGCGACCGACCAAGCAGATCAAGGACGCAGGGAGCGAAGCCTGCTCTGCACGCGAGCGACCGAGGACGCCGATATGCGCCGGTCGGTCGCCCTCAGACGGCCAGATGCCCGAACTTCTCGCGAATCCGCTGGTAGAAGCTCGTCCCGGGCAGCTGCGCGAGGCGCCCGACCGCTCCGGCGAAGCGCACGGCGACCTCGTCGCCGGAGGCCAGCTCCCCGATCGGTTCGCCATCGACGGCGACGTCGACCGCCTGGCGGCCGCCGGCATTCGAGACGTGCAGCACGTCGTCGGGCGCGACGACGAGGGCGCGCGCGGTCAGCGAGTGCGGCGCCACGTAGCTGACCACGTAGCCCTCCACCCCCCAGGCGAGGATCGGCCCTTGGTTGGCGAGGTTGTAGCCAGTCGAGCCGGCCGGCGTCGCGGCGACGAGGCCGTCGCAGCGGACGTGGCCCACCTCCTCGCCGGCGATCCGGTAGCTCAGCTCGGCGACACGATCGTGCGGGCGGCGCAGGAAGCTGACGTCGTTGAGGGCGACGCGCGGCTCGCCATGGGCGGCGACCTCGAGGCCGGGCAGGTCGATCGTCTCGATCTCGCCGGCGAAGGCCTGGTGCAGCCCCTCGCGCGCCTCGTCGCGCTCGACCGCCGCGAGGAAGCCGACGGTGCCGAAGTTGACCCCGAAGACAGGCACGCCGTCGCCGGCGAAATGGCGCAGCCCATAGAGGATCGAGCCGTCGCCGCCCAGCACGATGCAGAGATCCGCCTGATGGGGGAGCGCGTCGACCGTCTCCAGCCCAGCCGCGGAATCGCCGTGCTTGGCGGCCTCCTCGGCGGTGGCCAGCAGCCGCCAATCGGCCTCACCCGCCGCGGCGAGGACCAGCTCGACCGCACCGCTCGTGGCCGGCGGATGGGAGTGCGTGATCAGGACCGCAACGCGCTCGCTCACGGCTCGACCCCGCGGACCGCGGCCTCCAGATCGGACACCGGCTCACCGGCGCCGCCGCACCAGACGAAGGTCTCGCGGTTGCCCTTCGGGCCCGGTAGGCCGGAGGAGGCGAAGCCGCGTACGGGCAGTCCCAGGTCGGCGATCGTGCGAGCGACGCCGAGGATCGCCTCGCGGCGGTCGGCAGCGTCACGGACAACGCCCTTGCGCACTCGCTCGCGGCCCAGCTCGAACTGCGGCTTGACCATCGCCAGGATCTCGCCCTGCGGCGCCAGGCAGGCCACGACCGCGGGCAGCACCTTGGCGAGCGAGATGAAGGAGACGTCGATCGCCGCCAGCGCCGGCGCGAAAGGCAGATCGGACGGCGTCAGGCTGCGGGCGTTGAGCCGCTCGATGACGGTCACGCGCGGGTCCTCCCGCAGGCGCAGGTCGAGCTGCCCGTAGGCGACGTCGACAGCCTCGACCCGGGCGGCGCCGCGCTGCAGCAGACAGTCGGTGAAGCCGCCAGTCGAAGCACCGACGTCGAGGCAGTCACGGCCTTGAACGTCGACCGCCAGGGCGCTCAGCGCGTTGTCCAGCTTGATCCCGCCCCGCGAGGCAAAGCGCGGTCCCTGGTCGACCAGCAGCTCGGCGTCAGGCGCGACGAGCTGGCTGGGCCGCTGGGCGACGGGCCCGTCAGGCCCGACGCGAACCTCGCCAGCCCGCACCGCGCCGGCAGCGGCCGTACGCGAGGGAAAGATGCCCCGCTCGGCCAGAACCGCGTCGATTCGCGCCTTCGTCACGGCTGAACCGTACAGCCGGCCGGCCACAGCGCCGAAACACCGCTCCCGCAAGGTTTATCCAACCCTTGCGGGAGGTTTACCGACTCATTAGAACTGGGTAGGACTATCCGCGTGCGAGTCATCGGCGGGCACAGACCAAACCTCTGTGACCCGCCTCACACACAAAACGCACGTATGTTCGTACGCTGATTAAAGGATCTGCGAGAGAGAACCGATTGAAAGGCTGAACTAGAAACTTCTTGGCTGGGTCTGGCGCCGCCCTATGGCGATCGACTCCCATCGAACCGCCCGCGGCACATTAGGGCCCACCTACCTCCCACAGATCCACATATATAGAGATACATATCTCTCCTCCCTGTAGTAACCCCAGAAACGCCCCGCCTTCCCCGGCGGGGCGTTTTCTGTTGGAGATGGCTCTAGCAAGCCCAATGCGCGCCGTCGCGCCGCCAACGAAGGCGGCTTCCAAATCGCTCCGGCAGTCCTCGTGCCACAGTCGGTGCCACAGTCAGGCAAGAACGAAGCGCTAGTCCGGCCGACGCCAGCGAACAAGCCAGTAGCGCTGCTGCAGCCGTCGACCGTTGTCACCCTGCACAACGCGGAAGCTCTCCGCGCCGGCGGGCTGTTCGTTGAGCAGATGCTCAATCAAGCCTGCCGCTGCGCGCCCGTTTGAGCCTCGCGCAAGCCAATCATCGAAGTCGATGTCAACCGGAACGATCTCCTCGTCCTCGACGACGAGCCCTGCTGCCGCGCCCGTGTTTCTTAACCTCTCTGGCGTCAAGCAGGCCCAATGCGAGGGATCGCGTAGACGCTCGATCTCCTCTCGCCATGCTGCAGTGTCGTGGTCTCGGTCGGAGGCAAGATCGCTGACAACAACCGCGCCGCCTGGGCGCACGACCCGCGCCATCTCGGTCACGATCCGTCCAGGGCCGGGGATGTGGTGCAGGCTGAGGCGAGTGATCGCGCCGTCAAATGTGGCGTCAGGGAAGTCCGTGGCATCCCCCGCCGCGAAGCTGACATTTCGGATCCCGTCCTCCCGCGCCCGCTTCTCGGCCTCGTCGATCATCGCTGGCGTCAGGTCGACACCACTCACCGAACCGACCCTGCCTGCCATCGCACGCGAGATGATCCCGGGGCCGCAGGCAACGTCAATCCACCGGGCTTGAGACTCCTCCGGGACCAGCTTGACCAGTGCATCAAGCGTCTGAGCCGACGTCATCGCCTGCGACTGACCGAAGGACGGCGCCTGAAAGGTGAACTCCTCGCGGAGGGCATCCTCATGCATGGCGGCGCACCCTACTTCGGCCATCCGCAGTCAGGCACGCTGCAGGCCACGAGTCTTCCCCACGCAGATTAGCGTCCATGCGTCAGCGAACCTCGTCGCGGGTATCGGGGAGTAGATGGCCGTAAACGTCGAAGGTCGTCTGGATCCTCGAGTGGCCCATGTTTTCCTGAATCGCCCTTCGGGTTCGAGCTCCAGCGTCGATCATTAACGAGGCGAGGTGTGGCACCCGCAGCTTCAGCCTCGTTCCAGGCGGGCTCGATGCCGGGGCGAAGTCTTCGCCCCGGCCCGCGCCCTGATGATCAAAGCGAGCGGATGCCCCGACCAGATCCGCCGAGCTGCCACCGAGAGCTTCCGCCGCGCGCTGACTGACGACATGCAACACCGATACGGTTTTCTCGTGTCGGATCGGGAGGCGCGCAGAGAGAAAGCTGAAGAACCACCACAAGGTGAGGAGCGGGAGATTGAAGACGACTCGGAAGAGCACGATGTCGCCCTGGCCTCGCTTCGGAAGATCTTTCAGGCGGCCGAAGACCTAAAGGACCAGCCAGCAGTTGACGAGCAGTCGTTCTCCTCGGTTGCCCACACTGCACCGGACGACTTCTTTGTCTTCGAGGCGCTGGACGAGGTGCAAAAGATGGCGACGGGCTTGCTGCCTTTGTCCGGCCTAGCAGCGTCCGCGAAGGGTGATGACGGCGACGCAGTGACGCGCATCATCGAAGAGTCGTTTGTGGACCAATCGGCGCTTTGGCAGCGCAAGCTCGCCGAAGTCCTGGCCGACGTGATCTGCTTTCGGTCGACTCGCAGTGCCGAGTTCTTCCGCGATTACCTGCTCCTTGCTCGCTTGGATCAAGTCCTAGCGGCGCAAGAAGACCAGAGGACCTTCTGGGGCGCCGAGTCAGCCAATCAGCGCCACCAGATACAACGGCTCGTTTCCGAGATTGCCGAACTAGAGAGAGATGGCCTTGCACTGGACCGCGCCTGGTATAGGCAGCGACGAGCACCACTTCCTGAGAATCCGATCGCAGGCCAGCTGTTCACCAGCTTTCGGAAGCAACTTAAGAATTCACTCTCCCTAGCAAACGAGAGCGAGAAGGTAGCCCTCGGTTTGAGCTACGGATCGCTGTTCGCCCGCACCAGTGCAAGTCTTCACGCTCGGCCGGGCCGCTTGGGTTCCGGGCAGGGACGCAGCCCCATGGGGGAGTTGCAAATCCCGATTCTCATCGGCATCAATGTCCTAGTTGGCTGCCAGCGCCTAATGGGAAGCGTTCCAGGAGGACACAACGAGTTCTTTCGGACAGCGCTCGATCAGAACGCTGAAGCTGAAAAGCTCGTGGGCCGACTCACCAAGCAACGGGCGTCGCCCGGCGATCTCGTGATCGCACACGGCGAGCTTTGCGAAGTTCTGGACGTAGCGGAGCGGGCCATTTGGCTACAAGTCGTACAAGGTGCGCTATCTGACCAAGCGGTTGATCCCCGATATCGAAGAGGACTACGTGGTCTCACCCCAGGTAGCAGTCTTCTTCGACGCCACCGGGGCGCGAGCCATGGTCCGAGAGCAGATGGAGTCGGGGAAAATCTCGGAACGAACCGGCAATTTCATGCTGGAAATGCCAGACCGCGATTTGCTAGCTGCCTTCCGACACAGCACGGTGGAACTCTGGAACGCAGGCATTGGCTTCAAGGAGGCCGCCACCGGACGGTATCCGGATAATTCCTAAGCCCGCATTCACTGTCTCCCACCCCAGGGCAGTGATAGCACCTGCCAGGCAGTACGATCCGCGCGTGGCCGCACAGCAGACAAAGACAGTCAAGCTGAGCGCCAGCCTTGTCGAGCGCGCTCAACAAGCGGCCGACGAGCGGGGCATCACGCTAAAGCAGCTTGTCGATGATGCACTTGAGCGCTGGTTGACTAGCGAGGAGCGGGGCGCCCTACCGTCGACCCATGGCGGCAAATGACGGATAGGCCCGAGAAGCTTCGAGATCGGCAGGGTCGCGAGGTCCTGCTCAGCCCTGCGCGCTGGCGGCACATCGTCAGCGCGCATCCAGAGATCGAGACCTACGCAAAGGAGATTTGCCGTGCGGTCGAATCGCCAACGGCCGTGCTGGCGGGTCGCGAGCCCGACGAAGAGTGGCTCTACCTGGAGGGTGCCGGCCCAAGTCGATGGCTGAAGGTCGTCGTGGTCTTTGATAGCGAAGACCGTGGGCGTATCATCACCTCGTTCGCCCGTAGAAGGAAGCCATGAGCGTGACGATCGCCGACATCGAGTTCGATCGCGTCGAGTACGACGCCGATGCCGACGTGCTTTACCTCCACGTCGGTGACCCCTCGCGTGCCGTTGACTACGACGAGACGCCGGAGGGCCACGCGGTCCGCTTCGACCGCGAGGGAGAGCTGGTCGGCCTTACGCTGGTCCGCCCCAAGCGGTTGTTGGAACGAAACGGCGAGCTGCGCGTCACGGTGCCGGTGCCGAGCGACGTTCCCGCCGCCGAGCTGACGCCCGCTCTTAGCGCGTAGAGCGCTGCCGTTTGGGCAAGCATCCGCGCTCGCCCGTGTCACAGTTGTGCCACAGTCAGGCACGATTTCAGCCGGTTACAACCGGAATCAACCGGGATGAGATTTGGCTCTGCGAGCGGTTTTTGGCTTCACCATGCGGCTAGTGGCAGCTCTCTCCTCCCTGTAGTAACCCCAGAAACGCCCCGCCTTCCCCGGCGGGGCGTTTTCTGTTTGGGCTACGGGACGGCCGGGGCTGGGTCCATCGGGTGAAGCTCGCCCCTGGTCAGCGCCTCGGTGCGCAGATGGGCGATCGCCTGGTACTCGGCGGAGCCGACCATGTCGAGGAAGGCCTGGCGGCTGGGGTATTCGACGAGGACGACGAGATCCCAGGACTCGTCGCTCAGCAGCGCTGGGCAGGGCTGCCGAGGAAGACCATCCGACCGCCGGCCTTCTCGAGCAGCGGCGCGACGGCAGCGCCGTAGGCCGAGGCCTCAAATGTCGATTCTCCCCCCGGCGTTTCGAAGTCGAACGGCGGGCCGAGCATACGTGCGCTCGAGGGGTGGCTACTCGGAGTGGCAAGCCACTAAACGCGGGCAGGGGTCCGCCTGCCTGGCGGACCTGCATATCCAGAGATACGCGCCTTCTCTCCCTGTAGCAACCCCAGAAACGCCCGCGTTGCAAAGTGGCTTCTGCAATCACCAAGAAGGCCGTCGGCAGGCTAGCCGATTGAGCACTTTGATGCAAGGCCTCGGGTAGAAATTCGGTTAACGACTAGCTGAGTGCCGGCTCGCCCGAGCGCAGTGAGGCAAGTACCCGCTCGGCCACCGACTCGCCGGTGAGGCCGACCTCCTCGCGCAGCAGCGACGGCTTGCCGTGGGTCACGTAGCGGTCGGGCAGGCCAATGCGCAGCACCCGGGCGCGATCGCCGGGGCGATCGCCGAAGGCGTCCTCGAGGTGCTCCAGGACGCCGGAGCCGAAGCCGCCGGGCAGCACGTTCTCCTCGATCGTCACCAGCAGGTCGTGGCCGAGAGCCAGCCGCTCCAGCAGCTCGGTGTCGAGTGGCTTAGCGAAGCGGGCGTCGGCGACGGTCGGCCGCAGGTCGTGGCCGGCCAGGATCTCCGCTGCCTGCAACGCCACCGGGACGCCGTAGCCGTAGCCGAGCAAGGCAACCCGCTCGCCGCTCGCCAGCAGCTCGCCGGTGCCGATCGGGAGCTCCTGCGGCACCTCCGGCAGCTGCGCACCCTCGGCCGCCCCGCGCGGATAGCGCAGCGCGGCCGGGCCGTCGTGGGCGATCGCCGTGCGCAGCATGTGGACCAGCATCGCCTCGTCGCGCGGCGCCATCACGACCACGTTGGGCAACGGCCGGAAGTAGGAGACGTCGAAGGCGCCGTGGTGGGTCGGGCCGTCGTCGCCGACCAGCCCGGCCCGGTCCATCGCGAAGGTGACGTCGAGCCTCTGCAGACAGACGTCGTGGATGATCTGGTCGTAGGCGCGCTGCAGGAAGGTCGAGTAGATCGCGCAGACCGGCTTGGCACCCTGCAGCGCCAGGCCGGAGGCGAGCAGCACCGCGTTCTGCTCGGCGATGCCGACGTCGTAGTACTGCTCGGGCCGCTCGTCGGCGAGCTTCTGCAGGCCGGCCCCCCCCGCCATTGCCGCGGTGATCCCGACCACGCGCTCGTCGCGCTCGGCCTCGGCGACGATCGCCCCGGCGAAGACCTGCGTGTACTGCGGCGGCGCCCCAGCCGCAGGCGGCTTCTCCAGCCGCTCGGGGGCGATCGCGTCGGGGGAGTCGGACTCCTTGACTGGCATCGGCTTGGGCGCCGGCGCACCGTTGACGATCGAGTTCGGCTTGGCGGCGTGCCACTTCTCCATCCCCTCGAGGCCACCCTCCTCGGCCGGCGCGAAACCCTTGCCCTTGACGGTGTGGATGTGGACGACGACCGGGCGGTCGGCCTCGAAGGCCTCGCGCAGCGCGTCGCGCAGCGCGTGCACGTCGTGGCCGTCGATCACCCCCATGTAGGCGAGGTCGAGCTCCTCGAAGAAGAGCCCCGGCGCCCAGTAGGCCTTGATCGCCGACTTGATCTCCGGGCCGAGCCTTTCGATCCGCCCGCCGAGGCCCAGCGGCAGCTTGGTCAGCCGGTCCTCGACCCCCTCGCGGGCGTGCCAGAGGCGGGGATTGAGCCGCACCCGGTTGAAGTAGCGGGAGAGGGCGCCGACGTTGGGTGAGATCGACATGCCGTTGTCGTTGAGGACGATGACGATCGGGGTCTGCAGGCCGCCGGCGGCGTGCAGCGCCTCGTAAGCGACGCCACCGGTCAGCGCCCCGTCGCCGATCACCGCGGCGACGCGACCGTCCTCGCCGATGCCCTTGCGCATCGCCTCCTTCAGCCCAACCGCGTAGCCGATCGAGGTCGAGGCGTGGCCGGCACCCATGATGTCGTGCTCGGACTCGGGGATCGAGCAGAACGGTGCCAGGCCCTCGTACTGGCGGATTGTCGGCAGCGCGTCGCGCCGCCCGGTGAGGATCTTGTGCGGGTAGGCCTGGTGACCGACGTCCCAGAGCACCTTGTCGCGCGGCGAGTCGAGCAGGCTGTGCAGGGCGACGGCCAGCTCACAGGTGCCGAGGTTGGCGCCGAAGTGACCGCCGATCTCGCCGATCGTGTCGATGATGTAGGTGCGCATCTCCTGCGCCACCTGTTGCAGCTGCTCATCGTCCAGCCCGTGCAGGTCGGAAGGGGCATCGATGCCCGGCAGCAACGACTCCCGCATCTCACCCTCGTTCTGTGGCTTATCCGGCCTGTCGCTCATTCGTTCCTCGTGAAGACGTAGTCGGCGACGCCCTTCAGGTCGCCCGTCTCGCCGCCGGCCTCGGCCAGCGCCGCCGTCGCCTTGGTGTGGGACTCCGCGGCCAGCTCGCGAGCGCGCTCCAGGCCGAAGAGGCTGACGTAGGTGAGTTTGCCATGTCGCTCGTCGCTTCCACCCGGCTTTCCGAGCTGCTCGTCGCTGCCGGTCACGTCGAGGATGTCGTCCACTATCTGGAACAGCATTCCGAGCTCGCCCGCGAACCGGCGAAACGGCATTGTCTCAGGTTCGGGCAGGCCCTCGAGGATGAGCACGACGCCGACCGCCGCACCGATCAGGCGGCCGGTCTTCAACCCGTGCAGGTCGCGCAGGCCCTCCGCATCGGCCGCCCCTCCGACTACGTCGGCGTACTGGCCGCCCACCATCCCGGCGACGCCGGTCGCGGCGCTCAGCTCGCCCAGGGCGGCCAGCACCCGCGCCGGCTGGCCCGGCTGGCCGCAGAAGATGCGGATCGCCTCGGCAAAGAGGCCGTCGCCGGCGAGAATCGCGACGTCCTCGCCGAACCTGACGTGCGCGGTCGGCACGCCGCGGCGCAACTCGTCGTCGTCCATCGCCGGCAGGTCGTCGTGGATCAGGGAGTAGGTGTGGATCAGCTCGATCGCCGCAGCCACCGGCAGGTAGTGCTCGGGATCGGCGCCGAGCGCGCGGGCGGTGGCCAGCGCGAGCACCGGTCGCACCCGCTTGCCGCCGGCGAGCAGCGAGTAGCGCATCGCCCCTTCGAGGCCGGCCGCGACCGGCGGCGCGGCAAAGCCGAGTCGCTCCAGCTCCGCCTCAGCGAGGCCGCGAAGGTCCTCCGGATAGCTCACTGCTCTTCGCGAATGCGGCGGTTCGCCTCCTCGACCGCCTCGGCCGAGAGCTCGGCCGCTTCGGCCGCCAGCTCGGCGGCCCGCTCGTCGCCGGCCGCCGAGCCTTCCAGCTCGGCGGCTATCTCCTGCAGTCGCGTGGAGATCTCGCGCAGGCGGCTCACCCGGAGACTCCCTGCCGCTCACGCACCACGGCCCCGAGGATTCCGTTGACGAAGCCGGGCGCATCGGTGCCGCAGTACTCCTTGGCGATCTCCACGGCCTCGTCGATCGCGACCTCGTCGGGGACGTCTTCGCTGTGCTCGATCTCGTAGATCGCGACGCGCATCACGTTCAGCTCCAGCGGTGCGATCCGCCCCAGCTTCCAACCGCGCGCGTGGCGGGCCACGATCGCGTCGAGCTCCTCGCGGCGCGACTCGACGGCCTCCGCCAACTCGCGAGTGAAAGATCTGGCATCGGCCAGCAGCTCGGCCAGCGGCCGGCCGGTGACGTCGTGCTGATAGCCGGCAAAGACGGCGTCGCGGCGCTGCTCGGACCTACGCATGCACGTATCTTCGCGCTTATCCCCCAGCGAGCGCCTCGCCGATCGCGCTGAGCAGCAGACTAGGCGCGTGAAACGTACTCGCCGCTGCGCGTGTCGACGCGAATGCACTCCCCCTCCTCGATGAAGAGGGGCACCTGAACCACCACCCCGGACTCGAGGGTCGCCGGCTTGTTGCCACCCCCCGAGGCAGTGTCGCCCTTCACGCCGGGCTCGGTCTGCGTCACCTTCATCTCAATCGCGCTCGGCACCTGCACATCGCTAGGGCGCTCATCGACGAAGAGCACGTCGACCTCATCGTTGGGGAGAACCCACCGCATCGCCTCGCCGATGACCTCGCCAGGGATCTCGATCTGCTCGTAGTCCTGGCTGTCCATGAAGACGGCGGCGTCGCCAGAGTCGTAGAGGTACTGCATCTTGCGCGACTCGGTGTGGACCGGGCGGAACTTCTCT
Organism: Solirubrobacterales bacterium; assembly: GCA_036266075.1. GTDB lineage: Bacteria > Actinomycetota > Thermoleophilia > Solirubrobacterales > 70-9 > VRUE01. The sequence continues at coordinate 106,444 of DATANV010000006.1, forward strand.
CCGGCTCTGAACGTCTTGTCCTGCACCGAGCCGTCGTCGATCTTGCGCAGTTTGGTCCGCACAAAGGCTCCGCCCTTGCCGGGCTTGACGTGCTGGAACTCGAGGATCTTGAAGACCGACCCGTCGATCTCGATGTGGCTGCCGTTCTTGAACTGGTTGGTGGAGATCACGGCGCGCAATCCTAGACGTCCGCCGGGGTTGGGCGGCGAATACGAGGCGGGCAAGGCCGGTCATTAACCTGTAAGGCGGGAATGGAGGGGAAGCTCGGGATACTCGCTGCAATCGCCCTTGCGACGCTTGCCGTCGCGTTGCCGGCGCAGGCCGAAGAACCGACGCGCGAAACCTACAAAGCCCAGGTCGAACCGCTCTGCCAGGCGAACCGGGCGAGGAACGAAAAGATCATGGCCGGCGCCAGGCAGCGCGTGAACAACGACAAGCTCGACGCCGCCGGCAAGCAGTTCGTGCGCGTCTCGGAATCCTTCGGCGACCTGGTCAAGCAGATCGCCGTCGTCCCGCCGCCCCCTGCCGACGCCCACCGGGTCGAACGCTGGCTGGAGCTGATGCGGCTGCTCGAAACGCGTCTGCGTACGGTGGGCAAGTACTTCAAGGTGGGCGAAAAGCTGAAAGCCACGCACGAGTCGATCCTCGCCGAACGCAGCGGCATCTCCGCCAACAACATCAGCATCGTCTTCCACTTCCACTACTGCCGCCTCTCGCACTTCGGCTGAGGCCGCGCGGGGCGGGGAGGGTCAGTCCGTCGTTTCGCTGCCGGTGCCGGTGGTCAGATCCGAGGCAGCGCCGCCGGAGAGCGCATGCCGCGTCAACCCCGGAGCGAGGACGCGTACGGCGGCAGCCAGTGCGTAGGGCCTCGGCACATAGCGCTCCGCCTTGCCGCGCAGGCCGACGTCGACGATCGCCTCGGCGACCCTCTCCGGCTTGGAGACGATCCAGCGGGTCAGCGCCCGTTCGCGCAGCTCGGTCGCCGGGAACCCCTCGGTGGCGACGAATCCCGGCAGGACCATGCCGGCGTGGACGTCGTGCGGGCGCTCCTCGAGGTAGAGCGAGTCGGTCCAACCGACCAGCGCGAACTTACTCGCCGAGTAGGCACCGGTGCGAGCCCGCGCCACCCGGCCCGCGGTGCTCGCCACGTTGACGATCGCGCTCGGCGCCGAGTCGCGCAGCGCCGGCAGCAGCGCCTCGGTCAGGCGCAGCACCGCGTCGAAGTTGAGGTCCATGTGCCGCTCGACGTTGGCGTAGCCCTTCTCGGCGAAGCCACCGCGCCAGGCGCCGCCGGCGTTGTTGACGAGCAGGGTCAACCGGCCGGAGCGCTCGGCGACATGGGTCCGCACGCGCTGGGGTGCGTCGGCGGCGGTCAGGTCGGCGACCACGTAGCTCGCCTCGCAGGGCAGCGACTCCGCCAGCTCGCGCAGGCGCTCCTCGCGTCGGGCGACGAGGATCAGCTCGGCTCCCGGCTCGCGGGCGAGCCGGCGGGCCGTCGCCTCGCCGATCCCGCTGGAGGCGCCGGTGATGAGCGCGACGATCGCCGATTGGTCCATCGCCGCAAGGTTATTCGTTCGGCGACCGAGCACGTTCGGATGAGTCGGGCATACTGCCGACTCCGATGACCGAGATCCCCACTCTGCTCGACAAGCTGCTGAAGCCGGCCGCCCCCTCCGGCCACGAGGGCCCGGCGGCCGCCGTCTGGCGCGAGGAGGCCGCCTTCGCCTCGCTGAGCAGCGACGGCCTGGGCTCCTCCATCGCCCGTGTCGGCGAGGCATCGCCGCTGCTCGCCGTCGTCGGCCACATCGACGAGATCGGCCTTGTCGTCACCCACATCGACGAGAAGGGCTTCCTCTGGTTCACGCCGATCGGTGGCTGGGACCCGCAGATCCTCGTCGGCCAGCGGGTCGCTGTACGCAGCCGCGACGGCCTGGTGCCGGGCGTCGTCGGCCGCAAGCCAATCCATCTGCTCGAGCCCGAGCAGCGCAAGAAGGTCGTCGAGCTGAAACGCCTGCACATCGACGTCGGCGCGACCGATGGCGAGGAGGCGGAAGCGATGGTCCGGATCGGCGACCCGGTAACGATCGCCGCCGAGCCGGTGCGGCTGGCCGGCGAACGGCTTGCCTCCAAAGCGATGGACAACCGGCTCGGCGCCTATGTCGCGCTGGAGGCGCTGCGACGCTGCCACGAGCGCGGCTCGCTGCAGGGCAGTTTCGCCGCCGTTGCCGCCGTGCAGGAGGAGATCGGCCTGTTCGGCGCTCGCACCGCGTCCTTTGAGCTGCGGCCCGATCTGGCAGTGGCGATCGACGTCACCCACGCCACCGACGCCCCCGGCGTCGACGAGAAGGAGATCGGCAGCCACCCGCTCGGCTCCGGCCCGGCGATCGGTCGCGGCTCGACGCTCTCGCCGAAGGTCTTCGAGCTGCTCGTCGATGCCGCCGAGGCGACCGGCATCGAGTACACGATCAACGCCAGCGGGCGCAGCACCAGCACCGACGCCGATGCGATCCAGATCTCCCGCTCGGGCATCCCCACCGGGCTGGTCTCGATCCCCCTGCGCTACATGCACTCTCCGGTCGAGCTGGTCGACCTTGCCGACGTCGAGGCCACTGTCGAGCTGATCGCCGCCTTCGCTGCCCGGCTCGACGACGACGTCGACCTCAAACGCTGAGGACGACCCGGTCGCGGCCGCTGGCCTTGGCCGAGTAGAGGGCCGCGTCAGCGCAGCTGACCAGCTCGTCGGTGTCGACTGGCCCCTCCGGGGTGATGGCGAGGCCGATGCTGAGCGTCACCGGAACACCGACTGGGCGGCGCTCGCGGACCGCGTTGCGAAGCCGTTCGGCGATCTCGATGGCGCCCGCTTCGCCGGCTCCCGGCAGGATCACGAGGATCTCCTCGCCGCCGACGCGGTAGATCGAGTCGCCGGCCCGCAGCGCAGCGCGCATCGTGTAGGCGACGTCCTGCAGGACCGCGTCGCCGGCGGCGTGCCCGAGCTGGTCGTTGACCCGCTTGAAGTGGTCGAGGTCGCAGAGCAGCAGCGCGTGCGAGAGGCCCTCCTCTTGGCTGGTCGGCTGCCCGTCGAGCTCCGCCAGGCGCTGCTCGAGCGCGTTGCGGTTGCTGAGGCCGGTCAGCGGGTCAAGCGTCGAGCGCCGGCGGTGAGCGCGGTCAGACTCGACCAGGGCGCCGGAAAGCACGACCGTGCTGAGCACGAGGGCGGCGGCGGCGATCACCTCCTTGTGATGCGCGGCGGCAGTGCTTGGCTCGAGGCCGTAGGTGCTGAGCAGCAGCAGGCCGACGATGTAGGCCGTGCCGATGGCGATGCCGCGTGGCTCGAAGCGGGCGCCGAGCGTCAGCGCCGGCAGCGCAAACCACATCAACGCCGGGCTGGAGGCGCCACCGGTGGTCACCACGGCGTCTGCCAGGAGCAGTGGCAGGATCCCCCAGGCGGTGGCGATCCAGAGGGCCGGGTGCTCGCTGTTGCGCATGAAGCTGTCGGCCACGGCGAAGCCGACGAGGCCGGCCAGCAGCGGCACGATCCACCACCAGCCGACCTCGCCGCCGACCGTGCTGAGAGCGATGGCGAGGATCGCGAAGGTGGCTAAGCGGTAGGGCCGCAGCCTGACCTCCATGTCGAGCAGGCGCTCGCGGCGGGCGTCGTCGCGCACCGCAACCAGCGACTCCTTCGCCTGCTGCCGGGAGGAGCTGCCCGTCGCCAGCCGCGCCGAGTGCGAGGTCTTCGCTGCAAGCTTCACCGAATGCGCATCGGCCGTGGTGAGCGCCAACTTGAGGTTGCAGCGGAGATGCCGTGTTAAGCGTGTGCGAACGCCTCAATCGACCAGCTGCAGATCCTTCGGCAGGCTGCTGAGGTTGCGGCAGCCGTCGGCGGCGACCACGACCAGGTCCTCGATCCGCACGCCCAGCTCGCCCGACAGGTAGACGCCGGGCTCGATCGTCACCACCTCGTTCGCCTCGAGCACGTCTTTGGACCGCGGCGAGACGTGTGGCGCCTCGTGCACCTCGAGGCCGACGCCGTGGCCGAGGCCGTGGCCGAAGCGCTCGCCGTGCCCGGCCGCGGCGATCTTCTCGCGGGCGACGCTATCGAGGGCCTCGCCGCCGACCCCGGCGGCGACCGCCGCGAGCGCCGCCGCCTGCGCCTCGCGCACGACGTCGTAGACCCCGCGCGCCGCCTCCCCCGGCTCGCCGGTGGCGAAGGTGCGGGTCCCGTCGGAGCAGTAACCGTCGAGCCTGGCGCCCATGTCAAAGACGACCAGCTCGCCGCGGCCGATCTCGCGCTCGCCCGGCTCGGCATGCGGCAGCGCGGCGTTGGGACCGGCGGCGACGATCGCCGGAAAGGACGGGTCGGCGCCCAGCTCGCGGATTCGGGCTTCGGCGGCGCGAGCCACCTCGCGCTCGCGACGCCCGGCGAGGCCCGCTTCGAGGCTCCAGCGCCAGACCTCGTCGGCGAGCTCGGCGGCGGCGGCGATCGCCGCCAGCTCGTCCTCGTCCTTGACGCGGCGCAGCTTCTCGACCGCGCCGCCGGCGGCGACCATCTCGACGCCGTCGGCGAGCTTGCTGCGCAGCCGCTCGAGCAGCCGCACCGAGACCTGGTCGTCCTCAAAGCCGACCCGCCCGGCAAGGCGCTCGGCGATTCCCCCCAGCCAGTCGTCGCGGACGGTGACGACCTCCCAGCCGTCGACCTCTGCCGCGGCGCGCTCGGTGTAGCGGAAGTCGGTGAGGAAGAGGCGCGTTTCCGGACCGCAGACGCAGGCGCCGTTGGTGCCGCCGAAACCGGTCAGGTAGCGGACGTTGACCATCTCGGTGACGAGCACCAGGTCGAGCTCGCGCTCGGCAAGGCCCGCCGCGAGCCGGTCGCCGCGGCCCTTCATTGTCCGCCGGCTACGCCCAGCTCGCCGGCGAGCGTGGCCAGCGCCGCGCCGTAGCCGTCCGGGCCCATGCCGGAGACCTTCTGCAACACGAGGCCGTCGAAGACCGAGATCCGCCGCCAGTCCTGGCGCGACTCGACGTCGGAGAGGTGGACCTCGACCGCGGGCAACCGGGTCAGCTCGAGGGCGTCGGCGATCGCCCGGCTGTAGTGAGTCCAGGCCCCGGCGTTGATCACGATCGCGTCGGCCAACTCCGGCGCGCGGTGCAGGTATTCGGCAAACTCGCCCTCTGCATTGGTCTGGAAGAAGATCGGTTCGAGGCCCAGCTTGCGGGCATCGCGCTGGATCCTCGTCTCCAGTTCGCTCAGCGAGAGGCCGCCGTAGATCGCCGGATCGCGTCGCTCGAGCACGTCGAAGTTGACCCCGTGCAGAACGGCGACGCGATTGTGGGCGCTGGTCATGCGTAGAGCTCCTTCACGGCGGCTTCGACCCTAGCCGGGTCGAGAACCTGGCCGGTCTGCGGGGCACCCGGCTCGGCGAGCAGCACGAAGCCGACGCCGGCCGCGGTCCGCTTCTTGTCGCGCCGGAGAGCAGCGAGGATGGCCTCGGCCTCGATCCCCGCATCCAGAGCAACCGGCAGGCCGTGCCGCCGCAGGGTCGACTCCACCTCGCCGCGGAGCTCGCCGGCGTCGGAGAGACGCAGGGTCGCCAGCAGCCCGAGGCCCACGGCCTCGCCGTGGCGGTAGGCCGCGTAGCCACTCGCCGCCTCGATCGCGTGACCGACCGTATGGCCGAGATTGAGCACCGCGCGCCGCCCGGCGTCGCGCTCGTCGTCGGCGACGACCTCGCACTTGTAGCGAGCGCAAGCGAAGACGACGTCGCCGAGGGCACCGGGGTCCAGCACCGCGAGCGAGCGCACGTGCTCCCAAAGGGTCCCGCCCGCCAGCAGGCCGGTCTTCAACACCTCGACGAAGCCAGCCGCGAGCTCCTCCGCGGGCAGCGTCGCCAAGGTCGAGGCATCGGCGAGGACGGCCGCCGGCAGGTGGTAGGCCCCGGCGTAGTTCTTGCCCTCCGGCAGGTCGACGCCGGTCTTGCCGCCGTAGGCGGAGTCGACCTGGGCGACGAGCGAGGTCGGAACCTGCACGACGGGCACTCCGCGCTGATAGGTGTGGGCACAGAAGCCCGCCAGGTCGCCGACCACGCCGCCGCCGAGGGCGACCAGGTGGTCCTCACGGGTCATCCCCACGCGCGCCAGCTCGCGCAGCACCCGCTCTGCCTCCGCCATCGTCTTGGCGCTCTCGCCGGGCGCGACCTCGACCAGATGCTCGAGCGGGGCCAGCCGCTCGGCGTACAACCGCCCGACCGAGCTGTCGCTGACGCAGAAGCGGCGCCCCTCAAGCGGCCACCAACCGGCATCGAGCAGGCCCTCGCCCACCATCACCGGGTACTCCCCCGAGGCGCTCACGGCCCACAGCAGCTTCGTCCCCGCCGGCAGGTCGGCGAGCGCCTCGATCGCGGGCAACGCGCGGCCGATCAGGCCACGGTCCCCCTGCGGGATGACGGCGTCGGCGAGCCGTTCGTAGAGCGGTAGCCGCACGGCGAGCAGGTCGGCGACGTCCGCGGCGCTGCGGGCCAGCGGCCGGTCGCTGCCCTCGATCCGCCGCCAGGCCTCCTCAGCGTCGATTTGCAGCCAGACGACGAGGTGGCGGCCGAGCGCCTCGCGCACCCGCTCGGAGAGGACGCTGCCGCCGCCGAGGGCGATCGCGCCGCCATCGGCCCGCTCGAGCAGCTCGCCGACGACCTCGGCCTCGCGGCTGCGGAAGCCCTCCTCGCCGTGGCGCTCGAAGGCCGCGGCGATCGAGCTGCCGAGCTCGGCTTCCATCAGCTCGTCGATCTCGGTCGTCTCCAGGCCCGCATCGCGAGCGGCGGCGAGCGCCGCCGACTTGCCGGCGCCCATGAAGCCGATGAAGACGATCGCCGGCTGGCTCACCGGCTCACCCCCGGAAGTCGATGCGCTGCTTGTAGGCCTCGACCGCGGCCAACACGTCGTCGATATGGTCGCCGCCGAACTTCTCGCGGTAGCAGCGGGCCAGGGCCAGGCAGACCATCGCCTCGGCGACGACCGCCGCCGCCGGGACGACAGTCGAATCGGTCCGCTCACGCAGCGCCTGGGCCGGCTCCTTGGTCTCGGTGTCGACCGAGCGCAGCGGCTTGGTCAGGGTCGAGATCGGCTTGATCGCCGCCCGCACCGAGAGCGGCAGGCCGTTGGTCATGCCACCCTCGAGACCGCCGGCGTGGTTGGTCTCGCGGTGATAGCCGCGCTCCTGCGACCAGAAGATCTCGTCGTGCGCCTCGGAGCCCGGCCGCCCGGCGACGTCCCAGGCCTCGCCGATCGCGACGCCCTTTACCGACTGGATCGAGGCGACGGCGCCGGCCAGCTGTCCGTCGAGCCGCTCTTCCCAGGAGATGTGCGAGCCGAGGCCGGGGACGAGGCCGAAGGCACGTACCTCGAAGCTGCCGCCGAGGCTCTCGTTGGCCTTGCGCAGGCGGTTGATCTCCGCGACCATCGCCGCGCTCGCCTCGGCATCGAGGCAGCGCACCGGGTCCTCGTCGACCTGCGCGAAGTCCTCTGGGCCGAGCTCGGCCTGCTCCGGCGCTTTGACCGAGGCGATCTGGATCACGTGGCTGTGGACACTCACGCCAAGCGCGGTGAGGAGCCCCCGCGCCAGCGAACCGGCCGCGACCCGCGCCGCGGTCTCGCGCGCGCTGGCCCGCTCGAGCACGTTGCGAATGTCGGTGTGGCCGTACTTCTGCGCACCGACCAAGTCGGCGTGGCCGGGCCGCGGCAGGTGCACCTCGTCCGGCGCGAATCCCTCGACCGGCCAGGGATTCATCCGCTCCTCCCAGTTGGCGTAGTCGCGGTTGGCGACCAGCACCGCGATCGGGCTGCCGAGCGTGCGCCCGTGGCGCACGCCGGAGCGGATCTCGACCGAATCGGTCTCGATCTTCATCCGCCCGCCGCGTCCGTGGCCGAGCTGGCGACGCGCCATGTCGCGGTCGAGCGCCTCGCGGTCAAGCTGGAGGCCCGCCGGCATGCCCTCGACGATCGCGACCAGCCCAGGCCCGTGCGACTCCCCCGCCGTGGTGAACCGAAAGCGCGTGCTCATCGGCCGCCTAGGCTATCGGCGAAGGCGCAGCCGAGTTTGACCACCGTGGGGGGTGGTCAATGTCGGCTGCGCGTCACGCTCGAACGGCTTCGCGCATCCGGGCCAGTGGCGCCGGCAGGTCGGTCCATATTTCGAGCGACCTGGCGCCCTGCTGGACGAGGACCTCGAGGCCGTCGACGGCGTACGCCCCGGCGGCTGCAGCGGCAACCAGGAGCCGCGTCGGCTCCGCGCCGTAGACCATGTCGATGACCGTCTGTCGCGCGGCGAACCCGTCCGCGGGCAGTGGCAGCTCGGCGAACGGGTCCTCGCCATGCAGGCCAACCGCCGTCGAGTTGACGATCAGCTCGTAGACGGTCGGGTCGGGGGTACTCACCGGCTCGCCGCCGAGCTCGGCGCAGAGGTCGCGAGCCCGGGCCACGGTGCGATTCCAGACGCCGACCGCCGCCCCCTCGCGGACCAGCGCCCAGACGACCGCCCGGGCCGCGCCGCCAGCGCCGAGCACCAGCGCCCGCCTGCCCTGCGGCGAAGATGGCAGCGCGGCCAGCAGACCGGGTGCATCGGTGTTCTCGGCGTGGATCTCACCGCCCGCGAAGCTGAGCGTGTTGGCCGCGCCGATCTCGCGCGCGGTCTCCGAGGCGGTGTCGGCGAGCGCCAGCGCCGCGGCCTTGTGCGGAACCGTCACGTTGGCACCGACGAATCCCTCCCCCGCCATCGCCGCGACCCGCGTCGCGAACTCCTCGGGGGGCGCGTCGATCGCCTCGTAGCTCCACTTGCCCGCCAGCCCCAGCTCGGCCAGCGCCGCGTTCTGCATCGCCGGCGAGCGCGAGTGGGCGACCGGGTGCCCGAGGACGGCGAGACGCTTCACCGCCGCCCCGCCCTCATTCCCCGCAGGTGTCGGGAGATTCGCCGGCCGCAGCGCGCGCTTCCTCGTAGCTCGCGGCGTCGGCTTCGAATTCCGCTTCGGTCGTCGAGAAGGCGAGCTTGCCGCAGGTGCCGGGCTCGGTCACGTAGTAGAGATAGTCGACGTTGGCGGGGTGCGCGGCGGCTTCGATCGAGGCCAGGCCGGGGTTGGCGATCGGACCAGGCGGCAGCCCGGCGTTGGTGCGGGTGTTGTAGGGCGAGTCGACCGCCAGTTCGGATTCGGTCAGCGGTTGGGTGTAGTTGCCGGTGGCGAAGCGGACCGTCGCGTCGATGCCCAGCGGCATCCCTTCGTGCAGGCGGTTGTAGACGACGGCCGCAACCAGCTTGCGCTGGCCTTCGAGCTGCGCCTCGCGCTCGATCATCGAGGCGATCGTCACCACGTCGAAGACGGTCAGGTTCTTGGAGCGGGCGTAGGTCATGTCGACCCCCGCAATCCGCTGCTGGAAGTCTTCGAGCTGGCGCTGGACCAGATCGGATACCGGCGCCCTCCTTTCGACCTCGAAGGTGTCTGGGAAGAGGAAGCCTTCGAGGCTCTCGGCGTTGGCGCCGCCGTACTTGGCGGGATCCAGGTAGGGAGAGTGGACGCTGGCCTTGACGTAGCTGCCGCGCAGGCCGGCTTCCGTGGCCACTGCGGCGACCTGCTTGCGTTCGAGGCCCTCGGGGACCGTCACCGTCGTCGTCTTCAGTTCGACCGGCGGCGGCGCGCTGCGGTGGAAGTGACGGTAGGCAGCGCCGCCCGCAACGGCGAGCAGCAGCAACCCCGCGATCGCAGCGACGAGCGCAACGCGCCTGCGACGCCGCACCGTCTCGCCTCGCCGGGCCTGACGCTCGCGCCGTCGCTCGGCCACTGCCGGCGACCCGCCGAACCGCTCCTCACTCATCGTCGTCGGAACCTTCGATCGCCGCCTGGCCAGCGAGGTAGGCCTGCAGGAGGTGGGCGGCGGCGAGCGAATCGGGCGGCGCTTCCGCCCCTTCGCGCCTGCTGGCCTCGGCCATCCGCGTCGTCAGCCGCTCGTCGTAGGTCTCGACAGGAATGTCTAGCAGCGCTTCGAGTTCGCCGCAGAAGGTGCGGGCCAGCGCCGCCTGGGAGCCTTCCTCGCCGCTGAGGTGCAGGGGCAGGCCGACGACGACCCGCTCGACCTCGTGCTTGGCGACCAGCTCGGCGACCGAGCGCGCCTCCGGCGGCTCGATCACCGGCAGCGGCGTCGCCAGGGTGCCGCTTGGGTCGGAGATCGCACAGCCGATCCGCGCCGTGCCGTGGTCGAGGGCGAGGACCCGCACTATGCAAGGGCCTTCTCTATTGCCTCGCGCGCCACCGCCAGCGCCTGCTCCAGCTTGGCTGGATCCTTGCCGCCGGCCTGAGCCATGTCGTCGCGCCCGCCGCCGCCGCCGCCGACCACCGCCGCCGCCTCGCCGATCACCTGCGACGCCGACAGCCCGTGTCCGACCGCCTCCTTGGAGAAGAGAGCGACCAGGCCGACCTTCTCGCCGGCCGCGCCGCCCAGCACGACGGCAGAGGGGCCGCCGATCTTCGACTGGACGCGATTGGCGAGGTCCAGGAGCTGCTTGGGATTGGCGGGCCCGGCCTTGGCTTGGATGACCGTGATCGAGCCGCCGGAGCCACCGACCGCGACGTCCACTCCGGCACCCGCCAGCTGGTCGGCTTCCTCGCCGAGCACCTGGGCCTGCGCCTGGGCCTCACCGGCGCCGGCCTCGCGCAGTCGCTCGGCCGCGCGACGGGCGGCACTCAGCGGGTCCTGCGGCGAGCCGAGCAGGGCGCCGACCTCGCCGAGCTGGTCCTCGCGCGTGCGGAACCAGTCGATCGCCGCCGGACCGGTGAGGGCCTCGATCCGCCGCACGTTGGCGGCGCTTGAGCCCTCGGAGACGATCTTGAAGATGCCGATCTCCGCCGTGTTGGCGACGTGAGTGCCGCCGCACAGCTCGCGCGAGACTTCCTCGACCTCGACCACCCGCACCCACTCGCCGTATTTCTCGCCGAAGAGCGCCATCGCGCCAAGCCGCTCGGCCTCCTCGCGCTCCATCTCCAGCCAGCGCACCGGCTGGCTGGCCTTGATCCAGCCGTTGACGCGATCCTCGATCGCCGCGATCTCGGCCCCAAGCGCCTGCCCGTGGGTGAAGTCAAAGCGCAGCTTGTCGGGCCGGACGGCCGAGCCGGCCTGGCGGACGTGATCGCCGAGCCGCTCACGCAGCGCCGCATGCAGCAGGTGGGTGGCCGTGTGGTTGCGCATCGTCGCGTGGCGCGTCTCGCGGTCGACCACCGCCTCGACCGCGACGCCGGCCTCGACCGCGACGCTCGCCTCGACCTCGAGGGCCTGGTCCTCGCCGACCCGGTAGACGTCGAGGACACGCGCCTCGCAGCCCGGCCAGCGCAGCAGGCCGGAGTCGGCGACCTGGCCGCCACCCTCGGCGTAGAAGGGGCTCTCCTCCAGCTTGACCAGCGCCCGGCCGTTGTCGGACTCAGCGGCGGCGAGCCCGGTCGTCGCGCGCAGCGTCTCATAGCCGACGAAGCGGGTCGGCGGCGCAGTAGCGGCGAAGGCGAGCACCTTCTCGTGCCGGTTCTCGGAGCCGTGCGCGGTGGCGGCTCCGACCCGGGCGCGCTGGCGCTGCTCCTCCATCAGCTCCTCGAAGCCGCCGTCGTCGACCGAGAGGCCCTGCTCGGCGAGCAGCTCCTTGGTCAGGTCGTAGGGGAAGCCGTAGGTGTCGTGCAGCTTGAAGGCGTCGGCCGCGTCTATCCAGGAGGTCCCCGCCTGCTTCGCTTCGTCGACCAGGCGCTCGAGCAGGTCGCTGCCCCGCTCGAGGGTGCGACCGAAGCTCTCCTCCTCGTCGCCGACCCAGCGGCCGATCGTCCGCCGCTCGGCGGCCAGTTCCGGATAGGCGTCGCCCATGATCTCGATCGTCCGCTCGGCAAAGCGGCCCAGCCAGGGCGCTTCTAAGCCCAGCGTCCGCCCCTGCTGGATCGCCCGCCGCATGATCCGCCGCAGGATGTAGCCGCGGTCCTCGTTCGATGGCACGACGCCATCGGCGATCAGGAAGGCGGCGCCGCGCGAGTGGTCGGCGACGATCCGCATCGCCCTGGTGACGGCGCCGCCCTCGTCGTAGGAGCGGCCGGACATCTCCTCGGCGAGGTCGACCAGAGGCCGCAGCAGGTCGGTCTCGAAGACCGACGGCACGTCCTGCAGGATCGCCGCCATGCGGTCGAGGCCCATGCCGGTGTCGATGTTGCGCATTGGCAGCTCGCGCGGGACGCCGTCTTCGCCGAGGTCGTAGGTCATGAAGACGTGGTTCCAGAACTCGAGGAAGCGGTCGGTGTCGTCGCCGGGGCGCTCGCCGGCGGCACCGAAGTCCTCGCCGCGGTCGAGGTACAGCTCCGAGCACGGGCCGCAGGGTCCGGTCGGCCCGGCCTGCCAGAAGTTGTCCTCGCGGCCGAGGCGGACGATCCGCTCGTCCGGCACCCCGACTGCCCGCCAGATCCCGATCGCCTCCTCGTCGGGGCCGAGGCCGAGCTCCTCGTCGCCACCGAACACGGTCACCCAGATCCGCTCGGGGGCCATGCCGAAGCCCTGCGTCGACAGCTCCCAGCCCCAGGGAATCGACTCGGCCTTGAAGTAGTCCCCGAAGCTCCAGTTGCCGAGCATCTCGAAGAAGGTCAGGTGGCGGGCGGTGTTGCCGACCTCCTCGACGTCGGTCGTGCGGAAGCATTTCTGGACGTCGACGAGGCGCGGCGCCGGCGGCTGCTCTCGACCGAGGAAGTAGGGCTTGAAGGGCTGCATACCGGCCGTCGTCAGCAGCACCGAGGGGTCGTGCACGGACGGCACCAGCGAGGCCGAGGGCACGATGCGGTGGCCGCGGTCGGCGAAGAAGGAGAGGTAGGTGTCGCGTATTTCGGCAGCCTTCATCCGCAAGAGAGCCTAAGACAAGCACTGACGCCCGCGGCGTGGCCCCGTTGGAGCGAAGAGCAAACAGCCCTAACCTTGACGGGATGGTGTCGAATGGGGAATCGGCCCCCGCGTGAGCGAGTTCGGAGACGAGCGCTTGGCACGCCGTGCAGCGGCCGGCGACCGCCGCGCCTTCGAGCAGATCTACCGGCGCTACAACCAGCAGCTCTACCGCTTCTGCCTGGCGGTGCTGGGCGATCCGCACGATGCCCAGGACGCCCTGCAGAACGCAATGGTCAAGGTGCTGCGGGCGCTGCCCGGCGAGCAGCGGCAGATCAAGCTGAAGCCCTGGCTCTACCGGATCGCCCGCAACGAGGCCGTGGAAACACTGCGCCGCCGTCGCGAGCACCCCAAGCCGGATCTCGAGCAGGCGGCTCCCAGCGCTGCGCAGATCGCCGAGCGGGCGGAGGATCGCGAGCGCCTGCGGACCCTCTTCGCCGATCTCGAGGCCTTGCCCGAGCGGCAGCGTGGCGCCTTGATCATGCGCGAGCTCTCGGGCCTCTCCTTCGAGGAAATCGCCGAGGCGTTCGAGACCTCGCCGGCGACCGCCAGGCAGACCGTCTACGAGGCCAGGTTGAGCCTGCGTCAGATGGAGGAGGGACGTGAGATGCGCTGCGAGGAGGTGATGCGGGCGCTCTCAGATGCCGACGGGAGGCTGCGGCGGCGGCGCAACCTGCGCGCGCACCTGCGCGGCTGCCCGTCCTGCCGCGCCTTCGCCGACGAGATGGACGAGCGGCGCTCGGAGCTGGCGGCGTTGGCGCCGCTGCCCCTGGTTGCATCGGCCGGGGTTCTGCACGGAGCCCTCGGGCAGGCCCAGGGTGGGGTCGTAGCCGGCGGCGCGGCAGGGGCCGCGGGTTCGGCGGGCACGAGCGGGTCGCTGGGCATCGGCGCAGGCAAAGCGATTGCGACCTCGACGGTCGCCAAGTCGGCGGCGACTGTGGCCGTAGCCGCGGTCGTCGGCGTCTCGGCCGCGGATCGCACCGGCCTGATCGACGCAGGCCTGCCGGGCCCCGGCAGCGCCACGAAGACTTCTGGGGCGGGCAGCAAGAGCGTCGCCGTGCACCGTGCTGCGCGGCCCGGCGACTCCGCCGGCCGCGCGGCGGGGCAGTCAAACCCGCAGGCCTCCGGCGAGCAGTCGCCGCAAGGGGCGCGCGGCGCGCCGGCAGCGCCGCTTTCCTCGTCCCCGGATTCCCCGGGGAGCGCCCCGGATACCCCTCCCGGGCAGAGCGGCAGCGCTCCGAGCCAGGGGCACGGCCACGGCAAGGCAAAAGGCAAGGGGTCCGGCAAGCCGGACACGCTTCCGGCAGCCTCAGCCCACGGCCAGCAGACGGCGAGCGCGCACAAAGCTCCGCAAGCCAACGCCTCTCCGCCCGGCCACAGGCAGGGGGCCGGGCGGCCTCATCCCAAGGGCAAGGGCAACCCCGCGGCCGACAAGGCCCCAGCGTCGCCCCCTTCCGCACAGAAACCGGCCTCTCCGCCAGCGGGGGGTTCAATCACCGAGGGAGTGGTTCCCTCCCCTCCTGCCGATCCGTCCATAGGTGCCGAACATGGCCCTGACGGGGGAGCTCACACGCCGTTCCAGCGCTGAAACTAGCCGTGGGCAGCCCCCGCGGTGGATCGACAGCGAAGGAGAAGGCTCGATGAAGACGATCAAGTTTGCGCTCGTCGCCGCTGCCCTCGCGGTGGGGGTCGTTCCGGCCATGGCGCTTGCTGCGCCGAAATACCACCCAGGGAAACCCGAATACACGCCGACGCCGCCGCCGCACGCGAAGGCGTTCGGCGTCTACTGCAAAGGCGAGAGCAAGAAACACGTCAAAGGCGAGAAAGGGACCGCCTTCAGCCGTTGCGTGAAAAGGATGAACCGCGCCGGCGATCACAAACACATGGCGCCCGGCCAGGTCTGCAAGGGCCTCAGCAAGGACCACGTCAAAGGCGAGAAGGGCACCGAGTTCAGCCGCTGCGTGACGGCGGTTGCGCACCTGCGTCGCGACGAACGACGCAAAGAACGGGAAGCGGCTGGTGTCTCGGTCGCGAAACACCCGACCGGCCCACCGGAAGGCGCGGGCAAACCGGAAGGCGTGCCGAAAGGCCCGGGCAGTGGCCAGGGTCCCGTCTATGCCCCCGGCGAGCCAACGCCCGGACCGAAAGCCGGCCTGCCCGAACAGGCGAAGGCGTACGGTCGCTACTGCCAGGGGAAAAGCAAGAAACACGTCAAAGGCGAGCGGGGAACGGAGTTCAGCCGCTGCGTGCAAGAGATGGCTCGGGCGGCGGCAAACGAGGACCTGACCCCTCGCCAGGCCTGCCAGAACGAGAGCAAGAAACACGTCAAAGGCGAGAAAGGGACCGCCTTCAGCCGTTGCGTGAAAGCCGTGGCGCAACTGCGGAAAGACGAAAAAGAAAAAGAAGCCGCTGCTTGATCAGCCGGTGATCGTGCCGTGGCCGACGATCGTCTCGCCGGCCATCAGCACGGCGGTCTGACCGGGGGCCACGCCGGCGAAGGCCTCCGCCAGCTGGACGTCCAGCTGGTCGTGTCGTCCGGACCCCGCCGCAATCCGCGCGGCGGGGACCGGACGGGAGCGATAGCGCAGCCTCACCGCATCGACGCTGGCGCCGTCGCGGTGCAGGACCGCGTTGCGGATCCGCACGCTGTGAGCCTCCACCTCGGTACGAGTGCCGACGGTAACCGTGTTCGCCTCGGCGTCGGTGGCGAGCACGTAGAGCGGCTCGTCGGCCGACACGCCGATGCCGCGCCGTTGGCCGACGGTGAAGTTGTGGTGTCCGCGGTGGCGCCCGATCGCCTGGCCGGCGCGGTCGAGCACCGCGCCCTCGCGCTCGCGCAGACCGCCGTGGCGCCGCAGGAAGCGCGCCTTGCCTTGGCCGGCAAGGAAGCAGAGGTCCTGACTCTCCGGCTTGTGTGCAACCGAGATCCGGTGGCGCTTGGCGATCTCCCGCACCTCCGGCTTGCTCAGCTCGGTTAGCGGGAAACGGACCCTGTCGAGCAGCTCGGGCGGCAGCGCCGCCAGCATGTAGCTCTGGTCCTTGTTCCGGTCGGCAGCGGCGGCCAGCAGCGGCCCGGAGTCGTCCTCGACGATGCGGGCATAGTGCCCGGTCACCAGGTACTCGGCGCCGAGCCGCTCGGCGAGGTCGATCATCGCCGCGATCCGCACCTCGCCGTTGCAGACGATGCAGGGATTGGGGGTCGTGCCGGCACCGTAGCCCGAGAGGAAGGCGCCGACCACCCGCTTGCGAAACTCCTCCTCGAGGTCCAACGTCAGGTGCGGGATGCCGAGCGAGTGGGCGACGGCGCGAGCCCCGAGCACGGCCTCCGGCGAGCAGCAGGCCTTGGCCCCGTCGGTCTCGGGGTCCGCCCAGAGCTTCAGCGTCACGCCCAGTACCTCCGCCCCGCGCTCCCGTTCGAGCAGCGCCGCGACGGCGCTGTCGACGCCGCCCGACATCGCCACCAGCACCCGCCCCGGATGCGCCAAGCCGAGCCGCTCCGATGACGCCGCGACGCTCGCCAGCGCCCGGTGCAGGGCGTCAGCGGCGAGCTGGGCCGCGTGTCGCTTCGCTGGCGTCAAGCTCCCGATCGCCTCATCCACCTCGTCGGTCCCGATCCGTGCCGCGTCGACGATCTTCACTCCGTCGACCATCTCCGCCACCGCCGCCGTAGCCGCCCGCGTCGCCCCGCACCCCTCGGCGTCGACGGTCACCGAGGCGATCCGCCCGTCCTCGATTGCTACAGAGACGCGCGCAAGGTCCCCACACGCCGCTCCCCCCGCGGCGCCGGTAAAGGCGTGGGTGGGTGGCGGAGCGAGGTGCGACCGATCGCGGAGAAAGTGCTCGAAAAGCTCACCGTTCATGCTCAAAGAGTAGGCGCAGATCCGCGGCGACCCGGACCTCGTCGTCGTGCAACTGCCGCCAGGTGACCCGCAGGACGCGCCAACCCGCGGTGAGCAGGATGCGATCCCGTTCCCGATCCTTCTCGAACGCCTGCTCGGTTCCGTGCACCGCCCGCCCATCGAGCTCGACGATCAATCGCCGGTCGTGCCAGAGACAGTCGGCGGAGAAGAAGCGACCGCCGGCGGCGACATCGGCATTGAGGCGGGGGCGCGGGAACGAGTGCCTGTCGAGGAATGCGACGAACCGCTCCTCGAAGTCGTTGTAGGGCGCGCCGCGCGAGGCCGCCCCGTCGTCGAGCAGGGCTCGCAGGGCAGCCGAGCCCGGACGTCGCGGATATCGGTCGAGCAGGTTGGGGATCGAGAGCGCGTCGGTCAGTCCTCGAATCTCGGCCTCGTTGAGAGACCGCTCGAGCTGCTGTCTCGACACGACCGCAGCCAGGTCGAAGATCGTCCGGGGGACCGTGGTGACCGGAATGCCGTTCACGACCGTCCGCTCGTCGGCTCGCAGCGTGGCACGGTGGACCTTCGCCGCCGCGGGCCCGCGCCAACCTCGCGCTCGCGTCACCTCGATTGACCCGTTCGAGGCACGGTGTAGACCCCACAACCTGGCGGCCGACCGGTGGCTGAGCGTCGCGCCCGGCCCGCAAGCCAGGACCGCCGCCATCCACCGAGCCTCCTTGCCGGCATGATGTAAGCCAACCGCGTACACGCCGCGGTGCAACCCGTGCAGCTGCCCACGCCGGACCCGACCCTTGATCCGATCGTCGCTAACCCCCAACCCCCGCAACTGCCGCAAAGCAACCACCCCATGCTGCCCCTGCGCCAGGTCGGCAATCAACCGATCGACCTGCACCCCCCGCCTCACAGCACGCGTGCTCCGTTGAGTGTCGATTGACCACCAAACGGAGCACGCATCCGACGGCAGAGGGCTGGATCGGGCACGGTCCCGAGATCGTGGACGACCGTGGCGCACGGGTGGCGCGCTGAAAGTGAATTAACTCAGCGGCCTTGCACGAGAAACGAGGCTCCAGTCCGCCGTTGCCGCCCCTGGCTTTGATCCCTTGAAGTGAAGGGCGGGCGCCTCCTCGCGATCCCACAAGACCGAGAGAGATCGGCCCCCAAGCCGTTTGTGTTGGGTCAAACGTTGGGACGGCTCGCGCACGGGCTCGAGCCTCATGCGAACCGTAGCACCGCAGCGGCGCTGGCGGATACCGTGGAAACCCGCATGCCGGACGCTTAGTCGAGATTCGAAAGCAGGAACTCGGCCTCGCTCCAGTCCTCGCCGCGGACCCGCAGGGCTATGTCGCCGCGGCCGAAGCGATCGGTCGGCCAGTCGGCGGTTAGGACCGCCTCGATCCCGGCCTCTTCAAGCGCTTGGTGCCAGGCCTTTGCGGTTCGCACATCGCCGAAGTCGCGCACGACCTCCCAGGAGTCGAAGGCCGGGTCGTCGACGTGGACCGGCGTGGCGCCGGGACCGGGCGCGAAGGCGCGTCGCAGGCGATCAATCAGGCTCATCGCCTACATTTTGACCGCCGCGAACGAGGCCGTCGGCGACTCATCGGGATATCCCGAGCCACGCGCCAGTCTCGCTCAGTGGCCCGCGAGGCCGCGTTTGTGCAAGGCGATACCGAGCTCTTTGAGCTGGATCTCATCGACCGACGCGGGTGCCCCAGTCAGTGCATCAGCACCCGATGCGGTCTTCGGGAAAGCGATCACGTCGCGAATCGAGCCAGCACCGGACAGGCGCTGGACGATGCGGTCGAGGCCGTAGGCGATGCCACCGTGTGGCGGTGCCCCGTAGCGCAGCGCCTCGAGCAGGAAGCCAAAGCGCGCCTCGGCCTCGGCGGCGTCGATTCCGAGCGCCGCGAAGACCTGCTGCTGAACGTCGGCACGGTGGATACGGATCGACCCGCCTCCCATCTCCTGGCCGTTCCAAACTAGGTCGTAGGCAAGCGCCCGCGCCTCGCCCGGACTGTTTGGATCGAATTCCCCCACGGGGGCCGTGAAGGGATGGTGCAACGGATCCCAGCGCCCTTCGCCCGGGTTCCACTCCATCAGTGGCCAGTCGACGATCCAAACCAGGCGGTCTTCGCCGTCGGGGATCAGGTCGAAGCGCTCGGCGAGATCGACGCGCAGCTGGCCGAGGACCGCGTCAGCGACGCGCCGCTCGTCGGCGACCAGCAGCAGCAGGTCGCCCTCCTCGGCGGCGAGCCGCTCGTTGAGGCCACGCAGCTCTTCCTCGCTGAGGAACTTCGCGGTCGGCGAGCGCCACCCGTCGCCCTCGCGGAAGGCCCAGACGAGCCCTTTGGCGCCGAGCTCCTGGGCGCGTGAGATCAGGCCGTCCAGCTCCGAGCGCGGCAGCTCGCGGCGACCGGCGTTGATGCCCCGCACGGCGCCCCCCGAATCGATCACCGAGCGGAACACCTTGAACTCGGTCCGCGCCAGCGACTCCTCGAGATCGACCAGCTCGAGGTCGAAGCGCATGTCCGGCCGGTCGGTGCCGAAGCGCCGCATCGCCTCGTCGTAACCGAGCCGCTCGATCGGCGGGGCCACCGCCGGACCGCCGACGCGCTCGAAGACGTGGGCCAACAGGCGCTCGTTCAACTCGAGCACATCGTCGACGTCAACGAAGGACATCTCGATGTCGAGCTGGGTGAAGTCGGGCTGGCGATCGGCCCGCAGGTCCTCGTCGCGGAAGCAGCGGGCGATCTGGTAGTAGCGCTCGAAGCCGGCGACCATCAGCAGCTGCTTGAAGAGCTGCGGGGACTGCGGCAGGGCGTAGAACGCACCGCGCTGCAGGCGGCTGGGGACGAGGAAGTCGCGGGCGCCCTCGGGGGTCGAGCGGGTCAGCACCGGCGTCTCGACGTCGAGGAAGCCCTCGCCGTCGAGGAACTCGCGCATTGCCGCGGTCACCCGGTGGCGCAGCACGAGGGCATCGCGCATCGGCTCGCGCCGAAGGTCGAGGTAGCGGTGCCGCAGGCGGGCGTCCTCCCCCACCTCGCCGGAGAAGCCCTCGATCTGGAAGGGCGGCGTCTCGGCGTCGGCCAGCAGCTTGGCTTCGCCGACGCGCAGCTCGAACTCGCCGGTCGGCAGCTCCGGGTTGACGGTCTCGGGCGAGCGGCGCACGACGCTGCCGGCGGCACTGAGCACGTCCTCGGCGCGCAGCCTGTGGGCAAGCTCGAACGACTCGCCGGAGGTATCCGGGTTGAAGACCAGCTGGACGATGCCGGTGCGATCGCGCAGGTCGATGAAGATCAGGCCGCCGTGGTCGCGGCGGCGGTGGACCCACCCGGCGACGCGCGCCTCGGAGTCGACGCGCTCGCCGAGGACCTCGCCGCACCAGGTATCGCGATAGCCGTTCGGCCGCAGCGCAGGCGAGTCGCTCACGTCGCCGCGCCGATCTCGTCGAGCAGGCGACCTGGCTCGACCGGTCGCTGCTCGCCGCTCGCCATGTCGCGCAGCTGCGCCCTACCGTCGGCCTCGAGGATCACGACGCGGCGGGCGCCGATCCGGTCGGCATGCTTGAGTTGGCCCTTGAGGCCGCGGCCGGCCAGGTCGACCTCGGCCGAGATGCCGGCGTGACGCAACTCGCCGGCAAGGGTCATCGCACGCTGGCGCTGCTCGTCGCCGTCGGCGGCGATGAAGGCGTCGCGGCCCGGCGCCTGCACGGCCTCGTCGAGCGCCAGCAGGATCCGCTCGATCCCGGCCGCCCAGCCGACCGCCGGCGTCGACGGCCCGCCGAGCTGCTCGATCAGCCCGTCGTAGCGACCGCCACCGCCGATCTCCGACTGTGCTCCCAGCCGGTCGCATACGAAGGAGAAGATCGTCCGCGTGTAGTAGTCGAGCCCGCGCACCAGCGTCGGGTCGATCACGTAGGCGATGCCGGCGGCGTCGAGCAGCGCACGGACCTCGGCGAAATGCTCGGCATCCTCGCCGTCGAGCCGCGCGACGATCGTCGGCGCGCTCGCCATCACCGCCCTGGTCCCCTCATCGTCGGAATCGAAGGCACGAAGGGGGTTGAGATCGATCCGCTCGCGCACGTCCTTGGAGAGATCGCCCTCGTGAGCGTGCAGGTGAGCCTTCAGCTCCTCCAGGTAAGCGCGGCGCGAATCCAGCGAGCCGAGGGTGCCGAGTCGCAGCTCCACCCCCGGCACCCCGAGCTCGGCGAGCAGGTCGGCGAGCAGCGCGATCAGCTCGGCGTCTGCCAGCGGCGAATCGCTGCCGATCGCCTCTGCACCGATCTGGTGGAACTGGCGGTAGCGCCCGGCCTGCGGGCGCTCGTGGCGGAAGAACGGGCCCGAGTAGCTGAGCTTGACCGGCTGCGCGAGCTTGTGCATGCCGTGCTCGAGGTAGGCGCGGCAGATCGGCGCGGTGCCCTCCGGGCGCAGGGTGATGCTGCGGCCGCCTTTGTCCTCGAAGGTGAACATCTCCTTGCGGACGATGTCGGTCGAGCGGCCGACACCGCGCTCGAACAGCTCGGTGTCCTCGAAAGCCGGCGTCGCGATCCGCTCGTAGCCGGCGCGGGCGAAGATCGCTGCGGCGGTGTGCTCGATCCGTGCCCGCCCGCGCGCGTCCTCGGGCAGCACGTCGAACGTCCCCCGCGGAGCCTGGTACTTGCTCGCCATCGTCGCGCGACCTTACCGGCGTGGGAGCGCAGCTAGCGCGCCAGCTCAGCGAGGAACGGATTGGTCGCCCGCTCAGCGCCGATCGTCGTCACGCCCATGTGGCCGGGGTAGACGTTGGTCTGCGGCGAGTGGGAGTCGAGCAGCGTACGGATCGAGCGCAGCAAGGTCGGGCCGTCGCCACCCGGCAGATCGACACGGCCGACTGAGCCCTGGAAGAGGACGTCGCCGGAGAAGATCGCGTCCTCGCCGCGCACCGAGTAGGTGACGTGGCCGGGGCTGTGCCCCGGCGTGGAGATCACGTCGATCGTCAGCCCGGCCAGCTCCAACGTCTCGCCACCGCTGACGGTCTCGTCGGCCTCGTAGCTCTCGTAGGGGCCGATGCCAGGCATCGGTACGAAGGCCATGATGTCAGCGAGCAGCGGCGTCTCCAGCTGCGGGCAGTAAACGGGAGCGCCACTCGCCTTCGCCACCGGTGCAACGGCGCCGATGTGATCGAAGTGGCAATGGGTGAGCAGGATCGCCTCGATCTCGGCGCCCGCCGCCTCTGCCGCGGCGAGAATCCGCTCCGGCTCCTCGCCGGGATCGACTACTAGACAGCGGTCCGAGCCGGCCCGCCTGAACACGAAGCAGTTCTCGGCAATCGGCCCGACGGTGAGCATCTCGACGTCGAGGCTCACTTCTCCTCCCGGGTGCGGATCCGCGCCCGCTCGCGCCGTCGCCACATCATCGTGTCGATCCAGTAGCCGGCGGGGATGTAGAAGACGAGCATGAAGGCGCCGAGGGCGAGGCTGGTAGTGAGGGGCCGTTTGAAGAGCACCAGCAGGAGGACCGTGAAGATCAGAGCCGCGATGAGGCCGCGGCCGACCGAGCCGCGCCAGGTGGGCGGGGTGTCGCCGCGCGGCACGCTGCGGCGACCGGCGCGGGCGCGGGCCTTGGCCTCCTCGCGACTGCGCGGGCGGCTTGGCCGCCGGTTGGGGTCGACGCGACCGCCCTGGGTGCCGCGGTGCTTGCGCCGACGCTTCTTCTTCGTCTGGGCCACTGGCTGAATCTAGTACAACGACGCCGCTGTCATCCGAGCGTCGCCAGGCGCCGCTCGATCGTCTGCCGCTCGGGGTCGAAGTCCCGGATCGGCACGTCCTCCGGGTAGCCCGCCAGCGCTGCGGCCGGGACCAGGCCGATCAGCTCTGCCTCGACCGGCCGGGTGCCCAGCGGCGCGGCCAACGCGCGCGCCCGCTCGACGACCGCGGCGAGCGGCGTCGCGAGCGGGTCGTGGACGTTGGTCGAGACCTGCACCCGCCCGCTCGCCAGCGGCAAGCCAATCGCCCGCACGCCGGACAGGCCGCCGCCCGACTCGCGCAGACCGGCCGCGACGGCCCGCGCCACCTCCAGATCACCCCCCTCCAGCTCGAGATTAAAGGCGCCGAGGGGCGGGCGGGCGGTGACCAGCGTCGCTCCGGCGGTGCGGTGCGGCAGCGCCGGGCCCGCGTCGGCGCGCAGCTCGCCGGACTCCATCCGCAGCCACAGCTCCGTCAGCCCGCCGTTGCGGAAGTAGGCTCGCTCGGTGTGCTCGGGACCCGAGGCCAGCTCGGCGTAAAGGAAGACGGGCACCCCAAGCGCACCGATATCCCGCGCGACCTCCAGCGCGAGCTCGCCTGCGTCGCCGCGCTGCTCCGGCGAGCGCCAGACGACGGGACAGACGTCGAGCGCCCCGATCGTCGGGTGGACGCCCTCGTGGGCGCCCATGTCGATCGCGTCGACGGCCGCCGCTGCGCCGCGCGCCAGCGCCGCGCGCAGCGCGGGCGGTTCGCCGGCGAGGGTGAAGACGGTGCGGTTGTGGTCGGCGTCGGAGTGCCGGTCGAGCAGCGCGACCCCGCCGGCAAAGGCCTCCTCGATCGCGGCGATGCGGCCCGGGTCACGGCCCTCCGAGACGTTGGGGACGGCAAGCAGCGGCTCGGCCAACGCTCAAACGGCCAGCTTGTTGGCCTGCAGGACGGTCTCGCCGTCGATTTCGACGGTCGGCTCGAGCACCACGCAGTCGAGGTGGACCGGAACCTGCACGGTGCCGCCGATCGCCGCCGAGGCGCCGAAGGCGACGTGGATCGAGCCGAGGATCTTCTCGTCCTCAAGGATGTTGCCGGTGAGGATCGCCTCTTCGTTGGTGCCGATCCCCAGCTCGGCCAGGTTCGTGCCCTGCGGACCCGCGTCGGTGAGCATTTCCATGAACCGCTCTCCCTCCGGCCCATTCGCGCTCGTCAGATGCCCCTTCTGTAACTCGAGGTGCACTGGGCTCGACAGCTTGCCGATCGCCGCGATCGAGCCGTCGACGACGAGGCTGCCTTCGCCGGTCCCCTCGACCGGCGCGACAAAAGCCTCGCCACAGGGGATATTGCCGAAGGCACCGCGCTTGTTCAGCATTCCGGCATCGACGATCGCCGTGCGGTCCTGCAATCCCATCCGCAGATCGCTGCCGCGCGGGCAGGTGATGCGCGCCTCCGCCCCGGCGCCGAGCACGCGGGCCAATTCGGCGCCGCGCTTGCGCAGCAGCCGCATGTCGGCACCCATCACCCGGGCCAGCATTTCGGACGTGGCACCCGGCATCGAGGCGGTCCTGGCACCGGCCTCGGTGGCAGCTTTGCGGGCTTCGGTGTGGGAGATCGACTGGATCGTCGGCGCGATGACGATGTCGGCGGCCATCATCGCCGCCGCGACCGCCGCCGGCGGCTCAGCCGCGTGAGACTCGCGCTCGGAGATCACCGCCAGGGTCGCGTCTCCGCCCTCGCCCTGGGCATTGATCCGAAAGAGCGCCCCCAGCTCTTCGGTGATCGGGTTGCAGATCACCAGCACCTCCTCGGACGGCTCGAGGCACAGGCATTCCCGGATCACGGTGCTCACTGCCCTGTCCAGCGCCTCCGACATCCGTAACAGGCTATTCACCGGTCCGGGCGATTGCACGAATCGCCCCTCACGCACCCCCGACCAGGCGACCCCTCGGTAGCATCCCCCTCCCCGGCCGGAGTAGCTCAGCTGGTCAGAGCAGCGGAATCATAATCCGCGTGTCGGGGGTTCGAGTCCCTCCTCCGGCATCGCATCGCAGCGCGGAATGCAGTCGATTTGGCCTTCCACATGGCTCCAAATTGGCAGGGGTGGCAAGGAAAGTGGCAAGGGTCTAGCGCTGAAATGCCCGTGGAGGCGATGGGTATCATCGGTTGCGTGAAACCGATCCGCACCGACTTCAAGGGCTACGAGGGCAAGTACGTGGCGACCGACACCCGCACGGGCCAGGTCGTAATCGCCGACGAGGACCTGAAAGTCGTGCTGGAGAAAGCCCGCAAGCTGGATCACGTCGTCGTCGGCGGGCGGGTTCCCCACGCAGACGAGCCGATCTACGTCGGCCTTGGCTGAGCCGAAGACCCCCTGGCTCTATCCCTATCGGGAGGACCCCCAGCAGACGCGCTTGGGGCAGCCGGTATTTCGGCCCTTCGTGCCCGTCTCGCTTGCCACGGACGATGCATCGACGCCCGAGCTAGAGGGACTGATCGACACCGGAGCAGACGCGATCCTCGCGAGCGACCTACTGGCGGACGAGCTTGGCCTTGACCTGTCCGACAACGAGGGTGAGGAATTGCACGCCGTCGGCGGGCGTACCGTCGTCGCCCGCTACAAGACCGTCTCCCTGCGCCTACACCACCACGACGATTCCAGCGCTCGGTGCGAGTGGGAAGCCCCGGTGGGATTCGTAGATGGCTGGCACAGCTTCGGCCTAGTCCTGCTCGGCAACGTCGGCTTCCTCGACCACTTCACCATCGCCGCGAGTCGCTTCTCCCAGGCAGTCGCAGTCGAGGATCGAGACGGCTTCGATGATCGTTTCGGCGTCGTCTTGGCTTAGAACCAAAGCTGGCTCTCTACGACTTCGGCGTGCGCTTGCCTAGCTGCTCGCGAAGCTTTTTTAGCTCCTTCCAGTCGTAGTAGCCCGACTCCGAGACACCGAGCACCCGACAGGCGTGGCGCACATTGATCCCCTGCCCGATCAGAGAGTCGATCACCGGGAAGAGCCTTTTGGGGGGAGGTTCCCCTCGAGGAAGACCTCGTTGACCTTGCGCGAGACCGCCAGCTCGGTTTCAAGCTGCTTGATTCTGCGCTTGGCCGCGGCGAGGTCGAGGGCCTCCTCGGTGCTCAGCCCGGGGACCTCACCACGGTCGATCCTCTCCTGCTTGAGCCAGTTGTAGATGGTGGCGTCGCTCATGCCGAAGGTCTCGGCGAGCTGGGCGACTTTCGTGCCTGATCGAGCTAGCTCGATCACCTGGTGGCGAAGCGCTGCTGGGTACCTGTGGGGCATCTGAATCCTCCTTGGGCCGAAGGACTCTAGAAACCGGACTCCGTCAAGACGGGGGTAGATCAGCGTGTCCGGAGAAGCGGGGGCACTCCAAACCCCTCAGGTTGGCCGTGCATCAGCGAAGATGCCGTAGGCGACCGAAGGGACGACCCATGATCAAGATCGTCGTTAATGACAAGGGGCAGCACGCGCCGCAAGTGTTTTGCGACCACTGCGGCAAGCGCATCGAGACTGCCGAGGATGGCAACTACGAGTGGCAGGGTGGGCAGATGGCTCCCGGCAGTACCAGTGACCTCTACCTAGTCCATAAGGCTTGCAGCTACGCCTTTGAGAAGGCCACCGGCAGTCCGCACCGGACGACCGAGCTGACCCTTCTACCGATCCGGCTCGGCAACAACTTGGAGATCGACTGGGACGAGGCGAACGAACGGGCCGAGCAAATGTCGGAACTGTCGTAGGCGCTCGGTGTTTCGGCAAGGCTCGTTCCGATGGCAAATGACCCACCCAGGAGAGCATCAACGGGTAAACGCGAAATGGCCGAGGGCAAAGATTCAGCTTGAAGTATCAGATGCCCGAACTCCTTGAAGAACCGCTCGACTCATTTGACCGGCAAGAACTGCAGCGCTGCGGTCTGGGCCGCTCAACGGCGTTTTGCGATCTCCCATTCGGCCGGAGTTCTGCCGCCCTTCGAGCGGTTGCATTGCTCCCAAGCCGCGACGAGATTGGTGGCGATGGTCAGCCCGCCTTGCTTCCATCGACTTCGATCGCTTGCTGTCAGGCCGCAGACCGAGATCTGCATTCTGAGAATGCTCTGCGCTTGAGCCTGACGGCACGCTTCATCGCCCTGGCACGAGCCCGACCATGCAAATGCTTTGCAGACTTGCGGGCCGTGCGGAACGCCACGCGGGCTCTGGCAAAGCATGCCTTAGAGCATTGTCTTATTGCCGCGCTTTGGCTCTCGCGGCAACTCGAAGGTAGGTTCCCGCGCCCGCCAGAACAACCATTCGAGCTCATTGAAAAAGCGCATGTGAATTGGTAGTAGTTGAAGCGGTCCGCAGGGCTCACGGGACTGATGCCGCCTGCCGTTTCCACCTGAACGTCTACCGTGCCGGTCCCTGGTGGGGCGACCGCGGTGATTTCGCTATCGGACACCACCTTGAAGTCCACCGGGGTACAAGGAACCTCGGCGCCTGGCGGCAACCCACAGTCAAGCTTGGCGGAACCAAAATAGACCGCGTATACAAACGGACCACAGAGGCATCGGTAGACAGGTGACTTGAATCCGGTGCCGACGATCGTCACGGACGCTCCGCCGAGCACCGAGTCTTCATGAGGCGTCACCCTGGTCACCGTTGGCCCATAGGAAAAGTAGTTCGCAGGTTCGGTATCGGGAATGGTATAGGTGGCACTAGGGCCTTCGGGCGTCGTGACAATCACTTCAACGACCGTCGAGCCAGGCGTTGCAGGAGGAGAAGTGGCAGTGATCGAGCCATCTTCGTTAACGGTAAAGCTGGTGGCCGAACTCGACCCGAAGTCGACAGCGGAGGCCTGTTCGAGGCCAAAGCCAGAAAGCGTCACTTCGGTGCCGCCGGCTGCAGGCCCATGCTGCGGTGTCATCTGATCGATGAGTTGGCCATAGCCAAACCTGTCTTGGGGATTTACGGCACTGGTGCCTCCCGGTCCGGTGACCGTGACATCTACGATTCCAATGCCTGCCGGGGAGACGGCGGAAATTTCGGCGTCGGAGTTGACACTGAAGCTTTCGGCGTCTACTTCCCGGCCAAAGTCCGAAACGAACTCCACTGCCGTAGAACCTGCGAAGTTCACGCCATCGATCGTCAAGGCAGTTCCTCCGACTGCGGGACCGTAGTTGGGCGATACACCTGTGACTTCAGGAGTTGTAGGTGGAGCCGCGCTAGCCGGAGCGACAGATACCGCAACGAGCATCAGCACTGCGAACACAATCGGAGTGACGTAGCGTGGCCCTTGGCTACATGACCTCCATGAGCGCCACTGCAGCGCCATCCAACTCATCCTCTCCTTGTCGCGCTACAACAGCCCGGGAATGAAAGTCTACAAGCCCGTGAGGGAGGCACTGAGGATGCCTGCCAGCGCCTCAGGGGGTCTCGGCTACCTGAGCGGCACGGAGATTCCGGCGACCAGCTCCTCCACCGGGAGGTTCAATGCCGAGGCGAGCTTGGCCACGGTCTCGAGGCGGGGTCCGCGTCTCGCCGCCTCGAGCTGGCCGATCACCGCATGATGGGTTCCGGCACGCAGCGCAAGCGCGCCCTGAGTCAGTCCGGCTCGCGTGCGAGCCGCGCGCAGGTTCGCGCCGAACTGCTGCGCGACCGAGACCCTCAGCAGGCGGAGGTCTCGCTTGTCAGCCACGCCCGGCGTCCCGCTCGATGAGGCCAAACGCTGTGAGCAGCTTGAGGTGATGGCGAACTGCATTCATCGACAACCCGGTTTCAGCACTCAGCCGAGGGAGAGGCAAAGCCTTGCCCCCGGCCAGGCAGGCCAACACCGCGAGACTGCCGTCGTGCCTCACTAGCTCCACCAGCAGCGAGGTCATGGCCCGGCGGGGGTCGATGGAGCCCCGGCCACCCATGGGAGGTCGGGTGGCCGGGACACGTCTTTGCCAAAGACCGCTGGCAGCGCGGTCGGATCGAGAGCAGCCACCCCCAGAGCCACCTCGATCCTCGCGCTCTTCCTCCCAGCCCCAGCCAGACCGTTCATCGATCTAGAAGACCCTAGCGCATCCGCTATGGTGCAAACGGCGCGGCCGAGAGAGGCTTTCGAGTCTCCGTGCCGCAGCCGACATCTGCCCAACTTGGCGCCGCGATTCGGCAAGCTCGCAATGCGAGAGGGCTCAGCCTCGAAGACCTCGCTGCAAAGTCCCGCGTCCACTGGACATCGATCTCCGTCATCGAGAATGGCAAGCGGAATCCAGGCTGGAATGTCGTCGCCAACCTTGCCACGGGATTGGAGATGGACATCGCCGAGCTGGCGCGAATGGCCGCGGAGCAGCCCGGGGCAGGCTGATGAATTCAAGCGCCGCCGGGATGCCATCCAAGGACCTCATCGGTGCGAACAGCGGCATGCGTCGGTTCCACGACGCCGTCGGGACTCCGAAGCAGGCCCGACCTGCTGAGGTCGCGGATCGCCTGTTTGATCGCCTCGCGCTCCCCCGGGTCTGGACCCGTAGCCATCTTCAGAACCAGCTCGTCGGCCGTTAGATGTTCGGGGTGCAACCCAAGAATCGTCACGAGCAGGCCCTGCTGGATAAGTCGGTCCCCGTCCTCGACCGACATAGCTCAGCCAGCCGTTCCATTTCGTCTTTTCCCGGCCGGCTTCCTGGTGCTTATCTCTCGGCAGGAGCCCATATCAGCCCTTCATCGCACTTCTGCGTCCTCTTCAGGGACTCGCGAACCCATGCACTGCGTGAAGCGGCAGACTCGTAGAAGTGCTCCACTGCACCGCGTCGCGGCTCTGTCGTGACCAGGCTGATTACCTCGAGGTCTCGCAGTACGCCGACGTGATAGCTGACGCTGCTCAGGATGCTTGGGCGAACCTCTTTCAGGTCCAGCCTTCGCTCGATCTGCCTGGGACTCAGAGGACCCCTCGACGAATGCAGATAGCGCAGGATTTGCCGCCTGAGCTCATGGTTCAGCGCCCGAATCAGATCGCCAGGCCCACAAGGCTCGCCAAGCCCGGCGTCCCGTTTAACTCCTTCTCCACCTTGCTTTGGTCGTCCGCGTGAGCGCGGCATTCCTCCTCCATTCTCGATCGCCCTGACTAACTAGGGCTATTCAGAAACAGCGGCGGCAGTGTAGAGAGACTTTTAGGAGTCTTCACGCCGATTTCATCAAGCAAAGACGTTCATGCCGGCCGAGCGTCCAAAGTGCCGGAGCCGACCCCGACCCCTAAGAGGCTCTATGAGCCGGCTCCGACGTGGCCGAGGCCTTAGTTGGCCTTGGTAATAGACGCCGCCGGGAAAACGGCGTCACTCGCCATGAGCTTCATCGGATCACCTCCTCCCATCGGTGATTGAGAATGCTCAAGAAAATTAGATCATTTGCTAATCATCATGTATTTCGCCATTTGCTGCGCGGTTTGACGTAGGCTTTGGTCAGGCAGCGATCAGATAAACCCGACAACAGAGAGGGATTTCGCGTGGTCAGCTCAGGAGGAAGCACTAGGACGCAGGCGTCTCACATCAGACGCATGGCTAAGGCGCTGGGGGACGAGATGCGGATCAGAATCCTGGTTGAGCTGAACAAGCGGCCAATGAGCGTCAAGCAGTTCGACAGGAAGTTCTGTGGCGGCGAAGAATTCGGCCGCGTTGCCCATAACTTCAAGGTGCTGCGGGACTACGACTGGCTCGAAGAGGTAGGCAAGAAGTCCGGAGGGCGACGGCGGGGTGCGACCGAGCGTTTCTATCGCGCAACGCAGCCCGCGATGTTCGACACGGCGAGCTGGTCGGATCTTCCAATGTCAATGAAGCGGACCGTTACTGCCGAGGCGGCTGAAACGTACGTCGATCAGGTGCGCGAGGCGCTTGTGACCGGCACCATCGATGCACGAGATGATCGGCATTTCACCTGGACGGCGACTCTCCTAGATCAGCGTGGCTGGGACAACATGATCCGCAAGGTCGACGGAGTCTTCAAGTTCATGCGCGAGGAGCAGATACAAGCGAGCATTCGCATGATGAAAACCGGTGAGCAGCCGATTCCCGCAACCGTGGGACTAGCCGTTTTTGAATCGCCTGCAGATTCGACGCAAGCCCATTGAGAGCTGCCCCCTGAGAACCAAGCGCCTCGGATGCGCCAGCTCGTGTTGTCAGGGTCGGCATCGGCAAGTCCACGATAAGAAGGTCGTACGTTTAGCAGACAACAAATCGCGTCCGACGACCGGCGCTGACAACCCGTGTCCGCTAGCGTGCCAGTCGTGGCGGTCTGGACCCAGGAGCTGCGGCTCTCCACGCGGGGCGATGGGGACTTGGTCGACATCACCGGCGAGGTGGCGCGGTGCGTCGCCGCGGCCGGTGTCGAGGAGGGGCAGGCGGTGGCTTTCGTGCGCGGCTCGACGGCGGCTATCTCGACGATGGAGTTCGAGCCGGGCGGGGTCCGGGACCTGCAGGAAATGCTCGAGCGGCTGATTCCCGCGGCGGGCGACTATGAGCACAACCGGCTCAACGCGGACACCAACTCGCATGCCCACCAGCGGGCGACGGTCGTCGGGCCTTCGCAGGCGGTGCCGGTGATCGGTGGCCAGCTGGCGCTGGGGACCTGGCAGCAGATCGTGCTGCTCGACTTCGACGATCGGCCGCGGGAGCGGACCGTCGTCGTGCAGGTCCTCTCCTAGTGACTTGAGTCATCGATTCGCGCCCAGAAACGAGGCTCGGGTCAAGGCAGCAATCCGCGCATCCGACTTTGACCCCGCTCTGGTGGGGTCAAAGTCGGATGCGCGGATCGCGCTGCCTGAGGCGGACCAGGTCTCACCCCGCTCATGAGCGGCGCTTCCGCGGGTTCGCAACCTGCCAGTGAAACGACTCAGGTCACTAACTCGGCAGAGCCGCGCCGGCGTCCGTGCGGCGGAAATCCGCCAGGGTCGCCTCCATCGACTCGACGTCGCAGGCGACCATCTCGGGCCAGGGCTTGTCGGGGTGCTCGTCGAGCGTCTTGTAGCCGTTGCCGCTGATGATCGCGACGACGGTGTCGTCGGGGCCGAGCTTGCCTTCGTTGGCGAGCTTCATCGTCGCGGCGATCGTCGTGCCGCCGGCCGGCTCGGTGAGGATCCCCTCGGTGGCGCCGAGCAGGTCGAGCGCCGCGAAGATCTCGGGGTCGGTCGCGGTCGCCGCCGAGCCGCCGCGCGACGTCACCGCGTCGACGACCAGCGGCCCGTCGCCCGGAGCGCCGATCGCCAGCGAGTGGGCGGCGGTGTGCGGCGTCTGCGGCTCGATCTCGCCGCTGCCGTCGAGCACCGCGGTGGCGATCGGGCCGCAGCCCTCGGCCTGGGCGATGTGGATCTTGCTCGCCGCGGTCTCCGCCATGCCGACCTTCTCCATCTCCCCTAGCCCCTTGTGGACGCGCGAAGAGAGCGTGCCGCCGGCGGCCGGGATCACGAAGTGGTCGGGCGCGACCCAGTCGAGCTGCTCGACCACCTCGAAGGCCGCCGTCTTCGCCCCCTCGGCGTAGAACGGACGCAGGGTGATGTTGGCGAACTGGATGTCGGTGGCGAGCGCCAGCTCGCGGCAGGCGCGGTTGGCCTGGTCGTAGTTGCCGTCGAGCTGGATCACTGCGGCACCCAGCGCCCGGCAGGCGCGCGCCTTGCCGCGCTCGAGGTTGCTCGGGTAGAAGACGTAGGCGGTAACGCCGGCCTTCGAGGCCAGCGAGGCGACCGAGGTGCCGACATTGCCGGTCGAGACGCAGCCGATCTCCGGCTTGCCTAGCTCGAGCAGGCGGGCGACCGCCATCGAGACGACCCGGTCCTTGTAGGAGAGGCTGGGACGCTGCGTGCTGTCGTCCTTCAGGTAGAGCTTGCGCAGGCCCAGCTCGGCACCGAGCCGGTCGGCATGGATCAGCGGCGTGCGGCCGCTGTAGCGGCCGACCCGCGCCTGGGCGCTGGCGTCGACGATCGGCAGCAGCTCCTCAAAGCGCCAGATGTTGAGCTGGCGCTCGGCGATCGGACGCTCGGCGATCCGCTCGCTCGCCAGCTCGTAGTCGTAGTCGACGTCGAGGGTCTGGCCGCAGCCGAGACACCTGAAGGTGGTGTCCAGGAGCGGTAGCCGGAGCTCGCAATCGTGGCAGACCAGCTCCGTCGCGCAGGAGCGGGTTCGCTGGTCGGCCGAGGGGCTCATCGGCCCTCGTTGCCTCCACTTCGCGACGGCAGCCCACCGGCCTTCGCGAATCTCCTTCTGCGCTTTCCGTGCTGACGCCTGATCATGAGCGGCGGTGTATAGCAGATCCCCAGATATCGATCAATTATTCTTGGCTAAAGGCAGGGAAAGGCTCTCCCCCTCAGCCGGAAATCCTACAGAGGCGTCCTCCCCGAGCGCGAGCAGCAGCTCCTCGGCGATGTGCGGGGCGAACGGCGAGAGCGCCCGCGCCAGCAGCGTCAGCGCCTCCAGCAGGGTGTCAAAGTCGGCCCGGCTCAGCTCCCCGCGGCGCTTGACGATGCGCTTCTCGTAGTCCTGGGTTCGCTCGAGGAGGCGGGTCACGTTGCGCACCGCCTTGTGCATCTGCAGCTCCTCGAGGTCGGCTGAGATCCGCGCCAACCCGTTGTCGCACCATTTGCCGAGGCGCTC
Organism: Solirubrobacterales bacterium; assembly: GCA_036266075.1. Lineage (GTDB taxonomy): Bacteria > Actinomycetota > Thermoleophilia > Solirubrobacterales > 70-9 > VRUE01. Next base: position 139,537 of record DATANV010000006.1, read on the forward strand.
GCGGATGAAGGCGGTGTCGGCGGCCGCCTCCTCGTCGTCCTCGGCCTGCGCCGCGGCGGCGATGCGCTCGTGGGTGTAGCGCCAGAGGCCGTTCAGGAAGCGCGAGGCGAAGCGCAGAGCGCCGTCGTTCCAGTTCAGCGTCTTCGCCGGGCCGGCCGCGTAGAGCACCGCCAGGCGGACCGTGTCGGCGCCGTGCTCGGCGACGAGCTCGTCGGGATCGACGACGTTGCCCAGGTGCTTGCTCATCTTGCGCCCGTCGGCGATGACCATCTCATGGAAGAGACAGCCGGCGAAGGGCTCGCCGTCGGCGAGGAACGAGAAGGGGCCGATGTCGCGCAGCGCCTTGGTCACGACCCGCTGGTCGAAGACGAAGCCGCCGGAATCGTTGCCGGCGACGAGCCGCTCGGCCGGCAGCCAGCGCTGCAGGTCGGGGTGGCTGAACATCTCCTCCTCGCGAGCCTGCGGGGGGACCGCAGCGGGCACCCACAGCCAGAGGGCGTCGAAGTGGCAGTCGAGGGTGTCGGTCTCACGCCGGGCGGCGGCGGCGCAGCTCGGGCAGGCGACCTCGAGGAAGTCGGGGCGCTCGGCCAGCGGGTTCCCTTCGCCGGTCGGCTCGACGTCTCGCGGCAGGCGCACCGGCAGGTCCTCCACCGGCACCGGAACCACGCCGCACGCCTCGCAGTGGACCACCGGAATCGGCGTCCCCCAGTAACGCTGCCGCGAAATCGAGAAGTCGTAGGCACGGTAGCGGGTGGCCTCGCGGCGCTCCAAGTCCGCGATCCGCCCTCCCGGCGACTGGCTCGCCGTGCGTGACATTCGTGCGGCGAGAGCCTCGTCGGCCTCATCGGCAGCTGGAATCCCCAAGACGGCGGTGGGTCCGTACCGGGCATCGACGAGCGGTGAGATAAAGACCGGCAGGCCGCCACCCCCGGCGACGTCGAGGGAGACGCCGGTGTCGATCACTGGCACCGCTGACGCATCGCGGGCGCTTCTCTCCCAGCCACCCGAGCGCAACTCGTCAAGCTGCTCGGTAACCCCGCCTTTGGCCGCCCATCTCTCGGCTCCCGCATGGCGGGGAGAGACGAGCACGAAGCGCGCCTCCCCCACCGCGCCGGCGTGAGGAGTGAAAACGGTCAAGACACCGCCGTCTGGGTCTGGCAGATCCAGCTCCACGCCGTCGCTGCGGCCGAGGATGTAGCGCTGCGTTTTCAGCGAGAGCTCGTCCCAGGCGGTGAGCAGGTCGAGGTTGCGGTCGTTCTCCTCCAGGTATGGGGCGACGCCGAGGAACCAGGTCGGCCGGCGAATCAGCCGCACCGGGTTATGGCAGCGCCAGCAGCGCCCGTCCTCGACCTGCAGCGCCGCGAGCGTCGTCTGGCAGGAGTCGCACCAATCGACCGTCGCGTCGTCGCGGTAGATCAGGCCGGCCTCGAGCAGCGTCACGAACAGCCATTGCGACCAGCGGTACTGGCTCTCATCGGAGCTGTAGAAGGCGCGCTCGAAGTCGAAGGAGAAGCCGAGGCGCTTCATCTGCTCGAGCATCCGCTCGCCGCAGCGCTCGACCCAGTCGGCGGGACGCACGCCGCGCTCGATCGCCGCCATCTCGGCCGGCAGGCCGAAGGCGTCGAAGCCGAAGCCGAAGAGGACGGCGTCGCCGCGGGCGCGGCGGAAGCGGGCGTAGGCGTCACCGATCGAGTAGTCGCGGACGTGGCCCATGTGCAGGTTGCCCGAAGTGAAGGGGCTCGAAGGCTTGACGTAGGAGGCCGTTCGGCCGTCCTCCGGAGCGGGCGTCCTGAAGGCGCATTGCTCCTCCCAGGCGGCCTGTCGGGCAGCCTCTATCGCGGTGGGATCGTAGTCCCGTCTGCCATCGGTCATTGCCCGCATAGTGCCATGGACCGTTGACCGCGGGCCGGCGGAGGCATATGCTGCGTTCATATACTCAAAATGCCTCGAAGCGGTGGAGGAACGCCGAGGTGTGACGACAGTGCAAAAAGAGTGAAAAAAGTTGCGGATGGGAGGGATTTGAGGCCTTCGTCGTCCGGACGTGGGCCTAGCTTCGATCTTGCGAAAAAAAGTCGGCCCCGGCAGCGCTTGGGACGCTCCGGGGCCTAGCCGAGACCTGAAGAGGAGGTCCCAACATGGGAGAGGGTACGAGAGGCGCCCTGCTAGTCAAAGGGCGACTAGACGAAGAAGTCGTCGAGCGTGCGGTCTCAGCTGCGGAAGAGGCGCCGACCGACGAGCGCGTCGCAGCCGGGTTGGAGGCGGTGATCGGAATGGCCGAGACCGATCCCGCCGCCACTCGGTCTGCGCTGCGCGATCTACGCGGCGATCACGCGCGGCTGGCGCGGCTCGAGGGGTGCCTGGGGGTCGACGGAGATCGCCGAGCCGCCTTTGGGCTGGGTGCTGCACTGCAGCTCGCCCTCAGTGAGCTGGGTCGCCCCGAGCCGAATCTGCGGGGCCGAGCTCCCGAGATCGAGCGCTGGTTAACCGGAGCCTGGTAGCTCGGGCGGGTTTAGTCGGCGAAGGTCCAGAGCTTGTTGCCGAGGAAGTTGAAGGGCATCGCAACCGCCACCGCGATCGCCTGAGCGGCGACGTCGCCGAGCGAGGTCAGCTCGATCAGGCCTTCGAGGACGATCAGGTTGATCGCCAGTGCGGCGGCGCTGACGGCAAAGAAGCGAGCTGCCTGGAAGGCGGGATGGTCTTCGCCCGGCCCGAAGGTCCAATAGCGATTCCAGAGGAAGTTGTTGAAGACGGCGACGCAGAAGGCGCCGACGGCAGCCGGTGCGTGGTGGGTCCCAACGCTCCCGGTCAGGAAGGCGAACACGGCGATGTTGATCAGGTAGCCGGAGCCGCCGACGATGCCGAACTTAAGCAGCTGCCACCAGCTCGCCGGCCTGCGGGCCGCCGCGCCGATCCTGTAGGCCAGTTCGCTGGAAGGGGTCATCGCTGAAGAAGGCTATGTGTCGGCGCCGCGTATTGTTCTGCCCGAATGCGGCCCAGGCGCGTCATTCTTGCAGCCGCGGCGGCCGCGATAGTAGCCGTCGCTCTCACTCTGCTGCTCTCCGGCGACAGCTCCGACGGAAGTCCAGAGCAAGCCGCACGGCCGGGCGAACCGGCGGTCGAAGTGGTCTCGCCGCGCAACGGCGCCCGCCAACAGGCCCGGGCCGTCGTCGTCAAGGTGCGGGTGCGCAACTTCCAGCTGGCGCCAAGACATTTCGGCGGCGAGCCGCAGTTGGGCGAGGGGCACCTCCGCTTCAAGCTCAACCGGGTCCCCAACTGCGTCGATCCGGCAAAACTGAAAAAAGCGATCGAAAGCCCGGTCGGACGTGGCCGCCTGCAGGGTGCCTCCTTCGACTTCGCCCGCTACTCCGGGCCGAACGGGCTGCTCGCCGAGCGGATCGGGTCCAGCGGCAGCTACTCGCCCGCGACCAGACCCGAGATCTACTACCACGAACTGCCGGCCGGCTTCTACCGCCTGGTGATCAGCCTCGCGCTCAATAACGGCGCGACTACCCCGTACCACGCGGTGACGAACTTCCAGATCCTCCCCCGCCCCGGCCACGGCCCGCCCCCCTGCAGCGGCGGCAAAGTGTCGAGCGCCAAGGCCGCGGCTTTCGACTAGGAGGACGCTACCCCCGGCCGCGAGCCGCCTCGGCGCCGGGAGGCCGGTCGGCTACGACGCCGTTGCTGCCGAAGCCCGTCGCCAGGTCGCGCAGCACCTGGAAGGGCACGTCGCGGGTCTTCGCCGACACGTAGCGGATCAGCGTCAGTCGCTCGAGGCGCACGCGTTCGACCTGGTGGAACGCTGGCGGCAGAATGACGCGGCGCCGTTTCGCGACCGGCTTTTTGATCACGTCGATCTCGCGCAGCTCGACGGCGCCGCGGTACACGCGCCTCGACGCCCCGCCGAGGTAGTAGCGGAGCGGGTCGGCAGCGAGCTTCCAGCCGACGATCGCCCGCGGCCGGACCGCAGGCCCGAGTCGATCGGCCAGCTCGTGGAAGTCCGGGCGCTGCAGGTTCGGAGTACGGGCCACGTACACGGCAAACCCCAGCCAGTAGGCGCATAACAGCGTGGCGCAAACGACTCCTGCCCGGCGCGCCCGAGCGGCGGCGAAACCGATGGAAGCGACGACCAGCAACGGGACCAACGCTGGCAGCAGGTTGCGCTCGACTACGTAGTCCTTGCCGATCAGCGCCGCCCCACCGGCCAGCGCGGCGACGCCAAGCCCCACCGCCAGCGGCGCGAGGGCCGCGCGCCGCTGGCGCCGGGAACCGCGCAGCGCCAGTAACGCCACGGCGATCCCGATCGCAACCGCGGGGATCAGCGCGTAGCGCTCCCGCGGCGGCTCGGCGATGACATGGCCGGTCTCCCCTGCGAGGAAGCTGACCCCCGTCTGCAGGAAGCGGCCGGTGAGCGGCGTGCTGTCGATCCAGCCGATGTGCCTTGGATTGACCTGGGAGGAGATCAACGGCAGCAGGGCGGCGCCGACCAGCACGACCGCGATCACGGCCGGCAGGACGCGCCGCCAGCGGTGCCGCAACGCCGCCAGCAGCCAGGCTGCCTCGATCGCCACCGCGAAGACGGCGAAGTAGTGAGCGCAGAGCGCCCCGGCAGAGCTGAGCGCCCAGAGCGCCAGATCGGCCCTGCTCCCACGGCGCAGCGAGCGCAGGAAGAAGAACAGCGACAACGAGCACAGCAGGACGAGCAGGGCATAGGAGCGCGCCTCCTGCGAGTACCAGATCAACATCGGGTTCAGCGCGACGAGCGCTGCGGCGATCAGCCCGGCGCGGGCGCTCAGCGCCTCGCGGGCGGCGAGAAAGACGACGGGCACGGTGGCGGCGCCGAAAAGGGCCGAGAGGGAGCGGATTGCTACCTCGTCGCTGCCGAAGGCCTTCGCCCAAACCCAGGCGAAGGCGTAGTAGAGAGGCGGATTCGACTCGCTGTGCTTCACCGCCCCCAGCATGTCGGCGAAGCTGCCAGGGAGGACACGCATGACCGTGATCACCTCGTCGTGGTGGTAGCTCTGAACGCCGAGGCCGACGCAGCGGACCGCCAGGCCGAGGCCGGTCAGCGCCGCCACTCCCCACAGCAGAGCCGTCGAGCGGCCGGTGCCGCTCACGGCCCGCAGGCCCCTCTCGGCATCGGGCTGCCGGGGCCGAACGAGGGAGGTGCGGCGGCATGGGACGCTCCCCAGCGGCGGTTCGGTCGCGGGCCGAGCACGAACGCGAGGTCGGCACCTCGCGCCAGGTCGCAGTAGGAGATCCAGGGACGGCCGTAGCGCCGGCCGTCGAGGCGCAGCCAGCGGACGTAGGGCGCGGCGGCTGGAGCCTTGGCCGTGCCCGAGATCGTCGCCCGCCTGCCGTGCGGAAGGGCGATCTGGGCGCGCGCGAACAGCGGGCTGCCGAGTGCCAACAGGCCGACACCCGGGACCGCTGGGTAGATGCCGAGGGCACCGAAGACGTACCAAGCCGAGAGCGTGCCGAGGTCGTCGTTGCCGGGGTAGCCGCTCGGCGAGGTGTCGTAGAGCGTCAGTAGCGCCCGGCGCACGACCGCCTGGGTGCGGTACGGACGCCCCATCCAGTCATAGAGCCAGGGGGCCCCGAGGCTCGGCTCGTTGCCGAGCACCGCATGGTCGCTGTGGATCGCACCGGCGCCCCCGTTCAGCTTGCGCAGGAAGCGGTCGAGGCGGGCCGCCGCTCGCCTTCGCCCGCCCATCAAGCGGACCAGTCCGGCGGGGTCGTGCGGAACCATCCAGGTGTACTGGAAGGAGTCCCCCTCGACGAACCCTTTGCCGCGGCCGTTGTCGTAGGGCGAGGGGAAGGCGCCGTCCGCGAAGCGCGGCTCGATCAACCCGCTGCGGCGATTGAAGAGGCGCCGCCAGTTCGCCGAGCGGCGAATGAAGGTGGCGTACGTCGCGCGGTCGCCGCGGGCGCGGGCGGCGAGCTGGGCGATCGCGAAATCGTCGATCGCGTACTCGAGCGTCGTCGCGGCCGAGCCCCAGACCGCGTCGGGGTCACCGTAGATCGAGTTGGCGTTGCGAACCCGGGTGTCGAGGTCGAAGGGGACGTAGCCCAGGCGCAGGTACTCGTCGAGCCCCTGCCGCTCGAGGTATTCGCCGTTGGCGCTGCGGCAAGCGCCGCTGGCGCCTTTGACCATCGCCGCCAGGGCAGCGGCGGTGTCGAAGCCGCCGGCTCCGAACGCCGCGGCCGAGGCGAGGATCGGGTCGGCGGAATCGCCAACCATCGTCATGCTCTGGCCATTCGCGTAAGACCAGCGGGGCAGGCAACCGCTCTGCACGGCGTCGGCGAGCAGCGAGCGGGCGATGTCGGTCGCCCGCCCCGGTTCCAGGAGCGAGAGCAGCTGGATCTCGCCACGGTAGACGTCCCAGCCCGAGAAGTCTGCGTACTGGATGCGGCGGTGCGCACGGTGCACGAGGCCATCCATTCCCAGATAGGCGCCGCCGACATCGCTGAAGGTGCGCGGCGCCAGAAGCGCGTGATAGAGAGCGGTGTAGAAAGTGTCGAGCAGGCGCCGCGGGCCCCCGCGCACGCGAACCTGCCCCAGGGCCCGGTTCCAGACGCGCTGCGCCCGCCGTGCCACGGCACCGAAGCCGGCGTGGCGGCTTTCGGCCTCGAGATTGCGGCGCGCGTCCGCGACGCTGACGAAGGAGAGGCCGACGCGGACGACGACGCGTCTCTTGCGGCGCGTGTCGAAGGTCGCATAGGCGCCGGCCCGGGCGGTGGTGCTGGGGTTGGCGGCCGGCGTCTGCACGTCGCTCGCGTCGCTTGACCCCGGTGCCAACCGCCGCCGCTCCCAGGTGCCATAGGCAGCGAAGGGACGGTCGAAGATGGCAGCCATGTAGATGCGGTAACGCGGGCGCTGGCCGCAGAAGAGGCCGCTGGAAGCGATGCCGTCGATCTCGCGCCGCGCCGGGTCGACGTGCACGGCGGCGAAATCGTCCGGTTGGGCACTGCCGCCGGCGTCGATCAGGATGCTCGCGTGGGGATTGGCGCCGAACGTGAAGCGTCCGACGCCGGTCCGGGTGGTTGCCGTCAGCTCGGCCTCGATCGCCGGCCCGCGCGCCGGGTTGAGCCGCAGCGCGTAGTAGCCGGGGCGAGCGCGCTCCCGGGCGTGGGAGTAACCCGGTTGGAATCTGCCGGCCAGCAGGCCGTTGTCGGGTACGGCTGGCGAAGAGCGAAGCGGCTCGGTCGTCGGCAGAAACGGGAAGTCGCCGTAGAGCGAGCACCCCGCTCCGCTGAGGTGGGTGAGGCTGAAGCCGCGCAAATGACGGTCGCGATAGTCGTAGCCGCCCCGTCCGCTCCTGTCGGCGGGGGTCGTGTCTGGGCTCCACTGGACCATCCCAAATGGGAGGGCCGCGCCGGGGAAGTTGTGGCCGCCGCCGAAGGTGCCGGCGGCCGGCCGAGTGCCGGCAAGGGGACGAACATGGTCGGCGAGACCAGCCGCGCGCGCACTCGGCGCGAACGCCGCGAGCAAGGCAAGTGCCGCCGCAGTGGTGCTCACGGCGCGTTTCATGCGACTCCAAGTTACGCGGAGAGGCCGAGGGGAACGCTGGGTGCCCTATCCACCCGTCCTCGGCGGGCCCAGTTTTCGCTCTCGGCGGCAGCCTTTACTTCACTTTGTATAGTGACTTGAATGCGGACCTATCGCCGGCTGATGGGCTTCCTGCGGCCTTATCGGCGTCAGCTCTGGGGGTCGCTGGCCTTCGCCTGGCTGGCGATGGGGATGACCGTGCTGATCCCCTGGCTGATCGGCCGTGCCGTCAACGCGATCGAGAACGGCGACAAGCCGGACCTGCTGCCGCTCGCCCTGGCGATCGTCGGTGCCGGCATCCTGCGGCTCGGCCTGACCGGGGTGAGGCGGATCGTCGCCGGCAAGGTCTCGCTCGCGGTCGAGTTCGACCTGCGCCAGCGCTTCTACGCTCACCTGCAGCGGCTCGAGCTGAGCTTCTTCGACGGCCAGCAGACCGGGCAGCTGATGTCGCGGGCGACGGTCGACCTGCAATCGATCCGCTTCTTCCTCGGCTACGGACTGATCTTCATCACCCAGAACCTGCTGACCGTCGTCCTGGTCACGGTCGTGATGGTCGCGATCAACCCGCTGCTGGCGCTGATCGCCCTCGCCCCCGCCCCGCTCGTCGTCTTCACCGCCTCGCGCTACAACCGCGTCTCGCGACCGGCCCTGCAGGAGGTCCAGCAGCGGATCGCCGAGCTGACCGCGGAAGCCGAGGAGAACGTCTCCGGGATCCGCATCGTCAAGGCGTTCGCGCGCGAGGAGCACCAATTGCGTCGCTTCCGGCAGGCGGTCACGCGGGTCTTCGACCAGAGCATCTACTCGACCAGGCTGCAGGCCTTCTTCTCGCCGTTGATCGGGCTGCTGCCCCAGCTCGGGATCGCCCTGGTCCTGCTGGTCGGCGGCCGCCAGGTGATCGCCGGCGACCTCAGCCTCGGCGACTTCACCGCCTTCTACACCTATGTGGTGATCCTCGCCGCCCCGATGCGGATGCTGGGGATAGCGATGGGCATGGCGCAGCGGGCGATCGCCTCCGGCAATCGCCTGTTCGAGATCCTCGACCGCGAGCCGCGGATCGAGAGTCCGCCCGGGGCGCCGGGGCTGCCGGCCGGCGGCGGCCGAGTCGAGCTACATGGGGTGGCCCTGCGCTACGAGACCGGTCGCTCGGCAAGCCCATCCGACATTGACCACACCAGAGGGGGGTCAATGTCGGATGCGGCACTCGAGGGCGTCGACCTCGAGGTCGACGCCGGGAGCACCGTGGCGCTGGTCGGCCCTTCGGGGTCGGGGAAGACCAGTCTTGTCGCTCTGATCGCCCGGCTCTATGACCCAAGCGAGGGCTCGGTGTTGGTCGACGGCGCCGACGTGCGTTCGGTCGACGTCGGCTCGCTGCGCCGTGAGATCGCCTTCGTCGCCGACGACAGCTTCCTCTTCTCGGCCACGGTCGCCGAGAACATCGCTTACGCGAGGCCGGAGGCGAGCCGCGTGGAGGTCGAAGCGGCAGCGCACCGAGCCCAGGCCGACGGCTTCATCCGCGAACTGCCGGCCGGCTACGAGACGACCGTCGGCGAGCGCGGCCTGACCCTCTCCGGCGGCCAGCGCCAGCGCGTCGCAATCGCCCGTGCGCTGCTCGCCGACCCGCGCATCCTGATCCTCGACGACGCCACCTCCTCGGTCGATGCGACCACCGAGGCAGAGATCAAGGCGGGTCTGCGCGAGGCGATGGCCGGCCGCACCACCTTCGTCATCGCCCACCGCCTCTCGACCGTCTCGCTCGCCGACGAGGTGGTGGTGATGGACAACGGCCGGATCGTCGACCGCGGCACCCACGAGGAGCTGCTGGTGGGGTGCAGCTTCTACCGTGAGATCGCCGAGCACGGCCTCGCCGACTCGGTCTTCCTGCAGCGCGACCTCGAGCAGCGCGAGGAGATGGCGAGACTATGACGGGCGAGCGCAGCCGCTTTCGCGAGATCTACCTCCTCTTCGCCTCCGTCTGGCGGCTGGTCCGCGGCCAGGACCAGCGCGCTCGCAAGGTGCGCTGGATGCTCGGGCTGCTGCGGCCCTATCGCGGCCGGGTGGCGCTGATGCTCGTCGCCCTGCTGATCGCCACCGGCGCCGGGCTCGCCCCTCCCTACCTGGCCGGCAAGGCGGTCGACTCGGGGATCGTCGCCGGTGACGTCGGCGCCCTCGACCTGATCGTCGTCGCCTTCCTCGTCGTCGCCACCCTCTATGCGGCCGCCACCTTCCTGCAGACCTACCTGGTCGGCTGGGTCGGCACCCGCGCCCTCCAGGACCTGCGCGAGCGGGTCTTCTCCCACATCCAGGCGATGTCGATCGGCTTCTTCACGCGCCGCAGCCCGGGGGTCTTGATCAGCCGCATGACCAACGACATCGAGGCGCTCAATCAGCTCGTCACCGACGGCGTCGTGACGATGTTCTCGAGCACGCTGACGCTGATCGGCGTGGTCGTGATCATGCTCTTCCTCGACGTGCAGTTGGCGCTGGTCACCTTCCTCACCTTCCCCCTGCTCGCCGCGGCCAGCGTCGTGTTCCGGATCGTCTCGCATGGCGCCTACCGCGCCACCAGGGAGCGGATCGCGGCGATCACCGGCTACCTGCAGGAGACCCTGAGCGGCGTCCGCGTCGTGCGCAGCTTCGGCCAGGAGCCGCGCCACGCCACGGCGATGACCGCGCTGAACGAGGCCAACCGCGAGGCGAACATGAAAACCGTCTACCTCAACGCCTCCTACTTCCCCGCGGTCGAGCTGCTGGCCGCCGTCGGCACCGCGGCGATCCTCCTCTTCGGCGGCGCTCAGGCGATCGACGGCGCGATCCAGATCGGCGTCATCGTCGCCTTCGTCGGCTACCTGCAGGTCTTCTTCGAACCGATCCAACAGCTCTCCCAGCTGTACACGACCTACCAGCAGGGGATGGCCGCCCTCGACAAGATCTTCGACCTGCTCGATACCTCGCCGGACATGATCGATGCCGTCGACGCGATCGACCCCGGCACCCTGCGTGGCGAGATCGAGATGGACGGCGTCTGGTTCTCCTATGCCGAGGAGGGTGACCCGCAGCAGGCCGAGGGCGACGACTGGGCCTTGGAGGAGGTCGATCTGCACGTGCCGGCCGGCCAGACCCTGGCGCTGGTCGGCACGACCGGCGCCGGCAAGTCCACCTTCGCCAAGCTGGTGGCGCGCTTCTACGATCCGCAGCGCGGGCGGGTGCTGGTCGACGGACACGACCTGCGGGGACTGCGCCAGGAGGCGCTGCGACGCCAGCTCGGAATCGTTCCCCAGGAGGGGTTCCTCTTCTCGGGCAGCATTCGCGAGAACATCGCCTTCGGCCGCCCCGAGGCGAGCATCGAGGAGATCGAAGACGCCGCCGCCGCGGTCGGCGCAACCGAGTTCATCGGCGGCCTCGCCGAGGGACTCGAGACCGAGGTCGGCGAGCGCGGCATCCAGCTCTCGGCCGGCCAGCGCCAGCTCGTAGCCTTTGCCCGGGCGCTGCTGGCCGAGCCACGCATCCTGATCCTCGACGAGGCAACCTCGAACGTCGACGTGCGCACCGAGAAGACGATCGAGCGCGGCCTGGAGCGCCTGCTCGCCGGGCGCACCGCGATCGTCATCGCGCACCGGCTCTCGACGATCCGCCGAGCCGGCAAGATCGTGGTACTAGAGCACGGCCGCATCGCCGAGAGCGGCACGCACGAGGAGCTGATCGAGGCCGGCGGTCCCTACTCGCGCCTATACGGCGCCTGGGAACAGAGCTCAGCCGCCTGAGCCGCCGATAACCGGCGCATCTCGGAGTCCTCGGTCGTCTGGCTCGGGTCACGCACCGGAATGCGCTCCCCTCACCATCCTCCCTGCGTCCGCCGAGCTGCTTGGTTCTCGGCGGCTCAGCCTGGGCCGATGCCGCCCGATTCGCCGCCGCCTTCGGTGCCGCCCCCGCCGCCTTCGGTGCCACCGCCGACCCCGGCACCACCGCCGGCGCCTTCTTCTTCGACCGCACCTGCGCCGCCGGCTTCGGGCGCCACTTCGGCTTCTTCTTCGGGCGCGACTTCAGCTTCGCCTTCTTCGGCGCCTTCAGCGGCTTCGCCACCTTCTTCTTCGCCGCCGGCGATAGCGCCGGGCGTCGGCGCCGCCGGCGCTTCGGCGCAGTCTTCGAAGCCGTAGGCGCTCGAGGCCGATTGGAACGAGGAGAGCGCCGAGGCGGCTTCCGCTTCGGCGCTCGTCAGCGCTTCGCCTTCTTCGGTGGCGGCAAGCTTAACTTCCTCCTCCGCCCGCGCGAGTTCTTCGGCGGAGGAGATGAAAGCCGAGTATGCCGCGTCTTCTTCGTCAGGGGCCAACCCCGTGAGGCGCTCGACCATGCCGCTGTAGAGGCCGGCAACCTGGGCGGCCTGGCCGGTTGCGCCGGAGCTGGTCGAGCCGACGGTGCCCACAGCGGCGTTCACCTCGGCGCAGATCGCGTCCCCCTGGGAGATCAGCTCAGCCTTGCTGAGCGCCGGCGGAGCGGTCGTCGCAGCAGTCGTAGTGGCGCTGGTTTCGTCGTCCCCGCCGCCGCCACAGCCGGCGATCGCCAAGATGAGGGCGAGCGCTCCGAGCGCGAGAAAAGGTCGAAGGCGGACTCCCATGCGACGGCGACCGTAGCAGAGCGGATGGACAGCCTATGCAGGGAAATCGCTCCAGACAGGCTTCTACTGCGGCCCAGGGACTCGAACCCCGACTACCTCGTCCAGAGCGAGGCGTGCTGCCATTACACCAGGCCGCAAAGGCGTCACTCAGGATATCGACGCGAGATCGCTGCCGGGGTCGGCGAGCGCCTCGCGGGCGGAGCTGACGTCGACGCCGTCGGCCAGCATGCGCCGCGCTTCGGCCAGGTCCTCGGCGCGCTCGACGCTGAGCGCGCCGGCGACCCGGCCGTCCTTCAGGTACCAGACCGAGAACGCGCCCTCGTCGGGGTCGCCGCGCCAGACCTCCTCGTCCCACTCGTATGCCGGCCCCACGTACTCGAGGCTCGCCCAATCGGCCAGGTCGCTGAAGAAGTAGGGGACGACGTCGTAGTCGCGGTCCTCGCCGAGCATGTTGCGGGCGGCGTGTATGCCCTGCTGCATCGCCACGTCCCAGTGCTCGATCCGCAGCCGCCGGCCGTGGACGACGCTCTCGTACGAACAGCAGTCGCCGGCGGCGTAGATGCCCTCGGCCGAGGTCGCCAGCTTGGAATCGCAGAGGATCCCGTCGTCCACCTCCAGACCGGCGCGCTGGGCGAGCATCGCGTCGGCCCGCACGCCGGCGCCGACGACGACCGCGTCGCACTCGATCGCCCGGCCGCTCTTCGTCAGCACCGCCTTGACTCGCCCGTCGCCCTCGAAGGCCTCGAGCTCCTCGCCGCCGTGGACGCTGACCCCGTGCTCTTCGAGGCGCTCCTGGAAGAAGCGCCCAGCCCGCTCGCCGAAGGTGCGCGAGAGCGCCACCTCCTCGATCATCACCATCGTGCAGCGGACGCCCTTCGCCGTCAGCGAGGCGGCGACCTCGCTGCCGATGTAGCTGCCGCCGATCAGGACGACGTGCTCGGCGGCCTCGGCGTCGGCGCGAATCGCGTCGGAGTTGCCGAACGCCCGCAGGTAGTGAACCCCCTCGTTCTCGGCGCCGTCGACCCGCAGGATGTTGACCATCGCGCCGGTGGCGATCAACGCTTTGCCGAAGGAGACCTCCTCCCCGCCCTGCAGCTTGGCGGTGCGCGCGGCGGGGTCGAGCGACATCACGTTGACGCCGCTCAGCAGCTCCACCTCGTTCTCCTCGTACCAGCTCACCGGGTTGACGAAGGCGTCGGCGCGCTCCGCCTCGCCGCGCATGTACTCCTTGGAGAGCGGTGGCCGTTCGTAGGGCGGTTCGGGCTCGCGCCCGGCCAGCAGGATCGAGCCGTCGGCGCCGCGCTTGCGCAGCTCCGCCGCGCAGTGCGCCGCGGCCATGCCACCGCCGATCAGGAGGAAGTCGACCGGGCGGGGCGCCACTGGCTCAGGCGCTCCCGTTGCCGCCCGCCGCCGGCCCGAACAGCTCCTTGAGGTCGTCCTCACGACCCGGGTCGAGCACGGCCAGCACCTCGTCGCCCGCCTCCAGCACGGTGTCGGGACCGGGCACGAACCCCTTGCCTTCGCGCAGCACGGAGATCAAGAGGCTCCCTTCGGGCATCGAGAGATCGCCGACACGACGTCCGGTTACCCGCGAGTCCTTGCCCAGCAACATCTCGATGATCTCCAGCTGCTCCTCCTGCAGGTCGAGCAGGTGGACGAGGCCGTACTCGGGCACCTCGTGCTCGAGCAGGCGCAGGATCAGGTCGGTGGCGGAGACCGACGGCTTGATCCCCAGCAGGTCGAAGTGAGGCCGGTTGCGAGGGTTGTTGACGCGGGCGATGATCCGCTCGACGTCGTACTTCTCGCGCGCGACCTGGCAGATCAGCATGTTGTCCTCGTCGTCCCCGGTCACGGCGATCACCATGTCGGCCCGCTGGATTCCCGCCCGCTCGAGCACCCAGAGCTCGGAGGCGTCGCCGTAGGTGACGTTGTGCTCGAGCTCCTGCTCGACGGTCAGGTAGCGGCGCCGGTTGCTCTCGATCACCGTCACCTCGTGGTTCTTTTCGAGCAGCTCGCGGGCCAAGTTCCAGCCCACCTTCCCCGCTCCGACGACGATGATGTACACGGCGCTCCTCGCTCCTAGGCGACTTCGGCGGACTTGTCGGGGGCGGCCTCGCGCTTGGCTCCCTCGCGCACGGCGCTCTCCAGCATGTCGATCGCGACCCGCGTCGGGCAGATCGTGTTCATGCCCTGCTGCCGGTACCACTCCGCCCGCAGCGGGTCGAGGATGCGGGCGATCACGTTCGGCACCTCGTAGCGCCGCTGGGCGATCTGGGCGATGACAATGTTCGTGTTGTCGCCGTTGGTCGAGGCGATGAAGGCGTCGGCTCGTTCGATGCCCGCCGCGACCAGAGCGTCGGTCTCGAGGCCGGTGCCGACCGTGAACTGGCCGCCGAGGTCCTCCCAGCCCTTTTCCAGACCGACCTCGAGCCGGGTGTGCGACTCGGGGTCCTCGTCGAGGCAGGAGACCTCGTGGCCCTCGGCCAGCATCGTCCTGGCCACCGAGGAGCCAACTCGCCCGCAACCGACGATCAAAATGAACACTTCGTCACCACGGGCTGGAGTCTAGTCAGCGGTCGCCGACTCAGGGTGCGGCTGGGGGATCTCGTCGGTTGGGATCTCAGGTGGCGCCGTCAGGAGCACCTGGCAAGGCGCCTTCTTCAGCACGTACTCGGTCGCGGCGCCGATCTCCTCTGGCTTGGCGGCGCCGACCCCGCCGAGCCGAGCACCCCCCCTGATGCGGCTGGGCGGCTCGCCGCCGATCACGATCGCCTCGGCTTCGCTCGCGCGTGCCGCTTCGACGATCCCGGCGCCGACCTTGCGGGCGCGGATCGTCTCCGTGCTGACCGTGACGTCCTCGTACTCTTCAGCCACCTCGCGGGCGCGCTGCAGGGCGGCCTCGGCCGCCTCTTCGCGCTCGGGCGGCAGCTCGGCGTCGAGCGGCACGCTGAGCGGCACTTCGACGACGTAGACGAGGGCGACGCGCGCCTCGCCGCTGTCCTCCTGCTCGGCGGCGGCCAGCCGGCCCGCGGTGGCGACGATGTCGTCGTCCAGCTCGCTGCCGAAGATCGGCACGAGGATGCTGCGGTAGGAGATCTCGGGCACCTGCTTGGTCAGCGCGCGCTCGGTGACCGAGACGCGCTGGGTCAGCGTCGTGCCCTCGACGAGCTTGCGGTAGACGACGTAGAAGAGCAGCCCGAACACCATCCAGCCGCCGCCCACCCAGCGTGCCGTCGTGTGCAGGACCAGCACGCTGAGGAAGGCGAGCGCGCTGAGCACGATCGCGATCAGCGCCGTCACCGGGACCTCGGCGCCTCGCCAGGAGACGTTCCAGGGGATCCGGAAGGGTCGCGGGCGATCGGGCTCGGCGATCCGCAGCCGCACGATCGAGAGCTGGGCGATGGTGATCGCCAGCGTCGCGCCGAAGGCGTAGAGGCTGGCCAGCAGCTTGACGTCGGTCGGCACGACCATCCCGACCGCAATCAGGCCGGAGAGGACGATCGCCACGTGGGGCGTCGCGTAGCGGCCGTTGAGCTTGCCCAGCCAGCTGGGGATCTGGCGGTTGATCGCCAGCGTGTAGATGTGGCGGGAGACGCCGAGCATCGCCGTGGTCGTCGCCCAGAAGAGGACGGGAGCGGCGACCAGGGCCACCAGCCAGCGCATCGAATCGGAGACCCAGGCCGGGTTGTAGGCGGAGACGACGCCGAGCACCGGTGCCTCGACGAATTCGTTGCCGAGTGCCGTCTGCGGACCTTCGGGCCCGGCGACGACCGGCACCGCCATCAGCGCGATCGCCGCCATGCCGGCATAGACAAGCGGCACGGCAACGGCCCCGACGGAGACGATTCGCTTTAGGTCGCGCGGGGCGACATTGATGTCAGGGGCCAGGTCGGAGGCCGCCTCGATGCCAGCGTAGGCGAGCATCGCCACCACCGAGGCATAGATCACGTCCTTGAGGGTCGGGTCGCTGAAAAGGTGGATCTGGTCGGTGAGGCGCTCCGGATGAAAGATGGCCAATACGCCGACGGCGATCACCGCCAGCTGCAGGGCGATGTCGGCCAGGGCCAGTCCGCTCAGCAGCCGCTCGCCGCCGCGGCCGGTGACGTTGAGGATGTTCAGCCCGCAGGCGCCGACGATGACCAGCGCCGAGACCCCGATCTCCCAGCCCGGCGCCGAGAGGTCGGCCGAGATCGGCTCGAGGTAGTGCGGCACCGAAATCGCCGCAAGCGCGGCGACGATCAGGTAGTCGACCAGGATCGCCCAGCCGGCGATGAAGGCGATCAGCTCGTTGAAGGCGTGGCGGGCGAAGCTGGATGAGCCGCCGCGCTCGCGGATCATCGCCCCGCCCTCGACGTAGCTGAGGGTGGTCAGCACGAAGAGCAAGCCGGCGGCGAGGAAGATCAGCGGCGTCAGGCCGAGGCCGCGATCGGCGACAACGCCGAGCGCGAAGTAGATCGAGAAGCCGACCGCCGAGTAGACGGCGACGAAAAGGCCGGGGACGCCGACGCCGCGGCGCAGAAGGGGCTCCAGGCGTGAACGTTGCTCCGGCTGGCTCATGGGAGGTGTCGGCCGCGGGTCCTGTCGCGGGGCAGGGCACCCCTCCCTCGCCGGGAGGGGAACCCAGCCCCACGCCACCCGCGGAAGACACCGCTCAACCAGAGGCGCGCAAAGCCAACCGCCAGAAAAGCCAGGCCGAGAAAGATGCCGACCGAGGCCGGGCCGCCTCCATTGGCCAGCGTCGTCACGACCAGGAGCACACCGAGGCCGAGGAAGGCGAGCGAGAGCGTCTGGATGGAGCGGTGATACACGGGACAGACTCTAGGCCAGCGCCGGGGTCAGCTCGGTGCCGCGCTGGGCGCCTTTCTCGGAGACGACGATCACCCGGCAGGGGCGCTCGCCGAGCACGGTCTGCAGGGTCTTGTCGTAGAGCGGCGTGCCGTTGCGGTAGCGCAGGCCGACGACCACCGCGGCGGCGTTGATCAGCTCGGCCTCGTCGGCGATCGAGTAGCCGGCCTGGCCGGGCCGGACGCGCTCGACGTGGCCGGTGACGCGCTGGCCCCCGATCAGCTTCGCCTGCTCGATCTTGCTCTGCGCCTCGGCTTGGCCCTCGCGCAGCTTGGCATCGAGCGGCAGGTTCGTCGGCACGGTCAGCATCGAATGGATGTGGATCCCGCGGCGCCGCTTGGAGGCGAGCTTGACCGCGGTGGCGACCATTTCCTCAGAGAACGGCTTGCCGTCGTCGAAGGCGACGAGGACGCTTCGGTACTCGATCTCCTCGACCCCGAGCGGCTCCGGCAGCAGCACCTTGACGGTCTCCGTCAGCGGCAGCTTCTGGTTGCGGCGATAGAGAACGTAGACGGCGATCCCGAACACCATCCAGCCGATGCCGACGACCAGCGTGCGCGGGTTGAGCGCCATCACGACGATCCATGCAGCGAAGGTGCCAAGACCGCCGAGAACCGCGGTCAGCGGCACCTCGAAGCCGAAGGCGTTGAAGTTGAGCGGCGGTTTCCAGGGGCGCTCGTCGGCCGATTTGCGGCGCCGCAACTGGATCACCGCGACGTGGGCGATCGTGAAGGAGAGCATCGCGCCAAACGAGTACATCGTCGCCAGGAAGTCGGTCTGTCCCGGCAGCAGGGTGATCATCGCTATCGCGGAGAAGACGAGGATCGCGATGTAGGGCGTGCGGTAGCGGGGGTGAACCTGGCGCAGTTTCTCCGGCAGCTGGCGGTGCTGGCCCATCGAGTAGGTGAGGCGGGAGACGCCGATCAGCCCGGCGTTGGTCGCGATCAACAGGATCACCGCGGCGAGGACGCCGACGTAGAAGCGCAGTGCTTCGGTGGGACCGGAGCCGAGGCCAAGGTTCTCGACGATCCCGAGGATCGGGTCGTTGGCGAACTCCGAGCCCAGCGCCGTCGCGTAGTGGCCGGCGCTGTCCTGGACCACGGGCATCGCCGAGAGGGCGACCACCGGGATCAGCAGGTAGAGGCCGAGCACCGCGGCGACGGTGAGGCCGACGCTGCGCGGAATCGTGCGCGCCGAGTCCTTTGCCTCCTCGGCCATGTTGGAGATCGTCTCGATGCCGGTGTAGGCGATCATCCCCACGGCGATGCCGAGGGCGAAGTCGCTCCAGGTCGGGGCGACACCGAGGTGGATGTTGTCGACCAGCACCTCGGGGCTGAGGACGAGCACGACGCCGATCCCGACCAGCACGACCTGGGTCGCCAGGTCCGCCACGGCGAGAACGAGGTTGAGCTTCGCCGACTCTTGCGAGCCGCGGATATTGAGCAGCGCCAGGGCGGCAATCAGGACCGCGCCGCCGATGATGTCGCCGGGCCCATGTCCGAGGGGCTCCCAGAAGACCGCCAGGTAGTGGGGCACGAAGTAGGCCGAGATCGCGACCGTGATCACGTAGTTGAGCATCTGCCCCCAGGCCGCGACGAAGCTGACCAGCTCGTTGAAGGCGTGGCGGGCGAAGCTGGAGGAGCCGCCGGCCTCCGGGTACATCACCGTGGCCTCGGCGTAGGTCGCCGCCGTGGCGGCGAAGATCAGGCCCGAGATGACGAAGGCGACCGGGGTCAGGCCCAGGGCGAAGGCAGCCGTGACTCCGAGCGCGTAGTAGATCGAGGAGCCGACGTTGCCGTAGGCGGCGGAGAACAGCGAGCCGACGCCGTGGACCCGGCTCAGCGATTCGTCCCTCGGTATGCGCTGCGCCATCTAGGCGCTCCTGCGGGCCATTTAGCCCGAATATACGGACGCGGCCGGTGCACGCCGCAGGTGGGCGCGGCTCAGCTCGGCCGGGACGGCGCAGCCGCACAGCGCCAGCGTCAGCTCCAGCTCAGCGCGCAGCAGCTCGAGCACCCGGCGAGCGCCCTCCTCGCCCGCCACCGCCAGCCCCCAGAGCGCCGGGCGGCCGACCATAGCCGCGTCGGCGCCGAGCGCCAGCGCGATTGCAACGTCGACGCCGCGGCGGATGCCGCCGTCGACGATCACCGTCGCGCGCCCGGCGACCGCGTCTACGACCTCCTCGAGGACGTCGGCGGTCGCCGGCGCCCGGTCGAGCTGGCGACCGCCGTGGTTGGAGACGGCCACCCCGGCGGCGCCGTGCTCGACCGCCAGCGCGGCGTCCTCGGCGGTGACCACGCCCTTGAGCAGCACTGGAACGCTGCACTCCGACGCGAGGTCGCCGAGGCTCTCCCAGCTCAGCGCCGGCTCCATCAGGTCGAAGGTCTCCTCGATCGTCACCGCGCGGTCCGAGCCAAGCGCCGCTTCGACGCTCGGCACGCCCAGCTCCTCGGGGATCTTGAAGCCGGTGCGACGGTCGCGCTCGCGGTTGCCGCTGCGTGGGGTGTCGGCGGTGACGACGATCGCCTCGAAACCGCAGCCGACCGCCTCGTCGACCAGCGCCCGCGTCACCCCCTCGTCCCTGAAGCAGTAGAGCTGAAACCAGCGTCGCCCCGGCGGAGTTTGCGCCGCGACCTCGCCCGGCCGCCTGGTCGCCAGCGTCGAGAGGCACATCACCGTCCCGGCCTCTGCGGCGGCGCTTGCCATCGCCACCTCGCCGCCAGGGGCGACCAGGCCCTGGTAGGCGACGGGCGCGACGAGGATCGGCATCGAGAGCTCCGCCCCGAGCACCTCTACCTCCGTCCGCCACTCGCGCAGCCCGGCGAGCACCCGCGGTCGCAACCGCCATCGCGACCATGCCTCGACGTTCTCCCGCAGCGTCAACTCGTCCCCCGCCCCGCCGAAGAAATACCCGGCGACGCCGGCGTCGAGCTTCTCCGCCGCAACCCGCTCGAAGTCTGCGACGTTGACCAGGTCCTCGATCACCGCGCGAACCTACTGAAAGCCTCGCCTTTGCGTGGCCGGAGGGGGAGAAACCCGAGACCTGTCGACTTGTCGTCGCTATGCAGCGACAACTCGACAGGAGCGACGTGCGGATAGCGGAGTTAGCCCGGCGCCAACACGGGGTCGTGTCGTTTCGACAGCTTCGTGCACTGGGACTCAGCGAGGGCGCGGTGTCCCATCGCGTGCGCAACGGCAGGCTGCACCGGATCCACAGGGGCGTCTATGCGGTTGGCCATGCCAGTCCTCCGTCGACAGGCAGGTGGATGGCTGCCGTACTTGCCAGTGGGCGCGGTGCGGTGGTCAGCCACAGGAGCGCGGCGGCGCTGTGGGGATTGCTGCCGGTTCGCCCAGGTGCGACTGACGTCACGGTTCCAAGCTATGCCGGCAAGGGCAAACGCAACGGGATTCGCCTGCATCGCTCGAAAACGCTCACAGGCGACGCGGTCACGCGCCGTCACGGCATCCCGGTGACCAAGCCGGCTCGAACGATCGCCGATCTGCGCGGTGCGGTATCGGCAAGGGAGCTGCGCCGCGCGATCCGGCAGGCCGGTGTACTCGGCCTGCCACTCGGTGCCGACGTCAAGCCGGCCCGCACGCGCAGCGACCTCGAGCTCCTCTTCCTGCGCCTCTGCAGCCGGCACGGCCTTCCGGAGCCGGAGGTAAACCGGCGGATCGGCCGCTTCGAGGTCGATTTCCTCTGGCGCGACCGCCGCCTGATCGTAGAAACCGACGGCTACAACTACCACCGCGGCCGCGCCGCATTCTTGGAGGACCACGACCGCGACCTCAAGCTGAAGGCCCTCGGCTACGAACTGATTCGCCTCAGCGAAGAGCAGCTAGTCAACCAACCCGCCTACGTCGCCAGCGTGCTGAAACGCTTGCTGGAGAGCGGGGCCCTGCCTAGCTGAGTCCGGAGGGTTCGGCCTGACGGACTTTCGGATCGGATAGGAGGGGCCAGGGTGCCCCTCCCACGCAGCGGCGTCATGGTTTCACACAGACGACTCAGCGAGAGAAGCCCCACCGCCAGGCGAAAACCCCAGCAAGCGGGAGGAGCACCCTGGCCCCTCCCCTCGCTTTCGAGTTCTAGAAGTGGACTATCGGAATGATCAAAATGGCGACGATGTTCGCCACCTTGATCATCGGGTTGATCGCCGGCCCAGCGGTGTCCTTGTAGGGATCGCCGACCGTGTCGCCGGTCACCGAGGCGGCGTGGGCCTCGGAGCCCTTGCCGCCGTGGGCGCCGTCCTCGATCAGCTTCTTGGCGTTGTCCCAGGCGCCGCCGCCGGCGGTCATCGAGATCGCCGCGAAGAGGCCAACGACGATTACGCCGATCAAAAGGCCGCCGAGGGCGTCAACGCTGAGCAGGCCCACGACCACCGGTACGGCGATCGGGATCAGCGCCGGCAGGATCATCTCTTTCTGCGCCGCCAGGGTGACGATGCTGACCGTCTTCCCGTAGTCGGGTTTTTCGGTTCCCTCCATGATCCCGGGGTGCTCGCGGAACTGCTCGCGTACCTGTTCGACGACCTGGCCGCCGGCACGGCCGACCGCCTCAATCGCGAAGGCCGCGAACAGGTAGACCATCATGCCGCCGATGATCAACCCGATCAGCACGTCGGGGCTGGAGAGGTTGAAGAGGCCGTTCAGGTCGAAGCCGGCAGGCGCCTCGCCGGCGAGTTCGCTCTTGAAGGCGGCGAACAGCACCAGCGCCGCCAGCGCGGCGGAGCCGATCGCGTAGCCCTTGGTCACCGCCTTGGTCGTGTTGCCGACCGCGTCGAGCGGGTCGGTGACGTTGCGCACCTCCTCCGGCAAATCGGCCATCTCGGCAATGCCGCCGGCGTTGTCGGTAATCGGACCGAAGGCGTCGAGGGCGACGATCAGCCCGCAGAGCGAGAGCTGCGCCATCACCGCGATGCCGATGCCGTAGATGCCGGCCAGCTCGTTGGCGGCAAGGATCGCCAGCGCAAGGACCAGCGCCGGCGCGGCGGTCGACTGGAAGCCCTGCGCCAGCCCCTGGATGATGTTCGTCGCGTGGCCGGTCTCCGAGGCCTGGGCGATCGTCTTCACCGGCCGGAAGCGGGTCGAGGTGTAGTAGTCGGTGATCACGAACAGGAGGCCGGTGACGGCGACGCCGATCACCGCGCAGAGCCAGAGGTCGGTGGTGCTGACCGCATTGGCGCCGGCGCTGAGGCCGAGCCGCACCGGGTCGCTCATCATCCAGTCGGTGATCGGGTAGAAGGCCGCGATCGAGAGGATCCCGGAGACGATCATGCCGGTGTATAGGGCTCCCTCGACGCGGTCGGTTTTGGTCCGCACCGAGAGTGCGCCGACGATCGAGGCGATAATTGCGACGCCGCCGATCACCAACGGGAAGATCGCCACCTCGCGGGAGAATTCGCCACCGGCGCCGGTGAAGGTCAGCACGCCGAGAAGCATCACTGCGACCGAGGTGACTGCGTAGGTCTCGAACAGGTCCGCCGCCATGCCGGCGCAGTCGCCGACGTTGTCGCCGACGTTGTCGGCGATCACCGCCGGGTTGCGGGGGTCGTCCTCGGGAATCCCCGCCTCGACCTTGCCGACCAGATCGGCGCCGACGTCGGCCGCCTTGGTGAAGATGCCGCCGCCGAGCCGGGCGAAGACCGAGATCAGCGAGCCACCGAAGCCGAGGCCGACCAGCGCGTCGACGGCCTCCTTGTCGCTGCTGCCCGTCAGCACGAGGACGCCGTAGTAGCCAGCAACGCCGAGCAGAGCTAGGCCGACCACCAGCAGGCCGGTGACCGAGCCGCCTTTGAAGGCGACGTCGAGCGCCGGCGGCACGCCACCCCGCGCGGCCTCCGCCACGCGGGCATTGGCCCGCACCGAGAGGTTCATGCCGATGAAACCGGTCGCACCGGACAGGGCGCCGCCGATGGCGAAGCCGATCGCGGTCTGGTAGTCCTGCAGGAGCCAGAGCACGATCACGATCGGAACCGCCACCGCGGCGATGATCGTGTACTGGCGCCGCAGGTAGGCGCTGGCACCTTCCTGCACGGCGCCCGAAATTTCCTGCATCCGGTCGTTGCCGGGGGAGCGCGAAAGCAGGCGCTGGGTGATGAGAAGTCCATAGACGACGGCCGCGCCGGCGCAAACGAGCGCGACAACGACTCCGTAATCGGTCAAGAAGCTGGTCAAGTCAGGTCCCTCCGGTGGTTTGAGCGGCGCGGGAGTCTATAAGGGGCCGCGGATAACGCGTTTTCCGGGTCCCGCGCGGGACGTGCCGGTGGTTAGACACCACTGTGGGCGCTTAATCACCGGCACGTGCGGTCAGGCGGCTTGGGGAGTGGCGGTGTAGGTGCGGCGGGTCTCGGCGACGGCTTCGCGGTAGATGTCCTCGATCGCGAGGCCCGCGTCGAGCGCCTCGCGTGCCCGCTGGGCGCCGTTGCGCTCCGGCAGGTTCACCTCGATGCCGAGCTGCGAGCGGGCGGGCTCGGTCCAGCGCAGCAGCCCGTCGAGCGCCTCCCGTGCCTCGACCTCCTCGCCGCGGCGAAAGTCGATCAGCCTCCCGGCCATGCCGTAGCGGATCGCCCGCCAGAAGTTCTCCTCGATCTCGCGGTCGCGCAGCGGCGCGCCGGCGCCTTCGTAACCGTGCTCGTCGTAGTCGAGGGCAGTCTGGGCGATGCAGGCAGCGATCAGGCCGGCCAGGGCAAAGGACTCATCGCCACGCGTCTGCGCGTCGCAGACCCGCACCTCGACGGTGCCGAACTCGTGATGGGGCCGCACGCTCCACCAGAGCTGCGTCGACTCGACCACGCTGCCGGTCCGCTGGAGCATGTCGATGAAATCCGCGTAGCTGCGCCAATCGACAAAGGGGCTGGGCACACCGCAGCGCGGGAAGGTTCGGGTGAAGATCTCGGTGCGCACGGTGTGCAGGCCGGTGTCGTGGCGGTCGAGGAAGGGCGAGTTGGCGGAGGCCGCCAGCAGCAGCGGCAGCAGCTCACGCAGCCAGTCGCAGACGGCGATCGCCCGATCGGCCCCCCTCACCCCCATGTGCACGTGCAGGCTCCAGGTGTTATTGCGCTGCGCAACCCAGCCGAGTTCGTTGCGCAGCCGGTTGTAATGCGGGGTGTCGATGATCCGCTGGTCGAGGTAGCTCGCCCAGGGGTGGGTTCCCATCGCCGCCAGCCCCAGCCCCATGCCGTCGACCAGCCCGAAGAGCCGCGCCCGGCGCTCGCGCTGGGCGGCCACGGCGTCGGCGAAGCTCTCCGCCCGGCCCGAGCGGATCTCGATCTCCGAGGCGATCAGCTCGCCGGCGGCAGATCCGGCGAGCAGGTCGTCCTTCTGACAGGTGGCATAGACGTCCTCGAAGCGGTGCTCCAGCTCAAGCGTCGCCGGGTCGAGGATCGCGAACTCCTCCTCCAGGCCGATCGTGAAGTCGGTCGAGGACTCGAATCTCTGCCGAGCGAGGTCGAGGTCCAGGGGCAAGGAATCAGGTGAGGTAGAAGTAGAGCGCGTAGAGCAGGTCGACCGCGGGACTGGAGGTGTGAACCGTCACCTCCGGCGGCACCTGCAGCAGCTGCTCGGAGTAGTTGAAGATGATCTTCACTCCCGCCTCGACCAGGCGGTCGGCGACGGCCTGCGCCGAGGCCGCCGGCACGGCAAGCACCCCGACGACGATCTCCTGCTCGGCGACGACATCCTCCAGCTCGCCGAAGTCGCGCACCCGCAGGCTGCCGACCTCTGTGCCGACGACCTCGGGATCGACGTCGAACATCGCCACCACCTGGAAACCATGGTCGGCGAAGATGTCGGAGCTGGCGATCGCCTGGCCGAGATTGCCGGCACCGAAGAGGGCGATGTTGTGCTGGCCCGAAGTCCGCAGGATCTTGCGGATCTCGGCGACCAGCGAGTCGACGTTGTAGCCGACGCCGCGCTTGCCGAACTTGCCGAAACCGGAGAGGTCGCGCCGGATCTGGGTCGGATTGATGTGCGTGTAGTCGGAGAGTTCCTGCGAGGAGATCGTCTCGCGACCCATCTTGCGCGCCTGGGTGAGCACCTGCAGGTAGCGGGAGAGGCGCGCGGCCACGCCCAGCGAGAGTCGCTCGCCGTCAGCAATTAGGCCGTCCGGCACCTCAAGCCCCTCCGCTGCCTGCTCGATCATCGCCCGCCACAGTATCGAGCCGGGCCAGCAGCGCGGTGCGATCGAGGACCAGCTCGGAGACCCGCTCGCCGTCAACCTCGATCACTGGGATGCGCTCGAGCATCCCCTTCAGCAGCGCCTCGTCGCTCTCGATGTCGACCTCGCGCAGCTCGAAGCGGCGACCCTCGCCGTGCATCGCGACGATCTCCTCCAGCGCCTGCTCGCATAGATGGCAGCCGGGACGCGAGTAGACGACGACCTCCCTCATGCGGCGAGCGGCGGCCGCGCCGTCGGCCGGGCGTCGTAGGCGAGATAGTCGGGAAAGGGCAGGCGCGGAGCGAAGCGCGCCGCCGAGGCGATCATCGCGGCGTTGTCCGTGCAGAGCAGGCCCGGGACCAGCTTCAGCCCCACCCCAGCCTCCTCGCAAAGCGCGGCGACCGCCTCGCGCAGGGCGCCGTTGGCGGCGACCCCGCCTCCCAATGCCACCGCTGGCCACTCGCCGCGCTTCAGCGCCCGCTTCAGTTTCGCGGTCAGCTGACCGACCGCGGCCGCCTGGAAGCCGGCGGCGAGGTCGGCGCGACGCGCCTCGACCCCCGCGGGGCCGAGGTCGCGGCAGAGGTAGGCCAGGGCGGTCTTCAGGCCGCTGAAGCTGAAGTCGAGGCCGGGGTCGCGGGCCATCGCGACCGGCATCTCGAAGGCTTCCGGGTCGCCGTCCCTCGCCAGCCGCTCCAGCTCGGGACCGCCCGGATAACCGAGCCCAAGCAGGCGGGCGACCTTGTCGAAGGCCTCGCCGGCTGCATCGTCGAGCGTCTGGCCGAGCACCTCGTGGCCGGCTCGATCGCGCACGGCGGCGAGCAGCGTATGTCCGCCACTCGCCACCAGGCAGAGGAACGGCGGGTCGAGCGGCTCCGGCCCGAGGAAGTTGGCGGCGACGTGGCCCTGTAGGTGGTCGACCGGGATCAGCGGCAGCCGCCGTCCCGCAGCAAGCGCCTTGGCGGTGTTGAGACCGACCAGCAGGGCGCCGATCAGCCCCGGCTGGGCGGTGACGGCGATCGCCTCGACGTCGTCGAGCCCAACGCCGGCTTCGGCCAGAGCGGCTTCGATCACCGGCACGGTCAGCTCGAGGTGCTGGCGCGAGGCGACCTCGGGGACGATGCCGCCGAAGCCGGCGTGGGCAGCGGCCTGCGAGGAGATCACGTTGGAGAGAATCCGCGGTCCGTCGACGACGGCCGCGCAGGTGTCGTCGCAGGAGGTCTCGATCGCGAGGATCATCGAGACCTCAGTCGAGCCACATGATCAGGGCGTCCTCGCCGTTGTCCTGGTAGTAGCGAGGGCGGACGCCCGCCGAACGGAAGCCGAGCCTCTCGTACATCGCAATCGCGTCGCGGTTGGAGACCCGCACCTCGAGCGTGAAGGGCAAATCGCCGCCGCCCTCCTCGATCAACCGCTCAATCAGACGCGAGGCGACGCCGCGACGGCGGCGCTCGGGGGCGACAGCAACGTTCATCAGGTGCCAGACGCGATCGTAGCGCGAGCAGATCAGGTAGCCGAGCAGCTCCTCCCCCTCGCTGGCCGCCAGGCAGATGCCCGAGGGCTTCGAGAGCTCGAGCACGAACATCGCCAGCGACCAGGGCGCCGGGAAGGAGCGCCGCTCGATCGAGATCACCGCCGGCAGGTCGCTGTAGGCGAGCCGCCGCACGGCCGGCTCGCCGCTCACATCACTCGGCTTTCTCGAGACTGCCTCGCTCACGCCAACGTTCCGCATCGGGGGCCCTCAGGTAGATCGGGGCGACGGCGCCGGACCCCTCCTCACCCGGGCCCGATGCCGCCAACGCGCAGACATGCCGCGCGGCGACCCTGTGCACGGGGTCGGCGTCGTTTGGGATCTCGACGTTCCGACTCGCCAACTGCTGCCGAAATCGTACCGCGCCCGATCCGGCGCACAGCGCCGCTCGCTCGAGGCTGGCGATCCGCTCGGCGAGCTCCTCGGGCGCGCTCACCAGCGGACCCCAGAGGCACTCCCCCGCCGCCGAGTAGAGCGCCGCGAAGACCTCGCCGCGGCGCGCGTCGGTCAACGCCAGGCGGTCACGCCCGCCAGCCGCCTCGCCGATGCCGGCGGCCAAGGCGTCGAGCGTGCAGACGCCGGAGACCGGCAGGCCGCGACTCAGGCCGAGGCCCTTGGCGCTGGCGATACCGACCCTGATACCGGTGAAGGTGCCGGGACCGACGCCAACCGCGAGCCGCCCAACCGCGCCCCAGCCACCGGCCGCGGCGACCGCGGCCTCGACCTCGCTGAGCAGCGCGCTTGCGTGCAGCGGCCCGCCCTTCTCGGCCGGCTCGAGCCGCGCCTCGTAGACGAGCTCGCCACCTCGCAATGCCGCGACGGCGGTGTCCTCGGTCGCCGTGTCGAAGCCGACTACGACGCTCAAGCGGTCACTACGAAGCTGAACGCGCCGACACGTTTGCCTTCGACGAACCAGGTCACCCTGTGCTTGCCCGGGATGTTCGAGGTGATCTTGTTGACGTAGAGCGTGCCGCGGACCGCTTCCTGTTTCGGCGCGCAGAGGCTTTTTTTGGTCGGGAACTTGACGCAAACCGTGTAGAAGACATCGGCCCTGTTGCTCTGGAAGAAGGCACCCTTCTTGCGCTTCTTCGCGCAGCTGTGCGCCGATTTCGCGTTTTTCGACAGGCCGCAGGCGACGTAGTGCTTGAAGGCCGCGCCCTGGGCAGAGACGGGCATCGCACCGGCAAAAAGAGCAGCCGCGAGGGCGGTAATCGCGAGCCTTCTAAGTCCCTTCATCCGCCGCTTCCTCCTTCGATCACGTTGGGCCGGGGCGATGCTACAGGGCAGCATCCTCCGTCGAAACACCTCTATTTGAGACCCGATGCGCCGCCCACCTCGATTCGCCGCCGCTCGCCGCCACCGTGGTCGATCACCACCTCCAGCGCCAGGCGCTCGGCGAGCTGCGGCTCCGCCACCGCCGGCCACTCGACGAAGACCACAGATCCGGCCTCGAGGTAGTCCTCGAGCAGCGCCGGTTCCTCATCCGCGAGACCCGCCAGCCGGTAGAGATCGAGGTGGGCGACCGGGACGCGACCGGCATAGCGCTGGCCGATCATGAAGGTCGGCGAGGTGACCGGCCCCTCGACGCCAAGCGCTCGGCAGGCGCCGCGGATCAACGTCGTCTTGCCGGCACCGACGTCGCCGCGGACGACGACGACGTCACCGGGGCGCAGAGCCGCCGCGAGCCTCGCGCCCAATGCTTCGGTCTCGGCTGCAGAATCCGTTTCGACGACCTCGGTCGGGGAGGTCACCCGAAGAAGTCCATCTGCTCGTCGCTCGGCTGCGGCGGCCCCGGTGGCGGCGCCTCCTCGATCTCCTCCTCCTCCGGCGGCGCACCCGGTGCGGGCCCGGCCAGCAGCCGAGGCAGGAGATCGAAGTCGGCGCGCAGGGTCTCCTTGACCGCGGGCGTCCGCAGCGCTGCTGCCGGGTGGAAGAGCGGCAGCAGGAACACGGCGCGGCCACCGAGGTCGTGTACCTGCGGCGTGCCGCGCACGCGGGTGATGCCAGCCGGGTTGCCGCTCAGCAGCTTGGTCGCGAAGTTGCCCAGCGTGCAGACGACCTTCGGCTCGATCAGCCCCACCTGCTCGAAGAGGTAGGGACGGCAGGCTTCGATCTCGAGCGGCTGCGGATCGCGGTTGCCCGGCGGCCTGCTCTTCAGCACGTTGGCGATGAAGACGTCCTCGCGCGAGAGACCGATCCCTTCCAGCATCTGGTTCAGCAGCTGCCCGGCGCGGCCGACGAAGGGCAGCCCCTGGCGATCCTCTTCGGCCCCGGGGGCCTCGCCGACGAACATCAGCTCGGCGTCGGCGTTGCCCGCGCCGAAGACAGCTTTGGTGCGCGTCTCGTGCAGCGGGCACTTCGTGCAGGCCCGCACCTCCTCGTACAGCTCGACCAGCTTCTCCCGGCGTTCCTCTGCGGTGCTGCTCATCGCCGCAGGATCGTAGCTTCCGGCTAGGGCAGCGGCTCCCAGTCCCAGGCCTGTTTGGAGGCGAGGCTCTCCTGCTCGAGATAGCGGCTGAACTCCGCCAGCTCGGCCGGCTCGACACCGTAGACGTGGTCGGGCTCGGGGAAGTGGCGGGCGCGCACCTCCTCGCCGTACTCGCGGACGGCCTCGACCATCGTCTCGTGGACGGCGGCGTAGCGCTTGACGAATTTCGCCATGCGCCCGGTGGTGATGCCCAGCAGGTCGTGGAAGACGAGGACCTGGCCGGCGGTCGCCGGGCCGGCGCCGATGCCGATCGTCGGCACCTCGAGCTTCCCGACGATCGCTTCGGTTATCGCCGCCGGGACCGCCTCGAAGACGATCGCGAAGCAGCCGACCGATTGCAGCGCCAGAGCGTCCTCGAG
Organism: Solirubrobacterales bacterium; assembly: GCA_036266075.1. Classification (GTDB taxonomy): domain Bacteria; phylum Actinomycetota; class Thermoleophilia; order Solirubrobacterales; family 70-9; genus VRUE01. The sequence goes on from DATANV010000006.1 coordinate 169,073, forward strand.
CAGTTTGATCGCGCTCTGGGCGGTCTTGCCCTGGGCTTTGTAGCCGCCCAGCGCGGTCGCCGTCTGCGGCGTCAGGCCGACGTGGCCCATCACCGGGATGCCGGAACGGACGATCGCTCGCGCCCGCTCGACGGAGATCCCGCCCGCCTCCAGCTTGACCGTCTGGCAGCCGGTCTCCTTGACCAGCCGCTGGGCGTTCTGCACGGCGATCTCGTTGCTTGCCTCATAGCTGCCCATCGGCATGTCGCCGATCATCAGCGGCGTCTTCAGCCCGCGGCGCACGGCCTTGCCGAGGACGATCATCTCCTCCATCGAGACCGGCTCGGTTCCCGGGTAGCCGAGCACCACCATCGCCGCCGAGTCGCCGACCAGGACCAGGTCGACACCGGCCTCCTCGGCGACCGTCGCCGAGGGATAGTCGTAGGCGGTGACCATCACGATCGGCTCGCCAGTCGCCTTCATCTCGACCAGTCGCGGCAGCGTCATCGGCCGGCGGTCGGCGTCCGGCGGTGCGGTGTGCGAGCGGCCACCGGCGCTCACCACAACACCTCCCGCTTCGCTCCCTCTCGAAGAATCAGATATGGACGTTCGGTCGCTGCGGCGCTCATGAGAGCAGCACCTCCGGACGGCTGTCGACGGCGCTGATCGAGTTGTCCTCGCCGACGTGGACGACCACTGGCGAGTAGGTCTCGAGGTCGCTCTCGTCATAGGCGCCGAACGAGGCGACGATGACCTTGTCGCCGGGGCGCGTCAGGTGGGCGGCGGCGCCGTTGACCTGGATCGTGCCGGAGCCGGGCTCGCCGTCGATCACGTAGGTGACGAAGCGAGCGCCGTTGTCGATGTCCCAGACGTGGACCTGCTCGTTGGTGATGAGGTCGGCGGCGGCCATCAGCTCGGTGTCGACCGTGATGCTGCCCACGTAATCGACATCGCAATCGGTCACCGTCGCCCGGTGGATCTTCGACTTCAGCATCTGCCTCTGCATTCGCTCTCCCTCTCGCGGTGTTTCAAGTCTTGGGTTGGATCAGCAGGTTGTCGATCAGCCGTGCGTCGCCGACCCGGGCCGCGACCGCGACCAGGACCGGGCGCTCGCCCAGCTCGACTACAGGAAGAAGATCGTCGGGATCGCGCGCCTCGAGGTACTCGGGCTCGATCCCCGCGGCGGCCAGCTCGCGCCGGCCGGCCTCCAGCGCGTCGGCCAGCGGACCCTCGCCGGCGGCGCGCTCGACAGCCTGCAGCGCCCGGAAGAGCGCGGTCGCCCGCTGGCGATCGGCGGCGCTCAGATAGGCATTGCGCGAGCTCATCGCCAGACCGTCGGCCTCGCGCACCGTGGGCAGCGCCTCGATCCGCACCGCGAAGTCGAGGTCGCGGACCATGCGGCGGATCGCCGCCAGCTGCTGGGCATCCTTCTGGCCGAACCAGGCGACGTCCGGCTGGACCGTGTTGAAGAGCCTGGCGACGACGGTGGTAACGCCGCGGAAGTGCTCGGGGCCGCGGCGCTCGGGGTCGCCGCAGAGGACCTCGGTCAGGCCCTCGACCGCAACGTGGGTGGCAAATCCATCGGGGTACACCTCCTCAACCGGCGGCGCGTAGATCAGATCGACGCCAGCGTCAGCGGCGAGCTCGACGTCGCGGCGCTCGTCGCGCGGGTAGCACTCGAGGTCCTCGCCGGGCCCGAACTGAGTCGGGTTGACGAAGAGGCTCATCACGACCACGTCGCTTCCCGCGCGGGCGGCGCGCAGCAGCGCGAGGTGGCCCTCGTGCAGGTAGCCCATCGTCGGCACCAGGCCGATCGAGCGGCCGGCGCGGCGCGGCGCGGCCAGCGCGGCGCGCAGCTCGTCCTTCGAGCGAACAAGCTTCGCGCCCGCTATCGCATGCGAGGGATCGGTCAGTTCGAGGCTCATCTCATGGTCCATGCCCTAGGGGGTCACGGCCGAAAGCGAATTATAGAGCCTTCCGCAACCGCAACCAGAACCGCGACCCCTGGGACGCGTGCTCCGTTGAGGGTGCATAGGCCCCTTAAAGGAGCATCGGGGCTCTAGCGTCGGAACTCGATGTCCTTGATCACACGTGCGGGGGCGCCCGCCGCGATCGTGCCCGGCGGCAGATCGGTGGTGACGACCGAGTTGGCGCCGATCACGCAGCGCTCGCCGATCGTGACCCCGCTGGTGACGACGCAGTTGACACCGAACCAGCAGTTGGCTCCAATCCGCACCGGGCCCTTGCCGGTGAAGCCCTGCCAGGTGACCGGCGTGTCGGGATCGTCGAAGCGGTGCTCGGCATCGCCGACGAAGCAGCCGTTGGCGAACATCGTGTGATCGCCGATGACTATCTCCTCGCGGGCGGCGAGCATCGTGTTGCGGTTGAAGAAGCAACCGGCGCCGATCTCGATCCGCGCCTCCGGCGCCAGCGTCAGCCAGCAGCCTGGCTCCAGCAGCGTCCCCTCGCCGATCGTCAACCGGCCCTCGTCGAGCGCCTCGAGCAGCTCGCCCTCGAACGGGGGGCGAACGAAGAAGCCGCCGCGGGCCGCGTGGCGAGCCAGGCGCAGGCGGCGCAACGGGCGCCGGTTGCGCTCATACCAGCGCCGCTTCGCCCACCAAAGCCGCCAACCGCGATGCTCGGCCACGCGCCTAGCTTTCCAGAGCGACCGGGAGTAGGGTCGCCCCGCAAGCGCCGACCCGAAGGAGCACGGAGTGTCGATGTTCGAGATGAGCGAGGACTACGTTCCGGTGTGGCGGCAGAAATGCCGGGAGCTCGCCGAGTCGAAGATCGACGGCGAAGAGGTCCTCGCGGCGGCCGGCTTCCGCCAGGGCGGCGCCTCGGCGAACTACGCCGCCTCCAAGGCACAGCTCGGCGGCCTCGTCTACGCCGGCATCAAGCTGCTGCGCAAGAAGCAGGCGGGGGGACTGCCCGACAAGGTGCTCCTGGCGGTCACTCCGAACCGGATACACGCCTACAAGCTGAGCGTCAGGGGCCGCGACTACAAGGCCGGCGAGGAGGTCGCGGCTTGGGAGCGGCCGGCCGTGAAGGTCTCCACCGGCAGCGGCGGGGGGATGACGACGCTGACGATCGATTCGCCCGCCGAGGGCCAGAGCGCGACCCTCGTCGCGATCGGCGTAAGGGACGACCCGGTGAGCCAGGAGCTGGTCGGCGTGCTCGAGGGCACGGGCTGAGGCGATGGCTGGAGGGCTGCGCGGCGGCATCGACCTGGGCGGGACGAAGATCCAGACCGCTGTCGTCGACGCAGGCGGCAAGGTCTTCGGCGAAGCGCGCTGCCCGACGCCTACGTCGGGCGGGCCGCCGGACGTCGCCGCGGCGATGGCCGAGGCGCTGCGCGAAGCGGCTTCGGCGGCGGGCGTCGAGCCGGCTGCCCTCCAGGGGGTTGGCGTCGGCTCGCCGGGCGATGCCGACGAGAAGACCGGCGCCGTCTCCAGCGCCCGCAACCTGCCCGGCTGGGAAGGCAGCTTTCCACTCGGCGAGACCCTCTCCGAAGACCTCGGCACGGAGGTGCGGGTCGGCAACGACGTTCAGGTAGCAACCGAAGCCGAGTTCCAACTCGGCGCCGGGCGCGAGTTCGCCAGCCTGATCGGGGTCTTCTGGGGCACCGGCGTGGGCGGCGGGCTCGTCCTCGACGGCAAGCCCTGGCTGGGACGCGGAGCCGCCGGTGAGATCGGGCACATGGTCATCAAGCGCGGCGGCGCCAAGTGCCCCTGCGGGCGCCGGGGCTGCATGGAGGCCTACGCCGGGCGCGCAGCGATGGAAGCGGAGGCGCGCCGCCAACACGAGGAGGGCCACAAGACCGACCTCTTCAAGCTGATGGAGAAGCACGAGAAACCGCGCCTGACCAGCGGCATCTGGGAGCGGGCGATCGACCATGGCGACCACCTCGCGCAGAAGCTGATCGACCGCGCGATCGAGGCCCTCGGCACCGGCATCGCCTCGGCCGTCAACCTGCTCGACACCGAGGCAGTGATCCTCGGCGGTGGCCTCGGCATCCGCTTCGGCGACCGCTACATGGAGGCGCTGACGGCGGAGATGGGCAAGCACCTGTTCGTCGACGAGCGCCCGCCGGCTGTGCGGGTCGCCTCGCTCGGCGACCTCGGCGGCGCGATCGGCGCCTCGCTGCTGATCCGCGACTAGCGGCCACGAGATCTGCGTTTTGGCTCCCAGAGGGGAAAAACGCAGATCTGGCCGCGGGGCTAGACCCGGCCGGCGGCCTGGCGCTGCTGCCTGGCGATTGCGTCGACGATCACCGCGATCAGCAGGACCCCGCCGGTGACCATGAACTTGACCGCCGAGGAGAGCGCCAGAAGGTCCATGCCGTTGGAGATCGAGCCGATCACCAGAGCACCGAGCAGGGCGGTCCAGACAGCGCCGCGCCCGCCGAAGAGGCTGGTCCCGGCGATCACTGGGCCGGCGATGGCGAGCAGCAGCAGTTCGCTGCCGCCGGAGCCCTGGTTGACCGCCAGCAAGCGCGATGCGGCCATGATGCCGCCGATCGCAGCCATCGAGCCGGAGATGCCGAAGACCGTGACGCGGACCCAGTTGACGGGGATGCCAGCGCGCCGCGCCGCCTCGGCGTTACCGCCGACGGCGTAGACGTGGCGGCCGAAGCGCGTCCTCTTTGCCACATATTCCATCCCGGCGACGAACGCGAGCAGGATCAGTACCGCGAGCGGCACGCCGCGATCAGCATTGAGGATCGCGACGGCGGCGATCGCGACCGCCGCGACCAGGCCTATTCGCAACCCCAGGGTGGCCATGCGCTCTCCTTCGAGCCCAGCCGCAACTCGCCTGCGGTGCCCGACAAGGACAACGGTGGCGAAGACGGCGATCACGATCGCGCAGAAGATCCAGCCGACCGCGTCGGAATAGAAGGTGTTGGCGAGGCCGGTGATCTTGGGGTCGGTGAGATTGATCGTCCCGGTCGAGCCGAGCACCTGCAGCAGCGCCCCCTGCCAGGCGAGCAGGCCGGCGAGGGTGACTACGAAGGAGGGCACGCCGAAGCGGCTGAAGAGCGACCCCTGCAGGAGGCCGATCGCCAGCCCGACCAGCATCGCGGCGCCGATCGCCAGGTAGGGGCTCCAGCCGTGGTTGACGTTGAGCACCGCCATCACTGCTGCGGCGAGTCCGCTGACCGCGCCGACCGAGAGGTCGATCTCGCCGAGCAAGAGGACGTAGACGATGCCGACCGAGATCAGGCCGATTGCCGTGATCTGGAGCATCAGGTTGGTCAGGTTCTCGGCCGAGAGGAAGCGGTCGTTCTGCAGCTGGAAGATCACCCAGATCACAGCCAGGCCGAGGACTACCCGCAGTGAGGCGAGGTCTCCCTGGACGAAGCGCCGCAGCGTCTCGCTGCGGACGCTTGCTCCCTCGCCCCCGGCGGCGGCCGGCGTCGTGCCTTCCGCCGCGCTCATCGCTGCGCCTCTTCCTTGCCGTTGCCGCTCGCACCTTCCCCGACCCCGGTGATCGCTGCGACGACGTGCTCCTCGGTGGTGTCTTCGGCCGGGAAGTCGCCGGCGGTCCTGCCGAGGCGCAGGACGACAATCCGATCGGCCACCTCAAAGACATTGGCGAGGTTGTGGCTGATCACGACGACGCCGAGGCCGTGCTCGCGCAGGCGGCCAATCAGCTCCAGCACCTGCTTGGTTTGCGGCACGCCGAGCGCCGCGGTCGGCTCGTCCAGCAGGACGACGCGCGGCTCGCCGAGAAGGGAACGTGCCACCGCGACCTGCTGTCGTTGCCCACCGGAGAGGGTGCCGACCTCGGTGCGCAGGCTGGGGATCGTCACAGCGAGGTTGGAGAGCAGCTCTCCCGCCCGATGCTCCATCTTCGCCTCGTCGAGCTGGCGCGTCGCCTCGCCCGGGCCGGGCGAGATTTCCTCCTGACCGAGGAAGATGTTGGCGACTACGTCGAGGTTGTCGCAAAGGGCGAGGTCCTGGTAGACGGTGGCGATGCCGAGCCGGGTCGCGTCCTGCGGCCGAGTGACCTTGATCTCGCGGCCGTCGAAGCGGATCGCGCCCTCGTCGGCGCCGTGGATGCCGGCGATCGTCTTGACCAGCGTCGACTTGCCGGCGCCATTGTCCCCGACCAGGCCAACCACCTCGCCGGCGTTGACGGCGAAGTCGACCCGGTCCAAGGCCTGGACCGGGCCGAATCGCTTGCTCACTTCCTGTAGCTCGAGCAGCGCGCCATCTGAGTTCATCTCACCTGCTCCGACCCGCTAGGAGATCCCCGCTTCTTCGCAGGCTTTGGCATAGGCGCTGGTGCAGAGTTCGCCACTGGTGATGAATCCGTCTTTGACCACAGTTTGCTGAACGTTGTCTTTGGTCACCGCGACTGGTTCGAGCAGCACCGACGGCACTTTGACTTTGCCGTTGTTGGGTTCGTCGGTGATCTTGTTCTGCGGGAACTTCTTTCCTTCGGCGAGCGCGACCGCGATTTCCGCGGCGACCTTGGTCTCCAGGGAAGTCGCCTTGTAGACCGTCATGAACTGCTGGCCGGCGATGATCCGCTGCACACCGGCGACCGTTGCGTCCTGGCCGGTGCTCGGCTTTTCTTCGGGTTTGATGCCCGCCGATTTCATCGCGGCGATCGAGCCAGCGGCCATTTCGTCATTGGCTCCGTAGACAGCTTCGAACCCGCTCTTGCCGAGCGCGGTGATTGCCTGCTGCATCTCGTTCTGGGCGTTCGTCGCCGACCATTCGGGCGTGTCGTATTCCTTGGCGACTTTGACCCCGGCAGCTTCGAACCCTTTGTTCGAGCCTTCCTTGAAGAGCGCGGCGTTGCTGTCAGCCGGGTCGCCGTTGACCTTCACAATCGGGCCTTGGGGGCTGCCGTCTTCTTTCAGTTTCTTGGCCAGCGATTCGGCCTGCAATTCGCCGACCTCGACGTTGTCGAAGGAGACGTAGTAGTCGACGTCGGCGTTTTCGATCAGTCGGTCGTAGGAGAGGACCGGGACATCCTGGGCTTTCGCCTTTTCGACGATCGCCGCTGCCGATTTGGCGTCGACCGGGTCGAGGACCATCACTTCGGCACCCTGGGTCAGGGCCGCTTCAGCCTGGCTCTGCTGCTTGGATGCGTCGCCGGTCGCGTTGCTGTAGAGGATTTCGCAGTCTTCGCATTCCGCTTCGACGTTTTCTTCGAATTCTGGGCGGTCGTGCGCTTCGTAGCGCGGCGTTTCGTTCTCGGGAAGTAGGTAGGCGATCTTCGGCCCGCCGTTTCCACCACCACCGCAACCGACTGCCAACAGAGCGCTCACAAGTAGCGCGACAAGCGCGACCCCGATCCGCCTCAACTCGACAAATCTCGACATCGCATCTCCTTTCGCCCCGTCCTGCCGCGTGTCTACCCGGCTTGGCGGACTTTCAACCAGAGGTAGACGCGCTAGGCCGCAACCGGCTCGCGCCGCTTGCGCGCGGCGCGCTGCGGCCGGGCCGGCTCGACCAGCCCGGCGAGGAAGCTCCCGGTGTGCGAAGCCTCGACCGCAGCGATCTCCTCCGGGGTGCCGGTGGCGACCACCTCTCCCCCCTCCTCACCGCCGTCAGGTCCGAGGTCGACGATCCGGTCGGCGGTCTTGATCACGTCGAGGTTGTGCTCGATCACGACCACCGTGTTGCCGGCATCGACCAGGCGGCCGAGCACGTCGAGCAGGCGCTGGACGTCGGCGAAATGCAGGCCGGTGGTTGGCTCGTCGAGGATGTAGAGGGTGTCGCCAGTGGCGACCTTGGAGAGCTCGGTCGCCAGCTTGACCCGCTGCGCCTCGCCGCCAGAGAGCGTCGTCGCGGCCTGGCCGAGGCGGATGTAGTCGAGGCCGACGTCGTGCAGGGTGCGCAGCCGGCGGGCGATCTTCGGCACGTTCTCGAAGAACTCGACCGCCTCCTCGACCGACATCTCGAGCACGTCGGCGATGCTCTTGCCCTTGAAGCGGACCTCGAGCGTCTCGCGGTTGTAGCGCTTGCCGTGGCACTGCTCGCAGGGCACGTAGACGTCGGGCAGGAAGTGCATCTCGATCTTGATCTGGCCGTCGCCGCGGCAGACCTCGCAGCGACCGCCCTTGACGTTGAAGCTGAAGCGCCCCGGCTTGTAGCCGCGCGCCCGCGCCTCCTGGGTCTGCGTGAAGAGCTGGCGGATGTGGTCGAAGACGCCGGTGTAGGTGGCCGGGTTGGAGCGCGGCGTGCGACCGATCGGCGACTGGTCGATGTTGATGATCTTGTCGATCTGGCTGAGGCCTTTGATGCCGTCGTGGGCGCCGGGGCGCAGCTTCGCCTGATGCAGGCGGTTGGCGACCGCGTGGTGCAGCGTCTCGTTGACCAGGGTCGACTTGCCGGAGCCGGAGACGCCGGTCACGCAGCAGAAGACACCGAGCGGGATCGCCACATCGATTCCCTTGAGGTTGTGTTCGCGGGCGTTGCGGACGAGCAGGGCGCCGCGCGGTTCGCGCCGCTCCTGCGGCACCTCGATGCTGCGTTTGCCCGAGAGGTACTGGCCGGTCAGCGAGGCGGGGTCGCGGGCAACCTGCGCCGGCGTGCCGGCGGCGATCACGTGGCCACCGTGCTCGCCGGCGCCAGGGCCGAGGTCGACCAGATGGTCGGCGGCGCGCATCGTCCCCTCGTCGTGCTCGACGACGATCACCGTGTTGCCGAGGTCGCGCAGGCGATCGAGGGTGCCGATCAGCTTCTCGTTGTCGCGCTGGTGCAAGCCGATCGAGGGCTCGTCGAGCACGTACATGACGCCGACCAGGCTGGAGCCGATCTGGGTCGCCAGCCGGATCCGCTGCGCCTCGCCTCCGGAGAGCGTGCGGGCCGAGCGGGCCAGCGAGAGGTAGCCGATGCCGACGTTCTCGAGGAAGGCCAGCCGTTCGGAGATCTCGCGCACGATCAGCCGCGCGATCGCCCGCTCGGTCTCGTTCAGCTCCAGCGCCGCGATCCACTCGCTCGCAGCGCGAGCCGAGAGGGTGGTGTATTCGGCGATGCTGAGGCTGCCGACGGTGACCGCGAGGCTCTCCGGGCGCAGGCGGGCGCCGTGGCACTGCGGGCAAGGCTGCTCGGCCATGTAGCCCTCGATCCGCTCGCGGTTGGACTCCGAGTCGGTCTCCTCGTAGCGCCGCTCGAGGTTGTTGACGATGCCCTCGAAGCGCACCCGGTAGGAGCGCCGGCGGCCGAAGCGGTTGGTGTAGCTGACGAGGTGGCGCTCCTCGCCGGTGCCGTAGAGGAAAATCTCTTTCTCGCTCTTCTTCAGCTTCGCCCACGGCTTGTCGAGGTCGACGCCGTACTCCTCGGCGACGGCGGCGATCAGCCTGCGCCAGTAGGCGGTGACGCCGCGGTTCCAGGGCTGCAGCGCCCCCTCGCCGAGCGAGAGAGTCGGGTCGGGGACGACCAGCTCGGGGTCGATCACCCGCTGGAAGCCGAGCCCGTGGCAGCGCTCGCAGGCCCCGTGCGGTGAGTTGAAGGAGAAGATCCGCGGCTCCAGCTCGGGGATCGAGGTGCCGCACTCGAGGCAGGCGAACTGCTCGGAGAAGACCAGCTTCTCGCCGTCGACGACCTCGATTTCGACCAAACCCGCGGCGAGGCCGGCGGCGGCCTCGACGGACTCCGAGAGGCGGCGGCGCAAGTCGGTCTTCATCACCAACCGGTCGACGACCACCGAGATGTCGTGTTTGAACTTCTTATCGAGGACGATCTCCTCGTCGAGGCGGCGCAGCTCGCCGTCGACCTCGACCCGCGAGTAGCCCTCCAGCCGCAGCTGCTCGAGCAGCTTGCCGTACTCGCCTTTGCGGCCGCGCACGACCGGTGCCATGACCATGAACTTGGTCCCCTCCTCGAGGGTCATCAGGCGATCGACGATCTGCTCCTGCGTCTGCCCGGCGATCTCCTCGCCACAGGTGGGACAGTGGGGCACGCCAATCCGCGCCCAGAGCAGCCGCAGGTAGTCGTAGATCTCGGTCACCGTTCCGACCGTCGAGCGCGGGTTGCGCGAGGTCGTCTTCTGGTCGATCGAGATCGCCGGCGAGAGCCCCTCGATCGAGTCGACGTCGGGCTTCTCCATCAGCCCGAGGAACTGGCGGGCATAGGCCGAGAGCGACTCGACGTAGCGCCGCTGCCCCTCGGCGTAGATCGTGTCGAAGGCAAGGCTCGACTTGCCCGACCCCGACAGCCCCGTGATCACGATCAGCGCGTCCCGCGGCAGCTCGACGTCGATCCCCTTGAGATTGTGCTCACGAGCACCAGAGATAACGATCCGCTCAGAAACAGCCACTACGACCCGATTCTACGCAGGCGAACAGATGTTCCCGGGGGAGAATCCGGCTGACTTCGCCCTTGATCGCGGTATGCGCGAAGAAAAGCGAACTCAGCGGGCGGTAGCGGAGCTTGCGGGGTGCCAGAACGGGGTTGTGGCGGGTTGGCAGCTCAGGCGACTCGGCTACTCGAAGGACACAATTGCACGTGAAGCGACCCTCGGGCGGCTGCATCTCCTCCACCATGGCGTGTATGCCGTCGGACACCGGGCGATCTCGCGGCATGGCGATTGCCTCGCCGCGGTCCTCGCTTGTGGCCCCGGAACCTTGCTAAGTCATCGCTCGGCGGCTTGGCTATGGGGCTTAACGACCAGATGGTGGCTGCCGGTGGAGGTCACCGCGGCAAGCCCACGGCGCACACGCAAGGAGGTTCGCGTCCACAGCGCGCTGTCGCTGCTCGCCGAGGACCGAGTCGTATTCGAGGGGGTGCCGGTCACCGCCGTGCCACGAACGCTCCTTGACATAGCCGCGGTCGACCCTCGTTTCCTCGCTCGTGCCTTGGACCGCGCCGAGCGCCGCGGTCTGCTCGACGTTCCGGCGATCGACGCTCTGGTGGTCCGCAGTGCCGGCTTCCGAGGCGTCGGACGCCTGCGAGCCGCGCTTGATGTCTTCCGCATCCCAGCCTTTACGCGATCGGGCCTGGAGCGCCGCTTTCTCGAGCTGGTCCGCGATGCCGGACTGCCGCGTCCAGCGACCAATCTCTTCGTTGCTGGGTACGAGCTGGACGCCTTCTGGTCCGCCGAGCGCTTCGCGGTGGAACTCGATACCTACGACTACCACGGCGGTCACCGCGCCTTCGAGGGCGACCGGTTCAGGCAGGAGGACCTGAAGCTGGCCGGCATCGAGATGATTCGGCTGACAGGCACCCGCATCGCTCGAGAGCCGAAAGCCGTCATGGACCGGCTGGCCCGGCACCTCTCCCAGCGAAGGCGCGAGCTACACCCCCAAGGTCAACGACCCCGCACCGCCCCCCTCGGCTGACTTTGTCTTTGTTCGCGCATATGGCGAACAAAGACGAACTCAGCGGTGGGGGTGGTTAGTAGAGGGCGGCAGCTAGGCGTTTGCGGTAGGTGCGCGTGGCGGGGGCGGCGGGGTCGGCTTCGGCGAGGATGCCGACTATGGCGCGGCGCAGTTGCTCGCGCGTGTCCTCGCCGGCCTTGGGAAGCTCGGTGAGCAGCGCGTCGAGGGCGGCATCCTGTTCGCCACGTTCCAGGGCCTCGAATGCCGCTGTGCCGATGCCCTGCTTCGCGAGGCGCACGCGGGCGGCGATTCCCTCCGCTGCGAAGTCGCCCTCGTGGCCTTCAACCGCCTCGAGCGCGTCGTCCTCGGCGCCCCGCTCCAATCTCTTACGGGCGAGAGCGACGGCGATGTCGGCGCGGCGCGGCTCCAGTTCGACTGCCTCGCGCAACGAGAGCTCATCGCCAGCGGCGAGCAGCTCGTCCGCGCGCGAGGGGACCAGGGAGTCGAACAGTGCTTCCACTTTCGCGCGCGGAACCGCCCCGACGAATTCGTCGACTACCCGGCCGCCCCGGAACGCCTTGACGGCCGGAATGCCCTGCACCTGGTACTTCGCGGCGAGCGCCTGGTTGGCGTCGACATCGACCTTGGCGAGCACCACCTTTCCCGCCCAAGCCGACTCGGCAGCCTCAAGGGCCGGGGTCAGAGTGCGACAGGGGCCGCACCACTCGGCCCAGAAATCGACCACCACAGGTACTTGCCTGGAGCGCTCGACGACCTCCCGCTCGAAGCTCGCGTCGGTGACGTCGATCGGCATGGGGAGCAGGTTAGTGCAGCTCAGAGGTGTTTTTCGTCCGGCGGGCGACGCGGCAATCCACCCCTCCCCTTGCGCATTGGGCTGGCGGTGACTAGCTTGAAAGTGGGCAGGGTCATCGACCCGAAGGAGGAGTTATGTCCAACCTCGATACCGCCCGATCCGCCTACGACGCCTTCGGCCGTGGCGACCTGGCCGCCCTGCAGGAGGATTTCGCCGAGAACGCCGTCTGGGTCACGTCCGACGAGCTGCCGCTCGGCGGGACCGTCGAAGGCCGCGATCAGATCATGGCGAACTTCGCCCAGATCCCCAACTACTGGTCGTCGTTCAGCGTCGACCCGGAGGAGTTCATCGACGCCGGCGACTGCGTCGTCGTTCGTGGCACCCAACGGGCCAGCAACGACAACGGCAGCTTCGAGGCGCCCTTCGTGCACGTCTTGAAGTACGACGCCGAGGGCAAGGTGACCCGCGGCGAGTTCTTCACCGACAGCGCCAAGGCGGCGAAGCTGCTCAACTGACCCCAGACACGGCGAGCCCGGCCACCTCGAGCTTCTCGGCGACCACCGCGCGCTGCTCGTCGAGGGACCGCCCGCAGGAGCCGGGCTCCGCCCCCTCGACGGTGCGCACCTCGCCGCCGCGCAGGCGGATGTGCAGGCGGCTCGGGAAGGTCATCCGCAGTGCGCCGATCTCGAGGTCCTCGATGCCGCCTGCGGCACCGCGACCCGCAAGCCGAGCGCGCAGCGTACGGCCGAGGACCCGCCGCAGGTGCGAATCGGCGGCGATCGCCCGCGCCAGGGCCGGGCCGGGGTTGGCGCCATCCATGTTGACGTCGCCGAGGCGGCGGCGAATGCGCAGCAGGTCGCGGGCGGCGACGTCGTCCAGCGAGGCGCCGGCGTCGAGCGTTCCGAGCAGCGTGCGGGCGGTCAGCGACGGATCGTGGCGCACACTCACCCGGGCGGCCAGGGCGCGGATCTCGATCTCTTTCTCCGCCAGCCAAGCGGGCCGCAGCTCGGCCGGGGTCAGCCGACCGGCCCGCAGCGCGATCGCCACGGTCAGCGCGGCGGAGAAGTTGACCCGCACGGGCGAGAGCTCCGGACCACGGCCGAGCTCCTCCATCTCGCAGGTCAACCAGCCGGCCTCGACGTCGATGCCGGCGACCTCGCCCGGCTGGACCTGCGCGGCGAGCGCCGCCTCGCCGACCGACTGCAGATAGGCGCAGCCCGGCAGCCGCTTGAAGGCGAGCGTGTCGGTAAGCCAAACCCGACCCAGGGCGCCGAACATCGCCGGGCGCGGCGCGAACGAGAGGTTGGCGAGGACGCCGCGCGGGTGCTCGACCACGTCGGGCGCGCCGCTGACGCCCTCGGCGGCGAGTAGCGCCGCCCGCGCACCGGCCGCCGCCGGCTCGGCCGCGGTCAGCAGCTTCGTCTGCGGGCCCATGAAGCCGGGCCACATGCCGTAGGGCGGCAGGTAGAGGGAGATCGCCAGGGCGTGTGCGGTGCGCTCGGCATCGAGACCGATCCCGAGCGCGGTCGCGACCGCCGCCGAGGCGCAGTGGATTGCCGCCCAAAACTGGCCGTTGTGGGGGCCCAGAAAGAGCGCCGCCCCGAGCCGCCCGGCGATCTCGTTGGCGGCGACCTGGGCGAGCAGGGCGCGCTCGCGGTCGCCGGCGAAGGTCTCGGCAGCGGGCACGGCGGAGTGGCCGGTGTGGCCCATGAAGAGGTAGTCGTCCCAGTCGTGGGCAATCGAGGCGACGGCCGAGCGGTAGACCTCGCCCACCGGGCCGTCGGGAGCCGCGGCGGTGAACGGCGCCGCGGCCTCGGCGCCCGCCTCGCGCCCGGCGGCGATGCTCGCGGACTGCAGCCGGGCGCGCTCCAGCACCGACTCGGGAAGGTCCCCCGCGCGCAGGCCCGCGGCCCAGGCGCCGATCTCCTCGCAGATCGTCACCGCGCGATGCTCGCAGAAACCGGCTCAGGCGCCGGCCGTCATCCCGTCGAGGTCGCGGCGCAGCTCCTTTAGCTCGTCGCGGAGGCGGGCCGCCTCCTCGAAGCGCAGGTCGTCGGCGGCGGCCAGCATCTCCTCCTCGAGGGAGACGATCGCCTTCTCCAACTCGGCCGGGTCGGCGAACTCGCCACCGTGCTTGCGGCGGCGGCGTTTCGGCGCCCGGTCCTCCATCGCCAGGAACTCGGCCATCTCGGAGATCCCCTTGCGGACGGTCTCCGGAGTGATGCCGTGTTCGGCGTTGTAGGCGACCTGGATCGCGCGGCGGCGGTCGGTCTCGCGCATCGCCGCTCGCATCGCATCGGTTTCCCGATCCGCGTACATAAGCACCCGCCCGTTGACGTTGCGCGCGGCGCGGCCGATCGTCTGCACGAGACTGGTCTCACCGCGCAGGAAGCCCTCCTTGTCGGCGTCGAGGATCGCCACCAGCGAGACCTCCGGCAGGTCGAGCCCCTCGCGCAGCAGGTTGACGCCGACCAGCACGTCGTACTCGCCGAGGCGCAACTCGCGCACTATCTGGATCCGTTCCAGCGTGTCGATCTCGGAGTGCAGGTAGCGCACCTTGACTCCGTACTCGAGCAGGTAGCCGGTCAGGTCCTCGGCCATCTTCTTGGTCAGCGTAGTCACCAGGGTGCGATCGCCGGCCTCGGCCCGCGCTTTGATCTCGTTCATCAGGTCGTCGATCTGGTTCTTGGTCTCGCGCAGCTCGATCTCCGGGTCGACGATCCCGGTCGGGCGCACGATCTGCTCGACGATGCGGGTCGATTCGGCCCGCTCGAAGGGTCCCGGCGTCGCCGAGACCATCACCAGCTGGTCGACCCGGGAGAGGAACTCGTCGAACTTGAGCGGCCGGTTGTCGATCGCCGAGGGCAGGCGGAAGCCGTAATCGATCAGCGTCTGCTTGCGCGAGCGGTCGCCCTCGTACATGCCGCCGAGCTGGGGAATCGTCTGGTGGGACTCATCGACCATCACGACGAAGTCCTCGGGGAAGTAGTCGATCAGCGTGTGCGGCGGGCTGCCCGGCGGCCGGCCGTCGAGGATCCGGGAGTAGTTCTCGATCCCGGAGGTGAAGCCCAGCTCCTTCAGCATCTCGATGTCGTAGGCAGTGCGCTGGCGCAGCCGGTGCGCCTCCAGCTGCTTGCCTTCGTCCTCGAGTTCGGCCGTACGGCTGTTGAGTTCGTGGCGGATTTCCTCGACCGCCCGCTCCAGCGTCTCGTCTTTGGTCACGTAGTGGGACGCGGGCCAGACCGAGACGTGGTCGATCGTGTCGAGGATCTCGCCGGTGAGCGGGTCGAAATGCTGGATCGCCTCGATCTCGTCGCCGAAGAGGGCTATCCGGTAGGCCGACTCGGCGTATGACGGCATGATCTCCAACACCTCGCCGCGAGCGCGGAAGGCACCGCGACCGAGCGCCGCGTCGTTGCGCTGATACTGCATCTTCACCAGCTTGCGCAGCACCTCGTCGCGGTCGATCTGCTCGCCGACCTTGAAGAGCTGCATTTTTTCGTTGTAGACCTGCGGCGAGCCGATCCCGTAGATGCAGGAGACCGAGGCGACGATGATCACGTCGCGGCGGGCGAACAGCGCGGCCGTGGCGGCGTGGCGCAGGCGGTCGATCTCGTCGTTGATCGAGGAGTCCTTCTCGATGTAGAGGTCCTGGGCCGGGACATAGGCCTCCGGCTGGTAGTAGTCGTAGTAGGAGACGAAGTACTCGACTGCGTTCTCCGGGAAGAACTCGCGGAACTCGTTGCAGAGCTGCGCTGCCAGCGTCTTGTTGTGGGCGATGACCAGCGTCGGCCGCTGGATCGCCTCGATCGTGCCGGCCATCGTGAAGGTCTTGCCGGTGCCGGTCGCGCCGAGCAGGGTCTGGAAGCGCTCGCCCTGCCCCAGCCCCTCGGCCAGCGAGGCGATCGCCGTCGGTTGGTCGGCAGTCGGCGTGTAGGCCGGGTTCAGCTTGAAATCGGGCACGCCGCCACCTTAGCGGGGAGATTCTTGGCGCTTTTGGCACGAATCGCGCGCCTCTCGACACATTCTGATAAACATGGAGGTACGCAATCGCGACGGCCTGTCTGTAGAGGTTCTGTCGACATGCACAGAGAATCCTGTTCATGAAACCACGCGACCGCTTCGCCATAAACCTGCGAAAAGCCCGGCAGAAAGCCCAAATCCCTCAAGAGGAGCTGGGCTTTCGCTGCGATCTTCACCGCACCGAGATCTCACTGCTGGAGCGCGGCGGCCGCGAGCCGCGTCTGGGGACGATCATCAAGCTGGCCGACGCCCTTGGCGTCACCCCGGAAGAACTTTGCAGCGGCGTGCGCTGGAACGTCAAAGCGCAGCGCTTCCAGTTCAAGAAATAGGCACGGGAATGGCGCGAGCCCCACGCAAGGCGCTCGCCGCCTTCTTCTTCCTCGCCGGCGGGATGCACTTCGTCGTCCCGCGCAGCTATGAAGCGATCATGCCCCCTTCGCTGCCGCGCCATCGGGAGGCGGTAGCGCTCAGCGGGCTCGCCGAGCTAGCGGGGGCCGTCGCCGTCCTGCCGGACGGCACTCGGCGCCTCGGCCGCTGGTGGCTGCTCGCCCTGCTGCTGGCGGTCTTCCCGGCCAACGTGCACATGGCGCTGAACCCCGAGCAGGTCAAGGGATTGGACCTGCGACGCGTGCCCCGCTGGGCGCTCTGGGCTCGACTGCCGCTGCAGCCGCTGGCGATGCTCTGGGTCTGGCGCGCGACCCGCTAGCCCGTCAGGGCAGCACCTGTTCGAGCAGGCCCTGGGCGGGGCCGAGGAAGTTCTGCGCGCTATTCAGCAGCGAGCGGGCGTCCTTGACGAGCTCGACCGCCTGTTCGAGGGGGATCCGTCGCACCACCTCGCGCAGCGGCGCTGCCAGCAGCGGGTTGAGGGCGCCGGCCCGTTCGGCGTCATCGACGGCGCGCAGCAGGCCAGCGCGGATCGCCCGCGCCAGCTCGGCGTCGTCGATCCCGTAGCGCCGCGCGAAGCGTTCGCGCGACTCCGGCGTGGCGAGAGCCCGTGCCAGGGTCTCGCGACTGACCCCGAGCCGGCAGGCAGCGCCGTCGAGAGCCGAGAGCGAGAACTGCTCGGCGATCTCCTGCAGGCTTTCCGGATTGCGCCAGGCGCGTGGCTGGCAGGGATCCTTGACCTTCTCGGGGGCGTAAGAGGAGCCACCCGCCGCCAGGTAGACCAGGACCAGCGCCAGCGAAGCGGCGAGCGCCGCGCCGATCAGGAAGCGCCCCCGCGCATCGGGGCTCACAGGTCCACCCTCCTCGCCAGGCCGATCGGGATCAGCGCCAGCAGGCCGAGCAGCGCGGCCAACCCGAAGGAGGAGCTGAAGGCATGGGTCGCGGCGCGGTCGAGCTGGTCCTGGAGTTCTTCGCGCAGGCCGACGACCGCCACCCGGTCGGCGGGATCCTCGGGCAGCGGCTCGAAGGCTGGGCCGATCGTCGGCACCTTCCCCCGCTCCCCTTCGAGCCGGTCCTGGATGCGCTGCGAGAGCTCGAGCTTGAGCAGCGGGCTGACCTTCGAGTCGAGGACGACGGCGGTGGCGGCGTCGATCGCGTCATGGCGCTGCTGGTCGATTTCCTCGGTGAAGAGCGGCGTCAGCAGGATCAGGCCGACGGCGACGCCGGCGTGGCGGGCGGAGATCGTCCAGCCGCCGTGGATCGCCTGCGGGGCGCGGCCGAGCAGGGCCGTCTCGGTGAGGGCCGAGAGAACCAGCGCCAGGCCGATGCCGACCAGCAGCTGGGGCGGCAAGGTCAGGGCGACGTCGGCGTGCGGCAGCAGCGCCAGGCCGCCGAGGCCGCCGGAGACGAGGATCGCACCGGCCGCCGCGCGGGCGCGGGCGCTGCCGGCCCCCGGGCCGAGCCGCGCCCCGAGCAGGGCCGCCAGCGGCATCGCGGTGACGACGATGGCGGCGCCGATCGGGCTCAAGCGCCAGCCTTCGATCAGCAGCAGCACCAGCAGGAACAGGGCGGCGGCGATAGCCGAGGAGACCAGGGTCAGCGCGAGGTTGGCCAGCAGGTGGGGCCGCCCCGTGCGGCGCAGCTCGGCGGAGACGATGCCGGTCGCAGCCTCGTGCCTGGCGATCGCCAGCAGCGGCACGCCGGCGGCGATCGCCAGCGGCGCCTGCACGAGGAAGATCGACTGCCAGGAGACGAGCTGGGTCAGCAGGCCGCCGACCGCCGGGCCGAGCGCGGCGCCGGTCGCCCCCGCGGTCGCCCAAACCGCGACGGCGCGGCGCTCGGAGCCGGCAGTCGCGGGCAGCAGCTCGAGCACCGCCGTGACCGCCAGCGCGCCGCCGAGCGCCTGCGCGCAGCGGGCGGCTATCAGCGTGCTCAGCTCGGCGGCGATGCCGCAGGCGATGCCGGCCCCCGCGAACACGGCAAGACCGACGGCAGCGGCTCGACCGGGGCCGACCCGGCGAGCGAGGTGGGCGGCCGGCACCGCGGCGAGGGCCATCACCAGGTTGAAAGAGACGAGCACCCAGGTGACCCCGGCGACGCTGGTGTCCAGCTCGCGGTAGATCTCCGGCAGGGCGAGGACGACGATCGAGGAGTCGGCGAGGACCAGCCCGACGGCGAAAGCGAGCGCGGCGGTGCGCGGGCGCGGCGCGGCGTTCATCGGTAGCCCAGCTCCTGCGCGTAGGTGTCGCGGTAGGCGCGACGCTTGCCGAGCACCTCTTCGACATAGGCGCGGGTTTCCGGGAAGGAGATGTCGCCGAGCGCCATCTGGGATCCACCCCAGGTTTCGGCTCTGCTCGGTCCGGCGTTGTAGGCGGCCAGCGCAGCAACCTCGTCGCCGCCGAAGCGATCGAGCAGTTCGCGCAGACGGTAGGTGCCGTAGCGGATGTTGATTTCCGGATCGGAGAGGTCGCCCAGGTTGAAGCTGGTGCCACCACTGTGGCGCTCGATCTCGTTCGCGGTTTCGGGGGTTATCTGCATCAGCCCCCTGGCGCCGGCACTCGAGGTGCTGTCGCTGAACTTCGACTCGGCGTAGATAACGGCCGCGATCAGCGCCGCGTCGACGTCCTTTTCCCTCGCCTGTTGTCGGATGATGTCCTCGTGGCGCAGCGGCAGCGTCAGCTCCTGGATGACGTGGTCGAAGGTACCCGAAGCGAGGAGGCCGGCTGCCAGAGCTCCGCCGGCGACCACCGCGAGCCCGCCGGCGAGCAGCCGTCGGCGCCTCGCCCTGCGCTTCATCGGCGCAGCTTCTCGACGAGAGCGGACAGCTTCCGCTCCAGCTCCTCGACGCTGCCGTCGTTCTCGACCACGTGCTCGGCGAGGGCCGCCTTCTCCTCCTGCGTGAGCTGCCGGGCCTCGCGCTCGCCGACGAGGGCGTGGCCCCGGGCCTCGGCGCGGGCGCGCCGAACCGGCTCGGCGGCGATCACGGCGATCGTCGTGTCGAACGCCGGCGCCATCTCCGACTCGAAGAGCAGCGGCACCTCGACCACGGCGACCTCGGCATCCCCGGGAAGCGCCGCCAGCCAGTTGGCGATCTGCGCCCCCACGAGGGGATGGATCTGCCGCTCGAGCCAGGCCAGCTCGCCGCGGTCGGCGAAGACGATCTCGCCGATCCGATCGCGGTCGACGCGCCCGCCGGGAGCCACATCCTCGCCCCAGCGGGCGATCAGTCGCGGCAGCAGCAGCTCCCCCTCGAGCAGCTCATGCACGACCGCGTCGCTGGAGATCGTCGGCGCCCCCAGCCGCGCGAACGCCGCCAGCGCCTCGGACTTCCCCGCGGCGATCCCCCCGGTCAGGCCGATCGTCAGCGGCCGCGCCACGTCCAGCTAAGACTCTGCAGGCGCCTCGGGCTCGTCGGCCACAGGAGCCTCATCGCCAACCGGCTCCTCAGCTGCGGCCTCAGGCTCCTCGGTGGGGGCCTCAGGCTCCTCGGCGGCCGGAGCAGTCGCCTCCTCGGCCTCAGGCTCCTCCGCTAGGAGCTCCGCCGACGCCTCTTCCGCGGGTGGCGTGGGGGTGGGCCCCTCGTCCGTAGCTTGCGAGGAGGAGGGGTCCTCCTCCGCGACGGGACCCGCGGCCGAGCCGTCCGAATCCTCGTCAGAAGTCCCTGCAGCAGCTTCCATCTGCTCGCCGAGATCCCCCATAGGCATGTTGCCCCCCTCGACCCGCTTGATGCTCAGCGACAGTCGCCGACGCTCCTCGTCGATCTCGAGGATCTTCACGTTCAGCTTGGAGTCGGGCTCGACGACCTCGCTCGGGCTCTCGACGTGGTGATCGGCAAGCTCGGAGATGTGGACCAGACCCTCGACGCCGGGCAAGATCTCGACGAAGGCGCCGAAGGCGACGACCTTGGTGACCGTGCCCTCGAGCACGTCGCCAGAGCGGTGGGTGCTGATGACCCGCTGCCAGGGGTCCTCTTGCGTCTGCTTGAGACCCAGCGAGATGCGCTGCCGGTTGCGGTCGATGTCGAGCACTTTGATCCGCACCGTGTCGCCGATCGAAACCACCTCCGAAGGGTGGTTGACGTGGCTCCAGGAAAGCTCGGAGATGTGGATCAGGCCGTCGATCCCGTCGAGGTCGACGAAGGCGCCGAAGTCGACGATGTTGGAGATCTTGCCCTCGACCACCTGGCCCGGCTCGAGTCGCCCGAGGATCTGCTCGCGCACCTCTTTGCGCTCTTCCTCGAGGACCGCGCGCCGCGAGAGCACGACGTTGTTGCGACTGCGGTTCAGCTCGATCACCTTGCACTCAAGCGTCTGACTGAGGAACTCGTCGAGGTTGTGGACGCGGCGGATGTCGACCAGCGAGGCGGGCAGGAAGCCGCGCACCCCGAGGTCGAGGATCAGGCCGCCCTTGACGACCTCGATCACGGTCCCTTCGACCGGTTCGCCCGACTCGGCCGCCGCCTCGATTCGCCGCCAGGCTTTCTCGAAGCGGGCCCGTTTCTTGGAGAGCACCAGCCGGCCCTCGGCGTCCTCTTTGGTCAAGACCAGGGCGTCGACCTCCTCGCCCAGCTCGACCTCGTCAGCCGGGTCGACCGACTTGCGGATCGAGAGCTCGGTCGAGGGGATGACCCCCTCGGACTTGTAGCCGATGTCGACCAGGACCTCGTCCTTGTCGATGCGCACGACCTTGCCCTTGACCACGTCGCCCTCGTCGAAGACGACCATCGTCGCCGCGTAGTTCGGAACGACCTTGCCGTCGACTTCGAGCAGCAGGCCGCCGGAGCCCTCCACGGGGTTCCCCGCAGACTCAGGAGCGATGGTCGTATCGGTCACGGACACAGCGGCGGATGATTGCAGAAACCGTTGATTCGGCGTCCCAGCCCCGGGGCGGGTATCCTGCCCGCCGTGCCTGTGCGAGCGACGAAGCGGGGAAACGAACGGACCCCCCTCGACGGCGCCTACGACGTGGTGATCTGCGGAGCGAGCTTCGCAGGGTTGGCGGTCGCGCGCGAGCTGGCCGGGTCCGGTGCCGACGTGATGGTCATCGACCGCTACGAGATCGGGGAGCGGCAGACCTCTGCCTGCGGCATCCCGACTTCCTGGCTCGAAGTCACCGGCCTGATGGAGTCGGAGCGCCAGCGCTTCGACTCCCTGCTGGTGCACACTCCCCACGGCAGCACTCGCTACCGGCTCCCCTGGACGTTCTCGACCTTCGACTACCGAGAGCTGTGCGCACTGCTCTGGCGGGACTGCGACGCTCGCTTCGAGACCGCCAAGGTCAATGGCCGCGACATGCAGACCAGGGCCGACGGGGCGATCGCCGTCGAGACCGATCGCGGCGTGCTCTCGGCCCCACTCGTCGTCGACGCCCTCGGGTGGCGCCGCATGCTGGCCGCAGATGGCGGGTTCCAGCCGCCCGACGCACCCCTCTCACGCGGTCTGGAGGTCCATCCCGAGGGGTCCGCCGAGGACCTCGAGGTGTGGGTCGACCGGCGCTACGTACCGGCAGGCTACGGCTGGTCGTTTCCAGCCGGCGACGAGCTGCGGATAGGTGTCGGCTCCTTTGACCCGCGCTTCCATGTCCGGGCTACCACCGAGTTGCTGGCAGAAGATCTCAACCGCGATCGAGTCCGCTACCAAGGCAACTGGATTCCCCACAAGCTGCGCGGTGCAACCGAGGGCGGCGTTTTCTTCGTCGGCGACTCGGCGGGACACTGCCTGCCCCTGACCGCCGAGGGGATCAGGACCGCGCTCTATTTCGGAATCGTGCTTGGGCGAGAGCTCCGCGGGGTCATCGAGGAAAAACAGGGCCGCGAGCAGGCGATGGCGAGCTACACCGACTTCCACGACTCGCATGAGTGGAAGTTCCGCTGGATACTGCGAGTGCAGAAGATGGTCCCACGCATCCCCCCTCGCATCCTCGGCCCATTGCTCCGCGCAGTGGGCAGGAAGCGTTTCCTCGACTGGGCCTTCGCCCACTACCTGCGGATCGCGCCGCCGGCACTAGCGCACGACCAGCACCGTGCCGGCGATCAGCAGGCAGACACCGAGGATTCTCTCGGGGCCAAGCGAGACCTGGTCGAGACCGAATAGGCCAAGCCGGTCGATCACCACCGAGGCGACGAGCTGGCCGGTGATCGTCGCCGCGGCGACGCCCCCCGCTCCGATGGCGGCGACCGCGATCAGCGCGTTGGTCACGTAGATCGCGCCCAGCAAACCGCCGAGCAGGTAGTACCAGCTGACGTCGAAGGTCGAGCTGAGGCCGCCTGCCTTGCCGCTGAGGACGACGATCGCCGCCAGGGCGACCGTTCCCACCAGGAAGGAGACCAGCGCCGCCGGCAGACTGCCCGTGGCCCGTCCAAGGCCAGCGTTGATCGGTGCCTGCAGGGCGATCAGTCCGCCGGCGACAGCGGTCAGCAGGACCGCCAGGCCTCTATCCATCGAGACCCCTCACTTCGCCTCCAGCCAGTCCGTCCCGACGCCGACGTCGACCTCGAGCGGCGGGTCGAGCTGGTACGCGGCGCACATCTCGCGACGCACCAGCTCGACCGCGTCGTCCATCTCGCCCGGCGGTCCCTCGAAGAGCAGCTCGTCGTGGATCTGCAGGACGAGGCGCGTCTCCGAGCCGCTCTTGGCCAGGGCGTTCTGGCAACGCACCATCGCCACCTTGATGATGTCGGCGGCGGTCCCCTGGATGACGGTGTTGACCGCCAGGCGCTCGCCGAGGCGGCGGGTGTTGGGGTTGCCGGAGCGCAGCTCCGGGATCGGGCGGCGGCGGCCCATCAGGGTCTTGACGAAGCCCTCCTCCTGGGCGCGCTCGACAACCTCCTCGCGAAAGGCTCGCACTGCCGGGAAACGCTCCAGGTAGCGAGCGACGAATTCCTCACCCTCTTTGCGGGGGATGTTGAGCCGGTCAGCGAGACCGAACCCGGTCAGCCCGTAGACGATCCCGAAGTTGACCATCTTCGCCTTCGAGCGCTGGCCGACGTCAACCTCCTCGCGGGAGATGCCGAAGACCTCGGCGGCGGTCGCAGCGTGCACGTCTTCGCCGGCGCGGAAGATCTCCTTCAGTACCCCCTCGTCGGCGACGTGGGCCAGGACCCGCAGCTCGACCTGGCTGTAGTCGGCCGAGAGCAGACGGGAGCCGCGCTCGGCGACGAAGCAGCCGCGCACCGGCCGGCCGATCTCGGTGCGGATCGGGATGTTCTGCAGGTTGGGGTTGGTGCTGGAGAGGCGACCGGTGGTCGTCGCCGCCTGGTTGAAGGTCGTGTGCACACGGCCCGTCTGCGGATCGATCAGGTCGGGGAGCGAGTCGAGGTAGGTGCTCTTCAGCTTGCTCAGCTCGCGCCACTGCTCGATCTTCTCGACGATCGGATGCTCGTCGCGGATCTGGGCGAGGACGCGGGCGTCGGTCGAGAAGCCGGTTTTCCCGCGCCGCTTGCGGGTCAGGCCGAGCTTCTCAAAGAGGATGCGGCCGACCTGCTGGGGCGAGCCGATCGTGAACTCCTCCTCGGCCAGCTCGAAGATCTCCCGCTCGAGGGTGTCGATCCGCTCGCCGAAGCCAGCGCCGACCTCCGCCAGCCGCTCGGCGTCGAGCTTCAGCCCCTCGCGTTCCATTGCCGCCAGTACGTGGACCAGCGGCAGCTCGACGTCGCGCAGCAGCGGCTCCAGGTCTAGCGCGGCGAGGCGGGGTCGCTGCGCGTCGGTGAGGGCGGCGACGAGGCGAGCCTCCTCCGCCGGCTCAAGCCCCGCCTCCCCCTCCTCGCCGAGCGAGAGCTGGCCATCCTCGGCATCGCTGGGAGCGCCCGCCGTATCGGTCGGCATGGCGATGCCGATCCCAGCGTCGGCCGCCAGCTCGGTCAGCTCGTAGGTGCGCCGCTGCGGCTCCAGCAGATAGGCGGCGAGCAGCGTGTCGTGCTCTATCCCCAGCACCACCCCCTTGCGCGCCGCGGCGGCGAGCAGGCCGTGCCGCCCACCGCCTAGCGACTTGGCGTCGTGGGCGGCCAGCGGGCGCCCGACGAGTCCGACCGCCAGCTCGTCGAGGGTCGCGGTACCGGCGACGATCCGCTCGCCGCCGGCCCCCGCCCAGCGCTCGCCGTCGATCGCCAGCGCCACCGGCCCAGCGCCAAGGTCGGCGGGCGTCCCGGCGACCGCCTCGACCTGTAGCTCGGTCTCGACGCTGCGACCGGGCACCGCCTGGCCGTCGGGCAACGCTTCTTCGAGGCGCTCCAGCACGGCCCGCAGCTCAAACTCGCGCATGAAGTCCCGCAGCGCGCCGCGGTCGGGCTCGGAGGCCATCGCCGCCGCCAGGTCGATGCCGGTCTCGACGTCGTAGTGGAGCGTCGCCAGCTGCTTCGACATGCGGGCGTCGTCGGCGTGCTCGAGCAGGTTCTGCTTGCGTTTGGCGCCGGAGATCTCCTCGACGGCGCCCAGCACGCCCTCCAGGGAGCCGAATCGCTGCAGGAGCTGGGTGGCGGTCTTCTCGCCGATGCCGGGAACGCCGGGGATGTTGTCGGAGGTGTCGCCACGCAGCCCCATCAGGTCGGTGATCAGCCCCGGCGGCACCCCGTAGCGCTCGACGACCGCCTCCTCGTCGTAGACCTTGGTCTCGGTGATCCCGCGCGAGGTGCTCATCACCCGCACGCCCGGCCCGACGAGCTGGTAGGCGTCGCGATCGCCGGTCACGACCATCACCGGGATGCCCTCCTCACGCGCTTGCCGGGTCAGCGAGGCGATCACGTCGTCGGCCTCGTAGCCGTCGACCTTGACGTTGGCGTAGCCGAAGGCCTCGACCAGCGGCATCAGGTGCGGCCACTGCTCGCGCAGCAGGTCGGGGCGCGGTTTGCGCTGGGCCGTGTAGAGGTCGTAGGTGACCTCGCGCCCCGACATGCCGGCGTCCCAGGCGACCACGACGCCGGCGGGCCGGTGCTCGTCGATGATCTTGACCAGCATCGAAGCGAGGCCGTAGATCGCATTCGTCGGCCGCCCATCGCTGGTGCCGATCGACTCCGGCAGGGCGAAGAAAGCCCTGTAGGCGAGCGAGTTGCCGTCGATCAGGAACAGCTCGGCGCCAGCGTCGGCGGTGGCCTTCGTGCCTTCCGCCGTGGCCTTTTCGCGCGTTGCAGCCATCTCGCCGATCATAGGTCCGCTCGCGGCGCGGCCTTGCCCCTCAGGTGGCTGCGGAGCCGCTCGGCAATGCCGGCGGGTTCCTCCGCCACCTGCTCTTCTGACAGACGGATCACCTCGTACCCCAGCGCCCACAGCTCGAAATCGCGGCGGTGGTCGTCCTGGAAGGCGATTCGCCCGCGGTGATACCGGTAACCGTCCGTTTCGACGACCAGCTGGCTTTCGGGCCAGAGGAAGTCGACGAGGTGCTGCCCGACGCGGACGTTGACCTTCGGCTCGGGCAACCGGTAGCGCCGGCAGAGCCGCAGGAAGTCCCGCTCGAGGTCGCTGCGAGTTCGGTCTCGGCCCGTCGCCGAGCCAAGCGGCAGGCCCAGCACGCTCGCCTGCCGCGCCGCCCGGCGAACGTCTGCCGGAGCGACTGCGGGCCGGCGATCGCCGATGCGCTTGGGCATTGCGGAGGCCATGCGGCGCAGATCCCGGATCGTACGGGCGGGCGTGGTGGTGGGGATGCCTCTGTGGAGGGTCACGTCACGCGGCGACAGGGAGGGGCATCGATGCAGTCGGATGCCCCGGCGTTTCGCCCGACCCCCGTCGCCCGGAACCGAAACGTCGACCGGTCCCTCGCCCGGCTCGAGGAGTCCCCAGAGGCCGGCAGCGGCGCGGTGGCTCAAGGCGGCGCCCCAACGTTCGACGATCGTCATCGCAGAAGAACGCGCCTCGTCGTCACCGCGATCGCCTAGATTCCCGCAAGCGAGAACCGCCGCCATCCAACGGCTCTCCGGAGACGGCGACGGGTAGCCCACCGCGTAGACGCCCCGGTGCAGCGGTTGCAGCCGGCCAGCGCTCGCACGTCGAGCGATCCCGGCGCTGCTCAGGCCCGCTGCCCGCAGCTGCCACGTCGCGACCACGCCGTGCTGACGCGATGCGAATTCGGCCACGACCGAATCGCTGGTGGCGACTTTGCTTCGCATACCGAAGCAAAGTCGCCAGGGTTCGCAGATTCTCCCCCCCGGCATGGGCAACAGCGTCGGCGGGGCGATCGACGTGCTTCTCAGCGAGCGCCGCGCAGCAGGCCCAATCCGGGGACGAAGCGGCCGACCCGGGTGGCGTAGTCGGCGTATGCGTCGCCGTACGTGCACAGCAGGTACGGCTCCTCGACGCGTCGCACCTGCAGCTCGAGGCCAGTCACGAGCATGCCGATCGCCAGCAGCGCGAGGATGTTGGGAACCATCAGGACGAGCCCCAAGACGGTCGGAATCATGGCGCTGTAGATCGGGTTGCGGACCAACTCGAACGGACCGTCGGTGACCAATCCGGGGCGCTCCCCGGGATCGACGCCGATCCGCCACGCATCTCCCATCGCCAGCTGCGCGCCGAAGGTTAGGACGATGCCCGCCACCGCCAGGCCGGTGCCCACTATGTGGGTCACGATGCCGTCAAGCGCGGAGATCGGCTCGACGATTCCGAGCAGGGTGGCCACGGGAGCGCTGCCGCCAAGCGCCAAACCAGCGATGAACAACCCGCCGGCAAGCCACTCGAGGGGCCCCGCCCCTGGCGCCAGGCCGTGGACCCCGGTCGAGCCGGTGCGCCGCACCTGCAGCGCGATCCGCACGCCGAAGGTCAGGGCGAGCGAGACGCAGTAGAGAGCGAGCGCGGCCGCAGCCATGTACGGGCGATCATAGGGTCCCCTTCGGGGCTATCCACTCGCAGGGCTGAACAGTCGGGGTCGCCGAACGGTGCCTGGTCGAGGGCCGCGAGACTCTCTCTCTACAAGTCCCCGGGCGGCGAAGTTCTCCCCCCTTGCCGCAGAGGACCCTCGCCGTGGGCCGGGGAGTGAATCTGATTCGATAGCTGCCGATGGCGGTCAGCGCTCAATACAGCGTCACGATTCGGGTCGAGCTCGACGCCCGCCAGGAGCCCCTGGGCAAACTGACCGCGTCGATCGCCGAGGCCGGCGGCCAGTTGCAGGGCGTCGACCTGGTTCCCGGCGCCGGCAGCGAGGGCAAACGCGTGCGCGAGTTCACGATCGACGCCCAGGACCGGCCGCACTGGGAGCGGATCCTGCGGGCCATCGGCTCGACCCGTGGCGCCAGGGTCCTGGACTACGTCGACCGCACGATGCAGATGCACCGCGGCGGCAAGATCTCGATCGAGAACAAGTACCCGCTGAAGACGCGCGACGACCTCTCGATGGCCTACACGCCCGGCGTCGCCCGCGTCTGCCAGGACATCGCCGCCGATCGCGCCAAGGCCTTCGAGTACACGGTCAAGAAGAACACCGTGGCGGTCGTCTCCGACGGCAGCGCCGTGCTCGGGCTCGGCAACATCGGCCCCGAGGCGGCAATGCCGGTGATGGAGGGCAAGGCGATGCTCTTCAAGGAGTTCGCCCAGGTCGACGCCTTCCCGATCTGCCTCGACACCCAGGACGCCGACGAGATCGTCAAGGCGGTCGAGCTGATTGCGCCGACCTTCGGCGGCATCAATCTCGAGGACATCTCCGCCCCGCGCTGCTTCGAGATCGAGGAGCGGCTGAAGGCCTCGCTCGACATCCCCGTCTTCCACGACGACCAGCACGGCACCGCGGTGGTGACGATGGCGGCGCTCTTCAACGCGCTGAAGATCGTCGGCAAGCCGATCGAGGATCTGCGGGTGCTGGTGGTGGGTCTCGGCGCCGCCGGGGTAGCGGTGACGAAGATGATGCTCGCCTCCGGAGTCACCCATGTGATTGGCTGCGACCGCAACGGCGCCCTCTCGACCGAGCGTGAGGACTACAAGTCGGGCGAGATGAGCGGGATCAAGCGCTGGTATGCGGAGAGCTCGAACCCGGACAAGGTGAGCGGCCAGCCCGCCGATGCGATCGAGGGCATGGACCTCTTCATCGGCCTCTCCGGCCCCGGGATCATCCCGCCGGAGGCGCTCGGCAAGATGAACGACGACGCGATCGTCTTCGCGATGGCCAACCCGAACCCCGAGGTGATGCCCGAGGACGCCGCCCCCTACGTGCGGATCATGGCCACCGGCCGCTCCGACTACCCGAACCAGATCAACAACGTGCTCTGCTTCCCGGGCATCTTCCGCGGCGCGCTCGACGCCGGCTCACCGACGATCACCGAGGAGATGAAGCTGGCCGCGGCCCGCGGCATCGCCGAAGTCGTGACCGCCGATGACCTCTCCGAGGACTACGTGATCCCCAGCGTCTTCAACCGCGAGGTGGCGCCGTGCGTCGCCAAGGCCGTGGTCGAGGAGGCCAAGCGCGAGGGCCTCGCCCGCTTCAGCGAGGAGACCGGCACCTTCTCGACGGTGGAGGTCGGTTGACGCGGTGAAGGCTCTCGTCAGCGGAGCCAGCGGAATGATCGGCGCTGCGCTTTGCGATGCGCTTATGGCTCGGGGCGACACGGTGGTCGGCCTGACGCGCGACCCGCAGCGGGCACGCCGCACGAACCCCGGCGTCACATGGCATGCCTGGGAGCCGACCCTCGAACGGCCGCCCGCCGAGGCCTTCGAGGACGTCGATGGGGTGATCAACCTGCTCGGCGAGAAGATCAACCAGCGCTGGACCGACGACGCTAAACGGCGGATCGTGGAGAGCCGCCGCACCGGCACCCGCAATCTCGTCGCCGCGATAGCCGGCTTGCAACGTAGGCCGCGGGTTCTGGTCAACCAGGCGGCAATCGGCTTCTACGGCGACCGCGGCGAGGCGATCGTCGACGAGTCGGCCGAGCGCGGCGAGGGCTTCGACGCCGAGGTGGTCGGCAAATGGGAAGCGGCGGCGCGCGAGGTCGAGGCCAGCGGCGTGCGCCTCGTCATCGTCCGCACCGGGCACGTGCTCGACGCCGGCGGCGGTCTCCTGGCGGAGCTGCTGACCCCGTTCAAGCTGGGCGTCGGCGGGCCGCTCGCCGGCGGCCGCCAGTACATGTCCTGGATCCACATCGACGATGAGGTCGGGATCCTGCTCTGGGCGCTCGACAACGCGAAGGTCAGCGGCGTCGTCAACGCGACGGCTCCCAACCCGGTGACCAACCGCGAGTTCTCGCAGGCGCTCGGGCGCGCCCTGCATCGGCCCGCTGCCGTGCCGGTGCCGGGCTTTGTCCTCGATCTTAAATTCGGCTCGGAGTTCGGGCGGGTACTGCGCGGCGGTCAGCGGGTGGTACCGCGGCGGCCGCTGGACCTAGGGTACGAGTTCCGGTTCGCGGATATCGACGAGGCACTGCGGAACCTGGTCTAGAGGGAGGAGGGTGGGGCACCCTCCTCACTCGCAACTCGTCGATGGAGAGTTGGGAAGCTGGCGCCGCAAGGCTTCGGCTCCTTCCGCGCAAAACGTTCGGAGGGTGCCCCACCCTCCTCCCGTCAGCCGCTGCCGAGGGACTCGTCGACTGATTCGCGGAGGTTGCTCGTGTCGCCAGCTTCGTCGACGGCGCGGATCAGCTTGGCCATCGCGGTTGCGCCCGAGCTGGTGGGGATTTGGGCGATGGCGGCTTCTTCGAGGATCGTCTTGGAAAATTGGGTGGCCTTGCGGTCGGCGGGGCCGATGTAGGCGATCGTGGAGGAATCCTCGACGGCACGACGGGCACCGGCGCCTATTGCCGCCAGGGTGCTTGCTTCGGGCAGGCATTTGACCCGAAGCCTCACCTCCCCCACCCGCCCCCCGTCCCGCGCCAGCCGTGCACCAGCTTCACCGCACAGGGGCGCCGTGACGTAGACAGAAGCAATCGCTCCCGCGGAGACGCCCGAACTCCCGCAGCCAGTTAACGCGGCGGCGGCGAGCGCAAGCCCGGCGATGGTGGCCCCTCTGAACGTTTTGCGCGGGAGGAGCGACCCCCTGGCGGCGCCAGCAACACCACTCTCCATCGACGAGTTGCGAGTGAAGAGGGGCCACCATCGCCGGGGTCCCCCCCACCTACCCAAAGAACACCTCAGCCTCTTCGTAAAGCTCCTTCGGCACGGTCTTCAACTGAGCAACCGCCTCGCTCAGCTCGACCAGCTCGATCTCGGTGCCACGCAGCGCCGTCATCTTGCCCCATGCGCCGTCGTCGGCGGCGGCGATCGCATGCAGGCCGAAGCGCGTCGCGAGCACTCGGTCGAAGGCGGTCGGCGTGCCGCCGCGCTGGACGTGGCCGAGCACCGTCGCCCGCGTCTCCTTGCCGGTGCGCCGCTCGATCTCGCCCTCCAGCCAGTGGGCGATGCCGCCGAGGCGAACGTGGCCGAACGCGTCGAGACCTTTCTCCCGCATCTCGGGCATGCCACCCACCGGCTGCGCCCCCTCGGAGACGACAACGATCGGGGCGAAGCGTGCCTCGAGCCGACGGCCGACCAGCCCGCAGACCTTCTCCAGGTCGAATGGCTGCTCGGGGATGAGGATCACGTTGGCGCCGCCGGACAGCCCCGCGTGAAAGGCGATCCAACCTGCGTGACGGCCCATCACCTCGACTATCAGCACTCGATGGTGGCTGTCGGCGGTCGTGTGCAGGCGGTCGATCGCCTCCATCGCGATGTTGACCGCGGTGTCGAAGCCGAAGGTGTAGTCGGTCGCGCCGAGGTCGTTGTCGATCGTCTTCGGCACGCCGACGACCCGCACGCCGTGCTCGGCATGGAGCCTGGCAGCGACCCCGAGCGTGTCCTCGCCACCGATCGCGATCAGGCCATCGACCTGGGCGGCGGCAATGCCTTCGACGATGCGCTCGGCGCCGCCCTCCTCCTTGAATGGGTTGGTCCGCGAGGAGCCGAGGATGGTGCCGCCGCGCGGCAGGATGCCGCGCACCTCGGGCACGCCGAGCGGACCGGCATCGCCCTCGAGCGGCCCTCTCCAGCCGTCCCGGTAGCCGACGAACTCGTGGCCGCGGTGTTCGACCCCGTCGCGGACGATCGCCCGAATCACCGCGTTGAGGCCGGGGCAGTCGCCGCCGCCGGTGAGCACGCCGATTCGCATGAGGGCAGATTAAAAGGTGTCGGACCGGCGCGGCACGGTAGCTTTGCAGGACCGGAGGAAGCAGCGAAGGGAGTAGAGATGAGCGAGTCGGTCGACCTGTCCGCGGTAAGAGACATACAACAGAAAACCTGGTCCGAAGGCGACTTCGCGATGGTCGCAGGCCTGGTAATGATGGTCGCGGAGGAGCTGGTCGAAGCGCTCCAGATCGTCCCCGACGAGCGGGTGCTCGACGTCGCCTGCGGCAGCGGCAACGGCGCGCTTGCCGCCGCCCGGCGTTCCTGGGGCAACGTCGTCGGCGCCGATTTCGTGCCCGCTCTGCTCGAGCGCGGTCGCGAGCGGGCCACCGCGGAACGACTCGACGTCGAGTTCGTCGAGGCGGACGCGACCGATCTGCCCTTCGGCGAGGCCGAGTTCGACGTCGTCACCTCGATCTTCGGCGCGATGTTCGCCGCCGACCAGGAGAAGGCCGCGGCCGAGCTGCTGCGAGCCTGCAAGCCGGGTGGCAGGATCGGCATGGCGAACTGGGTCCCCGACGGCGGCGTCGGCCGGATGTTCATGACGACCGCCAGGCACGCCCCACCCCCTCCAGGCGTGCAGTCGCCGCTGCTCTGGGGCACCGAGGAGCGTCTGCGCGAGCTGTTCGGCGATGACATCTCGAACCTGCGCGTCGAGCGGCGCCGGAGCCGGCAGACCTTCCGCTCGGCCGACCACTTCCTTGAGTTCTTCCGCACCTACTTCGGCCCGGTCAAAGTCGCCTTTGAACGCGTCGGCGCCGAGGGCGAAGCAGCGCTTGAGACGGACCTGCGCGAGTACCTCGCCGAACACAACACCGCCGGCGATCGCGCGCTGGTGCTCGAACCCGAGTACCTGCAGGTGGTCGCCACCCGCGCCTGAGCTTCAGGTGCTGGGCTTGAAGACGCGAATCGTCGCGCCGATCAGCAGCACTGCAAGAAAGATCAACCCGGCGACGCCGCCGCCCTGACCGAGCCAGGCGTAGGCGATCGTGGTGGCGCCGAGCGCCAAGAAGAGGCTTACGACCAGTCCCATGAGGCGGCAATCCTAGACGACCCGGGCATGGGAAAGGCGCGAGGCCGCAATTGCATCGCGGCCTCGCGCACCTCGCTTTCGATTCCCCGCCCTCACGGCGCTATCTCGGACTTGCTCAGGGCCCGCCCGCCACGATTTTTCCGACTATCGCTTCTTCTTTTTGGTTCCGTGGGTCCAATGTGATGTTGCCGTTGTATTTGACCGTCTGGGTGCCGACTCCGCATTCGAGAAAGTTCCCGGACAGTCTTTTTGCCGTGAGCAGCAATTCTTTGCCTTCTATTGTCACGTCGCCGTTTTCTGTCTCGTTGCGGTAGACGATGCCTTTGATTGTCTGCGGTTCGACCACGTATGTGCACTTCGTCGCTTCGTTGTTTGCGTGTTTGGGCTGGGTGTCCCAGACGTGGATTTCGATGCCTTTGATCCCGCCCGGGCATTCCAGGTCCACGTCGCCTTTCCATTCGTCCCCCATCGTGCCGGCCACTTCTTCGTGCACTGTGAACGAGTAGATGCATCCGTTGTGTGTGACTGTCGTCGGGTTGTCCACGTCCATTCCGAAAACGGTGTTACAGCCGCTGTATGTCGGTGTGACCGTCACGTGTGTGGTCGCTTCTTTGTAGTTGCCCACCGAGTCGAAGTGCGAGCTCGTGCAGGTCAGTTCCCCAAGGCCGCCGGGGAAGGTCAACCTATGGTTTGGTCCATCCTGTGTGCCTGTAAACGTCACGGGATATTCAGCCGCGACGAAGGAGGCGACCGTTTCTGTCGCCGCCATCGCCGAGGAGGCCGAGAGCGCGCTGAGCGCAACGGCCGCACTGAACACGAGGCTGAGGACCTTCAGTTTGCGAGTCATCTTGCTGTCCTTTCGTCGATCTGCCCCCTTTGCGGGGACGGGCCATTATCAGCGCGTTGACCTCAAATGATCAACTAATCTTGTGTGGTGACTCCGGCTCGCCGAGCATTCGGCGGGAACGCGCCGATCCTGGCGGGTGGGGGTAGCTACGCGGCGAGGGCGGCGCGGGTCTCGCGCAGGAAGTCGCCGACCGCTTGCGCGGCGGCGGCGGGCGAGCCGGCCTCGCCGGCGGCCCGCACCAGCCGACTGCCGACGATGACGCCGTCGGCGAAGCGGCCGACCTCGGCCGCCTGCTCAGGGGTGCCGATGCCGAAGCCGACCGCTACCGGCACCTCAGCGTCGGCTTTGGTCGCCTCGATCAGCGCTGTCAGCCCGGCGGGGAGCTCGTTCCGCTCGCCGGTGGTTCCGACGGTCGAGACGACGTAGACGAAGCCCTCGGCGGCGGCGCAGATACGACCTCGCCGCTCGGCCGTGTTGGTCGGCGCCAGCAACGGCACCAGCGCCAGCCCGGCGGCGCTGAGCGTCTCGCGCACCTCGCCGGCCTCGTCGAGCGGCAGGTCGGGCACGATCGCCCCCGCGGCACCGGCGGCGGCCGCCTGCCGCGCGAACTCGGCGACGCCACCGTTGGCGAGGACCATGTTGACGTAGGCCATCAGCACGACCGGCACGCGGTCTGCGACGGACTCGCAGACCTCCAGCGCCGTCTCGATCGTGGCGCCGGCTACGAGCGCCGCCGTGGCCGCGGCATGAATCGTCGGCCCGTCGGCCAGCGGATCGGAGAAGGGCACACCAAGCTCGATCAGGTCGGCGCCGGAGTCAGCGTAGGCGCCGGCAACCGCCAGCGAGGTCTCGCGATCCGGGAAGCCGGCCATCAGGTACGGCATCAGCGCCGCCCGCCCCTCGTCTCTCGCAAGCTGAAAGGCCCGGGCCATGCGCTCCTCACCGGCCGCCGCCGCAAAGCTCGCGGGCGCAACCGTCGAGGGAGTCGGGGGGTGACCCTGGTGAGCCTCCCCGCCGCTGCTCGACAGGGTCACCCCCCGACCCCCGTCGCGATGACCTCCGCCAGATCCTTGTCACCGCGCCCGGACAGGCAGAGCACGTCGTAACCCTCGCCGCCGCCGTTCTCCAAGAGCCAGGCGATCGCATGCGAGGACTCGAGCGCCGGGATGATCCCCTCGAGGCGCGACAACTCGGCGAAAGCGGCCAGGGCGGCCGTGTCGGTGACCGAGGTGTAGGTGGCACGCCCGGTATCTCGCAGATGGGCGTGCTGGGGGCCGACGCCGGGATAGTCGAGACCGGCGGAGACCGAGTGCGCCTCGAGGATCTGCCCTTCGGAATCGGCGATCACCGCCGAGAGCGAGCCGTGCAGGACGCCGGTTGCACCGGCCGCGAGCGAGGCGCCGTGGCGGCCGCTCTCGAGTCCCTCGCCGGCAGCCTCGACGCCGATCAGTGCGACTCCGGCGTCCTCGATGAACGGCGTGAAGATCCCGATCGCGTTGGAGCCGCCGCCGACGCAGGCGATCACCCGAGCCGGCAGCTCACCCTCGGCGGCGAGGGCCTGCTCGCGCGCCTCGTCGCCGATCACCCGCTGCAGATCGCGCACCAACGCCGGGAAGGGCGCCGGGCCGACGGCGGAGCCGATCACGTAGTGGGTGCTCTCGACGTTCGCCACCCAATCGCGGATCGCCGCGCTGACCGCCTCCTTGAGAGTGCGGGCACCGGCCTCGACCGGCGCGACCTCGGCGCCGAGCAAGCGCATCCGCTCGACGTTGGGCGCCTGGCGGCGGATGTCCTCGGTGCCCATGTATACGACGCACTCGAGGCCGAGCAGGGCGCAGGCGGTGGCGGTCGCGACCCCGTGCTGGCCGGCGCCGGTCTCGGCGATCACCCGCGGCTTGCCCATCCGCTGGGCCAGCAGCGCCTGACCGATGGCGTTGTTGATCTTGTGGGCACCGGTGTGGGCCAGATCCTCGCGCTTCAGATAGACACGGCGGCCGACACGCTCAGAGAGCCGCGCGGCGAGGTAGAGCGGCGTTGGGCGGCCGATGAAATCGCGGTGAAGGGCCGCCAGCCGCGCCGTGAACTCCTCGTCCTCGCGAGCCGCTTCCCAGGCGGCGGTCAGCTCGTCGAGCGCCGCGATCAGGGTCTCGGGGACGTAGCGGCCGCCGTAGGGACCGAATCTCTGCTCGACGGTCGCGCTCATCGAGCGGTAACGCTAGCCGCAGCGGTGGCTTCGAAGAAGGCCGTCATCGCGGCGTGGTCCTTGTGCCCCGGCTCGACCTCGACGCCGCTGGCAACGTCGACCGCGAAGGGGCAGGCGACGGCGATCGCCTCGGCGACGTTGTCCGGCCGCAAGCCGCCGGCGAGGACCGCCGGCACCTCGGAGCGCCGCTCGGCGAGCAGCCCCCAGTCGAAGGACTCGCCGGTGCCGCCCCACAGCCCCCCGCTGCGCCTGTCGAAGAGGTGGAAGTCGGTCCGGAAAGCCTCCGCCGCGTGCACGTCGGCGGCGCTGGAGACATGGATCGCCTTGACGACCTTGACGCCGGTTTTGCGCGCCACCTCGCCGCAAAACGAGGGCCCCTCTTCGCCGTTCAGCTGGACCATCGTCAGTCCCTCGTCCTCGACCGCCTTCGCCACCTCGTCCAACTCCGGGTTGACGAAGACCCCCACCACCTCGCACTTGCGCCGGAACGCGGCGGCGATCCGCGCCGCCTCCCCGGGCTCGCAGGCCCGCGGGCTCTCGGCGAAGTGGATCAGCCCGATCGCCCACGCCCCCAGCCGCACAGCCTCGGCCGCATCGTCGAGATTCGTGATCCCGCAGATCTTGACTCGCATTCCCCCAGGGTACGGGAGGCCCTACCGCGCCGGCGATTCGGGCGCTTCGGCGGAAGACGGCCGCACTCCGAGCGTCACGGTTACCGTCTTGGTATTCCCGTCGCGATCGACGGTCAGCTCCATCTTGTCGCCCGGTTGAGCCGAGTTGACGGCGTTGATGACTTCTTCCATGTCCGTCACCTGCTTGCCGTCGACCTCTGTGATGATGTCGCCCCCGAGCCGCACGCTGGCACCTTCGATCGTTGCCGAGGTGTCGCCGCCCTCGATGCCGGCATCGTCGGCCGGCCCGCCCTTGACGACTTCGTTGACGAGGATTCCCTCTTCGACCGGTAGCTTCAGCGCCCTGGCCAAGTCGGGCGTGATGCTGCCGCCGCTGATGCCGAGGTAGGCATGCTGGACCTCGCCGTGTTCCTCGATCTGCTGCACGACTTCGCGGGCAGTGTCGATCGGGATCGCGAAGCCGATGCCGACGTTGCCGCTGCTGCCGCCGGTCTGGATCTGCGAGTTGATTCCGATCACGCTGCCGGAGGAATCGATCAGCGGACCGCCGGAGTTGCCGGGGTTGATCGCGGCGTCGGTCTGGATCACGTGCGAGATCGAGAAGCCGTCGGGCGCCTGGATCTGCCGCTGCAGGGCGGAGACGATGCCCGCCGTGACGGTGCGATCGAGGCCGAAGGGATTGCCGATCGCGACCACCGGGTCGCCGACCCGCACCTGCGAGGAGTCGCCTAGCGCGAGCGGGTGCAGGCTGTCGGCCGGGGCATCGATCTGCAGCAGCGCCACGTCCGTCGCCGGGTCGGTGCCGACGACTTCGGCATTGTAGGTCGTGTCCGAGGCGCCGAGTTTCACCTCGACCTTGTCGGACCCTTCGACGACGTGGTTGTTGGTGACGATGTGGCCTTCGGTGTCGATCAGGAAGCCCGAACCCGTTGCCGTGCCGCCTTCCTGCGGTGCTTCGAAGGGGCTGAGGCCGGACGATTCCGGCGCCTTTCGCTGGGCCGAGATGAAAGCAACCCCCTGGCCGTCGCGACGGTAGATCTGATTGACGGTGCTGGCGTCGCCTTCTTCGCCACTGGAGGCAACCGGCGCCGCCAGCGGCGTTGCGACGGTAACGGTCGGACCGCCGTCACCTTCGGACTTGACGAGCCCGGTGGCGAGGGCGACCAGGCCGAACACCGCGACCACCGTCCCGCCAAGCAGGGCCGAGCCGAAAGAGGTGCCGAGGAATCGCCTTGCACTGCTCATTGACCGTGATCGTGCCGGGCCGCCCTGAGGGGCCAGTTAATGCTCTTGAAAGATTTCCTAAAGAGAACTCGTCAGGGCAAGTGATGCTCGCGCGTGCCTTCCTCGCCGCCGGTCAGCTCGTGGGCAAGAGCCTCGGGGTCGGGGGCACGCATCAGCGCCGAACCGATCAGCACGGCGTCGACCCCAACCCGCTCGAGCTCGTCCAGCTCCTGGCGCGAGGAGATGCCGCTCTCGGCGACGACCGTCTTGCCAGCCGGCACGTCGGTCATCAGCTCGTAGGTGGTCGCCACGTCGACGGCGCCCTCGTCGAGGTCGCGGTTGTTAATCCCGATCACGTCGGCGTCGAGGCGCAGCGCCCGCTCCAGCTCCTCGCCGTCGTGGACCTCGACCAGGCAGTCGAGATCGAGGCCGCGGGCCAGGTCGTACAGCTCACGCAGCTCCTCGTCAGCGAGCACGCGGACGATCAGCAGCACCGCATCGGCGCCATTCGCGGCAGCCTCGTAGAGCTGGTAGGGATCGACGATGAAGTCCTTGCGGAGGATCGGCAGGTCGCAGGCGGCGCGCGCGGCGCGCAGGTCATCTAGCGAGCCGCCGAAATGCGTCTCGTCGGTGAGCACGGAGAGCGCGGCGGCGCCACCCCGCTCGTAGGCGGTCACCTGCTCGGCGACGCTCGTGACGGCGGAGATCTCGCCGGCACTCGGCGAGCGCCGCTTGAACTCCGCGATCAGAGAGAGCCCGGGACGGACCAGCGCCTCGCTGAACGGCCGGTCCTCACCGTGGCCCGGAAGGCGCGACTCAAGATCCGCCTGCGGCGTCTGCGCGCGGCGCTCCTCTACCCCGTGGCGGGCAGCGACGATTAGCTGCTCGATCATTCCCACCTGAGAGACGAAAGCCTAGTCGGCCAGGGCGGCGGTCGTTGCGATGAGGCGCTCGAGCAGCTCGCTCGCGGCGCCGCTGTCGATCGTCGCGGCCGCTTTTTCGACCCCCGCGGCGAGGGTCTCGGCACGGCCGCCGACGTAGACCGCCGCGCCGGCGTTGAGCAAGACCAGATCGCGTTTCGGCCCCTGCTCGCCGGCCAACACGGCGCGCGAGGCGGCGGCGTTGTCCTCGGGGCTGCCGCCGGCGACGTCCTCCAGCTCGGCCGGCGCCAGGCCCAGCTCCCCCGGCTCGACGAACCACTCCTTGGTACTGCCCTCGGCGACCTCGATCACCCTGGTGCGGGACGCGATCGAGAGCTCGTCGAGCCCGTCCTCGGCGGTGACGACCATCGCCCGCACGCTGCCGAGGCCGACCAGCGCCTCGGCGATCGTCTCCTGGTAGTGGCGAGCGGAGACACCGAGCAGCTGCCTGCCGGCGCCGGCTGGGTTGGTCAGCGGGCCGAGGAAGTTGAAGATCGTCCGCACGCCGAGCTCTTTGCGCACCGGCACGACGTGGGCCATCGCGGCGTGGTGGCTGGGGGCGAACATGAAGCCGAAGCCGACCTCGTCGATGCAGCCGCCCACTTGCTCGGGGTCGAGGTCGATCCGCACCCCGAGCGCCTCCAGCAGGTCGGCCGAGCCGCAGCGGCTGGTGCTCGAGCGGTTGCCGTGCTTGGCGACCGCGCAGCCTGCCGCAGCGGCAACCAGCGCGGCCGTCGTCGAGACGTTGAAGGTCGAAGGCCCTCCCCCGGTTCCCGCCGTGTCGACCAGATCGTCGCGCTCGGTCCGTACCGGCGTGGCGAGCCCCCGCATCGTCCGCGCCAACCCGACCAGCTCGGGCACGGTCTCCCCCTTCGCCCGCAGGGCGACCAGGAAGGCGGCGGTCTGCACGTCGCTCGAGCGCCCCCCCATGATCTCGGCCAGCACCGCCGCGGCATGGTCGGCGGTCAGGTGGTCTCCCGCGCAAACCGCGTCGATCGCCCGGGTAACGACGTCGTTGGTCATCCCCCCACCTTGAGGTCGTACTTCTTCTCGGTATGCGGAAACAACTACGACCTCATCGCCAGGAAGTTGGCGAGCAGGTGCTTGCCCTGAGGGGTTAGGACCGACTCGGGGTGGAACTGGACCCCCTCGGCGGGCAGCTGGCGGTGGCGGGCTCCCATCACGACGTTGCCGAGGCTGGCGCTCAGCTCTAGCTCGTCCGGCAGGTCGGGGTCGGCGACCAGCGAGTGGTAGCGGCCCGCGACCAGCGGGCTCGGCACGCCGGCGAAGATCGAGCGGCCATCGTGGGCAATCTCTGCCTCTTTGCCGTGGATCGGCTCGCCCTGGATGGTGCGGCCGCCGAAGGCCTCGACCAGCGACTGGTGCCCGAGGCAGACGCCCAGCACGGGTGTGCCGGCCTCGGCGAAGGCGCGGATCGCCTCGACCGAGACGCCGGCCTCGGCTGGCGTGCAAGGACCCGGCGAGACGACGAGGCGTTCGGCGCCGCGCGCGAGCAGCTCCGTGACCGTCGCCTTGTCGTTTCGCACCACCTCCAGCTCGGCGCCCAGCTCGCCCAGGTACTGGACGAGGTTGTAGGTGAAGCTGTCGTAGTTGTCGAGGACGAGGACCTTCATGGCCAATCGGGTTGCTCGCAGGCCAGCTGGACGGCACGGAAGACCGCCTTGGCCTTGTTGACCGACTCGTTGTACTCGTAAGCCGGCTTGGCGTCGGCGACGGTGCCGCCACCGGCCTGCACGTGCACCTGGCCGTCCTTGACGACGACCGTGCGGATGTGGATCGCCGTGTCGAGGTCGCCGTTCCAGGCGAGGTAGCCGATCGCGCCGCCGTAGGAGCAGCGCTTGACAGGCTCCAGCTCGTCGATGATCTGCATCGCCCGCACCTTCGGCGCTCCGGAGAGGGTGCCCGCTGGCAGCGCCGAGCGCAGCACGTCCATCGCGTCGACGCCCTCGCGCAGCGTGCCGGAGACCTGGCTGACGATGTGCAGCACGTGGGAGTAGGTCTCGACCACCATCAGCTCGTCGACCTTCACCGAGCCGTACTCGCAGACGCGGCCGAGGTCGTTGCGACCGAGGTCTACGAGCATCACGTGCTCGGCCCGCTCCTTGGGGTCGTTGACCAGCTTCTCGGCCAGTCGCCGGTCCTCCTCCTCGTCGCCGCCGCGCGGGTAGGTGCCAGCAATTGGCCGCGTCTCAACGCGCCGGCCCTGCACCTTGACCAGCGGCTCGGGCGAGGCGCCGGCGATCTGGAAGTCGCCGAACTCGAGGAAGTACATGTAGGGAGAGGGGTTGACGGCGCGCAGGCCGCGGTAGACCGAGAACGCCTCGACCGGCGCCGACGCCGAGAAGCGTTGCGAGGGAACGACCTGGAAAGCATCGCCGGCGTGGACGTACTCGACGATTCGCTCGACCGCGGTTTCAAACTCCTCGCGTTCCATATTTGAGGCGAAGTGCGGCGGCTCGGCGAGGGCAGGGCGCTCGGGGACAGGCACGGCGCCGCGCAGGCGGGCGCGGACCTCGGCGATCGTCGCCGCGGCACGCTCGTAGGCGGCGTCGACTCCGTCCTCCTCGGTGAAGGCGCAAGCCATCACTGTCAGCTGGTGGCGCAGGTGATCGAAGACCAGCAGCACGTCGGTGACCATCAGCGCCAGATCGGGCAGTCCGAGCGGGTCGGGGTTGGGCGCGCCGAGCGGCTCGACCGTGCGGACGAGGTCGTAGCCGAAGAAGCCGACGGCGCCGCCGGCGAACGGGGGCAGGCCCTCGACCGGCGCCAGCCGGTAGCGGCTCAGGCGCTTGGCGACCGCGGCGTAAGGATCGGCAGCCTCGCGGTCGGGCTCGCCGTTCTCCGAGAGCCTGTCCTCGCTCCAGCGCAGCTGCGCCCGAGGGCGAATGCCGACGAACGAGTAGCGGCCGACCTGGCCCTGCTCGGCCGACTCGAGCAGGAAGCAGGGCGCCCCCTCGGGCTCGCCCGCACGCAGCTTGAGAAAGGCCGAGACCGGCGTCTCGCAGTCCTCGACGAAGGTGGCGCGAACCGGGACGACGTTCCCTTGCTTGGCCAGCTCGCGCGCCTGCTCGAGGCTCGGCTCAAGGCGCAGATCGGCCTCAGCGGCGACGGCCATTGAGCACCCCCATCACGGCCGCCTGCGGCACCTCGCGCGAGGCGATCAGCACGCTGAGGTGGTAGAGCAGGTCGGCGGCCTCTTCGGCGACGCGCTCGTCGCTCTCCTCGCGAGCCGCGCGCACCACCTCCTCGGCCTCCTCCTCGACCTTCTCGCCGATCAGTCGCGGGTCGTCGAGCAGCTTCACGGTGTAGCTGCCCGCGGGCCGCTCGGCGGCCCGACTGCGCAGCGTGCGCTGCAGCGCCGGCAGCGCCTCATGGGCGACCGGCTCCGGGTCGCCCCCGTCCAGCTCGCGGTAGAAGCAGGTTCGATTGCCCGTGTGACAGGCGGGGCCCGTCGGCTCGACCAGCGCGAGGATCGCGTCGCCGTCGCAGTCGTAGCGCAGCTGGCGCAGCTTCAGGACATTGCCCGACTCTTCCCCTTTACGCCAGATCCGCTCGCGCGAGCGGCTGAAGAAGTGCACCTCCCCGGTCTCGACGCTTAGGCGCAACGACTCCTCGCTCATGTAGGCAAGCGTCAGCACCTCGCCCGTGGCGAAGTCCTGCGCCACGCACGGCACCAGCCCCCGCTCATCGAACTGTATTTCGTCGAACATCAGACAATCGTAGTCGGGACGCGGTAGCTGAAAGTGCGTGCTGCATAGGAGGGGATGGGATGCCCTCGCACGGGCGGATACTCAGAGTGCCAAGCTAATTAGCTCGGCACTTGTCCGGGCGAGGGCATCCCATCGCCTCCTACCCCCTCACTCGATGCCCAGCCGATCCAGGAGCCCCTCGTCCCGACGCCAGTGACTCCGAACCCGGACCTTGAGGTCGAGGAACACCTTGCCGCCCAGCTCAGCTTCGAGCGAGCGGCGAGCGGCGCTGCCGATCTCCCCCACCTTGGCCCCGCCCTTGCCGATCAAGATGCCCTTCTGCGACTCCGACTCGGCCCAGACCTCGGCGCGGATCGCGACCAGGCCGTCCTCGCGCCGCTCGACCTCCTTGACCTCGATCTCGACCGAGTGAGGGATCTCCTCGCGGGTGCGGTTCAGCACCTGCTCGCGGATCAGCTCGGCCAGCATCGTCTCGCTCGAGAGGTCGCTGTGCTCCTCCGGCGGGTACAGATACGGCCCGTCGGGGATCAACCCGCCGAGTCGGGCGACCAGGGCATCGAGGCCCTCTCCGCTGCGGGCGCTGATCGGGAAGACCTCATCGACGCCCTCCAGCTCGGCTGCCGCGGCCAGGACCGGCACCAGCTTGTTCGGGCCCACACGATCGACCTTGTTGACCGCGCAGATCGTCGGCAGGGCGGTGCCCGAGCCGAGCAGGGCGCGAGCGATGAAGCGATCGCCTGGGCCGATCCCCTGCTCGCCGTTGACGACCAGCAGGGCCAGGTCGGATTCGGCCAGCTCGC
Source organism: Solirubrobacterales bacterium (assembly GCA_036266075.1). GTDB lineage: Bacteria > Actinomycetota > Thermoleophilia > Solirubrobacterales > 70-9 > VRUE01. The sequence goes on from DATANV010000006.1 coordinate 212,006, forward strand.
GCTCGACCCGCTGCTGCATGCGCTCGGTCAGCACGTCGCGTGGCTTCTGCACGCCCGGCAGGTCGACGAGGACCAGCTGGTGACCCGCCTCGGCGTCGGTGGCGATGCCGCGGATCGCCCGTCGCGTCGTCTGTGGGCGCATCGAGACGATCGCCACGCGGCTGCCGACGATGGCGTTGACCAGCGTCGACTTGCCGACGTTGGGCCGTCCGGCCAGGCCGACGAAGCCCGCGCGCGTCATCGCAGGCCCTCGAGCACCCGTGCCTGCAGGGCGAGCATCTCGCCGGCGTCGGTCTCGTGGTCGTAGCCGCAGAGGTGCAGCACGCCGTGGACCGCGGCCTCGGTGACGTCGGAGCAGTGCTCGGGGCAGATCGCCACATCGCCCAGCTCGCGCGGCCCGGCGGCCGGCCCGGAGCCGTCGATCGGGAAGGCGAGCACGTCGGTGGCTGCGTCGCGTTCGCGGTGGGCGCGGTTCAGCTCGCGGATCCGCGCCGCGTCGACGATCTCGACCGCGAGGTGACCGTCGTCGACCCCGGCGGCCGTCAGGGCGGCGGCGACGGGACGGCGCAGCTCGGCGGGCACGTCGTCGAGGTCAATCGCCATCGGCGGCGGCCGGCGGCTCGGCATCGCGGCGCTCGGAGTGCTCGTCGTAGGCAGCGACGATGCGCTGCACCAGCTTGTGGCGGACGACGTCCTCGCCTCCGAAGCGCACGAAGGAGATGTCCTGGACCTCGTTGAGGATGTCGCGGACGACGACCAGGCCGGAGCGCTGCTCGGGCGGCAGGTCGATCTGGGTGACGTCGCCGGTGACGACCATCCGCGAGTTGAAGCCGAGCCTGGTGAGGAACATCTTCATCTGCTCGGGGCTGGTGTTCTGCGCCTCATCGAGGATCACGAAGGAGTCGTTGAGGGTGCGGCCGCGCATGAATGCCAGCGGTGCCACCTCGATCACGCCGCGCTCGAAGTAGCCGTTGACGCGATCGGGATCGAGCATGTCGTAGAGGGCGTCGAAGAGCGGTCGCAGGTAGGGATCGACCTTGGCCTGGATGTCGCCGGGCAGGAAGCCGAGGCGCTCGCCGGCCTCGACCGCCGGTCGGGTGAGGATGATCCGCTGCACCTCGCGCTCGGCCAGCGCCGCGGCGGCCATCGCCACCGCCAGGAAGGTCTTGCCGGTGCCGGCCGGGCCGATGCCGAAGGTGATGGTCTGACGGCGGATCGAGTCGACGTAGCGCTTCTGATTGAGCGTCTTCGGCGCGACCTTCGTGTTGCGGTGGCGCCAGACGACGTCCTCGAGGATTTGCGCCGGGCTCTCGTGCGCGTCGAGTGCACCGGCGACCGCTTCGATCGTTCCCGGCGCCACCTCATGCCCCTGCTCGATCAGGTCGACCAGCTCGTCGACGACGGTGGCGGCCATCTGCAGGTCGCGCGGTTCGCCGTCGAGGGTGAGCACATTGCCACGCAGGTGGAAATCGCAGTCGAGATGACCGCGCAGCGCTCGCAGGACGGCGTCCTCGGAGCCCGCCAGCTCGGCGGCAACGGTGTTGTCGAGGGTCAACTGCTTACGCGCCAAGGCGCTCACGCACCGCCGCGCTGACCCGCTTGCCGTCGGCGCGGCCGTTGACCTTCGGCATCAGCGCCGACATCACCTGCCCCATCTGCTTCTGCTCGGAGGCGCCGGTCTCGCTGACCGCCGCGTCGACGAGCTGCGCCAGCTCATCGTCGGAGAGCTGCTCGGGAAGGTAGGCCTCGATCAGCTCGGCCTCGAAGCCCTCGGCCTTGGCCTGCTCGACGCGGCCAGCCTCCTCGTAGGCGCTCGCCGCCTCAAGCCGCTTCTTGCGCTCGCGCTGCAGCACCGCGACCTCGTCGCCCTTGCCGAGCTTCACGTCCTGCTGCAGCGAGTCGACGATCATTCGCAGCGCTGACGCCCGCTCCCGCTCGCCCGCTTTCATCGCGGTGCGCACGTCGGCCTGGACCTGCTCTAGAACACTCATCCGGCCAAAGGGTAGTCGGCGGCGTCAGGTGCCACGGCCAGGCCCTTCGAGACCAGGTCGGCGATGTCGGCGCTGATCAGCGTCCAGCCGTGGCGGCGGGCGGCGGCTACGTAGGCGGCGTCGTAGGCGGTCAGATTGTGTTCGACCGCGACCTCGACGGCTGCTTCCAGCAAGGCCGGGTCGGCAGCGACTATCTGCTCGCCGCAGCGCTCGGCAACAAAGCGCAGCAGATGCCGGGCTTCTCCTACCTGGCCCTTCTTCGAGCCCATCGCGTTGGCGACCTCGTAGAAAGTGAGATCCATTGCCGCGATCGGCCGTGAGACGTCGAGTGCAAGTTCCCGCGCCGGCTCGCGGAACCGATCCTCTGGGTCGCGCGCGGCAATCCAAACGCTTGCGTCGAGCAGAAGCGTCTCAGTGCGATTCACGATCTTCCCGGATGAGCTTGACGCCTTCGCCGCCCATTGGCGCGGTCGCTTTGTCGAGAAGCTCTTCCAGCTCCTGCCGCTCCCGTGCTTGCTCGGCGCTCAGCTCGCGTTCGGCCAAACGGCGCAGGAAGCCGCTGCGGGTCTCGCGGTTCGCCTTCGCCTGGGCGTCGAGCCGACCGAGCAGATCGTCGGGTATCGAGATCATCACCTTGGCCACGGGATGAGTGTATATGGTATTGCCGGATGTAATCAGGTCCATGGGTGGGACCCTTTCAGGGCCCCGCGCGCGGGTGGTGCGCAGAATGTGCCGGATCTGTCATTTTTCGAGGCCTCAGCCCTGATCTGGGATCGCGACGCGCTCGATCGCCCCCAGGGGCATCTGCAGGAAGCGGGTGCCGAGCTCGCGGAACGACTCGGCGTCGCCGGTGCAGAGGAAGCGGTAGTCGCCTTCGCCGTCGGATTCGCGAGCCAAGCCGCGGCGCTCGAGGCAGCGTTGGGCGGCGGCGGCGACCGCGTGGCCACCGCTGACCAGGCGGACGTCACGACCCAGGACCCGCTGCAGCATCGGCGCCACGAGCGGGTAATGCGTGCAGCCGAGGATCAACGTGTCGACGGCGGCGCGCTTCAGCGGCGCGCAGTAGGCGCGGGTCATCTTGACCACGCCCTCGTCGAACGGCGAGCCGTCCTGGATGAACGGGGCGAGGTCGGGGGCCTCGACCTCGGTCACCTCGAGCCGCCGCGGCTGGTCTTCAAGCGCGCGGCGGTAGGCGCCGCTCTCGACCGTGTTCGGCGTCGCCAGCACGCCAACCCGGCCGCTGGCGGTGATCGCGGCGGCGATCTCGGCCTGCGGCTCGACCACCGGCACCACCTCGACACCGTGCGCCGCGGCGACCTCGCGGGTCACCTCCTCTCCAATCGAGGTCGCCGTGTTGCAGGCGATCACCAGCAGCTTCGCGCCGCGCTCCAGCAGCATCGTGGCGATCGCCCCGATCCGCTCGCGCAGTCGTTCGGGGTCACGCGTGCCGTAGGGGAACATCGCCGTGTCGCCGAGGTAGACGAAGTCCTCAGAGGGCAACGACACCAGGCACTCGTGCAGCACCGTGAGGCCACCCACTCCCGAGTCGAACATCGCGATCGGCCGGGAGGCGTCGAGACCAGGGCCGTTGGCGGGGTTCGCCGTCAGCGTCTACGCGCTACAGGAAGGGTTTGTAAGCCATGAAGAAGACCGACACGACGACGATCAGGCCGGCCAGCGTCCCGACTTTGCCGAGCCGTTCGCCGAGCGCTTCGAACTCGTCGCTGAGCGTGTCGTCGGCCTTCAGGTCCCGTTCGGCGAGGCCCTTGGCCCGGCTGACGTTAGGCCGGAAGAAGGCGTGCTGGAGGCCGAAGAGGACGACGATCGCCAGGAAGCCGATGCTGATGAAGGCATCGCTCGTCTCCCAGGGCCCGTCGGCGAGCAGGTAGATGCCTGCGAGCAAGAGGACGATCATCCCGGGGTTGACGAGGTAGCGGTCGACCTTCTGGATGCCGCCGAGGATCGCCGGCGCCGCGCGCGGGTACTGGGGTGCCATCGAGAAGAAGAAGCCGTAGCCGAAGGTGGGGCCGAAGGCCAGCACGACGGCCAGGACGTGGAGGAAGAGGGCGATCTTGTAGCCCGGGTCCACGATCGTCGCCAGCATCGCCGGGAACATATCCGACGCTCAGGCGGCGCGCAGCAGCAGCGCCGCCCAGTCGCCGTCGAGGCGGCGCTCGGCCTCGATCAGGCCGGCCGGAGCGAAGGCGGCAGCCACGTCGTCCAGCTCGGTCGGGAGGAGGCCGGAGCAGACGAACGTCGAGGGACACGGGGGAGGGATCGCCGGAGCAACAGCGGGGAGGCTCCCTCGACCCCTCCCCCGTGTCCCTCTCTCGCTCCCCAACTGCTGCCCAACCGCGTTTAGGACGGGGGCGGTGAGGTTGGCGACTACGGTTGGGGCCAGGTGGGGAAGACCCTCACGCAGGTTGCGGCGCTCGAAGGTTGCCGTGACGGCGTTGGCTTCGGCGTTCGCCGTCGCCGCCTCGATCGCGGCCGGCTCGTGGTCGTAACCGGCGATCGGGCCCCAGCCGAGCTTCGCGGCGGCTATCGCCAGGACGCCGGAGCCGCTGCCGAGGTCGGTCAGCGCTCCCCCGGCCTGCTCCGCAGCCTCGAGCTCGAGGAGCAGCTCCAGACAGAGCCGGGTCGTCGGGTGGGCGCCGGTGCCGAAGGCGCGGCCAGGGTCGACGACGACGTCGATCGCAGCCGCGCGGGGAGCCTCCCAGGAGGGCCGCAGCCAGAGCCTGCCGCCGACCAGCAGCGGCCTGTGGAAATCCTGCCAGCGGTCGGCCCAGTCGTCGGGGACCTCGGTCGCGACCACCTCGACCAGGCGCTCGCCGACGGCGGCGTCGATCTCACCCAGCTCGGGCAGCTCCCCCTCGCCACCGTAGATTGCGTACTCGACGTAGCCGGGCCCGCGCTCCTCCTCGACCCCATTGGGGGCCAGAACGGTCAACTCGGCGAGCACCAGCTCGGCCTGCTCCGGCGCGCAGCGCACCGCCAGGCGGATCAACCGAACGCTCTGCGCATGCGCGAGAAGAAGCTCTCGCCACCATCGCCGCGGGTGCGCAGGTTGTGCGGCCCGAGCGTCTCGTTCAGCCGCTCGGCCAGCTCGACCTGCTCCTCGGAGAGGCCGCTGGGGACGATCACCTGCACGGCGATCACCAGATCGCCCGGCGGTCCGCCGTTGACCCCCGGCATGCCGTGCCCGCGCAGGGCGAACTGGCTGCCGGGCTGGATCCCGGGCGGCAGCTCGATCTCGCGCTCGCCCTCGTGGCTGGGGACCCTCAGCTTCTTGCCAAGCATCGCCTCGAGGGCCGAGATCTCGACGGTGTGGATCAGGTCCTGGCCGCGCATCGGCCCGCGGCGCACTTCGAAGCCGACGCCGCCAAAGAAGGCCTGGAAGATGTCCTCGACCGAGCCGAAGCCGCCCGGCGCGGCGCCGCCCCGCAGGCCCTCGTGCCCGTAGGCGTCATAGGCGCGGCGTCGCTCGGGGTCGGAGAGCACCTCGTAGGCTTCGGCCGCTTGCTTGAACTTCTCCTCGGCCTCGGGGTCGTGGTTGTTTACGTCGGGGTGCAGCTCGCGGGCGAGGCGGCGGAAGGCGGTCTTCACCTCCGCTTTGTTGGCGTCGCGGCCGACGCCGAGGACCTCGTAGTAGTCGCGTGGCACGTCAGCCGCCGTAGACCGACTCGCAGTAGCGCGACAGCTCGCGGGCAGCGCCGCGCACCGAGGCGATCGCCGTCGCGTAGTCCATCCGCAGCGGGCCGACGACGCCGACCGCCCCGAGGTTGCGGTGGGCGAGGCCATAGTTGGCGCCAACCACGCTGACCGAGCGCAGCTCGGGCTGCGGGTTCTCCGCGCCGATCCAAAGGAAGACCGAGCGCTCGTCGAGGGCCGAGCGCATCATCCCCAGCACGCCGGCGCGCCGCTCCAGGGCGGTCATCAGCCGGTCGGCGCGCGGCAGGTCGTCGAGGTGCTGTTCGGAGAGCAGGCGCGAGGCGCCGTCCATGTAGAGGGTCTCGCCGGCCTCCTCCTCAAGCTCGGTGAAGGCCGCCCCAAGAGTCGCGACGAACTCACGCTCGAGCGGACCGAGGGCCGGATCGGCAAGCCGGTCGGCGATCATCCGCGCACCGACCCCCAGCCCGGACAGCGACTCGTTCAGATAGCTCGACGCCCACCCGACCAGCCCGGGGTCGACCGGCCGCTCGAAGTCGAAGACACGTTTGGCGACCGCGCCGCTCGAGGCGATCGCGATCACCACGACCCGGTTCGGCCGCAGGCGCAACACCTCGACTCGGTGGATCGTTGCCGCCAGGCTGGGGGGCGGCGCCGTAACCAGCGCCATCAGGTCGTTGACCCGGGCCAGCGCCGCGGTCGTCTCCCGCATCGCCTCATCGATCTCGCGCCGCAGCCGCGAGAGCTCGAGCTCGACCTCGGCCGGGGCCGGGACCCCGGCCTCCATCAGCCGGTCGACGTAGTAGCGATACCCGACCTCGGTCGGCACCCGCCCCGCCGAGGTATGCGGATGGGTCAGGTACCCAGCAGCCTCCAACGCAGCCAACTCCGCCCGCACGGTCGAGGGCCCCCACTCCACCTCCCGCCGCTCGGCGATCGGCTTCGAAGCCACCGGCTTGCCAGAAGCGAGATAGGCCTCCACCACCAGCTTGAGGATGAGCTCCTGCCTCTGCGAAAGCACGTTTGAAGTGTAGAAGCGGGTGCGGGTGGCCCTCCTCGGGAGGCTTTGGGAGCGGCTACCTCTCGCACAACGGCTTCTGCGGGCCGGACGGTCTCCCGAGGAGGGCCACCCGCACCCGCTCAGAGCTGAACTTCCGCCTCGGCGTTGCGAATCGTCTGGTTCTCACCCTGGGCGGCGACCACGTCGATCGTCGCCCGGCCGTCCTCGACCGCCTTGACGGTACCGGTCACCGCGATCTCCGTCTCCGGGGCACCCATGCCTCGGAACTGGACCGCGAGCCGCCTCAGCGAACGCGGGTCGCCACCCGCCGACTCAGTGGCGGCACGAGCCACCAGGCCCATCATGTAGAGACCGTGGAGGATCGTGTTGGGCAGGCCGACCGCCTTCGCGAACTCGGGGTCGATGTGGATCGGGTTGAAGTCGCCGGAGGCGCCCGCGTAGCGATGGGGCAGGTACTTGTCCGGCGTCACCTTCAGCTCGGAGATCTGCTCTCCCGCGCTCAGCTCAGCCACCTCAGACCCCCCTGACGATGTTGGTCCAGGTACCGCGCACGACCTCGGTGCCATCCTGGTTGACCGACACGGTCTCGAACTTGTAGAAGCCCTTGCCGTCCTTCTCGTAGATCTCCAGGCACTTGGCGCTGGTCGTGATCTCGTCGCCCGAGCAGGCCGGCTCGCCCCACTCGAACTCCTGGCCGCCGTGGACCATCGCCGCGAAGTTCATCCCCACCTCGGGGTCGAACATCGCCGGGCCCAGCGCCGGCGCGCTGTAGACGACGCAGAACATCGGCGGCGCGACGACGTCGCGGTAGCCGGCCGCCTTGGCGGCCTCGCGGTCGAAGTGCACCGGGTTCTCCAGCCCGACCACCCGTGCGTACTCGCCGATCTTCTCCTTGCCCACCTCGTAGGTCGTGGCGGGCCACTGCTTGCCGATTGCCTCCGTCTTGATCGCCATGGCGCGGACCTTATCCATTCACCGATCGATGACGCTATTCGTCGATCTCGAGGACCACCAGGAACGCCTCCTGCGGCACCTCGACGCGCCCGACCTGCTTCATCCGCTTCTTCCCCGCTTTCTGCTTCTTCAACAGCTTCTGCTTGCGGGTCACGTCACCGCCGTAGAGCTTCGCGGTGACGTCCTTGCGCAGCGCCTTGACGGTCTCGCGGGCGAGGATCCGGGACCCGACGGCCGCCTGGACCGGCACGTCGAAGAGCTGCCGGGGGATCGTCTTGCGCAGCCGCTCGACCAGGCGCTTGCCCTGCTCATAGGCGAAATCGCGGTGGACGATGATCGAGAGCGCATCGACCTTGTCGCCGGCCAACAGGATGTCGACCTTGACCAGGTCCGAGGGGCGGTTGCCAATCGGCTCGTAGTCGAGCGAGGCGTAGCCCTTGGTCGACGACTTCAGGTAGTCGAAGAAGTCGAGGACGATCTCGGCCAGGGGCAGGTCGTAGCGGATCTGCACGCGCACCGGGCTCAGGTAGTGCATGTCGACGTGGGTGCCGCGGCGCGCCTGGCAAAGCTCCATCACCGCGCCGACGTGCTCGGTTGGGGAGATGATCGTCGCCCGGATATAGGGCTCTTCGACTGCCTCGATCGTGCTGGGATCGGGCAGCTCGGTCGGGCTGTGGACCTCAATCTCCCCGCCGTTGGTCAGCTTGACCTCGTAGAGCACGTTCGGCGTCGTCGCCAACAGCTCCAACCCGTACTCGCGCTCCAGCCGCTCGCGCACGATCTCCATGTGCAGCAGGCCGAGGAAGCCGGCGCGGAAGCCGAAGCCGAGCGCCTCGGAGGTCTCCGGCTCATACGAGAGCGCGGCGTCGTTGAGGGCCAGCTTGTCGAGCGCGTCGCGCAGGTCTTCGTAGCGGTCGGTGTCGATCGGGAAGAGGCCGCAGAAGACCATCGGGCGCACCTCGCGGTAGCCCTCCAGCGGCTCGGTTGCGGGCCGCGCCAGGGCGGTCAGGGTGTCGCCGACCCGCAGCTTGGCGACGTCCTTGATACCGGTGATCAGGTAGCCGACGTCACCGGCCTCCATCTCCTGCACGCCGGTCATCGCCGGCCGGAAGAAGCCGAGGTCGTCGATGTCCGCTTCGGTGCCGTTCTGCATCGCGACGATCCGCTCGTGCTTGCGGAAGGCGCCGTCGACCAGCCGCACGTAGGCGACCACGCCGCGGTACTGGTCGAACTCGGAGTCGAAAATCAGGGCGCGAGTCGGAGCCTCATGGTCGCCGGCGGGCGGCGGCACCCGGGCGACGATCGCCTCGAGCACGTCCACGACCCCCTCCCCCGTCTTGGCCGAGATCGGCAGCGCTTCGCCGGGGTCGCCGCCCAGCAGGTCGGCGATTTCGCCAGCGACGCGCTCCGGCTCGGCGCCGGGCAGGTCGACCTTGTTGATCACCGGGATCAGCTCCAGCCCATTCTCGACCGCGAGGTAAGTATTGGCGACCGTCTGCGCCTCGACCCCTTGGGCGGCATCGACGACCAGCAGGGCGCCCTCGCAGGCGGCAAGGCTGCGCGAGACCTCGTAGGAGAAGTCGACGTGCCCGGGCGTGTCGATCAGGTGCAGGTGGTATGTCTGGCCATCCACCGCGCGGTACTCGACGCGCACGGCCTGGGCCTTGATCGTGATTCCCCGCTCGCGCTCGAGGTCCATCGAGTCGAGCACCTGGGCGCGCATTTTTTTCGGGTCGACGGCGCCGGTGAGCTCGAGGATGCGGTCGGCGAGGGTCGACTTGCCGTGGTCTATGTGGGCGATGATCGAGAAGTTGCGGATCTGGTCCATCGGCGTGCGGAGTATGAGGCACGGGGCGCCTGGCCCGCGGGGCCCGTCGGTGTGGCGGGGGTGCCCTCCTGGCGCTGCGATCTGCTCCGGGCGGAGGGACGGAAGCGCTACGAGGGTCGAAGCCTCGCCCTCCGCAGACTTCGCGCTGGCGGAGGACACCCCCGACCACACCGTCACCCGCGGGAGAGGCGTTCCCTATCGGCTGCACGCCGATGGATCCAGGGGTCCTTTGAGCTTGTAGACCTTGGTCGGGGGTTTGGCTAGGACGGTTTCTGCCCATGGGCCGGCGGTCCAGGTTGCGGTGGGTGGGTACGGGGGCTTGGCGGGTTCTATGCGGTCGCGGGTGGCTACTACGTAGTCGTAGTGGCCGGCGTTTAGGAGGCGGCGCCAGGCGGGGCAGGTCCGTGGGGCCTCGAAACCGCCGTGAGGCTTCTCTTCGCCTACGTATTGGACGTGGTTGGAGAGGTCGGTGCCGTAGAGGGGGTACTGGCGGGTGCTGGTGGTGGCCATGCGCGCACCGGAGACCGAGCGGGCCCATTTGAAGGCGGCGTTGAGCCCGGGGGCGGCAAAGGTCGGGTTTGCGTAGCGGTCGCGCAGGTAGTGACGTTGGACCGGGTAGCCAACGAGCACGACGACCAGAACCAGGCCCGCAGCGACCCAGCCGCTGAGTTTGTACTTGTTCGCGGTATGCGCGAGCAATGACGAAGTCAGCCGGGGGGCAAGTCGTGTCCGGAGGGGCGGGGCGGCTGGGAGCAGCGCCAGGCCTAGGACCAGGGCCGGGGTCAGGTAGCGCAGGCCCGACTCGAAGCCGCGGGGCATGCCGTCGGGGCCCGATGCCGAGGTTGGGGCTAGGAGCCACGCCAGGCCGGCGACGCCGCCGACCAGGGCGACGACTCGGAGGAGCGGTCCGCCGCGTAACAGGCAGAGCACCAAGCCCGTAAGGGCAAGAAGGGCCAGCAGCGGCCAGCAGGTCGTCAGCCCATGGTGGAGCCCGGGGAGGAGCCAGTCCGACCAGACGCCGCCGTCGGTCAGGTAGCCGAGCACGCTGTGCGCTTCGCGACCGCCCAGCGCCTGGTCCGGCGCCGGCAGCGAGAACGGGCCGACGTGGTCGAACCAGGGCAGCGGGTTGCCGCTGTGGACCAGGTTGCGCAGGTACCAGTAGCCGCCGCCGGCGATGGCGGCGAGGCTCGATACCCAGAGCGCTCTCCACCTGTCGCCAGCCGGCGAGATGACAGCGATACCGGCGACCAGAACAGCAGCGGGTAAGAGGAAGTTGAGCTTGGTGCCGGCTGCAAGCCCCGCCGCGAGGCCGGCGACCAGTAGCGCGCCGGTCGAGAGCCCGCGCTCCTCTCCCTCCTGGGACGCCCAAGCGTTGACGGCAACCGCAACGGCGGCAAGCAGGAAGAAGATCCCGACGATGTCGTTGCGCGCCTCCCCCGCCTGATCCGACAGCGCGGGCACGCTCAAAGCGATCGCTCCAAGCGCTAGCGACCACAGCGCGACGCGATACGGCCGCCCGATGCACCACAGCGCCAGCAGGCAGCCCAGGAACCAGCCGAGGTTCAACAGCGGCGACAACACGTCCCGCCCGAACGCCAGCATCCCCGCAGCGTGGAACAGTTCCGCGTTCGCCGGGTAGAACCACGCCAGAAACTGCGGCGCGATGAACTGCAGCCCCCACGTATCGCCGCTCTGGAAGAACCCGGCCGCGAACGGCCCGTGGTACCAGGTGGAGTCGAACCCGGTCATGCCCGTCGATAGCCGCAGCCGAACCCCATCCGCGAAATGGACGACTGCGAAGATCGCGATCGCCAAGGCGACCAGGGTGAGGGGATCGAGCACCCGGCCGCGGGTCCTGTCGTCCGGGTGGGGGTGCCCTTCTTGCCCTGCGCGCTGCTCCGGGCGGAGGGACGTCGCGCTTGCAGCTTCGAGGCCTTGCCCTCCGCAGCCTTCGGGCGGCGAAGGACACCCCCACCCGGACGCCACCCGCGGGAGGAGCGTCCGAGTCCCTAACCCTGCTGCCGCAACTGCGATGACGTATGGCGCCGGCTCGAACCAGCCGAAGATGCCCAGAATCTCCGCAACCCAAATCAGGATGGCGGACACCAGAACACCTGTTGCGAGAAAAGCTGGGGCGCCCGAGAAGCGGGGAAGCAGCGATACGCGCAAGGTTGCCGCTCCCATTCCGGCGAAGCCGGTGAGAGCGGCGATCTCGGCTACGCCCAGCAGGTAGCGCGGCAGGTCGAGCATCGGTCAGCCGCGGCGCAGCAGGCGAGTGACCTGCTCCAGCTCGGCGACCCGCAGCAGCTTGGCGAGGCCGAGGTAGACGACGCCGCCGAGGGACAGCGCCGTGCCAAGCGAGACGAGCTGGCCGAGGAGGCCGCGGCCGAGGGCGCCATCGAGCAGGTCCCAGATGCCGAAGCTGACGCCGGCCAGTGCCGCTGCGGCGATCGAGATGCGGATGCCGGTGTCGAGCAGGCGCCCCAGCTCGAGGCCACCCAGCAAGCGGCGCAAGATCACCGCCTGGGCGACGACGCTGGCCGTGGTGGCGATCGCCGTCGAGGCGACGATGCCACCCACCCCCAGGTGGTAGAGGCCGAGGGCGGCGAGGGCGGTCACCGCCAGGTTCGCAGCGGCGATCGCGGTTGGCACCCAGGGCCGCTGCAGACTGAAGAAGGTGCGCGTCAACAGCAGGAAGAGCCCGTTGGTGGGCAGCGAGAAGGCGAACCAGAAGAGCGCCGTGGCGACCAGGGTCGTCTGCTCGGGGGTGAACTCGCCGCGCTGGTAGACGAGGCGGATCATCGGTTCGGAGAGGACGAGGACGGCGGCGGCGGCCGGCACCAGCACGAAGAGGATCTGGCGCATGCCGTTGGCCATCGTCGCGCGCAGGTTCTCGTGCTCGCCGCGGGCTGCGAAGCGGGCCAGGGTCGGGAAGAGGACGGTCGCGATCGCCACCGAGAAGATGCCCTGCGGCAACTGGTAGATGCGGAACGCCTTGTCGATCGCCGCCGGCGCCTGATCGCTGACCAGGCTGCCGAAGAGGCTGTTGATCAAGAGGTTGAAGTTGATCAGCCCGAGGCTGATCGTCACCGGCAGCATCAGGAGCAGGACACGGCGCACGTCGGGGTTGCGCCACTCGAAGCTCCAGCCGAACTTGAACGGGGTGTTGCGCAGGTCCCAGGTCGGGATCAGCAGCTGGACGAGCGTCCCGGCGAGGATGCCGATCGCGTAGGCGTAGATCCGGTCCTGCCCGTGGAAGGCCGGCACCAGCAGGACGACGACGGCGATGATCGTCAGGTTCCAGAAGAGCGGCGAGATCGCGAAAGCGCCGAAGCGGTCGTAGCTGTTGAGGACGCCGACCACGACGCCGCTCAGCCCGAGCAGGATCAGGATCGGGAAGAGGACCTGGGAGAGGGTGACCGTGAGATCGAGGATCTCGCCTTCGAAGCCGGGGGCGAAGAGTGGCATCACGACCGGCGCCGCGAGGACGAACAGCGCCGTGATCGCACCCAAGACGAGGGTGACGAGCAACAGCAGGGTCGAGGCGAGGCGGAACGCCTCGCGGTAGTTCTTGTTCTCCAGCTGCTCGGTGAAGATCGGCACGAAAGCCGGCTGCAGCGCCGCATCGGCGAACAGCGCCCGCACCAGGTTCGGAACCTGAAAGGCGATCGTGAAGGCCGACATCGGGCCGCTGACCCCGTAGTAGCCGGCGGCGACGATCTCGCGCACCAGGCCGGCGATCCGCGAGGCGGCGGTGGCGACCGAGAAGAAAGCGGTTGAGCGGGCGATGCGGCCCGCCTGCCGGCCCGGCGCCGGGTTGGCGGCGCTCTCCTCGCCCGGGTTGAACGCCTCGGCCTCGCGCACAGCCGCGTCCGAACCCACCGCGGCCTCCTCCGGGTCAGGTCTTTCGGGTGCCTTGGGCGTCTCCAAGCTGGGTCTCAGTCGCTATAGTCGGCGGCCGCCCGGAGCCGGCTTGGCCGCTTCAGGCACACGATCATGGCCAACATAGCCTCACAGAAGAAGCGGATCCTACGCAGCGAGCGGGAGCGGACCGAGAATCGGTTGCTGACCAGCACCGTGAAGACCTACTTCCGCCGCCTCGAAAGCGCCGTCGAGGGCGGCGACGCCACGGCAATCGAGGTCGAGCACAAGGCGCTTGTCTCGCGGATCGACAAGGCGATCCAGAAAGGCGCGCTGCACAAGAACACTGGCGCACGAAAGAAGTCCCGAGCCGCCAGAATCGCCGCGGGCACCGCGCAGTAGTCAGGCCGGTACCCCGGCCGCCTTCCGCAAAGCCAGCGTCAGCGCCAACTCGTCGCCGTAGTCGGCTCCACCCCGGCACCAGACCTCGAGGTCGGCGAGGGCGATCGTCGCGTCGCGCAGGTCCTCGATGCTCGTGCCCTGCAACCGCGAGACGAGCTGCTTCGCCGCGTAGGGGTGCATGCCGAGGCTCGACTCGACCTGCTTAGCTGAGACGCCCGCCTCGAGCTGCGCGGCGGCGGCGCAAGCTTTGCGCAGCCGCGAGGCAAGGCCGTAGATCAGACCGGTGACGTTCTCGCCCTGGGAGATCAGCCGCTCGCCGATGCGCAGGGCCTCGGCGGAGTTCCTTTCCAGGAGGGCGTCGGACAGAGCCCAGACCGCGGCCTCGGAGGTGTCGGCAACCATCGCGTCGAGGTCCGCCGCGCTCACCTCGCCGCCATTGCCCGTCCAGAGGGCAAGCCGCTCCAGCTCGTTGCGCAGGCGCGACGGGTTGGTGCCCATCCGGTCGACCAGCATGCGGGCAGCGACGGGATCGAGGCGGAAGCCGAGGCGGCTCGCGTCGGCGACCAGCACCCGCGGCAGCTCGCGCGCTTTCGGCGCTTCGAACTCATGGACCTCCCCCCCGGCGCCCTGGACCGCCTTGCGCAGCTTGGCCGGCGCCTTGGCGCGGGCGATGAGGACGACGGTAAGGTCGTCGGGAAGGCTCTCCAGGGCTACCTCCACCGCATCGAGCTGCTTGTCGCGCCAGCGCTCGATCCCATCGGCCAGTAGGAAGCGGCGCGACTCGGTCAGCGACATCGCCGGGATCGCCGCCAGGAGCGCCTCGTGGTCGGGCGCCGAACGGCCCTCGACCGGCTCGAACACCTCGAGCGCTGCGGTCCCCCCCTCGCGCTCGGCACGCTCTCGCAGGCGCGTGCGGGTGGCATCGATCTTCGCCCCGTCGGTGCCCGCGATCAGGTAGAGGGAGCGCATCTCGGCAGCCATGCGTTGCGAGTCTAGGGTGCGCCGACCTCGTGCGTGTGCGGGTTGCCGACGGCCGGAGGTGGGGACGGTGGCCCGTTGCCGTTGCCTTTGCCGAAGGCATTGCCGTTGCCCGGCACGTCGGACGATTCGGCGACTGGTTCCGGCGTTTCCACCGGCGGCTCGGGGGGTGGCGGCTCGACCGGGGCGGGCTTGGGATTCGCAACCGCCGGCGGGGCTCCGCTCGCGTTCTGCGGCTCGGGCGACGGGCCAGCCCCAGGCCCAGCGCCGCCGTGCGTTCCGTCGCCGGGAGGCGGCTGCGGAGCCGACGCGACGTCGTCGGCCCCACCGCTGGGCGCTGGCGCCTCGATGACGGTCGGGGTAGGCGCAGCAGCCACGTGTGGCGGGGCGGCCCCGCCACCGCTACCGCGCTCGTTCAGCCTCGCGCTCGGGGGCGTTGCGACGGGTGGAGCGGTCAGCGCGACGGCGGCGGCGACGGCTTGGCGCTTCGGCGGGGAGGTCGGGAGCGGCTGTGGGACACCGATCGGCCAGCTCAACCTGAGGACGAAGCCGACGGCCAAGAGGCCTACTGCCACGGTGACGCCGACCAGCGCGAACGAGGTGCTGCGGGCCCGCTCCAGCATCCCGTCGCCGAGCAGGCTCGGCAGGACCGGTCGGGGCAGCCGCTTCTCGCGCTTGTAACGCACCGCTACGACCATCGACCGCGAGCACGCAACCGCAACCTTCCGGAGAAGAAAACCCCAATTTCGATTCGGCGATTCGTTTAGCCCGCGGCGCAGCTCAGCCTCGGCTGACACGCACGGTCCTCCCCTGCACATCGAGGACGACCGTCCCGCCCCGGTCGGTGCGCAGGATCGGCACGCCGTGGGCTGCGAGCGTCGCCAGCGTGCCAGCGGTCGGGTGGCCGAAGGGATTGCCGGCGCCGACCGAGATGACGGCAAGCCGCGGGCGCGTGCGGTCGAGCAGCGCGGCCAGACCGGCGTCGTCGCTGCCATGGTGGGCAACCTTGAGAACGTCGAGCGGCCCTGGGTCGAGCGGCGTCGCCTCCGCCTCGGCATCGGCGGTGAGCAGCATGCGGAAGCGGCGCCAGCGGACGAGCAGCACCATGGCCAGCCGGTTCGGGTCGTCGCCCGCGCGCGGCCCGGCAAGCAGCTCGCGCGGCGGCCAGAGGACGTCGAGCCGCAGGGGCCCGGAGCGCAACTCGTTGCCGCGCGCCAGCCGCCGAGTCAGGGCACCGGCCGCGCGGGCGTCCGCCAGCATCCCCCGATCGAGCACGCCGAAGAGCAGGCGCTCGATCGGTAAGTTGCCGATCAGCTCGCCGATGCCACCGGCATGGTCACTCTGATCGTGAGTGACGATGACCGCACCGAGGCGCTCCACATCGGCGGCGCGCAGCTCGGCCGTGAGGTGGTCTCCGGGCGGACCGCCGTCGACCAGGATGGCGGGCGCTGCGGCGGGCTGGAGAAGTATCGCGTCGCCTTGACCGACGTCGAGGACTGAGATCCGCAGGCCGCCTGGCGAGGCGGAGACGGCGTCACCGCCACCGCCCAGCGGCGCCAGGACGAACCCAATCGCGACTGTGCCGGCGGCGAGGAGGAGAAGCGCGCGGCGCCGGCGGAACCGCCGGCGCGCTTGGGGATAGCCATGCACGCCCGCGGCGCCGGCTCGGTGCTTACGCAGCGCCGCGATGCGTCTCTCTCGCCCCAGCCGCAGCGCCCCGAGCGTCCCTGCGGCGATCAGCAGATAGGAGGCGACGAGGCCGCCGACGCCAATCTGCACGCGCAGGACAGCCCAGCTCGGGCGACCCACCCAGGCGGCGATTTGGGCGACGTAGGCGAGCAGCGGAGCCTCGATCGCGTTCAGCGCCCGCACCGGGAAGCCGGGCAGCTGGCCAGCCGCGGCGACGAGCATGCCGAGCCACATCGCCGGCGCCACCGCGGGCAGGACGAGCAGGTTGGCGAGGAACGTCGTCGTCGACAGTTCGCCGAAATGGAAGGCGATCAGCGGCGCCGTCGCCAAGGTCGCGGCGACCGTCAGCGCCCCGGCCTCGGCGAGCGCTCGGCGGCCGGCAGCGCCTCCGACCCGGGCAACGATCGCCTCCCGCAGGGGCGGGGCCAACAGCAGGATCCCGAGCACCGCGGCGAAGCTGAGCTGCCAGCCGACGTCGGCGGCGACGCCCGGGTCGAGCACCAGCATCGCCGTCGCCGCGAAGCCCAGGGCGTAGAGGCGCGACGCGCGGCGGCCGGCGAGCGTCGCGAAAACGCTCAGCGCCCCCATCAGGCCGGCCCGCACGATCGACGGGCCGGCACCGGCGAGGGGCACGTAGACGGCGATCAGCCCGAGAACCCAGACCAGGCGGGCGCGCAGTGGGATGCCCAGCGCGGCGAGCAACGGCATCGCCAGCAGGGCCAGGAGCGCCACGTTCTGACCGGACACCGCGAGCAGGTGGCTGAGGCCCGCGCGGCGGAAGTCCTCGGCGGTCTGCGGGTCGATCTCTTCGTCCTCGCCGAGCACGAAGCCGCGTGCCAGCTGCCCCTCGCGCGGCGGCATTCCCCGGCCCAGGGCCGTCTCGGCCCGGTCGCGCAGCTCACCGGCGTGGGCAAGCGACAGCAGGGCGGCCAGCGCGACCGCCAGCAGCAACGGCGGCGAGAGACGCTGGTCGCGCACGGTGCCTATGGCTGCAGGCGAGCGCGCAGCGACTGCATCGTCGCCGGTCCGATGCCGCTCACGTCGTCGAGCTGGTCCACCGAGGCAAGCCCACCGTGCTGGTCGCGGTATTCGACGATCTTCTGCGCCGTCACCGGGCCGATGCCGTCGATCGTGTCGAGCTGCTCGACGGTGGCGCTGCCGAGGCCGATCGGCCCATCTTCGGCCCCACCGGCGACAGCCGTCACCGCACCCCGTTTCGGCACCACGACCTGCTGGCCGTCGGCGAGCCGGGCGGCGCGGTTGATCGCTTCGAGCACCGCCCCGGCCTCGGCGCCCCCGGCCCTGCGAACTGCATCGACGACGCGCGAGCCGGCTGGCAGCCGGTACACCCCAGGGCGCCGCACCGCACCGGCGACGTCGACGACTACGTCGGGCCCGCCGCCCGCGATGCTCAGCCCGTCGGGTGCCTGGAAGGCAGGCGATCCCGAGTCGGCGCTCGTCGGCCCGCTGCCCTCAGCGCGGATCGCTCGGGCGCCGACCAGTAGCAGGGCGACGGCGACGGCACCGTAGACGACCACCTGGGAGCGACTCAGCTCGGGCATGCGCCGCAGGCTTCACGACGCGGGCGCGCGCGTGGCGCGCTCAATCAAACAATTCAGCTACAGATCTTCGTCGTCGTAGCCGGATACCTCGGCTAGCTGATCGCTGTACAGCTCCGAGGAGGCGACCGGCGGCGACTGTGCCGAGACACAGGCCATCGGCTCCTCGCCCTCGTTGGCGATCGAGTGGTCGGTGGCGGGCGGAACCAGGATCAAGTCCCCCTCGCCGACCTCCTGGGTGTCGCCGGCGACCGACATCGTGCCGGCGCCGCGGACGACAACGTAGACCTGCTCGGCCTCTTCCTCGCTGCGCAGCGTCTGGCTGGCACCGGCGGGGATCTCGAGCCAGGTCACCGACATGTTGCGGGCGCCCATTTCGCCGGCGTCCATGAGGACGCGGTAGCGGAGCCGATGCCACTCCTCGACCGGGGCTTCTGAAAGGCGCCTGACCAGCATGCGGCCGCTTTGTACCAGAAAGAGGAACTTAAGCCGCGAAAACCGCTGCAGTCCTCAGCGGACGACGAGGTTGACGAGCTTGCCGGGGACGACTATCTCCTTGACGACCTGCTTGCCGTCGAGGTGGCGGCGCACCTTCTCGCTGGCCCGCGCCAGCTCCAGCAGCTCCGCTTCGGAAGCGTCGGCGGCGGCCTCGATCCGGTCGCGAAGCTTGCCGTTGACCTGGACGACGAGGGTCACGGTGTCGCTGCTGAGCAGGTCCGGATCGGCCTGCGGCCAGGCTTGCTCCCAAACCCGGCCGCCCTCGAGCCGCTGCCAGACCTCGGCCCCGAGGTGCGGCGCGAAGGGGAAGACCAGCGAGGCGGCGGTGGCGGTGGCAAGGCGGACCGCTGCGGCGCCGCCCGGCTCGCCGTAGAGGCCGTCCTTGAGCCGGTAGGCCTCGTTGACCAGCTCCATCACAGCGGCGATCGCGGTGTTGAACTGGAAGCCGCGCTGGAAGTCGCGCGTCACCTTGTCGATCGCCCAGTGCGCTTTGGCGAGCAGCGGCCGGGCGCAGCCCTCGCGGGCGGCGCCGAGGTCGCTGTCCCCCCTGCCCTCGACCTCCTCGCAGAGGCGCCAGAGCCGCGAGAGGAAGCGGTTGACGCCCTCCACCCCCTCGTCGGACCAGTCGCCGCCGCGCTCGGGCGGCCCCATGAAGCAGATGTAGGTGCGAGCGGTGTCGGCGCCGTAGCGCTGCACGTACTCGGCCGGGCTGACCGTGTTGCCTTTCGACTTCGACATCTTCGCTCCGTCGCGGGTGATCATTCCCTGGGTGAAGAGATTGGCGAACGGCTCCTGCACCGAGAGATGACCGAGGTCGGCGAGCGCCTTGGTGAAGAAGCGCGCGTACATCAGGTGCAGGATCGCGTGCTCGACGCCGCCGATGTACTGGTCGACCGGCAGCCAGTGGTCGGCGGCGGCGGGATCCCAGGCGGCCTTCGCGTTGCGCGGATCCAGATAGCGAATGAAGTACCAAGAGGAATCGACGAAGGTGTCCATCGTGTCGGTCTCGCGGCGAGCCGGTCCGTCGCAGCGGGGGCACTCCGTGGCGACCCACTCCTCGGCCGCGGCCAGCGGGCTGCGGCCTTGGGGGGCGTAGTCCTCGACCGCCGGCAGCTCGATCGGCAGCTGCTCCTCCGGCACCGGGACGATCGCCGGGGCGCCCTCCTCGCCGCACGCCTCGCAGTAGACGACGGGGATCGGCGCGCCCCAGTAACGCTGGCGTGAGACGAGCCAATCCCGCAGGCGGTAGTTGACGGCGGATCTGCCACGGCCGTCCTCGGCGAGCCAAGCGACGATCTCCTCGTAGGCCTCGCGGTTGTCCTTGCCGTCGAAGCGACCGGAGCCCGCCATCGGGCCGTCGCCGGGATAGGGCAGGCCATCCTCGTCACGGGCCATCTCCGGGTCCTCCCCCTCGATCACCCGTCGGATCGGCAGGCCGAAGGCCCTGGCGAACTCGTAGTCGCGCGCGTCGTGAGCCGGCACCGCCATGATCGCCCCGGTCCCGTACTCCATCAGCACGTAGTCGGCGACGAACATCGGGATCTCCTCGCCGTTGACCGGGTTGACGACGCTGCGACCGAGCGGCACGCCCGTCTTCGGCCGCTCCTCGTCGCCGCGCTCCTCGGCCGACTCGCGAGCGACGCGGTTGACGTACTCGCGCACCGGCCCCTCGCCCGGCGTGCCGGCGATCAGCCGCTCCAACTCAGGGTGCTCGGGGGCAAGGACGAAGAAGGTCGCGCCGAAGAGCGTGTCGGGGCGGGTGGTGAAGACGGGGAAGTCGAGGTCGGCTTCCTCGCAGCGGAAGGTGACTTCGGCCCCCTCGGAGCGGCCGATCCAGTTGCGCTGCATGGTGATCACGTGCTCGGGCCAGGACTCGAGCAGGTCGAAGTCAGCCAGCAGGCGGTCGGCGTACTCGGTGATGCGGAAGAACCACTGCTCGAGGCGGCGCTGCTCGACCGGCGTGCCGCAGCGCTCGCAGCGACCGTCGACCACCTGCTCGTTGGCCAGCACGGTGGCGTCCTTCGGACACCACTGCACCGGCGCCTCGGTCCGGTAGGCGAGGCCGCGCTCGAACAGCTGCAGGAAGATCCACTGGGTCCAGCGGTAGTACTCGGGCGTGTGGGTGCCCAGCTCGCGCGACCAATCGATCGAGATGCCCCACTCGCGGAACTGGCGGCGGAAGGACTCGATCGAGCGCTCGGTCGCCTCGCGCGGCGGCTCGCCGGTCTTGATCGCGTTGTTCTCGGCCGGCAGGCCGAAGGCGTCATAGCCCATCGGGTGGATCACCTCGAAGCCATGACGGCGGCGGAAGTGGGCGATCGCGTCGCCGACCGCGTAGCACTTGAGGTGGCCGACGTGGGGCTCCCCCGACGGGTACGGCAGCATCTCCAACACGTAGGACTTCGGTTTGTCTTGCGCGAAGCCGGACTGTCCCGGGTTGGCGACCTCCCAGGTCCGCTCGTCGGCCCAGACCGCCTGCCACTTCGCCTCGATCGCCTTCGGGTCGTAGCCGCTCATCGAGGGGCGATCTTACGTTTCAGAAGACCGGCGAGACCGCCTCGAGGACGCGGGGCCAGAGGTAAACCTCGATCGTCGCCGCCAAGACGAGGGTCGGGATCGCCAGCAGCACCGTGGTGAAGGTCGCGGCGAGGAGCTGATTCCACTGGCCGCGGCGGCTGGCGATCAGCCAGGCGGCCAGGGGCAGGAAGAGCGCAGTCAGCTCGGGGATCGCGTGGGGCAGGACGCTGAGCACGAGGACGGCGCGGGAGATCTCCAGCTGATAGGCGATCGTCGAGCCCTGGAAGCCCAGGTACAGAACCTGGGTCGTCAGCGAGAAGAGCGTCACCGCGGCGACGAAGAGGATCGCGAACTCACCGGCCTTGACGTGCACCCAGCGCGAGAGCCCCGTGCGCTGCGCGGCGGCGATCGGCATCGAGGCGCCGGCGATGAAGCCGGCGACGCAGGCAGTCGCATGCAGCGCCAGGACCAGCGAGTTGCGCCAGAGGATCGGCAGGAGGTCGCCAGGGTCGGTTGCCTCGGTCAGACCCGGCAGGTGGACCGGGCTGATGTCGGGGGTGAGCATGCCGGCGACGAACCAGACGGCGCCCAACAGCGTCAGCGCGATCGCCAAGCTGAGTGCCAGCCAACCCCGCAGCACCGCCCAGGGCTGGTCGTTCCAGACCGCGAAGGTCTCCCGCGTGTCCCGCATCCCGTGCGAGAACACGTGCTCGTTAGCGACGTTCATCGACCAACCATCGGCAACCAGGTCTCTCTGCCTGAACCAAGGCCCGTTCCAGCGAGCCCCGGCCCCAAAAGCGAAGCCCGGCGCAGTGGCCGGGCTTCAAGCTGAGGGGCAAGAGGTCTCCCGAAGGAAACGTCAGGCCCCTGTTAGATCTCGGCCGATGAATCGGCCTGCCGAGTACGGTAGCAGCCCTCGTGGTGACAGACAACTACACGCGCGACGTGTTGGCACGGCTCAACGACTTCGTGGGGCCAGGAGCCCAATGGCAGCGCCGACTATGGGACATAGGGCTGGTCGTTGCGCTGCGCGAGCTTCGCGAAGCCAGCGATGCCGTCCACCTCGGAGCGCTCAACAAGCACTCGGTCAAATGGCTGGCCCTCTCGATCGAGCGGCGGGTCGCCCGAGACCCGGGCGCGGGGGAAGGGCAGGCCCTCGGAAGGCTCCGCACGCTGCTGAAGGAAGACCTGGCATCCGGAGGATCGAACTACCACGAGCTGGTTTCATGGACCGACGACATCGAGGCCGAATACCTGCCGCGCTGGCGGGCTCGCAGCGCCCTTCCGCACCCTCCAGGCCGTGAGCAGGTCGCCCGCGCCCTCGCCACTCACCTGATCGGCGAAGGGTTCTCAGCGGCTTTCCTGCGCGAACGATTCCGGCGTCTCGAAACCATCGAGAGCCTCAACAGTACGAGTCTCGTCGCCGAGGCGATGGAGCTCGCGGAAACTCGCGGTCGTGAATTCGAGGCGTTGCTGTTGTTCGACAAGCCGCCCCCCAAGCGCTTTACCCGCCCTGGATCCTGGCAAAGCGCCGCACAGGTGAGGCAGTGGCTCGCCGACAACGGATTCGACGCCGTACGCCAACACGGGGGTTTGCTCCTCGAAATCGACGCTCGCGATCCGTACAGAGCGGCGGAACTCGCCGGCGATATCGCAGACCGGCTCCAAGCGCGCGCAGCCGTCGGCTCTCGAAACGCTCTGAACATCAACGGCGAGGCCTTCGTGGCTGGCCACCCAGATCCGCTGCCGTGGCTCACATCGCGCCGCGCGGAGGTGAGGGCCCTCGAGCGCGAGGACGCGCTGCTCCGCATCGACCAGAGCGGCCCGCTGGATCAGTCGCTGGAGCTTCTCTCACACCTCAACACCTCCTCGGACGCGGTTGCCGCGGCGGCCGGGTGGTCGGCGGTCGAGTCGCTGCTGTCGGGACCGGGCGACGAGGACAAGGTCGTAACCGCCGACCGACTTGCGAACCTCGTCGCCTGTTCGTGGCCGCGCGCGGAGCTGACCACGATCGCGTGGGCTCGCGTCTACCAGGGAGAGGGTGGGCCGGACCCCTTGGCGGCATACCTGCGGGGCCTTCCCACGAACAGGGAACGCGCGGATCGAGTCCTCCATGCGGTTGTCGAGGGGGAAAACCTCGGCCTCAACCGCCCATCGGAGATTCTCGCCTTGAAGCGGATGGAGCGATTCGCACGTGCCCCGAGGCAGCAGCTGCTCGCGGTCCGTGATCGTGCGGCGGTCTCTCTCAGGCGGCTCTACCGCCAGCGCAACCTGGTGGTACACGGCGGGCAAACGGCTGGGTTCAACCTCTCGCTTGCCCTGAAGCTGGCTGCACCGCTGGTGGGCGCTGGCCTGGACAGGCTGACGCACGCATCGCTCGTCGACGGCGATCAGCCGCTTGAACTCGCCGCCCGAGCGCGGATGCGAATACACCGAGCGGGAACGAGCGGCGCCGTCCCCCTGACGGCCCTGCTCGAATAGCCAAAATCGAGTGGAGCTGACGGGACTCGAACCCGTGACCTACGCGCTGCCAGCGCGTCGCTCTTCCAGCTGAGCTACAGCCCCAAGCCGGGTGCCAGTTTACCGCGGGCTCTCCAGCGAACTACGCGGCGCGCTGCTCGGGGCCCTGGTCCTCGTCGAGATCGAGGATCAGGCCGTCGCCGCCGTTGCGGCGGATCTGGAAGTCGAAGGGGGCGTTCTCTTCCAGCTCGCGCAGCAGGTCAACCGGCTCGTCGAGCCGAATCGAGAGCGTCGCGCGACCCTCCGAGAAGCGCTCGACGGAGATGTCGGAGGCGCCGATGCGGCCGATCGCGTTTTCGATGCCCACCAGCTGGGAGAAGTCGCCGAGCGGGCCGATCTCGAGCTTCGTCCGGCCCTCGCTGGGGCCGACCTGGGATTCGGCGGGCGGCGGCGCGGCGGCGCTCCCGGTCTCTGCCTGCGCCTCGCTCAGCTCCTGCGTGCGGCGGCTGACCTCGACCGCCTCGCGCAGCGCCTTCATCCGGATCCGCGTCGCCTGGCCGCGGGCCTGCTCCTGGATCTCGTCCAGCCGCGCCGAGACCGACTCCAGCGCGGCGATGCTGCGGTCGTGGCGCTCGTTCGCCTCCCGCAGGCGCTCGCCGAGGCTGCGGATCTCGCGCTCGCGCTCGATCACCATGGACGAGAGCGAGGCAGCCTCTGCCTCGGCGCGAGCGCTCGTCTCGATGCCCTGCCGCGCCTGCGCGTTCGCCTCCTCGGTTTCGCGCTCGAGGGCGTGGATCCACGAGTCGCGCATGCCGATCGCGGCATCCACCTCGTCGCGGCGATAGCCGAAGAGCGCCCACTTGAAGCTACCCATGCGCGGCACGCTAGAAGCGCTCTCGGACGGCAAATTTCCGCACCCGGGGGCGGGGACCGTCAGGCGCTTGCCGCGGACGACGCCTGCGACTCGTCCAGGCCAAGCTCGAGCCGCGGCGCCTCGTGCCACAGCTCCTCCAGGCGGTAGCGCTCGCGCGCCTCGCCGGTGAAGACGTGCAGGACGGCGTCGAGGTAGTCGAGCACGATCCAACCCGCCGCGCCGTCGCCATCGACCCCGCCCGGCAGCAGCCCGTGCTCCTGCTTCATCCGCAGCCTCACCTCGTCGACGATCGCCCGCGCCTGGCGCTCGTTGCGGGCTGTGCAGATCGCCAGGAAGTCGGTGTAGGAGGCGAGGCTGCGCATGTCGAGCACGAGGATCTCGGTCGCGCCTTTCGCATCGGCCAGCCCCGCCAACCGCACCGCCAGCGCCTCGGAGCCGAGCGCGCTCACCGGTAGATCCCCTTCTCTTCGATGAACCGCGCCACGGCCTCGGGCACTAGGTAACGCAGTGGCCGGCCCGCCGCTGCGCGCTCGCGCACCGCCGATGAGGAGACGCCGAACTGCGGCATCTCGAGCATCGTCGCCCGCCCTTCGGCGCCGAGGCTGCGCATCACCGCGGCGACGTCGGCGTCGGAGACGCCCGCCCGCCGCGCGACCGCCAGCCGTGCCAGCTCGACGACTCGCTCGGGGTTGCGCCAGCTCTCCAACCCCACCGCGGCGTCCGCCCCCATCACGAACACCAGATTCGGGTCTTCCTTCTCGCGCGCAAGCAGCTCCAAGGTCTCATACGTGTAGGACGGCCCCTCGCGCTCGACCTCGAGCGTCGAGACCGAGAAGCGCCCGTCGTCGGCGGCCGCGAGCCTCGTCATCGCCAGCCGCAGCTCGCGGCCCGGGTCATCGACGATGCGCTTGTGCGGCGCCTCGCCCGTCGGCACCAGCACGACTTCGTCGAGGCCGAGCTGCCAGAGGGCCTCCTGGGCCAGCGCCAGGTGGCCGAGATGCGGTGGGTTGAAGGCCGAGCCGAGTACGCCGATGTCGCGCCGGGACTCGTCGGCCGCAGTGTTACCCACGCACCTGGCCGTCGCCGCGGACGACGTACTTGTAGGTGGTCAGCTCGCGCAGGCCAATCGGGCCGCGGGCGTGCAGCTTCTGGGTCGAGTTGCCGATCTCGGCGCCCATGCCGAACTCGAAGCCGTCGGTGAAGCGGGTGGAGGCGTTGGTGTAGACGACGGCCGCATCGACGCCGCTGCTGAAGCGCTCGGCAGCCTCCGCCGAGCCGGTGACGATCGCCTCCGAGTGGCGCGTCCCGTGGCAATTGACGTGCTCGATCGCCTCATCCAGAGAGTCGACCACGGCGACCGCCAGCTTCAGGTCGAGGTACTCGGTCCCCCAGTCCTCGTCGCAGGCCTCGCCGATCTCAACCTCGCCGGCGAGCTGCCCCGCGCGCTCGTCCCCGACGAGCTCCACACCGGCGGCGCGCAGCTCGGCCAGCGCGCCCGGCAGGAAATCGGCGGCAACCGCTGCGTCGACCAGCAGCGTCTCAGCTGCATTGCAGACGCCCGGCCGCTGGGTCTTGGCGTTGAGCACGATCCGCCGCGCCATCTCCAGATCGGCATCGGCGTGCACGTAGACATGGCAGTTGCCGGCAGCGGCGTAGATGACCGGCACCGTCGCCACGTCCTTCAAGGCGTTCTTCAAGCCTGCACCCCCGCGCGGGATCAGCAGGTCGACGGTCTCCTCCTGCCTAGCCAGCTCGGCCAGATCCTCGTGCCCGCCGCCAGCCAGCAGCAGCACCGCGTCCTCGGGCAGTCCAGCCTCAGCCAACGCCTCGCGCACAAGCGCGGCCAGAGCCCCGTTGGTCCGTTCGGCGTAATGGGACCCGCGCAGGACGATCGCGTTGCCGCTCTTGACCGTCAGCGCCGCGCAATCGATCGTCACGTTCGGCCGCGCCTCGTAGACGACGGCGACGACCCCCAACGGCACCCGCACCTTGGTCAGCTCCACCCCACTCTCGAGGGTTCGCTCGTCCAGCACCTCGCCCACAGGATTCTCCAGCGCGGCAACTGCGCGAACACCGTCCGCCATCGCCACAATCCGCTCCTCGCTCAGCGCCAACCTGTCCTGCAGCGCCACGCTGAGTCCCTCGGCCCGCTCGTCGGCAACGTCCGCGGCATTCGCATCGAGGATCTCCGCCACGCGCTCTTCCAGCAACCCAGCGGTCCGCTCCAGCGCCGCATCCTTGACCGCAGCCGACGCCCCAGCCAGCACCCGGGAAGCCCGCTGAGCCGCAACACAAATCTCCGAAACACTCGTAGCCGTAGCAGCCATGCGGCTAAGGGTAGCTGGGAGGGACAGGGTGTCCCTCCCGCCGCTCATCCCTACACCAGCACAAACCGATCCCGATGGATCACCTCGTCCGCCGCATGCGGCAGCAGCTCGCGCACCTGCGCGCTCTTCATCCCCAACACCCGCGACAGCTCCTGCGAGGAGTAGTCGGCTATGCCCTTGCCGATCGGCACGCCATCCAGCGCCACCTCGACCGCGTCGCCGACCTCGAAGCGGCCGTCGACGGCGACGATCCCGACCGGCAGCAGGCTGGAGCCGCTCTCGCGCAGCACCCGGGCGGCACCCGCATCGACCGTCAGGCGGCCCCTGGCCGGCTTCGCGTACTTGAGCCAGAGCTTGAAGCTCGATTCGCGCCCCGGCCGCGCGGCGAAGCGCGTGCCGACCGCCTCGCCGGCGGCCGCCGCACCGAGGCTGCCGGCGCTGGTCCCGTTACAGATCACCGCCGGGATGCCGGCCTCGCTGGCCATCTCCGCGGCGGCGACCTTGCTGCGCATGCCGCCCGAGCCGAAGGCCGAGGTGCGCTCGCCAATCTCGAGGCCCTCCAGCTCGGCGAGGTCGGCGACCTCCTCGATCAGCTCGGCGTCCGGCTCGTGGCGCGGGTCCCCCCGGTGCAGCCCGTCGACGTCGGAGAGCAGGACGAGCAGGCGGGCGTCGAGCAGGATCGCCACCTGGGCAGCGAGGAAGTCGTTGTCGCCGAAGCTGATCTCGTCGGTGGCGGTGGTGTCGTTCTCGTTGACCACCGGCACCACCCCCCACTCAATCAGCCGCCGCAGCGTCTGGCGAGCGTTGAGGTAGTTGCTGCGGGCGGCGATGTCGGCAGCGGTGAGCAGCACCTGCGCCGCGCGAGTCCCGTGCTCGACGAGGCGGCTCTCGTAGGCACGGAAGAGGTCGCCTTGTCCCACCGCCGAGGCGGCCTGCAGCTCGTCCATCGCCCGCGGGCGGACTGCCAACTCCAGCAGCCGCATGCCGCGCGCGATCGCCCCCGAGGTGACCATCACGACCCGCTCGCCGCCCTGCTCCAGCTTCGCCACCTGCCCACAGACCGAGTCGAGCACGTCGAGGCGCAGCTCGCCATCGTCGGCGGCGACGATCGAGGACCCGAGCTTGACCACCAGCGTCACCCGGCAAGTGTATGAGCGGCCTGCGGCGCCGTCATGCCCGCCCTTCAGCCCGCGACCCACTCCCTGACACCGTCGGGCGGCCGAGCGTGAAGGCGAAGCCCGAGCTGGTCGTCGCTAGGGATGTAGCTCGAACTCGTGCTCGCCGACGCGTACGTCGTCGCCCGGCTCGAAGCCGGCGGCGCGCAGGGCAGCGACGACGCCGATCTCGTTGAGCCGCTGCTCGAGGTAGGCGAGCGCCTCTTCGTTCTTCAGGTCGTGCCGCTCGAAGAGCAGCTCGACACCGCGGCCGAGGACGCGGAAGCCGCCGTCGTCCTCGCGCTCGACCCAGTAGCCGCCCTCGCCAACCGGCCGGTAGACGCGGTGCTCGGCCTCGAACTCGGCGGCACTCGCATCGCCAACCGCCGCCGCGACACCTCTCCCCCCCTGCGTGACCTTCTCGTCGGGCAGTGCAGCGAGGATTTCCTGGCGGAGCTCGCCAAGGCCCTCGCTGGTCGCCGCGGAGACGGCAAGCAACGCCGGCGTCCGCTCCCTCTCTCCCCCTGCCCCATCGCCTCCATCGAGTTTCCGCCGCCATTCGGTCACGGCAGCTTCCACTTGCTCGACTGGAAGCAGGTCGCGCTTGGAGAGGACGACGATCTCGGGCAGGCGCTCGAGACCCGCGCCATAGGCCGAAAGCTCCGCCCTGACCGCCTCGTAGTTGCTCGCGGGGTCCCCCTCGATCGGTGCCAGGTCGACCAGGTGGACGAGCAGCGAGCAGCGCTCGACGTGGGCGAGGAACTCATGGCCCAGCCCCGCTCCCTCGGCGGCACCTTCGATCAGGCCCGGAATGTCGGCCACTACGGCCTGGCGGTCCTCACCCTCGATCGTCCCCAGCACCGGCGAAAGCGTCGTGAACGGGTAGTCGCCGACCTTGGGGTCGGCGCGCGTCAGCCGTGCCAGCAAGGAGGACTTGCCCGCGTTGGGCAGCCCGACCAGCCCGGCGTCGGCCAGCAGCTTCAGCTGCACCTCGATCCAGCCCTCCTCACCGGCCGCTCCCTTCTCGGCGAACCGCGGCGCCTGCCGCGTCGAGGTCGTGAACCGCCTGTTCCCGTGGCCCCCGCGCCCGCCATGCGCGACCACAGCTCGCTGCCCGGCCTCGACTAGGTCAACCCGGCTCCCGTCGATGGCTTCCGCCTGCGTCCCAGCAGGCACGAGGATCTCCAGGTCCCCCCCTCGAGCTCCGTGCCGGTTTGATCCTTCCCCATGCGAACCCCGTCCGGCCCTGAAGTGCTTGCTGCCGCGCAGCGAACCGAGATCGCGACGGGACTGATCGCAAACCAATACGACGTCCCCCCCGTGCCCGCCATCCCCCCCGTCGGGCCCGCCCTTCGGCACATGCGCCTCCCTGCGGAAGCTCACGCACCCGTTACCGCCAGCTCCGCCCTCAACCCAGATCTTGGCTTTGTCAAACACGAGCTAGGAGAGAGTAAGAGGCGGCGGGGTGTCCCTCCCGCACAGCGGCGTCATGTTTTTCGCACAGACCGCTCGGCGAGTGGCACTGCGCGCCAGGCGAAAAACCCAGCAAGCGGGAGGGACACCCCGCCTCCTCCCCCGCTCAGTCCCTAATCAGTCAGCCAAAACGCTGATCGTGCGGCCCTTGCGCGAAGGCTTGAACTGCACCGTTCCCGCCTGAGTCGCGAAGATCGTGTGGTCGCGGCCGAGGCCGGTGCCGTCGCCCGGCCAGAAGCGGGTGCCGCGCTGGCGGACGATGATCTCGCCGCCGGCGACCTTTTGGCCAGCGAACACCTTGACTCCGAGCATGTTGGGGTTCGATTCGCGCCCGTTGCGGCTGGAGCCCAGCCCTTTCTTATGAGCCATCGCCTGCGTCCTCTTTCGCGGCCGGTTTCTTCGCAGCAGGTTTTTTAGCAGCCGGCGCTTTTTTCGCTTTCGCTTTCTTCGCCGCGGGTTTTTTCTCCACAGCTTTCGCCGCTTTCTCTTTCGGCTCCGCTTTCGGCGCTTTGGCTTTCGCCGCTTTGCCAAGCGCCACCTCGGTCACCTCGAGCCGGGTCAGCTCCGAGCGATGCCCGGCGCGACGCCGGTAGCCCTTCTTCGGCTTGTATTTGAAGACCTTGATCTTCGGCCCGCGCAGGTGCTCGGCGACGGTCGCCTCGACCTTGACCTTCTCCAGCTCCTTCGGCTCCGCGACGATCTGCTCGTCGCGGAACATCACAGCGCGGAGGGGAACCTTGTCCCCTTCCTTGGCATCCAGCCGGTCGACGAGCAGCGAACTGCCCTTCTCGACCCGGTACTGCTTGCCCCCGCTCTCTATGACCGCGTAGGTGCTCATTTGGCGGCGGCGGATTCTAGAGCCTCGGGCTCGGAGCCGTTGCTACCTGGGCCGGCGGTCAACGAAGCGACCGCCGCCGCCCGCTCGACCTGCTCGATCCGCACCAGCTTGCGCTCGCCGACGAAGGGCCCGCCGCCGGTCACGCTGACGATGTAGGAATCGATCCGCGCCACCGCGTCGTCGGCGTTGTACATGTGCGGCTCCTCGATCGTCACCAGCACCTCCTCGCCGACCTTGAAGGGCAGCGCCCGCTCCTCGATCTCGGCGCGGTCGCCGGCCTCGATCAGCTCGAAGGTCTCGATCGGCAGCGCATCGGACCCTTCGAAGTGGAACTGCTTGGCGGTCTCCTCCTCCAGCTCGGAGAGGCCACTGTCGGACTTCATCAACTCCGCTGCGACCTTCGGGTTGACCCGCAGTAGGAATGCCTCGGCGTCGCGGGCGGCGAGGTCGCGCATCTTGCGCAGCCCCTCCAGGGCCACCGTCTCGGCCGAGAGCACGACCCCCTCGCCGGCGCATGTCGGGCAGGGTGCGGTGAGGATCTCGCGCACCCCGTCGGTCACGTTCTGGCGGGTCATCTCGACCAAACCCAGCGGGGAGACCTCGACCACGTAGCTCTTCGACTTATCGGCGTCGAGCGCTTTGCGCAGCGTCTTCAGGACTTTGTCGCGGTTTTTCGCCCGCGCCATGTCGATGAAGTCGATGACGATGATGCCGCCGATGTCGCGCAGGCGGAGCTGACGCACCGCCTCCTCGGCGGCCTCGGTGTTGACTTTGGTGATCGTCTCCTCGAGACCACCTTTGCCGCGACCGGTGAAGGAGCCGCTGTTGACGTCGATCACGGTCAGCGCCTCGGCATAATCGATGATCAGGTAGCCACCGGAGGGCAGGTCGACGCGGCGGTCGAGGGTCGACTCGATCTCCTTGTCGACGCCCCATTTCTCCAGCAGCGGCTTCTGGCCCTCATACAGCTCGACTTTGTCGACCAGCTCGGGGGCGGTCCGCTGAAAGAAGCCGGTCACCCGCTCGAGCTGTTTGGGCGAGTCGATGATCGCCGTTTCGAAGTCGCTGAGGAAGACGTCACGCAGGACGCGGACCGGCAGGTCGGCCTCCTGGAAGACCAGGCCCGGGGCCTTGGTCTTCTCGCTGCGCCGCTCGAGCACCTCGTGCAGCTTGTGCAGGTAGCCGACCTCGCGCACGAAGTCGGATTTCTTCGCTCCGTGGGCGGCGGTGCGGACGATCAGCCCGCCCGGGCCCTTGTAGGTGCGGTCGACCATCTTGCGCAGCCGGTCGCGCTCGGCGTCTGAGAGCCGCCGACTGACGCCGACCCCTCCCCCCTCGGGCGCGTAGACGAGGTAGCGGCCGGCGATCGAGAGGTTCATCGAGAGCCGCGCGCCCTTCGTCTTCAGCGGGTCCGTGACCACCTGGACCAGGATCTCCTGGCCCGATTTGAGCAGCTCGCCGATCCGCCGGCCGCTGCCGCTGCCGCGACCGCGCTTCGGCGCCTGCTCACCGCCCGGCAGGACGATCTCGTCGACGTGCAGGAAGCCGTTGCGCTCCAGGCCGATGTCGACGAAGGCCGCCTCCATGCCGTTGAGCACGTTGTCGACCTTGCCCTTGTAGATGTTGCCGACGATCGAGCGTCGGCCGCGCCGCTCTATGTAGAGCTCCGCGACGCTGCGTTTGCCGCCTTTGGTCTTCGACTCGAGGACGGCAACTCGGGTCTCGCCGCGATCGGCGGACACCAGAATGGTTTTTTTCATCTCAACTCAGTTCAGATAGGTACGCGAGCCTGGCCTCTTTCGAGGGGTCACCAGGCGAACCTGCCCTTCTGGCTGAGGCGCGCTTGCATGTGGATGCTCTGTAGGACTCCCACCGCGAGAAACGTCGCCAGCACGGAGGAGCCTCCGTAGCTGAGCAGCGGCAGGGGGATCCCGGTGATCGGCATGATCCCCAGGTTCATTCCCACGTTGACGAAGACCTGAAAGAGCAGCATGGCGGCGATGCCGCCTGCCACAAGGGTCCCGTACGAGTTCTTCGAGAGCGTCACGATCCGCAGCGCCCGCCAGATCAGCAGGGCGTATAGGGATAGGACTAACGCGGCCCCCGTGAATCCATAGCGCTCACCGATCACCGCGAAGATGAAGTCGGTGTGCCGCTCGGGGACAAAGTCGAGCCGCGTCTGGGTGGCCCGATCGCCGCGTCCGGTCTTCTCCCCGGAGCCGATGGCGATCTTGGCCTGGTTCTGCTGGTAGCCGGCGTCGGACGGGTCCGCGCTCGGGTTCAGGAAGGAGGTGAGTCTCTCCTCCTGGTAACCCTTGAGGATCGGCGTCCCGACAGCGGGCGCGACCACGAGGACCAAGGCGACGATTGCCACCAGCCCCGCGCCGATCACCGTGAAGTGCGTCCAGCGGACGCCCCCCACGTACATCACGGCGAGGGTGATTGCCCCGTACACCAGGGAGGTGCCGAGGTCCGGCTGCAGGAACACCAACGCAGCCGGGGCGAAGCCGAGGCACAGGTAGCGCACCGTGCGCTGCCAGGGCGAGCCCCGCCGGGCGCCATCGATGACGAACCCGGCAAGCGCCAAAACCAGCAGGAGCTTGCCCAGCTCGGATGGCTGGAAACTGAAGAAGGGAAGGTCGAAGGAGCGCCGCGAGCCGCGCGCCGCGAAGCCGAAAACGAAGACCAGCGAGACGCTGACGCAGAGAAAGGTGTAGATGCCGACGCGCAGCTCGCGGAAGCGCGAGTAGTCGACCCGGGCCAGCAGGTACATGCCGAACAAGCCGAGCAGCGCGTAGATCGCCTGCCGGTCGACGTAATAGCCGGGGTTGCCGGGCACGTCGTGCTGGGTCGCCTGGCCGAGGGTGAAGACGCCGAAGGCGGCGAGGCCGAGCGCAGCGAAGCCGAGCTGCGCGTCCATATACGGCAGGCCGAGGCGCTCGGCGATCCCCGGCCGCAGGGCGAAGGGCTCCGGCCTGGCGCGGCGGGTGCGGGTCGCGTACATCAGCCTTCCCCTTCTTCGGGGCCCGCGCCCCGCGAGAGCCGATCCGCGAAATACGCTTCCAAGATCGTCCTGGCCGCGGGCGCCGCGGCTTCGGCGCCGAAGCCGCCTTCCTCCATGGTCACGAAGGTCACAATACGCGGATCGGGATACGGAGCGAGCACTCCGTACCACGATTGGTCTTCATAGGGGGGGCGTTCGGCGGTTCCGGTCTTGCCCGCAACCGGGATGGGGAAACTGCCGAATACCTCAAACGAGGTCCCGCCGCCGTTCTGCGCGGCGTCGTGCAGCCCTTCGAGGATCGTTTCCCGGTACTGGGAATCGATCCGGACATGCCGGCGCGGAGCAGGCTCGAATTCCCTGACGACGCGCCCCCGCGCATCGTCGATCTGCATCCCGACGTGCGGAGTGACGACCGTGCCGCCGTTTGCGATCGCCGCGTAGGCGACGGCCATCTGCAGCGGGTTGGCCTGCAGGTCCCCCTGGCCCGTGGCGAACTGCACGTTGTCTCCCGCCGACCACGGCCGTTCGGTTTCGCCCTCCGCGTAGAGCTTGTTGCGCCAGTGTCGAGAAGGCAACAGCCCTTCGGCAGCGCCAGGCAGATCGATGCCCGTCGGCCTGCCAATGCCCAGGGCATGCGCCCAATGCTGCAGGTCACCGGTGTCCCACATGCGGAACCCGAGCGTGTAGAAGAAGACGTCCGAGGACACTTCCAGCGCGCTCACCAAGCTGACGGACCCGTTGGCAGCTTCCCCGGCGTTGGTGAAGACCTGACCGCCAATGACGAGCTGGCCAGGGTCGTTGATCACTTCGGTCGGCGTCAGGTTGCCGCTTTCCAGCGCCGCGATCGCGGTGATCGGCTTGAAGGTGGACCCGGTGGGATAGAGGCCTGCGATCGCGCGGTCGGTCAGCGGCGCCTGAACCGGATCGCGGTACAGCTGGTTGACTTGGGCCTGGGTCAGCGGCCTCGTGAAGACGGAGGGGTCGAAGGTCGGATAGGAGCCGAGCGCAAGGATTTCACCGGTGTGGACGTCCATCGTCACGAAGCCGCCGCGCAGGCCGAGCGACGCCATCGCCGCTTCGCCGGCCGCCTGCACATTGGCGTCGATCGAGAGCTTCAGGTCGTTGCCGGGAACCGGCGGTTGGGAGAGGAGCTGGCCGTTCTTCGTCGGCTGTCCGAAGGCGTCGACCTGGATCTTCGTTAGGCCGGGATGCCCGCGGAGAAAACGATCGTAGGTGTACTCGACCCCGTCCTGGCCGATCTCGTCACCCGGCTGCAGCTTCTTGTACTGCGGTTCCTTCAGCTGCTCTTCGTTGACCTCGCCGACGTTGCCGAGCATGTGGGCGGCCATCATGCCCCCCGGGTAGTTGCGCACGAAGACCCGCTGCACCTCGACCCCCGGGAAGCGCTCCTGATTCTCTTCCAGGTAGTAGACGATGTAGTGGCCGACGTCGCGGCGCAGGGTCACCGGCGCGCCCGGGGAGGCCTTCAGCTCTTCGTGGATCAACTTGCGGACTCGGTGCAGAGAGCTGTGGGTCAGGCCGCCGAGCCGCGCCAGCTCGGCGCGTCGTTCGCGCGGGCCTTCGGGGAGCTTCTCTGCGTTGAGCTGCAGCGCGAGGCTGGTGCGGTTGTCGACCAGAACCTCGCCGTTGCGGTCGAGGATCTCGCCGCGCGGCGCGGTCACGCGGAACTCGCGGGTGCGATTGTTGCGTGCCTGAGCAAGGTATTCGTCGCCCTTCAGCACCTGCAGAAACCAGAGGCGAAAGAAGAGCACGCCGAAGAGCGCTAGGGCGATGCCGCCGAAGAGCGCCAGCCGCAGCGCCAGGCGGTTGTTCATCGCCGGGCCGCGGTCGTCGGAGCGCAGGTACATCTCAGGCTCCCAGTACCGTCGGCTGGCGGCGACGGGTGACCCGCGGCTCCTCGACCAGGGCCGGCCGCAGGGCGCGCCGCAGGATCAGGTAGATCGGCCAACCGAGGAAGAAGGCATAGACGCTCTTCAGCAGCAGGTCGCGCAGGACCAGGGGACTGACCGGCGCGTCGACTCCGAGCATCAGCTGAACGAGGCCGAAGCCCGCCTCGGCGAAGAGGGTCAGCCCCATGCAGAGCAGCGGCGGCACCAGGGCGCTGTGGATCTCGAAGCGTTCGCGGAAGATCCCGGCGAGGTAGCCAGTGCTGAGCAGGACCAGCGAGGAGGCGCCGAGCGGCGCGACCAGCAGGCAGTCGACGAGGAAGCCGATCGCGAAGCCGGAGACGGCGCCGGTGAGGCTGCCGCCGAGCAGGCCCAGCGAGACGACCAGCGCCGGCAGCACGTCGGCGCTCGTGTGCAATAGCTCGACCCGCGAGAAGAAGGAGAGCTGCAGCAGCACGCCGAGGATCGCGATCGCGGCAAGCCGGGCAAATATCCACGGGGTGACGATCACCCGCGCGAGCCTCCGGTCAGGACCTGGACGATGTCGAGGTTGGCGAGGTCAGCGAAGGGACGCAGTTCGACCTGTTCGCTGGCCTTCTGCTCGACGATCGAGGCGTGCGTCACTTCGCCTACCGGCAGGCCGGGCGGGAAGAGCGAGGCGAGCCCCTGAGCGCGCCAGCCGGAGGTGACCACCGCCTGTTCGACGCCGACCCCCCTGCTGGAGTCGATGAAGTCGAGGATCAGCACTTCGGGGTTGCCGACGTCCGGTCGGATCACGCCCTGCACGCCACTCGGCACGACCTTGGCCGAGATCGCGCTGGCGTGGTCGGTGATCAGCGTCACCTGCGCCGAGCCCCCCTCGACCGAGGCGACGCGGCCGACCAGGCCGTCGCCGGAGATCACCGGATCGTCGACGCGCACCCCGTCGCCACTGCCGGCGTCAACCGTGATCGCCGACTGCCAGACCGTCGGCGAGCGGGCGATCACCCTGGCGGTCACCGGCTCGTAGGCCGAGGCGGCCAGCGCCGGCCCACGGTCCAGCTCGACCAGCTTGCGCAGCTGGGCGTTCTCCTGCAGCGCCTCCTGACCGGCGACGGCCTGTTCGCGCGCCTGCTCCAGCTGGGTCTTCAAGTGACCGTTTTCGCCGCGCGCGTCGAAGGTCTCGTCGAACCAGGAAATGGCGTCGCGGGCGGGCTTTAGCGCCCTGTCGGCAACGTCCTGCAGGGGGCTGAAGATCGTGCTGACGCCGCGCTGCAGGCCGCCCGAGCTCTGGCCGTAGGTAACGGTCAGCAGCAGGAACGACCCGATTATCAGGAGCGTCAGGACCGCCCTACGGCGGCGAACTTGTTTGCGATACACGGCTGAGACCTAAGTTTGGCGCTTTGTCTGAACGGCGGCTAAGCAACGCGCGCCGTTCCTGAATTCATCTTGCTGGCGCGGTGGATGGCCTCGAACTCCTCTAGCGAGATTCCCGAGCCGACCGCCACGCAGGTCAGCGGCGACTCTGCCAGTTGACAGGGCATCTGGCACTCGTCGCGGAGGCGCTGTTCGAGGCCTTGCAGGAGCGCGCCTCCTCCAGCCAGGGTAATGCCTCGATCCATGATGTCCCCAGCCAGCTCGGGGGGGGTGCGGTCGAGGGTGTCCTTGACGGCGTCGACGACGTGGCTGATCGGCTCGTCGAGCGCCTCGCGCACCTCGGCCGAGCCGAGGGTGATCGTCTTCGGCAGGCCCGAGACGAGGTCGCGACCGCGGATCTCGACCTCGACCTCCTCGACGAGCGGCGAAGCCGAGCCGGCCTCGAGCTTTACCTCCTCCGCGGTCTGGGTGCCGATCGCCAGTTTGTAACGCTGTTTGCAGTGGTTGACGATCGCCTCGTCGAGCTCGTCGCCGCCGACCCTGATCGACTGCGAGACGACGATCCCGCCAAGCGAGATCACCGCCACCTCGGTGGTGCCGCCGCCGACGTCGACGATCAGCGAGCCGGTTGGCTCGGCGACCGGCAGGCCGGCGCCGATCGCCGCCGCCATCGGCTCCTCGATCAGGTACGCCTTGCGAGCACCCGCCGAGAGACAGGCCTCCTCGACGGCCCGCTTCTCGACTCCGGTCACCCCGGAGGGAACGCAGACGACGACACGCGGGTGAGCGAAGCGATTGGAGTGCACGGTCTTGATGAAGTGACGGAGCATCTGTTCGGTGACGTCGAAATCGGCGATCACGCCGTCCTTCAGTGGCCGGATCGCGGTGATCGAGCCGGGCGTTCGTCCCAGCATGCGCTTGGCCTCGACGCCGACCGCGTGGACCTGACCGCTGCGCGAGTCGATCGCCACGACCGAGGGCTCGGAGAGCACGATTCCGCGGCCACGCACGTAGACGAGCGTGTTGGCCGTGCCGAGATCGACCGCCATGTCGCGGCCGCCGAGCCCGGTGAGGTAGCTGAAGATGCCCATGCGTGCGGGAATTGCAGCGCAATCATCCCAGATGGCCAAGGCCGGCCCTCAGGGTGGCCGAAGTGCTGCAGCTATTCCGCCAGGCCCTCCTCGAACAGCTCCGGCGCCAGCTCGAACAGCAGCCCAACCGGCAGCCCGACCACATTCGAGACGCTCCCCTCGAGCCGCTCCACCAGCGTCGACCCCAACGTCTGGATCGCGTACCCGCCCGAGCGCCCCCGCCACTCCCCGAACCGCACGTAGCGCTCCTTGGCGGCATCGTCGAGCTCCCTGAAGACGACGGTGGTCTTCTCCAGCCCGCTCCGTTCCTCGCCCCCTGCGAGCACGACCAGCCCGCTGAGCACCTCGTGCGGGCGGCCCGACATCCGGTCCAGGTATTCGCGCGCCTCGCGCTCGTCGGCCGGCTTGCCGAGCGCGACGCCGTCCAGGGCCACATCGGTGTCGCAGGCGATGACGAAGCCGTCGCGCTCGACGGCGCGCGCCTTCATCCGAGCATTTTCAAGGACCTCAACCTCGGGGTCCCCCCCACTCAGCTCCTCGACCCCCGAGACCGCCACCTCAAACTCGACCCCCAGCTTCCTCAGCAGCTCACTCCGCTGAGGCGAACCAGAAGCCAGAACCACGCTCGAAGTCATGGCCGAGGGGTGGGTGGGGGTCGGAACGTCTTGTACTTTTTCGCCCGAGTGGGTCGGCGAGAGCCGTCCGTTCCCGGCGAAAAAGTTAAGTGGAGACCCCCACCCACCCCTCGGCCACCGCTCAAAGCTCCGGAAACCAGATCCCGATCTCGCGCTCGGCCGACTCGCCGGAATCCGATCCGTGGACCATGTTGAAGGTGACCTCGAGCGCGAAATCGCCGCGAATCGAGCCCGGCGCCGCCTCGACCGGGTTGGTCGCGCCGATCACCTGGCGCGCTGCGGTGACCGCTTCGGCCCCCTCGAGGACCATCGCCACCAGGGTGCCGCCGGTGATGAACTCGACCAGCTCGCCGAAGAACGGCTTCTCGCTGTGCTCGGCGTAGTGCTCGTTGGCGATCGCCTCGACGGCGACCATCGTCTTCAGCGCCGCGATCCGCAATCCCTTACGCTCGAAGCGGGCAATCACTTCGCCGGTGAGGGCGCGCTCGAATGCGTCAGGCTTTACGAGGATCAGGGTCCGGCTCACGGCTGGGGCTCCTTTGCGTTCGTTTTTCGGTCGGGGCTTTCTCGGAGCGTGGCGCCTTGCGTTGCGGCGCCTCGCGCTGCTCGGCCGCTGGTTCTCGCGCAGGGCGCTTGCGCTCCTCGCCCGGCGGACGTTTGCGCTCCTCGGCGGGCCGTCTGCGGCGCTGCTCGCGCTCGCCCAACGGCGTCTCGCAGTACGGGCAGAGCGCCCAGCGCCGGTCGACCGGTTTGCCGCAGCTCTGGCACGGGTCCTTGAGGCGGCGTTGACACTGTGGGCAACGAAGGTAGTTCCGTTCGATCGGGAAGCCACAGCCCGGGCAGGACGCCTCTTTCAGCTGGCGCACGCGCAGCTCGGCGGCTTCGATCTCCAGCTCGCGTTCGTGGGCGTCCTCGAGGAACTCCGGCGGGCGGACGATCGCGTAAACGGCGGTGCCCAGATAGGGAATGAAAGAGGCAAGCGTCGCGCAGCCGACCAGGAAGGGATCGGAGATGCGGCGGCGAGCGTCGAGGTAGGTGTAGACGATCAGCGCCAGCCAGACAACGACCAGCATCAGGACGAGGAGGTTGACGACCAGATTGAGGCCGCCGTTGCTGATTCCGAAGATCGCTAGTGCCATGACTGGGGCGCCGGAGGGAGCGGGGAGTCTACTTCGCCAGCACCCGGCGGAAACCTGTCGGCACGGGTAGCCGCACACAACCCCACTAGAGGAAGAGCCTGCCGAACAGATAGCCGAGGCCGAAAAAGATCAGGATCACCGCGGCGACGACCGCGGCGACCAGGGCCATCATCGAGAGGAGTTCTGAGCCGGCGCTGCGATCCACGAGCGAGATCCTCGCACACGCTCAGCCGGCCAGAACGTGGCGGGCGGGCGCCAACAGGTAGTGCGAGCCGCAGATCACGAGGATTCCCCCCACCCCGGCAGCGCGCTCGCGGGCCCGGCGCAGCGCCGTCGCCAGGTCCGACTCGGCCTCTGCGTCCAACCCGGCTGCCGCGCAGGCGGCAGCCAGCTCGCGCGCTGGGTGCGAGGCGGCACCAGGCATCCCACGGCGTTCCAGGGTTGCCACCGGCAGCTCGGTGCAGACCACAAAGTCCACGGCCGGCGCCAGCGCCGCGATCGTCGCCGCCGCGTCCTTATCGCCAAGGATCGCCAGACAGGCAACGACCGGACGACCGCCGCTCAGCTCGGAGAGCGCCTCTGCAAGAGCGACGGCGCCCTGGGGGTTGTGGGCGGCGTCGAGATAAATCGGGGGGTCGGAAGCGACACGCTCGAGCCGCCCCGGGATCTCGACCCCCCCGGCGGCGACCGCCACACGCTCGGGGTCCAACTCGCCGAGGAAAGCCTCGGCTGCGGCGCAGGCGAGGGCGAAGTTGCGCCGCTGGAAGCCGCCCGGAACGCGCAGTTCGACGCCGGGGTCCGGCTCCTCCGGGGCAACCAGCAGCCGGGCGCCCCGCTCGCGCGCGGTCCGCTCGGCAAGCGCCGCGACCGGGGGGTCCACCCGGCCGAGGACCAGCGTCGAGTGGTCGCGCAGCACGGCCAGCTTCTCGGCGGCGATCTGCTCCAGCGTCTCGCCCAGCCACTGTGTGTGATCGAGGCCGACCGAGGTCAGCACCGTTACCCGCGAGGAGATCGTGTTGGTGGCATCTAGCCTGCCGCCGAGCCCCGCCTCGATCGCCGCCGCCTGCACCCGGGCTGTGGCGAATGCGACGAAGGCCGCCGCCGTCGCTAGCTCGAACTGGGTGACGGCCTCTCCCTCCTCGAGGCCGCAATTGACGGTGGTAGCCGCCTGCGCGGCGCGCTCGACGGCCGCGGCGAACTCCGCCGTGCCGATCTCACGGCCGCGGATCAGGATCCGTTCCGACCAGCGGGAGGCATGCGGGGAGACGCAGGCGCCAGCGCTAACGCCGTGCGCTTCGAGCAGCGCGGCGACCATCCGCGTCACCGAGGACTTGCCGTTGGTGCCGACGACGTGGATCGAGGCGAAGCGGTGCTGCGGCAGGCCGAGCAGCGTCGTCAGGCGGTGCATCCGCTCCAGCCCGAGCTTCCAGCCGATCGGCTCGAGCGATTCGAGATAGGCCTCGGGGTCTATTCCGAGAGCTCCTCCAGCTCGGCGCGGTAGCACTCGAGCTTCTCGCGCTCCTCGGAGACCACCTCGGCCGGCGCCCGGGCGACGAACTTCTCGTTGGCCAGTTTGCCCTCGGCCCGGGCAACCTCGGCGCGCAGCTCCTCGCGCCGCGCCGCGAGCCGCGCAGAGACCGCCCCGGCGTCGATCTCGTCCGAGGCGAGAATCTTCACGGGGCCGACGGCGGCCACCGGGTCGCCACCGTCCTCGGCGAACTCGACGCGGGCCAGACGGCCGACGAACTCCTGCGGCGCCGTGCCTTCCGCACGGGCGGCGAGCACCATCGCGGCCGGCGCCTCGACCAGGTCGCGCCAGGCGCGCAGGCGGCGGGTCAGCTCGATCCCCGCCTGCATCTGGGCCTCGGCCTCGAGATCGCGCAGCGACTCGTCAGCCTGCGGGAAGGGATGCACGGCCAGGTGGCCCTGGCGCGCCGGGTGGTAGGACCAGATCTCCTCGGTGACGAAGGGCATCACCGGGTGCAGCAGCGCCAGCACCCGCTCGAGGACCCGCAGCAGCACGGCCGAGACCTCGTCCTCCCGCTCGTAGAGCCGCGGCTTGGCGATCTCCAGGTACCAGTCGCAGAGCTCGGACCAGAAGAAGGCGTAAGCCTCGCCGACCGCGTGAGCGAAGTCGTACTGCTCCAGATTGGCCGTCACCGAGGCGATCGTCGCCTCGAGCCGGGAGAGGATCCAGCGGTCCTCGACCCGCTCGGGCCGAACCTCCTCCGGGGCATCGCCGACGTTGAGAAGGATCAAGCGACTTGCGTTCCAGAGCTTGTTTGCCAGATCGGCTCCCTGCTGCACCTTGGCATCGGAAAAGCGCACGTCCTGGGTCGAGGACATCGCCAACAGGCCGAAGCGCAGCGCGTCGGCGCCGTGCCGGTCGATCTCCTCGAGCGGATCGATGCCGGTGCCGAGACTCTTCGACATCCGCCGGCCGTCGCGGGCCTGGATCACCGAGTGGACGTAGACGTCGCGGAACGGCACGTCGCCGGCAAACTCGATCCCGGTCATGATCATCCGCGCCACCCAGAGGAAGAGGATCTCGCGCGCCGTGGTGAGGAAGCTGGTTGGGTAGAAAGCGCGCAGCTCGGGGGTCTCGTCGGGCCAGCCGAGGGTCGCGAAGGGCCAAATCGCCGAGCTGAACCAGGTGTCGAGCACGTCCTCCTCTTGGCGCAGCTCGCCGCCGCAGGCACCGCAGCGCTCGGGAGGCTGCTCGGCGACGATCGTTTCCTCGCAGGGATCGCAGTACCAGACCGGGATGCGGTGGCCCCACCAGAGCTGGCGCGAGATGCACCAGGGGCGGATCTCCCTCATCCATTCGAGGTAGACGCGCTTCCACTGCGGCGGCGCGATCCGCACCTCGTCGCGCTCGACGACCTCGATCGCCGGCCGCGCCAGCTCGTCCATGCGGCAGAACCACTGCAGCGAGATCAGCGGCTCGATCCGCTCGCCGGAACGATGCGAGAAGGGAACCGAGTGGACGTAGGGCTCCTCGGCGCGAAGCCTGCCCTCGGCGCGCAGGGCCGCGACGACCGCCTCCTGGGCCTCGGCCGCAGTCATCCCGGCAAAGCGCTCGCCGGCCCCCTCGGCCATCCGCCCGTCGGGGCCGATCACGCCGATCTCCTCGAGGCCGTGCTTGCGGCCGATCTCGAAGTCGGTGGGGTCGTGCCCGGGGGTGATCTTCAACGCCCCGGTGCCGAACTCGGGGTCGACGTGCTCATCGGCGACGATCGGCAGGCGCCGCCCGACCAGCGGCAGGACGCAGTGCTGCCCGACCAGGTCGGCGTAGCGCTCGTCGTCCGGGTTGACCGCGACGGCGGTGTCGGCCAGCATCGTCTCCGGCCGCACGGTGGCGACGGTCAGCACCCGCTCGGAGCCCTCGACTGGGTAGTCGATCGAGTAGAGCGTGTCCTTGACCTCCCGGTTCTCCACCTCGAGGTCGGAGATCGCCGAGTGCGAGCCCGGGTCCCAGTTGACCATGTAGTTGTCGCGGTAGATGTAGCCCTTGTCGTAGAGCCGCTTGAAGACGCGGTAGACGGCCCGTACGTAGCCCTCGTCGAGGGTGAAGCGCTCGCGCTTGTAGTCGCAGGAGGCGCCGAGCCGCTTGTACTGCTCGACGATCCGCGAGCCGTACTCCTCTTTCCAGGCCCAGACGCGCTCGACGAAGGCCTCGCGACCCAGCTCGTGCCGCGACTTCCCTTCGGCGCGCAGCTCTTTCTCGACCACCGCCTGGGTGGCGATCCCGGCGTGGTCGGTACCGAGCGTCCAGAGCGTGTTGCGACCGCGCATCCGGTTCATCCGCACCAACGCGTCCTGCATCGAGCCGTTCAGCGCGTGCCCCATGTGCAGGGCCCCGGTCACGTTGGGCGGCGGAATCGCCACCGAAAAGTTCTCTCCCGCCGTCCCCTCGGCGGCCGGATGGAAGTACCCCTCCTCCATCCACCCAGCAAAGACCCGCGCCTCGACCTCCGCCGCCTCGTACCGCGTCTTCTCTTTCAGCTCCCCTAAGCGCTCATCAGCCATGAAGCGCGAGTCTAGATACCTCCCACGGCGTGAGGAGCTATGCGGTTTCCTCGCCGAGCCCCTCGTCAGCCTGGCCGATGTCCTGATGGGCGGCCTCGGTCACAAGCGTCGGCCGCCGCCCCTGGACGATCGTCTCGCGGGTGACCACGCACTTGGTCACGTCGCGCCGCGAGGGCAACTCGAACTGCACGTCGAGCAGCGTCTCCTCGAGGATCGAACGCAGGCCGCGGGCACCGGTCTCGCGCTCCAGCGCTCGGTCGGCGATCGCCTCGAGGCTGTCCTCGGAGAAGACCAGCTCGATGTCGTCGAACTCGAAGAAGCGCTGGAACTGACGGGTCAACGCGTGCTTGGGCTCGGTCAGGATGGTGATCAGATCGTCGCGGGTGAGCTGGTGGATCGCGGCGACGACCGGCAGGCGGCCGATGAACTCCGGGATCAGCCCGTACTCGATCAGGTCCTCGGGCAGCACGTGCTCGAACCA
Source organism: Solirubrobacterales bacterium (assembly GCA_036266075.1). Taxonomy (GTDB): domain Bacteria; phylum Actinomycetota; class Thermoleophilia; order Solirubrobacterales; family 70-9; genus VRUE01. The sequence goes on from DATANV010000006.1 coordinate 255,741, forward strand.
CTCGCCCATGTCCTTCTCCTCGCGCGAGGAGATCGCCGCGCCGAAGCCGATACCGCGGTCGCCGACGCGCCGCTCGATCACCTTGTCGAGCTCGGCGAAGGAACCACCGCAGACGAAGAGGATGTTGGTCGTATCGAGGGTGAGGAACTCCTGATGAGGGTGCTTGCGGCCGCCCTGCGGTGGGACCGACGCGGTCGTCCCCTCGAGGATCTTGAGCAGCGCCTGCTGCACGCCTTCGCCGGAGACGTCGCGGGTGATCGACGGGTTGTCGGCTTTGCGCGCGATCTTGTCGATCTCGTCGATGTAGATGATTCCCGTTTCGGCCTTCTTGACGTCGTAGTCGGCGGCCTGGATCAGCTTCAGGAGGATGTTCTCGACGTCCTCGCCGACGTAGCCGGCCTCGGTCAGCGCGGTCGCGTCTGCGATCGCGAAGGGCACGTTGAGGATGCGTGCGAGCGTCTGCGCGAGCAGCGTCTTGCCGCAGCCGGTCGGGCCGAGCAGCAGGATGTTCGACTTCTGCAGCTCGACCTCGACGTCCTCGCCCTGCGCCATCTGCACCCGCTTGTAATGGTTGTAGACGGCGACCGAGAGGGCGCGCTTGGCGGCCTCCTGGCCGACCACGTACTCCTGCAGGACCTCGTGGATCTCGCGCGGTTTCGGCAGGTTCTCGAGCTCGACGCCACCCGTCGGCGGCGCGAGCTCCTCGTCGATGATCTCATTGCAGAGGTCGATGCACTCGTCGCAGATGTAGACCCCGGGGCCGGCGATGAGCTTTTTGACCTGGCGCTGCGACTTGCCGCAGAAGCTGCAGAGGAGCTGCTCGTTGGAATCGGTCGGACGTGCCAGCGGGATCCCTCCTTGCGGGCGGTAGTTGCCTACCGGCGTCGCGTCCCAAAGCTTAGAGGGGACCGCAAGCCGGCCTGTCGGTGTCGACGTTTACGGCGCTGGCGCGCCCGTCCCTTCCCGCGGGCGCTTGCTTGCGGCCGAACCGCCCAGCGCCTCTACGACGCGACCGATAGATTGCGGCTCGTGAGCGATCAGGACGATTCTCGCGCTAATGGCGACCGAGCCGAGCTCGGCGTCGCTGACTTGGTAGCGAGAGTCCGCGACGAGCTCGAGACCCTTGACGCCAGCCGGGATGCGGCCGACCGGCCTGCGCTGTTCTCGCTGGACGAGCTGGAGCTCGAGCTCCAGTTCACGGCGATCGAGCGAGTCGATGGGCGCGGCGGCATCGATCTGAAAGTCGTATCGCTGGGCGCGTCCAAAGGCCTCGAGTCCACCGCGGTTCAGAAAATCCGTTTGCGGTTCGTGCTCGAGGAGGCAGCCCGCCGTGCGGGCCTCCTCGGGAGCCGAGCACACTCGTCTCAGTCCGACGGAAGCGACGTCAAGGACGTGGTCCCCGTTGACGGGCTCGGCGATGACCCTGGATGACCTGGTCGAGCTCGAGCCAGAAGCGCGCCCGCTTCGATTCCATCCGGAGGGCGGGAGCTTCTCTCATTACGGCCCGATCATGTACGCGCCGGGGGGCGCGGACCCGGCGGTATCCAACGTTACGGCCCATGAGCTCAACCACTACTGGATGCACTCCTCGACCCCCTACGGCGCAGTCCTCGACGAGCTGGCAGAGCTCGCGGGCCGGGGCACGATTCAGTACTGCGCGGGCCTATACAACGACGGCCAGTCGATACCGATTCCCGCTATGGACGTCGCGCGCGCCTTCCAGGAACGCAGGATCTCCGCAGAGCGACATGGGCAGCTGCATTTGCTCGCCGGACGCCATGTCGTGCCCTGGACGCACGACGTCTTGCTCGAGAACTGGTTCGAGGGGGTGGATCTCGCATCGGTCCGGAGCGCGAACCTCGCGAAGCTCTTGCGCTGGCTCGTCGACTATGAGGACCGCAGCCGCGCGATGCGGCCCGATGACGGGTTGTTCGCCGACTCCCCTCCCCCCTTCTCGGACTACCAACGGCGCTTCGTGCTCTACTGGGCCGACGCCCTGGATTCGAATCGGCAGCAGGCGTTCCCTACCATCGGACCCACCGGGGGCGCAGCTCGACCCTTAGGCGCACAACACCTCTTCGAGGCCTGCGCGCAGCAGGTCGAGCAGGTTGACGAGGCCTTCTGGGAGGGCGCGAGCCAACCGGTACGCGATCTCTACTGGGGCCTGTTCGCGTCGCTCGTCGCAAAATTCCCCGGAACCGTGGACAGCGCCGAGGGGTTCCGTTCGATCGTTTCGACGTTCATGGTGCTCGCTGACCTGGCGCTGTTCACTCCCGTGGGACGCGTGTACGGGCGACTCCGCGAGGACTCGATGAGCTGGCTGGACCTTCATCCCGGCTGGCGCTTTCAGCGACTCCTCGACGTATTGAAGCCCGACGACTGGCTCGAGGGCGTCGATGACAAAGCCCGGCACCTCCAGTGGCGCCTCTGCGTGACCCTTGGGTGGCCGCCGCCAGATCGCTTCCTGACGCTGGGGGCCAAGCTTGCGCCGGTCACGCACGACCTGGCCCGTCACGCGGCAGCCTGTCGCATGCGCCTCGAAGAGGACGATCGCCTGATCGTCGACGCAGGCTTTGATGCTGGTCGCCTCGAGCCTTTCCTGGTGGACCACTACCCCATCTTCATCCGGGAGTCCGAAACCACGGTCGGAGGCTCGACCATCGCCGACCGTCTGCACCCGCTGGTGTCGTATTCGCTCGCGAGCTTCGCCTGGATGGTTATGCGCGACGGCAGCCTGCGATGGCCTGAGCTGTTTCCGCCCAAGCTCGATTTCAGACACCTCTTCGACAACATCGATAGCTACGAGGGGATGATCGGCATGTATCGCGACATCGTCCCGTTCTACCCCGACGACGCCTTCTGCAGCGCGGCCGATTTGGCCGAGTAGAAGCAGGGAGTTCTAGCCGTAGCGGTCCCAGCGGCGCAGTCCGGGCTCGGCACGCTCGGGCACTCAGTGGTGCTCGATGACCCGGTCGACGAGGTTGTACTCCTTCGCCTCCTCGGCGCTCATGAAGTAGTCGCGATCGGTGTCGTTCGTTACCTTCTCGAACGGCTGGCCGGTGTGCTTGGCGAGGATCTCGTCGAGGCGGCGGCGGACGTCGATGATCTCTTTGGCGTGGATCTCGATGTCGGTCGCCTGGCCTTCGAAGCCGGAGGACACCTGGTGGATGAGGATCTTCGAGTTGGGCAGCGACATCCGCTTGCCCGCCGCGCCGCCGGCCAGCAGCAGCGCCCCCATGCTCATCGCGATGCCAACGCAGATCGTCTGCACGTCGGGCTTGATGAACTGCATCGTGTCGTAGATCGCCAGGCCGGCGTAGACGGAGCCGCCGGGCGAGTTGACGTAGAGGCTGATGTCCTTGTCGGGGTCCTCGGACTCGAGGTGCAGCAGCTGGGCGACGATCAGGTTGGCGATGTCCTCGGTGACCGGCGTGCCGAGGAAGACGATCCGCTCGCCCAGCAGGCGCGAGTAGATGTCGAAGGCGCGCTCGCCGCGCGAGGTCTGCTCGACCACCATCGGGACCAGAGGGCTCATGGCCCGCACTCTATAGAAGGCGCCCGGCGGGCTTCCGCGACGGACCGAGACGGCGATCAGGCCGGCGATGCAGCCAGGCTGATGCCGCCACCGCCGCCGGCCTTGGCCACATACATCGCCCGGTCGGCGACGGCGAAGAGGTCCTGCGCCGCCGGTACCCCGTGCTCGTCGAAGAGCGCGACGCCGACGCTGATCCGCAGCGGCACGAGGCTGTCGCCGACCGGCAGACGGAGCGCCTCCACCGCGGCGACCAGGCGCGCGGCGGCGGCGCAGGCCCCCTCCTCGTCGGCCTCGGGCAGCAGCGCGACGAACTCGTCGCCGCCGAAGCGGGCGACGACGGCGGCACCGTCCTCCCGAGCCAGCGTGTCGGTGCCACGCAGGTTGTCGCGCAGGACCTCCCCCACCGCGCGCAGCGCCTCATCGCCGGTCGCGTGCCCGTACCGGTCGTTGATCTGCTTGAAGCGATCGAGGTCGATCACCAGCAGCGCGCCGCCGCTGCCGTAGCGCCGCGTGTAGGCGAGCTGGCGCTGCAGCTCCTCCTCGAAGCGGCGACGGTTGAAGAGGCCGGTCAGCGAATCGTGCTGGGAGAAGCGCTCCAGCTCGGCCTCCAGCTCCTTGCGCTCGGTCACGTCCCGGGCGACGCCGTAGATCAACCCTTCTTGGGACAGCGGTATCGAGGTCCACTCCAGCCAGCGCACCTGGCCGTCCTTCGCCAGGTAGCGGTTCTGGAACTGCACCGTCTTCACCCCACCTGCGAGCGAGGCCGCCTCCCGTTCGGTTTTCTCGCGGTCGTCGGGGTGGACGAACTCGAGGAAGGGATGGTCGACCAGCTCCTCAGGGCGGTAGCCGAGGGTCCTCTCGAAGGCCGGGTTGACGCTCTTGAAGCAGCCGTCGAAGCCGGCGATCGAGATCATGTCGAGCGAGAGGTCGAAGTGGCGGGCGCTCTCCGCCTCCAGGGCGCGCAGTGTCGTCGCGAAGCGCCCCGTGAGGCCGCCCACGAACAGGTATACGACCGCCCGATTGACGTATCCGAGCGGGGTCACCGGCAGGTCCATCGTCAGGGTCCCGACCGAGGAGAGGATGAAGGCGACAGCGCCCGCCAGCATGCCGGCCCTGGCTCCACGCGAGGTCGCGACCAGAACCACCGGGACCACGTAGAGGAAGCTGATCGCGTCGCCGAGCGTCCCCATGGTCGCGCGAGCGACGAAGATGGCGGCGAAGAGTGGGGCCGCGATCGCGATGCCGACCCAGCGGCGTTCTGTCATCCATCGCATGGCGCTACTCAATATCGGCTAGCAGCGCCACTGCACAAGAACTGCAAGCGTTTGTCCGAGACTAGGTGTCGCTCCCCGGCGTCCAGAGCGAGCCGGCCTCCTCGCGCTCCTTCTCCGGCGTCCAGATCTTCTCGCGGGCCTCGGCCTGCTCGAGCGGGATCGGCTTGGCCGAGTCGGCGACGAGGTCGATCGCCTTGCGGATCCTGATGTCCTCGCGGACCATCGCGTCGCGGCCGTTCTCGCGCAGTCGCTGCAACAGCTTCTCGGGCGTAGTGCGCTCGTGCTCGGCGGTGTGCTCAAGCGCCTCGACCATCTCCTCCTCGGAAGCGTCGAGCTCCTCCGCCTCGGCGATCGCGGCGAGCACCGCCTCGCGCTTCAGCTCCGCTTCGGCGTCGCCCTTCGACTCCTCGATCGCCTCCTCGCGCGTTTTGCCCTGCATCTGCAGGTAGGCGTCGGGGCTCATGCCGCGCGCCGCGAGCTGGCGTTCGACCCGCTCCCAGCGCTCCGTCGCCCGTGCGGTGGCGAGCTCCTCGGGGAGCTCGACCTTCGCTCGCTCGGCGGCCGCGTCCACAACGGCAACCCGGAAGTCCTGCTCGATCCGCTCGGAGACGACCTCCGCAAGGCGCTTGCCGATGTCGGCGCGCAGCTCCTCGAGCGTGTCGAACTCCGACGCCTCCGCCGCGAAGTCGTCGTCCAGGTCGGGCAGCACCTTTTCCCGCACCTCCTTGACCTCGACCCGGAAGACCGCGTCGTTGCCCGCCAGCTCCTCGGCCCGGTAGTCCTCGGGGAAGCTGACCTCGACCTCGCGACTCTCCCCGGCGCGGACCCCTGACAGCTGCTCCTCAAAGCCCTCGATCAGCTGGCCGCTGCCCAGCTCCAGCAGGTAGTCGGTCGCCGTGCCGCCCTGGAAGGCCTGGCCATCGACCAGGCCCTCGAAGTCGATCAGCAGGGCGTCGCCCTCGGCGGCCGCGCGCTCGACCGGCTCCAGCCGAGCGAAGCTTTCGCGGATCCGCTCGACCTCGCGCTCGACCGCCTCATCCGGCGCCTCGGGCTCTGCTTTACCGACCTCGAGTCCCATGTACTCGCCGAGCTGAGCCTTGGGGCGGACGCCGATCTCGAACTCGAAGGCCAGCGGCTCGCCCGGCCCCTCCGGCGTGCTCGCAACCTCGATCGTCGGGTCCCCGACAGGCACGATGCCGGAGCCGAGCAGGGCCCGTTCGTACCAATCCGGCAACGCCTCGCGAATCGCCTCCTCGAGCACCGCCGCGAAGCCGACACGCTGAATCACCAGCGAGGGCGGCGCCTTGCCCTTGCGGAAGCCGGGCATCCGCATCTCGCGCGCCAAGGTGCGGGCGGCGCGGTTGACCGCCCGCTCGACGTCGGCGGCCGCTACCTCGACCTCCACCTTGACACGCGAATCGGGCAGCTCTGAGACTTGCGGCTCCATCGAGCGCGGGACCCTATCGCGCGCGCCGCAGCAGCCCGCGGCGCACGGCGACGGCGAAGTCGATCGCGAAGGCGAGGCCGCGGCCGAGCGGACCGGTCACCAGCCAGGCGCGGGCCCTAGTCATCGCGGGCGGCGCTCAGCCGCTCCTGCAACAGGGCACCGTGACCGGCGGCGACCGCGCGCTGCGCGCGGGCCTCGTCGAGCGGCACGCCGCGTTCGCGGGCCAGGTCGAGCAGGTCCTGCTTTTCGCTCCCTTCTCGGGCGACCTCGAAGAAGACCCAGGCGAGGACGCCGAGCGCCAGGAAGGTGCCCTCGACCATCATGATCGTGCCGGCCGTGCTCTGGTCGGCGATCGCGGAGATGCCCCAGTAGCGCTCGCCCGGCGCGTAGATCGGGTAGAGGACCGCGCCCGACCACATCAGGACGTTGCCGAGGATCGCGCCGGTGAAGCGCACGGCGATCACGTAGCCGACCTTCCAGCCGGCCCCGAACCACTGCGGCTTCGGCAGCGGCCCGAAGACCGGCATCCACATCAGGCAGCCGAAGAAGAGGAAGGTCGCGTGCTCGAGGGCGTGAATCGGCGCCGCCCCGTAGGCGTCCTGGTAGAGCACCGGCAGATGCCAGAGGAACAGGTTGAGCGCCCAGAGAGGGAAGGCAACCAGCGGATGGGTGATGATCTGCAGGCGATCGAAGGCGCGGATCGCGAGGACCGGCTGCAGCAGCGAGCGGGTCAGGCCGAGCACGAGCAGCAGCGAGGCGAGGTCGCCGATCAGCAGGTGCTCCCCCATGTGGGCGAGGACCAGCTCCTCGGAGATGTGGCCGATCGGGCTGAAGAGGGCGACGGCGATCGTCGCCAGGCCGGCACCGAAGCAGACCTGGCGCCAGACCGGGACCGGGCGGCCCGCCCAGGAGAGGACCATCGTCCGGTGCCAGTAGAGGATCCCGGCGAGGGTGATCGGAACGACCTCGAGCGGCAGGAAGGCGCCGGCGACGTGGGCGAGCGGCGGGATCACGGTTTCAGCGTAGCGGTGCCGTTTTTGGCCCGACACCAGTGGTAGCTTGGCCCGGCTTTGAGCGCAGGCGACCACCGCTTCCCGCCGATCGCGAGCTACGGCTTCCTCTCGGACTGCCACACCAGCGCGCTGGTCTCCTACGACGGCGCCGTCGAGTGGCTCTGCCTGCCGCGCTTTGACTCACCCAGCGCCTTCGCCGCGCTGCTCGACCGCGAAGGCGGGCACTTCAAGATCTCCCCCCGCGGAGTGATCGTCCCGATCAGTCGCCGCTACGAGCCCGGCACGCTGGTGATCGAGACGACCTGGGTGACGCCGACCGGCTGGGTCGTCGTCCACGACGCGCTGACGATCGGCGAATGGGCCGAGCAGGAAGGCGCTGGCTCTCGGCCGCGGACCGCTCACGATTCCGACCGCTCGCTGTTGCGGCTGATGACCTGCGTCGACGGCGAGGTGGAGATGGAGATGGAGTGCCTGCCCCGCTTCGCCTACGGCTCGCAGGTCGCCGCGTGGAGCGGCGGCGAGATGGGCGAGGCGCTCGCCCGCGGCGCCGACGGCGAAGAGCTTCGCCTGACGACCGACATGGAGCTCTCGGTCGAGGACGGCGCGGCCCGCGGCAAGCTGAGGCTGCGTGAGGACGAAACCGGGTTCTGCGCGATCGCCTGGGGCGAGAGCGACCTGGGCGGCCCCCGCAGCGCCCCGGAGGGCCTGGAGCGCCTCGACTCGACCGAAGAGTTCTGGCGGCGGTGGCTGCGCGACGGCGATTTCCCCGACCACCCATGGCGCATCCACCTGCAGCGCTCGGCCCTGGTCCTCAAAGGCCTCACCTACGCACCGACCGGGGCAATCGTCGCGGCGCCGACCACCTCGCTGCCGGAGACCCCCGGCGGCGAGCGCAACTGGGACTACCGCTACAGCTGGATTCGCGACTCGACCTTCAGCCTCTGGGCGCTGCACACCCTGGGCTTCGACCAGGAGGCGCGCGACTTCATGCGCTTCGTGCTCGGTGTCTGCCGCGACGACCCGAACCTGCAGATCATGTACGGGGTCGGCGGCGAGCGGCAGCTGACAGAGCGGACGCTCGACCACCTCGGCGGTTACGGCGGCGCCCAGCCCGTGCGCGTCGGCAACGGCGCCTTCGACCAGCGCCAGAACGACGTCTGGGGGGCGCTGCTCGACTCGATCTATATCCACGAGAAAGCGCTGCGCGGCTCGGGCACGCCGACCGACCGCAAACTGATCCGCGAACAGGTCGAAGACGCGATCGCCGCCTGGCCTCACCCCGACCAGGGGATCTGGGAGTCGCGCGGCGAGCCGCAGCACTACGTCTCCTCGAAGCTGATGATCTGGGTGGCGGTCGATCGCGGCACCCGGCTGGCCCGCAGCGTCGGGATCGAGGAGGTCGCCGAGGAGTGGCAGGAAACCGCCGACCGAATCCGGGCCGAGATCCTCGAGCGCGGCGTCCGCGACGGCGTCTTCCGCCAGCACTACGAGACCGACGCGCTCGACGCCTCCACCCTCTTGATCCCGCTGGTCCGCTTCCTGCCGCCCGACGACCCGCGGGTGCGAGCCACCGTCGCGGCGATCGACGAGCAGCTGACCGAGCATGGCCTGGTCCTCCGCTACAAGGTCGAGGAGACCGACGACGGCCTCAGCGGCGAGGAGGGCACCTTCCTGATCTGCTCCTTCTGGTTGGTCTCGGCGCTGTCGGAGATCGGCGAGGCCGAGCGGGCGCGGACGCTCTGCGAACGGCTGCTCGGCATGGCCGGCTGGCTCGACCTCTACGCGGAGGAGCTGGAGGCCCACAGCGGTCGCCATCTGGGCAACTTCCCGCAGGCCTTCACGCACCTGGCGCTGATCAACGCCGTCTCCCACGTGATCGCCGACGAGCAGCGCGCCGATGGCGGTCCCACCGCGGTCTTCAGCGAAATGGGAGGGGTCCGCGAGGACGCCTGAGCTGCACGATCCGTTGCTCGGACTAACGTCTTTCAGACATAAGGTTTCGTTTGGTCTATATTGCAGCCTCCCGAATGGCAGGGAATGGCTCCGACAATCACGCACTGCTGGCCGCGCTCAAACACCCGCTGCGGCGCGAAATCCTGCGGGCCATGGCCGACCGCAAACCGATCAGCCCACGCGAGCTTTCCGACCAGCTCGAAGAGTCGCTCAGCAACGTCAGCTATCACGTGCGCGTACTGGCCGAATATGGGGTGGTCGAAGAAATCGACTCGCAGCAGGTGCGGGGCGCCACGCAGCACTTCTACCGCTGCACCCTGCGCGCCAAGTGGGCGCTGACCGTGCTGCGCGGTCGCGAGAAGAAGCGCAAGCGCAAGCCCTAGGGGGGAGAGATTGACCGCCAGCAGCCTTGTAGACGGGATGGCCGCAAAAGACATGGACGAGACCCGGACCCCCAGCGAAGAGGACGCAGCCGCCGAGGCCGTCGTCCTGCAGCAATTGCTCGCCCTACATCCGACCCCGCTCAGCTTCGAGGAGCTGCTGCGGGAGCTGGGCGACGGAGAGGACTTCGCTCGCCGCGACGCCCTCGACCGCGCCGTGCGCGGCCTCACCGCGACCGGCCTGCTGCAGCGCAACGGCAAGCTGCTCGCGCCGAGCCGTGCGGCGCTGCACTTCGACGAGCTGCTCTGCGACTAAGCGGAGGCGGATGTGGCTTAGGCTGCCGCAGCTATGAGCGTGATCGACGAGCTGCTGGCGGGCAACAGCCGTTACGCCGAGTCGTTGCCGCCCCGGCACCGCGACGTTCGGCCCAGCCGCAAGCTGGCGATCGTCACCTGCATGGACTCGCGGCTCGACGTCTTCGCGGCGCTCGGCCTCGGCGATGGCGAGGCGCACGTCCTGCGCAACGCCGGCGGCGTGATCACCGACGACGTGATCCGTTCGCTGGCGATCTCGCAGCGCAAACTCGGCACCGAGGCGGTGATGCTGATTCACCACACCGACTGCGGCATGCAGAAGATCACCGATGACGGCTTCCGGGCCGAGCTGCAGGAGGCGGCCGGCGTCTCCCCCGCCTTCGCGATCGAGTCCTTCTCCGACGTCGAGGCCGACGTCCGCCAATCGATCTTGCGCGTGCGCCGCTCGGCCTTCCTCCCGCATCGCGACCAGGTGCGCGGCTTCGTCTACGACGTCGACAGCCACTGCCTGCGCGAGGTCGAGGCCGGCGTGTAGACCGCGGCGGGACGCTCGCCGCCGCTCACTCGTCAGGTCAGCTCCGGCGGCAGTGCCCGTGGGCCGTCCGGATAGAGGGCTGCGAGCTGCTCGTCGGTCATCTCCAGCGTGTTCGCCGCTTCGGGCGGGGCACCGACGACGTACCAGAGCTGCTCAGCGCCGGTGTCGTTGAAGACCTGGCGGGTCGACTCCGGCTCCACCAGGACTGCGTCGAGCGGGCTCAGCGTCAGCAGGTCGTCGTCGACGCGCATGCGGCCGCTGCCCTCGAGCAGCAGATAGAGCTCCTCCTGACCGAAGTGCCGGTGGCGGGTCGATGCCTGGCCCGGCCGCAGCCGCCAGAGGCGGGCGCCGAGCCGCGTCGCGCCGAGCTGGCGACCGAGGTCGGTGTTCTCGACCTTCATCTGGTTCGACGGGCGCCAGTGGGCCTCGTCGGCGGGGAGCAGGCGGTATGCCACCGCGCCAACTTAGCTGGCGCCGGCCACGGCCCGCTGGACCTCTTTCTCGTTCATCGCGGATGGCCCGGACGCGCGCCGAGGAGGACAATCATCCCTCCGCTGCGCGGAAAGGGCCGTACGCTGTAGGCGTGCCCGGTCCCGTCAGTCGTGTCCTCTCGGCGTCACAGCTGCAGACGCTGGCCGAGCACGGCGAGGAGCGCACCGCCGCGGTCGGCGAGACGCTCTTCCAGATCGGCGACGCGACCTACCCGTTCATCGCGATCGTCGAGGGCGAGGCCGTCGTGACCGATGCCGCCGGGCACGAGATCGTCCGTCACGGAGCCTCCGGATTCCTCGGCGAGATGAACCTGCTCTCCGGCCAGACGGTCTTCCTCACCGCCGTCGTCACCCAGCCGATGCGCTACATCGCAGTCGAGCGCGAAACCCTGCGACAGCTGCTCTTCGACGACGGCTCGCTCTCCGACCTGCTGCTCTCCGCCTTCGTCCAGCGGCGCGAGCTGCTGCAGCAGCGGGAGGGAATCGGGATAGAGATCGTCGGCCCACGCGACTCAGCCGCCACGCGGCGCCTGATCGACTTCGCCCGGCACCAGCGACTGCCGTACTCATGGGCCGATCCTGAGGAAGGCGAGGACGGGGCGGCACAGATCGCCCAGCTCGAACCGAGCGAGATCCCCCTGGTGCGACTGCCCGGCGGGCGCGAGCTGCGCGCACCGAGCAACGGCCAACTCTCGCGCGCGCTCGGGATCGGGCTCGAGCTCAACCGACGCGAAGAGGTCGACCTGGCCGTCATCGGGGGCGGGCCGGCGGGCCTCGGCGCGGCGGTCTACGGCGCTTCGGAGGGCCTCGACACGCTGCTGATCGACAGCACCGTGCTCGGCGGGCAGGCCGGCACCTCGCGCCGCATCGAGAACTACCTCGGGTTCCCGGCCGGGATCAGCGGCACCGAGCTGACCAGCCGCGCGGTGACCCAGGCGCGCAAGTTCGGCGCGCGGACCGCGACCCCCTACAGCGCCGAGGCACTCGAGCCGGGGGCCGGGGGGCACGTCGTCCGGCTCGAGGGCGGCACCGAGGTCGCGGCGCGGGCGGTTTTGCTCGCGACCGGCGCCGAATACCGCCGCCTGCCGGTCGAGGGACTCGACCGCTACGAGGGGATCAGCGTCTTCTACGCGGCCGGACCGCCCGAGGCACGGCTCTGCGGCGCCCAGCGCGTCGGCGTGGTCGGCGGCGGCAACTCGGCGGCGCAGGCGGCCGTCTGGCTGGCGCGGGGCGGCGCCTTGGTCACCCTCCTGCACCGCCGCGCCAGCCTCAGCGAGACGATGTCGCACTACTTGATCGACGAGCTGGAGCGCTACGGCGTCGCGGTACGCGATCGCAGCGAAATCGCCGCCCTGCACGGTGAGGACGACGAGCTCGAAGCGGTGACGCTGACCGATGGCGAGCGGCTGCCAGTCGCCTTCCTCTTCCTCTTCCTCGGCGCGGTGCCCTGCACCGAGTGGCTCGGCGACGTCGTCGCGCGCGACCCCGACGGTTTCCTCCTCACCGGTCCCGAGGCGGGGGCGGAGGGCCTGCTGGAGACCAGCGTGCCCGGCGTCTTCGCCGCCGGCGACGTGCGCTCGGGCTCGATCAAGCGCTGCGCCACCGCCGTGGGAGAGGGCGCGACCGTCGTTCGCTTCGTCCACGAACGCCTCGCCCCCGTGAGCGCCTCGCGCTGAGCCCTACGGCGGCGTCATCAACGCGACCGGCAGCGAAAGGCCAGCCGAGCGGCGAAGCGTGGCGATGCGACGACCGGGTTGTATGGCCGGGCGGATCTCGCCGACGCGATCGCCGAGGCCGGCGACGGTCGCGTCCAGGTCGGGGACGACGAAGGCCAGGCCCCAGAAGAAGGCGGGATGGTCGCCGCCGGCGCGCTCGATCGCCTCGTCGGGCTCCTGGACGACCTCGAGGATCGTCGCGCCCAAGCGGAAGAACGCCTGCCGCGGCGCGCCCGCCGGCGTCGGCTCCTCGCGGACGCGGCGCAGGTCCAGGCCCGCCGCCTGCAGCGCGGCGACGGTCCGCTCGAGCGCCGGCGTGATTGCGACCACGTGATCGAGAGCGGCGATGCCGTTGGGGTGGGCCGGCGCCGCGGCCGGTGGATCGCGATCCGAAGCGGCGGTCGCGAGGCCGTCGAGCTCGGTGCCCGCGACCCCGCGCAGGGACCAGCCGGCAAGGCCCTCGCCGGCGTCCGATCCGGCCAGGCGAATCCGCACGTCGCCGACGACGCAGACGTCGCCGTCGAGCTCGAAGCCAACAGCCGCCCAAGCCTGCGGCTCGTCGGCGACCGCCAGCTCGTCGATCGTCGCGCTCACGCCGGAACCGTAGCCGTCAGCTCCGCAGATCCTCGAGCGTGCTGCCGCTGACCACCGAGCTCGGCTGTTCGGCGACGACGTCGGAGCCCGGACGGGCCTCGTCGTCGCGGCGCTTGATCAGCAGCCACTGGGGCTTCTCTCCCCGGCGAGTGCGCTGCAAGGCGAAGCCGCCGCGCAGCTTTTCGCCGTGCAGGACGAAGACCGCGTGACCGCGATCGAGCGCCTCCGGCCAGGCAACCCGGCCGCCCTGCTCGTAGTAGCCGCGGTCCCAGACGATCACGTGGCCACCGTCGATCGCCCCCTCGAACTCGTTGTACGAGATCGAGTGGTCCTCGACCTCGATCGCAAGGCGCTTGACGGCGGGGTCCATCGACGGCCCTTTCGGCACCGCCCACGAGCGCATCGCCCCGCCGACCTCGAGGCGCAGGTCGAAGTGGTGCGCCGTCGCGGCGTGCTCCTGGACCACGAAGACGCCAGCGCTGACGCCACGGATCGCGAACTGCTCGTGCCCCTCGACCTTCACCTCCTCGGTCTCCACACTGGCAACCCGCGCCGCCCGCGGCCCCTCGCGCAGGAACGCCACGAGCGCATCGACCGCCTGCGGTGGCCCCTCGGCGTGGATCAGCACCTCGCCCTCCTCGGCGTTGCGCACCCAACCCATCGCGCCCAGCTTGCGCGCCCGCCGCACCGTCGCCTCACGGAAGCCGACGCCCTGTACACCCCCGCGCACGACCGCGCGCACCGCCCTCGCCGTTGCGTCTGCCGACTTCGCCACCTCGTCCCATTGTCCGATGATCGGCAGGCGGGGGCAAGCCTGGAAGCGTCAGACCCCCTCCGCACCCACCGGGGTGTTCGGCCTCCAGTCGCTTGTCACCCGCACGCCGATGCCATGAAGCGCCGGCAGCAGGTCACTCAAACTGAACAGATCCTCCGGGTTGAAGCATCCCGGCCGGGCGTTCCCTTCGAGCAGCAGCTCTCCGAACAGGCGCGCGGCGGCAGCCGTGGTCCGGTAGTCACCCTCGCACTCGAGCACCGAAGCGCCCAGCCGTTCGGCGCCACGCCGCGCCCCGACCCAGATCGCGGTCGGCTCTCTGGAAGCTTCAGCCGCTCCACTGCGGTCGAGAGCGAACGCGGCTTTGGGCAGGACGGAGATCAGGCGCAACGCATTCATCGTGCGCAGCGCCAGGCTCAACGGCCAATCGCCAAAACCAAGGTAGGTCTCGACCCCACGCTGCCCCGCGACTCCGCCGAACCCGCCGTCCTCGCCCTCTGCCACCTCGATGAAGGAGAGCTCGCCGAAAGGCGCGGGCATCGGCAGCTCGACCACGCGGTGGTGGCGCCGTGAGGTCAAACCATGGTGGACGAATTCCCCACCGGCCTTCCCCGCCGTTCCCGCGCTGAGCACGGTGAAGGCGACCTCGAGGCAATCGGCTTCCGGATGCCTCCCCAGTAAATCGGCGGCCACCAGGTTGGTGACGCCGGGAACCAACCCGGCGTTGAGCAGGACGGTTCCCTTCGGCCCGTTCGCTTCGGCGGCGATCGCAGCCGCAGCTCGGCCAGGCGCGTGGCTGCAATTGACGAGGACGCTGCCCTGTCCGAGCACCGTCCGCTCGGCCGCCCAGTCTGGATGCGGCACCGTGCTGACGACCAGATCGACATTCCGCAGGGCGGGGGCCACTGCCTCAGGCCGGTCGAGATCGAGTTGCCGGAAGTCCCCTCGCCGCCCGGGTCGACGCCCCGCGGGGTGCACTGTCCAACCGGCGGACTCGAATTGCGCGACGACCGCGCCGCCCAGTGCGCCTTGCGCGCCGATCACGCAGGCATCCCGGCTGAGAGGTGCTGTCATGTTGCGCAGCGCCGGCGTGTAAGCGTCACGCGGGCACCTCGGCTGGGCGGATAGGTGACGAAGCGGCGGACGGGGCGCTCGGGCTTCTCCTCCGACGGGGAAAGCTCGCAGCGGTCCAATACCCGCCGCAGGATCACCTTCATCTCGAAGGTGGCGAAGGAAGCCCCGAGACAACGACGCACGCCGCCGCCGAAGGGAATCCACGTGTAGGTGTCGGCACCGCCGTCCTCGAAGCGCTCGGGACGAAAGGCGTCCGGATCGGGGTAGAGATCGGGACGACGGTGGGTGAGAATCGTCGAGCATCCGACGAAGGCTCCGGCCGGGACCGCGTAGCCGCCAATCTCCATCGGCTCGGTCAGCCTGCGGATCGCATAGGGGATGATCGAGCGGCTGCGCAGGGTCTCCTTGACGACGCAGTCCAGGTAGGCCTCATCGCCTGCGGCGAGGGTGGCGCGCAGCCGATCGAGCACGGTGGGATTTCGCAACAGGCGCTCGAAGGCCCAGGCAAGCGCCGTCGCGGTCGTCTCGTGGCCGGCCAGCAGCAGCGTCACGAGCTGGTCGCGCAGCTCACCCTCGCTCATCCCCTCGCCGTGCTCGTCACGAGCGAGCAAGAGCATCGACAAGACATCGTCTCGCTCCTCCAGCGACGGATCGGCGCGCCTTCGCTCGATCTCGTCGTAGAGGATTGCGTCCACCTGCTCGCGCAGGGCGAGGAAGCGCCCCCACGGACTGTGGCGGCCCAGGTCATATCCCAGCGGAGGCCAGAGCAGGGCGGGCGAGGCGATCAGCTTCGGGATCAACCGTTCCAGCTCGGCGCGGCGGTCGATGTCCTCGATACCGAAGACGGCGCGCAAGATCACTCGCAGGGTGATCGCCTGCATCGAGGGGTGGATCGGGAATGTCGCATCGAGCGGCCAACGGTCCACCTCCGCTTCGGCGATCTCACCGATCAGGTCCCCATAGACGCGAATACGCTCGCCGTGAAAAGACGGCAGCATCAGCTTGCGCGTGTGCAGATGGCGCTTGCCGTCGAGCAACAGGACCGACTCCGGCCCCGCGACTGGCTCGGTGACGGCATTGCCCTCGCCCGCCTGTACGACCTCGGGGTCGCCGGTGAAGATGCGCTTGATCTCAAGCGGCTCGCAGACGACGACGAGCAGGCCGAGCGGCCACATCTTCAGCGAGAAAACGTCTCCATAGCGCCGTCGGCAGCGTTCGAGCAATCGGTGCTCGCGCAGCAGCCAGCGCGCACCCAGGAGGTGACGCGGCAGGCGGGGTCCCGGTGGAATGCCGGCTAGGTCCGGCGGCGGAGGCTGAGGGAAGCGGGCTCTCTCAACTGTCGCCCTCGCCCGCCGTTCCTGCGTCTCCGCCGTCAACGGGAGGGTGTTGAGCAGCTCAGACCTGGACATGCTCACCTGCACCTGACTCGGCGGCCGCGCTCGCGGCAGACGGAGACAGAAGACCGGCGCAAAGCACCACCGCCCCCTCTACCGCATGGACGATCGAGCCGAGCGCGTCGGCCACGATGAACCCCAGCACGGGACCACTGAACAACAAGCCCCAGCAAGCCGCCACGAGGTAGAGCAGGCCGACGGCCATGGCATAGAGCCGGGAGGCTTCGGGGCGCACGCAGACAGCTAGGCCGCCGAGGCCAGTGGCGAGGTGAAAAACACCGTGCCAGCCGTTGACGGCGATCGAGATGCCCAGGAGGCTGACCTGGCCGTGAGCTTCGAGCGAGGATCCGCTCGTGCCCCCAGAGGCGAGCGCGCCGATCCCGTCCAGAGCCCACCAAAGGCCGAATACGGCAACGGCGATCTGGGCTGGCGTCCACACGCGCTTGAACCGGGCGCCCACGCTTGCCGCACCGCCCCGATCCCCCCGCTCCCATGCCTTGGTTCCCATTCAATTCCTCCTGCTAGGTCCAATACAGTCGTATTGGACCTACAATACACCCGTATGGCAGCGCACGTCGAGACACCGTCCACGCGGGAACGCATCTGCGAAGCGGCGCTGCTGGGCTTTGCCGAAGACGGGGTGGCCGCGACCTCGATCAGGGACGTAGCGGCGGCGGCCGGCGTCTCCCCTGGCCTCGTCCAACATCACTTCACGACGAAGGACAAGCTGCGTGAGGCCGTCAACGAGTACGTCGTCACCCGCGCTGCGGAGACCTTCGCGGATCTGCCGAGCGGAGAATCCTCGGAGGAGATCCAGAGGGAGCTCGGCGATCGGGTGACCGGCTGGGCCCGCGAGCACCCCGAGGCCCTCCTCTACGTCGCACGCCTCAGCGCCGACGAGGACCCATCTGCACTGGAGATATTCGACGCGTTCCTCGCGATCGCCAATCGCCAATGGCGACGGCTCGCCGAAGAGGGCGTGCTCCGGCCCGACCTGGACATCGAGTGGGCGTCGTTGCAGGCCATCGTCCTGATCCTCGGCAGCGCCCTCTTCGAGGGCGCGATCAGCCGGCACCTCCCCAAACCCTGGCGCGATGCGGAGCAGCTAGAGCGCTGGAACCGAGCCAGCTCGGAGCTTTTCCGACGGGGTTTGTATTCCGAGGGAGATGGCCGCTAGCGCGGCTTCAGCCTTGTCTTTTCGACCCGCGCCAGCTTTCGTTTCAGCCGCTGGAACTGCTTCTCCTGCCGCTCCGAGCGTTCGTAGCCTTCATGGGCGAGGTTGGTTTCCTCGCGCGGGTCGGTCTTCAGGTCGTACATCTCCCACTGGGGCGGCTTCGGGTTCTTCTTGCTGACGTCGTAGTACTTGGCCAGCTTCCAGCGCCCTTCGCGGATGCTGACGATGTGGTTCGGCGGTTTCGGGTAAGGCGGTTTGGCCTGGCCCGACTGGAAGTCGTCGTAGGTGAAGACCACATAGTTCTGGACCTGCTTTGCCGTCTTCGGGCGCAGGACGAGCTGCGAATAGTCCACCCCCTGCCAGTTGGCGCGGGCCGTCTTGGGCGCCGCCGCGAGACTGGCCAGGGTGGGCAGGAAGTCAACGTGGGAGACCAGCGCGTCGGTGGTCTGCGGCGCCGGGAAGAGCTTCGGGTTTGAGTAGACGAGCGGTACCCGCGTCGCCTCCTCGTAGAAGTTGAAGTTCTTCTGCCGCATGCCTCCGTGGGTCAGGCCCATCTCGCCGTGGTCGGCAGTGCGCACGATCAAGGTGTCGTCGTAAAGGCCTGCCTCTTCCAGTTTGTCGAGCACGTTGACTATGTAGTTGTCGGAGGAGCGCATCAAGTTGCCGTAGTAGTTCAGGTAGGCACGCTTTTCCTTCTCGGTCTTCGGCTTGCCGGTCAGGTTGAAGATCCTCAGGAACTGTTCCTGCACCGAGGGCTTGGTTGAGAGGTCTTCTTCGTTGGTCACCGGTACGCCGATGTCGCCCTGCAGCCAAGAGTCGTCGTAGCCCGCTTCTTCGAAGGTCTTGCTCGGGTAGAAGAGGACGTCGTGCGGGTTGACGAGCGAGATCACCATGAAGAAGGGCTGCTGTTTGGCGGCGACCGAGCTCAGGTACTGCATCACGCCCTCGGACCCCGACTCCGGTGAGCCGGTCGATTCCATGAAGCGCCCGTCGTTGTCGACGAAGCCGCCGCCGGCCTCGGGGACGCTCTGATTGGCGCCGGCGTCGGGTGGATTCCAGCGCGTGAAGCCGTACCTCTCGAGATCGGCGGGGACGGCGTTTTCCTTCTGCGCCGGCTTCGAGCAGTGCCACTTGCCCTTGTAGACGACGTTGTAGCCGGCTGCCCTCATCACCGTGGCGAGGTTCGGCAACTCCGGCGGCCGCGGCAGTTCCACCTGGTGCGGGTATTCCGGGAAGGGCATGTCTTCCTCGAGCGTGTACTTGACTCCGTGCTGGGCGGGGAAGTAGCCGCTCATCAGGGTCGAGCGCGCCGGCGAGCACATGCAAGCGTTGGTGAAAGCGCGTTCGAAGCTGACCCCGTGCTGGCGCAGCCGCCGCATCCCCGGCAGGTTCCGGCGCAGCCAGTTGGGTGGGAAGTGCTGAATTGCCCGCTCCTGGTCGGTGAGGATCAGGATGACGTTCATCCCGGCGACGTCGCGCCTGCCCTTCGCCGCGCCGAGCGCCCGCTCGACGCCGGCGCCCCGAGCCAGCAACGCCGCGGCGGCGACGCTGGCGCCGCTGCCGAGCAGCTGCTTGCGGGTCAGCCCGTCCTGGTCCCGCTCGGAACCGCTCATCTGTTCCTCCTGAAGACGTCGACCGCGTCGCTTTCGAACGAGGTCGAGTAGAGGTGGCGACCGTCGGGGCTGAGCGCGATCGAGCTGGCCCCTTTCAGCGCCCGGGCGGGGGTGCAGCCCGGAAGCGAGCGTGCCGCCAGGCAGCCGGCGGGGCCTGGCTTCTGTGCGACCGCGCCCGACTTGCCGCGGTCGAGGACGGCGATCGCGCCCGACTTGAAGGCGGTGACGTAGACGTTCTTGCCGTTGGGCGAGAGCGCCAGGCCCTCGGGGGCGACGAGGGCGCGGCCGAAGGCGCAGCCGGCGGCTCGCAGGTAGATCAGACAGCCGGCGGTGCCTTCCTTCTGGGCAAGCAGCCCGCTCGAGGTCGCACGGCCGAAGGAGGTGACGCTGTTGCTGAACAGCGAGGTCGCGTAGACATCGGCGTCGTTGGGGCTGACGGCAATCGCGTTGGCGCCGCTGAGCTGGACGCCGGTGGTGCAGCCGGCGAGCGCGCTCTCGACGATGCAGCCGCTGCCGTCGGCCGCCTGGGTGAGGACGCCGGTGGCGGCGTTGCGGGACAACGTGACCACGGCGTTGGAGAGCGCAGTGGCGGCGTAGACAGTGTCGCCGTCGCCACTGATCGCCAGGCCCTCGACCGATTTCAGGGCGATGCCGGTTGCGCAGCCGCTGGTCGCCTCGGCGATGCAGGCGGCGCTGCCGGCCAGCTGCGCCAGCGCCCCCGTCGTCGGGTTGCGGCTGAAGGCGGCGACCGAGTTGCCGAAGAAGGAGCCGACGTAGACGTTGTTGCCGTCGGGGCTGGCGACCACGACATCGGGAGCGACCAGGGCCAGGCCGGTGGTGCAGCCCGGCAGCGGGATCCCGGAGATGCAACCCGAGAGCGGCGGCGGCAGCTGGCGCAGCGCCCCAGTCCTGGGGTTGCGGACGAAGCTCGCGACCGAGTTGCCGGCGCGCGAGGTCGCGTAGAGGCTTTTGCCGTCGGGGCTGAGCGCGACGGAGTTCGGTTCGTCGAGGCCGATCGCTTTGGCGCAGCCGTCGGCGCCTTTGGCGGCGATGCAGCCAGCGCTGCCAACCGCCTGCGTCAGCCTGCCGGTTTTCGGGTCGCGGGAGAAGATCGCGATCGCATCGCTCTTCGAGGAGGCGACGTAGACCTGCCTGCCGCTGGGACTGAGCGCGATCGCCCGCGACCCCATGAAGGGCCCGGGCCCGTCCAGCGCCCGCGCCCTGGCGCAGTCACCGGCTTGCGAGGAACGGTCGACGAGGCAGCCGCGCTTGCCGGTGAGCTGTGTCAGCGTTCCCGGGTTCGGCGCCTTCCCGGCGGCAAGCTTGGGCGCTCCGAGCGCAGTCGCCGACTGCGCCAGCACGACCAGAGCCGTCAGCGCAAAGATGCCGAGAGCGAATCGAATGCCAGGAGCAGGGCCGCGCATCGGGTGGCGAGCCTAATCCGCCCCACGGACGCCCCTCGGCGATAGACCCTTCCGAATCTCAGCCGAGCAGCGCGCACGTCCACGTGAGGCGATAGTTTCAGTTTCCGTCGCCGAGAAGCGCCCATTTGCAGCAACTTCAAGAGGGGTGGACGACCGGATTCGAACCGGCGACCGCCTGGACCACAACCAGGAGCTCTACCAGCTGAGCTACGTCCACCGCGTGGCTTCAATCTAGCGTGCCGGTCGCTACGGTTGGCTGGTGGCTCGGCGAGGTGGGATCGCTTTCTTGCGGCCGGCGGTGCGGCCGACGGCGGCCACGGGCGCGCAGCTCAGGGGGGCCGTGGCAGTCGGGGCGCTGGCTGTGGGGGCTGCGGCGGTAGGGGGGTTTGCAATCGGGCGGCTCAGCGTTGGGCGGCTGGCTATCGATCGGGCCGCGATCGGACATCTCAAGGTCGGGGAGCTCGAGGTCGGCAAGCTCCGGGTTTGCGAGGATCTCTCCTCGAGGTGAGGATCGCGGGGACGTGCCGGGAGTTAACCGCCCACTATGGTGCTCAATCACCGGCACGTCGCCTGGCGCTGGGGCTTTGCCTGGCTTGCCTGGGGGCAGTAGCCGTGGCGCCGACCGCCGGGGCGGTCGGGCCCTATCCCGATCTCGGTGGCTGCTCGATCTTCCCGCAGCCACCGGCGTCGCTCTCCCCTCGCGCGCCGTCTCTCCCGACCGAGGCCGCATGGAACCAGGACATCTCCCGCGCGCCCGTTGCCCGCAACTCCGGCGCCGTCATCTCCTACATCGACGCCCACGGCGGCAACCGCCTGCACCCCGATTTCGGTTCGCCCCGTGCCTACGGCTTCCCCTACGCCGTCGTCGACACCGGTCAGCCCAAGCTGCCGATCCACTACACCGCCTACGGCGACGAGAGCGATCCGGGACCATTCCCGGCGCCGGCCACGGCGCCCGTCGAGGGTGGCGCCAGCAGCGACGGCGACCGGCACGTGCTCGTCGTCGATCGCTCCAGCTGCGTCCTCTACGAGCTGTATCGGGGCTTCTTCCAGAGCGGCCCACAACGACACTGGAACGCCGACTCGGGTGCCAGGTGGGATCTGCGCTTGGCGGCGCGGCGGCCCGACTCGTGGACGTCGGCCGACGCCGCCGGGCTGCCGATCTTCCCCGGCCTCGTGCGCTATGACGAGGTCGCCTCCGGGCAGGTCGAACACGCGATCCGCGTCACCTTCGACAGCACCCGAGATGCCTGGGTCCACCCCGCCTCGCACTGCGCCGGCAATACCCCCAGCGCCAGCGCCCCGGCAATGGGGACGCGGCTGCGCCTAAAGGCCGGCTACGGACTCGGCGGCTTCAGCGGCGGCGCCAGGACCATCGCGCTGGCGATGAAGCGCTTCGGGCTGATCGTCGCCGACAACGGCTCCAACTGGTACATCGACGGCACCAGCGACCGGCGCTGGGACGACGAGGGCCTCGACCAGCTGAAGCGGATTCCCGGCAGCGCCTTCCAGGTGGTCAGGAGCGCCGCTCGGCCGCACCTCTGCTGAGCACCACGCGCCGGAAGTCCGCCTGAAGGCGGTCGCGTAGCTCTTCGGCCGCCTTCGCGTCGGGGTCGCTGCCGTTCTCGCCGGCTCCGCTGACGAGGACGACCTCGCTCGCCGGATAGCTTTGAAGCTGGTCCTCGACCGCCTGGACGAGGTCCTCGTCCCCAACCCGCGCCTCCGCCGCAATTCCCGCCTTGGCCAGTGCCGCGATGGCGGCGACGAGGTTCTGCTGTGCCCGCCGACGGGCGCCCTCGACGTCCGAAGCCCAGCGATCAAGAAAGCCGATCCGCGCCGGAGAGAGGACCAGCACATCGGCGTCCGCTGCGTCCTCGAGATCCGAGACCTCGGCGATCTTGCGCACCGCAGCAGGCTCATCGACCGGCGCATCGACGACGAGCAGCACGTGCCGCCGCGCATCCCCGGCCTCGGCCCGCGCCGAGGAGATCGGCCCACGCGGACGCTGCCGCGCCGCGACGAAGACCACCACGACCGCGGCCAGGGCACCAGCCGCAACGCCGGCCCCACCCCCACCCAGGCCGAACGCCGCGACGATCGGAACTGCGATCGCGGCGACGATCAGCGGCAGCTTCCAGGGCGCCATCGCCGAATTGTCGCCGATGGCGCGCCCTAGACGCGTCTGGTGCCGCTGCCGACCATCGGGGCGATCAGCAGCGCCAGTCCGATCAAGATCACGATGATGCCGAGCACGTAGTTCACCAAGATGGCGAGCACGATCCCGATGACAATGAGCAATATCGAACTTGGAATCATGCAGCGCTTCCTACCCCTGCTCGGCTACGCCGAAACAACGACGACCCCCAGCCCGCAGGTCGCGGGTGAAGAGGACGATCGGGCAGCTCAGCGCTCGCCTTCCTCCGCCAGGGCCGCGCGCAGCGTCTTGTCGAAGGACGCCGGCGAAATCCCAAAGCACTCGGCCGCGGCGCTGTCGGTGACCACCGTCGGCGTGGTCAGCCCCTCGATCAGCGGCCGCGCGACCTTCGTGTCGACCGGGGTGACCAGGCCCAGCCAGAGCGAGGAAAGCCACGGCGTCAGCAGCGGCACGCGCAGCTTCGTCGGCTTTCGTTTGCCCATCGCCAGCGCCATCCGGTCCAGCATCTCCGCGTAGCTGAGGATGTCCGGCCCGCCGATCTGAACCTCGGCTTCCATCGACTCCGGCACCTCGAGCGCCCGTCGCAGGTACTCGACGGTCGCCTCGATGCCGATCGGCTGGGTCGGCGTGTCGAGCCAGGCCGGCGCAACCATCACCGGCAGTCGACCGACCAGGTAACGGAGCGTCCGGTAGGACTCGCTGCCGAAGCCAACCACCATCGCCGCCCGGAAGTAGGTCAGCGGCGGGCCGGCCGCAGCGAGCACGCGGGCGGTCTCGCCGCGGCTGCGCAGATGCTCCGAGACATCCTCCTCCCCCAAGCCGCCCAGGTAGACGACACGCTGCACGCCCTCACGCGAGGCCATGCGGGCAAAGTTGCGCGCCCCCCGCCGCTCCCGCTCGGCGAACCCCTCGCCGCCTGCCATCGAGTGGACGAGGAAGTAGGCGACGTCGATCCCCTCGCCAGCTCCCTCGAGGCTGGCGGGGTGGCCGATGTCGGCCTCCCACACCTCATTGCCCATTTCCTCCAACCAGCCCGCCTTCGAGCGGTCGCGGACGAGACAGCGCACGCGTCCTTCGGAACCCGCAAACGAGGCCGCCAGCCGGCTGCCGACGAATCCCGTCGCTCCGGCTATGAGGACATTGGACCCGATGCGTCCAGGCTACCCGCCGCCAAACGCCGGGAACGAGTAGACGACGGCGTCGAAACTCCGGTCGCCTCGATCGGCCTGACTCGCGCGACGACGGAGACCGCGATGGAAGGGATCAGCACCCCCGGCTGGATTCGAACCAGCGACCCACGGCTTAGAAGGCCGTCGCTCTGTCCACTGAGCTACGGGGGCCGGACCTGCTTAGGTTACGGCTCGCACCCGCTGCCGTCAGCTCTTGGCGAGCTTGCCGCAGCTATCCGGGTCGAGCTTGCCCCTGACCTTGAAGACGTAGTCGGGCTCTGGCGTGATTTCCGGCTCTTCGATCACGGTTTCCAGCGCCTGGTCTTCCTTCAGCCAGGCGTAGATCGGGTACCAGTATTCGGCCTCCCGCGAGTCCTGGGTGAACTGGCTGATGATCAGGAAGTCGTAATCGCCCGCGTTGATGCGGCGCCTGAACTGGTGGCAGGTCGTCGCCAGGCGGTAGGTGCCGTCCGGCCCCGGCACGCCGATGTACTGGACGTAGTTGTCGAGGTTGGCGCCGAAGAAGCCGTACTGACCGAAGTAGATCTCGCCGGAGCCGGCGATGCCGATCCGCGCGCCGTGCCGTTCGCGGGCGAAGGTATAGGCCTTGCGCGGCCCGCCTTCCTGCAGGAACGGCGTCACGCGCGTGTAGTGCTGGTCGTAGTACTGAACCTCCTGGGCGCGACCGAGGACGACGGCGAGCAGCAGCACGCCCCCGGCCGCTGCGACCGCCGCGGCCCGGCTGATCCGGCGCCGACTGCGGAGCGCACCCAGCCCTGCCGGCGCCCAGACGAGCGCCAGGGTCAGGAACACCGTGCCGACGATGTAACCCGGATACCAGCGCGGCGTCGTCAGGACGCTGATCGCGTAGACGGCGGTGAGGAAGATGAGCGTCTGCCAGGCACGCGAGTCTGGCGCCCGCAGCGGCCGGGCGATCGGCAGCAGGACCATGCCGAGAACGAGCCCTGGCGCGAGGTAGCGGGTGTTGGTGAAGAAGCCGGTCGGCGAGCCCTCCTGCCCGGCGGCGGTCAGCGGCGTGAAGACGTATACGACCGCGGTCAGCAGCGCCGCGGCAGCGAGCACCTGCAGGATGCGGTTGCGCGAGCGCACGACGATGAAGACGGCGGCGGCCACTGCGACGATCAGGATCAGCGGCCAGAGCGGCCCGAAAGCGTCCTCCAGGCGGGGGAAGAACCAGCGGCGGTAGATGGTCGGGTCGGTGATGTAGTGGGCGACGGCAAAGCGCGGGCGCGGATCGAGCGGCATCTGGTCGGGCCGCGGCAGGTGGAGCGGGCCGAAGCCGGTCGTCGGAATCGGGTTGCCACCGGTCTTGATCGCCGCCCGCAGATACCAGTAGCCACCGACGACCAGGGCGGAGAGGCCCAGCACCCAGGCGGTCGTCAGGCGGCGCCCCTTGCCGCTGAAGACGATCACGCCGAGCGTGATCGCCACTACCGGGACGAGGAAGGTGAACTTGACCGAGGCGGCGAGCCCGGCGGCGATTCCAGCGACGACCAGCGGCCCACGGTCGAGCAGGGGGGCACCGCGCTCGGGCGTGTCCTGAACAGCGGTACCGGCGACCGGCGCCCGGCGCTGATGGCCGTTGATCAGGAAGGCGGCGAAGGCGATCAGGAAGGCCAGGCCCATGATGTCGTTGCGGCCCTCGCCCGGCTGCGTCTCGATCATCACGCCGGCGTCGAGGACGATCGCGCCGGCGACCAGCGTCGCCGGGCCGACCTTGTACGGGCGGCCGACGCACCAGGCTGCAAGCAGCGCGAGCGAGAGCCAGACGAGGTTGATCAGCGGCGAGAGCCAGTCGGTCTTGAAGAGGACGATCGCGCTGCCGTGGATCAGCTCCGAGCTCTGCGGGTAGAACCAGGCGGCGAGCCGCAGCGGATCGGTGAAGTGCAGGTGGACCGTCGAGGCTTCTTGGGCGATCCGCGCCGCGAAGGGCATGTGGTACCAGGTCGTGTCGCCACCGAACATGCCGAAGTCGAGGCTGGACAACGACGGGAAGGTCCACTCGGCGACGGTGAATGAGGCGACGCCAAGCGCGATCAGGAAGGCGACCGCCTGTACCGGCGGCGCCGCCACTTCGCCCCCGTCCCGTCCCGCCTTCGTCCAGCCGAGCAGCGCCGCCAGCAGGCCGACGGCGATGCAGACGACGACGATCCAGCCGACCTCGAGGATGCTGAGCGTGCCAAGCAGCTCCAGCGAGAGGACGAGCAGGGCGATGGCGATCGTCGCATCGGCGAGCCGCGCCAGGGCGCCGGAGAACTCGGGCACGATCCAGCGTCGCAGCCAGTAGCCGCCGAGGCCGACCGCCGCGACGATGCCGATCGTCGCAAGGCAGCCTCCCAAATAGGAGCCGAAGGATGGGGTCACCGGCGCGGGATGCTATTCGGCGCGCCGGGCGCGCGAGCTACTGCGACGCGACCGCCGGAATCCGGCAGGAGACGCCAGTCCCGGCCAGACCGCAGTAGCCGTTCGGCACCTTGTGCAGGTACTGCTGGTGGTAGTCCTCGGCGTAGTAGAAAGGCCCGGCCGGCACGACCTCGGTGGTGATCGGCTTGTGACCGGCGGCACGCAGCGCCTCGTCGTAGGCGCGCAGACCCATCTCGGCGGTGGCCCTCTGCGCGTCGTTGGCGAAGTAGATGCCCGAGCGGTACTGGGTGCCGACGTCATTGCCCTGGCGCATGCCCTGCGTCGGGTCGTGCTCCTCGAAGAAGACCTGCAGCAGCTCTGCGTAGGAGACCTTGGCCGGGTCGAAGGCGACCAGGACCGCCTCCGCGTGGCCGGTGCCCCCGCTGCAGACCTCCTCGTAGGTCGGGTTCGGCGTGGTCCCGTTCATGTAGCCGACCGCGGTCGTGTAGACGCCGTCGATCGTCCAGAAGAGCCGCTCCGCCCCCCAGAAGCAGCCCAGCGCGAAGTAGGCGATCTCAACCCCGGCCGGAAAGGGCGGCTCCAGCGGCGTGCCGAGCACGGCGTGGCGCTCGGGCACCTCGAAGGCCGGCTTGCTGCGTCCGGGCAGCGCCTCCTCGGGGGCCGGCATCTGCGTCTTCTCCGGGTTCAGCATCGTCATCAGCTTGCCAAGTCGGTTCATGCGCGTCCTTTCGTCTCCAACCAACGTTACGCCCCGGGATTGTGCGTCTGCGCACTGGGGTAGCGTTGACGAATCGGCTGCCTCGTCCTCCTCTTCGCCCTCTTCTCGCCGCGCCTGGCGCTGTTCGTCATCTG
Organism: Solirubrobacterales bacterium; assembly: GCA_036266075.1. Classification (GTDB taxonomy): domain Bacteria; phylum Actinomycetota; class Thermoleophilia; order Solirubrobacterales; family 70-9; genus VRUE01. The sequence continues at coordinate 283,005 of DATANV010000006.1, forward strand.
GCTGTTCAGCGATCTGCTGAGCCGCGCTTTCGACAGCTGGATCGTCCCCCTGCTCGGCTTCTTCCTGCTGCCCTGGACGACGCTTGCCTACGCGGCCATGTGGGCCTCTTCGGACGGGGTCACCGGCTTCGAGTGGTTCATCGTCGTGCTCGGCTTCCTGATCGACGTCGGCGCCTTCGCCGGCGGCGACCGGCGCCGCCGCGCGACGGCCTAGGGCGAGAGAGGCGGCCCGACGGAGTCGGGCCGCGACAGGTCACATCCCTATCCGCCCTACCGTGACGACTGGTCGCCGACCGGGTAGGCGATGCGAACGTACGCCTTGGAGAGCACGATGAAGTCGTGGTGCTCCGCCTCGCCGCCACCGTGTGGCGAGATCTGCACGTCGACCAACGGGATGAAGTCGAGCCCCTCGCGATTGATCGCGTCCGAGAAGCGGCTCTGGTAGCCCTCGGGTGGCAGAGTCACGTCACCGATCACGACGTGCTCGTTAGTCTCGAAAACGACCCTTTCACGGCGTCGCGGCGTTCCGGGCCGGCCTTCCATGCGCCGCTTATCGACGCTTTGCAGGCAGTTTCTTACTGGATAACCGTCCATCCGCAGTGGACAAAACAGCGGCCACTACGTCTTGCCGCCCGCTTTACGCGCGGTGAGCTGGACGATTGGGATCGTCCGGTTCGCCTGCGCCGCTTCTCGGCGGTACGCCGCGTACGGCGCAAAGACGCGATCGGCGAGCGCCCAGAGCCGACGGCGCTCGTCCTCGTCCTCGACCACGGTCGCGCGCATCGGAATCCCGCCGAGGGTCACGTCCGGGTTCGCGCGGAGGTTTCGGAACCAGGCCGGATCGGCGGGCAGGCCGAGCTTCGAGGCGACGATCGTCACCCGCTCCCCATCGTGGAAGTAGATGACCCCATTTCGCCTCACCGTCCCGCTCCTCGCCCCGCGGGTCTCGAGCAGCGCGGTCGGCAGAAAGAGCCCCATCCCGATGCGGCCCCCGGTCGCCCGCATCAGATACGGATCGAGCCTCCAAACCACGTGGACCGACAGGAACCGGCCCAGCCGGCTGTTGGCCAGCGCGGCATAGGCACGACTGAAGGGGCCGGGTCGACGGCTGGGATCGACGTATTTGAGCGGAGCCGGCACGCGGATCGCCCGCAGGATATGCATCGGTTAACTAGACGTTATACTGGTCATATGGCTAAACAAGTAACTGCTACCGATGCAAAGGCAAAGATCCTCCGTCTCCTGGACGACGCTGCAGCCGGTGAAGAAATCGAGATAACCAGGCATGGGCGACCCGTCGCGCGCTTGGTGCCGGCAGCTGGGGCCCGGTCGCTGAAGGGTTCCTGTGAGGGAGTAGCGATGACCGCAGTCGAGGAGGCGGAGCTGTTCTCGACCGGCGAGGCCTGGAACGCCTCCTAGCACGTGAGCGCGGTTCTACTCGACACCCACGTCGTCCACTGGTGGTCGGCAGAGCCGAAGCGGGTCAGCTCCCCAGCACGCAGGGTGCTCGAAGGCGCGGACGAGCTCGTCGTCGCGGCGATCTCCTGGTATGAGCTGGCGTGGCTGGCAAGACACGAGCGGATCACCGTGAGCGTGCCGATCCGATCCTGGCTGCAGGGCCTCGCGGCGCAGTTGCGAACGATCAGCGTGACCCCCGCAATCGCCGACACCGCGGTCGCCCTCCCCTCCTCATTTCCCGGTGACCCCGCCGATCGCTTGATCTACGCCACCGCGATCGAGCATGGTCTGACACTCGTCACCAAGGACCTAGCGATTCAAGATCACGATCACCCACGATCGTTGGTGGTCTGGTAGTCCACCGCGGAGTCGGGATCGTGAACTGCATCGGGGCGCCCGGATTCGAACCGGGGACCTCGGCCACCCAAAGGCCGCGCGCTACCAGGCTGCGCCACGCCCCGCTGGCCTGATGTTAGACGCCGCGTTTGCGGTTACCCGCCGTAGAAGCGGAAAAGCGCGAACGCGCATGGGGTTGACGCCGGGTTGGGGACGACGCGGGCGGTGGGCCAACCGCTAGGTTGCGGCCGGCATGGCCGACGTGCGCCCGATCTACGCAACCCACTACGACCTCGACGTGGTCGGCTCGCTGCAGGACGTGGCGGCGCCACCGTACGACGTGATCGACGCGGCGATGCGGGCGGAGCTGCTGGAGCGCTCGCCGTACAACGCGGTGGCCATCGACCTGCCGAAACCGTACGGCGAGGCGGGGCCGAAGGACACCGGCGACGATCCCTACGCGCGGGCCGCGCAAGCGATGGGGGACTGGCGAGCGGCCGGCGCCCTGGTAACCGACTCCGAGCCAGCGATCTGGGCGATGACCCAGGACTACACCGGGCCCGACGGAACCCCGCGAACCCGCCACGGGATCCTCGCCCGGGTGCGGGTCGAGGACTTCTCGGCTGGCCAGGTGCTGCCGCACGAGCGCACGCTGCCGGGACCCAAGAAGGACCGGCTCGACCTGACGCGCGCCACCCGCCACAACCTCTCGCCGATCTTCTCCCTGAGCACGAAGGACCCCTGGCCGCCGGTCGCCGCCGCGATCGATCCCGACGCCCCCTGGGGGGAGGCGCGCGACGAAGGCGGCACCGCGACCAAGGTCTGGCGGGTCGGCGAGGTGGAGATCCATCGCCAGGTGACCGAGCTGCTCGCCGGCGCCCAGCTATTGATCGCCGACGGGCACCATCGCTACGAGACGGCGATCGCCTACCGCGACGAGGTCGGCGGCGACGGCGATCACAACTACACGCTGATGGCGCTGACCGGGCTCGACGATCCCGGCCTCACCGTCTTCCCCACCCACCGCCTGCTCGCCGGCTTTCGCGACGACCCCGCGCGCCAGCAGCGCCTCGGCGAGGGACTGCGCGAGCTGTTCGAGACGACCGAGGTGCCGCTCGAGCAGCTCGACCCGCTCGGCGAGGAGGGCGCTGGCGTCTTCGGCCTCTACGACGCCCACCACCAGCGTGCCTTCCGCCTGCGGCTCAAGGACGAGGCGGTCGCCGACCTCGATCGCCAGCTCGCGGGCAAGCCCGAGGCCTACTGCCGGCTCGACGCAGCGATCCTCGAGACGCTCGTCCTCAAGGGCATCGCCGGACTCAGCGAAGACGACGTCCTCGCCAAGCGCGGCCTCGGCTACGCGAAGAGCGTCGAGGACTCGCTCTCGCTGATCGAGCAGGGCGCCTATGACGTCGCCTTCATCCTGCGCCCGATCCCCGTCGACCAGGTGCGGGCGATCTGCGAGAGCGAGGAGAACATGCCGCCGAAGTCGACCTACTTCTTCCCCAAGGTCCTGACCGGCCTGGTCTTCAATCCCGTCGGCTGACGGGCGCTCGCCCTAGGATGGGCGGGTGGTCAAGATCTACACGCGCAAGGGCGACGACGGCACGACCTCGCTCTGGTATGGCGGCCGCGTGCCCAAGCACCACGGCCGCACCGAGGCCTACGGCGCCCTCGACGAAGCCTGCTCCCAGCTCGGGGTTGCCCGCGCGCTCTGCGGTCCGGACCAGGCGGAGCTGGCAGCCGACATCCTCCGGTTGCAGGACGACCTCTTCATCGCCGGCGCCGAGCTGGCAACCGCACCGGAGGCGGCAGAGCGGCTGGAGGACGGGATTAGCCGCACCACCGAGGCGATGGTCGCCGAGCTCGAGGAGCGCATCGACCACTACATGGCGCAAGTCGAGCTGCCGCCCCAATTCGTGATCCCCGGCGGCACCCAGCTCTCGGCCCAGCTCGATGTCGCCCGCACGACGATCCGCCGCGCCGAGCGCCGCATCAGCGCGCTCAAGGCGAGCGGCGAGCTGAGCGGCGAGACCATCGTCCACTTCGTCAACCGCGCCTCGGACTACGCCTTCGCGTTGGCCCGCTTCGCCGACGTCGAGGAGCCGGTCCTCTTCGCGGGCCGACGCCGGGGCTAGCGCCGATGAAGGTCCTTGCCCGGCGGATCGAGGGCTTCGCCCACGAGGTCGAGATCGAGGGTGGCCACACGATTACAGTCGACGAGCCGCGAGCGGTCGGCGGCACCGACACCGGCCCCTCCCCCAGCCGCCTCGTCGCCGCCTCACTGGCCTCCTGCGTCGCCGTGACGATCGAGATGTACGCCGAGCGCAAGGGCTGGGACGTCGGTGCCGTCGAGGTCGCGGTCGACGTCGAGTACGAGGGCTTCGCGCCGCGCTCGTTCGCCGTCAGCCTGCGCCTCCCGGCCGAGCTCAGTGACGACCGGCGGCAGCGCCTGCTCACGATTGCGACGAAGTGCCCGGTGCACAGGGTGCTGGCGGGCGAGACGCCGGTCAGCGTCTCCGACCGGATCGAGGCGCTGCCCCATGCATGACTACGTGATCGTCGGCGCCGGCTCGGCTGGCTGCGTGCTCGCCGGCCGCCTCAGCGAGGACCCGGCGGTCAGCGTCCTCTTGATCGAGGCCGGCGGCAGCGACCGCCACCCCAACGTCAAGATCCCCGCCGCCTTTGCCAAACAGTTCCGCACCAAGCGCGACTGGGACCTGGCAACCGAGCCGGAGCCGCACTGCAATGGCCGCTCGCTGTACGTGCCGCGCGGCAAAGGGCTCGGCGGCAGCAGCTCGATGAACGCGATGCTCTACGTGCGCGGACATCCGCTCGACTACGAGCGCTGGGCCGCCGATGGCGCCGCAGGGTGGGGCTGGGAGGACATCCAGCCCTACTTCCTGCGGGCCGAGGACAACGCCCGCGGCGCCTCCGAGCACCACGCCGTCGGCGGCCCGTTGCGGGTCGAGGACGAGCGCTCGCCGCGGGCGCTGACCGGGCAGTTCCTCGCGGCCTGCGAGGAGGCCGGGATCCCCCGCATCGACGACTACAACGGGACCGAGCAGGACGGCGCCGCGCTCGCCCAGGTGACGCAACGGGGCGGCCGGCGCTGGAGCAGCGCCGACGCCTACCTGCGACCGGCGCGCCGCCGCCCCAACCTCGAGGTCATCAGCGGCGCCCAGGTGGTCGGCCTCGAGCTGGACGGAACCAGGGTCAGTGGCGTGCGCTACCACAAGGGAGGTCGGGAGCGGGTCGCGGAGAGCCGACGCGAGGCGATCCTCGCCGCCGGCGCGATCGGCTCGCCGCAGCTGCTGCTGCTCTCCGGCGTCGGCCCGGCCGAGCAGCTGCGCGAACACGGGATTCCGGTCGTCGCCGACCTTCCCGGCGTCGGCGAGAACCTCCAGGACCACCCCTACCTGGTCTCCGTCTGGGACGTGCCCGGCGGCGGCTCGCTGGCCGACGCCGAGAGCCCCCGCGCCATGCTCGAGTACCTGCTGCGGCGCAGCGGCCCTTTGACCTCCACGGTCGCCGAGGCGCTGGCCTTCGTCCGCAGCCGACCGGGCCTCGCCCAGCCCGACCTCCAGTGCCACTTCGCGCCGGCCTACTTCGTCGACAACGGCTTCGAGGAATACGACGGCCACGCGATCACGATGGGGCCGGCGCTGGTCGGCCCGTGCAGCCGCGGCCGCTTGAGCCTGCGCTCGCCCGACCCCGGCGACAAGCCGCGCATCCTGACCAACACCCTGGCCGAGCCCGAGGACGTGGCGGCTCTCCTCGCCGGCACCAGGCTCACCCGGAAGATCGCCGCCAGCGAGCCGTTCGCGTCGGTGCTCGGACGCGAGCTGTTCCCGGGCATAGATGTCCAAGGCGACGAGGAGATGGCGGAGGACCTGCGCAACCGGGTCGAGCTGCTCTACCACCCGGTCGGCACCTGCCGGATCGGGACCGACGCGATGGCCGTGGTCGATCCCGAGCTGCAGGTGCGCGGCGTCGAGGGTCTGCGCGTAGTCGACGCCTCGGTGATGCCGACGATCCCCAGCGGCAACACCAACGCGCCGACGATCGCCGTCGCCGAGCGGGGCGCCGACCTGATTGCCGGCAAGCGGCCACTCAGAGCCTCGAGTGGCAGGCCGACGCCCGAGGCCGCCTAGGGCGATGGATCTCGGCCTCGTCGGCAGGAGCTGCGTCGTCACCGGCGCCAGCCGCGGGATCGGCCGCGAGGCGGCGCGCCTGCTCTGCGCCGAGGGCGCGCAGGTGCTGCTCGTCGGCCGCGACGAGCAGCGTCTGGCGGCAGCGGTCGAGGAGTCGACCGCTGCCGGCGCCGAGGCCGGCGGCCGCGCGGCGGCGCTCGCGCTCGACGTGACTGGCGCCGACGCAGGCGAGCGAATGCTCGCCGAGGCGACACAGCGCTTCGGCGCCCTCGATGTGCTCGTCAACAACGCCGGCGCCGCCCAGTGGCGCCATCTCGACGAGGTCCCAGACGAGGACTGGTACGCGCAGTACGAGCTGAACGTGATGGCGCCGCTGCGGGCGATGCGGGCCGCGGCGCCGGCGATGGTCGTGCGCGGCTGGGGGCGGATCGTCAACGTCTGCTCGACCGCCGGCAAGCGCCCGTCCGCGGCGATGCCCGAGTACTCGGTGGCGAAGGCCGCGGAGCTCTCGCTCTCGCGCCTCTTCGCCGACCGCTACGCGAAGTCCGGCGTACTCGTCAACGCGATCTGCCCGGGCCCGGTGGAAGCCGAGCTCTGGATGGAGCCGGGCGGCCTGCTCGACCAGTCGCAGCAGATGTCCGGCGCCGCGAGCCGCGAGGAGGCACTGGCGAACGCCGGTGCCAAGCGGCCGATCGGCCGCCTCGCTGAGGCGGCCGAGATCGCCGCGGCGATCGTCTTTCTCTGCTCCGAACGCGCCTCCTACGTCGCCGGCGCCGCCTGGTCGGTCGACGGCGGCACCGTCCAGGTCATCATCTGACCGGCGTGTCGACTTCATGTCGCATAGCGACCAAAACCCGACACAGACCGAAGCCGCGGTCCTGCTGCCGCTCTACGGATGGCCCGACGAGCCGGGGCTCGTCTTCACCGAGCGGCGCGCCGACCTGCGACGCCACGCCGGCGAGATCTCCTTCCCGGGCGGCCGCCGGGATGAGGCCGATGCCGACCTGACCGCGACGGCCCTGCGCGAGGCCCACGAGGAGATCGGACTGGACCCGGCGGTGGTCGAGATCGGCGAGGTGCTGCCGGCAACCGGCACCTTCGTCACCGGCTACCGCATCCACCCCGTCGTCGGCCGCATCCCGCACCCCGCTGAGCTCGACCTGCGTCCCAACCCGGCCGAGGTCGAGACGGTCCTGACCTTCTCGCTCGCGCTATTGCGCGAGGGCTATGAGATCCGCCGCCTGGTCCGCCGCGGCGTCCCGATCCACACCCCTACCTACGAAATCGAAGGGCACTTGATCTGGGGCGCCACCGCGCGGATTCTGGGCGATCTACTGGATCGGTCTGAGGCACTGTAACCGAGCCTGGCAAGGACGCAGGGAGCGTGGCGTGCTCTGCACGCGAGCGACCGAGGACACCGCCAGGCGCCGGTTACGGCGCCTCAGACCTTTTCCGGCTGGGGGACTATGCGGATGTATGGGCGCGGCTCCTCCCAGCCCTCCGGGTAGGTCTCTTCCGCTTCCTCGTTGGAGACCGAGCCGGCGATGATCACGTCGTCCCCCTGCTGCCACTGCGCTGGAGTCGCGACTTTGTGCTGGGCGGTGAGCTGAAGCGAGTCGATCACCCGCAGGACCTCGTCGAAGTTGCGCCCGGTCGTCATCGGATAGACGAGGATGAGTTTGATTTTTTTGTCGGGGCCTATAACGAAGACGTTGCGGACGGTCTGGTTGTCGACGGGCGTGCGGTCCCCGGCGTCGCCGGAGACATCCGCCGGCAGCATCCCGTAGAGCTTGGAGATGTGGAAATCGGCGTCGCTGACGATCGGGTAGTTCGGTGCCGTGCCCTGGGTCTCCGCGATGTCACTTGCCCACGCCTCGTGCTTGTCGAGCGGATCGACCGAGAGTCCGATGATCTTCACGTTTCGCTTCGCGAACTCGGGCTCGATGCTCGCCATGTAGCCGAGCTCCGTCGTGCAGACCGGCGTGAAGTCCTTCGGGTGCGAGAAGAGAACGGCCCACGAATCGTCGATCCAGTCGTGGAACTTGATCCGGCCCTCGGTCGTGTCGGCCTCGAAATCGGGTGCTACGTCACCTAGCTGCAGCGTCATCGGACCGCTCCTCTCGGATACTCGCCTTCGGCGTATTTACCTGAATTCCCATCCGAGTTTAGAGAGATGGCTCAGCGGGCCTGATTGGCCATTTCCAGGACCGAGTTGGTGATGGATTCGAACCAGACGCCGAACGGGTCGTGCCACGTTTCGAAATCCGCCGGGTCGACCAGGATCGTCGAGATTGCGATCTCCCAGGTGGCGGCGGCCTCGACGATCTCGCGACCGTGGGAGATGAGAATCGGGTCGACGTCTCCCCCGGCCTCGTAGACGAAGCCGCGCACGGGCGTTTCGACCATTTTTTCGAGCACCCTTTCCAGGCCGGAGCCATGAACCGCCGCGAGCTCCTCCGCCTCGCCCTGCGCCGAGCCCATGAGCCAGACGATGGCGGTGATGTCGCCGATCAGGTCGAGAACCGTGCCCGGCTGACCGGGATCGGCCAGGGCGGGCTCGATTCCCGCCGCCTCGATCGCAGCCAGCCCTTCCTGGTGACGGCTCGTGCCCCGCACCTCCCAGCCTTTCGCCAGCAGGAACTTGCCGACCGCCTGTCCTCGACAGCCACAGCCGACGATCAGCGCCCGCGCCACGTCGTCTCCTCAGCCGCCGAACGGGCCGCGACGCCGCAGCCGCTCCAACTCCTCGGCTTCGACTTCGGCGCGCAGGGCGTTCTCGTCGATCTCGGGGGCGCCGCGGCGGCGGCGCATCTCGTTCTGGGCTTCCAGCATCTGGCGGACGTCGTCGATCTCATTCTGCGCCTCCACTTCCGGTGAGCGGGTCGGCTTCCAGTCGACCAGTTCGGCGCTGCTGCCCGGGTAGTAATGCCCAATCAGCAGCAGGACGCCGACGATCAGGCCCAGCAGGCCGAGCGTTCCTAGGACGAACCACACGGGCCGAGGATAATGCCCATATGGCAGAGGCATTCCTGGTCGAGACGGCCCGCACGCCCGTGGGCGCCTACCGTGGCGCCCTTTCGACCGTGCGCCCGGACGACCTGGCAGCGCACGCGATCGGCGCGACCGTGGAGCGCTCCGGCGTCGACCCGGAGCGGATCGTCGACGTATACCTCGGCGCCGCCAATCAAGCGGGCGAGGACAACCGCGACGTGGCGCGCATGGCGGCGCTGCTCGCCGGCCTCCCGTCGAGCGTCCCCGGCGCCACCATCAACCGCCTCTGCGCCTCCGGGCTGGAGGCGATCAACGCCGCCGCCCGGGCCGTGAAGCTGGGCGAGGGCGACTACTACCTGGCCGGCGGCGTCGAGTCGATGAGCCGCGCGCCGTGGGTGATCGAGAAGCCCGAGCGTGGCCTGCCGCGCGGGCCGCAAACCATGCACGACACGACGCTCGGCTGGCGGATGATCAATCCGCGGATGGGCGAGCTGGGCGTCTCGACCGAGTCGATGGGCGAGACCGGCGAGAACGTCGCCGAGCGCTACGGCATCAGCCGTGAGGACCAGGACGCCTTCGCCCTGCGCAGCCACCAGCGAGCGATCGCCGCCGTCGAAGCTGGCACCTTCGCCGAGGAGATCGCACCGCTCGAGGCGCACCGCGGGCGGGAGACGGTCACGGTAGAGGTCGACGAGGGGCCGCGGCCCGATGCCTCGCTGGAGAAGCTCGCGGCGCTGCAGCCCGTTTTCCGCGAGGGCGGCACGGTCACCGCCGGCAACGCATCGACCCTGAACGACGGCGCCGCCTGCGTCCTGATCGCCTCCGAGGCGGGTGTGGAAGCGCTCGGTGTCGAGCCGCTGGCCCGCGTCGTCGCCTTCGGCGTCGCCGGCGTCGACCCCGCCTACATGGGCATCGGCCCCGCCGTGGCCGTGCCACGGGCACTCGAGGCCGCCGGCCTCGCCATCGACGACGTCGACCTGGTCGAGCTCAACGAGGCCTTCGCATCACAGGTGCTGGCTTGCGCCCGCGAGCTGGGGCTCGACGAGGAGAAGCTCAACGTCAACGGCGGCGCGATCGCCCTCGGTCACCCGCTTGGCTGCTCCGGCGCACGCCTCGCCGGGACCCTGGTCCGCGAGCTGCGCCGCCGCGACGGCCGCTACGGCATCGCCACGATGTGCGTTGGCGTCGGCCAGGGCCTGGCCACCGTCTTCGAAGCCCCATAGCGCCCCATTCCCCAAGGACGTGCCGGTAGTTAGACACCACTGAGGGCGGTCAACTCCCGGCACGTCCCCCTGGGCGGACGGGACCGGTAGCCTCGGCCGGCTGATGGCAACCGCAACCGAGCTGGCAAGCGTCGACGGGGTGATCTCGCCGACCGGTGAAGCGACGATCCCGCTGCGCGACGACGGGCTCTACCGTGGCGACGGGGCTTTCGAGGTGATCCGCATCTACGCTGGCGCGCTCTTCGCCCTCGGTGACCATCTCGACCGGCTGCAGCGCTCGGCGGCGGCGATCGAGCTGGAGTTCGACCGCGCAGCGCTCGAGCGCGAGATCGCCGCGCTGCTCGCCGAGGCCGGCGAGGTCGACGGGCAGCTGCGCCTGATCGTCACCCGCGGCGGGCGGCGGATAGCCGCGGTCGAGCCGATCCCCCCGCACGCCGAGACCGTGCGGGTCGCGACCGTCACCTACAGCCCGACGGTGATCCTCAACGGCGTCAAGTCGCTCTCCTACGCGGCCAACATGGAGGCGACGCGGCTGGCGCACGCGCGCGGCGCCGACGAGGCGGTCCTGGTCCAACCCGACGGGACCGTGCTCGAGCCACCGACCTCGACGGTCTTCTGGGTCTCGCCGCAGGGTGCGCTGCGCACGCCGGCGCTCGACGTCGGCGTGCTCGAATCGATCACCCGCGACCGCCTGGTCCAGGCGCTGCACGTCGAAGAGGGCACCTGGCCGGTCGACGACCTGCGCGCCGCCGAGGAGGCATTCCTCGCCTCGACCACGCGTGAGATCCAGGCGGTCGCCGAGATCGATGGCCGCGAGCTGCCAGCCGCACCGGGTCCCCGCACGCGCGAAGCGCAGGAGGCCTTCGCCGCGACGCTCGGCCGCGAGCTCTGAACTTCGATGACGATCACGAGAAAGCAGGGGTGAGATGGATTTCCAGTTGAGCGACGAGCAGAAGCTGATCTCCGAAACGGCGCGCCAGTTCGCCGACAAGGAGATCGCGCCGCGGGTCCGCGACAACGACCGAGCCGGCCGCTTCGACCGCGAGCTGGCGAGCAAGCTCGGCGAGGTCGGCTACCTCGGCGCGCCCGTCGCCGAGCAGTACGGCGGCCGCGGCCTCGACTATCTCGGCTACGGGCTGATCGTCGAGCAGGTCGGCCGCGCCGATTCATCGGCCCGCACGGTCGTCTCGGTGCAAACCTCGCTCGTAGCCGGCTCGATCGAGCGCTGGGGCAACGAGGAGCAGAAGCAGAAGTGGCTGCCGCGGCTCTGCTCGGGCGAGGCGCTCGGCTGCTTTGGGCTGACCGAGCCCGACACCGGCTCCGACGCCGCCAACCTGCGCACCCGGGCGACGAAAACCGACTCCGGCTGGTCGATCAGCGGGCAGAAGATGTGGATCTCGCTCGGCAACTACTCCGAGGTGGCGCTGATCTTCGCCCAGACCGATCCCGAGAAGAAGCACCGCGGCCTGGCCTGCTTCCTGGTCCCGACCAAGAACGAGGGTTTCACGACGCAGGAGATCCACGGCAAGCTCGGGCTGCGCTCCTCCGACACCGCCGAGCTCTCGCTGGACCAGGTCGAGGTCGGCGAGGACGCGATGCTCGGTGAGATCGGCGACGGCTTCAAGGTGGCGATGAGCGCCCTCGACAACGGCCGCTACAGCGTCGCCGCCGGCTGCGTCGGCATCTGCGACGGCTGCGTCGACGCCTCGGTCGCCTATGCCAAAGAGCGCAAGCAGTTCGGCGTGCCGCTGGCCCGCTTCCAGCTGGTCCAGGAGATGATCGCCGACATGATTCTCAAGCGCGACGCCTCGCGGATGCTCGTCTACCGGGCCGGCGCGCTGAAGGACGAAGGCAAGCCCAACACGATGGAGACCTCGGTGGCGAAGCTCTACGCGACCGAGTCGGCGGTCGAATGCGCCAACCTGGCGATCCAGGTCCACGGCGGCGCCGGCTACGTCGACGACTATCCGGTCGAGCGCTACCTGCGCGACGCGCGCGTGACGACCCTCTACGAGGGAACCTCCCAGATTCAAAAGCTGATTATCGGCCGCGCCGCGACCGGGATCAACGCGATGACCCCCCTATGAGCCGAGCGAATGAACGTCACAGTCTGATTCTTCGTGAAATGAGCGAGGCGAATGCTTGATCGGGGTCGAAGTGAGTGAACTCGTCCAGAGTTCCGTAGAGGGTGGCGTCGTCCTGCTGCGCCTCGACCGGCCCGAGGCGCGCAACGCGCTCTCGCCGGAGATGATGGAGAAGATCGCGACCGAGCTGGAGCGGCTCGACCCCGATCCCGAGGTGCGCTGCGTCGTGATCGCCGGGTCGGAGAAGGTCTTCGCCGCTGGCGCCGACATCAAGGCGATGAGCGAGCGCAGCTTTGCCGAGGCGCTGCGGCACCCCGCGGCTTCGTTCTGGCGCCGGCTGGCGGCGATCAAGACGCCGCTGGTTGCGGCGGTCTCCGGCTATGCGCTGGGCGGCGGCTGCGAGCTGGCGCTTGCCTGCGACATGATCGTCGCCTCGGAGACCGCGGTCTTCGGCCAGCCGGAGATCAACCTCGGGATCATCCCCGGCGGCGGCGGCACGCAACGGCTGGCGCGGGTGCTGGGCAAGCAGCGGGCGATGGAGTACGTGCTGACCGGGCGGCGCTTCGATGCCGCCACGGCCGAGACCCTGGGGCTGGTCAACCGCGTCGTCCCAAGCGACGTCTGGCTGGAGGAGGCGATGGCGCTTGCTCGCGAGGTCGCCGGGCAGCCGCCGATCGCGGCCCGTCTCGCCAAGCAGGCGGTCCTGGCGGCTGAGGAGAGCGGGCTCTCCGCCGGCCTCGAGAACGAGCGTCGCCTCTACGAGCTGGCGATGGCGACCGAGGATCGGGTCGAGGGGATGCGAGCCTTCTTGGAGAAACGCGAGCCGAAGTTCGAGGGACGGTGACCGTCGAGCAGGTAGGCATCGTCGGCGCCGGCACGATGGGGACCGGCATCGCCCTGATCTCCTGCCTGGGCGGCTACTCGACGCTGATCCACGACCCCGACGAAGACGCGCTGGTCGAAGCGCAGGTCAAGGTCGGCGAGCTCCTCGCCAACGGTGAGGGCAGGCACTGGGGCGGCGAAGAGGCAGAAGCGGCCAGCGAACGGCTGCTGCCGGCCGAGGAGCTGGCGGACCTGGGGAGCTGCGACCTGATCGTCGAGGCGGCACCGGAGGACCTCGCCCTGAAGCGGCGGATCTTTACCGAGCTGGCCGAGGCCTGCGAGCCGGAGGCGATCCTCGCCACCAACACCTCGTCGCTGCGCGTGACCGACATCGCGGCCGGCGTCGCCCATCCCGAGCGGATCGTCGGCATGCACTTCTTCAACCCGCCAACGCGGATGCGACTCGTCGAGGTCGTCGCCACCGAGCAATCCGGCGAGCCGGCGCTGGCGACGACGCTCGAGGTCGCCGAGAGGATGGGGCGCACGCCGATCCGCACCAAGGACAGTCCCGGCTTCCTCGCCAACCGCCTGGCGCGGCCCTTCTCGCTGGAGTCGCTGCGGATGCTCGCCGACGGCGTCGCCGATCTGGAGACGATCGATCGGGTCTGCCGGTTGGGGGGCGGCTTCCGCATGGGCCCCTTCGAGCTGCTCGACCTGATCGGTCTCGACGTCAACCTCGGCGTCGCGCGCTCCTTCTACGAGCAAGGCGGCAGGCCGGCGCGCTGGAAGCCGAGCCCGATCCAGGAAGAGATGGTCGCCGCAGGCAAGCTCGGCCGCAAGAGCGACATCGGCTTCTACAGCTACGACGGCGAGCAGCACCGTCCGCCCGATCCCGACCTGTCGGTACGAGCGCCGACCCTCGACGAGGACGAACTGCGCCGCATCGACCGCAGGGGACCGCGGATCCTGCAGCGCCTCGTCGCCCAGATCGCCAATGAGGCCGCCTTCGTGCTGGAAGAGGAGATCGGCTCGCCGGCCGACGTCAACACCGCGATGCGGCTCGGCTTCAACTGGCCACTCGGCCCGCTGGAGTTCAGCGGGCTGATCGGAGCGCGCCGCGCCGCCGACCTGCTCGAAGAGCTGCACGAGCGCCTCGGCGACGCATATGCCGTCGCCCCACGCCTGCTCGCCGCCGCGTCCGAAGAAGGCGGCTGAAACCGCTCAGCTGGGATCCAGGCGGAAGGCAATCTCGTCGAGGTAGCACCAACTCCACTCCTCGCCGGGCTCGGCCGAACGGATGATTGGGTGGCCGGTCGCCTGGTGATGGCCGGTGGCGTGTTTGCCCGGTGAGTTGTCGCAGCAGCCGATGTGCCCGCAGCTCTGGCACATCCGCAGGTGCACCCAGCGCATGTCCATCTTCAAGCACTCCTCACAGCCGGCGACGTCCTCGGGGAGCTCGAGGTACTGGATCGAGTCTAGGTGGGTGCAAACAGGTGCCGTATGCCGACCTTAGAGCACGGGCTCGGTCGGCGAGGCCTTACCAGCCGACATCTGCAAAGGTGAGCCGATGAGCGCCACGGAGGCAAGCGGGGAGCCGATCACCGAGCAGGGGATTGCCGCTCTTCGCGAGGAGATCGAGCAGCTGGAAGGCCCGGGCCGCACCGAGATGGCGGCGCGGATCAAGGCCGCCCGCGAGCTCGGCGACCTCAAGGAGAACGCCGAGTACCACATCGCCAAGGAGGACCAGGCGCACCTCGAGACGCGGATCAAACGGCTGCGCGAGCGGCTGCGGACCGCGGTCGTCGTCGAAGTGGATGGCGACGGCGACGGCAACACGTTTTCCTTCGGTCGCACCGCCGAGGTGCTCGACGAGGCCGGCGGCGAGGTCAACACCTGGACCCTGGTCGGCTCGACCGAGGCCGATCTCGGCGCCGGCCGCCTCTCAGCCGAGTCGCCGATCGGCCGCGCCCTGCTCGACGCCAAGCTCGGCGAGCCGGTCGAGGTTGAGACGCCCAAAGGCGCCCGAACGTTTGTCGTGCAGAAGCTCGTCGGCTAGGAGCCGGGCGTCGGCGCGATCTCGGTCGGCTCGCCGCCGGGCATCCAGTGGGCCTCGGGTGAGGGCGGCGTGTCGCGCAGGTACCACTCAGCGTCAAGGGCACCCATGCAGCCGGTCCCGGCGGCGGTGACCGCCTGGCGGTAGGTGCGGTCGACGACGTCGCCGACGGCGAAGACGCCGTCCAGGTTGGTCTTCGTCGAGCCGGGCTGGGTGCGGACGTAGCCGTCCTCGTCGGTCTCGACCTGGCCGGCGACGATCTCCGATTTGGGGATGTGGCCGATCGCGACGAAGGCGCCCTCGGTCTGGAAGTCCTCGGTCTCGCCGGTCTCGGCGTTGCGCAGTCGCACGTGGTCGAGCTTGCCGGCGTCGCCGCCAACGAACTCCTCCGCCACGAAGGGGGTCTTGATGCTGATGTTGGGCCGTTCGCGGGCCCGCTCCTGCATGATCTTCGAGGCGCGGAACTCGTCGCGGCGATTGACCATGGTCAGGTCTTTGGCGAACTTGGAGACGAAGATCGCGTCCTCCATCGCCGAGTCGCCGCCGCCGATCACGATCACCTTTTTGTCCCTGAAGAAGGCGCCATCGCAGACCCCGCAGGTGGAGACGCCACAGCCGCTCAGCTCGAGCTCGCCGGGAATGCCGAGGCGGCGCGGCTCGGCGCCCATCGCCAGGATCACGGTGCGGGCGCGGTGCTCCTCCTCGCCGAGGAAGACTCGTTGGACGCCGCCGTCGCTCAGCTCCACCCGGTCGACATCATCGGTCACGAAGCGCGTCCCGAAGCGCTCGGCCTGGGCGCGGAACTGGTTCATCATCTCCGGCCCCATGATCCCGTCCGGGTAGCCGGGGTAATTCTCGACGTCGGTCGTGTTCTGCAGCTGGCCGCCCCACTGGAAGCCCTCGAAAACGAGTGGCTCCAGGTTGGCCCGCGCCGTGTAGAGCGCGGCGGTATAGCCCGCCGGCCCACCGCCGACGATGATCACGTTCTCAACTGGTCTCTCGTCCGCCATCTCTGCCGCCGGAAGTCTAATACTTTACTTTTTATAGTAACACCGGCCAAGGTCCCATATGGGTGGCTAACTACCGGCGCCCCCTGGGTGGGGTTCGATTTGGCTTGCGGGGGATGGGGGATTGCGGTCGATCGGCAGGCCCTCCTCTTCCCAGCGGGCGACTCGTTTTCGCAGTTGGAAGAAGGCAATGATGCCGGGTGGGATCGGCAGCCAGAAGGCGACCAGCCGGTAGACGAGGATCGCCGGGAAGACGGTCTCCTCGGGCACGCCGAAGAGGACGAAGGCGCCGATCATCCCGGCGTCTACCGCGCCGACCCCGGCCGGTGCGAAGGGGAAGAGGTTGGCAACCATGCCGAGGAAGAAGCCCTGGACGACGACGGCGAGCGGCACTTCGATGCCGAAGGCCTGGAAGGAGGCCCAGAGGATGCCGATGTTCGCCGCCCAGAAGCCGATCGCACCGATCACCGCCAGGCCGCCGCGCGACGGGCTGGCGAAGAGGCGCAGGGTGAAGCGCAGCCCCTCCCCCACGGTCGCCGGCACTTTGGCGATCCCGGCGGCGATCGCCTGGGCGCGCTCGCCGTGGGCGTGGCGGGCGACCCGCTTGCCGAGGTCGGCTGGGATCAGCGCCACCAGCACCCCGCAGATCAACAGCAACCCCGAGACCGCCGCCGGCACGACGGTCAGCTCGACCGAGTGCTTGCCGTTCATCACGCCGGTGCGCAGCAGGATCCCGAAGACGATCAGCGCCAGCGGGTAGAAGACGTAGTGAAGCGCCAGGAAGGCGACCATCCGCCGGCCCACCTCGCGGCGGCGCATGCCCGCTTTGCGCAGCGCCCAGTAGGTGAGGGCAATGCCGCCGGCACCCCCGGCCGAGAAGATCAACGTCGCCGCGACCCCGGCCATGTTGATCTCGTAGGTCTCCGCCCAGGTCAGGCGCAGCGCGTCGCCGCTGACCACCGCCTTGAAAAGGGCGACGTAGGTGGCAATCGCTACGACGTTGAAGGCGATCGCGATCGCCACCCAGACCGGCTCGGCGTCGTCGAGCTTGCCCAGCGCGTCGCCCAGTCCGACCAGCCGTGGAAAGAGGAAGTAGATCCCGACCAGCACGATCAACACGATCAGCACCGTGTGGACCACCCGGCGCGGCGTGAAGATCGGCAGCTCGAAGGTGGCGCTGCCGGTTGCCGGCTCCTCTGGAGACACGGTCACCGGATCCTCTGGAGACACCCTGGAGAAGCTACCCGTTCGCGAGGCGCTCCAAGCTGCGCAGAGCGCCGTTGACACCCTCGACTAGGGGCTCGGCGAGCGGCTCGCCGCCTCGCACGGCAGCGACCAGCGCGCCGCCCGCGGCGAGGTCGGTGACGTAGTGCTCGCCGAGGTAGACGAGGGCGAAGCCGAGCGTCAGCGCGTAGGCCCAGCCGAGGGCGGCGGGGACGCGTCCGGTTTCCGAGAGCGAGATCGCGCCCATCACCGAAGTGGCGAAGTGCAGCGAGGGCATCGCCGCCCACGGGTTTCCGCCGAGCGCGGAGTACATCCCGGGCCAGGCCGATTTCCAGGTTTCCTCGCCGACCTCGATCATGATCCGCCGCACATCCTCGCCCCCGGTGTGGCCCTGTTCGGAGGCCCACCAGGGCGGCGCGGTGGGAACCGCGAAGTAGACGGCACAACCGACGTCGAACACCGCGGCGAGCCGGCGCGCGGCGGCCGGGAAGCGAGCCGGATGGCGGAGCAGGATGAAGGCCAGAGCCACGTAGGGCTCGAGGAACCAAAGCCAGTGCGCCCAGGTGAGGACGCGATTCAGCGTCCTCACCCGAGAGAGGCGCGCCAGGCCACGCTGGAGGCGCACGTTTGGCAGCCGGCCGAGGCCGATTGCTCGGTCGGCGACGATCGGGTAGCGGATGCGAAGGCGGGCGCGGAGCCGCTCGGGGTCGTCGAACGGCAGCTCGTGGACCATCGTGAAGGCCCACATCTGCAGCGCGTACATCGCCACGTCGCGTGTGCGCGAGCGCGGCTGGAGCACGGCCAGCCCGAGCGGCCCCCCTGCGCAGGCGGCGACGGTCACCGCGGTGGGGAGGCGCGCTCGGCGGCGCAGCAACGGAGCCGCAACAGCCGCGCCGATCGCCGCCACGGCCCCGCCGCGAACGGCGCGGCGCAGCGCCGGGGATGGGCGGGAACGCCTCGACATGAGGTCGGCGAGTATAGGTCGGGCGGCCAGCCGTGGGACCGGCCCGCGTGATTAGAATGGCCGCGCCTTGGCGCCCCAGGACTCATCTCGAAACCCCGCGTGTGCGGCTGGCGAGCGCCGGAGCAAGCGGTGCAAGGACGCAGGGAGGTCGAATAGCAGCGCTATTTGGCCGAACGAGGACGCCGCACCGCGCCGGTCCGCCGCCGCCAGGCGTGCGCGGGGGGTTTCGAGATGAGTCCTAGCTCTCCTGGCACCGACCAGATAGACACGCTGATTTGGATCGGCTTCGTCGCCGCCGCGATCGTCATCGCGGCGGTGATCGGCGCGCTGCTCTATGTGCTGCGCCGCTACCGGGCCGAGCGCGGCGCCGAGCCGCGCCAGGTGACCGGCGGTCGGCGCATCCAGTTCCGCGTCGGCGCCGTGCTGACCGCCTTCGCCGCGGCGATCTTCGTCGTCAGCATCGTCTTCACCGAGAAGGCGCGCGAGGCGCCGGCCACCGGCCCGGCCGGGCTCGAGGTCGCCCAGTCCAAGCCGCTGCGGATCGCCGTCACCGGCCAGCAGTGGCTGTGGCGCTACGACTACCCCAACGAAGCCTTCTCCTACTACAAGTTGGTCGTGCCGGTCGATACCGAGATCGAGCTCGACCTCCTCTCGACCGACGTCGTCCACACCTGGGACGTGCCCGACCTCGCCGGCAAGGCCGACGCCGTGCCCGGCAAGACCAACCACCTCTTCTTCCGCGCCGATGAGGAAAGCGACTACCGCGGCCAGTCGGCGACCCTCTCCGGCCAGGCTTACGCGGCGATGCGGACCGAGGTCGAGGTCGTCTCTCCGCAGGAGTACGAAGCCTTCGTCGCGCAGCGCAAGAGCGACATCCAGGCGGCGCAGGACCGCGTCGTCGAGCTGATCGAAAAAGGGGAAACGCCATGAGCCAGCAGGTACGCCGCCCGGAGCTGGTGACCGATGGCTTCCCCCCGCAGCGGCCACGCTGGGTGCAGATCGTGTCCAGCGCCGACCACAAGGACGTCGGTCGCGTAATGATCGCCGGCGCGCTGGGCTTCCTCTTCATGGCGCTGATCGAGCTGCTGCTGATGCGCCTGCAGTTGGCGATCCCGGAGAACACCTTCCTCACTCCGGTCGCATTCAACCGCATGCTCTCGCTCTACGGGGCGACCGCGATCTTCCTCGTCGCCATCCCCCTGGCGCTGGGGCTCTTCTACTACGTGACGCCGTTGCAGATCGGCGCCCGCGGCACCGCCCTGCCGCGCCTTGGCCAGCTCGGCCTCTGGCTCTACGTGGCCGGCGCCACCGTGCTCTACGCCGGCTTCCTCTTCACTCCCAGCGAGGCCGGCGTCAACCCGCTGCCGCCGCTCTCCGAGCTGGCCTTCCTGCCCAACAACGGCGTCGACGCCTGGGCCGCCGCCAGCGGCCTGGTGACGCTTGGCTTCGTCCTGATTGCGATCAACCTGGTGGCGACGCTGCGCAGGCTACGCGCGCCCGGAATGGCCTGGCGGCGCCTGCCGGTCTTCGCCTGGGCGGCGGCGATCTCCTCCTCGCTGCTGCTGATCACCGGCACGGTGATGTTGGCTGCGATCGCGATGCTCCTGATCGACCGCAACTTCGACGGCATCTTCTTCGCCGACGGGGCCGGCGGCGCGCCGCTGCTCTGGCAGCACCTCAGCTGGATCTTCTACAGCGGCATCTACATGCTGATCCTGATCTTCGCGCTCGGCGCGATCGCCGAAATCGTGCCGGCGATGGCCCGCAAGCCGCTCTTCAATCGCAACGCGACGATCGGCTCGCTGGTCGCGATCGCCGTGCTCGGGACGCTGGCCTGGATGCAGAACATGCTGACCGCGCCGATCGGACTCGGCTGGATGTACTTCGCGATGCTGATGTCGCTGGCGCTGATCGTGCCCTTCGGCCTCGTCTTCTTCAACCTGATCGCGACGCTGGTCGGCGGCACGCTGCGGATGCGGGCCCCCCTTCTCTTCGCCGTCGGGGCGCTGGCCTCGATCTCGATCGGCCTGGGCGCCGAGATCTCGCACTCGATGGTCGCCGCCGCTTGGCAGCTGAAGAACACCACCGATGCCACCGCCTCGACGCACTTCGCCCTGGTCGGCGGCGCCGTCTTCGGCGGCTTCGCCGCCCTGCACTGGTGGTTCCCCAAGCTCACCGGACGGACGATGGGCGAGACGCTCGCCCGCTTCTCCTTCTGGACGATGGCGGTCGGCATGCTGCTCGCCTTCGGGCCGCTCTTCCTGGCCGGCGGCCTCGAGGGCCAGGTGATCGACGCCTACAAGTTCTTCGCCGGCGAAGGCCTCGACGCCTACAACCTGATCGCCACGATCGGCGCCTTCGTGCTCGCCGCCGGAATCCTGATGACGGTCGTCAACGCGATCCTCAGTCGCGAGGGTGGCGGCGTCGCCGGGCCCGATCCCTGGGGCGGCGACTCGCTCGAGTGGTTCGCGCTCTCGCCGCCGGATCCGCACAACTTCGACGTGCTGCCCGACGTGCGCAGCCCGCAGCCGCTGCGCGATATCCGCAGGGCGATCGACCGCCACACCGCCCGTGCCAAATCGGCCGCGGCGTCGCGCGAGTCCCAGCCGGTAGCCTGACCGGATGAGCGGCGCCCAGACGGCTGCCATATCGCAGCAGCGACCAGCCGCGCTCGCGACCCTGCGCGACTACATCACGCTGACCAAGCCGAAGGTGCAGTCGCTGCTGCTCTTCACCACGGCGACGACGATGTACGTGGCCGGCGACCCCTCGCTCGGCCTGGTCTTCCTCACCTGCCTCGGCGGCGCCCTGTCGGCCGGTGGTGCCGGTGCGATCAACCACGCCGTCGACCGCGACATCGACCGCACGATGGCCCGCACTGCCGATCGCCCGGTGGCGAGCGGCCGGGTCTCCGCCGCCGCGGCGATCGGCTTCGGCACGGCGCTCGGTCTCGGCTCCTTCCTGCTGCTGACGCTGACCGTCAACCCGCTGGCGGCGGCGCTCTCGCTCTCGGGCCTCTTCGGCTACGTCTTCGTCTACACGCTCTGGCTGAAGCGGACCACGCCGCAGAACATCGTCATCGGCGGCGCCGCCGGCGCGGTGCCGCCGCTGGTCGCCTGGGCGGCGGTCACCGGCGGGCTCAGTGGGACCGCCTTCTACCTCTTCGCGATCGTCTTCTTCTGGACGCCGCCGCACTTCTGGGCGCTTTCGCTGCTGATGAAGGACGAGTACGCGCGGGCCGGCGTGCCGATGCTGCCGGTGGTCCGCGGCGAGGACGAGACGCGGCGCCAGATCCTGCTCTACACGATCCTGCTCTACGCGGTGACGCAGCTGCCGTTCTGCGCCGGCGGCTTCGGCGTCGAGTACCTGGTCGCCTCGATGGCGCTCGGCGCCGGCTTCATCTACTGCGCCGTGCGCCTGCTGCGCAGCGCCGACCGTCGCTGGGCGCTGCGCACCTACCTCTACTCGCTGGCTTACCTAGCGCTGCTCTTCCTGGCGATGCCGCTCGACCGGCTGGTTCACTAGATTTCCCGGCGATGGATCGCGAGACGGCGAGACGCGAGATGGCTGCCGGCCTGCTGGCGGGCGGAATCGTCGCGGCGGTCTTCGCCCTCTGCTTCGTCGCCGCCATGCTCTACATCGCCTCATGAGCGAGCATCGCGAGATCCCCGAGCCTGGCGAGCTGATCTACGCGCCGCGGCCCTCCTGGGCACCCGCCTTCTTCGCCTTCGCGGCGGCGCTCGCCGTCTGCGGCATCTTTGCCGAGGGCTTCATGGTGCGCGGCTGGATCTACTCGATCGTCGGCATCGTCGTGATGCTCGCCGCCCTGCGCAGCATGGTCCGCGGCGCCATCGCCGAATACTTCCGCCTGCCCCGCAGGCAGCGTGTACGTGGCGCCGTCCTGCCGGTCGAAACGATCAGCCCTCCCAAGGGCTGATCAGTCCGGCGACATCCCGGAAGTGGCCCCGTCGCTGGTCCATACCCGGACGATGTCGCGGATCGAGAGGATGCCGACGATGTCGCCTGCGTCGAAGACGACCAGGTGGCGGATACCGCGCTTCGACATCTCAGCGGCGGCGCGCTCGAGGCTCCAATCCGGGTCGGCGGCGACCACCCCCTCGCTCATATGGTCGCGGACGCGCTCCAAGTCGGGGTCTTCGCCACGCCCCAGCGAGTTGAGGATGTCGCGCTCGGTGACGATGCAGGGACCAGGCTGCTCGTCGTCAGCGACGATCGCTGCTCCGACTTTCTTCTCGGTCATCTTCTGCGCCGCCTCGCGCAGCGTGTGCGAGGGGCCGACGTTGAGAACCACCTCCGACATCCCGTCCCGTACCTGCATTCGGCTGCCCCTCCTTCGCGCTCGCGGGTTAGTGAGAATCGCCTCAAGCGTAGCCGACAACAGGCACGAGGCAAGGTGCTTTGAGGACGGCTCCGACGTATAGACTGCTGCCCGCTTCGCCTCCTTCCATACCCATGCGCCCACGACTCAGCCCGCTCCGCGTCCTGCCCGTCCTCGCCGCCCTGCTGGCGATCGCCCTGACCGCCTCGGGCTGCGGCACCAGCACCGCCGACGTGCAGCGGGGCCGGGTCCTCTTCGTCCAGAAATGCGGCGTCTGTCACCAGCTCGCGGAGGCCGGCACCACGGCGCAGGTCGGTCCGAGCCTAGACGACGCCTTCGCCGCCGCGCGTGCCGCCGGGGAGACCGGTTCGTCGATCGAAGGGGTTGTCAAGGGGCAGGTCGAGTTCCCGCGCCCCAGCACCGAGGACGCCAACGTCTCGATGCCCGCCGACATCGTCACCGGTCAGGACCTCGAGGACGTCGCTGCCTATGTCGGCACCTACGCCGGCGTACCGGGCGCGGCGCCGCCGAAGGTTCCGGGCGGCCCCGGCGCCCAGGTCTTCGCCAACAACGGCTGCGGCGGCTGCCACACGCTGGCTGCGGCCAACTCCGGGGGCGTGACCGGCCCCAACCTCGACGAATCGCTCACGCCCGGCGATTCCGAAGCGGTGATCGCCGAGATGATCGTCAAACCGAACGCGGAGATCGTCAGCGGCTACCCGGCGAACGTGATGCCGCAGAACTTCGGCGAAGTCCTCACGCCCAAGGAACTCGAAGACCTGGTCCAGTACCTGATCGAAAACACGCCGGCCGGCAAGGGCAAGGGCGGCTCCGGCGACAAGGGTCAAAAGGGCTCCTGAGGCCTGGCGGCCGCCAGGCCGTCGCTGGCATCATCCCGGGACGATGGGCGCCCGCCTCAGAGACCGCCTCGACATCTCCCCGCAGCGCTATGCCCAGGTTACGCTCGTCGCCCTTGGCGCCCTCGCGCTGATCGTCCTCACCGGGGCCGGCGTGCGCCTGACCGGCTCGGGGCTCGGCTGCCCCGACTGGCCCAAGTGCTACGGCGGCACCGTGCCACCGCTCGACACCCACGCCGTCATCGAGTACGGCAATCGCCTCCTCACCGGCTTCGTCGGCATCGCCGTGATCGCCGCCAGCGTGCTTGCCTGGTTCCGGCGACCCTTCCGCTGGCACCTCGCCTTCTTCGGCGCGCTGCTGCCGCTCGGGGTCGTATGCCAGGCGATCCTCGGCGCCCTGGTCGTCAAGTTCCACCTCGCCCCTGGCCTGGTGATGAGCCACTTCATCCTCTCGATGCTGCTGCTCGACGCTGCCTTCGCCCTCGCCTGGTGCTCGCGCTACGAACCCAGGGAGCGACGGCGATCCTCCGACCGGCTCGGCGTCTGGTCTATGCGCGCCTTGGTTCCCTTCGGCCAACTAACGATCCTCGCTGGCACGATCGCCACCGCCTCCGGGCCGCACGCCGGCGCCCACGAGGGTCAGCTCGTCCACCGCTTCAGGTTCGAGGGGAGCGGGACGCTGGAATGGGTCGTCCAGCGCCACGCAGCGATTGCCACGGTCTTCGGCATCGCGACGATCGTCGTCTGGGCGCTCCTGCGGCGCCCTGGCGGCGACCGACGTGCCCTGGGGCCCCTCGCCGCCGTGATCGCCCTGCTCGCCCTGCAGGGCGTCGTGGGGGGCCTCCAGTGGTGGCTCGAGCTGCCCGGCGAGCTGGTCTGGGTCCACGTCGCCCTCGCGACCGTCACCTGGCTGGCGATGCTCTGGACGGTCGCCGCCGCGGGCCGCCTCGAGCCTCGCAATGTCGCCGAGAGGCCGGCGGACGCCCCCAGAGAGGGACGAGCGCCGGCGCTCACTCAGAGCTGAGTCAGCGCGATGGTGAGCAGCGTGCCGAACATGCCGGCGAATGCGGTGAGCATCGCGATGCAGAATCCCGTCAGCGTGCGGTGGAATCCGCGCATATCGGCGTGCAGCAGCTGCAGCTCGGCCTCAACGCGATCAAATCGCTTGTCGACCTGCTCAAATCGCTTGTCGACCTGTTCGAAGCGTTTGTCGACCTGTTCGAAGTGCCGATCCACCTGCTCAAAGCGCTTGTCGACGTAGCGGAAGCCTTCGTCCACCCTGCGCTCGAGGCTGTCGATGCGATCGTCGCTTCCACTTTGCCTCACGGTCATCGTCTCCATGGTCGCATATCTTGAGACAAGACATTTCGGCCATGGCGCGCTGAAAGCCATTTTTCTCGGGCGCCTATGTCAATTCTTCGTGACGCCCTCGGCTGCGAGGTCGACGACCACATGGGCGATCGGCAGGTCGATCTCCCGGCGCGCCCGCTCGACGACTTCGTGCTCCAGCCAGCGCGAGCGCTCGGGGGGATGGGTGGAGATTACGATCTCGTCGGCGGGGAAGACGCGCAGCGCGTCCTCGATCGCCACGTTCGGATCGGAGTCGCCGATCTCGCCCTTCGCCTTCAAGCCCAACCCCTCCAGCTCGATCAGCGAAAGCTCCATCCGCTGGCGGGCCAGCTCGATCGCCTCATCGAGGTCGGACGCCCAGTGCGCCGCCCGGGAAGCCGTCAGGGCCGGCGTAACCACCATCACCTCGCCCTCGCCACCGCGGCAGCGGTTGCGAATCTCCTCCCGCAGCGCCTCGCCGCCGACGGTCTCGTTGGCAACCACCAGCAGGCGACGCTTGCCGTCCCCGCCCCGCGTCAGCTCGACGCTGCGCGGCAGCGACCCGCGCGAGTTGCGATAGGCGACCCCAACCCCAAACCCAATCAACGCCGCCGCCCAGACCACCCCGAACACTGGCCTGGTCAGCAAGGTCAAGGCGATCACCGACATCGCCCCCAGCCCGATGACCACCACCCACCTAAATGCATCGGCCTCGGACCTCAGCGGATTGTGCATAGCGCCAGTTTTACTACCCCGCCCCGATCTTCCTAAATTCAAATCTCGAACCGCCGACGGCTTGCTTGCTTCGCGCCCTGACGGCCGCGAGAACCAAGCAGGTCGGGGGATGCAGGGAGGACGACGAGGGGAGCGCACTGGGGTGCGTGACCCGAGGAGGATGACTGAGGACCCCGAGATGCGCCGGTTATCGCGGCCGTCAGAGGATGTACACCGCGGTGTAGACGATCAGCCACATAATGTCGACAAAGTGCCAGTAAATACCCGGCACCTCGACCCCGAGATGATCCTCGGCCTTCGGGCCGAAGTGGCCGCGGAAGGCGCGGATCGTGGCGAAGCTGAGCAGCATCAGGCCGACGAAGACGTGGGCGCCGTGCAGGCCGGTGAGCCCGTAGAAGATCGAGCCGAAGGCGAGGTCGCGGGCGCTGAAGCCGATGTGGACGTACTCGTTGATCTGGATGAAGAGGAAGGTGGCGCCGAGCATCCAGGTCAGCACCAGCCCCAGTTTCAGGCCCTTGCGATTGCCGCGCCGGATCGACTCCAGCGCGTAGTGGATCGTGAAGCTCGAGGAGACGAGGATCGCCGTGTTGATCCCCGCCACGGCGACCGGCAGCTCGTACGGATGCGGCGGCCAGACCGGCGGGTCGACGACTACGCGCAGGAAGAAGTAGGAGGCGAAGAAGGCCCCGAAGAGCATCACCTCGGAGACGATGAAAAGCAGGATCCCCAGCGTCTGGCGGTCGATTCGCGAGCTCTGGTTGGCCTCGGGCGGGCCGTGGTGCTCCTCGTGGGCGTGGCCCAGTGCGACCGCCGCGCTCTCCATCAGGACCCCTCCCCCTCGGCGACGGCGGCGGCGACCGCCTCGGCCGGCCGGCCCACCTCGAGGTGCTCGACCGGCTTCTCGGTGATCTCGCGGGTGCGGCCGATCAGATCCTCGTCGAGCCAGCGCGACTCCTCGCCGGCGAAGGTCGAGATCAGCACCTCGTCGATGCGGTAGTGCTGGATCGCGTTCTGCACCGCGTGGAAGGGATCGGGGCTCATCGGCTGGCCGGTGGCGTCGACGTCGGCCCGGTACAGCTCGGCCAGCGTCGCGGCGAGGTCGCGGACGATCTCCGGCTCGGAGACGCCCTCGGCCCGCGGGCAGATGATCGTGTAGCGATGGGGGCGCTCGGCGGCGCGTTCCTTCAAGCGCTTGACGAGATCCGGCGTGGCAACCGTCTGCGTGGCCACGACCAGCGTGTGGATCACGTCCCAGCGCACCGAGTCGTCCTCGATCCGCACCGGGATGTGGGTAACGGTCGTCTCTGGCTCGAAGCGGGCGCGGGCCCACTCGACCAGATCCTTGCGGGTGATCCCGAAGCGCGTCTCGTAGAGGCAGGAGAGCAGCACCTCGCCCGGGTCGTGGGCGCGAACCGCGTCGTCCAGCGCCAGCGCCGGGTCGCGGTCCATCACCTCGCCGATCGACTCGAACCCGTACTCGGAGAGGATCGACATCGTCACCTCAACCCGCGCCCGCGCCGCGTCGTACAGTTCGCCGGAGTCGATCAGCTGGCCGACCGCCGGCTGGTTCTGCGGCGCGGCGACGGCGACGATCGGCACCTTCTCGGCCCGCTCGGCGACCGCCTGCAGCAGCTTGCGCCCGCCCGCGACCTCGTTGAGGAAGACGAGCAAGGGGCGTGGCTCGGACGCGCCGCTCACGTCGTCCCCGCCACGGTGGGCTGCGGCTCGCGAACCTC
Organism: Solirubrobacterales bacterium; assembly: GCA_036266075.1. Lineage (GTDB taxonomy): Bacteria > Actinomycetota > Thermoleophilia > Solirubrobacterales > 70-9 > VRUE01. Next base: position 310,314 of record DATANV010000006.1, read on the forward strand.
GGCCCCCTCACCGCCCATGATCGCGTGCCGGGCGCCCGGCACGCCGAACTCGTACGGGCCGCCGACCACGCGCGGGATCTCGTCGAAGTTGAAGATCGGCGGCGGCGACGAGACCTGCCACTCGATCGTCTTCGCCCGCCACGGGTTGGCTTCCGCCCGCGGCCCGAAGCGCCAGCTGACGACCATGTTGTAGAGGAAGACGAGCTGCACGGCGCCGAGGATGAAGGCACCGCAGCTGATCAAGAGGTTCCACTCGCCGAACTGGGCGGCGTAATCGGCGACGCGGCGCGGCATCCCGTCCATGCCGACCCAATGCATCGGGATGAAGGTGACCCAGGTGCCGGACAGGGTCCCCCAGAAGTGGATGCGCCCCAGCCGCTCGTCGTACATCCGCCCGGTCATCTTCGGGAACCAGTGGTAGATCCCGGCGAAGATCGTGAAGACAGAGCCGCCGAAGAGGACGAAGTGGATGTGGGCAACGATGAAGTAGGTGTCGGAGACGTGGATGTCGATCGGCACCATGCCGAGCATGACGCCGCTGATGCCGCCGATCGTGAAGGTGACGATGAAGGCCAACGCGAAGAGCATCGCCGTCGAGTAGGTGTGGATCTTGCCGAAGTAGAGCGTCCCCAGCCAGGAGAAGATCTTGATCCCGGTCGGCACGGCGATCAAAAGCGTGGTGATCATCATCGGCACGCGCAGCCAGCTGAACATGCCGGCGACGAACATGTGGTGCGCCCAGACGGAGTAGCTGAGGACGACGATCCCGATCAGCGCCAGGGCCATCAGCCGGTAGCCGAAGATCGGCTTGCGGGCATGGGTCGAGATGACCTCGGAGATGATCCCGAATCCGGGCAGCATCATGATGTAGACGGCCGGGTGCGAGTAGAACCAGAAGATGTGCTGGTAGCTGATCACGTCGCCACCGCCGGCGAACTGGAAGAACTGGGTGTGCAGCACGCGGTCGAAGAGGACCATGAACTGGGCGCCGGCGATGAAGGGCGTCGCGGCGACGACCAGCAGCGAGGTCGAGAGGTTCGCCCAGACCAGCAGCGGCATCCGCCAGAAGGTCATGCCGGGCGCGCGCATGGTGATGATCGTCACCAGGAAGTTGAGCGCCGTGGCGATCGACGAGGCGCCGGCGAACTGCACCCCAAGGTTGAAGAACGACTGACCTAGCGGCGCCCCCGTGGAGAGCGGCGCGTAGCCGGTCCAGCCAGCGTCGAAGGCGCCGCCCGGGGCGAGGAAGCTGCCGATGAAGAGCAGGCCGGCGAGCGGCAGCATCCAAAAGCTGAGCGCGTTGAGGCGCGGGAAGGCCATGTCCGGCGCGCCGATCATCAGCGGCAGCACGTAGTTGGCGATGCCGGCGAAGACTGGGATGACGAAGACGAAGATCATCAGCACCGCGTGGGTCGAGAAGAGGCTGTTGTAGGTGGCGCCGTCGACGATCTGCGTGCCCGGCTGCGCCAGCTCGGCCCGGATCAGCATCGCCATCAGGCCGCCCACGAAGAAAAAGAAGAAGGTCGTGCAGATGTACTGGATGCCGATCACCTTGTGGTCGGTGTTGAAGCGGAAGTAGTCGCGCCAGCTCTTGGCACCGTGCTGGGAGTGGTCCTCGGGGATCGTCGGCATGCCGGCCGCCCAGCGCAGCCAGTAGTCGAAGCAGCCGAAGCCGGCGAGGAAGCCGAGCGGGCCGGTGACCAGCGGCACGACGACGTGCGGGTAGCCGGTCTGCTCGGTCTGCCAGATGGGCAGGCCGGAGATATCGCGCAGGACGACAACGAGGCCGACGCCGAAGGCCGCCGCCGCCACGGCACCGAGCAGGCCTCGAATCCATCCCGGTCGCTTGATCGCTGCCACCATCAGTCCCTGCCCTCCATTATGCCCCGCCGGCGCCGACGGGCAGCGGGTTGGTTTCCGTGTCCTCGCGGATCGACTCCAGGAAGTCGGGAGGCACCTTTTCCTTCAGGCCGCCGACCCATTTGCGGAATTGCGCCGAGGTCTCGACCACGACCTCGGCCCGCATCGTCGCGTGGCCGAGACCGCACAGCTCGGTACAGATCAGCTGGTAGGTGCCGACCTTGTCGGGCGTCACAGTCGCCGTCGTCGTGATCCCGGGCACGTTGTCTTTCTTGACCCGCCACTCCGGGACCCAGAAAGAGTGGATCACGTCCTGGGCATGCATTTTGAACTGAACCTGGCGATTGACCGGCACGTGCAGCTCGCCCTGCGACCAGACGTTGCCTTTGCCGGGATAACCGAAGCTCCAGGCGAACTGCTGGGAGAAGACGTCGACGGTGAGCGGGTTGTCGGCCTTTTCTTCGATGTCGTTCAAGACCGCCCAGCTGTAGCCGGCGCCGAAGAGGACGATGATCGTCGGGATCAGCGTCCAGGCCACCTCGAGCCGGGTGTTGCCGTGGATCGGCTCGCCGTCGGACTCGTCGCCCGGTTTGGCTTTGAATTTCCAAAGGGCGTAGAAGAGCATCACCATAACCAGCGAGAAAACGAAGGCCGAGAGGACGATCATCACGTTGAGCAGGTCGTCGATCTTCGGCGCCGCCGTCGAGGCCTGCTCCCCGTCCCAGTTGATCGACAGCATCACCGCCGAGATCGCCGCCGTCAGGGCGACGGTGACGGCGAGCATCTTCGCTATCGGCAGGCGGCCCATCATCGGCGGGGGCGCATTCTATGCATCCGGCAGACGGTCAAGGTCGCCCCGCGATGCGGCGATGACGCCCCGCGCCACCCCCTCCCAGCTCCAGAGCCGCCGGGCAGTCTCGACCAGCGCCTCGCGGACCGCCCCACGCTCGTCCGCTGGCAGCTCCAGCCAGCGATTCAGCCGGTCGGCAATTGCCCCCACGGCCCCGATCTCGACCGGAAAAGAGACGAGATCGGCGGCTGCGACGGGCAACGCCGCCGCCAGCTGCCGCGAGACCTCCCGCATCCCCGAGTGCCCCGCCGAGACCGGCAGCACCCCGCAGGCAGCCGCCTCCGCCGCGACCATCCCGAACGCCTCCGGAAACGTGCTCGGCATCACCAGCGCCTCGGCATCGGGCAGCAGCTCGGCAACCTCGTCGTGCTCCAGGCGGCCGATGAAATCGACCGAGGAGGCCGTCCCCTTTACAGCTTCCGCATAGCCCTTCGGCGGCTCCGCCAGAAACGCACTGAGAATCGGCAACGGCTCCTCCATCCCGCCCTCGAGCCCCCGGCCCAGCTCGGCGACCTCGCGCGCATCGTCCAAGTCGCCACCGTCGAGAGCAGTCAGCAACCTGCGCAAGCCTGGCTCGTACTCCCCGTATCCAGCAATCTGCAGCCTCACATCTGGATGCTCGATCTTGACCAGCGGCCACGCAGCCAGAAGGAGGTCAACCCCCTTGGAGACGATCAGCTTTCCCACGAAAACCACCCGCCGCAGGTGGTGCGGGGTTGGGCACCCCTCCCGGCGAGGGAGGGGTGCCCAACCCCGCGACAGGACCCGCGGCCGGAACGCCTCCGTGTCTACGCCGGGGGGACCGAGACGCGTCTTCTCGCGCAGCCCCTCGACGTCCGGGAGCGCCGCCCAGAGCGACTCGGCGGTATGCCTGGAACCGACCAACACGCACCTGGCGGCGCGCATCCCCTCTTCGGCATACGGCAGGAACCGCGGATGCGGTTTGACCGTGTACTCGAGGGCCGAGCCATGGATCTTCGCCGCGAACTCGCCGATCCCAGCGCGGGCGAGGATCGCCGGGCCCATCACCAGATGGCCGGCGAGGGCGGCGTCGAACCCGCCGGTGGCGTCGGCGACCTCGCGCACCGCGGCGACGTTGGCGGCTATATAGCGGTCGAGCTCCTCGTCGCCCAGCTCGGGGAAGGCCTTGACCTCGAAGCCCTCGTAGGGGTCTTTGACGTAGACCGGCAGCAGGCCATGGATGTCGGGATTGTGGATCTCGACGCCCTCGATGCGGATCTGGCGGTCCTGGCAGAGGAGGTGGACCTCGTGGCCGAGGCCGGCCAGGGCGCGGGCCAGGTTGGCGCTGTAGATGTTGCTGCCGGTACCGCGCAGCATGTAGCCGTGGAAGAGGAGTACGCGCATCGGTTCCGCGCAAGCTATTAGTCTTCGCCGCCGTGAACTCGAAGCAGCTCTACCGGATGCGCGCTCCGGCCTCGGGCCGCGAGGCGCTCGCCTACGCCGAGCCGGGCGAGGTCTACCTCGACCGCGAGACCGGCGAGGAGATGGTGCCGGTGGCGATGGCCCTGCCGCTCGCCCCCTCCGCATCCTCCCTGCCGCGCAGCCCCGAGAACCTGCGCGCCTGCCGTCGCTGCGACCAGCTGATCGGCCTGGACGTCAGCGACTGCCCGTATTGCGGCCTGCGCCAAGAAGCGCTCTGAGGCGGTCTGTCCAGCGCATACCAGCGTCCTCGGTCGCTCGGTTCGGACCACGCACTAGTGTGCGCTCCCCTCACCTCGCTCCCTGCGTCCTCGGCCTGCTTGGCCAGACCACCTCAGACCAGGGACGAGGATGAGCACAAGGGCAATCGCCGCCACACCCAAAGCAACCAGATAGATGGCTCCCGCATCGGGGCCTGTTTTTTCTGCCACGACCGCTGCGACCAAGCAAACAATTGCCCAGGTCATCGGATCTTCTCGGACAATATGTCTCATGCATCAGAGACTAACTGAACCAGCAGCGAAACGACGAAGAAAGCACTCCCGGCGCAGAAACCGAAGAGCCCGCCCAGCTTGATCGCGCGCTCCCGCTTCTCTTGGGTGGTCAGAGAAAAGGCAACGCCAGCCAGGACGCTTCCGATAGCGGCCGTTGCGAAGGGGAGTTCGACCCCAATTTTGTCCGGCCACGGATCTTCAACGCGTGGCAACACCGCAAGAACTATCAGCCACGGGATGGTCGCTCGCATGCCCCAACGCTGACCGAGGCCGACGCGCGTGTGGCGCGACGAATGTCAATTGTCCGTCGCGAACCGTGTACTTATCGCAGCTACGGCGCTTTGACGACAGTTGCCGTGTAGAGCAGGCGGGCGTTCGAGTAGTAGCAGCCGTAGGTCTTGGTTTTGCCGACGCCCTGCTGGGGGTGGCCGCCCTGGATGTCCTCCTTGGAGGAGCAGTGTTCAGGCAGGCGGCTGCCACGCCAGGTGTTTTCGTCGGCGACGTTGAAGGCGAACATCGGCGCCCAGGTGGGGATCGTCAGCGCCACGACCTGGCCCTGGAGGACGGAGAGCGGGTGATCGAGGGCGAAGATCGGGGTGCTGCCGAAGTAGGGGTTGAGCACCTCCAGCGGGCTCTGGCGGACGAGCGTGTATTTGGGCGGGTTCGAGTCTTCGACCGGCCGCAGGACGCCGATCCGCGCCTGCGAGGGGGTGCCGAGGAATTCGTTGAAGAAGCCGACCTCGTTGGTGGTCGTTTTGCTGTCCGCGCGCGAAGGCCGGGCAAGGGTGATCGACCAGGCGACGACCTTGCCGTCGAAGGGGACCTCATAGGGCCGCGGGACGCCGCCGGCGATCGCCTGGAAGCCCGTCACGTGGCCCTCCACACGGCAGGGGATCACCTCGACGTTGTTGACGATCTTCCCCGGACAGGAGGGCGGCGGCGTTTCGTCGGCCTGGCCGAGGACGACCACCGGCGAGGGGGCCGAGTCGGCGGCGCCGGGCCAGGCCGCAGCGACCAGCAGGCCGAGGGCACAGGCGAAGCCCGCCGCGACGAGGGCGCGGCTGCGAGGGGTGCGGTTTTTGGCTGCTCCGAGCAAGATCTCAAGCTGCAACCCGGCTCCGGGACTGGGGTTGCGGCTCCGATTCTCTCGTTCGCCGCGCCGCGCCGCGCTCCTCCGCCTCCGGTGCACGATCGCGGCCAGGTAGGGTTGCCGGCGCAATGGAGGCCGCGGCGCCAGACGATTTCATCCCGGCTGGGCTCGCTTCGATGGAGATCGAGGCCGACGAGGTCGACATGGCCGTGATGAATGCGGTGCACGGCTTCTTCTGGCCACCGATCCTCGAGCTGCTGGCGCTCGACATGGGCGACGTCGAGCCAGAGCGCTTCCCGGACCTCTCGCAGGCACCGCAGTGAACCCGCTCGACCTCACCCTGCGCGGCCAGGCGGCCGCGATCGCCGCCGGGGAGGCCGACCCGGCGGAGCTGCTCGAGGCGGCGCTGACCCGGATCGAGGAGCGCAACCCCGCCCTCAACGCGGTGGTTGAGACCTTCCCCGAGCGCTCGCGCGAGATGCTCGCCGCCGCGCCGAGCGGACCGCTGCACGGCGTGCCGATCGTCCTCAAGGACGAGTGGCCGCTGCCCTGGCGCGCGCAGCGCTTCGGCGCGGCTGAGCTGATGGCGCCGACCGCGCCTGGCGAGTCGGGGCCCTACCGCGCCCTGCGCGACTCCGGCGCGGTCGTCGTCGGGGTTGGCAACATGCACGAGCTGGGCGCCGGCAGCACCGGCAACGTCTCCTACTACGGCGCCTGCCACAACCCCTGGGACACCGCTCGCTGCCCGGGCGGCTCCTCGAGTGGCCCCGGGGCCTCCGTCGCCGCCGGCCTCGTCGCCGGCGCGGTCGGCGCCGACGGCGTCGGCTCGGTCCGCTTCCCGGCCGCCTACTGCGGCCTCACGGGCCTCAAGCCGACCTTCGGTCGCGCGGCGATGGCCGGGCACCACATGGCGCCGATCACGACGACGATCGTCTCCGGCCCGCTCTGCGCCGACGCCGCCGACTGCCGGCTGCTGGGATCGGTGTTGTTCGGGGAGGAGCTGGGTGCAGGCGACGCCGCCGGCCTGCGCATCGGCATCGTCCGCGATGCCGTCTCCGAAGACGTGACGCCGGAGGTTGGCGAGGCCTGCACGGCGGCGATCGAGGCGCTGCGCGGCGCGACCGGCGGCAAGGTGCTCGAGGTCTCGTTGCCCGACCTCGAGCTCTCGGCCGTGGCGGCGATCATCGTGATCAACGGCGAGAGCCTCAGCCACGCGACGCCGCAGCGGCTCAACGAGATGAGCCCGGAGCTGAGCCCGATCGCCCGTGGCACGCTGAAGTACAGGATGCTGCTGCCGGCCGCGGCCACCGTCCAGGCCGGCCGCGTGCGGACGCTGATGCGGCGCCGCCTCGCCGCGCTCCACGAGGAGGTCGACGTGCTCGCCTGGCCGACCGTGCCCGCGCCGGCGCCGCCGCTCGAGGAGCCGCTGGTCGAGCTGCCCTCCGGCACCCTCACCGCCGACCAAGCGAACGTGCGCGGCGCCGGGCTCGCCAACCTGACCGGCGTGCCGGCGATCAGCGTCCCGGTCGGACTCAGCTCGGACGGCCTGCCGATCGCCCTTCAGCTCCAGGCGGCCTGGGGTCGCGACGAGCTCCTGCTCGACGCCGCCGAGGCGCTGGAGCGAGCCAACGGGCGCCGCTGGGTCGAGGCGCGGCCGCCGCTCGCCGAGGCCGAGCCCGCAAGCGCTTGATGGCGGCGGCGATCGTCGTCGAGAACCTGCAGCGCGCCTTCGACGACGTGCTGGCCGTCCAAGGGGTCGACCTCGAGGTCGGCGAGGGCGAGATCTACGGCTTCCTCGGCCCCAACGGCGCCGGCAAGACGACCACGGTGCGAATGCTGACCACGCTGCTGCTGCCGACCGGCGGCCGCGCGGTTGTCGCCGGTCACGACGTCGTCGGCGAGGCGCGGGCGGTCCGGGCCTCGATCGGCGTCGCCCTGCAGGAGGCGGCGCTCGACCCGCTGATGACCGGCCGCGAGCTGATCCGCCTGCAGGCCACCCTGCAGGGCCTGCCCAGCGCCGAGGGCAAGCGCCGGGCCGACGATCTGCTGGTGCGTGTCGACCTGGCGGACGCGGCGGACCGGCGCGTCGGCACCTACTCGGGGGGCATGCAGCGGCGGCTCGATCTGGCCGCGGCCCTCGTCCACGAGCCGCGCGTCCTCTTCCTCGACGAGCCGACCACCGGCCTCGACCCGGTCAGCCGCAAAACGATCTGGGAGGAGGTGCGGGCTCTGAACGACGAGGGAACGACGGTCTTCCTCACGACTCAGTATCTGGAGGAGGCCGACCAGCTGGCCGACAACGTCGGCATCATCGACAGCGGCCGGCTTGTCGCAGAGGGCACCCCGGGCTCGCTCAAAGCCGAACTCGGCCACCCCCACCTCCGCCTGCAGCTCGAGGAGGGCTCTATCGCCGAGGCGGAGGAGATCTGCGGCCGCATCGGCCCGCTGCTGCCGCCGGTCGACGGCAAAACGCTCCTGGTCGAGGTCGAGAACGGAGCCGGCGACATCCCGCGCGTGGTCCGGGCGCTCGACGAGGCCGGGATCGAGGTCGCCTCGCTGGAGCTGGTCCACCCCACCCTCGACGACGTCTTCGTCGCCAAGACCGGCTACCACCTCGAGCATGAGGAGAATGGCGACGAGGAGGCAGTCGAGGCATGAGCGGGCTCGTAGTAAACGCCCGAGTCGTGCGGGCGCTCGGCATGCGCTCGATCCGCCAGACCTTTCGCCGCCCGCAGCTGATGGCGCCGATCCTGGTCTTCCCCACCCTGCTGCTGGCGGTCCAGACCGGCGGCGCGGGAGGCGCCGTCAACCTGCCCGGCTTCCCGCCCGTTCAAAGCTTCCTGCAGTTCATGCTCGCCGGGGCGATGATGCAGTCCCTGATGCTCGCCGGCAACAGCGGCGGCATCGCCCTCGCCGTCGACATCGAGATGGGCTTCACCGACCGCCTCTTCGCAGCGCCGATCTCGCGCTTCACGATCGTCCTCGGGCGACTGGTCGGGACCGCGGCGCTGGGCCTCTTCGCCTCGCTCTGGTTCCTCGCGATCGGCCTCGTCTTTGGCGCGCACATCGAGGCCGGCGTCGCCGGAGTGCTGATCGCGATCGTCCTGGTCACCTCGGCGGCGATGGCGGTCGGCGGAATCGGCGCGGCGATCGCCCTGCGCACCGGCAGCGCCAGCGTCGTCCAGGGCTTCTTCCCGCTGGTTCTCGTCGTCCTCTTCCTCTCCTCCGCCTTCTTCCCGGTTGGGCTGATGATCCAGCCGGCGAAGGCGATCGCCGAATACAACCCGCTGAGCTTCATCGTCGAAGGGATCCGCGAGCCGATCATCGCCGGCATCGACCCTGCCGACACCCTCTACGCGGTGCTGGCGATCGCCGGCATCGTCGCGCTCGGGCTGGCACTCAGCGCCCGCGCCCTGCGCCACCGACTGCGGGTCGGCTGATGGAAGCCGCAGCCGCACCGCCGAGCTGGCGCGCGAACCTCGCGACGATCGCGGCGCTGATGGCGCGGGCGCGCAACGAGCTGCTTCGCGTGCCGGGAGCGGCGATTCCCGGGGTGCTGGCCCCGACCATCTTCTTTCTCGGGCTGAACGGGGTCTTCGGCGCGCTGACTCAGCTGAACGGCTTCACCACGGGCAATTACGAGAGCTTCATCGTCCCCGTCAGCATGCTGCAGGGCGCCGGCTTCACCGGCGCGGCCGCCGGGGTAAACCTCGCCCGCGACTACGAACAGGGCTGGGTCGACCGGCTGCTCGTCTCGCCGGCGCCGCGCTGGGTTCTGCTGGCCGGCACGGTGCTCGCCGCCAGCGCCCGGGCGCTGATCCCGGCGACGTCCGTATTCATCGTCGCGCTCCTGCTCGGCGCCGACTTCCCCGGCCTCGGCGGGCTCCTCGTCGCCTTCTTCATGGTCGCCGCGATGGCCGCCGTCGCCGCCTGCTGGGGCTCGATGCTCGCCCTGCGCTTCAAGAGCCAGTCGGCGGCGCCGCTGATGCAGGCCGGGATGCTGGCGCTGATCTTCCTCACCCCCGCCTACGCGCCGCTGGCGCTGCTGCAGGGCTGGCTCCACGACATCGCCCGGCTGAACCCGGTGACCCAGGTGGTCGACGCGACCCGCCAGGGCTTCGTCGGCTCGGTGACCTGGGCCGAGACCTGGCCGGGCCTGCTCGCCATCGCCGCACTCCTGATCCTCCTCGGCGCCCTCGCCCTGCGTGAGATGCGCCGAACCGCCGCCTGAGGGCGACTATTTGTACCGGTACGTGATCCGACCTCTGTCGAGGTCGTAAGGCGAGAGCTCGATCTTCACCCGGTCGCCGGGCAGGATGCGGATGTAATGGCGGCGCATCTTGCCGGAGATGTGGCCGAGAACCTCGTGGTCGTTGTCGAGCTTGACGCGGAACATCGTGTTCGGGAGGGCCTCGGTGATCTCGCCCTCCATCTCGATCTTCTCCTCTTTGCCCATGCGGCGAGGAGCGTATCCGAACCCCGGATCAGCCGCGCAAGCGGCGTGCCAGGGCAACCGCATCCTCGCGGCTCGCGATCTCGCCGGCGTACTGGGCGGCCTCCAGCTCGCCGAGCAGCTCGCCCACCTGCGGCCCCGTTTCGATGCCGAGCTCGGCCGCCAGCTCGTCGCCACGCAGCAGCGGCTGCGGCGGGCCGTCGCGACGCCAGTCGAGGGCGGCGGCGAGCATCTCGCGGGCGAGGCGCAGGTGGGCCTCGATCGCCTCCTCCGTCGCAAAGGGGCCGCTGCCTCGCGCCGACAGCCGGTCGGCGACGGTGAGCAGGGTGACGTCGGCGGCGACCGGCTCAGTGGCGCGCAGGTACTCGTGGACACGGCGCGCCGGCAGCGGCGCCTCGTGGACCATGAAGCCGAGCCGCAGGTGGTGCAGGGTGAGGGCGCGCAGGTGAGCGGTGAGCCGGCGGCTCGCCCGCAGGCGAGTGCAGATGCCGGCGACGATCTCCGCCCCGACGCTGTCATGGCCGATGAAGGTGACGTAGCCGTCGCGCTCGCCGCGGGTCGCGGGCTTGCCGATGTCGTGCAGCAGGGCGCCGAAGCGCAGCGCCGTGCCATGGCTCATCTCGTCGGCCAGCGGCGCGTCTAGGAGCGCCCGCGCATCGGCCGCGCGCTCGCCGGCGAAGCGGTCCAGCTCGCGCTCGACCTCGAGCGCGCGCTCGAGCACCGCCAGGGTGTGCCCGTACACGTCCAGATGATGGTTGGGTCCCTGCTCGACGCCGCGCAACGCCTCCAGCTCGGGCAGCACGACCGCGGTCAGGCCGAGGTCGTCGAGCAGCCCGACGCCGCGCAGCGGGTCCGGGCCGCCGAGTAGCTGCCGCAGCTCGGCGAGCTGGCGCTCGCCAGCCGGCTCGGCAGCGCGCGCCGCTTCGCGCCGGGCGAGGGCGGCGGTCTCGGGCTCGACTTCGAGGGCGAGGTTGGCGGCGAGGCGGGCAGCGCGCAGCAGCCGCAGCGGATCGGCAGCGAAGCTGCCCTCGCCGACGACCCGCAGTTGGCGACGACCGAGGTCGGCCAACCCCCCGAACGGGTCGATCGGATCGCCACCGGCGAGCGGCACGGCGACGGCTCCGAGCGTGAAGTCGCGCGCCCCGAGGTCGACCTCGATCGTCTCGCCGCGAAGCGCCGTGGCGTCGAGCTGCCAGGCTCCGTCGGAGGCAACCGCCCGCCAGGTCGCAAACTCGGCCGAGAGCTCGAAGGCGTGGCCGCCCCCCTCGCGCGCGACGGCTTTCGCCGCCGCCGCCGGGTCGCCGACCAGGGCCAGGTCGAGATCGGTGACCTCGCGCCCGAGCGCGGCGTCGCGCACCGCCCCGCCGACGATCCAGACCTGAGCATCGCCGAGCGCGCGCCGTGCCAAGCCGACGATCGGCGCGGCGGCGAGGCGCTCGCCGATGCTCACGCCTCGACCCTCGGCACCCGCGCCGAGATGCCGCAGGTGACCTCGTAGTTGATCGTGCCGAGGCGGGCGGCAACCTCCTCGGCACGGATCTCCTCAGCCCCCTGGGAGCCGATCAAAACCGCCTCGGCGCCCGGCTCGACGCTCGTCTCCGGGCCGAGGTCGATCGTCACGTTGTCCATCGAGACCGTGCCGACCAGCGGGTAGCGGCGACCGCCGACCAGCACCTCGGCGTTGTTGGAGAGGCCGCGCCGCACCCCATCGCCATAGCCGAGCGGCAGCACGCCGACGCAGGTCGGGCGCTCCGCCCGCCAGGTGCGGCCGTAGCCCGCACTGTCTCCGGCGGCAAAGCGCTTCACGTCGGCGACGTAGGAGTGCAGCGCGAGCGCCGGCCGCAGGCCGCGCTCGGCCGGATCTCCCTGGAAGGGGTCGAGCCCGTAGACGGCGACCCCGCAGCGGACCATGTCGAAGTGCGAGCGGCGGTCGCGGAAGACGGCGGCGCTGTTGGCCGCATGGACCGTTATTCCCGGCAGCTCGGCCCGCGCCGCGGCGGCCACCTCGCCGAAGCGGTCGAGCTGCTCCTCAAAGTAAGCCGAATCCGGCTCGTCGGCGGTCGCCAGGTGAGTCCAGACGCCGGCCGGCTCGAGGTCCGGACTCTCGGCGCAGGCGCGCAGCAGGGCCAGCACCTCGGCCGGATCGCGGTTGCCGAGCCTCCCCATGCCGCTGTCGTGCTTGACGTGTACGCGAGCGGGGCGGCCCTGAGCGCGGGCCCGAGCGGCGACGAGGTCGAGGAAGCCGCCACGCCAGACAGCGACCTCCGAGCCCGCCGCCAGCGCCGTGTCCAGCTCGACGGGGCTGAGGGCCCCCATCGTCAACAGGGGCACGTGGGCGAGGCGCCTGCCGATCGGCTCCGCCTCGCTCGCCGTCGCCACCGCGAGCCTCGTCGCGCCGCCGGCAAGCACCGCCTCGGCACAGGCGTCCGCGCCGTGACCGTAACCGTCGGCCTTGACGACGGCGCAGAGCTCCGCCTCCTCCCCCAGCTCGGCCTTCAACCGCGCGCAGTTGTCGCGCACCGCGCCGAGGTCGATCCGGGCGACCGCCCGCGCCACTACTCGACGAGCGCGGCGAGCGCGTCGGCCCGCGAGACCAGACCGGCGAGGCGGCCTTCGCCGTCGACCACGGGCAGGTGGTTGTGGTGCGTTTCGGCGATCGTCTTCGCGACCGTCTCGGCGTCGTCGTCGACGCGGGCGACGACCGGGTCGGCGCTCATCAGCTCGGCGACCTTGGTCGCGAAGGCCTTCTCGAGGCGCTCCTCGAAGCCCTTCATCGAGCCGACGAAGACGACCCCGCCCATGATGTTGAAGTAGTGCGGCAGGTGCAGGTCCGCTTCCTCGTCGCCGAGCACCAGGTCGGACTCGCTGACGATGCCGATCACGTGGCGTTCCTCGTCGACGACCGGGATCGCGCCCTTGTCGGTGCGCGCGAGCAGCTCGATCGCGTTGCGAGCGTCTGCATCGGGCGAGACGGCCGGCACCTCGGCGTCCATGATCTCGGCGGCGGTCTTCATCTTGGCGAGCCTATTCGACGGGCGCGCGGGGGGACATCCCCGCCGGAATCGACTCGATCACGTCGCTGGCGATCACCGACTCGGCGGCGCCGATCCGGGTGGCAGCGGCGCGGGCGGCGCGGGCGTGGACGAGCACCCCGGCGCAGGTGGCCGCGAATGGCTCGAGGCCGCGGGCGAGCAGCGCCGCGACGATCCCGGAGAGGACGTCGCCGGTGCCAGCCGTGGCGAGCGCCGGCGCCGAAAGCGCGTTGACCGCCACCCGCTCGCCGTCGGTGACGATCGTGTCGTCGCCCTTGAGGACGACAATCGCCTCAGCCTCGCGGGCCGCCTCGCGGGCGGAGGAGAGCCGGTGGGTGCCGACCTCCTCCGCGGAGCGACCGAGCAGGCGGCCGAGCTCGCCGGCGTGCGGGGTCAGCACGGTTGGCGCCTCGCGAGCGGCGATCCGCGGCAACTCGCCGGCGAAGGCGTTGAGCCCGTCGGCGTCGAGGACGAGCGGCGCGGCGATCTGCGAGAGCGCCGCGCGCGCCAGCTCGACCGAGCCGGGGTCGCGGCCAAGACCCGGTCCGAGCACGCCGGCGGCGGCGCGCTCGAAGACCCGCAGCAGGGGCTTCAGCGAAGCGGGCGCGAGATAGCCGTCGCCGCCCGGGCAGCCGACCGACATCACCTCCGGCTGGCCCTGCTCGAAGATCGGCTCGAGGTCGGCGGGCACGGCGACGGTCGCGTAGCCGGCACCGGCCCTGATCGCCGCCCGCGAGGACATCTGCACAGCGCCGGTCAGCCCGCGCGAGGCGCCGGCGATCGCCACCTGGCCGGAGCTGAACTTGGTCGACCGGGGACCGCGCCGCGGCGCCAGCTCGAGCACCGCGGGCTCGATCGTGCCGGCCACCGGCTGGCCCGGCTCCCCCGCCGGGATGCCGATCGGCGCGACCCGCAGCCGGCCGGTGCGCCACTTGCCGGGAGCGACGAGGTGGCCGACCTTTGCGGCGTGGAAGCTGACGGTGACGTCGGCCTCGACAGCCGTTCCCCCCACCTCACCGCTGGACGCGTCGACACCCGAGGCGACGTCGCAGGCGACGACCGGCGCCCCACAGGCGCCGATCGCCTCGATCGCCGAGCGTGCCGGCTGCCGCGGCTCGCCGGCAAAGCCGGTGCCGAAGATCGCATCGACAACGGCGCCGGAGTCGGCCAGTCGGGCAGCGATGTCCTCGCCGGCCTCCGCCGCCGCGAAGCGCTCCAGGTTGGCCGCCGCGTCGCCGCTCAGCTCGCCGGCTGGCCAGAGCAGCAGCGCCTCGACCTCATAGCCCATCTCCGCCAGGTGCCGAGCCGCGACCAGGCCGTCGCCGGCGTTGTTGCCCTTGCCGCAGACGACTCGCACCGGACCCTCCAGCGCCACCTCGGCAACGGCCTCGCCCACCGCCCTGCCAGCGTTCTCCATCAACTCCAGCGAGGGAACCCCGATCTCCTCGATCGCCCAGCGATCTATCGCCCGCATGCCTGCGGCGTCGTACAGCGGCTGCAGCCAGGGCTCCACTGGCGAGAGCCTAGCCCTGTCGTCCCGTCGACTCGGAAAATCGGCTGCGGCAAGTCGGAATATGCCTGCAATTGGGGCAGATGATGAATTGATAGTTACAAAATGTCACGGATTACGAGACTATGATATTTTCTAAATGTCATGATCTTCGGGACCCCCGAGCTCCGCGAGGACGAGAACGATGTCCTCGACCTGCTCGCGACCGAGCGGGGGCGCCTACGGGACCGCGTCGCCGAGCCGCGACGATGGGGCGGAACGCTGCGCCGCATGTCCTTTGCACGGGCCGTGCAGGGGTCCAACAGCATCGAGGGATACAACGCCTCTCTCGACGACGTCGTGGCAGCCGTGGAGGGCGAGCCGACGCTGGGAGCTGACGAGGAGACCCAGCACGCACTGGCCGGCTATCGCGACGCGATGACCTATGTCCTGCAGATCGCCGGCGACGAACGGCTCGAGGTCGACGAGGGCCTGCTCAAGAGCCTGCACTTCATGATGATCAAGTACGACCTCGCGAAGAACCCTGGACAGTGGCGTCCCGGCGATATCTACGTACGCAACGACGAAAGCGGGGAGATCGTCTACCAGGGACCTGCGAGCGAGGAAATCCCAGAGTTGATCGCGGCGATGTTGCTCGACCTCAAACGCGACGCGGGGCCAGTGCTCGTCAAGGCCGCGATGGCCCATCTGAACCTCGTTCTGATTCACCCGTTCAGCGACAGCAACGGTCGCATGGGCCGCTGCCTGCAAACTCTGCTCCTGGCGCGCGATCGGGTATTAGCTCCGGTCTTCTCCAGCATCGAGGAGTTCCTCGGTCGTAACACCGAGGCCTATTACCAGGTGCTCACCGACGTCGGTGCAGGCTCCTGGCATCCGGAGCGAGATGCACGCCCATGGATTCGATTTTGCCTGCGTGCTCACCACATGCAGATACGCACGATGCTGCGTCGTCGGGAGGAGATCGAGCAGCTCTGGAATGCCTGCGTCTCCCTGGCAGAAGGCAACAAACTTCCCGAACGCTGCGCGGCAGCGATCATGGATTCTGCCTACGGCTTGCGCATCCGCAGGGCCAGCTACCAATCCTCTGTGGAGGCAGTTGCGGGCGAGGAGATCAGCGAGCAGACGGCGTCCCGCGATCTGATGTCGATGGTGAGCGTGGGATTGCTCGAGCCGGTTGGAGAGCGGCGCGCACGCTACTACCTCGCCGGTGAGGCCGCGCGTGAAAAGTGGAGAGAGATTCGCGCGGCTCGGCCACCGAAAACGAAAGACGACCCCTTCGCCCTCGTGCGCGAGCGACGGCAGCTCAGCCTGAAGACTTGACTACTTGAGGCCGACGATGACCTTGGCGGTGGCCAGGTCGTTCTGCGTACCGGCGCCGATCCCGATGAAGGCGATGTTCTTGAGGTACTTCTTCGCTTCCTGGAAGCCCTCGTCGGAATTCGGGACGAGTTGGTCGGCGAGGCGCAGGGCGGCGCGGCCGTCCGCGAAGCCACTGATCGGCGTGCCGCCCAGAGCCGACACCGCTTCCTTGTAGGCAGGGTTGTCGGCGAGGGTCTTGCCGGATGGCGCTGCAAGGCCGAGCAGCGTCTGCGGAACGCCGTAGCCGATTGCCACACGCCCTTCCTCCGTCGCGACGACCAGTGGCTTGGGGCCGAGTTCGTCGCTGCGTACGGCGAAGCCGCTCGCCTTGCCGCCGAGCACGCTGACGCCGCCGACGCGGAAGGCGCGCACCAGAGTCACCGCGCGTTCGACGGCTTCGCTGGCCTTGTCGCCATTGGCGGTGACCACCAGGGCGCCGCCCAGGCTGCTCTCGCTGTTGCCGGTGGCGAATACCGCGGCTTCCTGCAGCGAGTCGACGAGGCCTTCGAGGTCGATCCCGAGTTCCTTGATGCCTTTCTTCAGCTGGTGCGGCGGAATCGTGTCTTCGATGCCCTGCGCGTCGAGTTCATCGAGGGCTTCCTGCAGCTGCTCGTTGAAGCCGGTTGCGGCGACCGCGGCGAACGAGCTCGAGGGCAACGAGCCAAGCAGCTTCGAGGCGTCACCGCTGGGCGGCTTCTCGCCGCCGAGGTCGCTGCTGAGGTCGATCTCCACCTGGTCGGCGCCCGGTAGGACACTCGCCACGGCGGTCGCCTTGCTCGGGTCGATGCCGGCGCTCTGCAGAGCCTGGCGTGCCTGCGGGTCGATTTCGTCACCCGATTCCTCGATCAGCCCACCGACGTCGACGTAGGCGTCGGCGAGGCTGCCATCGGAGGCGGCAGAGATCGCGGTCGCGAAGCGGTCTTCGCCGGCGAGCGATTCGCCGTCGGAAGCGTCGACCGCGTGCTTGAACTCTTCTTCGCCTTCGGCGATGACGAGGAAGTCGCCGAGGACACCGATCGCTTTCTCGTCGGAGCCGCCGTACACGTAGTCGACGCCTTCGTAGGACTCTTCGCTGTAGCTCTCGTCGCCGGACTTCACCTGGCTGTTGACGAATTCCTGCGTCGCCTCGGGATCGGTCGACTCGATCACGATTCCAAGGCCGGCCGGGTCGCCTTCCTCGATCCGCTCGAAGAAGACGCCGCCGCGTTCGCCGAGCCACGGCTCGACTTCCTTTTCGTAGTCGAACGATTCGCCTTCTGCCTGCGCCGAGCTTTCTAGTTCGGAGACGACGAATTCGCCCAGATTGTCGATCCCGGCGATTTGCTGTGCGACGGCGTCGGCGTTCGACTTGAGCTCGCCCGTCGGCCGCAACACGCCTTCGACGAAGATCGGCGCGCCGGCCGGAGCCAGGCCCGCAACGTCGCCGCCGGACGACGAGTCGCTGCTGCCGCAGCCGGCGAAGAAGACACCAACGGCGACGGCCGCGAGAGCTAGGCGCAGCTTCATGAGGCGGGCATCCTACCCACTCGTCACTCGACCGTAACCGTCTTGGCCAGATTGCGGGGCTGGTCGACGTTGAGCCCGCGGGCGCGGGCGATGTCGTAAGCGAGCAGTTGCAGGGGCAGGATCGCCAGGATCGGCTGCAGGATCCAGTCGCTGCGCGCGACCTCGATCGTCCGGTCGGCGACCGCGGCGACCCGCTCGCAGCCTTCGGTGACGATCGCGATCGTCTCCGCCCCCCGCGCCCGCACCTCTTCGGCGTTGGAGAGGACCTTGTCGAGGATCGGGCTCTCGGTGGCGACGCAGATCACCGGCGTCGACTCGTCGAGCAAGGCGATCGGTCCGTGCTTCATCTCGCCTGCCGCGTAGGCGTCGGTCGGGATGTAGGAGACCTCCTTCAGCTTCAGCGCACCCTCGAGGCAGACGGGAAGGCCGATGTGGCGGCCGAGGTAGAGGAAGAACTGGCGTTCGGCGAAGGCCTCGGAAATCTCTCGCACGGGCGCCTCGCAGGCAGCGATCGTGCGCTCGACCTTCGACGGCAGCGCCTTCAGCTCGGCGATCAGCTCGACCAGGCGCTGCGGCTCCATCGTGCCGCGCAGCTCGGCGAGGTGCAGTCCAATCAGGTACATCGTCGCCACCTGGGCGACGAAGGTCTTGGTCGCGGCGACGCTGATCTCCATGCCGCTGCGGGTGTAGAGCACGGCGTCGGCGTCGCGCGTCGCCTGGCTGCCCATGATGTTGGTGATCGCCAGGACCTTGGCGCCGCGCTCGCGGGCCAGCCGCATCGCCGCCAGCGTGTCGGCCGTCTCCCCCGACTGGGTGATGCCGATCACCAGATCGTCCTCGCCGACGACCGGGTTGCGGTAGCGGTACTCGGAGGCGATGTCCATCTCGACCGGCACCCGCGCCCACTCCTCGATCGCGTAGCGGCCAACCAGGCCGGCGTGGTAGGAGGTGCCGCAGGCAACGATCACGATCCGCCGCACGCCGCGCAGGAACTCGTCGTCCAGCTCGACGTCGGAGAGGTCGACGCCCTCGTCGCCGGGCAGCCGCTCGGCGAGCGTTTCGGCGACTGCGTCGGCCTCTTCATGGATCTCCTTCAGCATGAAGGTCTCGTAGCCGCCCTTCTCGGCGGCGGCCTCGTCCCAATCGATCTCCTCGGCCTCACGCTCGATCGGGGCGCCGTTGGCGTCCGTGATCGAGACCCCCGAGGCGTCGATGGTGACGATCTCGGAGTCTTCGATCGCAACCGCACGGCGGGTCTCGGCGAGGAAGGCTGGGATCGCCGAGGCGAGGAAGCTCTCCCCCTCGCCGACGCCGGCGACCAGCGGGCACTCCTTGCGCGCGCCAACCAGCTGCTCGGGCCGGTCGGCGTGCATGGCGACAAAGGCGTAGTGACCGCTCAGCTCGGCGAAGGCCGCCCGCACCGCGGCCGGCAGGTCGCCGTCGTAGTGAGCCGCGATCAGGTGGGCGACCACCTCGGCGTCGGTTTCGGAGCTGAACTCCTGGCCCTCGGCTTCAAGCCGGGCGCGCAGCTTGGCGTGGTTCTCGACGATCCCGTTGAGGACGATGTGGACCCGGTCGGAGTCGTCGCTGTGCGGGTGGGCGTTCTCCTCGGTGACGCGCCCGTGGGTCGCCCAGCGCGTGTGGGCGATACCGGTGGTCGCGGGCGAGGTGGCAACCGCGACGCCACCGCCGGCCTCGCGCTCGTCCATCGCCGCGCGCAGGTTGGCGAGGTTGCCGACGGCGCGCACGCTCTCGACCGCACCGTCCTCGATCACCGAGACCCCGGCCGAGTCGTAGCCACGGTATTCGAGCTTCTCGAGGCCGGCGACGAGGATCTTGCGGCAGGGGCGCGCCCCGACATATCCGACTATTCCGCACATAGAGGTCGCTAAGGGTAGACGCAGGTGGGCGTCAGCCCAGCTCCTGGCGCACCAGGTCGGCAAGCCGCTTGCAGACCGCCTCGGCCTCCTCCTCGTCCGGTGCCTCGACCATCACGCGGACCAGGGGCTCGGTGCCAGAGGGGCGCAGGAGGACGCGGCCGCGGCCCTCGAGGTCGGCGGCCTCGCGCTCGACCGCGTCGTGAACAGCCGTCGCGCCGGCGATCGCCTCGCGGTCGGCGACCTCGACGTTGACCAGCGTCTGCGGCAACTTCTGCATCGGCTCGACCGCGGCGAGGTCGCGGCCGGCCAGCTCGCGCATCGTCATCAGGGCGGCGGCGATGCCGTCGCCGGTGGCAACGAAGCCGGTATCGATGATGTGGCCCGACTGCTCGCCGCCGAGTGCCCAGTCGCGACGCCGCAGCTCGTCCAGCACGTAGCGATCGCCGACGCTGGTGACCGCGACCTCGATCCCAGCCTCCGCCATGGCCTGGTGGAAGCCGAAGTTGCTCATCACCGTCACCGCGACGCCGCCGCCCAGCTCGCCACGGACGGCCATGCCGCGAGCCAGCAGGGCGATCAGCTCGTCGCCATCGTGGTACCGGCCGGCAGAGTCGACCGCCAGCACGCGGTCGCCGTCGCCGTCGAAGGCGAAGCCGATCGCCGCCCCCGAGGAGACGACGTGGGCGGCGACGTGGTCGAGGTGGGTGGAACCGCAGCCCTCGTTGATGTTGCGCCCGTCGGGCTCGACACCGATTGCCTCAACTGTGGCGCCCAGCCGCTCGAAGATCGCCGGCGCGACGCGATGGGTGGCGCCATTGGCGCAGTCGAGCGCGACCGTGAGGCCCGAAAGGTCGAGCGGGAAGGCCGACTCAAGCGCCCGCAGATAGTCCTCGGCCCCGCCGCCGAGCTCGTGCACGCGGCCCGGCCCCGCCGCCCTTGAGGTCGTATTTCTTTCCGGTATCCGGAAAGAAATACGACCGCAATCGTCAAGGAGGGACTCGATCCGCGCCTCGGTCTCATCGTCGAGCTTGGTGCCGCCGCCGCTGAAGAACTTGATGCCGTTGTCGTGAAAGGGATTGTGGGAGGCGGAAACAACCGCCGCCAGGTCCAGCCCGAGACGGCGGACAAGCACAGCGGCGGCGGGCGTCGACAGCACGCCACCGAGCAGCGCTTCGCCGCCCTCGGCGGCGATTCCAGCGGCGAGCGCCGCTTCCAGCATCGGCCCCGACTCGCGCGTGTCGCGCACGATCAGCACCTGCGGCCGCTCGACCGCCAGCGAGGCGGTCGCGGCACGACCGAGCGCAAGCGCCAGCTCTGCCGTAAGGAACGTCCCGGCCTCCCCTCGGACCCCGTCGGTTCCGAAGAGCTTGCGCTCCGCCGTCAACACGCCCCCGGTCAGCGCTTCGAGAACTGAGGCCGCTTGCGGGCCTTCTTCAGGCCAGCCTTGCGGCGCTCCTTGACCCGTGCGTCCCGGGTGAGGAAACCCCGCTTCTTCAGCTCGCCACGCAGCTCCGGATCGACCTCGATCAGGGCGCGGGCAATGCCATGGCGCACCGCCCCCGCCTGGCCGCTAATGCCGCCGCCGTGGACGCGGACGCGGACGTCGACGCTGCCTTCGTAGCCGGTCAGAGTGAGTGGCTGGCGGGCCGTCGTCTGGTGCAGCGGGCGAGGGAAGAACTCCTCGAGCGGTCGCTCGTTGACCTCGAACTTGCCGCTGCCGGGCAGCAGGGTCACGCGGGCGATGGACTGCTTGCGTTTGCCGGTGGCGAGGTAGCGCGAGTCGCCCTCCATCTTGGCCGGCGCCCGGCTCGCCGCCTGCGGCTCCTCCTCGGCCTCGCCGGTCAGCGCTGCCTCGCGCTGCCTACGCTCCTCTTCCTCGGCTTCCAAACGAGCTTTCTCCTCGGCACTCAGCGGCCGCGCCTCCGGCTCAACCGCGATCGGCTCCAGGTCGGCCCCGGGGATCACGTCCTTCTTCTTCTCCTCAGCCTTTGGCTGGGGCTCCTCCCGCTCAGCGGCTGGTGCCTCGGCGGCTTCCTCCTCGGGGGCCTCGTCCTGAGCCTCAGACGCCTCGTCCGCGGGTGGCGTGGGGGTGGGCACTTCCTCCGCTGCTTGCGAGGAGGGGGTGTCCTCC
Source organism: Solirubrobacterales bacterium (assembly GCA_036266075.1). Lineage (GTDB taxonomy): Bacteria > Actinomycetota > Thermoleophilia > Solirubrobacterales > 70-9 > VRUE01. The sequence goes on from DATANV010000006.1 coordinate 331,919, forward strand.
CCCACGACAGGATCCGCGGGCACGGCCTCCGAACCCTCAGCGGAAGTGTCCTGTGCTTCTGAAGTCTCTTTGTTCTGCTCGTCCTCAGCCATCACGCGATCTCCATCTCCTTGGGCTTCTGCGCAGCATGCGGGTGATCCGGCCCGGCGTACACCTTCAGCTTGGTCAGCTGCTTGCGGGCAAGGCGGTTGCGGGGGAGCATCCCCTTGACAGCCTTGCGGATCACCTCCTCCGGGCGGCGGTCGAGCATCTCGGCCAGCGTCCGCGACTTGATCCCACCCGGGTAGCCGCTGTGGCGCCAGTAGCGCTTCTGCTCGAGCTTGTTCCCGGTCACGCGGATCTTCTCGGCGTTGACGACGACGACGAAGTCGCCGGTATCGACGTGCGGCGTGTACTCGGGCTTGCGCTTGCCCCGCAGCGCAGTGGCGATGCGCGTCGCCAGCCGGCCCAGGGTCTGGCCCTCGGCATCGACGACGTACCAGTCTCGCTGGCGGTCGGCAGGGGTGGCGACATAGGTCTTCATCGTGAAAAGACCGCGCGGGATCGCCCGGCGCGGCCGCAGGATGATAGCGATGGCGCAGCGAGCCTGATTCAATCGCACCGCGATGAGGCCGCGCCAAGAACTGCCCCTCGCCATGTTCCCCGACGAACACGGCTGGACCGACAACGCCGTAGGCAGCTTCTCCGACGCCGGCGGGCCGTTCATCGTCAACAACGATCGCTCCTACAAGATCGTCAGCAACGGCAAAGGTGCGGCTTCGGTCGCCACCTCCCCGACTCTCGCCGAAACCGACCTGACTGACAGTCACGTCGCCTTCCACTCACAGGTCAGCTTCAGCAGCCGGCTGCAGGCGGTACGGCTGCGACTCTCGTCCGCCAACATCGCCACCGATTACGCCGAGGCAACGATCTGGGAAGACGGCGAAGACTCGATCGCCCTCGGCAGCAGCTTCGAGTTCCAGACGGTCCCGGTTGAGAGCTTCCAGGTGGTCGGCTCCATCGAATGGTCGGCGATCAACCGAGCGCAGATCCTCCTCACCGACAACGGCACCGGCTCGACCACCCTCTACGTCGCCGGGATTTACGCCGTCCCGGTCGAACGCCAGGCGATCGTCAGCTTCGCCTTCGACGACGGCCACGCGAGCGTCCTTAACCCTGCCCTACGCAAGCTCTCCGGATACCGCTATCCCGCCACCGCCTACGTGATCGTCGACGTGCTCGGCGAAGAAGGCTGGCTCGGCCTGGAAGACCTCTACTTCCTCCGCCAGCAGCACCGCTGGGAGATCGCCGGGCACGCGTTCACGCTCGCCAACCACAACCTGCCGAACGGATTCGACGACCTCGAAGGGGAAGAACTCGAAGCGGAGCTCGACGGCCTGCGCAACTGGCTCGACGAACGGGGCTTCCGGCGCGACTCGTTCGCCTACCCGAAGGGCGCCGCGGGGCTGGAAGTCCGGCGCCTGATCGAGCGGGACTACCGGCTCGGTCGAGTCACCGCCGCGGGCCCGGAAACGCGGCCGACGCGCGACGACTACACGCTGCGCGGCTGGTCGATCGACAGCGAAACGGATACCGCCGAAGCGATCGAAGCCGCGCTCGATGCGGCCGTCGAAGCGGGCACTTGGCTGATCCTCACCTTCCATAACATCGTCTCCGGCGAACCCGAAGCAGCAACCGACTTCAACCTCGGCGACTTCGAGCAGATCGTCGACCACGTCGCGGCGCTCCAGCAGGAAGGAGCAGGCTTGGAGGTGCTGACGGTGGCTGACGCCTGGCGCACCTGGGCTGCCTGACGGCGTCGGTGGCGGCCTCTATACTGCCGCGCCAGCAATGCCGAATCCGGGCCGGGCAGCCGGCCGGGAGCGGAGGAACCGCAGGGGCCCTTGCAGGTCCCGGGGGCGAATCGGACGAACACCGTCCGTAGCGCATCTCTTTCAGCGCGAGCCCGACAGCTAACTCCGCAGGCGAACGAAAGAGAGGGCACTCAGTGCGCAGTGCTTGGCTGGCGGTATTCGCATACGTAGTCGCAGCGGTCGTGCTCCTGGCGAGCTTCGCGAGCGCTGCCTTGGCGACGACCGGTGGCGCTCCGACCCCGAGCGGCAGCGCGCCGCCGCCGCCAAGCCAGGGCGGCACGCCGGACCCGGCGCCCAGCTCCGGCACCCTGCGCCTGCTTTCAGCCAAGACCTCGCCGCGCAAGTCCTTCTACTACGGCGTCCGCAGCCCGCGGCTCAGCTACGAGATCGCCAGCGACCGGCCGACCAACGACCTGCGCATCGACGTGATCGGCCCGGCCGGCGAAACGGTGGTCAGCTTCTACCGCAACGACGTCGCCCCTGAAACCCTGGACAGCGTCACCTGGGACGGCACCAGCGCCGACCGGCCCGCTCGCAATGGCCGCTACAGCTTCCGCATCGCGCCGCAGAGCGGCGACCCAGTCGCCCAGCAGACCTTGCAGCGCTCGATCCAGGAGGCCCAGCGGCGTGCCTCTTCGTCGGCCTCGCCGAGCGGCGCGTTCAGCCTCGACTTCGCCCTCTACGGCTACGCCTTCCCGATCCTCGGTACCCATGACTTCGGCGATGCCGGCGGCCGCTTCGGCGCCAGCCGCGCCGGCCACACCCACGAGGGCCAGGACGTGATGGCCGGATGCGGCACCCCGCTGATCGCCGCCCGCGGCGGCCGGGTTCAATACTCCGGCTACCACTCGGCCGCCGGCAACTACCTCGTCATCGACGGCAAGGGCACCGGCTACGACATGGCCTACATGCACCTGCTCGAACCCTCGCCCTTGCAGGAAGGCATGACCGTGCGCACCGGCGAACCGGTCGGCGTCGTCGGCCAGACCGGTGACGCGACCGCCTGCCATCTGCACTTCGAGATGTGGGCCGCACCCGGTTGGTACGAGGGCGGCAGCCCGATCGACCCGCTGCCCTACCTCGAACGCTGGGACCGCTACTCCTGAGAAGCGCCCCCAGCCTTGACCTGATCTTCGCGATCACCCGCGCCGCCGGCGTCTGAGCGCCGCCCGGCACGGCGTTCCCCGACGTCGACCAGCACCAGCGCCAGCGCGACCGGGACGGTCGCCGGCAAGGTGTCGACGGCTAAGAAGAGCAGGTCAAAGGAAAGCGCGAGGACCGCGACCAGGGCGGCGGCGCGCAATTGGAGCCTGGACGACCCGGCCAGCAGGCAACCGAGCAGGGCGGCGACGAAGAGGTCGCCGAAGCCCATCAGCGCCGAGCCGAAGTGGACGGCCTGCAGGCGGGGTAGGCCGGCGGGCGCTGCCGCGCTGAGCACCGCGTTCGGCGCCTGCAGCAGCTCCGTGGCCACGAACCAGGTGTCGACGGCGGCCATCGCGTAGATGCCGAGCCTCAGCCAGGGAGCGGGAGCAACCGCGACCAGCAGCCAGCCGAGCCCGATACAGCCGAGGGCCGTCAGCGCGGTAGCCGCCGCCTCGCCGAGCAGCGAGCCGGGCGAGGCCCAGGCGAGGACGAAGAGCGGGATCGCCGCTGCGGCCCACTCCGGCCGGGCGCCGCGCACGAGCCAGCCGAGTGCGAGCGCCGCGAACGGCGGCACCGCGACCAGCGCCAGCCAGGAAAGCGCCGTCGCCGATTCGCCCTCCAGCGCGACGACCCCAATCACGACGACGATCGAAAGCGCCGGCACCAGCGCCCACCAAGGACTGCGAAACCGATCGAGCCAGGCGAAACGCCAGGCCCGCGGCAGCGCAACGAGCCCTGCCTGCAGCAGGCTGAGAATCGAAATGGAAACCGCGAAAGACATTCAAAGTCGATGACGGGCCAGGGCGTTCCCTGGCAAGGACGCAGGCAGATCGCTGCCGCGGAGCGTAGTTTTCCTACGTGAGCAAAGCGATCTGCCGAGGACACCGCCAGGGGGCGCCCTGGCCCGTCATCACTCCCACTCGATGGTTGCGGGGGGCTTTGAGGAGATATCGAGGGCGACGCGGTTGACGTCGCGGATCTCGTTGATGATCCGGCTGGAAACGCGCTCCAGCAAGTCGTAGGGAAGGCGGGCCCAGTCGGCGGTCATCGCGTCGTCGGAGGTCACGGCGCGGATCACGATCGGGTAGGCGTAGGTGCGGCCATCGCCCTGCACGCCGACCGAGCGGACGACGGGCAGCACGCAGAACGACTGCCAGAGCTGCCGGTACAGCTCCGCAGCGCGGATCTCCTCCTGCAGGATCGCGTCGGCTGCGCGCAGGATGTCGAGGCGCTCGCGGGTCACCTCGCCGCCGACGATGCGGATCGCCAGGCCGGGCCCCGGGAAGGGCTGGCGCCAGACCATCCGTTCCGGCAGACCAAGCTCGGCGCCGACCGCCCGCACCTCGTCCTTGAACAGCATCCGCAGCGGCTCGACCAGCTCGAATTCGAGGTCCTCCGGCAGTCCGCCGACGTTGTGGTGGGACTTGATCGTCTCGGCCGCCTCGCTGCCGCCGGACTCGATCACGTCGGAGTAAAGGGTGCCCTGCACGAGGTAGGCGGCATCCTCGAGCTTCGCCGCCTCCTCCTCGAAGACGCGGATGAACTCCTCGCCGATGATCTTGCGCTTGCGCTCCGGCTCGTCGACCCCGGCAAGCCGGGCGAGGAAACGCTCCTCGGCGTCGACATGGACCAGCGGGATGCCGAACTGCTCGAAGGCGGCGACCACCTGCTCGGCCTCGTTCAACCGCATCAGGCCGTGGTCGACGAAGACGCAGGTCAGCTGCTCGCCGATCGCCCGGTGGACGAGCAGCGCCGCAACCGAAGAGTCGACGCCGCCGGAGAGGCCGCAGATCACCCGACCCTCCCCCACCTGGGCGCGGATCGCCTCGACCTGCTCGGCGATCACCGAGCGCGGCGACCACTCGCGCTCGCAGCCGGCGATCTCCCGCAGAAAGCGGGTCAGGACCTCGGTTCCGTAGGGCGTGTGGACGACCTCGGGGTGGAACTGGATGCCGTAGAGGCTGCGCGCGGGCGCCTCGCAGGCGGCGACAGGCGAGCCCGGCGTCGAGGCAAGCGCATCGAAGCCGGGCGGGGGCTCGAAGACGGTGTCGCGGTGGCTCATCCAGCAGCTCTGATCCGCCGGCAGCCCGCCGAGCAGCTGTCCGCCGCTATCGCGCAGGGTCAGCTCGGTCCGCCCGAACTCGCCGGCCTCGGCCCCTTCGACCTTGCCGCCGAGCGCCTGCACCATCGCCTGCATCCCGTAGCAGATGCCCAGCATCGGAATCCCGAGGTCGAGCAGGTCGGTCGGGAAGGGCGGCGCCCCGGGCTCATAGACGGAGGCAGGGCCCCCGGAGAGCACCAGTGCCTTCGGCTGGCGCTCGCGGATCCGATCGGCTGGAACCGTGGCCGGAAGCAGCTCGGCAAAGACGCCGCACTCGCGAATGCGCCTCGCAATCAGCTGGGAGTACTGCCCGCCGAAGTCGAGGACCAGCACCTCCTCGGTCGCCTGAGCCGACGCCGCCTTGGCGCCGGCCTCAGTCGTCGGCGACTCCAACACCGGCGGAGACCGCCGCGCGCCCGTTGGATCCCATCCCGACCGACTGCTCGTTCTGCAGTTTCTTCCCCTCGCTCTGCAGCGCCGGCGCGACCATCACCTCGGCCCGCTGGAAGGAGCGAATGTCCTCATAGCCAGTGGTCGCCATCGAGGTTTTCAGCGCCCCCATCAGATTGAAGGTGCCGTCGTTCTCCTGGGCGGGGCCGAGCAGGATCTCCTCCATCGTCCCGTCCTGCTTGGTCGAGACGCGGGTGCCGCGCGGCAGCGAGGGATGGAAGGTTGCCATTCCCCAGTGGAAGCCGCGACCGGGCGCCTCCTTGGCGCGGGCCAGCGGCGAGCCGACCATCACCGAGTCGGCGCCGACTGCGATCGCCTTAGAGACGTCGCCGCCGGTCCGCATGCCCCCATCGGCGATCACGTTGACGTACTCGCCGGTCTCGAGCATGTGCTGGGCTCGAGCCGCGGCGACGTCGGCGATCGCCGTCGCCTGCGGCACGCCGATGCCGAGCACGCCGCGCGTCGTACAGGCGGCGCCGGGGCCGACGCCGACGAGCACGCCGACCGCGCCGGTCCGCATCAGGTGCAGCCCGGTCGAGTAGGAGGCGCAACCGCCGACCACGGTCGGCACCGGCACGTCGGAGATGAACTCCTTCAGGTTGAGCGGCTCGACCGTGGTCGAGACGTGTTCGGCCGAGATCACCGTGCCCTGGATGACGAGGATGTCGATCCCGGCCTCGACCGCGATCTCGTAGTGCTCGCGCACCTTCTGCGGCGTCAGCGAGCCGCAGGCGACGGCCCCGCGCTCCTTGATTTCCGCGACGCGACGGCCGATCAGCTCCGGCTTGACCGGCTCGGCGTAGATCTCCTGCATGACACGCGTCGCCAGGTGCTTGGGCGCGGCGGCGATCTTCTCCAGCTGCTCCTCGGCGTCCTCGAAGCGCGACCAGATCCCCTCGAGGTTCAGCACCCCGAGCCCCCCCAGCTCGTTGACGAGCACGGCGGTGTCGGGGCTGACCACGCCGTCCATCGCCGAGGCGACCAGCGGCAGGTCGAAGCGGTAGGGGCCGAGCGTCCAGCTGATGTCTATGTCGTCGGGATCGCGGGTGCGGCGCGACGGGACGATCGCGATGTCGTCGAATCCGTAGGCGCGCCTCCCTTTCTTGCCGCGACCGATGTCGATTTCCAAATCGAGCCTCCAGGGCGGATGGGGTGGCGTTGAACAGCCAGCCTACACTTCCGCGGGGACCTCCAGATCGCGCACCTCGACCTCGCCGAGCAGCCGCTCGACGCCGTGCCGGTCGATCGTGCCGGCGCCGAAGTGCTGGGTCGACTCGGCCCCACAGGCGACCCCGTAGGCGAGGCACTCGGCTGGCTCGCGGCCGTCGTAGAGGGCTGCCGCGTAACCGGCCAGGAAGGCGTCCCCCGAGCCGACCGTGGAGACCGCCTCCAGCGGGCGAGTGCGAACTTCGACGATCTGGCGCTCCGCCCCCGCACCGATCACCGCGACACAGCCATCGGGGCGGGTGATCGCCGCCTCGCCGGCGCCGAGCCGGACCAGCTCGCCGAGGCCGTGGACGAGGTCGTCGCGGTCGGCGAACTCCTGTCCGACCAGCTCCTCCGCCTCGCGCTCGTTGGGGGTAACGATCGAGGCCCCGGCGCGCAGCCCAGCCAGCATCGGCTCGCCCTCGGAGTCGAGGATGACCGTCACCCCTCGCTCGCGCAGCTCGGCGACCATGCGCGCGTAGAGATCCTCGCCAGCGCCCGGCGGCAGGGTGCCGGCCAGCACGCAGATCCGTGCTCCGTCGGCGAGATAGCGCAGCCGTTCGACGAAACGCTCGACCTCCTCGGGGCTGACCGCCGGCCCGCGCTCGTTGATCTCCGTCTGCTCGCCCGAGGTCGGGTCGATCACCGCCATGTTGACGCGGGTCTCGCCGGCGATCCAGGTGAAGTCGGTGAGGATCGCCTCGCGACGCAGCTGCTCCATCATCCGGCTGCCGGTCGGCCCGCCGGCGAAGCCGGCTGCGATCACCGGCCGGCCGAGCAAGCGCAGGGCGCGGGCGACGTTGATGCCCTTGCCGCCGGCGACGGTACGGCTCTCCACGGCACGATGGCGATGACCGAGCCGGAAGTTCGGGACCGCGACCGTGCGGTCGATTGCCGCGTTGAGGGTGACGGTGAGAATCATCGTGAGCGGCGGCGCAGCAGCGCCCCCCCGCCCAGTATCCCCAACAGAGCCAAGGCAATCCACCCCAGGCTTCCTTCGGCGAAGCTGCGGGCGCGCTCGAAGGTCGTCGCCTCGGGCAGCGCCCGGCCGGCGCGCAGGGGAACGGACGCAGCCCGTAAGCCATCGACCCTGACGATCGCGCGGCCGAGGGCGGCACCGCGGGCGATCGGCCCCTCGACCTCCTCCGGCGCCCGCACGACGAGGTCGATCCGCTGCCCGCGGCGCAACCCGACCGCGACGCTGCGCGCCGCGCGCAGCGGCAGCTCGCCGCCCGCGTAGCGGACAGAGGGCCGCGCCAGCGCTTCGCCGGCCCTGACCGACACCCGCCTGCGGTACCGCGAGAAGCCGTATTCGAGCAGCTCGAGCGTGTCGGCAAAGCGCTCTTCGTCGCTTGCGGCGCCGACCACGACGGCGATCAGCTCGACGCCCTTGCGACGGCCGGAGCCGACCAGCACGTAGCGGGCGCCGAAGGTGTGTCCGGTCTTGACGCCGTTGACCCAGGGAGCCATCTCGAGCAGTTCGTTGATCGTCTCGATCCGCCGTGGCGGTTGCAGGCTGCGCAGCTGGGCGTGCCGCGCAGCGGCGATCCTGGCGAAGGCCGGAATGCGCAGCAGACGCCGGGTCAGTGCAGCGAGGTCGCCGGCGCTGGAGTGGTTGCCGGGCTGGTCGAGGCCGATCGGGTTGGCGTAGTGCGTGTCGAGCAGGCCCAGCGCGGCGGCGTAGCGGTTCATCTCGGCGACGAAGCGACCCTCCGAGCCCGAGGCGGCGAGCGCCAGGTCATATGCAGCGTCGTTGCCACTGAGCAGGATCAGGCCGAAGAGCAGGTCGCGGACGCTGACCCGCTGGCCGGCGCGCAGACCCAGCAGCGACTCGCCGTATTCGGCCTCGTAGGGCGCGGCCCTGACGACCTTGCCGAGCGGCAGCTCTTTCAGCGCCACGTAGGCGGTCATCAGCTTGGTCGTGCTGGCGACGGGCAGTTGCCGGCTGATCGCGTGCGAGGCCAGGACTTCGCCGTCGCCGGCGTCGATCAGCACCCAAGCGCGGGCCTCGAGCTGTGGCGGACCGCTCTGTGCTGCGCGAGCCGGGGCGGCGACGGCTGCCGCCTGCAACGCCGTCACGACGGCAACCAGGAGGGCGAGCCTCCTCAACGCAGTTTCAGCTTCTCGCCCGAGACCAGGATCTGCGGGTCGATGCCCGGGTTGAGAGCGACGATCTCGGCGACCGGCACGCCGGTCTCGTGGGCGATCGACGTCAGCGTGTCGCCACTCTGGACCACGTAGGACTTCGGCGTATGTTGCTTGTCCGCGTGCTGGGCGGCACTGCTGCGATGACCCGCCGCGCCATCGCTGCCGTCGCCGCCGCCCAGCGAGGTGACGACGATCACCGCGACGACGAGGAAGCCGCAGGCGAGGGCAAGCGCGGTGACGACCCGGGCCGGGGCTGAGGATCGCTGTCTCATGACACCTCCCAGACCGCCGCGCGGAGGGCCTCGGCGGCTGCCGCGGGGTCTGGGTCGGAGGCAATGCTACGCGAGGCGGTGACGATTGCGGCGGCGCGACCCGGCGCGAAAGCGGCGCCGAGCAGCTCCGGCCGGCCACCCTGGGCGCCGACACCGGGGATGAGGAAAACCGAGCGTGGCATCAGCTCGCGCAGGCGGGCGATGTGGCCGGGCTCGGTGGCGCCGACGACGGCTCCCATGCCGCTCAGGCCGCCGGCGCCGGCGAGGCGCCCGGAGAGCTCGTCGACGAGTTCCGCAAGACGCTCGTGCAGAGGACGCTCGGGCGTCGGCAGGTCCTCGACGTCGGCGGCGCCGGGATTGCTCGTGCGCACCAGGGCAAAGACCGCTGCGCCCACCGTCTCGGCGGCGACGATCAGCGGCTCGAGCGCGTCGCGGCCGAGCAGGGGGTTAGCGGTAACCGCGTCGGCACCGAGACCGGCCACCGGCCCCCACGGGGTCGGCGTCTCGCCAAGCAGCGCCTGCGCGTAGGCCGCGGCGCTGACCGGCACGTCGCCGCGCTTGCCGTCGGCGACGGTCAACAGGCCGGCTTCGCGCGCTGCCGCCAGCACCTCGGCGAGGGCGGCCCACCCCGGCGCACCGAGTCGCTCGAAGCAAGCCAGCTGGGGCTTGACCGCGACGCAGGCCGGGCCTGCGCTCTCGATCAGACCGCGGCAGTGGGCAGAGACGGCGGCGGCGGCCCGCTCCGCGTTAGGCGCCGAAGGCCCGGCCGGATCGAGCCCCTCGGGCAGCCCGGCCGGGTCGGGGTCGAGACCAAGGCAGATCTGGCTGCGGCGCTCTTCGACGAGCGCCGCGAGCCGATCCGCGAAGGGGACTGGGTTCAGCCCTTGACCTTGGACTTCAGCGCCGAGCCGGCGGAGAAGCGGGGGACCTTGCCCCCCGGGATGGTGATCCGTTCGCCGGTGCGGGGATTGACGCCCTGGCGTGGCCCGCGCTCGGCGACATGGAACTTGCCGAAGCCGGTGAAGCTGACCTCACCCCCGCCACTCAGCGTGTCGGTGATCGAGTCGAGCACGGCGTCGAGCGCGTCGCTCGCGGCCTTCTTGCTGCCCACCCGCTCATCAGCTGCCAGTTGGTCCAAAAACTCAGCCTTGGTCACGTCGAAGCTCCTCCATCGTCGTTGAGGTCGGCGGCAATCTACTAAGACCCGCCGACGGTCATCTCGCCGATCAAGAGCGGCGGCGCGCTGACCGAGCCGCCGAACGGCACCCAGCGGGGCTCGGCGCCGGCCGCACGAACCGCCCGCAGCATCGAGACGAGGTCGCTGGCGATCGTGAACTCGCGCAGCGGCTCGGCCGTCTCGCCGCCCCGGATGGCGAGACCCGAGGCACCGACCGAGAAGACACCGGTGACCTGGTTGACCCCCGAGTGCAGGCCGGCCACGTCGTGGATCAGGACGCCGTCACCGGCCGCGCCGAGCAGCTCCTCGAGGCTCGCCGTGCCGGGGCTGACGATCAGGTTGGAGGCGGCGACGGAGGGTGGAACCCGGTAGCCGGAGCGGCCGGAGTTTCCGGTCGAGGCGGTCTCGCCGCGCCGGGCCGTGTAGGCGTCGTGGAGATAGGCCTGCAGGCGGCCGTCCTCGACCAGCGGCGTACGGCGCCGCGGCGTCCCCTCGGCATCGATCGGAGCCGAGGCGAAGCCGTCGGGGGCGAGGCCGTCGTCGCGCAGGACGAACGCCTCACTCGCCACCACCTCACCCAGCCTGCCGGCGAGCGGCGAGCGGCCGCGCTGCACGGCAGCCGCGCTCAGAGCCAAGCCGAGCAGACCGACGAAGCTGGCGGCCACCGTCGCGTCGAGGACGACCGGGCAGACCTGCGACCGGGGCTTGCCGGAGCCGGTCATCTGGGCCGCCCTGGTCGCGGCCTCACGACCGATCTCCCCGGGGTCGAGTCCGGCGGGACCGCGCGCCAGACCGAAGCCGAGGCCGGTCTCGCGCCCGCCGTCGCCCTCGGCCAGCGCCTGGGCGTAGGCGTAGCAGCTCGACCGCTCGTACTCGCCGCCGGCGCCGGTCGAGGAGGCGATCGCGATCCGCTCGGAGCTGTCGAAGTAGACGGCCTGCTCGACGCCGACGACCCGCTGGTCGGCGTCGAGCGCGGCCCGCTCGACCGCCAGGGCCAGCTCGACGACGCGGGAGGCTGGCCACCCCGCCAGCGAAGGGTCGCTGAGGTTGTCCAGCGAGGCCGGCGTGCCCGGCCCTGCCGGACCCGCGAACCGGTCCTCGTCGGCGACCGAGGCGGCGGCGGTCGCACGGCCCGCGATCGCCTCGACGCCGGCCGGCGAGAGGTCGGTACCGAAGCCGTAGCCGACCCGGCCGCCGATCCAGGCGCGCACGCCGACGCCACGCTGGCCCGCCGCGGTCAGGCTCTCGACCTCGCCGCCGTGAACCCGGACCTCCCGGTGCGTGGCGTCGGCGACGTAGGCCTCGGCGCTGCCCGCGCCGACCGTCAGCGCCCGCTCGACGGCCTGGCCCGCCAGCTCGGCCAGCTCGCTCATACCTGGGTCCCGCCGACCGTCAGCGCGGCGATGCGCACGTGTCCCTGGCCGGTCCCGACCGGCACTTTCTGGCCGCCCTTGCCGCACATTCCCGTCTTCATCCGGAAGTCGTCGGCGACCGCGTCGATCGCCGCCAGGGCATCGAGGCAGTTGCCGATCAGGGTCGCGCCGCGGCACGGCCTGGTCACCTCGCCGCCTTCGATCAGGTAGCCCTCGTTGACGCCGAAGACGAAGTCGCCGGTCGCCGGGTCGACCTGGCCGCCCGCGAACGAGGCCGCGTAGAAGCCCTTTTGCACGTCGGCGATGACCTCCTCGGGGCTCGGCTCGCCGGGGGCGATGTAGGTGTTGGTCATGCGCGGGATCGGCAGGTGGCGGAAGCTCTCGCGGCGGCCGTTGCCGGTCGAGGCGACGCCGTCGCGCTCGGCGCGCAAGCGGTCGTAGAGGAAGGAGACGAGCCGGCCCTCCTCGATCACCGGCGTCTTCTGCGTCGCCGTGCCCTCGTCGTCGATCGCGTCGGTCCCCCACTCCCCCGGCAGACGGCCATCGTCGTAGGCGCTTAGCAGTGGCTGGGCGACCTTCTCGCCGAGCTTGCCGGCGTAGACGCTGGCCCCCTTCTGGACGTGGTCGGCCTCGAGCCCGTGGCCGGTCATCTCGTGGAATAGAACCCCGCCGAAGCCGCCGCCCACCACCACCGGCATCGAGCCCGCCGGGGCGGCGTCGGCCTCGAGCAGGGACAGTGCCTTGCGCGCCGCCTCGGCGGCGGTCGCGGCGGGGTCGTCTTCGAGCAGCTCGAAGCCGCGGGCGCCACCGAGGGTCTCGGCCCCGGTCTCGACCCGCTCGCCGCGCCGCGCGACCGCCTGGACCCCGATCCGCGTCCGCGTGCGGTCGTCGCCGCCAAGCAGACCCTCGGAGTTGGCGATCGCCACCTCGCGCCGTGCCTCGGCGTAGGAGGCCATCAGCTGGACGATCTCGCCCCCCTGCGCGCGGCCGCGCTCGTCCAGCTCGCGCAGCAGCTCCGCCTTGCGCTCGGCGGGCACGTCCTGCGGTCGCCGCTCGACCGGTCCAGGCGTCGTCGCGACGGCGCGCAGCGGCCGCGGCTCGGCCCGCTCGCCGCGCAGCGCCGAGGCGGCTTCGCCGGCGGCGCGCTCGAGGTCGGCCGGGTCGAGACCGTCGACATGGGCGAAGTAGGTCGTGCCGGCGGCCACCACCCGTACGCCGGCGCCCTGCTCGGCGCCGGACTGGACCGACTCGATCCGCGACTCGTCGATCGCCAGCGACATGCCGCTGCGCCGTTCGGCAAAGACCTCGGCGAACTCACCGCCGGCGGCCAGGGCGCGGGCGAGGACGCGGGCGGCGACATCGGCGTCGAGCAGCCCCTGGGGGACGCTCATTGCCTGGACCGCTTCCCGGCAACCTCGATCAGGCGGCCGGCGGCGACGAACAGCTCGCCACCGGCGGCTGAGTCGGCGGCGTGATCCTCGGCCCGCCCGCCGGCGTAGTAGAGGCGGGCAAAGGGCCGCCGCGAGGCACGGCGGCGGCGCATGTAAGCGGCGGCCTCGTCGGCGTAGCCGGAGACCCGGTCGAGCAACACGCGGTGTGGCTTCGGCGCCATCGCCGCTACTCCCCGGCGCGACCGTCGCCGCCGGCGGCGAGGTCGCGCAGCGTCGCGCGCAGGTCGAAGAAGGTGAGCGAAGCGAGGGCGAAGCGCTCGGTCACGGCGACCGCCGCCAAGCCGGCGTGGCGGATCGCGAAGACCTCGCCCTGCTCGGTGCCAACGTGGACCTGCTCAACCGGCTCGCCGCCGGCCGCGTCGGCAGCTGCGAAGAGCGCCGCGGCGTCCTCGCCCCAGCGATCGGGACGATCGCTGGCGGCTAGCACTTCCCCACCCGCGTCGAGGATCGCGGCGCCGCGCAGCTCGAGCGACATCTCGGCAAGATAGGCAAGCGCCCCCGCGGCGGTTTCCCGCGACACAGCTCGGTTCGTTTCGCCATCCTCCATCTCGGCCAAAATAGCGGCCCGTGCCGGTTGCTCGCGCCTCCTGGATCACCGTCGTCGCCGTTTGCGCGGTCGCCGTCGTCCTCTTCGCGATCGGCGGCTACACCGGCTACGCGATCACCGTCGGCGCCGTCGGACTCGCCGCCGCCGTCAACCTGCTGCCGCGCCCCTGACAAACCGCCGCCTCCTCCGCTTCGCGTCCAGGGGCGGCGGCAATCGCCACCTGGGCGCCGCTCGCGGAGAATCAGACCGTGACGCTCGCTAATCGGTTCAACCGGCGCGAAAGGGACCGAGGTCTTCGTGCGGGTCCCGCAGCGAGGTCTCCGGCTCGGCGTGGATCAGCACCTCCGAGTGCGGGATCGCGGCCTCGATCTCGTCGCGCATCGCATGCGCGAGCTCGTGGGCGCGCTCGAGGCTGGTGCCCGAGCGGTACTGGACGTGCAGGTCGATATGACGGCGGCTGCCGGCGCGGCGCGCGCGCAGCTTGTGATAGCCGGCGACCTCGGGCGTGCGGGCGGCGGCGATCGCCGCCTCGATCCGATCCATCTCGTCCTCCGGCAGCGCTTCGTCCACCAGCACGCCGGAGGAGCGGCGGATGATCCGCAGGCCGGCGACGACAATCGCGACGGCGACGAGCAGCGCCGTGATCGAGTCGAAAGCGACGACGCCGGTGATCTCGACCAGGGCCAAGCCGGCGAGCACGCCGGCAGAGGTCAGCGCGTCGGTGCGCAGGTGGGCGGCGTCGCCCGCGAGAGCTGCTGAGTCGTGGGCTCGCGCCTGCCGGGACAGCACCGTCGAGACCGCCAGGTTGGCGAGCACCGAGAAGCCCATCACCGCGATGCCGACGCCGAGCGCCTCCACCTCGGCGCCGACCGCCAGCCTGTGGGTGGCCTCGTAGACGATGATCCCAGCGCCAATCAGGATCAGCATCCCCTCAATCGTCGCCGCCAGGCTCTCGACCTTCTCGTGGCCATAGGGGTGCTCGGCGTCGGCCGGCTCGTCGGCTTTGCGAACCGAGACGAAGGCGACCACCGAGGCGACCAGGTCGATCAGCGAGTGGACCGCCTCGGTGACGATCGCGATCGAGCCGGTGATGGCCCCAGCCGCGAGCTTGATCGCGATAAGCAGCGCGTTGGAGGCGATCGAGAGGGCCGCCGCGCCGCTTTTGGTGCGGATCATCGCTCCGCCGATGCCCGCCTGCCGGCGCCGAGATGGCGGGCGAGCAGCCGCGCAGCGGCGCCGCGGTGGCTGATCTCGTTCTTCTCGGCCTGACTCAGCTCGGACAGCGTCCGCTCATCCGCAGGGCCGGTCGCGTCCGGCACGAAGGCGGGGTCGTAGCCGAAGCCCCCCTCGCCGCGCGGTGCCTCGATCAGGCGACCCTCGCAACGGGCCTCGAAGACGTGCTCGGCGCCGTCGACCTCGACCAGCGCGAGGGCGCAATGGTAGGCGGCGCGGCGATCGCCACCAGCCGCCGCGACCTCACGCAGCAGCTTCTCCAGGTTCTCCTCGTCGCTCGCGCCGGGGCCGCCATAGCGGGCGGAATGGATACCCGGGCGGCCGCCGAGCGCCTCCGCCTCGATTCCGGAATCGTCGGCGATCGCGGCAGCGCCGGTGGCGAGGTGGGCGGCGCGCGCCTTGTCGAGCGCGATCGAGGCGAAGTCGGGACCCTCCTCGGGCGGCAGCTCGACGCCGGCGTGCAGGCCCTCCAACTCGCAGTCCGGCAGCAGTTCGCGCATCTCCCGCAACTTGTGCTTGTTGCCGGTGGCGAAGATCAACTCAGCTGCCGGCTACCCGCTCCTGCACCTGGCGCAGCCGCGAGATCCCCATCTCGGCGAGGCCGAGCAGCTCGTCGAGCGAGGCCCGCGAGAGCGGCGTGCGCTCCGCCGTCGCCTGCACCTCGACCAAGCCTCCGTCGCCGGTCATGACCACGTTCGCGTCGACCTCGGCGTTGGAGTCCTCGCCGTAGTCGAGGTCGCAGACGGCTCGCCCGTTGACCATGCCGACGCTGACCGCCGCCACCGAGCCGTTCAGCGGCATCGCCTCGATCCGCTCCTTGTCGAGCAGGCCCTGCAGAGCCAAGCGCAGGGCCACGTAGCCGCCGGTGATCGCCGCGCAGCGAGTGCCGCCGTCGGCCTGCAGCACATCGCAATCGACGTAGACGCTGCGTTCGCCGAGCGCCCGGAAATCGACCACCACCCGCAGCGAGCGTCCGATCAGGCGCTGGATCTCGACTCCCCGGCCATCCTGGCGACCCTTGGCGACGTCGCGCGCCTTGCGGTCGCCGGTCGAGGCCGGAAGCATCGAGTACTCGGCGGTCACCCAACCCTTGCCCCTTCCCTGCATCCATTTCGGCACCGACTCGTTGACCGAGGCGGTGCAGATGACCCGCGTCTTACCGATCGAGATCAGCGCCGAGCCGTCGGCGGTCTCGACGAACCCGGGGTCGATGGTCACCGGCCGGATGTCGGCCGGGGCTCTGTCGTAGCTGCGTGAGGCTGGCATGCCGCGAGTCTGTCATGGCCGCGATCGTCGCGGTCGCTCAACCGCCTGGCAGAACCCGCAGGCCGCGCTGGGCGAAATGGGCGTCGAAGGCGAAGGCCTCGTCACCACCGTCGCGCTCGATCAACGCGAAGGAGGTCGCGTCGACGTAGCTCCAACGCTTGTCGCCGTCGCGCTCGAGGATCTCCCAGGCCTCCTCCTCCACCGCCGGCTCGAGCCTGACCAGCTCGATCGCTGCGCCGGCGCGAAAACGACGCCCCCACTCGATCGCCTCCTCGTGCCCGACGCGGACCAGCAGCGCTGTGTAAGTCTCCGCGAACACGTAGTTGGAGGTGAACAGCGACGCTCCGTCGTCGATCAGCCGGGCGAGCGTCTCGCGAGCGCGCTCGTGCTCCGCCTCCGAGCCGTTGCGCAGGGCGACGAAGGCGCTGGTATCGACGAACACGGACTTCATGGCCCGTAGAGGTCGCGGTCAAGCGTCGACACGCTGGTCCCCTCGCGACCCCGGGCGGGCGACTCCTCAGAGAGGAAACGCAGCAGCGGATCGCCGCTCGGGTCGGCAAGGCGCGAGCGCTCCGCGTCGATCAGCTCGCGCACCACCGCGGCGATGCTGCCCGCGGCACCGGCGCGCTGCTTCAGCCAGCGGTACTGGCCCTCGTCCAGGTATAGCTGCGTTCTATGCTTCATGCTGGAATACAGCATAAGCCGCCAGCCGGTCGGAATCCTCGTCACCGCCCTTCCACGCCGGATGCGAGCGGCGACAGGGCTATCGGCCGGGCGGCCCGCGTCGCGGGCCGCCCCTCTCCGAGCCTCATTTGAACGCCACCTGGTCGACCGCCTCCTCGATCTTGTCGACGATCACGCTGGCCAGTTGAGTCCCTTGCTTGCCGTTGAATCCCTTCATCGCCGCGACCATCCCGACCATCAGCAGCGAGACCAGCAGGATCAGGCCGACGTACTCGACCGTCCCCTGGCCCCGCTCGCCGGCGGCGAGCGCGCGGATCGCCTGCAGCCGCCGGCTCATGGCGGCGTGCGCGTAGCCCATCAACAGATAGATCATCGAAGCCTCCCGTCTCGGTTTGCGCCGATGCTGCAGGGCCCGCGATCACGGATCCAGACCTGAGTGGGCCAATTCGCAGGCGGAGATGTAAAAAGTTCGAGACATCCGATTGCGGGACGGCTGTGGATACGCTCAACGCCGATGCGGGTGCTCGTCGTCACCAACTTCGAGCCCGACGCGGCGACGCCGCAGCGCGGGCGCTGGGTTCGCGACCAGGTCGAGGAGATCCGCCGCCTCGGCATTGCGGTCGAGGTCTTCTCCTTCCCGCCCGGCAAGGGCCACTACCCGCCGGCAACCCGCCGCCTGCGTCATCTGCTGCGGCGCGAGCGCTTCGATCTGGTCCATGCCCACTACGGCCTGGCGGGCTGGTGCGCGCGACTTGCCGGCGCCAGGCCGCTGGTCGTCAGCTTCCACGGCACCGACGTACGCCACTGGATCGTCGGCCCGCTCTCGCATCGCCTGGCCTGGCGGGTGGACCTGGTCGCCGCCGTCTCGCGCGCGCTCTTCGCCCCCGAGGACGACCGTCCGGGCCTGCCGCGGGTGCCGGGCTCGGCGGTTCTCCCCTGCGGGCCCGACCTCAACCGTTTCGCGCCGACCCCCAGGCCCGAGGCGCGGGCCGCCCTCGGGCTCGACCCCGCTGGCCGCTATCTGCTCTTCCCAGCCGACCCGAGCCGGCCCGAGAAGCGCGTCGACCGCGCGCGCAAGGTCGCCGCTGCCGCCGGTGGCGAGCTGCTGCTCGGCGGTGGCATCGAGCCCGACCGCATGCCGCTCTGGGTCAACGCCGCCAACGCGGTGCTCGTCACCTCCGACTACGAGGGTTTCGGCCTGGCCTGCGTCGAGGCGCTGGCCTGCGAGGTCCCGGTCGCCTCGACGCCGGTCGGCGTAGCCCCTTGGGCGCTCGACGGGATCGACGGCGCGCTCTGCGCTCCCTTCGAGACGGCGGGTTGGGCGAGGGTCGTGCGCGCGCACCTCGAAGCGCCCGACCCCCGGCTGCGGGGCGGTGCGGCGCGGGCGGCGGCGCTGTCGGCCACGCGCATGGCCGAACGGACGATCGAGGCGTATCGCGACGTCCTCTCCGGCGCGTAATAGATTGATCGTCGATGAGCGCTGAAAGCGGCGACTCCGCGAACGAGGGTCTCGGCGCGCAGCTAGAGGCTGCCGAGCGACGCCTGCGCGAGGCGGTCGAGGCGGCCAGTGCGGCCGAAGAGCGTGCCACGGCCGAGATCAGAGCGCTGGAAAGCGACCTCGAGCAAGAACGCCGCCGCCTCGCCGAGGAGCTGGAGGAGGTGCGGCGGCGCCATCAGGAGGAGCTGGCCAGCGAGCGCAAAGCGCGCGAGCGGGCGATCGCGGCGGCCGAGGTACGGCTCACCGAGATCGAAGCGCAGGCCGAAGCAGCCGAGCGGCGGGTGGCCGAGGCGCAGCGGCTCGCGGCCGAATCCGAGGACGCGGGCGCCGGCAGCGAGGCGCGCGCCCGTGAATCGGCAGCCGCCTGGCTGCGCGGACAGATCGAGGCGATCCGACGAGAGGCAGGCGGCCGATAGCGGCAGCCGGCGAGTGCGACGTCGCCGTGGTCGGCGGCGGTGCGGCGGGCCTGTGGACGGCGCTTCGCGCAGCCGAGCAAGGCGCGATGACCTGCCTGATCTCGCGTACGCCGCTCTCGCAGAGCGCCAGCTTCTGGGCACAGGGTGGACTCGCGGCGGCGCTGGAGACGGGCGACTCGCCCGAGCGCCACGCCGCCGACACGATCGCCGCCGGCCGTGGGCTCTGCCGGACGGCGGCAGTTCAGGCCCTGGTCGAGGAGGCCCCAGCCGCCGTGCGGGAACTGCGCGAGCGCGGCGTCGCCTTCGATACAGGCGCGGACGGCGAGCTGGCGCTGGGGCTCGAGGGCGGCCACACGCGGCGGCGCATCGTCCATGCCGGCGGCAGCCAGACCGGCCACGAGATCACTTCGAAGCTGGCGGCGATGGTTGCCGCCGAGCCGCGCATCGCCGTTCGCGAGCGAACCTCGGCGACCGCCCTCTGGAGCGATGGCGAGCGTTGCCACGGGGTCCTGACCGAAGAGGAGCCGATTGCGGCGGCGGCGACGGTCCTCGCCACCGGCGGCGCCGCCGCCCTCTGGAAGCGGACGACCAACCCATGGGGGGCGATCGGCGCAGGGCCGGTGTTCGCGGCCGCTGCCGGGGCGGATCTCGCCGACCTCGAGTTCTGCCAATTCCACCCGACCGCCCTCTCCCTGCCGGGCAGCCGCTTCGACGGGTTGCTGATCACCGAGGCGGTTCGCGGTGAGGGCGCGAGCCTGCTCGACGCCGCCGGGCGGCGCTTCACCGATGAGCTGGCACCGCGCGATGCGGTCACCGCGGCGATCCTCGACCGCAGCGAGGCCGACGGCGCCGCGAGGGTGCGGCTCGACCTGCACGCGGTCGACCCGGAGCGCTTTCGCAGCGTCTTCGCGTCGCTCGCCGAGGCTGGCCTCGACGCCCGCTCCGAACCGGTTCCGGTCGCGCCGGCCGCCCACTACACGATGGGGGGCATCGCCGTCGACCTCGAAGGCCGCTCCTCCCTGCCGGGCCTCTACGCGGTCGGCGAGTGCTCCTGCACCGGCCTGCACGGCGCCAACCGGCTCGCCTCGAACTCGCTCAGCGAGTGCTTCGTGTTCGGCACCCGCGCGGCCCAAGCGGCCACGACGGAGACCGTCGCATCGCCGCGCCCGCCACAACCGGAGTGGCGCTTCGAGCCGCCCACCGAAGCCACCCGCGAAGCCGTCTGGCGCCTCGCCGGACCCCGGCGCCGGCCCGAGCAGCTGCACGAGCTGCTCGGCGATCCCTACCCGCTTGCGGCGGCGATCGCCAGTGCGGCGCTGCAGCGAGCCGAGTCACGCGGCGGGCACCTGCGCGCCGACCATCCTGGCCTCGACCCCAACCTCGACGGGATCCACATCGTCCTCGGTCCCAACGGCGCGACCCGTCGCGAGACCTGGCGCTGACGATGAGGGTTAGCGTTCGGGCATGCTGCTTGGGGTCGACGTAGGCGGGACCTTCACCGACGCGGTCCTCTTCGACGGCGAGGCGCTGCATACGGCGAAGCTGCCGAGCACCCCCGACGACCAATCGCGGGCCGTGATCGACGCCGTCGAGGAGGTCCTTGCCCGCGCCGGCGGCCGCGCCGACCAGGTCGAGCACTTCGCTCACGGGATGACCGTCGGCACCAACGCCCTGCTCGAGGAACGCGGCGCGCGCACGGCGCTGATCGCGACGAGGGGTTTCGCCGACCTGCTCGAGATCGGTCGCCAGGACCGTCCGCAGCTGTATCGACTCTGCACGCCGAAGCCGGTGCCGCTGGTCGAGCCAGACCTACGCTTCGAGGCCGCCGAGCGAGTCGGACCTGAGGGGGAGATCGAGGCCCTCGCGGCCGCCGAGCCAGGGCGACTCGCTTCCCTAGTGCGCGAGTCCGGGGCCGAATCGGTGGCGATCTGCCTGCTCTTCTCCTACCTCGACCCGTCGCACGAGCGAGCCATCGCCGAGCGCCTGCGGAAGGAGCTGCCGGGTGTCCACGTCTCCAGCTCGCACGAGGTCCTGCCTCGCTTCCGCGAGTACGAGCGCTGCTCGACCACGGCAATCGACGCCTACCTCTCCCCGCTGCTGGACCGCTACCTGGGTCGGCTCGGCGATGCCTCCGACGCGGCAGGCCTGCCACGGCCAGTCGTGATGCGCTCCTCGGGGGGCGTCGTTCCCGCCGACGAAGCGGCGCGCGCCGGCGCCTGGAGCGTCCTCTCGGGGCCGGCGGGCGGCGCGGTCGGGGCTTCGCTGCTGGCCCGAGCCTGCGGCGACGGCAACGCCCTCGGCCTCGACATGGGCGGCACCTCCTGCGACGTCTGCGTCGTCGAGGACGGCGAGGTGCGGCGCACCGACTCGCGTCGGATCGGTGGCCGCGTCATCCAGCTGCCGATGGTCGACGTGCACACCGTCGGTGCCGGCGGCGGCTCGATCGGCTGGCGCGATCGCGGTGGCGCCCTGCGCGTCGGCCCCCGCTCCGCCGGCGCCGAGCCAGGACCCGCCTGCTATGGCCGCGGCGGCAGCGAGCCCACGGTCACCGACGCCAACCTCCTGCTGGGGCGCCTCGCACCGGGGGCGTCCCTGGCCGGCGGGGTCGAGCTGGACGGCGATGCGGCGCGGGCGGCAATCGGCCGCCTGGCCTCCTCACTCGGAATCGACGGGCTGCAAACCGCGGAGGGGATCGCACGGGTCGCCGACCAGGAAATGATGCGGGCGCTGCGCGTGGTCACCGTCGAGCGCGGCGTCGACCCACGGCGCTTCGCGCTGCTGCCCTTCGGCGGCGCCGGCCCGATGCACGCGGCGGCGATCGCCGCGGAGCTGGGGATCGAGCGCATCCTCTGCCCGCGCGCGGGCGGCGTCCTCTCAGCCCTCGGGCTCTGTGCGTCGGACCGCCGCCGCGACACCGCCCGCACGGTGATGCTCGCGGGCCCTGCGCTGAACGGCGAGCGAATCGCCGCCGAGGTCGAAGCGCTGATCGCCTCGATCGACGGGAGCATGGCCGGAGCCGAGCCGGAGGTCGTCTACGAGATGCGTTACGCCGGCCAGGCGTTCGAGCTGCCGGTGCCGGGCGGCACCCGCCCCGACCCGTGCGGCCTTGTGGCGGACTTCGAGCGGGCACACGAAGAGCGCTACGGGCACCGCGACCCAGAGGGCGACGTCGTGCTCGTCGATATCCGCCTGGCGATGGTTTCGCCAGGGCCGCGGCCCGACCTGACGGCCGCCCCCGAGGGAGGCCTCGAGACGAGCGCCCGGCGCGTGCGCTTCGCCGGCGAGTGGCTGGATACGCCGGTACTTCGCGGCGAGCCCGCCGCCGGGGTCGAAGCCCAGGGGCCAGTCGTCTTCGAGCTGCCCGAGGCGACCTTCGTCGTCCCACCCGGCTGGTCGGCAAGCGTCGACCCCACCGGCACCATCCACGCGGGGGCGTGCCGGTGATTAGCCCCCCATATGGGTGGTTAACTACCGGCGCACCCCGGGCGGGGGGCGGGTGAGGGCGTTGGACGCGGTCACCCTGCAGGTGATGATCGGGGGGCTGCGGGCGGCCTGCGACGAGATGGGGGCGGCGCTGACTCGCTCGGCCTACTCGGCGAACATCAAGGAGCGCCACGATTGTTCGACGGCGCTCTTCGACGCCAACGGCGAGCTGGTGATGCAGGCCGAGCACATCCCGGTGCACCTCGGCTCGATGCCGGACGCGGTCGCGGCGATCCTCGCCGAGGAGCAGGAGCCCGGCGCCTCCTGGATCCTCAACGACCCCTACCGTGGCGGCACTCACCTGCCCGACGTGACCCTGATCTCGCCGGTCTTCGTGGCCGGCGAGATGCTCGGCTTCGCCGCCTGCCGCGCCCACCACGCCGACATCGGCGGGCCGAGCCCCGCCGGCATGCCGGCGCGCTCGCGCACGCTCGACGAGGAGGGCGTCGTCATCCCACCGACCCTCGTCACCGACGCGCAGCTGGAGCGCCTCGCAGCGCAGATGCGCTCGCCGCGACAGCCCCTCGCGGACCTGCGAGCGCAGGCGGCCGCCAACCGAATCGGCGGTCTGCGGCTCGTCGAGCTGGCCGAGCGCCACGGCCTCGCGCGGCTGCGAGCCGGAATGGACGAGGTTCTCGCTTACGCCGAGCGCCGCACGCGGGCGGCCCTGCAGGCGCTCCCGGACGGTCGCTACGCGGCCGAGGACGTCCTCGAGGACGACGCGGATGGGACCCCGCGCGACGTCAAGCTGCGGGTCGACGCGACGGTCGCAGGCGACCGGCTGACGCTCGACTTCGCCGGCAGCGACCCGCAGGTCGAGGGAAACCTCAACTGCCCGCTCTCGGTGACCAAATCGGCGGCGTTCTTCGCCGTCCGCGTGCTGACCGATCCCGACGCGCCACCCTCGGCCGGCGCTTACCGCCCGATCGAGGTCCGCGCGCCCGCGGGCTGCCTGCTGAACGCTCGCTATCCCGCCGCGGTGGCGGCCGGCAACGTCGAGACCTCCAGCCGGGTCGCCGACCTGGTGATCGCGGCCCTCGCAGGGGCACGCCCCGTCCCGGCGCAAGGACAGGGAACGATGAACAACCTGACGCTCGCCGGCGAGGGCTTCACCTACTACGAGACCCTTGGCGGCGGCCAGGGCGCATGCCCGGATGCCGATGGGCCGAGCGCGATCCACGTGGCGATGTCGAACACCCTGAACACGCCGGTCGAGGCGCTGGAGGCGGAATTCCCGCTGCGCGTGCGCGAGCTGGCGCTGCGACGAGGAAGCGGCGGCGACGGCAACCGCCGCGGCGGCGAGGGGATCGTCCGCGAGCTGGAAGCGCTGGCACCGATGCGCTACACGCTGATCGGCGAGCGCCGCCGCCATCCGCCTCGCGGGCGCCAGGGCGGCGACGACGCCGCGCCGGGGCGCGACACCCTCAACGGTCAGCCGCTGCCCTCGAAGGCCGAAGGCCATCTGGACCCCGGCGACGTCTTGCGGATCGAGACGCCGGGCGGCGCCGGGCATGGACGCAAGGACGGGAAGTTTGGCGATTCGGCCGACCTCGTCTAGAATGCTGCCCCTTGGGCGGGGGCCCGCCTGGACAGGATCCATGGCTTCGAACCTGCCAGTTTCAGATTCACACGACCTTCTCAGGTAGATCTTTCACATGCCGATCGCATTAAAGGAATGGGCAGTAACGGTGCGCGCCCTCGCCGAGGGCGAGCAGCTCCTGACCCTCCGCAAGGGCGGAATCCGCGAGGAGAACAAGCACTTCGAGCTGGAGCACGAGCGCTTCTTCCTCTATCCGACCTTCGACCACCAGCGCAACAACCTGGTGCGCGAGTCCCACCACCCCGAGCTGGGCCGCGCTCTCGAGGAGGGCGTCTGGCCCGACGAGGAACCGCCGCCCGCCGCGCTGATCCAGGATGGCGGCATCCCTCAGCCCGAGCGCGTGCGGTTGCGCTGCTGGGCCGAGGTGACCGACCACCTAACGGTCACCAATCCGCGCATCGTCGACGAACTGTCGCCCTTCTACGTCTGGACGCCGGACTACGCCGAGAAGCGCCTCAACTGGAAGCGGCGCCACCCGCTGCACATCCTGCTGCTCCGGGTCCACCGCATCCCCCGCCCGGTCACCGTGAAGGTCCGCGAGGAGTACCACGGCTGCCACTCCTGGGTCGAGATCGACCGCGAGCTGCCGTTCGAGGGCACCCCGGTGATGGCCGACGAGGAGTTCGACCGCGCCCGCGGCGAGATCCATTCCGTCTGCACGGCATCCGAGCCAGTCCTGGTTTAGAACCGGCTTAGTAGGCTCGCCGCATTCCCTGGGTCGAGACGCATTCGCTGAGCTTCACCGCCCGCCATGACAGCGGCGACGCAGCCTTTGCGGAGCGAACGCTGGACCGGATGGAGGACCTGCGACTGCGGCTCGAGGACCGCTTCGAGAGGGTCCCCGGCGAGGTCACCGTCGTCGTCCACACCAACCCCGCCCTGCTGGCGATGGCGCACCCGTTCCTGCCCGCCGCCCGCTGGTCCGCCGCGCCAGCCGGGCGTCGCTACCTGGCAGGCTGGGCGATGGCGACCGAGCTGCACGTGCTCAACGACCCGCACGTCGAGCGGCGCGCTGCCGGCGAGGACTCGCGCGAGGCGTTGCGCGGCACCGCCGAGCGCCTCTACGCCCAGCTGGTGATCGGCGCAAACAACCAGGCGCTGCCGCCCTCCTGGACGCCCGGCCGCTTCGCCCGCTACCTGCAGTGGGCCTGGCTGGTGGAGGGTGCCGCTCAGTACTTCGCCCGCCAGGTCGGCTTCTATCGCGCCGCGGTCATCCGCCGGCTGCGCGAGAGCGCGCGGCCTTCCTTTCCCCCCTCGCGCCGCGACGCGGTGATCCTCGGCGGCACGATCTTCGACCTGCTCGAGGGCGAGCGCGGTCCCGACGCCTGCGAGCGCCTCGCTCTCGAGCTGCTCCCAGGCGGCGCCGGCCCGACCCTCGAGGCGGCCTTCGAAGCCCGCCTCGGCGAGATCGAGGACGCCTGGCGTGCCTACCTTCGCGCCGTCGCCAAGCCGGGCTCCGCGGTATGAGGCAAACCGGGCCGCCGCCGCTTCCGCGCATCTTCCTCGCGGTCGCGAAGCCGCGCCGGCTCTGGATGCTGCTCGCCCTCACGCTGGCCTCCGGCGCGGCGATGCTGCCGGCGATGGCGACCATGGCCGACCACGGCGCCTCGCTGTTCGACTTCGAGTCGGCCGGCAGCGTCACGCGGAGCCAGGAGATCCTCGCCACTTGGGGCTCCTCCGGCGAGCGCGCGATGTGGTGGCAGCTGGCGCTCGACCTGCCCTTCCTCGCCGGCTACGGCCTCTTCCTGGCCGGCGCCTGCACCGCCGTCGCCCTCCGCGCCCAGCGGGGCGGCAGGTCGCGGCTCGCACGAGGCGCCGCCATCGTCGCCTGGTTCGGGCCGCTGGCCGCGGCTGCCGACTTCCTGCAGAACGTCGCGCTGGCCCTGGTCCTCGCCGGCTGGGAATCCCAACCGTGGCCTCGGATCTCCGCGCTCTGTGGACCGGTGACGACGAGCTTGGCGGCGGGCGCCGCGGCATTCGCGCTGCTCGGCGCTCTGGCGACGCGACGCCGCGCCAGCGCCGCTGTGGAGGCGAGCAGTGCCACCGAGCTCGGGCACGGCGGCGCCCCGACCAGCGGCCCTCAGTCGAGCCCTTGCCAGACGTCGCCCCGCTGAGCCCGCTCGAAGCCCACCCAGAGCGAGTTCATCGCCGCCGCGACGACCCGTTCGCGCGGCACGTCGGGGTGTTCGGACCACCAGACCGCGAGGCCCTGGAGGACGCCGCGCAGGACGACCCAAACCATTTCGATCCCCTCGCCGGTGACCGAGCCGGCGAGGGGATCGGCCCCCGCCTCGGCCGCGAAGAGCGGCAGGATCGCCTCGCGGCTGCGGGTCGCGACCTCGGCGTGCACCGCCTCTATCTCCGGATCGGTGCTGTAGCGGAAGAGGACACGGCCGGCAAACGGGTGCACTTCGACGTAGCCGAACCAGGCGTCGAACGAGCGGGCGATCCGCTCCCCGAGAGGGCCCTCGCCGGGGAAGTGCTCCCGCCAGACCTCGCGCAGCTCGGCGAAGTGCCGTTCGAGCAGCTCTCGGTAGAGCGCCCGCTTCGACTCGAAGTGTTCGTAGACGACCGGCGGGGTGACGCCCGAGGCGCGAGCTATCTCCTCGATCGAGGCGCCGCGGTAACCCCGCTCGACGAAGAGCACGGCCGCTGCATCAGCGATCACCTCACGCCGCGCCGCGGCGCTCATCCGCCGTCGCGACTGCCCGTTCTCGTCGCTCTCGATTGACAACTTAGTCTCGCCTAGGTACGGTGGTCGCTGTTCCTAGTCGTCCCTAGGTTAGTGCTCCGCCAGGAGGGAGGCCAAGATGATCGTCTCTGTGCATCTCGCCGACGTCGGCAGGCTGAACGTCCAGCGCCTGCTCCTCGAGCGGCTCGATCCGGCCACCGTTCCCGGCATGACCTACGCCGAACCGGTCTTCGCGGCGCGGCTGGGCAACCGCGTCCCGCGGCCGCGACCCGGGCGGGTGGGCCTGATCGCCGCCTGGCGCGACGACGCCGCGCTCGATCGCTTCCTCGCCGGCCACCCCTACGCCGAGCGCCTGGCAGGCGGCTGGCACGTTCGGCTCGAGCCGCTGCATTGCTTCGGCTCCTGGGCCGGCCTCGCCGGCCTGCCCGATCGGGCGCTGCCTGCGCGCGACGAGGAGCCGCTGGCGGCGCTGACCCTCGGCCGCCTGCGCGTCGGCCGCACCAGGGCCTTCCTGAAGAGCGCCCGGCCGACCGAGCGCGCGGCGCTCGAGAACCCGGCCGTCGCCGCAGTCACCGGCTTCGGCCGCTTCACCCCGCCGCGCCTGGTCTCGACCTTCACGATTTGGCGCAGCGCCACGGCGATGCGCGAGTACGCCTTCTCCGAGGACGGTGTCCACCAGGCCGCGGTAAGGGTCGATCGCGCCAAGCCCTTCCATCGCGAATCCGCCTTCATCCGCTTCCGGCCATACGCGTCGCAGGGCGCCTGGGACGGTCGCGACCCGGTCGCTGAGCTGGCGACGGCCTAGCGAGAGCCCGGCCGACCGGGTTCACTCGGCGCCCGGCGTCCCCTCGAGCACTTCCCGCGCCC
This sequence comes from Solirubrobacterales bacterium, assembly GCA_036266075.1. Classification (GTDB taxonomy): domain Bacteria; phylum Actinomycetota; class Thermoleophilia; order Solirubrobacterales; family 70-9; genus VRUE01. Next base: position 359,379 of record DATANV010000006.1, read on the forward strand.
GCTCGGCGACCTCCTCGGCGACGAGGATCTGTCGTGGCCCGGCGGCGAGGAAGTCGGGGACGTCGAAGCCCGCGGCCCGCTTGACCATGCTCGGGATGCCGTACTCCTGCAGCAGGCCCTGGATCATTTCCGCCTCGGCCTGCTGCTGGGCGAAGGCGACCTTGACCAGCTTGCCGCTACCCGACGACAAGATCGGCCTCGGCGATCTTCCCGTCGCGGATCCAGAAGCCCTTCACGTCCGGCGCCTCGGCGTCGGCAAGCGAGGCGATCAGATAGACCGCATCGGGCCAGCCCGCGAGGTTGACGTCGGTCTGCGACGGGTAGGCGGCGCTCTTGGTGTGGGAGTGGTAGATCCCGACCAGCTCCTCCCCCGCCGCTTCGATCTCCTTCATCAGCCGGAACTGCTCCTTGGCATCGATCGAGTAGCGCAACGGGCTCGCCTCGGCGTTCGCCGCACGGTAGACCGTGCGCGCCTCGCCGTCGACCCCGCCGACCATCCCACAGCACTCGTTGGGCAGGTCGTCGTTGGAGTGGGCGACGATCTCGTCGAGCAACGACCGGGCAATGCGCATTTGCTCGGCGCCTACCACCAGACCGTGGAGTCAAGATTCTCGATCTCGTCGATCGGTTTGGTGTAGACGCCGGAGGAAAGGTACTTCCAGCCGTCGTCGGGGATCAGGAAGACGACGTTGCCGCCGTCCAGCTCCTCGCCGATGCGGACTGCGATGCGGGCGATCGCGCCGGAGGAGACGCCGGCGAAGACGCCCTCCTCGTCGAGCAGCTTGCGCGTCCAGACGATCGCGTCGCGGTTGGAGACCATGATCTTGCGATCGAGGATCGAGAGGTCGATGATCGGCGGGATGAAGCCGTCCTCGAGCGAGCGCAGGCCATGCACCATCTCGCCCTGCATCGGCTCGGCGGCAACGATCAGCGTCCCGGGATCGTGCTCCTTGAGGCGACGGCCGTTGCCCATCAACGTACCGCCGGTGCCGAGGCCGCCGACGAAGGCGGTCACCTCGTCCAGCTCTTCGAGGATCTCCACCGCCGTACCGTTGTAGTGGGCCAGCGGGTTCGCCTCGTTGCCGTACTGGTAGGGCATGTAGTAGCGCGTGTCATCGGCCATCTCCAGGGCCACCTCGACGGCACCGTTGGAACCCTTGGCGCCCTCGGAGTAGACGATCTCCGCCCCGTACATCTCCAATAGCTGGGTGCGCTCGGCGGTGACGTTGTCGGGCATCACCACCTTCAGCGGATAGCCCTTGCGGCGGCAGATCATCGCCAGCGAGATGCCGGTGTTGCCGGAGGTCGGCTCGAGGATCGTCTGCCCTGGCTCGATCGCACCCTCCGCCTCGGCGGCCTCGATCATCGAGCGGGCGACGCGGTCCTTGACCGAGCCGGTCGGGTTGCGGCCCTCGAGCTTGGCGTAGATCCGGACGCCGGCCTTCGGCGAGAAGCGCGGCAGCTCGACCAGCGGCGTGTTGCCGATCGACTCAACGACGTCGCCGAAGCGGCCCCCGCAGGGTCGGTTGAGTAGCTCGTCGCTGGGCATCTCGATCTCCCGTTACTTCAAAAAGTATAGGGAGGTTGGAGCCTAAGGGAGAAACTATCGCCCGCCGGCCATGGCAGGCAATATGACAACCGTATCGCCGTCCCTCACAACAGTGTCGAGGCCGTCCAGCACCCGCACGTCCTCGTCGTTCAGGTAGACGTTGACGTAGCGGTTGAGGTCGCCGTCGGCGCCGAAGAGCTGCACCTCGGTGTCGGGGTGCGCGGACGTCAGCGTCCGCAGAACCTCACCGACGCTGCCACCCTCGGCCTCGACCTCAGGCTCTCCCCCGGTCTGAGGGCGCAACACGGGTGGTATTCGGATCGTCGCCATTTGGCTGATCCTATTGAAGGCCGCGAAAACCAAGCAGTCGGGGGATGCAGGGAGGGCGGTGCGGGGAGCGCACTTTCGTGCGTGACCCGATCCGACCGACCGAAGACCCCGAGATGCGCCGGTTTGCAGCGGCCTTCCTCAGCCTGCGCAGAACAGCTCGTAATCGGGAAACTTGCCCAACTCGGACTCGGCGATCTCCGGGGCGTTCTCGCCGCAGATCGGGCAGCTGGGGTCGCGCCGCACCTTGAGCTCGGTGAACCTGGTGCTGAGGGCCTCGAAGAGCAGCAGGCGACCGATCAGCGGCTCGCCGATCCCGAGGACCAGCTTCAGCACCTCGTTGGCCTGCAGCAGGCCCATCGTCCCCGCCATCACGCCGAGCACGCCGTTGGCGGAGCAGCTCGGTGCCAGCTCGGCCGGCGGCGGCGTCGGGTACAGGCAGCGGTAGCAGGGCCCCTCGAAGGGGACGAAGGTCGAGATCTGGCCGTCGAAGCTGAGGATCGAGGCGGAGACGACCGGCTTGCGCAGCCGCACCGAGGCGTCGTTCAGCAGGTAGCGGGTGGGGAAGTTGTCGGCTCCGTCGACGATCACGTCGTACTCGGAGAGGATCTCGACGATGTTGGTGGCGTCGAGCCGCAGCCTGTGCTCGACCACGTCGACGTCGGGGTTCAACGCTTCGATCGTCAGCCGCGCCGACTCGGTCTTGGGGACGCCGATCCGTTCGGTGTTGTGGATCACCTGGCGCTGCAGGTTGGAGGCGTCGACCACGTCGTCGTCGACCAGGCCGATCGTGCCGATTCCCGCCGCCGCCAGGTAAAGCGCGGTTGGCGCCCCCAGCCCACCGGCGCCGACCAGCAGCACCTTGGCGTTCAGCATCTTCAACTGACCATCGACCCCGACCTCGGGCAGCAGCGTGTGACGGGAGTAGCGATCGCGCTGCTCGGGGGTCATCCCCTGCGCGGCGACCACCGGCAACCCCTGCTCCTGCCAGGCAAGGATGCCACCGGCCATCGAGGCCACGTCCTCGTAGCCGAGCGCTTCGAGCTGTTCCGCCGCCTTGAAGGAGCGGCTGCCGCTGCGGCAGTAGAGGATCGTGCGGGCGGACTTGTCCGGCGCGGCGCTCGCGATCTCGTCGGCGATCAGGCCGGGCGGAACCAGCTTGCCGCCCTCCAAGTGGGCCTCCTGGTACTCGTGCGGCTCGCGGGTGTCGATCAGGGCGACGCCGTCCTCGATCTCCTGTGCGGCCTCGAACGGCTCGATCTCCTCGACCTGCTGCTTGGTCTGCGTTGCCATGTCTCAGAAATCCCCCAAATCCGGATCAGCTTTACTTCAAAAAGTATAGCGCCGCTTCTCACCGGCGGTTTCGCCCAATCGTCCGGTTAGTCCGGTGAAAGCCGGCCCGGCAGGCAATCCGGTCTCTTTGAGCATCTTGCCTGTGCTAACCAGGACGAGCAATGGCAAAAAGGGGGGCGCACCGAAGCGCTGAGGAGATCGAGTGGCAGGCGAAAACCCGCTGCCCCGGCTCCGTCGGATAAGAGACGAAATCCGCCGCACAGAGAGCCTTTATCCCGAGCGAGATCGGTTGATACACCAAGCGATCGAAGAGGGATATTCAGAGAGGCAGATAGCCGTCGCGGCGGGAGTCCACCACAGCCGCGTCAACCAGATCAAGCATAGTCGCTAAGCGCTTTTTGCCCAACCGCCCCGCGAACGCCCAATAGGCTCGGCCGCTTGCGGGGGCAGGGGGATTGACAGCTGACGAAACAAGCGCTGACGGCATCGGAGACCGCCTGGTCAAGGTCCTCTCGCATCCGCTTCGAATCGAGATCCTGTGGCTCCTCGAAGAGCGCGTCGCGAGCCCCAAGGAACTCGCCCGAGCGACGGGTGCGGCTCTGGGGGACGTCAGCTATCACGTCCGCTACCTCACGGAGAACAGTTACATCGAGGTCTGCGACGCCAAGCCGCGGCGCGGCTCGATAGAGCACTTCTACCGGCTCAAGCCGGCCGACCAGACGGAGAAGGCGATCCGCGCCCTGCTCGGACAGACGATCCGCGCCCTCAACGGCGGCACGCTCGCGGCTGACTCCATACAACGCCTGGAGTGGACAGCGCTGATGCTCGACGAGCGAGGCTGGCGAGAGCTGGGCGAGCTGCAGTCTCGCTGGGCCGGAGAGCTGGCCCAGCTGAAGGCCGAGTCAGCCCGCCGGCTGGCGAAGGGGGCCACCGCCGGGAGCCCCGCCGTCGCGGCGATCCTGGGCTTCGCGACCCCGTCCGACCTCAGCCGAGACTGGGACGCATCTGACGCAGACGCTTGACCCGCTCCTCGATCGGAGGGTGGGTCGAGAAGAGACCAGCGATGCCCTTGCCGGAAAAGGGCCTGACGATGTAGAGGGGCTCGGCCGCCTGGTTGACCTGCATCGGTATCGCCTGCGCCCCCTGCTCGAGGCGCAGCAGGGCGCTGGCCAACGACTCCGGGTTGCCGCAGATCTGGGCGCCGCCGGCGTCGGCTGCGTACTCGCGCTGGCGCGAGATCGAGAGCTGGATGATCGTCGCGGCGATCGGCGCCAGCAGCACCAGCGCTAGCGAAGCGACTAGGCTGAGCGGCGACTCGTCGTCACTGCCGAACCACATCAGCATGTAGGCCAGGTAGGTGATCGCCGCGCCGATCGCCGAGGCCACCGACTGGATCAGGATGTCGCGGTGCTGGACGTGAGCCAGCTCGTGGGCCAGAACGCCACGCAGCTCGTCCTCGGAGAGCAGCTTGGTAATCCCTTCCGTCACCGCCACGGCGGCGTGCTTGGGATTGCGGCCGGTGGCGAAGGCGTTTGGCTGCTCCTGGGGAATCATGTAAAGGCGGGGCATCGGCAGGCCGGCGCGCGTGGTCAGTTCGCGGACGATCTGGTAGAGCCGCGGCGCTTCGGACTCCTCGATCGGCCGCGCGCCACTCATTTTCAGCGCCAGTTTGTCGCTGAAGAAGTAGGAGCCGAGGTTAATCAGCAGGGCGATCGCAAGGAAGAGGCCGGCAGTGCTGGGACCCCCGATCAGGGCACCGATCACGACCAGCAGGCCGGACAGAGACGCCAGCAGGATGGTGGTGCGCAGGGTCGCGCCGAAGGTGGACTGCTTGGTGGTCGTCATCGCGGTATAGCTCCTCGTCGGATTGCCGTCCCCAAAGTATTGCGGGCGCCGCTGGCGGTGACCATAGGGGTCAACCCCTAACCGCTCCCGTCGACCACCCAGGCGGCTCTAGGCTGCTGACGTGCTCTCCGGGGGACCAAGGTGACGGCCTCGATCGTCGCGGTGTTGGCGCTCACGGCCGTGATGCTCGCGATAGCGGTGGTTAGGTCGCGCCGCCGCTGGACGCCCCTGGAGACGCTGATCGAGGAGATGGAGAAGGTCGACCTCAGCAGCCCGGGCCCGCTTCTGCCCGAGTCGATCGACGGCGTCGCCGAGACCGAGGAGGTGGCGCGCCTTGAGCTGGCCTTCCTGCGGATGATGCGGCGCCTCGAGGCGGAGCGGCTGCGCGCCGGCAGCGCCGCGCTGCGCGCCCAGGAGCAGGAGCGGGCGCGGGTCGCCCGCGATCTCCACGACGAGGTCAACCAGTCGCTGACCGGGCTGCTGCTGCGCCTCGAGGCGCTAAGGGAGGCCGCACCTCCAGAGCTCGAGCCGGAGCTGGCGGGGACCAAGGCGCTCGCCAACCAGGCGATGCGCGAGCTGCTCTCCTTGGCGCGCCAGTTGCGTCCGACCGCGCTCGACGACCTCGGCCTGGTCGCCGCGGTCGCTGGACAGGTCGAGCAGTTGGGCGAGGTCGGGATCGAGGCGACCCATCGCGAGGACGGCGAGTTCGGCGACCTCGACGACGACGTGCAGCTCGTCGTCTACCGGGTCGCCCAGGAGGCGCTGACCAACGCCGCCCGCCACAGCGGCGCGACACGGGTCGAGGTGAGGCTGAGCCGCTCTCGACAGGGCGTCGAGCTGACGGTCGCCGACGACGGCCGCGGCTTCGCCTTCGCCGAGTCCGAAGGCGGTCTGGGGATCGCCGGGATGCGGGAGCGGGCGCTGCTGGTCGGCGGCAGGCTGACGATCGAGTCGCGACCGGGTCATGGCACGACCGTGCGCCTCGCCGTCCCCGGCTAGCCTGAACCGGATGCGGGTCCTGATCGCCGATGACCACGGGATCGTTCGCTCCGGGCTGCGCTTGCTGCTCGAGCGCCAGCCAGACATCGAGGTGGTCGGCGAGGCCGCGGACGGCGCCGAGGCGCGCGAGATAGCGGTCCGCGAGCGACCCGACCTGGCGATCCTCGACGTCAAGATGCCGAAGCTGACCGGGTTGCAGGCGACGCGCGAGATCCGCGAGCAGGCACCCGAGGTCGCGATCCTGATCCTCTCGATGCACGACGACGAGCGCTACCTGTTCGAGGCGCTGAAGGCGGGTGCGTCCGGCTACGTGCTGAAGGCGCAGGCAGACACCGACCTGCTGTCCGCGATCCGCGCGGTGCAGCGCGGCGAGCCGTTCCTCACCCCCGAGGCGCAGCGTTCGCTGATCCGCGACGTGCTCGAGCGCGGCTCGGCCGGCGAGGAGGAGCTGACCCCGCGCGAGGAGGAGATCGTCAAGCTGGTGGCTGAGGCGCACACGACGAAGGAGATCGCGGCGATTCTCCACCTCTCCGAGAAGACTGTCGAGAACCACCGCGCGAACGCAATGCGCAAGCTCGGGATGCGCGACCGGGTCGAGCTGGTCCGCTACGCGATCCGCCGTGGCCTGATCGAGCCCTGAGCGGGCCACCCGGCGGCATAACCGACCCCTTCAGTAGGATTTAAGACGTGCTGTTCTCGACGAAAGCGGAGTACGGCGTGCGCCTAATGGTCGAGCTGGGCCGCCAGCCCGGCTCGGCGCCGATCTCGCTGAGCGCCGTCGCCGAGGCGGAGCGGCTGCCGCTCTCATACCTCGAGCACCTGGTCGCGCGCCTGCGCAAGGCCGGCCTGGTCAGCTCGACCCGGGGAGCGCACGGCGGCTACAGCCTCGCCATGCCTGCCGAGCAGATCACCCTCGACACCGTGGTCGAGGCCCTCGAAGGCCAGATCGCGCCGATGGAGTGCTTCCACGAGACCCCTGAGGGCAAGGTGCTCTGCTCGCACGAAAGCGACGGCGACGGGGCCTGCGCGACGAAGCTGCTGTGGACGCGGGTCCAGGGCGGTGTCACCAAGGCGCTGGCCGGCACGACGCTCGCTGAGCTGGTCGAGTTCGCCAGCGGCAAGCAGGGCGCCGGCAGACCGGCCACGCCGGTCGGCAGCGCCGCTTAGAGCTTTACCCAGAACGAACACGAATGGAGACCGATGGCTGAGTTGGAGATTCGCAACCTGCACGTGAGCGCCGAGGGCAAGGAAATCCTCCGCGGCCTCGACCTCGACGTGTCGAAGGGCAGGGTGCACGCGCTGATGGGACCGAACGGGTCGGGCAAGTCGACCCTCGCCAACGCGATCATGGGCCACCCCGCGCTCGAGGTGACCGAGGGCTCGATCGTCTTCAAGGGTGAGGACATAACCGAGGCCGACCCCGACGAGCGCTCGCGCGCCGGCCTCTTCATGGCCTTCCAGTACCCGGTGGCGATCCCCGGCGTTTCGGTCAGCAAGTACCTGCGGATGATCCTCAACGCCCGCCGCGAGGCGCGTGGCGAGGGCGAGATCAAGATCAAAGAGTTCGCCAAGGTCGCCCAGGAGGCGATGGAGCTGGCCAACATCCCTAAAGACTTCTCCAGCCGCTACCTCAACGACGGCTTCTCCGGCGGCGAGAAGAAGCGCATGGAGCTGTTGCAACTGGCCCTGCTGCGTCCGGAGATCGCGGTCCTCGACGAGACCGACTCCGGGCTCGACATCGACGCCCTACGGGTCGTCGCCGAAGGCGTCAACAAGTTCTCCGGCCCCGACATGGGCGTCCTGATCATCACCCACTACCAGCGCATCCTGCACATGGTCAAGCCCGACTCGGTGCACGTGATGTTCGAGGGACGGATAGTCAAAGAAGGCGGCCCGGAGCTGGTCGGCCAGCTCGAGGAGAAGGGCTATGGCTGGATCGGCGAGGAGGTAGAGGCGGGCGCCGCCGCCTAGCCTCGTGACGATGGAGCCGGCGACGACCAGCCCCGCGACGTCGGCCTTCCCGATCGAGAAGGTCCGCGCCGCCTTCCCCGCCCTGCAGCGCGAGGTCCACGGCCGGCCGGTCGCCTACCTCGACAGCGGCGCCAGCGCCCAGCGCGTGCTGGCCTCGATCCAGGCCGTCGACCGCTACGAGCGGGACCACCACTCCAACGTGCACCGCGGCTCGCACACGCTCTCGGCCGAGGCGACCGCGGCCTACGAGGGGGCTCGCGCGACGGTCGCCGACCACCTCGGCGCCGCCGATCGGCGCGAGGTGATCTTCGTCCGCAACGCAACCGAGGCGATCAACCTGGTGGCGCGCGCTTGGGGCGACGCCAACGTCGGCCCCGGCGACCGCCTGCTGCTGACCGAGATGGAGCACCACTCCAACGTCGTGCCGTGGCAGCAGCTCGCCGAGCGGACCGGCGCGGAGATCGACTGGGTGCCAGTCCGCGACGACGGGCTGCTCGACATGGAGGCGCTCGCAAAGCTGCTCGAGCGCGGGCCGAAGCTGGTCGCGGTAACGCACGTCTCCAACGTGCTTGGCAGCGAGAATCCGATTGCCGAGATCGCCCGACTCGCCCACGCGGCCGGCGCCCTGGTTCTCGTCGACGGTGCTCAGGCGGCGCCGAAGCTGCCGCTCGACGTCGCCGCTCTCGACGCGGATTTCTACGCGCTCACCGGTCACAAGCTCTACGCGCCGACCGGGATCGGCGCCCTCTGGACGCGGCTCGAGCTGCTGCGGGAGATGCCGCCCTTCCTCGGCGGCGGCTCGATGATCCGCAAGGTGACGAAGGAGGGGACGACCTACGCCGACCCCCCCGCCCGCTTCGAGGCGGGCACGCCGGCGATCGCCCAGGCGATCGGCATGGCCTCGGCGCTGCGCTGGCTCGACGGGCTCGGCATGGACGCGGTACTCGGCCACGAGCGGGCGACGACCGCCTACGCCCTGGAGCAGGTCGCCGAGGTCCCCGGCTTGCGCATCTTCGGCCCATCCCCAGGGCCTGAGCGGATCGGCCCGGTGTCCTTCGAGCTGGAGGGCGTCCACGCCCACGACGTCTCCGAGATCCTCGATCGCTACGGCGTCGCCGTCCGCGCCGGCCACCACTGCGCCCAGCCGCTGATGGAGCGCCTCGGCGTCGCCGCCACCGCCCGCGCCAGCTTCGGCGTCTACACCACCGAGGAGGAGATCGACCGCTTGGTCGAGGGCCTCCACGACGCCCGCAAGGTCTTCGGCCTCTGATGGACGAGCTGTACCGCGAGCAGATCCTCGAGCACTACAAGCGGCCGCACAACTTCGGGCGGCTGCAGAACCCCGACCTCGAGTTCGACGACACCAACCCCTTCTGTGGCGACGAGCAGCACGTGACGATCCGGCTCGATGAGGAGAACCGAGTCGCTGAGATCGCCTTCGAGGGACAGGGCTGCGCGATCTCGACGGCAGCGACCTCGCTGCTGACCGACGAGCTGATCGGCAAGAGCCGCGAGGAGTTGCTGCGGCTGCCGAAGGAGCTCGTCCTCGACCTGCTGGGGATCGAGATCTCAGCGACGCGGATGAAGTGCGCGATGCTCGGCCTCAAGGTGGTGAAGAGCGCCGGCCTCGGCAAGCCCGCCGAATGGGAGGACGAGGGCGAGGCCGGCGATCCAGCGGAAGCCGCAGCAGACCTCGGGCAGTAGCTCGCTCAGCCTCTCCTCTAGGCGCTTTCGAGCGCTTACTGGCTCAGCGCGATCACCGCGAAGCTGACGCGGTGCGGGTCGGTGAGAATCGCGAAGCGGCCGGCGGGGACTTCCATCGGCTCGACCATCACCTCGCCGCCGCCCTGCTTGGCCTGCGCGACCGTCGCGTCGGTGTCCTCGACGGCGAAGTAGAGCTGCCAGTGGGCCGGCACCTCCTCCGGGACGCCGCGCTCGGCCATGTTCAGCATGCCGCCGACCATGTCCTCGCCCCGCTTGAGGGTCGTGTAGGTGCCCATCTCCCCCATGTCGTCGACCTGGAAGTCCCAGCCGAAAACCGCGCCGTAGAAGGCCTTGGCAGCCTCGGGGTCGCGGGTGTTCAGCTCGTTCCAGGAGAGCCCGCCCGGCTCGTTGACGATTTCGGCGCCGACGAAGGTGCCGGGTTGCCAGATCCCGAAGACCGCGCCGGTCGGGTCGGCGAAGACCGCCATCCGGCCCAGATCCATCACGTCCATCGGCTCGACGAGGACCGTTCCGCCGGCGTCGCGCACCTTCGCCGTGGTCGCGTCGGCGTCCTCGACCGAGACGTAGGTCGACCAGGCGGGCGGCTGGCCGTCCTGCATCAGTGGCATCACTCCGGCAACCGGCTTGCCGCGCAGCAGCGCCTGGCGGTAGCCGCCGGTCTGGTCGGCGTTGTCGCGCTCGGGTACGTCCCAGCCGAAGAGGCCGCCGTAGAACTCGACCGCCTCGTCGATGTTGGGGGTAGCGAGGTCGACCCAGGAGGGGGTCCCGGGCGCGTAGCTCGTCAGCTCACTCATCTCTATTGCCTCTCCTCGAAGACATTTGCCCGATCCTCCCACTACCCGGACCTGCGAGGTCAACCGCTTGTTACGGTGCCGGCCCGCGGGTGCCGCCCCAGGCGCCCGCTAAAATCCGACCCAGGAAGTAGGATTAAGTCTCAACCCGCACGAGCGCACGCGGAGAGTGCGACGAAAGCCTTCTCTTGACCGACACCGTAGGAACCCAGATCCCCGTCTGCGCTCTCGCCGAGCTGCCGCCCGGCGCGATGCGCTTGGTCGAGCACGACGGCGCCAAGATCGGCGTCTTCAACTGCGACGGCACCCTGCACGCGATCGAGGACCGCTGCTCGCACGACGACGGGCCGCTGGCCGAGGGGGAGTTCGACGCCTCGACCTGCACGGTCGAGTGTCCTCGCCACGGCTCGCTCTTCGACCTGACCACCGGCAGGCCGAAAACGTTGCCGGCCTATGCTCCGGTGCGGACGTTCGCGACGGCCGTCGTGGACGACACCATCGTCCTGGAGGTCTGACCACCATGGCAACGCCAGAGGCAGTCGCAGAGAAAAGAGAGCTCGCCGGCATCAACGCCGACTACAAGGAGAAGTTCGGCTTCCACGATCCCGAGAGCGGCTACGCCTACAAAGCGCCGAAGGGCCTCTCGCGCGAGGTCGTCGAATCGATCTCCGAGTACAAGGACGAGCCGCAGTGGATGCGCGACTTCCGGCTGAAGGCGCTGGAGCACTTCTACTCGCGCCCGACCCCGACCTGGGGCGGCAACCTCGGCCAGATCGACTTCGACGACATCCATTACTTCGTCCGCGCCTCCGAAAAGAACAGCCGCGACTGGAGCGAGGTCCCGGACGACATCAAAAACACCTTCGACCGGCTCGGCATCCCCGAGGCGGAGCGCAAATTCCTCTCCGGGGTCGGAGCCCAATACGAGTCCGAGGTCGTCTACCACCAGGTCAACGAGAAGCTCGAGGCGCAGGGCGTGATCTTCACCGACATGGACACCGCGCTGCGCGAGCACGAGGACCTCGTGCGCGAGTACTGGGCGACGGTGATCCCGCCCAACGACAACAAACTGGCGGCGCTCAACAGCGCTGTCTGGTCGGGCGGCTCCTTCGTCTACGTGCCGGCCGGGGTCAAGGTCGAGATGCCGCTGCAGGCCTACTTCCGGATCAACACCGAGAACATGGGCCAGTTCGAGCGGACGCTGATCATCTGCGAGGAGGGCGCCGACGTCCACTACATCGAGGGCTGCACGGCGCCGGTCTACTCAACCGACTCGCTGCACTCGGCGGTGGTGGAGATCGTCTGCAAGCCCAGCTCGCGGGTCCGCTACACGACCGTGCAGAACTGGTCGCAAAACGTCTACAACCTCGTCACCAAGCGGGCCGTTGCGCAGGAGAAGGCGACGATGGAGTGGGTCGACTGCAACCTCGGCTCGAAACTGACGATGAAGTACCCGTCGATCTACCTGCTCGGCCCGGAAGCGCACGGTGAGATCCTCTCGATCGCCTTCGCCGGCGAGGGCCAGCACCAGGACGCCGGCGGCAAGATCATCCACGCCGCGCCGCGCACCTCCTCCTCGATCTTCTCCAAGTCGATCTCCAAGGACGGCGGCCGCAGCACCTACCGCGGCCTGCTCGAGGTTGCCGACGGGGCGAGCGAATCGCGCTCCAAGGTGGTCTGCGACGCGCTGCTGCTCGACGAGGACTCGCGCTCGGACACCTACCCGACGATCCGCATCGGCGAGAACGACGCCGACGTCGGCCACGAGGCGACCGTCTCGAAGATCGGCGACGAGCAGATCTTCTACCTGCAGAGCCACGGGCTCGACGAGGAGGAGGCCTCGAAGATGATCGTCAACGGCTTCATCGAGCCGGTCACCAAGGAGCTGCCGATGGAGTACGCGGTCGAGCTCAACCGGTTGATCGAGCTGCAGATGGAGGGCTCGATTGGCTGAGTTGGCGACCGAACCCGCTTGGCTTTCGGAGAGGCGCCAACGGGGCGCCTCTCTCGCGCAGAGCCTCCCCCTCCCCGATCAGAAGGCGAAGGGCTGGGAATTCACCGACCTGTCGAGCCTCGATCTCGACGCCTACGTCGACGCCGCCCCCGCGGGGACGATCGAGGGCGCCGAGGGCGCCACGGTGCTGCCGCTGGCGGCGGCGCTGGAGTCCCACGAGGAGTTGCTGCGCGAGCGGCTCGGCTCGCTGGTCCCGGCCGAGGATCCGTTCGTCGCCCGCAACGAGGCTGATTGGCGCGACGGCGTTCTGGTCCACGTGCCGCGCGGCGCGAAGCTGGCCGAGCCAGTGCGCGTCCAGCTGCCGCTCGACGATGACGGCGCCGCGCTCGCTTGGCGCACCGTGATCGTGCTCGAGGAGGGCGCCGAGGCCGAGGTCTGGGAGCACTGGGCCTCCGCAAGCGACGAGACCGACGCGCTGCTGAACACGGTCGTCGAGCTGCACGTCGGGCAAGCGGCGACGCTGCGCTACGTCGCCACCCAGGACATCTCCGAGCGCGCTTGGATCTTCTCCAGCCAGCGGGCAGAGGTCGAGCGCGACGGGCGTCTTGATTGGACCGCGCTGGGCTTCGGCTCGGGCCGCGGCAAGGTGCGGATGGAGACCAGGCTCGCCGGCCCGGGCTCCGAAGCGCGGGTGACCGGCGGCTACGCCGGCGGCCCCGGCCAGCACCTCGACTACGACACCACGCAGGAGCACGCCGCCCCGAACACCAACTCCGACCTCGCCTTCCGCGGCGTCCTCGCGGCGGGGGCGACGGCGGTCTGGCGCGGCATGATCCGCGTCGACCCCGGCGCCCAGGGGACCGATGCCTTCCAGGAGAGCCGCAACCTGCTGCTCTCCCCCGATGCCCACGCCGACGCGATCCCCGGCCTGGAGATCGAAGCCGACGACGTGCGCTGCACCCACGCCGCCGCTATCGCCCAGATCGACCGCGATCAGCTCTTCTACCTCACCTCACGTGGCCTCGATCCGGCCGCGGCGAAGCAGCTCGTCATCGAGGGCTTCCTCGAGGCGCTTGTCGAACGCCTCGCCGAGGGCCCGGTTCGCGACGAGGTCTCGGCGGCGCTGGAGCGCCGCCTCGCCGAGATCCTCTAGCCAGCGGCGCTGCCTGCGGAAAAAGGCCGGGGCCGCCGGTTGTGGCTGAGTTTGCCGGCGGCCCCATGCCATTGGGAGGGGAGAGTCGAAATGACCTCGATTCGCAACCTCTCGGCAGTCAACCACTACCCGTTCGCTCCGACATCAGTACAAAGCCGAGCAATTCGACGCTGAGCCCGCAGAATCCGGTATCTCACGAGTTGGAAACCGAGAGCAGATAGAGGCCGAAGCAGGTGAAGGCGACCATCACGGCCAGCATCCAGTACTGCGAGCGGGCCGCCTGGCGATAGTCGCCCCACCAGGCGGTGGCGCGGTCGTGGGCGAGGGTCAGGCCCGCCACATGGCCGACCACCAGGGCGCCCACCTGGACGTACCAGATCGCGTTCGAGCTGAGCACCTGGAAGTCGATGCCACTCGAAGCGGTGCCAAACAGGTCGGTCGTGCCGGTCCCGAGGGGATCGGAGAGCAGGTAGGTGAACTGCGCCTGCTCTTGGAAGACGAAGAGGCTGAAGTAGTGCGCAACTAGGTAAGCGAAGGCGATCGGAATCAGCGTGTGGGCGAAGCCGTCGCGGAGCTTGCGGAACGGCGGCGCGCCGGCCACGGTCGACATCCCGCGCACGCCGGTCAGGTAGACGAGGGCGACGCCGGCGAAGATCAGCCCGATCCAGAGCGTGTCGGTGAGTCGCAGCGCCGTGGTCAGGCCGAAGCCCCAGTCGCTGAGCCTTTCGAAGGTGTTCTCGAGCGCGCCCTTGAAAGCGCCCTCCTGGGCGCCGTCGAAGCTGGTCGTGGCGATCGAGGCGATCACCACGGCGGTCGAGCCGGGGATCGTGGCCCAGCTCGTCGCCGCAGAGAAGGGCCGGCGGACGCCGAGCCGGCCGTTCCTGACGCCGAAGACCCCGAGCCTGCCGAACATGCCGAAATAGACGGAGAAGACCTCGCCCGCACGGCACCACTGCTCAACTCCGAACAGGGCCATCATCGCCAGCGTGTAGACGCTGTAGAGAAGGGCTGCAGTGGCCGCTGACTCCGGCGAGAGGCCGACGGCGACGCCGCCGCTGGAGCCGTAGACGATCTCCAGCCAGACGACGGCGATCAAGCCGATCGCCGCCGGCCAGCGGCCGAGTCGCTCCGGATAGCGCAGGTGGGCGGGCTGCTGCCCGGCAAGCGCTACAAAGCCGCTGCCGACCGCTCGCCCGACCGCTCGCCACGGATTGAAGGGCCGGAAGACGTCGCCGAGGACGACGCTGAAAAGCGGGAAGCCGAGCCAGGCGGTGACGTAGAGGAAGGTCAGGGCGAAGTTGCGGTCCGGGGCTTCGGTGCCACGCAGCCCGGCGTAGATAGCCAGGCCCAGTAGGAGGACGCCGATCGCCCCGCACAGCACCTGCATCAGCCCGCTCGTGAGCGCCCGCGAGAGACCCGCCCCCAGCGGCCGCCAGCCTTCCTCCTCCAAGCGCGGGCTGCGCCAGGCGACCGAGAGCGCGAAGAAGGAGACGATCAGGACGATCGAGGCCCCCCAGGCGAAGAGCCAGGTGGGGATCGCCAGGTCTTTGCGGGCGACCAGCGCGTGGGCGATCGGCAGCCAGCTCAAGGGTTGACGGTCAGTTCGAGGATCTGCTCCTTGCGGTTCTCCAGCTCGGCCTCGAAGACGCCTTCGATCGTCGCCGGGAAGTCGAAGCTGACCGAGCCGCCGGCCTTGACATCTTTCATGATGTCGTAGCCGTGCATGTGGACCTCATCGCTGACGTCGGAGTCCACCTCGAAGCGGACCTCTTCGCCCTTGTTGTAAGTGAGCTGCGCCACGCCGCCCACCGGCTTGCCGTTCTTAATGACGATCGTCGTCAGCCCTTTGGTCGTATCGCCGCTGTCGCCGTCACCACTGCTGAGGACGGCCAGCAGCAGCACCGCAACGACGATCACCGCTATCCCCGCCAGGACGCGCATCGCATTCGAACCCATGTTTGCTCCTTCGCTCGTGGCGCGGGCATTCCCGCGCCGGGCTTTCCGCAGCCGTGCGGCTGCGAGATCCGTCTGGGGTCAGACGGCGAGCGGCGGCGGGCGCTGGGCGTGACCGAAGGCGATCAGCAGCCCGCCGCGCGGTGCGTGCGAGCGGGGCGGACGCGGACGGCGCGCCGGGGCGAGCGCGGGGTGTCGACACGATGCGCGCCCCTCGATCCGCTCCGCGAGGCGAACGACCGTCTCACAACCCGGGTAAAAGCCAAGCAGCAACGAACCGAGCAGAAGGAGCAACGGGATCGCCGCTACGAAGACCTCAATCATCGCGCCGAAACGCTAACGCAGTGGCCTAAGAATGCCTAAAGAGATGGTCCCGAGGGGGCGGGG
>DATANV010000007.1:0-120961 GCA_036266075.1 Solirubrobacterales bacterium
CCCCCCCCCCCCCCCCCCCCCCCCCGCCCCAACCCCGAGAGAGACACAAGCCAGCGCTATCGTGACCCCAATGGCCGACCGCACGTTCGCCAAGTTCACGTTCTTCAAGATCGACCCCGAGTGGCGCCGTCGCGATCCGGATCTACGGGCCGCCGACAAGCGAGAGTTTCTCGCGGCCTGCGAGGACTTCGCCCTCGACCGCTCGCTGCGCGCCTACTCAACCATAGGAACGCGCGGCGACGTCGACCTGGTGCTGCTCAGCCAGAGCCCCAACCTCGACGACCTACACACGTTCCACGTCGTGCTCGGCCAGAGCGGCCTCGCCAAGTGGGCCGAGACGCCGTACTCCTTCCTCTCGATGACCAAACGCTCGCCCTACTCCGAGGAGCAGGCGCGGCCGGAGATCTGCGTCTCGGAGCACAAGTACCTCTTCCTTTACCCGATGATCAAGCAGCGGCGCTGGTATGGCCTGCCAGCCGAGGAGCGGCAGCGGATCATGAAGAGCCACATCGAGGTCGGCCGCCGCTACCCGGAGATCACGATCAATACCTCCTACTCCTTCGGGCTCGACGACCAGGAGTTCGTCGTCGCCTTCGAGGGCGACGACCCCGGCATGTTCCTCGACCTGGTCAACGAGCTCCGCCCGACCGAGTCGAGCGCCTTCACCGAGCGCGAGACGCCGATCTTCACCTGCGTCGCGATGTCGACGCGCCGCGCACTCGACGCGCTCGACGGTGCGCCGAGCGTCGCCGCAACCTTTACGGGTACTTAGATGTGACCGATAATCGGTCGCGGTGACCGTCGAGTCCCTCAGCTACGCGATCGACGACCAGGATCGCCTGATCAAAGTCGACGAGGGGTACTACCGCTTCGCCGAGGAAAACGGCTGGCCGGAGGCCGGCAGCAGCCTCGGTCGCTCGCTCTGGGACTTCGTCGCCGGCCAAGACGTCAAGAAGCTGCAGCGCCTATTGCTGCGCCGGGTACGCGACGAGGTGCGCGACATCGAACTGCCCTTCCGCTGCGACAGCCCGGACCTGCGCCGTGAGATGGACATCCGCATCGTCGCCGACCGCAGCGGCCGCGTGGTGATGTTCTCCGCGCGGTTGCGAGCCGAGGAGCCGCGCCCCGAGCCGCAGCCGATCCTCGACCCGCGCGCCCCCCGTGGCGATGACTTCCTGACGATGTGCGCCTGGTGCGACCGCTTTCTCCTGGACGGAGAATGGGTTGAGGTCGAGGAGGCGGCGAAGCGGCTGGAGCTGTTTCGGCGCAGCGAGCTGCCGACGCTCGACCACGGCATCTGTCCCGAGTGCGGCGGGACCCTGCTCGCCGCGTAGACGGCAGCCGCGCCGCGTTCCCTATCCTTCCGCGTTCCAATGACCCGGATAGGAACCGAAGAGCAGCCGCTGCGCGTCGCGATTGTCGGCGCCGGCCCATCCGGCTTCTACGCCGCCGAGCACATCCTCAAGGACGGCGACCTGCACGCCCAGGTCGACCTCTTCGACCGCCTGCCGACCCCCTTCGGCCTGGTCCGCGGCGGCGTCGCCCCCGACCACCCGAAGATCAAGTCGGTGATCCGCGTCTACGAGAAAACCGCGGCCCGCGACGGCTTCCGCTTCTTCGGCAACGTCAAGGTCGGCCACGACGTCGAAGTCGAGGACCTCGAGCGGCTCTACCACGCGATCGTCTTCACGGTCGGCTGCGAGACCGACCGCCAGCTCGGCATCCCCGGCGAAGACCTGCCGGGCAGCCACGCCGCCACCTCCTTCGTCGGCTGGTACAACGCCCATCCCGACTACGCCGCCGAGGAGTTCGACCTCTCCTGCGAGCGGGCGGTGGTGATCGGCAACGGCAACGTCGCGATGGACGTGGCGCGGATGCTGGCGCTGACCGACCACGAGCTGCGCCAGACCGACACCGCCGACCACGCGATCGAGCTGCTCGACCGCAGCGCGATCCGCGAGATCGTCGTGCTCGGTCGCCGCGGCCCGGTCCAGGCTGCCTTCACCAACCCGGAGGTCAGGGAGCTGGGCGAGATGGAGGACGCCGACGTGATCGTCGACCCCGCTGACGTCGAGCTGGACCCGGCCAGCCGGGCCTTCGTCGAGTCCGACGAGGCCGACAAGACGACCAGGGTCAACGTCGAGACGGTGACCGAGTTCTCGCAGCGTGAGCCGAGCGGCAAGAGCAGGCGGATCGTCTTGCGCTTCCTCGCCTCGCCGGTCGAGATCCAGGGCGAGGGCAAGGTCGAGAAGATCGTGATCGGGCGCAACGAGCTGGTCGAGGAAGGCGGCACGCTGCGCGCCCGCGACACCGGCGAGCGCGAAGAGCTGGAGTGCGGCTTGGTGCTGCGCTCCGTCGGCTACACCGGCGTGCCGATCGAGGGCGTGCCGTTTGACGAGAAGCGCGGCCTGATCCTCAACGAGGGCGGGCGCGTGCTCGATTCCCACGATGCCGGCCACAAGGTCGGCCACTACACCGCCGGCTGGATCAAGCGCGGCCCCTCGGGCGTAATCGGCACCAACAAGAAAGATGCGTTGGAGACGGTCCAGCACCTCTTAGCCGACGTCACCGATGGAACGCTGCTCGAACCGGAGAATCCCGAGCCCGCCGCCGTAGAGGCCCTGCTGGCCGAGCGGGGCGTGCGCTTCGTCAGCTTCGAGGACTGGCAGGCGATCGACCAGGCGGAGGTCGGCCGCGGCGAGCCGCACGGTCGCCCACGGGTCAAGTTCGTCCGCGTCGAGGAGATGCTGGAGACGCTGGGCGAGAAGGTCTCCTAGCGCCCGATGGCCGCCGACCTGCGCGAGCTGGAGTCGATGATCGAAGCGGCGCTGCCAGGCGCCGAGGTCGATGTCAGCGACGAAACCGGTGCCGGCGACCACCTGCGAGCAACGGTAAAAGCGGCGCAGTTCGAGGGACTTTCGCGGATCGATCAGCACCGCCTGGTCAAGGCCGCCGTCAAAGAGCGCTTCGAGGACGGCACGATCCACGCCCTCTCGGTCAAGACCCAGGTGGCCGGTAGCTAACCTGTGGCAATGGCCGATCCTCAGCTGAAGGAGAAAGTCGAGGAGCTGATCGCCGCCAACCCGGTGCTGCTCTTCATGAAAGGCACGCCGGAGATGCCGCGCTGCGGCTTCTCGATGCGGGTCGTGCAGGTGCTCGACCAATTCGACGTCGAGTACGGGGCGATCGACGTGCTGCCGGCGCTGCAGCCGCTGCGTGAGGTGACGGCGGAGATCGCCGACTGGCAGACCTTCCCGCAGCTCTACGTCAACGGCGAGCTGATTGGCGGTGCCGACCTCGTCGAGGAGATGTTCGCTTCGGGCGAGCTGGCCGAGGCGTTAGGGGTCGAGCAGCCGGCCGAGGCGCCCCAGGCCGAGACTCCAGCGCAGTCCCCCCCACTGCAAATCGAATAGCAGCCGCTCAGACGGCGGCGGTCTCGGCCGTGTCTTCTTCTTTGACCTGGAAGGACGAGCCACACCCGCAAGCCGCAACCACGTTTGGGTTGTTCACCTGAAAGCCCGCCCCCTGCAACCCTTCGACGTAGTCGACCTCGGAACCGAAGACGAACTGCATGCTGACCTTGTCGACGACGACGGCGACCCCGTCGACCTTGAAGACGTGATCGTCGTCCTTAGGCCGATCGAAGGCGAGGGCGTACTGGAACCCGGAGCAGCCACCGCCGCGAACCGCGACGCGCAACGCCTGGCCTTCCGCTTCCTCCTGACCACCCAGCAGCTCGCCAATCTTGGCACCGGCCTTGGCGGTGAGCGTGATCGCCTCTTGTGGAGTCTCCGTCACTTTACAAAGTGTAGCGTCGGCGTTGGGCGTGTGGGCTGGGTCTGAAAGACTTCGAAGCGTCTTGCGCTCTGCCCCTGCAACCGCCGTGGTCTGCGACAGCACGGCCTATCTGCCCGCCGACCTGCTCGACAGGTACGGAATCGAGACGATCAGTCTCTACGTAGCGGTCGACGGGGACCAACGGCCGGAGGTGGAGATCCGCGACTACGGCGAGTTCTTCGAGCGGCTGCGCGCCTCGGAGGGCGGGGCAACCACCTCGCAGCCGTCGATCGGCGACTTCGTCTCCGTCTACGAACCGCTGCTCGAGTCCGGTCGCGAAGTCGTCTCCGTCCACATCTCGGCCGGCATCTCCGGCACCCTCGAGGCTGCCGGCCAGGCGCGCGAGCGACTGATCGTCGAGGGCAAGGGCGGCGAGCGCATCCACCTCTTCGACTCGCGCTCGGCCTGCGGCGGCATCGGCCTCTGCGCGATCGCCGCTGCAGCGTCTGCGGCCGGCGGCGCCGACGGCGCGACGGCGCTGGCCCGCGCCAACCGGGCGCGCGAGGAGTTGAAGATGTGGTTCGCGATCGACACCCTCGAGTACCTGCGGCGCGGCGGCCGGATCGGCGGCGCCGCCGCCTGGATCGGCGGCGCGCTGAAGATCAAGCCGATCCTCACGCTGGAGGAGGAGATCACGCCGGTCGAGCGCGTCCGTACCCGCGCCCGCTCGATCGAGCGCCTGCGCAGCTACGCGCGCGAGCGGCACGAGTCCGGCGCCGACGCCTGGGTCGTGCAGCACATTTGCGCCGACGAGACCGCCACCGCCCTGGTCGACGACTGCTGCGAGATCTTCGGCTGCGAGCCGGCCTTCGTCTCCGAGGTCGGCCCGGTGATCGGCGCCCACGTCGGCCCTGGCCTCC
Organism: Solirubrobacterales bacterium; assembly: GCA_036266075.1. Classification (GTDB taxonomy): domain Bacteria; phylum Actinomycetota; class Thermoleophilia; order Solirubrobacterales; family 70-9; genus VRUE01. Next base: position 4,698 of record DATANV010000007.1, read on the forward strand.
TGGGCGTGGGCAGCGTGTCGACCTCCGTTCTGACGCCCTCAGGGGTCGAAATACTGCGTCCTCCATCGCCTGAATAGCGCGGGCTGCTGCTCAGGCTCCCTGCCGTCGTTGCCTGGCGGCTCCTGAGTCCCGTCAGCGACGGCGGCGAAGGGCCAAGATGCCGCCAATCGCAAAACCCGCTACCGCCGCACCGACGATCAGCTGCGAGCGGTGCTCGCGGACCTGACGGCGCCAGTCGGTCAGCTCGGCGACCCGCCCTCGCAGCGCTTCGACCGAACGGCCGAGCTGCTCGCGTTCGACCTGGATGTCACGCCGGATCTGCGCCGGCGTGCGGCCCGGCAGGCCGGAGGTCGAGGGGCGGGCGGGCTCCGGCGCGGAGCTCATTTCGCCACCTCCTCGCCTTCCAACACGGACTTGGTGCGCTTCGCCTCCTCGATCGCCTGCTCGGGCAGCGGCGGCGCCCCGGCGCGGACCGCGCGGAAGGCGATCAGGCCAGCCAGCGCGGCGATCAGCAGGAAGACGCCGGCCTCGATGAAGAAGCCGGGCCAAGTCTTGCCGTCGAAGACCTCTTCGTTCAGGAGCCAGGCGATGCCCTCCATCACCAGGATCAACGCCAGGAAGGCGAAGGTGCCGGCGGCGACACCGACCACTGAGCCGCGCAGGATGCTTCCGACCTTCTGGCTGACCTCGGCCTTGGCGAGCTCGAACTCCTCGCGGATCAGCAGCGAGGTCTTCTCGGAGACTTCGAAGACGAGCTCGGTGACCGATTTCCGCGGCTCGGGGGGCCGCGGCGGTTGCGGCGACTGGGTGGGATCGGCTGCCATCGTTGGGCTACTCCGGCGGGTCCTCGTCAAAGAGCCGGCGCCAGACGATGGCCGCGAGCTTCGTCGCGAGCACGCTGGCAAGCGCCCCGCTGGCGGCGAGCATGCCGCTCCACGCCAGCCGTTTGACGATCTCGTTCTCCATCCGCCGACCTTACCTATCGAGGCTCGAGTCCGTCACAGATCGTCGCCGTTACAAGACTCTTTGCCTGCTCGAAGTCGGTGTCGGAGGCGGGGATCACGTCGAAGATCCAGCCGGAGAGCAACTGCTCGATCGCCCCGTAGAAGGACATCGAGGCGAAAGTCGGGTCGATGTCACGCCGGAAGGCGTTCGCCTCCTGCCCATCGGCGACGATCCTGGCGATCGAGTCGTAGGCGCGGCGGATCTCCGGCAGGTGGGTGCGACCGAACGAGTTGGCGGCGCGCGTCACCTCGACGATGATCACCTTCATCAGCTCCGGGTCGTACCGGTAGGACTCGACGATGAAGCCGGCCACCGCCTCGAGCTTGGCCCGCGGGCTCAGCTCGGCGCTGCGGTCGGCCTCCTCGATCGCCGCCAGCAGCAGCGACCAGCGCTCGCTGAACAGCTCGTTCAGCACCTCGTCCTTCGACTTGAAGTAGTGGTAGACGAGACCGTAGGCGACCCCCGCCTCGTCGGCGATATCCGCCACCCGCGTCGAGTGGAAGCCCTGGCGGGCGAAGACGCGAATCGCCGCGTCGAGGATCTGGCGGCGCTTGTCGATGGCCGGGGCGGCCTTGGAAGTGGCCATTTAGACGCTCGCCTCCAGGAGCTGCGGCCAGGCGTAGGTCCTGGGCCGACGGTTGGCCAGCGAAGGGAGGCTGTCGCGAACTCGCTCCTGGGCAGCGAGGTCGAGGTCGGCCACGACGAAGCGCTCGCCGTCGGCAGCGGTGGCCAGGACGACGCCCCAAGGGTCAACGATCGCCGATCTGCCGTAGGAGCTGTAGTGCGGCGGCGCCTCGCCGACCTGGTTGGGGGCGATGACGAAGGCCTGGTTCTCGATCGCCCGCGCCCGCAGCAGGACCTCCCAGTGGTCGCGACCGGTGGCAAGGGTGAAGGCCGAGGGCACGGCGATCAGCTTGGCGCCGCGCACGGCGAGGATCCGGTACAGCTCGGGAAAGCGCAGGTCGTAGCAGACCGTCAGCCCCAGCTCGACGTCGCCGGCTGCGGCGCTGACGATCTCCTCGCCCGGCTGCTCGTGCTCGGACTCGCGGTAGAAGACGCCGCCCGCCTCGACGTCGAAGAGGTGAATCTTGCGGTAGACGGCCAGGTCCTCGCCCGCCGGGCCGATCAGCACGGAGGTGTTGTAGGCCTTCTCGCCGTCCTCGGCACGCTCGGCGATGCTGCCCGCCAGCAGGTTAATGCCAAGCTCGCGAGCCCAGCCGCGGGCGGCGGCGAGGCTGGGGCCGTCGAGCGGCTCGGCGCTGGCCGCCATCTGCTCACCGGCGGCGAGCAGGTTCCACTTCTCCGGCAGCGCGACCAGCTCGGCACCGGCCTTTGCGGCAGCACGCACCAGGCGCTCGGCAGCGGCGAGATTGCGGGCCTTGTCTCCGTTGGAGTTGAGTTGAATCGCGGCTACGCGCATGGGCTGATTGACCAGTCAATCGGTCCCGGCCAGTATAGGCGCGTCCCACCACGTTGCGGTCGTAGTTCTTTCCGGTATGCGGAAAGAACTACGACCGCAAACGGTTTGGGGCGTACGATTTGGTTGCGTGAGTAATGCCGATCGGATCGAAGCGGACGGCGAGCGCAAGCAGGTCACTGTGCTGTTCGCCGACGTGCAGGGCTCGATGGACCTTGCCGAGCAGCACGACGCCGAGCAGTGGCGGCGGATCATGCAGCGCTTCTTCTCGGTCCTCGCCGACGACGTCCACCGCTTCGAGGGAACGGTCGACAAGTTCACCGGCGACGGGATCATGGCCGTCTTCGGGGCACCCATCGCGCATGAGGACCACGCGCGGCGCGCCTGCTACGCGGCTCTGCGGATGCTCGACGACATCGCCGAGTACGCCGCCGAGCTGCGCCGCAGCGAGGGGCTCAGCTTCTCGACGCGGATCGGGATCAACTCCGGCGAGGTTGTCGCCGGGGCGATCGGCGAGGGAGGCGACGCCGGCTACACGGCGATCGGCCACACCGTTGGGCTCGCGCAGCGGATGGAGGCGCTGGCCGAGCCCAGCAAGGCCTACCTGACCGAGGCCACGGCCGAGCTGGCGCGCGGCTTCTTCGAGCTGGAGGACCTCGGCGAGTTCGAGATCAAGGGGGCGAGCCGGCCGGTGCGGGTTTTCGAGTTGGCCGGGGTCGGCTCGGCGCGCTCGCGACTCGACCTCTCGCGCGAGCGGGGCTTCTCGCGTTTTGTCGGCCGCACCGGGGAGCTCGAAGTCCTCGAAGAGAACCTCGCCCGGGCCGTGGCTGGGGAGGGCGCCGCGGTCGGCATCGTCGCCGAGCCCGGCGTGGGCAAGAGCCGCCTCTGCCATGAGTTCGCCGAACGCTGCCGGGCGCGGGGCATCCAGGTCTTCGAATGCCAGGGACAGCCGCACGGGCGCCAGATCCCCTTCATGCCTGTCCTGCAGATGCTGCGCTCCTACTTCGGGATCGCCGACAGCGACCCCGAGCGGATCGTCCGTGAGAAGATCGCCGGGCGGGCACTGCTGCTCGATCCCGCTTTCGCCGAGGACCTGCCGGTGCTCTTCGATTTCCTCGGGGTGCCCGATCCCGACCATCCGCTGCCGCAGCTCAGTGCCGAGGCCCGCAACCGGGCCCTGCGCGGGGTGGTCTGCAAACTGATCCGCGCACCGAAGCGCCGCGAGCCGATCGTCACCATCGTCGAGGACCTGCACTGGATCGACGAGGCCAGCGAGATCCTGCTCGGCGAACTGCTCGGCTCGGTCGAGGGGACGCAGACGATGGCGATCGTCAACTTCCGCCCCGAATACCAGCTGGCCGCCGCCGGACCGCCGGACTACCACCAGATCTCTCTGGAGCCGCTGGGCCCCGATGACACCCGCGAGCTGCTGCGCGACCTGGCGGGCGAGGACCCCTCGCTCGACGGGCTCGCCGAGCTGATCCACGAGCGCAGCGCCGGCAATCCCTTCTTCGCCGAGGAGATCGTGCGGGCGCTGACCGAGGACGGCCACCTCGAGGGCGAGCGCGGCGCCCACCGGCTGGCACGGCCGGTCGAGGACGCTCGCGTCCCGGCCAGCGTGCAGACCGTGCTGGCAGCGCGGATCGACCGACTCGACCCGGATGCAAAGCGCCTGCTGCAGGTCGCCTCGGTCGCCGGCAAGGAGTTCGCCGAGCGCTCCCTGCACCTGATCGCGGGGCTCGAGCGCGAGGAGATGGACCCGCTGCTGTGCGACCTGACCGACGCCGGCTTTCTCTACGAAACCGAGCTCTACCCGGAGCGCGTCTTCGCCTTCCGCCACCCGCTGACCCGCGAGGTTGCTTACGAAACGCAGCTCGGCGAGCAACGCGCGGTCACTCACGCCGCCGCGGCGCGGGCGCTGATCGAGCTGAACCCCGAGCGGCTCGACGAGATGGCGGCGCTGATCGCCAACCACATGGAGCTCGGCGAGCAGGCGCGCGAGGCGGCGCGCTGGTCGGCCCGGGCCGCCTACTGGGCCGGCAGCAGCCGGCCCGGCGACGCGCTGCGCCTCTGGCGCAAGGCGATGGAGCTGGCCGAACGGCTGGAGCAGGACGGGGAGGCCGAGGCGATGGCGGTGATGTCGCGACTGCTGCAACTCGACTTCGCCTGGCGCCTGGGGATGGACCGCGAGGAGGAAGCGAGGCTGCTGACCGAGGCGGAGGAGATCGCAACGCGCACTGGCGACCGCCACTCGCTGGCGATGCTGAAGATGGCGACCGCAGCACGGCCCGGCATGCAGCACGAGGCCGACAACTGGTTGGCCGCGGTCGAGGAAACCACGCGACTCGCCGACGAATCCGGCGATCAGCATCTGCGGGTCGCAATCCGCGCTGCCTGCTCATATGCGTTCCTCTGCGCCGGGCGCTTCGACGAGTTCGAAGCGGCGCTGCGCGAGGTCCTCGAGCTGGCCGGCGACGATCACTCGACCGGAGCCGGGGTCGTGATCGCCAGCCCGGTCGCCTGGGCGACGATGGCGCTGGGCCTCGTGGCGCGCGAGCGCGGCCGCCTCGAGGAAGCCGACGAGCTCTTCAACCGCGCCCTGCAGATGGCCGAGAAGGACGGCGACCCCGAGGTCGCCAGCTGGACGCGCAGCAACCAGGCGCTGATGCTGGCAATGCGCGGCGAACCAGAAGCCGGCGTCGCCCTGGCGCGACGCAACTGCGAGCTGACCGAACGGCTCGGTGACGTCTTCTCGCGCAGCCTGGCGCTGGCCAACCTCGGCGCCTCGCAGCTCGCGGCGGGTCAATGCGAGGAGGCGCTGACCTCGATGGAGGAAGCCGAGGCCGTCTACCGCGCGGCGATGGACGACGGCGGCGAGATGGAGGCCTGGCGCGCCGCCCTGCGGGCGGAGGCACTGACCGGCGTCGGCCGTATTGAGGAGGCAATCGAGCTGGCCGAGTGGGCGGCGGGCATCGCCGAGGAGCGCGGCATGCTGTGGTCGCTGCCGCTGGCCCTGCTGGCGGCGGGACGGGCCCGCAACGCCGCCGGCCTCGAGGGCGTTCGCGAGACCCTCGACCGAGCTGCGTCGATCGCCCAAGAGACCGGCGCGGCGACGACCCTCGCGGCGATCGAAGAAGAGCGCAACGCACTCGCCACCACCCGCTGACCCGTGCCGGGAGTTAGACACCACTGTGGGCACTGAATCGACGGCACGTCGACTAGACGCCGGTGATGCGGGCGACGATCGAGTCGACCAGGCGGGCGGGGAGGAATCTCGCTGCGAAGGCCTGGCCGCGGGCATCGGCTCCGACCAGGTAGCGGGTGCGGGGGCGACGCGCGGTCAGCGCTCGCTCGATCGTCGCCGCCACCTTCTCGGGCGGGATACCGCGCTCGCCGGTCTTGCGCGCGATCTCCTTGCCGGCCGCGATCGCCTCGCCGTAGAGGGCGGCATGGCCCTCACCCGCGCGACCGGCTATCGCGTCGACTTCCTGCTCGCCACGTTCCCAAATCGGCGTCGCGATCGAGCCGGGCTCGACGATCGAGACCGCGATGTCCCACGGACGCAACTCCCGGCGGAAGACGTCGCCAACCGCCTCCAGGCCGAACTTCGCGGCGTGGTAAGCGCCGAACATCGGGAAGGCCATCAACCCGCCGATCGAGGTGATGAAGACGATTCGGCCCCGCGCCAGGCGGATCGCTGGCAGCGCCGCCTGCGTGACCGCGACATGGGCGGTCAGGTTGACCTCCACCTGGCGCTTGAAGTCGTCGATTGGCAGCGTCTCCAGCGGCCCCGGCACGGCGATGCCCGCGTTGTTGACGAGGCCGTCAAGGCCGGTCTCCCCCACGGTCTCTTCGATCTGCCCGGCGGCGGCCGAGATCTGGGCTGCGTCGGTGACGTCCAGCATCAGCGGCCTGATTCGCTCCGACCCGGCTTCGCGCAACGACGCCGCGTCCTCGTCCCTGCGCACTCCGGCAAAGACCCGCCAGCCGGCACGGTCCAACTGCAGTGCCGTCGTCCGGCCGATGCCGGTCGACGCTCCGGTGACAAGCACGGATTGCATCGCCGGCCAGGCTACAGCGCGCCCGGTCAATTGCCGCCTCGAGATTGCATTCCCCGCGCCATAGGCGGGTAGCTGCAATCAGCCGCGGCTGGCGCGGTGGCGCTCCAGCTCGGCGACCATCAGCTTGGTGTGCAGGGCGGCGATCAGGTCCTGCAGGGGCTGGGCGCCCGCTTCGAGCATCTCGACGACCCGCTCGGGCGACACCTCGCCGGCGAGGCGATCCATCACCACCTCGACCTCCTGGCGGACCAGCTCTTCGAGGGCGCTCTTGTAGCGCAGGGTGTCGTAGACGGTGAAGCCGATCTGCTCGTCGTAGCCGCCGGCACGGAAGCGGCCGATTGCCTCGATGATCTTGATGTCCGAAGGTGAGTAGCCGCGGCTGTTGGGGCTCAGCACCTCGATCTCCTCGAGCCGGTCAAGCACCTCCTTGGGGATGCCGTAGCGCTCGCGCACCTCGGCGGCGCTGGTTCGGGTTCGCTCGCCGGCCAGGGCGCGGTCGAGGATCCGGTCCTCTAGCTCGAGCAGCGCCCGCGCCCGCTCTGGGTCCTCGTCGAGCACCGCCTTGATCGCCTTGAGCGGCATGAAGCGCTCCTCCTGGAGCTGCTTGATCAGCCTGATCCGGTCGACGAACTGCGGTGGGTAGTAGGCCATGTTGCGGCTCGTCTTCACCGGCTCGGGCAGCAGTCCCTCGCGCAGGTAGTGCTTGATCGTCGGCGCCGGCACGCCGGAGGCCTCCGCCAGCTCGCCCATCTTGAGCAGCGTCTGCTCGCCGCTGGCGCTCATGCGCGGAACGTCGCCTCGCTGGCGCTCGGGCCGGCGGCGGCGCCGGACTCGAGCATCGAGGCAACCTCCTCCTCCGAGTAGCCGATCTCGCGCAGCACGGCGTCGGTGTGCTCGCCAAAGGCCGGCGCGGGGCGGGTGGGGTCGGCCGGCGTGCGACTCAGCTTGACCGGCGCGCCCAGCTGCCGCACCGTGCCCAGCTCGGGCTGCTCGAGCTCGACCACCATCTCGCGGGCGCGCACCAGCTCCGAGTCGAGCGCCTCGTCGAGGTCGAGGACCGGCTCGATGCAGCAGTCGTGCTCGTCGTTGAAGGCCTTCCATTCGGCGCGGGTGCGGCTGCGGAAGACGGCGGCGACCTCGGCCCAGGCATCGGAGTCGGGCGCCTCGAACTGCTTCTCGATCAGGTCCGGGCGCTCGACGCCGCGGCAGAAGGCGGCCCAGAACTTCGGCTCGAGGGCACCGCAGGTGACCCAGCCGTCGGCGGCCTCGTAGGGCAGGTAGCAGACCAGGCCGCCGGCCAGCTGCTGCTCGCCGCGGCGCGGCACCTCGCCGTCGCAGAAGTAGCGCCCGGCGACCATCGCCAGCCAGGAGAGGGCGCCGTCGGCCATCGAGACGTCGACGAACTGCCCCTCGCCGGAGCGGCCCGCCTCGTGCAGCGCCGCCAGAGTCGCGAAGGCGGCCATCAGGGCGCCACCGCCGAGGTCGGCGATCTGACCGGCCGACTGAACCGGAGGGCCGTCCTTGGCGCCGGTCAAGCCGAGCAAGCCGACCAGGCCCAGGTAGTTCATGTCGTGGCCGGCGCGCTGGGTGTAGGGACCGTCCTGCCCGTAGCCGGTGATCGCGCAGAAGACGATCGCCGGATTGGCTTCGCGCATCCGCTCGTAGCCGACGCCGAGCCGGTCGAGGACGCCGGGGCGGAAGCCGTCGAGAACGACGTCGTAGCGCTCGACCAGGCGCAGCAGCGCCTCGCGCCCCGCCTCGCTCTTCAGGTCGAGGCGGATCGAGCGCTTGCCGCGGTTCAGCGAGAGGTAAAGGGAAGAGCGCGTGCCGAGCTCCTGTTGCTCGTCGGTCCCGTAATAGGGCGGCGCCCAGCGGATGTAGTCGCCCATGCCGGTGTCCTCGACCTTCAGCACTTCGGCGCCCAGATCGGCCAGCAGCAGCGAACAGAAGCCGCCGGGCAGCAGCCGCGTCAGGTCGAGGACCTTGACGTCGCTAAGCGGCAGATCGCTCACGCTTGGGGACCCCCAAGAGCTCGCGGGCCTCCGCCACCGTAGCGGCGCGGCGGCCGACGTCCTCGGCCATCTGGCGCGCCTTGGCGATCAGCTCGCCGTTGGACTTCGCCATCTCGCCGTTCGGCAGGTAGAGGTTGTCCTCGACGCCGGCGCGGACGTTGCCGCCGAGCACCAGCGCTGCGCCGAGCAGCTTCCACTGGTCGCGCGAGATGCCGATCACCTGCCACTGGTGCCCACCCTCGGCGCCGCCCGGGATCTGGTCGGCCATGAAGCCGACGTTGCGCGGCGTCGGCCGGATGCCGCCGTTGACCCCCATTACGAGGGAGACCTGCAGCGGCGGGCGGTCGAGCAGCCCCATGTCGATCAGCGGGTCGAGGTTGGCGACGTGGCCGGCGTCGAAGCACTCGTGCTCGGGCTTGATCCCCAGCTCCTTCATCGCGGTGAGGAACTCGATGATCGTGTCGAAGCTGTTCTCGAAGACCGCCTTGAAGACGAAGTCCTTGCGCCGGGGGCTGTACTTGGCGTAGTTCATCGAGCTCATGTTGAGCGCCGCGACGTCGGGGCGGCACGCGCGCAGGTACTCGATCCGCTTCTCGATCGGGATGCCGATCGCCCCGGTCGAGTAGTTGACGATCACGTCGCCGACCTCGGCCAGGATCGCCTCGGTGATCGCCTTAAAGTCCTCGACATCGTAGGAGGGCGTGCCGTCGGGCTTGCGGGCGTGGATGTGGATCTGCGAGGCGCCCTCGTCGACCGCCCGCCGCGCCTCGGCCGCGTACTCCCCCGGCGTATAGGGGATCGCCGGGCACTGGTCGCGATTGGCGATCACCCCGCTGATCGAGCAGCTGATGACGACTGGGGTCTCGAAGCGACTCATACGGGCATCACTCCGTGGCGTTTGGCCGGCTTCTCGACGTGCTTGGTGCGCGCCATGCGCAGGGCTTTGACGATCGTCGGCCGGGTCTCGCGGGGGTCGATGATGTCGTCTATCACCGCGTTGCCGGCGGCAATGTAGGGGTCGATCTGCTCGCGGACCGCGTTTAGCATCGCCTCGCGGGTCGCCTCCGGGTCATCGGACGCCTCGATCGCAGAACGGCCGATGATGTTGACGGCGCCCTCCGGGCCCATCACCGAGATCTCGGCTCCAGGCCAGGCGACAATCAGGTCGGGCTCGTACGCCTTGCCGCACATCACGTAGTAGCCGGCGCCGTAGGCCTTGCGGACGATCACCGTCACCTTCGGCACCGTGGCGCGGCTGACGGCGTAGAGCATCTTCGCCCCGTGGCGGATGATCCCGGCGTGCTCGACCTTCGCCCCGACCATGAAGCCGGGTACGTCCTGCAGGAAGACCAGCGGGATGTTGAAGGCGTCGCAGAGGTTGATGAAGCGCGCCGCCTTGTCGGCCGAATCGTTGTCGAGGATGCCGGCCAGCTGCTTCGGCTGGTTGGCGACTATGCCCACCGGCTGGCCGCCGAAGCGGGCGAAGCAGGTGATCAGCGTCTTGGCGAACTTAGGCTTGATGTCGAACCACTCGCCGTCGTCGACGACCTCGCGGATCACGTCGTACATGTCGTAGGGCTGGCGTGAGGACTCGGGGACGATCTCCAGCAGCTTGTCGGAGGCGCGATCATCGGGGTCGGCGGTCTCGGCCAGCGGCGGCTTCTGCTCACAGTTCGCCGGAAAGAAGGAGAGGTAGGTCTTGACCGCGGCGATGCACTCCTCGTCGTCCTTCACCTCGAGGTCGCCGACGCCAGATTTGCGACAGTGGACCTTGGCGCCGCCCAGCTCCTCCATGGTGATGTCCTCGCCGGTGACGGCCTTGGTGAGGTGCGGGCCGGCGAGCGCCATCGCCCCCTGGCCGGAGACCATCGGCACGAAGTCCGAGAGCGCCGGGATGTAGGCGGTGCCGGCGGCGCAGGGACCCATCATCGCCGCGACCATCGGGATCACGCCCGACATTTCGACCTCCTCTCGGAAGAGGTGGCCGGAGCCGGCGAAGAGCGAGCCGGCGGCCTCCTGGATGCGGGCCCCGGCCGAGTCGAGCAGCCAGACGAAGGGCATCCGCTTGGAGAGCGCCATCTCGCGCAGGCGGGTGGCCTTCAGCTCGCCCGTCATCCCCATCGAGCCGGCCATCACCGTGAAGTCGTAGGCGGCGATGCAGGTCGGGCGGCCGTCGACGTCCCCCCAGCCGGTGATCACGCCGTCGGCCGGCGCCTCCTTTCCCTCCATCGCCCGCTGGGCGAAGTGCGGGCGGCCGTGGATGCCCATCTCGACGAAGGTCCCCTCGTCGACCAGCAGGTCGATCCGCTCGCGCGCCGTCAGCTTGCCGCGCTCGTGCTGCTTGGCGATCTTCTCCTCGCCGCCGCCGAGTTTGGCTTTGGCACGCCGCTCGTGCAGCTGCTCGGTCAGCTCGCCCAGCGGGGCGGTGCCGGGGAGGAGGTTCTTGTCCTCTTCCTGGCCGGGCGGACGCTCTTCGGTGCTCGCCATCCCTACCGTCCCTTCCATTCAGGCTCACGCTTCTCGAAGAAGGCGCTGACGCCCTCGACGATGTCCTCGGTCGAGAAGGTGAGCGAGAGCTGCGAGCGCAGGTAGTCGAGCGCGTCGTCGAGCGCCATGTCCTGCTGGCGGTACATCGCGTCGTGACCGAGCCGCATCAGGACCGGGCTCTTCGAGGCCAGCTTGCCGGCCCACTCGGCGACCGCGGCGTCGAACTCGCCGACCGGCACGACCTTGTTGGCGAGCCCGTACTCGACCGCCTGCTCGGCGCTCAACCGCTCCCCCAGCAGCATCATCTCGTTGACCTTCTTGCGCGGGACGTTGCGGTAGACGATCGCCATGATCATGTAGGGGAAGGCGCCGACGTTGATCTCCGGCGTGGCGAAGGTCGCCCCCTCCTTGGCAATCAGCAGGTCGCAGGAAAGCGCCAGCCCCATGCCCCCCGCCAACACGTGGCCGTTGGCGGCGCACAGCGAGGGCTTGCCGAGACGCGGCATCAGCCGAAAATATTCAAGGAAAAGATCGGTAGCAAAATGTTTGGCCACCAACGGAACGTCTGCGGCAAAACCGCCCAGATCCGCACCGGCACAGAAGACCTTTTCGCCTGCCCCGGTCAAAACAACAGCCCGAGCCTCCTCGTCGTCGCGGGCCCGCTTCATCGCCTCGACCAGCTCGGCCAGCATCTGCCCGGAGAGCATGTTGCGCTTCTCGGGGTTGTTCAGGGTCACCGTGGCGACCCCGTCCGCAACTTCGTACCTGACCAGCTCGTAATCCATCCCGGCGGACCATAGCCGAAATCGCCTCGATGCTGAAAGTGAGAAGTGCTACTGTCCACTCGGCTGACGTGCCGGTGATTGACCGCCCACAGTGGTGTCTAACTACCGGCACGTCCCTGCGGTGGCCTGGCGCCGCCGATCATCGATCAGCGAACGAGGAGAGAGACCATGGCGACGGCGACGACCAACGGCTCGAAAGTCATCAAGCCCGACCACGAGGCGGGGCGCAAGCACTTCATCTTCAGCCAGGAGCACGAAGATTTGCGCGAGTCGATGCAGGCGTGGGTGCGGAAGGAGCTGTGGCCGCACCGCAACGAGTGGGAGGACACCTACTGGCCATCGGAGGCGATGAAGCGCGCTGGCGAGTTGGGCTTCCTCGGCCTCTGCTTCCCCGAGGAGTACGGCGGCCAGGGCGGCGACTACTTCTACTCGCTGGTCCGCGCCGAGTGCATGAGCTACTCCGGCTCGGGCGGGACCAACATGGGCTTCGCCGTGCAGAGCGACATGGTGCTGCCGCCGATCCACCTGCTTGGCACCGAGGAGCAGAAGCGCAAGTACCTCGAACCGGGCCTCAAGGGCGAGAAGATCGGCTGTCTGGGGATCACCGAGCCGGGCGCCGGCTCCGACGTCGCCGGCATCCGCACGACCGCGATCCGCGACGGCGACGAATACGTGATCAACGGCTCCAAGACCTTCATCACCAACGGACCGCGCGCCAACTTCATCGTCCTCGTCGCCAAGACCGACCCCGGTGAGCGCCACGGCGGCATCACCCTGTTCGTCGTCGACCTGCGCGACGAGAACGGCGAGAAGGTGCCCGGCTTCAGCGTCTCCGCCGAGCTGGAGAAGATGGGGATGCACGCCTCCGACACCGGCGAACTGGCCTTCGAAGACGTCCGCGTCCCGGCCTATGCGGTGCTGGGCGAGGTCGGCAAGGGCTTCTACCACATCGCCTGGGAGCTTCAGGGCGAGCGGCTGGTCGCCGCCGCCGGCTGCCACGCGGGGGCCGAGCGGATGATCGAGAAGACGCTCGAGTACGCCAAGGAGCGCGAAGCCTTCGGCCGGCCGATCGGCAAGTTCCAGGCGATCCGCCACAAGTTCGCCGAGATGGCGACCAAGGCCGAGGCAGCCAAGCAGTTCACCTACGCGACCGCCTGGCGCTTCGGCAACGGCGAGTACCCGGTGCGCGAGATCACGATGGCCAAGCTCTACGCCTCGCGGATCGCCTGCGAGGTCGCCGACGACTGCGTGCAGATCCTTGGCGGCTATGGCTACATGAAGGAGTACGAGATCGAGCGCGCCTACCGTGACGTCCGCCTCAACCGGATCGGCGCCGGCACCGACGAGGTGATGCTCGACGTGATCGGCCGCAGCTACGGGCTGTAGGGCGACCCCGACACAGGCGGGGCCATTCCGGTCACGCGATCTTTACAGCGGCACAACAGCACAGCCACAACGGGCTCGACCGGTGCTCCTAGGTTGCCGGGCGTCTCACGACGTCTCGTAACCAAGAAAAAAGGGGTCATAGATGAAAGGCAAGCGCTTCACCGCCGCACTCGCGGCAATGCTGGCGCTGGTCGCGATCGGCGCCGGCGGCGCCGCAGCGACGGGCGCGTTCTCTTCCCACCATCACGACCAGACCGAGCGGGCCTTGGCAAGTGCGCTCCACGACCGCGATCCGCAGAACGTGATCTTCCTGCTCGGCGACGGCATGGGCACGCAGGAGATCACCGCCGCCCGCTACTACCAGGGCGTCAACAACGAGCTCAACGTCGATCGCATGCCGTTCACCGGCTTCGACACGACCTGGTCGGTGAAGCCGGCTGCTGCACCGCCGTACCTTCCTGATTACGACCCCGATTCGGCCTCCACCGGGACGATGTGGGCGACCGGTCAGAAGACGCTCGACGAGCGAATCTCACAGGGGCCGAGCAGCGCCGAGAACGTTCCCGGGGCCAATCTGAAAACGGTGCTCGAGCTCGCGCAGAAACGGGGCATGAAGGTCGGCGACATCTCGACCGCCGAGATCACCGACGCGACGCCGGCCGTGCTCGCATCCCACATCTCGCTGCGTGGCTGCCAAGGACCGGCCAACATGGGCGCCTGCACGACCGAGACCAAGGCCGCAGGCGGCCTCGGCTCGATCGCCGAGCAGGAGGTCGACCACAAGGTGGACGTGCTCCTCGGCGGCGGGCGCGCCCGCTTCGAGCAGACGATCGCCGGCGGCCCCGACACGGGTAAGACGGTCGTCCAGTCGGCCCAGGCCAAGGGTTACCAGTACGTCACCGACGCGGCCGGCCTGAACGTGGTCTCCAGCAACAAAAAACCGCTGCTCGGCCTGTTCACCCCAGGCAACATGTCGCTTGAGTGGAGCGGCCCGGCGGCCTCGCTGGGCAAGGGCAACGCTCCGGCACCCTGCAGCGAGAACCAACGGCCGGCCAACGAGCCGAGCCTCGCTGCGATGACCGAAAAGGCCATCGGCCTGCTCGACAATCGCAAGGGGTTCTTCCTCCAGGTCGAGGGCGCCTCGATCGACAAGCAGGACCACGCCACCAATGCCTGCGGGCAGATTGGCGAGACGGTCGCCTTTGACGAAGCGATCGGGGTCGCGCTCGACTACCAGCAGCAGCACCCTGACACGCTGGTCGTCGTCACGGCCGATCACTCACACACCAGTCAGATCGTCAGCGAGGACTCTGCCGGGTCCGGCGTCCCGACCGGCTACTCGACGAATCTGCTGACCAAGGACGGCCAGACCCTGAGCCTGACCTACGGCACCGCCGGCTACGGCGGCCCTGGGGCGGCTCCGGTAGCGGCACCGCCGAGCCAACAGCACACCGGCGCGGTCGTGCCCGTCTGGGCGAGCGGCCCCGGCGCCCTCGCGGTGCTCGGGACCAACGACCACACGGATCTGTTCGAGACGCTGGGCGGCTGATCCGGACGAGCCGAGCGGTGGCGTCGATGCCACCGCTCGGCTCGACGCCCGCCGGGCCCTGCGCGGCGAGATTGCGCCTATGGCACTAGGGTCAGCGATATGGCGGTGATCAAGGACAGCGGCGCACGGGCGACCCTGCCGCCGTTCGGCGAGGAGCACGAGGAGCTGCGGGAGACGGTTAGCCGCTTCGTCGCCAAGGAGATCGCGCCCAACGTCGACGAGTGGGAGGCGGCGCGCGAATTCCCGCGCGAGCTGTACGGGCGCTGCGCCGAGCTCGGCTTCCTCGGCCTTAAGTTCCCGGAGGAGTACGGCGGCCAGGGGGGCACGCACCTGCACGACGCGGTCTGGGTCGAAGAGCTGGCCCGCTCGGGCGGCTCTGGCGGGGTCGCCGCCGGCCTCAACGCCCACACCTCGATCGCGATGCCGCCGATCTTCAACTTCGGCACCGAGGAGCAGAAGCAGCGCTGGCTGGTTCCGGGGATCGCGGGCGAGAAGATCGGCGCCCTGGGAATCACCGAGCCGGGCGCCGGCTCCGACGTCGCCGGCATCTCGACCTTCGCCAGGAAGGTCGACGGCGGCTACGTCGTCAACGGCGCCAAGACCTTCATCACCAACGGCGTCCGCGCCGACTTCCTGGTCTGCGCCTGCAAGACGAAGGAGGAGGGCGGCCACGGCGGCATCTCCTTCCTCGTCCTGGAGCGCGAGATGCCCGGCTACGAGGTAGCGGCGAAGCTGGAGAAGATGGGCTGGCACTCCTCCGACACCGGCGAGCTTTCCTTCACCGACGTCGAGGTGCCCGCCGAGAACCTGCTCGGCGAGGAGGACGGGGGCTTCAAGCTGATCATGGCCAACTTCGCCTGGGAGCGGCTGCTGATGGCGATCGGCGCGGTAGGCGCGATGCAGCGCCTGATCGATGTGACCGTCTCCTACGCCCTCGAGCGCGAAGCCTTCGGCCGCCCGATCGGCAAGTTCCAGGCAGTTCGCCACCAGATCGCCGAGATGGCGACCCGTGCCGAGGCCTCCCGCGCCCTCACCTACAACGCCCTGCGCCTCTTCCACGAGGGACACGACTGCATCAAGGACGTGACGATGGCCAAGCTCGTAACCCAGCGAGCGGTCCTCGACATAGCCGACCAGTCCCTCCAGATCCACGGCGGCTACGGCTACATGCGCGAGTACGGCATCGAGCGAGCCGTCCGCGACGCCCGCCTCGGCCCAATCGGCGGCGGCACCGACGAGGTCATGAAGGAGATCCTCGGCAAGCAGATGGGGTTGTAGGGATTAGCAGGGGTTTCCTGCGTTCCCGGCACCGTGTCCGAGCCAGGCGGACACAAAACGGACACATCGCGCCGCGCCTGGGCGATCTGATCCTCGGCAGACACGCGCTCGGCGATGTCGAACTCATCGAAAACGTGCGCGTAAACGTCGAGCGTCATCGTCGGTGAGTGCCCAGCCTGTCGCGCGACCTCGACCACGCTGCGCCCTTCGTGGATCAACAGCGAGACGAAGCTGTGGCGCAGGTCATACGGACGAGCACCCTCCAGACCAACGGCACGACAGGCAGGCTGCCAGGCATCCCGGTGCCAGGTCTGCCAAGCCGGGTCGTTCCAGACGCCGCCCGTGCCGTTCGGGAACAGGAGCGCGTCGTCGTCGGGACGACCGCGCAGGAGCCGCAACTCCGCAAGGTCACGGGAAAGCGGCGCAAGCAGACGAACAGTGCGCGCCTGCCCCGTCTTGGTGGACTTGACGCTCCCCTGCCCATCTGCGGCCTTCTCGATCAAGAGCGTCCGCTCGCGCACATCACCCCAGCGCAGAGCCTGCGCCTCCTGAGGCCGCAGACCTGCGTAGGCAAGGAGGCCGATCAACGTGGCGTCCCGGGCGCCGTGCTTGCGCCTCTTGGCGGCAACGGCCCGTAGTCGCTCGACGGTGATGGGCGGCAGCGGGCGGACCTCACGATGGCGTCGGACCTTCGGCTTCTGTACCGCCTTGACTGGGTTGTGGCCGATCCGCCGCCACTCCACCGCTCGCCGCAGGATGCCCTGGAGAAGCGCGAGCGCCCGATAGATCGTCGGCTGCCCCACCCCATCGGCTTCCAGTTCCACCCGAAAGCGCTCGATCACCTCTGGCGTGATCGCGTTGAGGCGCATCGAGCCGAGCCGTGGCAGCACGTGCCGATCCCACAAGCCCGCGTAGCTGCGCAGCGTACGCGCCGCCAGGTTCGGCACCGCGTAGAGCTTCCACCACTCCTCGGCGAAGTCGGCGAGCGTCTCGCGCCCACCCGTCAGAAGGTCCAGGTCGCCGGTGCGCTTACGCCGTACGACTTCCGCTTCGAACGCTTCCGCGTCGCGCTTCCGACCGACCACCTTGGAGCGCGCCCGGCCCTGCTCATCCCGCCAGCGCACGCGCCAGACAGCTCCCCCCTTTCGCTCGACCCGCTCAACGCTCACTGTCGGCCTCTCTGCCTTCTCCAACCCCATCAAGCATGGCTCTCAAGCTACCGCGCCCTACGCTCCGCATGGACCGCGTCACCCGCCCCGACGTTGGAGGCGCCGGAGTAAGCGTTTGCTCGCCGACCCAGCGCTCCAGCTCCGCAGGCTGAACCCGGAGCCGATGACAGAGCCGCGCCGCTCGCAGCTCGCCGCGTGCAATCGCCCGGTAGACAGCGCGTCGGGAAAGCCCGCAAACACATGCAACCTCCTCGGGGGACAGCAGCCGCTCGAAGTCGTTGTTGGAGTCGGGATCGCGCATTTCCTCTGCATCGGTTGTCCAGAGAAGACGAGAATTGCATCGCCTGCCGGCGTCCATACAAGCGGCCAACCGCACGGCGAAGCCGTGCCAAAATTGGCCGCTGGACGCCCGGCACGCGAGAGCCGCCCAGGCACGGAATCGGAGGGTTCGTAGTGTGTCGGGGTGCGGGGTTGGGGCTGCTGAGACGCTCTGAAGACAGCAGATGAGCCTTGATGAGGTTGATGCTTAGTCCTTGGTGGGTCGGGGCGCTTCGGTGGTCGTCTGGCTGATTGGCTTGTTCTTTTGACTTCGATTTTGAGTTAAAGGGGGTATCCGGTCTGCTGTCCCCTGTCGGGGGAGGAGCTAGTCCACGGGCCGCCGACGGCTCCGCTCGGCGTAGGCGTCCCGTTGGGCGCAGGCGAGTTGGTCCGCACGCTCGTTCAACTCGACCCCGGTGTGACCGGCGACCTTCACCCACTCCACGTCGCGACGGGCAACCTCAGTGGACAGCTCCTCCCATAGGTCGCGGTTCTTCACTGGCTTCCTGTCCGCCGTCCGCCAGCCATTGCCTTGCCAGCGCTCAAGCGAGCCCCGGAAGTTCTTCATCACGTAGGTGGAGTCGATGAAGATGCACACGCGGGCGGGCGCTGGCAAGTCGCGCAATCCGGTGATGACCGCCATCAGCTCCATCCGGTTGTTCGTGGTTTCGAAGTCGCCCTCGGAGAGCTCCCACTGCTTAGCGATGCTGCCATCGGAACGGCGGGCGACCAGTACTGCCGCGTACCCACCGGCGCCAGTGGTCTTGTGGGCGCAGGCGCCGTCGGTCCAGATGTCGTATGTGAGGTCGCCGGGTGAAGCCACAATGTCCGCAGTCTGCCTAATGACGTCGACAGCGCCGCTCGCGGAGGGCACTAGACCGGATACCTCGATCTGAGTTAAGCCGGGGTATCTCAATGCGGCCACCTCCCCCGGCTCACCCAATCTTCCCACCCAGTCAGCTAGTCCTCTTGGGACCGGTAGGTCACTTCCTCCGTGTAGTGCCGGAGGTCGCGCATGTAGCCACGGAGGTAGCTGACAAAGAGCATGAAGACTGCCCCCGATGGCCTCGTGTATTCATGCCAGGGCGGCTCCTCGTAATCCGATTCATCCAGGTTCAGGAGGTAAGCCTGCTGAATGACCATCGACGTGTAGCGCGTAAAAGCCATGAAGTCCCGCTCGGTCGCGTCCTTGGAGGCAAAGCCGCTGGCAGCCGTCTGAGTCAAATACACGATCTGATCTTCAGGAAGATCCCAGGCATCACAGAGGGATTGGAAGACCTCAGCATGAAGCGAACGATCGAGCCCGCGCCATTCCTCGATGCCATATCCCTCCCAGCGTTCCTCCTCCAGCTCATACAACTGAATGCTCACTGCTGGGAATGAAGCCCCGAGAAATCGGGCGGCTTTGTCCGTAGCGAACGGGTCCGCCACAAGGCGGGACATCTCGGGAAAGAGCGGCTGACCGGGCTCCTCGCCTTCGTAGGTGAGTGCCTCCATCTCGCGGAACGCCCG
This sequence comes from Solirubrobacterales bacterium, assembly GCA_036266075.1. Lineage (GTDB taxonomy): Bacteria > Actinomycetota > Thermoleophilia > Solirubrobacterales > 70-9 > VRUE01. Next base: position 23,677 of record DATANV010000007.1, read on the forward strand.
GATACCGAAGTCGATGAGAGTGGTGCCGACCCAGTAGATCCAGGACTTATCACCCCCTCCGACAGACGCGCCCAGAAGCAGCGAAAGGTTCTCAGCGACAGGATCAAGCGAGTCATCCTGCGCGTCCTCCCCACTTTCTCCCGGGTCGTCCGTCTGGTCGAGTTCCGCCGCCCAAGCTGGCTCACGGCCCAGCGTGATCCACTCCGTCAATTCAGCAGCGGTCACGTTCGGCATATCGAAAGGGTCCACTCCGTCGCGGCGAAACTGCTTCCGCAGCTTCCGGCGAGCCTTCTTCGCGTGTTTGCGCCAAACGACCGCAGTCTTCTCGTCGTCGCGATCGGCAAGCTCTCCGGCATGGAGCGCGTCTCGTAGGTCAATCCATAGCTGCTGGCCGCGCTCGATGTTGTCTGCGAGGTCTCCCCCTGAGAGGTCGAGGCCCGTTCTCGACGCGAATATCTCCAGCTTGGTCCACTCCGCCAACTCGTCGCTCAGCTCCCATCCGTTGGTGTTCGTCACAACGAGACGCGGATTCTGGACGCGACTCCCACAGCCGCAAAAGCATTGAGTTGCTTTGGCCTCTTTCATTCCGCAGCAGCCTTTCAGGTGGACGAATGAACTTCCGGCAAGGGACTCTTTCAGCCCGCCAGCGGAGTAGTCAATTCCGCATCGATATAGGGCAGCACGGGGAGTCGGGCTATTGAGCCAATGGGCGGTGGCGGGCTCGAACTAACCTCCGAGCTGCGGTTGGGAACTCGCGAAGTCGCTTAGGCAGCTGCTCCGCGTGCCGGGGCACTCGGAGCCGGCAATGCCTCCAAGATGCTCGCGGGCAGGCGGGTGCTCGCGTCCCAGACCTCGATCGCGACTAGCTTGTGGCTGGCGCGGTCGTAGTCGCGGAGCCCGCCCGGCACACGCTCGCTGACGACGTCATCGGACTCCCCGGTCGGGAACCAGGCGATGTCGGCATCTGAGTCGTAGTAGGCGAACATGGCTCCAGCTAGGGTAGCGCCGGTGGTGGCCAGCGGCTAAGAATCGAGCCTCCAGACCGAGACGATCCGGACCGCGGCTTCGTCATCGCCATGCGGGTTGTCGTAGATAGCCTCGAAGACCGTGCCGTCGGCGGTCTGGCCGCTCACGAGCCATTCGGCGCGGCCATCGTTGGCCTCTCGCTCGGAATGCCGCTCCTTAATCGCCTGCTCGACCTCGGCTGCGTCAAGTTGCCGCTGGCGAAGGCGCGCCTCCGCGTGCTCGGTCCAGACAAAGCGCTCAATCTCCACGGCAGCAAGCCTACGCGGTGAGACTCGGGACGAGTCGCGTCTCAGTCGCGGGATTCGGTCGCTATCCAGTCCGCGCGTTGTGCCGCCAGCGCAGCGCCGGTCCAAAAGGCTCAAGCAACTGAACCATTAAGCGATACGTCTCGTCGAGAATCGCCAAGGTGAAGTCGGCCGCGTGATTTTCGAGGAGGGATTCGTAACCCTTGCGGCCACGTTCGCGGTGACCATCGTCGAGCGGGGGTAGTTCGTTCGCTCGTACCCAGACCCACTGGGAAGCTTGAGGCGGGTATCGCGATCCGCCCTGCGCGAGTCGGATGGCATCCGCCCATTGGTGATGGACCCGATTTCGGACGAAGCGGATTCCTCGAACCACTTCGGCGTCACTCTCGTTCGTGAGTCGAGCGGGCCAATCCCATTCAGGTTGGTTGTCGACGCCGTCCGGCGCCCAGTCCTTCCTTACGCGCTCGTCGAGCGCCACAGCCCAGTTCAGTGCCTCAAACAAGGGAATTGCGGAGGCGACTGGGTCAGACCCTGTGCTTGCAGCATTGAATCGCCTCAACGCTTGGTGGAACCCTGTTGTCATCGCGCTAAAGGGCAGGCGGCTCATCTCGTTCACCAATCCAGGATCGCAGGACGGCATGGCAGGGATGCGATTGTCACGCTGTCCTGCCCGATCCTCCGGGCAAACTCGTCCCGATGGAGCTATACCGCGACGACGATGTCGGCTTCTGGAAGCTTGATGCAACCGAGGAAGAGTGGGAGCTAAAGCCCGACTACATCGAGGCACTGCCGCGCTACCTGTGCGGTCTCGATTCCATATTCGCCAAAGCGAGGGCGTGCGACGAGGCCCAGCTAGTCCTTTCCCTGCTCGGCATTCGCGGAATGCAATCGGAGGGCTGGGAGCCCTACGACACGACCATCGACGCGATCGCAGCTGCAACCCGACTGCACAACGAAACCGAGGACCGCATCGCCGCCCGTCACCTTTCTTTGTGGATCTACGGCCACATCGTCGAGGCAGCCGCCCCATATGAGCTGCTGGCCAACTTGATCAAGGTCGCCCAGGGCCAACAGGCGCGAATTACCTGGCTGCCAGATGACCGTGGCCGTCCCCTCTCCCCCGGCCACAAGGTCGAATTGATCGGGCGCTGGGCCGCAGAGATCGGAAATCAGGCCGCAGGCCACCTGCTGAATGCGGCTTGGCACCGGCAACTTCGAAATGCTGTCTTCCACGCCGACTACACGCTTCATGGCTCCGAAATCCGCCTGATTGGAGATGGCGATGCCCTCAGCCTCGAAGAATTCGCTGAGCTCAGCGGCCGCGCTCACGCCTACCACGACTCGATGATCGGATTGCGGAACTACTACAGGGGCCTCTATACCGAGCCCAAACGAGTTCCGGCAGGCCCAATCTCGGGTGTGCCGGATGAGGACCTGATCATCATCGTTCGCGAGGGCGAGGGCGCCGTCGGACTGAAGGATTCCCTCACGTCATCCGAACGCGCGAATGGCGGCATCCGCTTCCGTTACGCGAAGTTGTTTCCAGACGAGGTCGAGCTGCTCGAAACAGACCCGGATCTCGCGACGCTGCCTGCGCGACCACCGCATGAAGGGCCAACGTGACCCTCGTCCTCAGCGTCTCAACGCCGGCCTACTCCTTGCAGGTCAGCGATCGTTTGGTTTCGAAGGGCGGTGCCCCGCACGACCCTCTGGCCAACAAGAACGTCGTCCTGCGCGCCACCGACGGCTTGTTGACGTTCGGCTACACAGGACTCGCTTTCCTTGATGGCATGCCAACCGACACATGGATCGCTAACCAGGTCACCGGTGGTTCCGCAGCCGAGGCCGGCGGTTTCATGTCTTTGGGTGCCTTTCCCATTCGCGATGTGGGATCGAGTCTGATCGCGCTGAGCCAACCCCTGCAGGACCACACCGAATTCCGTGAGTACGGCGGTGAGATCTGCGCAGTCGGCTGGCAATGGAATGGAAAGCGCGAGCAGCCCCTGTTCCGCAACGTGCTCTGGCGCCTCCAGCCGCAGGGCGACCGACTGCGCTGGACCCAGCTGGTACCGAGACACCTGCCTGAGCGGAGAACCGTTTTCAAAATGACCCCAACTGGCAATTGGGCGATGAGCGACGATCGCTGGCGGGAGCTCCTCGATCGAGTTGGCGCCGCTGGATCTGACTGGCAGTCGGTGGAGGCTCTCCTGGTAGACGCAATCCGTGAAGCTGCCAATCAATCGCCAGGCACGATCGGCGGGCACTGCATGTCGATCCTTCTCCGCCCTTGGCTTTTTCCCAATGCGTTGGTCAAGTTCATTCCCGAGAGCGCTCATCATGGGACCGCTTTCGGTCAAAGGGTCGAGGTCTCATACTTCCCCTGGATGGTTGCCCCGGACGCGATCCATGTCCCAGCGGTCTCAGTGGGCGGTGGTCTGAGCTGCGAACAAGGTCTGCTCAATTACACGATGCAGGCACCGGAGGCGCCCGAGGGGCAACATCTGAAGGCGGCCATCCAGAGCTTTGAGCGCCCGGGTCAATGACACAAGTCAAGCGCCGAGAACCGCGCTCGCCAGCGAGACCTGGATGCCCAGTGAGCCACAATCCAGACACGTAACCCGACCTCGCGCGGTCACACGCGATCACTCGTTCCGGTCGAAAATGCTGCGGCTTTTCTCCTGATTCTCATTCCTAGATGACGAGGTCACATGGAAGCTCAGTCGGATTCCCAAAAAAGCACCTCAGTGGGTGACTTTCCCGCCACCAGGCCTTCCCTAGCGCCCAGCTGAGCGGTCCGGCGGCTGAGGAAATGATCGATCAGATCGCCCTTATCGGCGAGCAGCCCGTCGAGAGCCGTGTGGAGGGCATCGGTGGCGAGCCACTCTGCGAAGGGTAGTACCGAGCCCGCTGCTTGCTCGCCGACGGGCCCGCCATGAACGAGCGCATTTCGCAGCCGGCGCGTGCGAGCACGAAGCGCCGCGAAATGACCGTCGAGCTCATCGAGCCAGCTAAGCGTTGCCTTGGCCGAGGAGGTGCGTTCGCGCAGGCGCTCGACCCGCTCGTGCAAGGCGCTGTCGGGGCTCAGGCGTTCGAGGATGAAGGAGAGGCGCAGCAGAACCCCCTTCAGGTTGACCTCCCAGCCGCCGTCATCTCGTGGCACGTATCCGATCTCGGGGGCGGCAGCGATCTCTGACCAAGCAGACTCTGAGATCTCGCGAAAGGGACCGCTGCCGGCGTTGTGGACCGCGGCCCAACAGTTGGTGATCTCGTTGCGGACCCTCCCCAAGGGCCAGGAGGGCCGCAGGCAATCCTCAACGAAGCGGCCGAGATCGGTGAAGCCTGCCCAACCGGCGACCTGCTCGAATACCCGGTCATAGAGGACGAGGCGTCCGGGCTCCCAGGTCTCCTGCGCGCGCCGCATCCAGTAGGCGAGCTGGGCGGCGCGCCGCAGATCAGGCCGGGTCAGCGGCAGGTGGGGAGCGAGCTGCTCTGACCACTTCGAGATGACGAAGGGGAGGCGGTCGGAGGCCATCGCCGATTCCTGCTCGAGGTTCGGCTCGAAGACCGGCGGCGCGGTGAAGGAAGCACCAGCGCCGCGGCCGTCGCGGAAAGTCGCGTAGTCGCCGGTCAAGAGCCAGATCGCCGGGTCGGCACCGTGGAGGACCGCGAGGGAGACGAGCAGCTCGGCGGTCTCGCGCGCAAGCGCCAGGGCCTCGGCGAAGCGCACCCGACCGAGGTCGATCCGAATCAGCGCGTACGGCGGGCGCCCCTCGTCGGGGTCCACGTAGGCCTCGTCCCCTTCATCCTCATCGGGGTCGGGAATGCGCGCCATCGTCGCCAGGTTGTGGGGGCGGTTGCCGTCGCGTAGCTCCGGTGGCAGCCGCTCCCGCTGATCGGCGACCCAGGCTTCGCGCAACGATCCCTGCGCGTAGATCCTCACCCCCTCGCTGATCTCGATCATTACTCCCGGGTCGAGTGGCGCGAGTAGGTAGCGCAGCCAGACCACCGCCTCACCACTGGCGCCCGGCGTGGCGAGGAGGCTGCGGCAGAGCTCGAGTCGCTCTCCAACGCTCGCCCCCGCACGTTCGGCGAGGCTCTCGAAGCGATTGGTCGGTTCGCCACGCAGGATCGCAATCCGGTAGCCCGAGTCCCTCAGCACCTCAGCGAGCTGGGATGCGATGGCATCCGAGTCAAGGCCCTGCTCGGCGGCGAGGACGAGCAGGGTGTGGGCACGCGCCAGCGCCACTTCATCGGTCGAGGCGAGGAGTAGATCCTCCCAGGCCGTGGGCAGTGCATCGGCTTCGTCGATCGCTAGGCGCAGCTGCTCGGCTGCCCGTTTCAGTCTGCGGCGCAGGACCGGGTCGGGACCCCCGCGGCGGCGATCCCTGAGCGCCTTGCGCACCCCGGTCAGCTCGGCCCATATGCTGGCGCGCGCGCCCGATCGCAGGTAAGTCCCGAAGCGCGCACCAAGCGCCATACGGGCGGCGGTGAGGTCGTCGATCAGCGAGCGCCACTGGCCCGCGTATCCGCTGACCCACTGGCGCTCATCGGCGAGCCACTCCTCAAGCTCGGAGAGGACGACCGGGACCTCTGCCGCAGCGGCGAAGCGGGGCGGTCGCCGGCGCGCCTGTTCAAGCGCCTCGATGACGCGACCAAGCTGAGCTTCGTCTGGCTCGCACTCGGTCATCTAGAAGTAGCGAAGGAAGGGCGAGGCCGCGGCCCCAGCATTCGATGGGCGAGCTTCGGTGACAGACTGGAACAGTAATTGACGATGGGCACTGACGAGATCGATCAAGAGGAGGTACTCGCTGTCGAACTGATCGAGGGCGGCAGCGAGATCGCAGGCGCGGCAGTCGGCGCCACGATTGGACTTATTGGCGGACCGGCAGGTGCTGTTGGAGGAGCCGCGGGCGGAGCTTTGCTGGCCAGGGTTCTTCGACGGGTTGGGGCCGACCTTAGGCAGCGCGTCCTGGGCCCGCGAGAGGAACTACGCATTGGCGCGGCAGCCGCCCATGCTGGGGCCATGATTCAGATTCTCTTGGATGCGGGCAAACAGCCTCGCGACGATGGATTTTTCGACGCACCTCCGGGTGAGCGCCCAGCGGCAGAGGAACTGCTGGAGGGGGTATTGCTGCAAGCGCGAGATGCCTACGAAGAGAAGAAGGTGCGGCTTCTTGGAATCATGTACGCACAGTTGGCATTCCATCCCGAGATCAGCGCGCCAACCGCGAATCATCTTCTCTCCCTAGCTGAGCGCTTGACCTATCGCCAGCTGGTGGTCATGGTCGTCGCGCAAGGCGAGGGAAATCGAGAGCTTCTCCGAGACGGGGATTACCGTGGCGACACCGCTGCCTTGGATGCCCTAGGCGGAGAGGGCACTGCGCTACTCATAGAGATTTACGACATCTATCAGCGGGGGCTCCTCTCGGATGCCCATGGCTCGGCTTGGATCAGCGTCGCCGATGTCAACCCTCGCGCCATGCGACTACAAGGATCCGCGAGCACCCTGGCTGGCCTGATGGGGCTTGCGACCATCCCGATGGGGGATCGGACGCCAATTTACGCAATGCTCGCTTAAAGGCTCGCAGCTAGCTGTCGAACTCAACGGTTTTCTAAGTGCTGATAGGGCCAAGCCAAGGAATGTCTAGTCACGACACAATCCGGACACATCAGATGGACCACCGGCGATCACTCGTGGTCGTTGTCCGCTTCGTCGAACAAGCTCATTTGCAGGGAATCCTTGCCCTCGGATGATCCCGCGTGTCCTCCAGTGTCATGCTCGGGACTCATGAAGGAGATCCTCGGCAAATTGATGGGGTTGTAGGTGCGGGGTCGGGATGCCCATCTCAACCTGATCGAGAGCTCGCGGCGGCTGTTCGAGCTGGATCCGGGGGCGGAGGTCGAGGATCGGGGTGGGTGGATGTTCGGCGCTGGGCGTGCGACGCATCCGGTCATCTCCAATGCGGCGTTTCGCCGTGACGACGAGCTCGACCCGCAGGGGCTGCTCGAGCGGGCGCGGGGATTTTTCGGCGGGCGGGGACGCGGTTTCGCGGTCTGGGCCCGGGCGGGCGAGACCGCCGACGACGACCTGATCGCGGCCTGCGAGAAGGCGGGGATGCAAATGGTCTACGCGATGCCGGAGATGGTGGCCGGCGGAAGGGTCGAAGAGCGGCCGGCGCCGAAGGGGATCGAGCTGCGACGCGTGGCCTCCGGCGAGGACGCCGCGGACTACTGGCGGGTCGCGGCCTCCGCCTACGCCAGCCTCGGCTTCCCACCCGACGTCTTCGCCTTCTACGAAAACGACGAGGGGCTCCGCGCCGACGGGGTCGCCGCCTTCATCGCCCAGGCCGACGAGCGGCCAGCCGGCATCGCGATGACGATCGTCAGTCATGGCGTGGCCGGCATCTACTGGGTTGGCTGCACCGAGGAGGCGCGCGGACGCGGCCTGGGATGGTCGGTGACCGCGGCGGCGGTGAACGCCGGCTTCGCGATGGGCGCCGAGATCGCCTCGCTGCAGGCCTCTCCGATGGGCGAGAGCCTCTACCGGCACATGGGCTTCGAGACGATCTACGATTACCGGCTGTACCTGCGCCCACCGCCGGAGGGGGACCAATGAAGCAGCGAGTCAACCTGATCACGCTCGGCGTCGGCGACCTGGAGCGGTCGCGGCGCTTCTACGAGACGATGGGGTGGGAGACGCGGGCCGAGCCCGGGGACGACGTGGTCTTCTTCCAGGCCGGCGAGATGGTGGTTGCCCTGTGGGACCGAGCTCGGCTCGCGGAGGACAGCTGCGTTGAGGACTCGCCCGGCTGGGGCGGCGTCACGCTCGCGGTCAACTTCGCCTCGCCGGAGGAGGTCGACGCGGTGGTCGAGGAGGCGCGGGCGGCCGGGGCACGAATCGGCCGCGAGCCGGCCGAGACCTTCTGGGGTGGCTACAGCGCGCTGATCGTCGATCCCGACGGCCATCCCTGGGAGATCGCCCACAACCCCCGCTGGACCGTGACCGGGGACGGCGGCATCCGGCTCCCCTCCTAGGACCGATCGTCGTCGAATTCACCAGAGGCGCCAGCGGCGCGGGCTGAGCGCGCGCTAGGTTCCGGTCCCGACCGAACGCAAAGGAGGCGGCGATGCTTTCCTGGCTGGCGAAGAAGACGATCGCCCGCAACATGGCCAAGGCCAGCGCCGGGGATCTCGGCCCGACGCTGAAGATGGACGCCGAGGACGTCAGGTTCACCTTCCCGGGCGACAGCTCCTGGGGTGGGACCTTCGAGGGCAAGGCCGAGCTGGAACCGTGGCTGCGGCGCTTCGCCGAAGTCGGCATCCAGATCTACCCCGACGAGGTGGTCCTCAAGGGCTTCCCCTGGAACCAGACGATTTGCATCCGCGGCCGCGACCACCTCGACTCGCCCTCGGGGGAGCGCGTCTACGAGAACCGCTACGTGATCTGGGGTCGCCTCGCCTGGGGCCTGCTGCGCGAGTACGAGGTCTACGAGGACACCCAGAGATCGAAGGCCCTCGACAGCTACCTGGCGTCGATCGGCGAGCCGCTGGCACGGCAGGCAAGCGGGGGCGAGGGCTGAAGCGCGTCGTCGCAGCGCTGGCCGTTCTGGTCGTGCCGGCTGTGGCCGGCGGCTTGCTCGCCGATGCGGGCGCGTCGTCAGCCGAGCAGCTGCGACCACGGATCGCCCAGTGGCCGATTCCCTTCGGCCCCAAGCGCAAGCGCCAGACGGCCGCCTACTCCGAGCGCCATTACCGCGAAGACACCTGGCGTCTGCGGCGTCCGCGGGTGATCGTCGAGCACATCGCCGTCGCCCCCACCGCAGCCGCGATCCACGACACGTTCGCGCCCGACCTGCCCGACCCGGAGCTGCACGAGCTCCCGAACGTCTGCGCGCACTTCGCGATCTCCTCCTCCGGCCGCATCTTCCAGCTGGTCAACCTGCGCACCCGCTGCCGCCACACGGTCGGCCTCAACTGGACGGCGATCGGCGTCGAGCACGCCGGCTTCAGCGACGGCGACGTGCTCGGCAACCAACGCCAGCTGTCCGCCTCGCTGCAGCTGACCCGCTACCTGCGTTGCCGTTTCGGGATCCGCGTCCGCGACGTGATCGGCCACAGCGAGAGCCTCACCTCCCCCTACCACCGCGAGCGGGTGCCGAGCCTGCGCCACCAGACCCACGGCGACTGGAGCCACGCTTCGATGCGCATCTACCGCCGCAAACTGCGCGCCATGGGTGGCTGCTGAGCGATGGCGCCGATCCATAGGATCGCGGCGTGATCTACCTACTGCGGCACGGCCAGGCGGAGAGCAAGGGGGGTGGCGACGACGACGCCCGCCGGCTGACCCCGGAGGGTGAACGCCAGTCGCACGCCGCAGGACGCGCGATCGCCGCGCTCGGTCTTCAGCTCGACACCTGCCTGACCAGCCCCAAGGTGCGCGCCGCCGACACGGCCCGCCTGGCCTGCGAGCACCTGCCGGTCGAACTCGAGGTGGCCGAGGAGCTTCGCGAAGGCGGTTTTGACTCCTTGGCGCTGGCCGCCGGGCGCGGCAACATCCTGTTGGTCGGCCACAACCCCGACTTCGTCAACGAGATTGCCCGCCTGACCGGTGCCAGGGGGAAGATCCGCAAGGGCGGCCTGGCGATCGTCGACGGTGACACCTTGCTGGCGCTGCTGCGCCCCGAGGAGTTGGCGGCCATCGCCGACGGGCGAAACCGAAGCCACGTCGAGCCCTGACCATGCGAGGCAGGAGAAGGAGTCCCGGCCGCCCATGGGAGGTCGGACGGCCGGGACATGTTCGGTTGCAGCGCCACAGCGGGCCTGGCGCAGCTCTTTGTCTATCAGACGAAGACGTTCGGAGCCAGCACCGGCCCATCTGGGCGACGGCAACCCATGTGACACGAAACGGTGGAGAGCCGATTTCGTCAGGCCCAAGCCACCCGGGATCGACTGGCCGGTCAACCAGGATTGTGCCGATGCATGTAGCCTCCGCGACCGACTTCACGACCTAGAAGGAGAGCGGAAACCGATGGGACTTCTCGATGGGAAAGCGGCGATCGTCACCGGATCGGCGCGTGGAATCGGCCGGGCGACCGCCGAGCTGTTCGCGAGCGAGGGCGCCAAGGTGCTGATCAACGACCTCGACGCCGACGTCGCCGAACAGGCGGCCGGCGAGATCGACGGCGAAACCGCCGTTCATGCCGGCGACCTGACTAAGCCCGACGCCGCCGACCAGCTCGTCGCCGCGGCGGTCGATGCTTTCGGAGCCGTCGACATCGTCGTCAACAACGCCGGCTACACCTGGGACGGGGTCGTCCACCGGATGACGGACGAGCAGTTCCAGGCGATGCTCGACATCCACACGATCGTGCCCTTCCGGATCACGCGCGCCCTCGCCCCCCACTGGCGCGAGGCGGCCAAGGCCGAGCGCAACGAGGGCCAGGAGGTCTTTCGCAAGCTGGTCAACGTCTCCTCGATCTCCGGGACGATGGGCAACGCCGGCCAGGCCAACTACTCGGCCGCCAAGGCGGGCGTCGTCGGCCTGACCAAAACCCTGGCCAAGGAGTGGGGCCAGTTCAAGGTCAACGTCAACGCCGTCGCCTTCGGCTTCGTCGAGACGCGCCTCACCGCGGCCAAGGAGGCTGGCGGCGAGATGACCTCGCCGACCGGCGAGAAGATCGAGCTGGGCATTCCCGAGCAGATGCGGGCGATGGCCTCGGCGATCATCCCGCTCGGCCGTCCCGCCCAGCCGGAGGAGGCGGCCGGACCGGTCCTCTTCCTCTGCTCGCAGCACGCCAACTACGTGCACGGCCAGATCCTCAACGTGACCGGCGGCCAGTTCGGGGGGATGTACACCTGAGCACCACGGCGACAGAGGGCAGGCGCCCACCCCGCTACCTCGACGTGGCGGACCGAATCTGGCCTGCCCTCCGTCGCCTTGCCGGCCTTCACACGACCCTCTACAGGGTCAGCGGCGGGCGACTCGGCCACGACATCCCGGGCGTCCGCGGCAAGATGCTGCTGCTCGACCACGTCGGGGCGAAGTCGGGGACCAAGCGCACGTCTCCCCTGCTCTACATCGCCGATGGCGAGGACGTCGTCATCGTCGCTTCCAAAGGCGGCTTCCCCAAGAACCCCGCCTGGTACTACAACCTGATGGCGAACCCGGACACGAGCGCCCAGATCGGGACCGAGCGGCGCCTCGTCCATGCCCGTGTCGCCGCGCCGGAGGAGCGCGAGCGCCTCTGGCCGCTCGCGGTGCGGGCGTACCACGGCTACGCCGACTACCAGGAGCGCAGCAAGGGCCGCGAAATCCCGCTGGTGATCCTCGAGCCACGCAGCGGCTGACGGTTTGCCCGGGCGGGGCCGCGGCTAGGGGTAGAGCATGGCCCGCCGCTCCGAGGACATACCCGAGTACAGGCGCAAGCGCGACCTGGAGAGGACGCCCGAGCCCCAACCGCGCAAACGTCGTGGGCGCGGGAGAAAGGGTGCCCCGCGCTTCGTCATCCAGGAACACAGCGCCCGGCGGCTGCACTGGGACCTGCGCCTCGAGCACGACGGCGTGCTGGTGTCCTGGGCGCTGCCGAAGGGGCTGCCCGACGACCCCAAGCGCAACTACAAGGCGGTCCACACCGAGGACCACCCGCTGGAGTACTTGGAGTTCGAGGGCGAGATTCCGGCCGGCAGCTACGGCGCCGGCACGATGTCGATCTGGGACAGCGGCACCTACGAGTGCGAGGAGTTCGAGCCGCGCAAAGCGATCGTCACGCTGCACGGCGAGCGGGCCCAGGGCCGCTTCGCCCTCTTCCAGGCAGGCGAGGGCGAGCGCGACTGGATGATCCACCGCATGGACGGACCGGCACGTCAGCCCGAGCCGATGCCCGACGGGCTGGTGCCGATGATGGCGCGACCGGCCAAGCTGCCGCCCGATGAAGAGAGCTGGGCCTTCGAGGTCAAGTGGGACGGCGTGCGGGCGATCGCCTACTCGACCCCCGGCGAGCTGCGACTGCAGAGCCGCAACCTCAACGACGTCACGGCGCGCTATCCCGAGCTGCGAGCGCTGAACCGCGAGCTGGGCATGCTCAGCGCGGTGATCGACGGCGAGATCGTCGCCTTCGACGACGAGGGCAAGCCGAGCTTCGAGCGCCTGCAGGGCCGCATGCACCTGACCCGCGAGGCCGAGATCAAGCGGCGCGCGCAAGCCGAACCGGTCAGCTTCCAGATCTTCGACCTGCTTTACCTCGACGGCCACTCGCTGCTCGAGCTGCCCTATGCAGAGCGGCGGCGACTGCTCGAGCAGCTCGGCCTCAACGGCAAGGCGTGGCGCACGCCGGCCTACCATCGCGGCGACGGCGCCCGGTTGCTAGCCGCGACGAGGGACATGGGGTTGGAGGGGCTGGTAGCCAAGCGCCTCGACAGCCGCTACCGCCCCGGCGCCCGCAGCGGCGAGTGGCTGAAGGTGAAGAACACCCTGCGCCAGGAGCTGGTGATCGGCGGCTGGCTGCCGCAGAAGGAGCGCAAGGACCGGCTCGGCGCGTTACTGATCGGCTACCACGACGAGTCAGGCGAGCTGCGGTTCGCCGGCAAAGTCGGCACTGGCTTCTCGCAGAAGCAGGCCACCGAGCTGCTCGGCCGGCTGCGCCAACTAGCCCGTAGGGGCTCCCCCTTCGCCGGGCGCCAGCCCGAGCGCGGCTCGAAATTCGTCGAGCCCACGCTCGTCGCCGAGATCGAGTTCCGCCAGATCACCCGCGACCGCATCCTCCGCCACGCCGCCTTCAAGGGCCTGCGCGACGACAAGCCGGCGGGTGAGGTGGTACTGGAGCTGCCCTAAGCCTTCGGGCGGCGCTCCTCGGCGACCGGCGCGCCTGCCTCGTCGGCGATCGCCGCCGGCGGCCAGGGCCCGGCCCAGTTGTCGCGGGCGCCGTCGATCGTGATCGTCGTGCCGGAGACGAAGTCGCCGGCGGGGGATGCCATGTAGGCGACAAGCCAGGCCATCTCCTCGGCACGGCCGGCGCGGCCGAGCGGGATCGAGCGCTCGAGGTTGTCGATCACGACCTGTGGATACTTCGTCATCAGCGTCTCGGTGGCGAACTGGCCGGCCGCCAGCGCGCAGAGCTTGACGTCGAAGCGCGCCCACTCGATCGCCAGCGTCCGCATCATGTTCTCGACCGCGGCGCGGGCGGCGCCGGAGTGGACCATGCCGGGCATGCCGTTGTGCGGAGAGAGAGTGACGCTCAGCACCTTGCCGCCGCCCTGCGGGATGAAGGCGCGAGTCGCCGCCGCGTGGGTCATCAGCCAGGTGCCCATCACGTTCAGCTCGATCACGGTGCGAAAGCCCTTCGGGCTGATCGACTCGGCGGGGGCGAGGAACTGGCCGCCGGCGTTGTTGACGAGCACGTCGAGGCGACCGTGGCGCTCGAGCAGGCCGTCGAACAGCCGCTCCACCGCCTCCTCCTCACGGATGTCCATCGCCTCGTGCTCGAAGGAGCCGGCGAGGCCCTCGGCCTGCGCCGCGGTCTCGGCCAGCGGCTCCGCACGGCGGCCGCAGCCGAGCACGGTGGCGCCGAGCCGCGCGAGCTCCAGCGCCGTCTCGCGCCCGAGGCCGCTGCCGGCGCCCGAGACCAGGCAGATCTGACCCTCCAGAAGATCCGGGCGGAAGACCCGCGAGACGGAGTCGGTCATCGCGCAAGCCTAAGTCCTGGATGGCGCTGCCGACTTTTACCCCACCCCAGTGGGGTGAAAGTCGGCAGCGGCGCGGAGATTGCCCGATTTTTGCCACCCGCCGGGTAATGTGACCCGGCGATGAAGGTCGAGATCGAGGCCAAACCGCTGCACGAGCCGCTCGCCGGCGGAACTCCCGGCGCCACCGTCGCAGTCGAACCCATCCTGGCCGGCAGCGTCACCTGGCCGCTGCCGATGATGGTCAAGCCCGACGGTCGCTTCCTCACCCCGAAGCTGCTGCGGGCGCTGCTCACGGGGAAGCCCGAAACCGTCGTCCCCTGCCCCGCCTTCCTGATCCGCCACCCGAGCGCCGGCGCGATCCTCGTCGACACCGGGCTGCACCCTTCGGTCGCGACCGACGGCGAGGAGAACTTCGGCCGCCTTGCCAACCGCTTCGGCCGGCCGTCGCTCGAGCCCGGCGCCGACGTTCCCTCGCAGCTGCGCGAGCGCGGCCTCGATCCGGGCGAGGTCCCGGTCGTCGTGATGACCCACATGCACATCGACCACGCCTCGGCGATCTCTGAGTTCCCCAACTCGACCTTCGTCCTCAGCGAGGTCGAGTGGCAGGCGGCGACGGTGGGGCCGAAACCGCACCTCAACGGCTACCGGCGCCAGCACTTCGACTTCGCCTTCGACTACCGCACGGTCGACTTCGACCGCGGCGGCGTCGACTCATACGGCAGCTTCGCGCGCTGCTTCGACCTCTTCGGCGACGGAACGATCCGCCTCGCTTACACCCCGGGGCACAGCGCCGGCCACGTCTCGGTGATCTGCCGGCTGAAGGAGCGCGACTTCGTGATCGGCGGCGACGTCGTCTACATGGAGGCCCAGCTCGATGGCAAGGCGGCGCTGCCGCCACGGCCCTTCGACGCCCACAACTACCGGCGCTCGCTGCAGGAGCTGAAGCTCTTCCGCCGCGAGTACCCCGGGGCGATCGTCACGCCGGGGCACGATCCGAGCTTCTACGCGAAGCTCGGCGCCCGTTACGAGTAGCGATTTCCTCGTACATCCGGCGGACCTGGCCGAAGACCTCGGTCGCGACCTCGAGCTGGCGCTCGCGGCCCGGCGACCCTTCGACCGGGAAGCTCAGCGGCTCGCCGTACTGGACGGTCACCCTCGGGAAGCGGAAGCGCTTCCAGCGGCGCACGCTCGCCGAGCCGTGGATCGCGACCGGCACGATCGGCGCACCGGATTCGAGCGCGAGACGGCCGATGCCCGGTTTGGGCTCGCCCAGCTCGCCGCTGCGCGAGCGGCCGCCCTCCGCGTAGACGAGCAGCATCCCGCCCTGACCGAGGATCGTGAAGGCGGTCTTGAAGGCCTCCTCGTCATGATGGCCGCGCCGCACCGGGAAGACGCCACCGTGCTTGTAGATATAGGTGAGGACCGGCGGGCCGAAGAGCTGCGATTTGGCCATGAAGCGGATCTTCCGCCGTAGGTAGAGACCGATGAAGAAATGGTCCATCTGCGAGAAGTGATTCGGAGCAAGGACCAGCGGACCCTTCTTCGGTACGTTCTCGACGCCGAGCGCCCGCACCCGGTAGATCAGCAGCGTCGGCAGCGAGACAAGGATGCGGACCAAGGCGTAGGTCCAGCCGACTCCCCTGCGGGCCGCCACATGGAACTGGTCGAAGTACTCCGCGGGGCGTTCGTCCTTGTAGACCTGTGGCTTGATGTCGGGCATGACGCAAAGGGACGGCCGGGCCGTCGTCCTGCCTACCCTCGGCGGGGCGGGTGGTTACGCGGCCCAGCCGCGCGAGCGTTCGACGGCGCGGTGCCAGTTGGCGAGCAGCGTCCGTCGCTCCTCTTCGCCCATGCGCGGCTCGTAGCGGGCCGCCTCGCGCCACATCGTCGCGACCTGGTCGCCGCTCCAGACGCCGGTGGCGATCCCCGCCAGGTAGGCGGCGCCAAGCGCCGTCGTCTCGGCGATCTCCGGCACGACCACCGGCGCCCCGAGCGCGTCGGCTTGGAACTGCATCAGCCAGCGGTTGGCGACGGCGGCGCCGTCGGCCTTCAGCTCGGACAGCCGCTCGCCCGCCGCTCGCTCCTCCGCCCGCACCGCGTCGACGGTCTGGTAGGCGATGGCCTCCAATGCCGCTCGCGCGAGGTGAGCGCGGCCGCTGCCGCGAGTCAGGCCGACGATCGCACCACGCGCGTAAGGATCCCAGTGGGGCGACCCGAGCCCGGTCAGCGCCGGCACGAAGTAAACGCCGTCGTTGCCCTCGAGAGAAGCGGCCAGCGCCTCGCTCTCCGCCGCCTCGCCGAGGATCCCGAGACCGTCGCGAAGCCACTGGACCGCGGCGCCGGTGACGAAGATCGACGCCTCCAGCGCGTAGGCGGCACCCTCGCCAGGGGCGCAGGCGACGGTGGTCAGCAGGCCCTCGGCCGGCTCAGGCGCCTCGGCGCCGACGTTGAGCAGCACGAAGCTGCCGGTCCCATAGGTGTTCTTCGCCGCGCCCGGCGTTAGGCATGCCTGGCCGAAGAGCGCCGCCTGTTGGTCGCCGGCGATGCCGGCCACCGGCACCTCGCCGCCGAACTCCGACGTGGTGCCGTAGACGTGGGCCGAGGGCAGCGGCTCCGGGAGGCCTGAGAAGTCGATGCCGAGCAGATCGCAGAGCTCGTCGTCCCAGTCGAGCCTGTGGATGTCGAAGAGCATCGTCCGCGAGGCGTTGGTGTAGTCGGTCGCGTGGCGGCCGGTCAGCTTGAAGAGCAGCCAGGAATCGACCGTGCCGAAAAACGCTCGGTCAACGCCGCGAACGTTTTGCGCCAACCACTCCAGCTTGGTGCCCGAAAAGTACGGATCCAGCACGAGCCCAGTGCGCTCGCGGACCAGGTCCTCGTACCCCTGCTCGCGCAATTCGTCGCAGCGTCCCGCCGTGCGCCGGTCCTGCCAGACGAGCGCCCGGTGGACAGGCTCCCCCGTCGCCGGGTCCCAGACGACGACGGTCTCGCGCTGGTTGGCGATCCCGATACCGTCGAGCTCCGCTCCCTGAATGCCGGCGTCGGCTATCGCCTGGATCGCCACCCGCCGCGTCACCTCCCAGATCTCGGCGGCGTCGTGCTCGACCCAGCCGGGTTGCGGGAAGTGCTGCTCGAACTCCGAGTAGGCCCGTCCGGCGATCCGGCCCTCGCCGTCGAAGACGATGCAGGTCGTTCCGGTGGTTCCCTGGTCGATCGCGAGGATCAAGAACCCCGCCCCCCCTCTTTTCGTCGAGAAAGATAGACACGGACGAAATCGCCGAGCTGACTGGCGCGGTGAGCGAAGCCGGCGAGCGTGCGGCCGGTGGCCCGGTGAGCGAGATCGACCTCGTACTCGCCGACTCGCAGACCGGCGCGGACGGCGTCGATCGTCATCGCGACCTCCATGCCGTAGCCGTGGGCGAAGGGCAGGACTTCGCGGAGCGCCTCGACGCGCATCGCCCGCTGCCCCGAGATCGGTGCCAACGCCTCGAAGTCGCAGCGGCGACGGATCGCCCAGCGAGCGAAGCCGAGCGCCAGGCCGAAGCCGCCCCCCACCCGGCGGCTGAAGGCGGCGACGGCGAGGTCGCACCCACCGGCTTCGACCGCCTCGACCAAGGGCGTCAATCGCGCCGCCGAGGCACCGAGGTCGCCGTCGCAGAGCAGCACCAGCCGCGGTTGCGTCTCGGCGCTCAGCGCTGCCTCGGCGGCGGCGGTCACGTTGGCGCCCTTGCCATGCGGCCGCCGGCGGCTGACCACCTGCGCCCCGGCAGCCATCGCGACCTCGGCGGTGCCGTCGGTCGAGGCGTCGTCCGCCACCCAGAGGACCGCAGCTGGAAACGCCGCTCGCAAGGCCGCCAGCGTGTCCCCTATACGGTCGGCCTCGTTGCGGGCGGCGACGATCGCCGCGAGTTGGTCGGGCACGGCGGATATTGTCCCCGCCAATGGCGGACATCGAGGCGCACATCACCGGCAACGTCTGGAAAATCGAGGTCGCGGTCGGTGACGAGGTCGAGGACGGCGACACGGTCGTGATCCTTGAGTCGATGAAGATGGAGATCCCGGTCGAGTCCGAGGACGACGGCACGGTGAAGGAGATCCGCTGCGAGGAGGGCCAGTCGGTCAGCGAAGGCGACATCCTCGTAGTGCTGGAGTGACCGAGCGGCTCGCCGGCGGCAAGCTCCTCCTCGACTCGCCGGCCGAGGCGGTCGTCCGTATCGTCATCTCCAACCCCGAGCGGCGCAACGCGCTGGATCACGAGATCCTCGACGCGCTGGCCGAGACGATGCCGCGACTCAACTGCGAGATCGAGACCCGCTGCGTGCTGATCACAGGGGCCCCGCCGGTCTTCTCGGCCGGCTACGACATCTCCTCGATCCCCGGCGAGACCTTCGAGCGCGACGCCGAGGCGCTCGTCGCCCATCCCTTCCACGCGGCGATGGACGCGATCGCCAGGCACCCGTGGCCGACCGTCGCCGCGATCAACGGCCACTGCCTGGGCGGCGGGCTTGAGCTGGCGATCACCTGCGATCTGCGGATCTGCGTAGAGGGCGCCAAGCTCGGCATGCCGCCGGCCAAGCTGGGCCTGGTCTACGGCCACACCGGACTGCGCAACTTCCTCGACACGGTCGGCCTCGCGCGGACCAAGGAGTTGTTCCTGACCGGCCGCAACTACGAGGCGCGGCGGGCCGAGCAGATCGGCCTGGTGCACGAAGTGGTCGATGCGGCCAGCTTCGAGGAAGCGGCGGTGACGTTGGCGGCGGAGATCGCGGCCAACGCGCCGATCTCAATGCGCGGCAACAAGCGGGCGATCGAGGTGTTGAACCAGAACCCCGTTCTCAGCGAACAGCAGGAGGCAGGCCTGATCGCCCTGCGCGAATCCTGCTTTGCCTCCGAGGATTTCCGCGAGGGGATCGCGGCCTTCGCCGAGAAGCGCAAGCCGCACTGGCGGGGTCGGTGAGCGCCTCGGCGCGCGCCGCCCTGGCGGCGGCCGACCCGACGATGGCGGCGCTGATCGACCGGATCGGTGAGATCGACATCGCCACGCGGCTGCGGCGGCGCAGCGAGGAGCGCCCGGCCGACGCTTACGGCGCGCTGCTGCGGGCGATCGTCGGCCAGCAGCTCTCCACCAAAGCCGCCCGCACGATCTATCGGCGAGTTTGCGAGATCTTCGGCGGCTCGACGCCCTCGCCGGAGCAGCTGCTTGAGGCGCGCGAGGAGGATCTGCGCGGCGCCGGTCTGTCCGGCCGCAAGGTCGAATACGTCCGCGACCTCGCCGCACACGTGCTCGACGGCGAGCTGGAGCTGGACCGGCTCGGGGACCTCGCCGACGAGGAGGTCATCGCCGAGATCGTCGCCGTGCGCGGGCTCGGCCAGTGGACCGCAGAGATGTTCCTGCTGTTCCATCTCGAACGCCCCGACGTCCTCTCCGGCGGCGACCTCGGCATCCGCAAGGCGGTGCAGACCGAGTACGGCCTGGCGGAGATGCCGCCGCCAACCAGGGTGCTGGAGATCGGCGAGACCTGGCGGCCCCACCGTAGCCTCGCCTCGCTCTATCTCTGGGAGTCTTTGGCGGCAGCGCCCGACGCCTAGCGCCCGGCACTCGCAGCGCCCGACGGGGAGGCGACAATAAGCGCATGCGGCTCCGTTTCCTCCTCGGATACGCGGTGGTGGCGGCGATCGCGACCGGCTCATTGGCCACGGCGCTGGTCGTCCACGATCGGGAAACCAAGAGCTTCGAACGGACCCAGCGCGGCGAGGCTGCCCGCTCCGCCCGCCAGGCCGAAGCCCTGGCCCGCCTCTCGGTCGGCCAGCTCTCCAGCGCCGCCGCCTTCTACCGGGTCGAGGGCACCTTCAGCCGCCACGAGTTCGACGCCGTGGCGCGCTCGCTCCTGCGCAACGGAGCGCTCTCGGCGACCGCCTTCCTGCAAGCTGTGAGGGACGAGGACCGCACCCGCTTCGAGCGCAACCACGGCTACCCGATCGCCCGCCGCGGCCCACTCGGGGACCTGCACCGGGAGGGTGACCGTGAGTCGTACTTCCCGCTGGTCTTCGCCGACACACGGGCGCCGCTCAACGTACAGGTCCCGGTCGGCTACGACGTCGGCTCCGATCCGCTGCGCACAGCGGATCTGCTGCGAGCGCGCGATACCGGCAGGCCGGCGGCGACCCGCGTCATCAGGCTGTCGGTCGGCGGCACCGGGATAAACGTCTTCGGGCCGGTCTACCGCGACGGCGCGCCGACGGCGACGGTCGCCCAGCGCCGGGCGGCCCTGGCCGGCTTCGCGACGGGCGCCTTCCAGGTCGCCGACCTGACCGAAGCGGCGACCACGGCCCTGCCCGACGAGGTCGAGGTGCAGCTGCTCGACCGTGGCCGCACCGTGCTCGGGCCGCAGCTGGACCGCGAGGAGGCCGCGGCCGCTCCCTTTCGCATCGCCGATCGCACCTGGCTGCTCGTCGTCCGCGATCCGAACCGGCCCGGCGTCAGCCTGCCGGCATTGATCGCTGTGGTTGGCCTCGCCCTGGCGGCGCTGTTGGCGGCGCTGGTGCTGATCTGGAGCCGCAACGAAAGGATGCAGGAACTGACCCTGCAAGCCAGCCACGACCCCCTCACCGGCCTGCGGAACCGCCGCCGCTTCGGCGAAGACCTGCGCACCGAGCTGGCCCGCAGCCGCCGCGAGAAGACGGGCGGCGCGGTGCTGATGCTCGACCTCGACAACTTCAAGCAGGTCAACGACACGCTCGGGCATCCCGCCGGCGACCGGGTAATCGCCGACATCGCCGCGGTACTCGAGGAACGGATGCGCGCGACCGACGTCGTCGCCCGGCTGGGTGGCGACGAGTTCGCGATCGTCCTGCCGCGTTGCGAGCTGGACGAAGCCGAGGAGGTCGCCGAGGCGATCGCTAAGGCGATCCGCCTGCATCCGCCGCCGAGCGAGGCGATGCCACCGGTCACCGCCAGCATCGGAATCGCGACCTTCGGTCCTGAGACGGGCGCCTGGGAAGACGTGCTCACGGCGGCCGACCATGCCCTTTACCGGGCGAAGCGGGCCGGGCGCGACAGCGTGCGCGTCGCAGCCGGGCCGGCGGCCCCAGACCGACCGTCGTCAGCCGTCCGCGCCGAGTCCTAGCCTTGCGGCCGAATGGAACCCCTCGTCAGCTTCGATGAGGCGCTGGCTCTCGGCGAGCTGAGCGACCGCCAGGAGATCGGCAACCTCGTCGAGCGCGCCTGGGCGGTGCGCCGCGAGAACTTCGGCGACTCGACTGACATGTGCTCGCTGGTCAACGCCAAGTCCGGCGGCTGCGCCGAGGACTGCGGCTTCTGCGCGCAATCGCGCTATGCCGAGGCGGACACGCCGATGCACGCGATGATGGAGCCCGAGCAGATCCTCGAGCATGCCAGGGCGGCCGAGGCGGCCGGCGCCCACCGCTTCTGCATGGTCACCCAGGGCCAGGGACTCTCGAAACGCGACTTTGAGAGGATCGTCGAGGGCGCCGAACTCGTCGCCGAGCACACGAACCTGAAGCGCTGCGCATCGATTGGCCACATGTCGGCCGAGCGCGCCAAGCGCCTGCGCGAGGCCGGCATCCAGCGCGTCCACCACAACGTCGAGTCGTCCCGCTCCTACTACCCGGAGGTCTCGACCACGGTCCGCTACGAGGGCCGGCTGCGGACGATCGATGCGGTCAAGGAGGCGGGCCTCGAGACCTGCGTCGGCGGCATTCTCAACCTCGGCGAGTCGCCCCGGCAGCGGGTCGAAATGGCCTTCGAGCTGTCGGCGTTGAACCCGACCTCGGTGCCGATAAACCTGCTCAACCCGCGCACCGGCACCAAGTTCGGCGACCGGCCGCTGATGGACCCCTGGGAGGTCGTCAAGTGGGTGGCGATCTTCCGGCTGATCATCCCGGGAGCCCTCTTCCGGCTCTGCGGCGGCCGCGTCGAGAACCTCGGCGAGCTGCAGCCGCTGGCGGTCAAGGCCGGCCTCAACGGGGTGATGATGGGGAACTTCCTGACCACGCTCGGGGCCGAGCCCGAGGAGGACCGGGCGATGTTCGAGGAGCTCGGCCTGAACGTCGCCCGCCAGCCGGACAACGGCGCCAACCCACGGCCCGACAACCGCTCGGGTTGGCTCGACGGCGAGGCGCCGGCGACGCCGATCGACGAGCTGATCGACCGCCAGGACGAGGCCAACTTCTGGGATCCATCGACGCAACTGCGGGTCGTCAAGAAGGCGAAGAAACCTCCCCCCTATCCGCAGGCCGCATGACCGACGTCGCGGAGCGGCTGGAGGAGCTTCGCGACAGGGGGCTCCACCGGAGGCTGCGCTTGGTCGGCGGGCCGCAGGGCCCGCGAGTCACGCTCGACGGCAGGCCTGTGTTGCTTCTCTGCTCCAACGACTACCTCGGCCTCGCCGGGCATCCGCAGGTGCGCCACGCCGCGGCCGAGGCGGCGATGCATTGGGGCGCCGGCGCCGGCGCCTCACGCCTGATCTCGGGCAACATGGAGCCGCACCTCGATCTCGAGCAGCGGCTGGCGGCGTTCAAGGGCTATCGGTCGGCGCTGCTCTTCGGCTCCGGCTACCTCGCCAACACCGGCGCGATCGCGGCACTGGCCGGGCGCGGCGAGGTCGTCTTCTCCGACGAGCTGAACCATGCCAGCATCGTCGACGGCTGCCGCCTCTCGCGCGCCGAGACCTTCGTCTACCGCCACGGCGACGTCGACCACCTTGCCTGGGGGCTCGAGCGGGCCAGCGCCAAGCCGGCGCTGATCGTCACCGACGGCCTCTTCTCGATGGACGGCGACGTCGCCCCGCTGGAGGCGCTGGTCGAGCTGGCCCGCCGCCACGGCTGCCGGCTGATGGTCGATGAGGCGCACGCGACCGGTGCGCTCGGGCCGGGCGGCCGGGGCAGCATCGCGGCGGCCGGTCTCTCCGGAGAGGTCGACCTGGTCGTCGGCACGCTCGGCAAGGCCCTCGGCTCCTACGGCGCCTACGTCTGCGCCGGCCGCGAGCTGACCGAATACCTGCTCAATGCCGCGCGGCCCTTCGTCTTCTCGACTGCGCCGCCGCCACCCGTCGCCGCAGCAGCGCTGGCGGCGCTCGAACTGCTCGAGTCGGCGCCTGAGCGGGTCGAGCAGCTGCACGCCAATGCGACGACCCTGCGCCGAGCGCTGGCTGCCGAAGGCCTCGCCACCGGCGATGGCGAGAGCCAGATCGTGCCGGTCGAGGTCGGCGACCCTCGCCGCACGATGGAACTCAGCGAGCGGCTGCTCGAGGAAGGCGTCTTCGCCCAGGGGATTCGTCCGCCGACCGTCCCCGAGGGCTCGTCGCGGCTGCGTTTCACCGTGATGTCGACACACCGGACCGAGGAGCTGAAGGATGCCGCACGCCTGGCCGGCGCCGCTGCCCGGAAACTGGGGATCGTGGCCGAACCGCCGGCACGGCCGGCTCCATCCGCCATCGCCGCCTGACCACCCGATGCGCGGCGTCTTCGTCACCGGCACCGGCACGGAGGTCGGCAAGACGGTGGTCGCCGCGGCGACTGCCCGGACGCTGGCGGCAGCGGGGTTGCGAGTCGCCGTCTTCAAGCCGGCCGTAACGGGGCTGGCCGAACTCCCCGCCGATCGGCCAAAAGGCAGCACGCCAGGTGTCCCTTCGACCCATCGGCGAAGAAATGAGGCGGATCATGAAATGCTTCGCCGGGCGGCAGGGTCGAGCCAGAGCGACGAGGAGGTTGCCCCCTACAGGTTTGGCCCGCCGATGTCGCCGCATCTGGCGGCTCACCAAGCAGGTGAAGAGATAGAGCCCGAGCGGTTGCGAGCGACCGCAAGCGCCGCCGCCGAATCGGCTGACGTGCTTGTCTGCGAGGGCGTCGGTGGCCTGCTCGTGCCGCTGGCGCTCGAGTACTCGGTGCGCGACCTTGCAGTCGACCTCGGCCTGCCGCTCGTCGTCGCCGCCGCACCTGGCCTGGGCACGATCAACCACACGCTTCTGACCCTCGAGGCAGCCCGCGCGGTCGGCCTCGAAATCGCGGCGGTCGTCCTCACCCCCTGGCCCGAGGCTCCAGGGGTGATCGAGCGCTCCAATCGCGAGACGATCGTCGCGCTCGGCGATGTCCCGGTCGAGCTGCTGCCGGAAATCGACCTGGACGAGCCCGAGGCCTGGCCAAAGCTCGACCCCTGTCGACTTATCGCTGCATAGCGGCGGTAAGTCGACAGACGATCAGCCGACCGCCTCCCCCGCCGCGATGACCTCGCGCCCGGCCAGCTCCTCGCCGCCGGGGCTCGCAGCCGCCTCGACCACTTGAGCGGGGACCCGGCCCGGTCGGGCGCGGATCGCCGCGGCGGCGATAACGGCGCCCACCAGGGTGACCGCCATCGAAACGCTCATCGCATCGCTGAGGCCGGTCACGAACTGCTGCGGGGTGGCCGTCTCGAAGCTGCTGCCGGCCGCGCCCTGGAAGATCGCGCCGCTCACCGCCACGCCGAGGCTGCCGCCGACCATGCGGAACATCGAGAGGACACCCGAGGCGATGCCGGCTTTCTCGACCGCCACGGCGTTCATCGCGGCGCTCGTCATCGGCGACATCGTCAGCGCGATGCCGATGCCGAGCAGCATGAAGCCGGGCAGCAGATCCAGGTAGCTCGAGTCGACCGCGATGCCGGAGAAACTCCACAGCGAGGCGGCGAGGATCGCCAGCCCGGCGACGATCAGCCAGCGCGGCCCGAAGCGGTCCGCCAACCGGCCGGCGACGGGCGCGACGCCGACGATCATCAGCGTCGAGGGCAGGAACCGCACCCCAGCCTCCAGCGGCGAGTAGCGGAGGATGTCCTGCATGTACAGGGCGAGGAAGAAGAAGACGCCCATCATCGCGAAGGTGATGATCAGCGCCACCACCACCGCGCCGAGGAAGTTGCGGTCGGCGAAGAAGCGGAACTCGACCATCGGCGCCGAGACGTGCAGCTCGATCGCGACGAAGGCGACGGCGCCGAGCGCCGCGCCAGCGAGCAGGGCGACGATCTCGGGCGAGCCCCAGCCCCAGCTGTTGGCCTCGACCAGGGCCAGGACCAGCGCCGTCAGGGT
This sequence comes from Solirubrobacterales bacterium, assembly GCA_036266075.1. Classification (GTDB taxonomy): domain Bacteria; phylum Actinomycetota; class Thermoleophilia; order Solirubrobacterales; family 70-9; genus VRUE01. The sequence goes on from DATANV010000007.1 coordinate 48,704, forward strand.
CGCGGTGAGCGTCGCCACCCCGAGGTAGTCGACCTCGCGGCCGACGGTCGTATCGCGCGACTCTCGCACCGCAAAGAGCGTCGCCGTGACCGCGCCGATCGCCACCGGGATGTTGAGGTAGAAGATCGCCCGCCAGCTGACGTGCTCGGTAAGGAAGCCGCCCAGCACCGGACCGACGGCGAGCGCCAGCGCCGAGACGCCCGCCCAGGTGCCCATCGCCTTGCCGCGCTCGTGCGCCGGGAAGGCGTCGGTGATGATCGAGAGCGTGCCGGGCATCATCAGCGCCGCGCCGACGCCCTGCACGACGCGGCTGATCACCAGGTCGGTGGAGCCGGCGGCGAAGCCGGCGGTCGCCGAGGAGAGGGCGAAGACGACGACGCCGATGAGGAACATCCGGCGGCGGCCGAAGATGTCGCCGAGCCGGCCGCCGGTCGCCAGCAGCACCGCGAACGAGAGCGTGTAGCCGTTGATCGTCCACTCGAGCCCGGAGATCGAGGCGCCGAGGTCGCGCTGGATCGAGGGCAGGGCGACGTTGACGACGGTGTTGTCGAGCATGATCATGAACAACGCGAAGCACATCGCTCCGAGCGTCCACCACTTGCGGTTGTCGTCGGTGATCAGGTGGCGGTAACGGGTCAAGTTGGTCCAACCTCTTTCAGGTGGCGATAGGCGTCGGCTATGTCCTCCCTGTCCATCAGCAAGTCAATCGCGACGTCGAGACGACGGCGCTGGGCCGCGCCGAGGCTCTCGGCGAAGGCCTCCATCCCGGCCTGCCGCACGACGAGCAGCGTCTCGACCAGCTTCTTGCCCTTCTCGCCGATCGCGACGCGGCGCACCCGCCTGTCCTCGGCGTCCTCGACACGGGTGGCGAGACGGGCTTTGACGAGGGCGTCGACGGCGCGGCTCATCGAGGGAACCGAGACGCCGAGGCTCTCGGCCAGGTCGCTGACCTGGCGGGGCTCGCCGGCGCCCATCCCGCCCAGCTCGAGCAGCGCCTTGCACTGCGTCATCGAGAGGCCGGAGTCCTCGATGACGCGCAGCATGTTGCCGCGGTCGTAGCGGAAGAGATGCCGCAGCAGGGCGCCGAGCCGCGCGGCCGTGTCCTGCGCCTCGGGACTGACCTGCGGAACATCGATCTGCTCGGCGATCGCTGCTATCTCGCTCGCTTGCACATCGACAATTGTTGCATAAGAACAACTATTTCGCGAGGGAAATAGTTGTGTACGTGATGCTAATCACAGAGCGGGGTGATCCTCGCCTCGGTAGGGGCCCGGCTTTGGCCGTGGCTCGCCGCCCGGAAAGGCCAGCCTGAGAATCGTCCTCTGCACCATGCCGAGCTGACGGCCGAAGGGGCCGCTGTTGTACGGCAGGCCGTAGCGCTCGCATATCTGCTTGACCTGCGGCGCGACCTCGGCATAGCGGGTGCTCGGCAGGTCGGGAAAGAGGTGGTGCTCGACCTGGTAGCCGAGATTGCCGCTGGCCACGTGGAACAGCGGGCTGCCCTCGATGTTCGCCGCGCCGGTCAGCTGGCGCACATACCAGCCACCCCGGCTCTCGTCCTCCACTTCCTCCTCGGTGAAGGTGTAGGTCTGGTCGGGGAAGTGACCGCAGAAGATGATCGCGTAGGCCCATACGTTGCGGATGATGTTGGCGGTGGCATTGGCGGTGACGGCCGAGTGATAGGAGCCACGGCCGGTCGCGAAGGCCTTCCGCAGCGCGCCGGCCAGCCCGCCGCGGCGCCGCCGAGCCCGGCCCGGCCCGGTCGCCGCGTCGGCGGCAGCGGCGGCCAAGCCGCTCAGCAGCGGCCAGGCAACGTAGTCCTTGACGACCTGGCTCTTTGCCTTGCCTGCAATGCCCGCCAGCTCGCGCTTCACCTGCGCTTTCGACTTGCGTCCCTTGCGGATCGCCTCGAAGTCGAGGTCGTGAAGCGCGACCCCCCACTCGAAGAACGCCATCAGAGCCAGGTTGTAGAGCGGCTGGAAGAGATAGATCGGATGCCACTTCTGCTCAGGATCGATCCTCATGATCTCGTAGCCGAGGTCCTTGTCCTTGCCGAGGATGTTGGTGAAGGTGTGGTGCACGTAGTTGTGCGAGTGCTTCCAGGCCTCCGCGGTGGAGGCGGTGTCCCAGTCCCAGGTCGAGGAATTGATCTGGGGATCGTTCATCCAGTCCCACTGACCGTGCAGGACGTTGTGGCCGATCTCCATGTTCTCGAGGATCTTCGCCGCCGATAGCGCCGCCGTGCCGGCCAGCCAGGCCGGCCGGTAGCGGGCGCCGAGCAGCAGCACGCGGCCGATCACCGCGAGCCGGCGCTGCATGACGATCATGCTCTCGATGTAGTGGCGGTCGCGCTCGCCGAGCTCGTCGAGCACGCGATCGCGAATCGCGTCGAACTCGCGAGCGAGCTCGTCGAGCTGCTCCCCTGAGAGGCGGGCGAGCGGGCTCTGGGCCTCAGCGGTGCTTGCGTTCATCGTCTTTCCTTTCGTGGTCTCAAAGCGCGATCTCGATCGGCCCTTCGGGGGCGTTGACGCAGGTGCGAACCATCTCTCCCTCGCTGCCGTGGACCTTGCCGGTGCGCAGGTCGCGCACCTTGCCCTTGCAGAGCTTTCCGACGCAGGTGTGGCAGATTCCCATCCGGCAGCCGAACGGCAGAATGGCGCCGGCCGCCTCGCCGCCGGCGAGGATCGGGGTGCCGCTGTCGCAGCTCGCCTCGACCCGGCTCTTGGCGAAGCGCACCGGGCCACCCGCGCCCTCCCCCGGCTCGCCACCGATCAGCGGCTGGAAGCGCTCCATGTGCAGCAGCTCCGGATTGCCCTCCCGTTGCCAGCGGTCGCTCATCGCGTCGAGCATCTCGCCCGGGCCGGAGAGGAAGGCATGGCGGTCGCGCCAATCGGGGCAGAGGTCGTCAAGGTCGGCGGGCCCGATCCGGGCCTGGCGGCCGGTGATCTGCAGATGGAGGCGATAGCCGGGGTGCAGGCTGTAGATCTCCCGCAGCAGGCCGCCGAAGATAACCGTGTCGGGAGTGCGAGCGGAGTGAAGGTGGACCACGTCCGCCACCGCGTCGGCGCGATGCAGGCTGCGCAACATGCTCATGATCGGCGTGATCCCGCTGCCGGCGCTGACGAAGAGGAGCTTCTCGGGCGCCGGGTCGGGAAGGACGAAGGTCCCTTCGACGCCACCGAGCCGGACGATGTCCCCCGGCCGGGCGTGGCGGACGAAGTACGGCGAGACCTTGCCGGAGTCGACCAGTTTCGGCGTGATGCTGATGCAGCCGTCGGGGCGGCCCGGCTCCGAGGTGAGCGAGTAGGCACGCCAGTGATGTACCCCGTCGACCACGACGCCGATCCTCAGGTACTGGCCCGGCCGGTGGCCGGTCCACTCGAAGCCCGGCCGGATCAGCACCGTGACCGCCTCGGACGTCTCGGCGTCGATCCGCTCGATACGGCCGCGCAGCTCGCGCGTCGACCAGAGCGGGTTGATCAGCTCCAGGTAATCGTCGGGGAGCAGCGGCGTGAACAGCGAGCGGACGGCGTTGAGCGCTTGACGCCGCAGCTTGGGGACCTTCGGCGTCGCTCCTCGTTCGGCCATCATCAAGATGATTGCACCTTTTAATGTCACGGTTCGTGTGGAGCCGCACACTTCCTTCGTTGCCGCCGCGCCTGGAGCTAGGTTGGCCTTGGAGATGCGAACCGACCCCGGGAAGCTCGACCGCGACCATCTCTGGCACCCGTTCACCCAGCAGCTCGGCTGGGTCGAGGAAGAGCCGCTGATGATCGAGCGGGCCGAGGGCTCGCAGCTGATCGACGCCGAGGGTCGGCGCTACATCGACGGCGTCTCCTCGCTGTGGTGCAACGTCCACGGACACCGCCACCCTGGCATCGACGCCGCCCTGAGCGAGCAGCTCGGCCGGGTCGCGCACTCGACCATGCTCGGCCTCTCCCACCCGGGCGCTGCCGAGCTGGCCGCGCGGCTGGCCGACCTGGCGCCGCCGGGTCTGGAGCGCGTCTTCTACTCGGAGTCCGGCTCGACCGCGGTCGAGATCGCGCTGAAGATGGCCTTCCAGTACCAGCAGCAGCGCGGTGGCCAGCACACCCGCCGCTCCTCCTTCGTCCACCTGCACGACTCCTACCACGGCGACACGATCGGCTCGGTCTCGGTCGGCGGCATCGGGCTCTTCCACGCCACCTACCGGCCGCTGCTGTTCCCCACCCACGCCGCCGAGCCTGGTGACGCCGCCGCCCTCGAGCGCGTGCTCGAGGCCCACGAGGAGGAGATCGCGGCGGTGATCGTCGAGCCGCTGGTCCAGGGGGCCGCCGGGATGCTGGTCCATCCGCCCGGCTACCTGCGCGCGGTGCGCGAGCTGTGCGACCGCTTCGGCGTGCTGCTGATCTGCGACGAGGTGGCGACCGGCTTCGGCCGCACCGGAACGATGTTCGCCTGCGAGCAGGAGGGTGTCTCCCCCGACCTGCTCTGCCTCGCCAAGGGACTGACCGGCGGCTACCTGCCGCTGGCGGCGACGCTGAGCACCGAGCGGATCTACGAGGGCTTTCTCGGCGCCCCGCAGGAGCAGCGCACCTTCTTCCACGGTCATACCTACACCGGCAACCCGCTCGCCTGCGCCGCCGCCCTCGCCAGCCTCGACGCCTTCGAGCACGAGCGAACGCTCGAGCGCCTGCAGCCGAAGATCGAGCTGCTCGGCCGGCTGCTGGCAGGCGTCGCGGCGATGCCCGAGGTAGTCGAGGTGCGGCGTTGCGGATTCATGGTCGGGATAGACCTCGGCGAGCACGATCCCGACCTCCGCCTGGGCCACCGGGTGACGCTCGAGGCGTGCGAGCGCGGGGCGATCGTGCGGCCGCTGAGCGACGTGGTCGTACTGATGCCCCCCCTCGCCATATCCGAGGCAGAGCTGGGACGCCTGGTAGAGATCGTGGCCGAATCGATCGGCGCGGCGCTCGCCTCGCTCGAAACGCCGCTCCCGGTCGCCCAGGCGGCGTAGGCTGGGCCAGGTGGACGAGAGAGCGCGTGGGCCGGCGGAGGCCCACAACCCGGGTGAGCCGTCGGAGCCACGTCCAGCCGCTTCGGTGGTGCTGCTGAGGCGCGGGGGGAAGCACGCGGATCGTGCCCTCGAGGTCCTGCTGCTGAAGCGGACCGAGAGGGCCAAGTTCATGCCCGGGGTGTGGGTGTTCCCGGGCGGGGCCGTCGACGCCGACGACGGCGAGGACGAAGCGCGTTTCAAGGCTTGCGCGGTGCGCGAGCTGGAGGAGGAGGCTGGAATCGCGCTGCCGGAGGACGAGGAGCTGGTCCTGTTCTCGCGCTGGATCACGCCGGAGGTCGTCTCGCGCCGCTTCGACGCCTGGTTCTTCCTCGCGCTCGCCCCGGCCCACTCGCCGCCGCGGCCCGACGGGGTCGAGACCGTCGACGCCGGCTGGTTCGAGCCGGGCGCGGCGCTGGAGGCGCAGGCCGGCGGCGGCATGGCGCTCGCCTTCCCGACCGTCAAGCAGCTCGAGGCGCTGCTCCCCTTTCGCGGTTCCTCGGAAGCGATCGAGGCGCACCGCGGCAAGGCCGTCGAGCCGATCCTGCCGAAGGTAGTCGGCACTCCCGAGGAGCACCGAGTGCTCCTGCCGGGCGACCCGGACTACCCGAGCGGGTCGTAGTCCGCGTCCGGGCCGTCGGCGCCGGCCATCGCGAGCCGCGCCGGAATGCCCCGAACGACGGCACCGGCGGGAACGTCTGCGGTGACCACGGCGCCCGCCCCGACGATTGCCTCTTCGCCGATCTCAATGCCGGGCATGATCTTCGCTCCGGCGCCGATCTGGCAACCCCGCCGAAGCCGTGGCGGGCCGGCGCGCTCTACGGTCGTCATCTTGCGTCCGGTGAGGACCTGAACCCCGGGGCCGAGGAAGCAGTCCGGCTCGACGTGCGTCCCAGGGCCGACGACGGAATGGGTCTGTATCCGCGTGCGATCCCCGACCTCGACATTGCGGCCGATGCCGCAACTCGCCCCCACCATCGCATCCGCGCCGAGGCTGACCCCCTCGCGGATGTGCGCGTGGTCGCCGAGGAAAGAGCACGGCCCCATGCGAGCGCCTGCCGAGACCAGCGCGTAGGGAGAGACGATCGCCCCGCTCTCGATCGACGTCGGCCCCCGGCTGGGCGCGGGCGTGCGCGAACTTCGGTTGCGGTACCCCATCCTGCCGAGCACCGCCCCGTCGTCGAGCCGCACCCTGTTGCCGACGGTGACGTCGTCGTAGATGACGACGTTCGCCCCGATCTCAACGTCCTCGCCCAACGTCACGCGAGCGCCGAGCAACAGAAATGGGGCGAGATCGGACGAGCGCAGCGAGGCCATGGGGCGATTATCCGGATGGAACCGCAGGTCCGCCCTCGACGCGCGCCAGCGCGACTCGGGCCGGGATACCGCGGACGACGTCGCCGCTGGCCACGTCGGAGGTGACCACGGCACCGGCGCCGACTACTGCGCCTTCGCCGATCTCGACGCCGGGCATGATCACCGCGGCGGCGCCGATCTGGCAGCCGCGGCGAAGGCACGGCGGCCCGAGCCGCTCGGCCGCCGTCATCTTGCGGCCGGTGAGGATCTGCACGGCCGGGGCGAGGAAGCAGTCCTCCTCGATCGTCACGTCCGGCCCGATCATGACCAGGTTCTGGATCCGCGTGCGGTCGCCTATCGTCACCCGCCGTCCGATCCCGCTGGCCGAGCCGATCGTGACGTCCGCGCCGAGCCGGGCGCCGGGATTGAGGTGCGCGTGGTCGCCGAGGAAGGAGTGCGGTTCCATGCGAACCCCAGCGCCGACCAGGCCATAGGGGCAGACGGTCGCCTCAGGGCCGATAAGGGTCTGGCCGTCGTTGTCGCGCGTCGAGCGCGAGCGGCGATTGGCCCGCATCGGCCGCCCGAGGACGGCGCCGTGGTCGATCCTCGCCCCCGCCTCGACGATCACGTCGTCGAGGATGACGACGTTGGCGCCCAGCTCGGCCTCCTCGGCGATCGTCACGCCGGCACCGAGCAGCAGGTTCGGGGCACGATCCGATGGGCTCAGCTGGGCCAAGCGTGCGATTATTCCAGCGCATGGCCGAGCCGAGGGAGTTGGGCGTGGACTCGGTTTGCTGTCTGCTGCACAACATGATCCCGGGCGGCTCGGGGCGCCAGTGGATACACCTGCTTGGCCGCCACGTCGAGGCCGGCGGCAAGGCGACGATCGTCTCGCCGCCAGGCCTGCTGCAGGGCGCCGCGGAAACGGCCGGCATCGAGTTCGTCGCGACCTCCTGGTACGACAGGGCGATCGAGCTCGGCCCCGAGGGGTTGCGCTCGACCCTCGCCCGCCACGATGCCGCGATCGTCCACTGGGACCACCGTGTGATGGACGCTCTGGAGCCGGCGCTCGCCTCCTGCGAACGGGTGGCTCTGTCGCTGCACCAGACGCCGGACGCTCTGGCGAGCTGGCTCGGCCCGCAGGCCCTGGCCGAAGTGCGAGTGCCGATCGCCCTTGCCCTGGCCGAGGAGCGAGCCGCGGTGCTGGTGCGTGGCGAGTGGCACCGCGAGCGGTTCGCCGACGCCTTCGACCTCCCGGCCGACACGCTCAGCATCCTGCCCGCCTCGATCCCGCTCGACGCCGTTCCCTTCCAGCCGCAGCTTGGCGAGCCGCGCGAGATCCTGGCGCTGATGCGGCTCGCGCCCGAGAAGGCAGCGATCGCCCAGCTCGCGGTCGAGCTGACCAGAGAGCGCCTCGCCGCCAGCCGCCCCTGTCGTCTGACGATCGCCGGCGAAGGCGACTGGCGGGTACAGGCCGAAGCGCTCTGCCAAGCGAGGCTGCCGCGAGAGGCATGGCGGATCGAGGAGGCGCCGGCCAACCCGGTCGCCCGCCTCTTCGCCTCGGACCTGATCGTCGCCCAAGGCCTGACTACGCTCGAGGCCGCGGCGATCGGACGCCGTGTGGTGGTCGCCAGGCCGATCGACGAGAGTCGTGCCGCGGGCGTCGTTCTCACGCCCGAGCGCTACGACGTCGCCGCGCGAGACCCGTTCGGCAAGCCGCAGGTCACCCCCGATGCGAAGCGACTGTGGGGCGAAGTGCTGGCGCTCGACGAGGACGATCTCCACCGGATTCGCCGCCTGGTCGAGGAGCACAACAGCCTGGCGGCCGCCTCACAGGCGCTGGCCGGCGCGCTTGATGTCGGCCGGGGCTGAGGCTTATCAACCGTCTGGAAAGGGCTCCAGCCCGGCGTGCCAGGGGCCTGGCGGGTAAGTATGCAGGCCGCTCTCGTCCATCTCCGCCTGTAGGTGTCGGAAGAGCTGACCGGCATTTTTCAGCGCTTCCTTCAACTCTGCCTCGCCGCGCTCGCGCAGCCGCCAGAGGAACCAGAGCTGGCGGTCGTTGACGCCGAAGTCGATCTCGCCGGTCATCGTCGTCGTCCAGGAGAGGAAGCCGGGGCTGAAGAGCTCGCGCAGGGCGACTGGGTCGTACTCGCTGGGCACGGTCGCCTGGAAACGGCGGTTGAAGTCGATCGACTCGAACTCGACCTTGCGGGCGAAACGCCGGGCGATCGCCTCGTGGCCCTCGATCGACTCGACGTTGAACGCCGGCACGACCTTCGCCAGGTCGGGCATGTGCGCCTTGGCGAGGATCGCCGCCGGCAGCATCGCCTTGCCGAAGAGCCCGCCGACCTCCTTTTCATCGGCGTCGCAGGAGGACCCCCAGAAGCCCTCGGCCAGCTGCCCGGTCAGCCGGTTGACCCCGCCGACGCAGAGCGCCACCGGGGCGTCCTTCGGGTTGATCCCCCCAACCGGCTCGTAGCCGAGCTCGTGCCGCTCACCGTAGCGCCGTACGATCGCGGCCCATTCCTGCGCTTCACCCTTGGCGCTCACAGGCCGATCCTATGGAGGTAGGATGCGGGTCATGACCATCGCCATCATCGTCGTGGTCGCGATCATCGTCATCGCGGTTCTCTACTACATCGCCAAGCGCAACTCGATCATTGCCGCGCGCAACCGAGTCGACGAGTCTTGGAGCGGGATCGACGTGCAGCTCAAGCGGCGTCACGATCTGGTGCCGAATCTGGTCGAGACGGTCAAGGGCTACGCCACGCACGAGAGCGAGGTCTTCGAGAAAGCGACCAAAGCGCGGGCCGAGGCGATGTCGGCGCATAGCGTCGGCGATACCGCCCAGGCTGAGCAGAAACTGACCGGGGCGCTGACCGACCTGCGCGCCGTCGCCGAGAACTACCCGCAGCTGCGGGCCACCGAAAACTTTCAGCAGCTGAGCCGCAACCTCTCCGAGCTGGAGGACGAAATCCAAGCCGCGCGGCGGATCTACAACTCCAACGTGCAGTCCTTCAACACCGACATCCAGCAGTTCCCGGGCTCGATCATCGCCAACCAGGGCGGCTTCACCGCGCGCGAGTTCTTCGAGATCGACGGCGCTGAGCGCGAACCCGTCGCGGTCGACTTCAGCGGCTAGGTCAGCCCGGTCCCTTAAGCTTCAGGCATGACCGCTACGACCGAAGCGACGCTCTGGATTTGCGAGAGCTGCGGCTTCATCTACGACCCCGACGTCGGTGACCCCGACGGCGGCATCCCGCCTGGGACCCCTTTCGAGCAGATCCCCAGCGACTGGTTCTGCCCTGTCTGCGGCGCGCGGACCTCGGACTTCCGGCCCGTAGAGCCGGGCGAGGCTTAGGCCCGAGGAACACCCGGTCGTGACCCACGACTACGACTGGATAGTGGTTGGGTCGGGATTCGGCGGATCCGTATCGGCTCTGCGGCTGGCAGAAAAGGGCTACTCAGTAGCCGTGCTCGAGTGCGGCAAGCGCTTCCGGGACGAGGACTTTCCCAAGTCAACTTGGGACAGCCGCCGCTACTTCTGGGCGCCGCGGCTGGGAATGAAGGGCATCTTCCGGCTCAGCACCTTCAGGGACGTGGCTGTGGTCAGCGGCTGTGGCGTCGGCGGCGGCAGCCTCGGCTACGCCAACACGCTCTACGTCCCCCCCGCTCCGTTCTTCGAAGATCCGCAGTGGGCCGATCTCGAGGACTGGCAGGAGACCCTCGCCCCCCATTACGAGACCGCCCAGCGGATGCTCGGCGTCGTCGTCCACGACAAGGACGACCCAGCCGACCAGCTGCTGCGCGAGCTGGGCGAGGAGCTGGGCGTCGCTGAGACCTACCAGAAGACCCCCGTCGGGGTCTACCTCGACAACCCCGGCAAGACCGTCCCCGACCCGTTCTTCGAAGGGGCCGGGCCGGAGCGCACCGGCTGCATGCAGTGCGGCCGCTGCATGGTCGGCTGCCCGCACGGCGCCAAGAACACGCTGGTCAAGAACTATCTCTGGCTGGCCGAGCACAGCGGCGTCGCGGTGACCCCCGAAAGGACGGTGACCGACGTGCGCCCGCTCGGCGGCGTCGACGGCAGCGCCGGCTACGCCGTGACCAGCGAGCGCTCGGGCCTCCTGCGCGGCCGCGGCCGCCGCACGCTGACGGCGCGCGGCGTCGTCGTCGCCGCCGGGCCCCTGGGCACCAACAAGCTGCTGCAGCGCTGCCGGCTGGGCGGCTCTCTGCCGCGCATCTCAAACCGGCTCGGCGAGCTGGTCCGCACCAACAGCGAGAGCATCCTCGCCGTCACCGTGCCCGAGGACTATCCCGAGGACCTGACCCGGCGGGTCGCGATCACCTCCAGCATCTACCCTGACCCGCACACCCACATCGAGACCGTCACCTACGGCGAGGCGGGCGACTCGATGAGCACCCTCTACACGCTGCTGGTCGGCAACGGCACGCGGGTCACCCGGCCGCTGAAGCTGCTCGGCCAGATCGTCCGCCACCCGTTCAAGTTCGCGCAGGCGCTCTGGCCGAAGGGATGGTCGCGGCGGACGATCATCGTGCTGGTGATGCAGACCCTCGACAATGCGATCGCCCTGCGGCCAAAGCTGAAGCGCAACGGCGAAGTGCGGCTGCAGACCGAGCAGGACCCCGAGCGGCCGATCCCGACCTTCATCCCGGTCGCCAACCAGGCTGCCGAGTGGCTCGCCGAGCGCACCGGCGGCACCGCCCAGAGCTCGGTAATGGAGGCAATGCTGAACGTCCCCTCCACCGCCCACATCCTCGGCGGCGCCGTGATCGGCCACGGCCCCGAGGACGGCGTCGTCGACTCCGACCAGCGCGTCTTCGGCTACGAGAACCTGCTGGTCTGCGACGGCGCCGCGGTGCCGGCCAACGTCGGCGTCAACCCGAGCCTGACGATCACCGCCCTGGCCGAGCACGCGATGAGCCAGGTGCCGCCCAAGGAGGGCGCCGAGCCGCGCCGCCTGCCCGAGGCGGCGCGACCGGCTGCTGTCGCTTAGCTAGCCCGCGTCGGCGAGGCGCTGGGCGACGTAGTCCCAGTTGACGACGTTCCAGAAGGCATCGATGTAGTCGGGCCGCTTGTTTTGGTACTTCAGGTAGTAGGCGTGCTCCCAGACGTCGCATCCGAGCAGCGGGATGCTGCCGTCGGCGATCGGCGAGTCCTGGTTCGGAGTCGAGACGACCGCCAGGCCGGAGCTGTCCTTGACCAACCAAGCCCAGCCGGAGCCGAAGCGGGCGACGCCGGCATTTTTGAACTCGTCCTTGAACGAGTCGAAGGAGCCGAAGGTCTCCGCGATGGCGCTCGCCAACTCGCCGCTCGGCTCGCCACCGCCAGCAGGGCTGAGCATCTGCCAGAAGAGGCTGTGGTTGAAGTGGCCGCCACCGTTGTTGCGGACCGGCGCCTGCACCTCGCCCGGGAGGGCGCTGAGGTTGCGCAGCACGTCCTCGACATCGCGGTCGGCCCAGTCGGTCCCCTCCAACGCTGCGTTAGCTTTGTCGACGTAAGCTTGGTGGTGTTTGTCGTGGTGAACGCGCATCGTCGCCTCGTCGATATGGGGCTCGAGCGCGTCGTATGCGTAGGGAAGGTCGGGAACCGAGAAAGCCATCGGGGAGTCTCCTTGTCGATCGATTTGTATTCGGAGACTAGCCAGCGCCGCATTGGATTGAAGCGCCAACCGATGGGTAACCGTCAAACCATGGAGGTGGGAGCTCGGCTGGTGAAGCGGCCGCAGCAAGACCAGTACGCTCCGGTGAGCGCAGTTACGCAGTTACCGATAGCCGCACGGTCCGTTAGGGCTCCAGGGCGGTGCCGGTCCTCACCGGGGGACCGTCACGCATCGACTCCAGATGGCAGAAGAGCGGCAGATAGAAGATCAGATACCGGGCGGCTCCCCAGGCACGGAGGCGCAGCTGGCCCGCGACGCCGAGCTGTGGCGGCGGTTCGCCCGCGACCGCGACCCAGCGACGCGCGAGGAGCTGGTGCGACGTTTCATGCCATTCGCCAAGCGCTTGGCGCTGCGCTACCGCGGCGCCAGCGAGTCCTTCGACGACCTCCTGCAGGTCGCCAACCTCGGCCTGTTGAACGCGGTCGACCGCTTCGACCCTGAGCGTGGCATCCCTTTCACGGCCTTCGCCTCACCAACCATCCTCGGCGAGCTGAAACGGCACTTCCGCGACCGCGTCTGGACCGTGCGGGTGCCGCGTGGCCTGCACGACCGCATGGCCGAAGTCGACAAAGCGATCGCCGAGCTGACCAAGGAGCTGCAGCGCTCCCCCTCGGTTGGTGAGATCGCCGAGAGGCTCGAGCTGGAGCAGACCGACGTGCTTGAGGTGATGGAGGCCAACCACAACCGCCGGCCCCTATCGCTCGACCGCCCGGCGGGCGCCGAGGACGGCGACGAGTCGCCGCCGACCGAGTGGATCGGCGACGAGGACGAGGGCTTCGAGCTGGTCGAGGGACGCATCGCCCTCGATGCGGCGCTGCCCTTCCTCGATGAGCGCGAGCGCCTGGTCCTGCGCCTGCGCTTCGCCGAGGACCTGACTCAGTCGCAGATCGCCGAGCGCATCGGCCACTCGCAAATGCACGTTTCGCGGATTCTGAGACGGGCGCTCGACCGGATCCGCGAGCAGATCAGGGAGCAGCGGCAAAGCGAATGACCAGATACTCGCCGTCCTCGGACTCCTCGACGGCGAGCTCATCGACGAGCGACTCCAGCGAGCCGCCGACTTCGGGAACCTCGAGGCCCTCGCGGATGCGGTGGGCGGCCCCCGGATCCATCGGGCCCAGGCGCAGCGCCAGGCCCTCGCCGCGGTCGTCGAGGCCGAGCTTGACGCGGCCGTCGGCGAAGCTGTCCGGCGCGGCGGCGGCGATCGCGTCGGTGACCAGCATTGCGTCGGAGACGCGGTCGACGGAGAGGTCGCGGCGGGCGGCGAGGGCGCCGACAATGCGGGCCAGGATCGGGCCCAGCAGCTCGGGCCGGTCGGTGACCAGCTCGGTGGTCTCTGAACGACTGGGTTCCATCTTCACCGAGTCGCCGTCGACGCTGCCCGGCGCACCGCCGTCGAGCGGCAGGCGCATCGTCACCTCGGTGCCGCGGCCGAGGCCGCCGGAGATCGCGAAGCTGCTGGACAGGGCGGCGATCAGGGAGAGGCCAAGGCGCAGGCTGTCGCGGTCGGAGTCGGCCTGGGGACGGATGCCGACACCCTCGTCGCGAACGATCACGGTCAGGCCCTCCGCATCGGGAAGGGCTTCGACGCTGAGCGGGCCAGGCCTACCCTCATAGGCGTGCACGGCGACGTTCATGCAGGCCTCGGTGACGACCGTCTTCAGGTCAGCCAGCCCCGGTTCGTCCATGCCGATCTCCTCGGCCAACCCGGCGAGGGCGTGCCTTACTATCGCGACGTTCTCCGCTTTCGCCGGAAGGGTCATTTGAAGCCCCTTTGGTCGCTGCCTGATCGTCGAGTTCTCTGGCATGAACCGCCACTTCACGCTGGGGATCGTGTTCCCCGCGGTGCCCGAGCATATCCGCCCGGGTTGTTGATGCCTCAGGCTACCCCCGCCCAGGCACGGTAAAACCCCGAGCGCGTCCGAGCGGAGCGCTTGGGTCGCTGCGCTAGGATCGCCAATGTGAGCCCTGCGCCTTTCGAGGTAGAGAGCGAGCAGCGCGAGGATGGGATCCATGCCTTCACCGTGCGCGGCGAGCTGGACATGAACACCGCCCCAGAGCTGGAGCAGAAGCTCGAAGCGGCGCTGGCTGGGGACCGTCCGTCGGTGATGCTCGACCTATCCGAGTGCGAGTTCATCGACTCGACCGGAATCGCCCTGATCGTTCGCACCTGGCAGCGCCTGGAAGGGGGCGCCAACGGCGAAGGCGGCGACGGCCGCTTCGTCCTCTGCTGCATCAACCACCAAGTTCGGCGGCTGCTGAAGATCACCGGGGTCGAGGAGTCGATTTCGATGTACGAGCAGCGGGACGCAGCACTAGCCAAGCTGCAGGGCTGACACGGTTACTCGTCGCGGTGGACTGGGGCATCCCGCCGGCGTAGACTGACTTTGGGCGAGTCACTCGACCCGCCCAGGCCGGCAACGGAGAAGATGTGGGCCCTGAAGGAGATGCGCGGAAGGTGCGGGACGGGACGCTGGTCCTGGATATCGAGGGCAGCGCCTCCACCTGGACAATCTCCGTAGCCGGTGAGCTGGACATGGCCAACGCGGCCAGCCTGGCCACCGAGCTGAAGCGGGCCGAGCAGGGGGGCGCCGAGACAATCGTCATCGACATGCGCGACCTGGAGTTCATCGACTCGACCGGAATCGCCGTGCTCGTCGCTGCCCACAGACGGCTCAACCTCAACGCCCGCACCGAGCGCGTTCTCCTGGTGCGCAGCAAGGCAAGTGGCGTACGAAGAGTGATGGATTTGACGGGCCTGGACGACGAGCTGCCGTTCGTCGCCACCGACGAGTCCGGCTGAGCGGGACGAGCCCGACCTCAGGCGGGCAGTGCAGAGAAGCGGGTCTCGGCGGCCGCCGGATCCATGAAGACCTCGCCGCGCACGAAGCGGCCATCCCGCTGCTCCCAGATCCAGGCGACCGGCGTGTCGCGCAGGCCCAGCTCGCGGCTGCGTGCGTAGACGCGACCGCGGACCAGCAGCGAGTCGCCACGGCGCTCCAGCTCGCTCGGCGTGATCAGCAGCTCGTCCCAGATCTCGGCGACGTCCACCAGGTAGTCGTGCAGACCGGCAGCACCGCCGTAGGAGGCTTGACGGCCGATGGCCTCGGCGGTGCCCATCGGGAAGAACTCCATCGACTCCTCGCAGATCTCTTCGATGCCCGCTTCGTCGCGGCGGTTGAAGCATTCGTAGAGGTGTTCGACGAGGCCCATCTCCGGGCCGTTCATCGCCTGCGCCGGACCGGCGCCGGCGGGAACCGCGCTCGAGGTGCGGGCAATCGCCAGGATCGCCATGTCGTCATCGAGCGTGCCAGCGGTGAAGGTGTGCAGGGCGCCCTCCAACCGCTGCGCGACAAGCGCCGGATTGGTCGCGCCGCGTAGCTCCTCGCGCAGACGGGCCTCTCCGAACCGGCCCTCGGCACCCTCGGACTCGGCGATCCCGTCGGTGACCGTGACGAGCTGCTGGCCTGCGCCGATCTCGCACTCCGCGAGCTGCCACTCGGCATCGAGGAAGGCACCCAGCACCGGGCCGCCCACCTCGACCTCGGCGACCTCCTCGCCCTCGACGAGCAGCGGCGGCGGATGGCCGGCCACCACCAGCCGCACCGGCTCGAGCGGGTCCTCGCTGAGCGCCACCAGGGCGACGCTGCAGAGCGCGGCGTCGCCGCGCGCGAGCAGCGAACGGTTGAGCGTGGCGAAGGCGACGACCGGGTCGCCGGTGAGGACGGCGGCGGTGCGCAACGTGTAGCGGGCGACGGCGGCGATCGCAGCGGCGCGGGCGCCGCGGCCGGTGACGTCGCCGATCGCCAGCATCCAGCCGCCGGGCACCTTGAAGACGTCGTAGAAGTCGCCGCCGATCTCGTTCTCGGCACCGGCCGGACGGTAGGTCGCGGCCACCGACCAGCCAGGGATGTGCGGCAGCGGCGATGGCAGCAACCCGCGCTGCAGCGTCTCGGCGATCTCGGCTCGAGCCTGCTCGGCTCGCTCGAGGTCGGCGAAGAGACCGCAGTTGTCGAGCGCCAGGGCGACGCGGCCGGAAAGGATCCAGGCGAAGTTGGCGTCGGATCGCCGGTAGCGTCGGCCCGACCAGGCGACCCCGATGGTCAGGGCGCCGGTGATCTTGCCGCGCGCGTTGAGCGCCACGGTTACCGCAGAGCGGGCTTCGAGACGGCGCAAGAGCTGCAGGTCTTCCGGCCCGTCGGCAAGCGCACGCAGGTCGGCATCGGTCATCCGCTCGTAGAAGCGCGGCTCCAGCGACGCCTTGCCGCCCTCCGCGAGCATGTGCTCGGGGATCGACGGGCGCCGCTGCGCGAGGCCCTCCTCGACGCCCGGCCAGGCGCCGGGCGCGAGCCTAACCGCGGCCCGCTTGACGCCGCCGTCGGCGATCACATCGATCATGCAGAAGTCGGCGAAGTCGGGTACGAGAATGTCGCAGATCGCCTCGAAGGTCTCCTCGAGTCCCCCGCCAGCGTCCGAGACGGCGGCGATATCGGCGAGGATCCGGAAGCGCCTGCGCACCCGGCGCTCGCGCCGCACAAGCAGGACGAGGCAGGCGCCGAGCAGGATTAGCGACGCCGCGACGACCTCCGATAGCCCGATCCAGTCCACATGCCTCCGTTTCAATGGCCTACTAAAAAGACCGTAACTCGCCTCAGCCGCTTTGTCCACGTGCTCTCGTAGCGCCTTGTGCTATTCGACCAAGGCGCCCACACGTCAGGTGCGGTTACACACACGCCGGCGTGGGTAGAAGAAGCGCCATGGTCGACACGAAATTCGTCCCTCGCCCGGGAGAGCGCTGGCTCAGCCGTCCGCCATACCTGCTCATCGCCCACATCGTGGGAGTCGAGATCGCGTCCGAGCCGCCGATCGTCAGCTACGAGCTGCAGGACGACGACGGCTTCCTGCTCGAAAGCGTCGAGCACGCGGTCCTCGATAAGAGCTGGTGGCGGACCTTCCAGCCGATGACCCCCAACCACGGTTAGCCGTGGCTGGGCGTCACGGGGTGGCGGCCTCAGCCAGCGAGGCCCAGGCACTGCTCGACGAACCGGATGATGTCCGGCCGCGATCTAATAGCGGGGCGGAGGCGGCGTTTCGCGCCGTTCTTCCATCGCCGCCGTTTCGCGGCGGCGGCTGCGCTCCGTCCAGATCGCCTCCTGGAAGAAGGAGAGGATCAGCCCGGCGGCGCCGGCGAGCATCAGGATCCAGCCAACCACGTCGAGACTCACTCCCTGCACATGGACGTTGGTCGCGAAGGTGAGGATCGCCCCGATGGCAATCAGCAGAATCCCGCCAGCGATAGTCATGCGCTCTTGCCTGTGGGTTTGTCGGACATCGAAGCTCCTTTCCGGTCTCTCGGTGTCGTTTTTATGCCCACGGCGAGTCGATTCAAACCTCAGGCCATGCCCTCGAACTCGTACTCGCGTAGGAAGCCCTCGAAGAGGCGGCGGTGACCCTGCTCGTCGCGAAGGATGTCGATTACCATGTCCTGGGTGACGGGGTCGACGCCCTCGGTCTCCTCGATGATCCGCGTGTAGTGCTCGATCGCACCGGTCTCGGCTTTGATCACGCCCCGGATTACATGGACGATGTCGGTCTGCTCCTCGGGTGGCTGCAGAAAGGCCTGCTCGGGAGCGAATTCCTCCGAGCCCGGCACCACGCCGTACAGCTCCTTGATTCGCTCAGCGAACTGCTTTGCGTGCCCCAGCTCCTCTTCGACGTCCTCGGCGAGCGACTCCTTGATCTCCTGCGCCCGGACCCCGTCGAGGTTGACCGATGCGGCGATGTAGCTCATCACCGTCTCGACCTCCATCCAGTAGGCCCTGCACAACAGCTCGACGACGCGCTCGCGCCTCTCCCGGTTGGCGCTGTCGAAGATCCCCTTGCTTGGCGAGGTCGCTGCGGGCTCCATCGGCTGATCCCTCCGTGGTTGCGGTTCGCGTTTCCGCAGTGCGGATACCCGCGGTCTCGTTCGCCAATCCGGGACGCTGCGCCGCTACTCGCCGAACCGGGCGCGAGGCACGGTGTCGGCGCTGCCGCCCGTCCAAGCGTTGAAGCGGTACCAGGAGGGCTTCCCCTCCCGTCCCTGCGTCAGCAGGCCGGCCGAGTCGCAGAACTGGCAGCCGCCGTCGATGTCCGCCCAGGAAAACCACCAGACGCCGCCGATCCGCCAGGCCGCACGGTGGTTGTCGAGTAGCGAAAAGGCCTGGTCCAGCTCGCGCGCCTGGCCCTGCAAGCCGCGCTCCCAGCGGGTTTGGAAGCCGTCCGAGCCCCAGCCCAGCTCGGTCACGTAGAGCGGGGTCGCGGCGTCGCCGTGCCTGCGCATCGTCCGCCGCAGGTTGCGGATCTGGGGAGCCATCGCGTCGGCGTCGGCGACATAGGGGTGCAGGGCAACGCCGTCGAAGTAGCGCTTGACATCGCCGACGCGGTAGACGCGGTCGAGGAAGTCGTCCGAGGCGACGTTGGGCGGCACCTGCAGCGGCCTGCCGAAGAGGCCGCCGGCGATCGCCCTGGCGCCTGGGTCCGCGCGGTGGATGACGCGGCCGCTGACGCGCAGCAGGCGAGCGAAGCGCTCGGGGTCGGAGTTGGCCGAGAAAGAGACGATGTTCTCCTCGTTCCAGACCTCCCAAGCGCGGATCGGGCGGTAAGGGAGTCGGGGGTGCTGCCACCAGAAGACGCCCTCGGCGCCGTACCGCCGCACGGCCTGACGCAAGAAGGAGGCCCAGGCGCGGACCTCGATCGGCGTCCGGGTTGGTTCGATCGCCGGCTGCGGGGCGGCCCAGGACGGCGAGCCCCAGACGAAGGGGAAGACCCGCATCTTCGCTTCGGCGGCGAGTTCGACCGAGCGGTCGAACTCGGACCAGTCCGGCGATTCGAGCGCGCTGTGCGGCTGCACGCCGAACCAATAGAGCGGCAGTCGGACGCTCGCGATTCCCGCTTCCGCCATCAGCTCGTAGTCGCCCTGCTCGGCGGGCGTCTGCGGCGAGATGCCGACGAAGCCCGCCGGCAGCGCCGCTGCCGCCGCCGCAGGCAGGCCGAGCAGCGCCGCCACGACGGCGACCAGCGCCGACTTTCGAATCAAGGCCTCAACTCCGAACCCACGGCCGCCAAGGTAGCGGCTCAGCCCGTCCGTGCCATCCGACCCTGACCCCGCAAGCCGCCCGCCGCGCAGCGAGCCCAGCCCCTCTGAGATAATCGCCTCCTCGGGGCGTGGCGCAGCCTGGTAGCGCGCACCGTTCGGGTCGGTGAGGTCCCCGGTTCAAATCCGGGCGCCCCGATATCCGCAGCACATGCGTGCTGCCTTAGGCTGTGGGCCGATCCCTTCACGTTCGATTGGACGACAGCTCAGCCGCTGCCCTGAGAGTCGTTCGGGGTGGGGGTCTAGCGATTCCGAGGCCGTTCGGGCCGAGATGCGAGCCATGCGCGAGCAGATGGCCGCCCTCGCCCCGAAATCGCTCGACTGACAGTGGTTCGCTGTGAGGTATTCGCCCGCCTCTCCGCGAGGCGGACGCGGACGCGAGCAGCGGGGCGCCCGCTACGCGGTCGTCGTTCAGGCGGACCCGCAATCCCTAGCCCCAGCCCCCGGGCAGGCTCTACTGCACGGCCTCAATAGCGCCTTCCACGGCACCGAGACGCGGGCCGTCCTGCAGGGTGCGCGTCCCCCCCGGGCCGCTGACGATCATCGCCAGCCGTGCGCGGATGCCGAGCTGCCTGCCCAGCTCTTCGTAGCCTTCGAGCCGCGTGGCGAACGGCCCGTCCGCGCCGCCTTCGCTGTCGAGGACACGCCGCCATTCGGGCACGTCGAGTTCGCCGATCGAGCCGGCCAGCGATTCGAGGAAGTCGCCGTCGATCCCGAGGCGCTCGGCCTCCGCCTGGTTGCGGAAGAAGAGGTAGGTGTACTGCCAGGCGTAGCCCTGCTCGGCGGCAGCCTCGGCGCCGAAGAAGCCCAGCTCCAGCGGGTTCTCGGCGACCGAGTAGTGGCGCAGCAACAGCTTCGCGTCGCCGGGGCGGGCGTAGCGTTCGGTCAGCTGCGGGATCGTGGCGAGGAAATCCTCGCGGCAGTTGCCGCATTGCAGGTCGGCGAAGACCTGGATCGAGACGGGCGCGTCGGAGGAGCCGAGCCGATCGCCTTCCTGCGGGATGCCGCCAAAGACCGACTGGGCGGTCGAGATGCCGTCGACCCGGACGATGTCGCGAGTGGCCTCTTTGGTCGAGATCTCGACAATCGCGTAGCCGAGCGCGACCAGCGCCAACGACAGAACGAGCAGCACCCAGAGGCGCCCCCGGCGAGGAATCGGCGTAACGGCGGCTTCCGACACGCCCGGCATTATCCCCACCCTTCGCTCCGCTGAGTTCGCCTTTAGTCGCGCTATGCGCGACTAAAGGCGAACTCAGTTGGGCCGGCGCTTGGGGTTGACGCCTCGCGGTTTGACAGGTCCGCTCGGGGGGGTAGATTTGGCCTACTCGATTTTCACTACCCGGGAGGTCGCGCGTGGCCAATCACCTCACCCCGTCTGAACTGGCAGAAGAGCTGCAGATGAAACGGCAGGAGGTGATCGGCAAATGCGTTGAGATGCACGTGCCGATCTTCCACGGCCGCATCGACAAGTCGCTCTTCCGCAGCTCCCTGCAGCGGTTCTCCATGCAGCGCAAAGAGCGCCCCAACTAGAGCCGAAGCGCAAACTGCGGTCGACTAGACTCCCCGCGGTGGAGGAGCGGGGCACCAAATCGACCACGCTCGCGGACCTGCTTCCGCGAGCGGCCGAGCTGTACGGTGACGCTCCGGCGGTCTGCTTCAAGGAGGACGATCGCTGGGTTCGGCGTAGCTTCGACGAGGTGCGCGAGACGGTTCGCTCACTGGCTCTCGGCCTGATCGACCTCGGGGTCGAGAAGGGCGACAAGGTCTCGATCCTCGGCAATACCCGGCCCGAGTGGACCTATTTTGACTTCGCTGCGCTCTCGGTCGGCGCAGTCGTGGTGCCGATCTACCAGACCAACTCGCCGGAGGAGTGCCAGTACGTGCTGGAGAACTCCGACGCCAAGGTCGTCGTCGTTGAGGACGACGAGCAGCTGGCAAAGATCCGTGAGGTGCGGGGCTCGCTGCCCCTGCTCGAGCAGGTCGTGCGGATGACCGGCAACAGCGACGACGCGATCTCCCTTGACGACCTCGCCGCGCGCGGCGACGGCCGCGATGCCGCCGAGTGGGAGCGACGCTGGAGCGCCGTCGTCCCCGAGGACATCTGCACCTTCATCTACACGTCCGGGACCACCGGGCCGCCGAAGGGGTGCGTCATCAGCCACGGTAACTACCGGGCGATGCTGAACATGGTCAACGCGACGAGCACGATCGAAGACAACGACCTGACCTACCTCTACCTGCCCCTCGCCCACTCGTTTGCCCTCTTGATCCAGCTGGGCAGCTTCGACCTCGGCGCGACGATCGCCTACTGGGAGCGCGATCCGCTGAAGATCATGCCCAACCTGGCCGAGGTCAAGCCAACCTACTTCCCCTCGGTCCCCCGCATCTTCGAGAAGATCTACACCGCTGCGACCAGCGGCATGGAGAAACAGGGCGGCTTGAAAAAGGCGATCTTCGACTGGTCGATTCGAGTCGGGGAAAAGGTCCGCAGCAAGGAACGGGCCGGCCGCGAGCCCGGTTTTCTGCTGCGCAAGCAGTACGGGTTCGCCGACAAGCAGGTCCTCTCGAAAATCCGCGGGCTGTTCGGCGGCCGGCTGCGCCTGGCGGTCTCCGGCGCGGCGCCGATCAGCCCCGAGATCCTGCGCTTCTTCGACGCCGCCGGCGTCCTCGTGCTCGAGGGCTGGGGGATGACCGAGACCTCGACCGCGGCGACGATCTCCTCGCCCGATGACTTCAGGATCGGCACGATCGGCAAACCTTTCCCCGGCTGCGAGGTGAAGATCGCCGAGGACGGGGAGATTCTCGTCAAGGGCCCGAATGTCTTCCAGGGCTACTACAAGAACGAGGAGGCGACGCGCGAGACGATCGTCAACGGCTGGCTGCACACCGGCGACCTCGGCGCGATCGACGAGGACGGCTTCATCAGGATCACCGGGCGGAAAAAGGACATCATCATCACCGCCGGCGGCAAGAACATCACCCCGGCGAACCTCGAGACCGAGATCAAGCAGCACCCGCTCGTCTCCCAGTGCGTCGTCGTCGGCGATCGCCGGCCATACCTGGTGGCGCTGGTCACGCTGGATCCAGAAGAAGCGGCCGCTTACGCGCAGGAGCACGGGCTGCCTGAGGATCCGGCCCAGCTCGCGTCGAATCCGGACGTGCGGGCGGCGATCGAGACCCACCTGGCCAAGGTCAACGAGAAATTCGCCCGGGTCGAGCAGGTCAAGAAGATCGCGATCCTGCCGCACGACCTCTCACAGGAAAACGGCGAGCTGACGCCGACGCTGAAGGTCAAGCGCGCGGTCGTCGCCGACAAGCACCAGGGCGAGATCGAGAAGCTCTACGCCGGCTAGGAGGCTTCGCCCGGCAGCAGCGCC
The DNA here is from genome assembly GCA_036266075.1 of Solirubrobacterales bacterium. Taxonomy (GTDB): domain Bacteria; phylum Actinomycetota; class Thermoleophilia; order Solirubrobacterales; family 70-9; genus VRUE01. Next base: position 71,228 of record DATANV010000007.1, read on the forward strand.
GCCGTGGTCTGCTCCAGCACCCGCCGCCAGGCCGAGGTCTGCTCGGGCTCCTCTTCGGCGGCGCGCTCGACAGCGCGGCGCACGCGCCGCTCGGAGATCTCGAGGCCGTGGCGCTTGGCGATCTCCTCGTAGCGCTCGTAGTCCTGAGCGAGGGTCGCGGTCACCGACTCGAAGCCGTGGCGGGCGATCTGCAGCCGGCGCGAGTAGTCCATGATCGGCGTGCCGAACATCAGCTCGTCGTTCGGCTCGGGCTCAAGCAGGATGATGTCGACGCCCTTGTATTTCTCCTGCCACATCTCGACCGCCTGGTGCAGTCGCTGATGGGCGATCAGGCGGAAGGCCTGGTTGGCGATGCCGGGAATCCCCATGTCGGAAACCCTCCGGGCACGGTTCCCGAAGACGGTCGACATGCTCTGCGAGAAGTCGTTGACAAACGGCACCAGCGGGTTGACGACGACGATGAACTTGGCGCCCTTCTCGACGGCGATGTCGACGTTGGTGGTCGAGCGGATGCCGCCGTCGACTAGCTGGCGCCCTTTGAGGTCGACGGGCTTGTAGACGACCGGCAGCGCAGTCGAGCACTCGACCGCTTTGGAGATCGGCACATCGTCCCAGCCCGGCTCGCCGAAGACGAGCCGCTCGCAGGTGTCGAGGTCGGTCGCCGTCAGGTACAGCTCAGCGTCGAGCAGCCGGAAGTCGTTGGCCCGACCCGCATCTGTCAGCACCTGCTCGACGTAGTCGGAGATGCCGGCGCCCGAGTAGAGGCCGGTCGGCAGCGCCTCGGCCAGGCCGACGCCGATGTCGATCACCGAGAACTCGCCCATGCGGACGAGACGGCGGAGCAGCTCGACCGAGCGGATCGGCAGCATCGCCGCTTTCTGCAAAACGCCGAGGTAGTCGAACTTGAGGACGCGATCGAGGTCGAGGTCCTCGAAGTCGGAGGTGACCCGCTCGTTGATCGTTTGCATCATCTCGTCCGGCGTGACGCCGTTGGCGAGCATCGTCGCGACGAACGAGCCGGCGCTGGTGCCAACGTAGACGTCGAAGTTGTTGACCGTGCTGTTGACCGCGAGCAGATCGAGGGCGCGCAGCGCGCCGATCTCGTAGACGCCGCCGGTGAAGCCGCCGCCGCCGAGCACCAGGGCGGTCTTCGAAGGCCGTTTCCGACCCTTGCCCCGTTTGCGGCGGGAACCGGGATCGATGTCGACGACCTTGCCCATAAACACGGATTATCCCAGACATGGTGGCGGGCCTGCGCGGGGTCCCTCTCGCCCGGACAAGTTGCCGCGCAAAGCGCGGCAACTTTGAGCATCCGCCCGTTCGAGAGGGCCCCCGCGCAGGCCGCTACCCTGCCTGATTCCTGTGTTGCTACTTGGGATGAGACGCGGTGCGGCCGTCCTATTGCTGCTCTTGCTGCTGGCGTTCCTGCCGGGAACTGCGAGTGCGGGCAAGCTCTGCGATCAGATGCGCCAACGGCTGGCGGCGGGCGGCGGAGGCGCCAGTGGGCTGCTGGTCGTCGACGTGGAAACGGGCCGTACCGTCTGCGCCAAGGCGCCGGGCACGGCGCGTCCGCTGGCCTCGAACATGAAGCTCTTCACGACCTCGACTGCGCTGAGCCGCTTCGGTCCCGAATACCGGATCGCGACGGAGCTGCTGGGCGACGGTTTCCTCGACCTGCGGGGCGTCCTCCACGGCAGCCTCTACCTGCAGGGCGCCGGCGACCCGGCGCTCGGCGTGCCCGCCTTCTATAACCGCTTCCTCGGCGGGCTCGGCACCGACCTCTACGAACTCGGCGAACAGCTGCACGACGCCGGCGTCAACCGCGTCACCGGCCGCCTCTATGCAGACGACGACGTCTTCGACCGCCTGCGCGGCGTCGCCGACTCCGGCTACGCGACCAGCCCCTACATCGGCCCACTCTCCGGCCTCTCCTTCGATTCCGGCTACAGCAACGCCGGCGCCGACGGCTTCGCCTCCGACCCGGCCAAGGTGGCGGCCGCGACCCTGGCCCGCGCGCTGCGTGCCTCGGGGGTCGCGATCGGCGCCGGCGTCGCGCGCGCGCAGACGCCGGCGGGCGCGGTCACCCTCGGCACCGTGCGCTCGCCGACGATGACGCAGCTGGTCCGGATGACCGACGTCTACTCCAACAACTTCTTCGCCGAGATGCTGATCAAGCTGCTCGGCGCGCGCTTTGCCGGGGCCGGCAGCACCACGGCCGGTGCCGGCGTGGTCGAGCGCTTCGCCCGCTCGCTGGGCTCTGGCGTGCACGCCGTCGATGGCTCCGGGCTGACCCGCTCCAACCGCGCTTCGCCACGCCAGGTCGTGCGCCTGCTGCTGGCGATGCGGGCCTCGGCGGTGGGCGAGGAATTCATCCAGGACCTAGCCCTGACCGGCCACACCGGCACCGTCGCCTCGCGCACGGAGGGCACCGCCGCCTACGGCCGCTGCCGCACCAAGACCGGGACCCTGACCGGCGTCAGCAACCTCTCCGGCTACTGCTTCAACCGCAACGGCAAGGTGATGGCCTTCTCGATCCTGATGGGCAGCGTCGCCGACCTCTCGCTGGCCCACTACGAGCAGGACCTGATCGCCGCCGCCGTCGCCTCCTACTGACGGCGCTTCGAGCGGCGTTTGGCTGCTCGTCGAGTGCGTAGAGGACGACGAACGTCGAGAAAAGCCCACCCAGCCCGACGGCCTGCAATGCTCCCTCGCCGGCATTCCTGAAGACGATCGCTCCCGCTATCAGGATTACGACCCCCACCGCGAGCTGTAATTCGCATGGCGGATTCCGTCCCTGGTCAACCTCCTGCCTGCAGTCGCCGCGCCTCTACAACGGCTGTGAAGGGTCCGAGTTCAGCAATGGCCATACCGGAACTCCTCGATACCCGATCACGCGTGGTGCGCTGAGTGACGAGAGCCATATTTTTCGGTGCCATTCCGTGAGGCGGTCGGCCCGACCCCCGACCTAGAATCAAATCCGTGCGCGTCCTTCTGACCAACGACGACGGGATCTCGGCGCCCGGGCTGCAGGCGGCGCGGCGGGCTTTGCGGGAGCTGGCGGGTGTGGAGATCGACGTCATCGCTCCGGACTCCAACCGCAGCGCCACGGCCCGCAGCATCACGACCCGCTCGCCGCTGACGGTCGAGGAGATCGAGTTCGGCGACGGCGATCGTGGCTACGCGACCGACGGAACGCCGGTCGACTGCGTCCGCTTCGCCGAGCTGGGCCTCGTCGGCCACCGCCCGGACCTGATCGTCTCGGGCATCAACCACGGCGCCAACCTCGGCGATGACATCACCTACTCGGGCACCGTCGCCGCCGCCTTCGAGGGGATCGTGCTCGGCATCCCGGCAGTGGCGATCTCCCAGCAATCCTCCGGCGGCGGCATGGGCTACGTCAGCGGCCGCTTCGAGTTCGGCGTCGCCGCTCGCTTTCTCGCCCAGCTGGTCGCCAAGCTGACCGCCGAGCCGATGCCGCCGGAGACGCTGGTCAACGTCAACTGCCCGGCCGGCGAGCCGCGCGGCGTCGAGGTGACCAAGCTCGGCAAGCGTGTCTACAACGACGAGCTGAAGCTGGTCCGCGAGGACGAGGACGGCCGCCGCCACTACGAGATCTACGGCTGGCAGCCCGGCTTCGAGGAGCTCGAGGGAACCGACCTGATGGCGGTCTCCCAGGGGCGGATCGCGGTGACGCCGATCCACTTCGACCTCACCGACCACGGCGGCCTGGAGCGGTTGCGGGGCTGGGGCTTCGACGAGATGCTGGCCGCCAGCGCCCCCTCCTCGGTTTGAGCGCCGCCGCTGCGAGGGAGCGGGCGGCGGAGCTGCGGCGCGAGCTGGAGCTCCACAACCACCGCTACTACGTCCTCGACGACCCGCTGATCGGCGACGACGAGTACGACGCGCTGCTCGACGAGCTGCGGGCGATCGAGGCCGACCATCCGAAGCTGCGCACGCCCGACTCGCCGACCCAGCGGGTGGGGGCGCCGCCACTGGACCGCTTCGAGCAGGTCGAACACGCCGAGCAGATGCTCTCGCTCGGCAACGCCCGCAACGAGGAGGAGCTGCGGGCCTGGGAGACGCGCATCCGCAACTACCTGAAACGGCTCGACATCAGCGCCTCCGAGTTCAGCTACACGACCGAGCCAAAGATCGACGGTCTGGCGATGACCCTGACCTACGAGGACGGCGTCCTCGTGCGGGGCGCGACCCGCGGCGACGGTCGGGTCGGCGAGGACGTCACGCAGAACCTGCGCACGATCGGGTCGATCCCCCTGCGAATCGACGACGCGCCGGCGCTGGTCGAAGTGCGCGGCGAGGTCTACCTGCCGATCGCCGACTTCAAAATGCTGAACGAACGCCGCGCCGAAGCGGGCGAACCGACCTTCGCCAACCCGCGCAACTCGGCCGCCGGCTCGATCCGCCAGCTCGACCCGGCGCTGGCCGCCGAACGGCCGCTCTCGATCTGGTGCTACGGAATTGGCGCCGTCCGCGGCCTCGACCTGGCGACCCACAGCGAGGAGCTCGAGTGGCTGCGCCAGCGCGGCTTCAAGGTCAACCCCGACACCGCCCATCACGCTGGGATCGAGTCGGTGGTCAAGGAGTGCCGCCGCTGGGAGGAGCGGCGCGAGGAGCTCGACTACGAGATCGACGGGGTGGTGGTCAAGATCGACGAGCGGCCGCTGTGGCGCGAGCTGGGCGTCGTCGGCCGCGAGCCACGCTGGGCGATCGCCTGGAAGTTCGCGCCGACGACGGCAACGACGACGCTGCACCGGGTCGTCTGGAACGTCGGCCGCACCGGCCACCTGGTGCCCTTCGCGATGCTCGAGCCGGTGCACGTCGGCGGCGTCACGGTCTCGACCGCGACCCTGCACAACGAGGAGGACCTGGCGCGCAAGGACGTGCGCGCCGGCGACGAGGTCGTCGTGATGCGCGCCGGCGACGTGATCCCCCAGGTCGTCGCGCCGCTGACCCAGCGCCGGCGGAAGGGGACGCGCAGGGTGAAGCCGCCGAAGAAGTGCCCCGCCTGCGGCACCCCGACGGCCAAGCCCGAGGACTCGGTCTTCACGATCTGCCCCAACCGCTCCGGCTGCCCCGGCCAGTCCTTCCAGCACGTCAAACACTTCGTTAGCAAGGGCGCGATGGACATCGACGGCCTCGGCGAGAAGCAGGCGATGCGCTTTCTGCAGGAAGGCCTGATCGCCGACGTCGCCGACATCTACGACCTCAGCGAGGAGCAGCTCACCGGCCTCGACGGCTTCGGTGAGGTCTCGGCCCGCAACCTCCTGGCTGCGATCGACGCCTCTCGGCAGCGACCCTTCAAACGCGTCCTCTACGCGCTCGGCTTGCCCGGCGTCGGCTATGTCACGGCGGAGGCGCTGGCCGACCACTTCGGCTCGATCGACGATCTGATCAAGGCCCAGCCCGAGCAGATCGAGGAGGTCGAGGGCGTGGGGCCGATCATGGCCGTGCAGATCGCCGAGTCGCTGGCCGACGAGCCGACCCTGAAGCTGATCGAGAAGCTGGCCGAAAAGGGCCTGCGCCTGGAGCAGGACCCCTCCGAACGGCGCGCCGCCGGAGGGCCGCTGGAGAGCAAGACCCTGGTCCTGACCGGCACCCTGCCCGAGCTGACCCGCGAGGAGGCGGCGGCGCTGATCAAGGCGGCGGGCGGCAAAGTCGTCAACTCGGTGTCGAAGAAGACCGACTACGTCGTCGCCGGCGAGAACCCTGGCTCGAAGCTGGCCAAAGCCGAGAAACTCGGCACCGAGATCCTCGACGAAGCCGGCCTGCGCGCGCTGCTGGCGTGAGGACCGTTCGACTCGACATCGAATACGACGGCACGGCCTTCCGCGGCTGGGCCGCCCAGCCGGGGCTGCGGACCGTGCAGGGCGAGATCGAGGCGGCGCTGGCGACCGTGCTGCGCGAACCGGCGCAGCTGACCGTCGCGGGCCGCACCGATACCGGCGTGCACGCCCTGGGGCAGGTGGCAAGCTTCGTCACGGAGGCGGAGCTGCCGAGGGATCTCGCTCGCAGCGTGAACGCAGTTGGCGCCGAAGACGTCGCCGTCACGAGTGCCCGCTCGGTCGACGACGGCTTCGATGCCAGGCGAGACGCCAAATCCCGTACCTACCGCTACCGCATCCTCGCCCGGTCGACGCCCAGCCCCTTCGAGCGCAACCGCGCCCTCTGGTGCACCTACCCGCTCGACCGCGAGGCCCTCGACGCCTGCGCCGCGACCCTCCCCGGCACCCACGACTTCACCGCCTTCACCCCCACCCAAACCGACCACGTCCGCTTCGACCGCAACGTTCTCGCCGCCTCCTGGCAGCAGGAGGACGACATCCTCACCTTCCGCATAACCGCCGACGCCTTCATGCGAAACATGGTCCGCATCCTCGTAGGCACCCAACTAGAGGTGGCCACCGCCCGCCGCTCCCTAGACAACTTCACGCAGCTCTTAACGGGCGCCCCCCGCTCGGCAGCCGGCGAAACGGCTCCCCCCCACGGCCTGTACCTGGAGTCGGTCAGCTACGCCTGAGAAGGAGGGGCAGGGGGTGTCCAGCCGGCAGCGGCGTCCTGTTTTTCGCACAGACCACTCAGCGAGAGAAGCAACGCGCAAGGCGAAAAACCCAGCAACGGCTGGACACCCCCTGCCCCTCCCCCAACAAACAGCTAGACGAGCTCGAGATAGACCATCTCGGTGGAGTCCGACTGCCGCGGGCCCAGCTTGACGATCCGCGTGTACCCCCCGGGCCGCTCGCTGTACCGCGGCGCCACCTCGTCGAACAGCTTGTGCACCACGAACTTGTCGTTGTGTAGGGTGGCGAGCGCCTGCCGGCGGGCGTGCAGATCCCCCCGCTTGGCCAGCGTGATCAGCTGCTCGACCTCGGGCTTGACCGCCTTGGCCTTGGCCTGGCTGGTCTTGATCCGCTCGTGCTCGATCAACTGCTTGGAGAGGTTCGCGAGCAACGACTGCCGATGCGCCGCGTCGCGGCTCAGCTTGTTGCGCTTCTTGCGGTGGCGCATCGGCCTTGCCCTCCCTCGCCCAGTCCTCAGTCCTGCTGCAGGTCCAGGCCGCGCGAGTGCAGGGTCTCGATCACTTCCTCGATCGACTTCGAGCCGAAGTTGGGAATCGCGTTCAGCTCCGAGCGCGTCTTGCGGACGAGGTCGCCGACCGTCTGCACGCCAGCCCGCTTGAGGCAGTTGTAAGAGCGCACGCCCAGCTCCAGCTCCTCGATCAGAATCTCGTCGAGACCGTTGCTGGCCGCTGAGCTGGCGCCATCGGCGGCTCCGGCAACAGCCCCGTCGCCGGGCAAGCCGATCGGTTCGCGCGTGGTCAGCTCCTCGACCCGCTCGGCGTCGGTGAAGATCGCCAGCGTCTTGATCAGGATCTCCGAGGCCTCGCGCAGCGCCGCGGCCGGCTCGATCGAGCCGTCGGTCTCCAGGTCCAGAGTCAGTTTGTCGAAATCAGTTCGCTGGCCGACGCGGGCGGTCGCCACCGAGTAGGAGGCACGCCGGATCGGCGAGAAGATCGAGTCGATCGGGATCACGCCGATCGGCTGTTCGTCGGACTTGTTCTCTTCGGCCGGCGAGTAGCCGCGGCCGCGGCCGATGGTCAGATAGACCTCGAGCTTGGTTTTTTTCTCCAGCGTCGCGATCGGCGCATCGGGGTTGAGGATCTCCACCCCGGACGGCAGGTCGATGTCCTTCGCCTTGACCTCGCCGGGACCGCTGGCGACCAGTGGCGCCTCGACCTCGTCGGCATCGGTGTGCATGCGGACGACGAGATCCTTGAGGTTGAGGACGATGTCGGTGACGTCCTCTTTGACGCCTGGCACGCTCGAGAACTCGTGCGCGACGCCCTCGATGCGGACGCTGATGACGGCGGCGCCGCCCAGCGAGGAGAGCAGGACGCGACGCAGGCTATTGCCGAACGTGTAGCCGAAGCCCTTGTCAAGCGGCTCGATCGTGAACGTGCCGCGACGGTCATCGGCTTTCTCTGCGGTGATGCGAGGGACCTGAAAGTCAGTGGTCATGAGTTCCTTGCGTATGGGTGTTTCAGAAATCGATCCGGGCTACTTGGAGTACAGCTCGACGATCAGCTGCTCCTGCACCGGCGCCGAGATCTCCGCGCGCTCGGGATAGCGCAGGACCTTGGCAGTGAGCGAGTCGTGGTCGGCCTGCAGCCAGGCGGGCACGGTCGAGACCAGCTCGGTCGCTTTGCGAACGGTGTCCGTGGCGGCCGAGCCGGACTTGATCGAGATTACGTCCTCGGGACGCACTTGGTAGGAGGGCACGTCGACGCGGCGGCCGTTGACCTGCCAGTGGCCGTGGCGGATCAGCTGGCGTGCCTGCCGCCGCGAGGCGGCAAATCCGAGCCGCACCAGCACGTTGTCGAAGCGCGACTCGAGCAGGCGCAGCAGGTTCTCGCCGGTGACACCATCCTGGCGCGAAGCCTTGTCGTAGTAGGCGCGGAACTGGCTCTCGAGCACCTGGTAGTAGCGACGCGTCTTCTGCTTCTCGCGCAGCTGCACGCGGTACTCGGACTGGCGCATGCGACCGCGGCCGTGCTCACCGGGTGGGTATGAGCGGCGCTCGACCCCGCACTTGTCGGTGAAGCAGCGCTCGCCCTTGAGAAAGAGCTTCTGGCCCTCGCGGCGGCACTGCTTGCACTGGGCGGAGGTGTCGCGGGCCATCAGACGCGCCTCCGCTTCTTCGGCCGGCAGCCATTGTGGGCCTGCGGTGAGACGTCCTTGACCGTGGTCACGTCGAGGCCGGCAGCCTGCAGCGAGCGGATCGCCGTCTCGCGGCCGGAGCCGGCGCCCTTGGCGAACACCTCGACTTTTTCGAGGCCGTGTTCCATTCCCTTCTTGGCGGCCGCGTCGGCGGTCACCTGGGCGGCGAAGGGGGTCGACTTGCGCGAGCCTTTGAAACCCGCCGAGCCGGCCGACTCCCAGGCGATCACGTTGCCCTGGGTGTCGGTCAGGGTGACGATCGTGTTGTTGAACGAAGTTTTGATGTGGGCCTGGCCGTAGGCGATGTTCTTTTTCGCGCGGCGGCGGGTGCGCCCTTTGGCGGGTTTTTTAGCGTCGGCCATATTTCTCCTAGACCTTGCGCTTGCCGGCGACGCTCATCCGGCGCGGGCCCTTGCGGCCGCGCGCGTTGGTCTTGGTCCGTTGGCCCCGCACCGGCAGGCCGCGGCGGTGGCGCAGGCCCCGGTATGAGCCGATCTCCATCAGCCGTTTGACGTCTTGGGAGCGCTCGCGCCGCAGGTCGCCCTCGACCTCGCGTCGCTCGACGGCCTCGCGCAGCTTGATGACCTCATCCTCGGTCAGATCCTTGACCGCGCGGTCAGGGCCGACGCCGGTCTCGCGGAGGATGTCCTGCGCAGTCGAGCGGCCGATGCCGAAGATGTAGGTGAGGCCGATTTCGGCCCGCTTGTTGACCGGGATGTTGATCCCTGCGATCCGCGCCATCCGCTCAGCCCTGCCGCTGCTTGTGCCGCGGGTTTTGGCAGATCACGAGCACCGCCCCGTTGCGGCGGATCACCTTGCACTTTTCGCACATCGGCTTTACGGAAGCTCGGACCTTCATCGCTCCGGTCATTGTCTCGAAAACAGGACTCCCGCCCGCCCCATGAATCGGACAGGCAGGCACAAACGGCCCTATGGGCCGACCGGGAAAGATAGCAGGGGACGGGCTTGGGGAGAGCGGTGATGCGAGCGGGAGGGCCACACCCTCCCGCTCTCGTATACGTCCCGAAACACGAATGGGCTGCGGAGCTGATGAGAAGCCCAGGCCACATGCTCTCCACAAGGCGCGCCGCACAAGCTCCGGCGCCCCCGACTGGCCCCGTCTCGGCTACTCGGCCTCGTGCCAGGGGGTGAGGATCCGCGGGCCGTCATCGGTGACGGCGACCGTGAACTCGAAGTGGGCGGCGAGCGAGCCGTCCTGGGAGTAGACCGCCCAGCCGTCGTCGCCCATGCGGACCAGGGGGCCGCCGGCGTTGACCATCGGCTCGATCGCCAGCACGGTGCCGACCTCCAGCTCGGGGCCCTTGCCCGGCTCGCCGTAATTCGGCACCTGCGGGTCCTCGTGCATCTCGCGGCCGATGCCGTGGCCGACCAGGGTGCGGATGATCGAGAGCCCCTCGATCTCGACGCTGCGCTGGATCGCCGCCGAGACGTCGCCGAGGTGACTGCCGGGCCGCATCTGCTCAGCCCCAGCGAACAGCGCCGCCTTGGTGACGTCGAGCAGCTTGCGGGCCCCGGGGTCGACGCCGCCGATCGGCAAGGTGATCGCCGCATCGGCAACCCAGCCGTCCTTGATCACGCCGACGTCGACCGAGAGCACGTCGCCGCGCTTCAGCTCGTAGGGGCCGGGGATTCCGTGCACGACCATCGAGTTGGGCGAGGCACAGATCGAACCCGGAAAGCCGCGGTAGCCCTTGAAGGCGGGCGTCGCCCCCTGGGAGCGGATGAACTTCTCGGCCGTCTCGTCGAGCTGCTTGGTCGTGACCCCGGCGCGTGCCTTGCCCGCCAGCATCCGCAGACAGCGGACCAGGATCTCGCCGGCCGCAGCCATCCTGTCCAGCTGCTCCGGCGTCTTGCGGACGATCATTCGGTACACGCTAGCCGCCTCCGTCCGTGGCCTAAATCGCCTCGTCGGCTTCCAGCTTGAGCGTCGCCAGCGTGCGCCGCAGCTCGTCGGCGACGGCGTCGGGCGAGGCGGTGCCGTCGAGGCGGCGCAGCAGGCTGCGATGGTCGTAGAAGTCGATCAGCGGCTCGGTCTTCTCATGGTAGGTCTCGAGCCGGTGGCGGATCACCTCGGGCTTGTCGTCGTCGCGGACGATCAGCTCGCTACCGTCGACGTCGCAGACGCCCTCCTCGGCGGGCGGGTTGAAATCGACGTGGAAGACGTGGCCGTTGGCGACGCAGGTGCGTCGGCCGCCCAGCCGGCGCATGGCCTCGTCGTCGTCGGCGTCGATCAGCAGCACGCCTGTCAGGCCGCGGCCCAGCTCTTCGAGCTTGGCGTCGAGCGCTTCGGCCTGCGGCACGGTGCGCGGGAAACCGTCGAGGATGAAGCCGTCGGCCGCCTCTGCCGAATCGATCCGCTCAGCGATCGCACCGACGATCACCTCGTCGGGGACGAGGTCGCCGCGGTCCATGTACTCCTTCGCGGCGCGACCCAGCTGGGTCTGCTCGCGGACAGCGAAGCGCAAGATGTCGCCGGTCGCGTAGTAGGGCAGTCGCAGCTCTTCCTGCAGCCGCTCGCCCTGGGTGCCCTTGCCGCTGCCCGGCGGGCCGAGAAGAACCAGGTTCAGCTCTATTTCAGGAACCCCTCGTAATTGCGCATCATCAACTGCGCCTCCAGCTGCTTGACCGTGTCCAAGGCTACGCCGATCACGATCAGGATGGAGGTGCCGCCGAAGTAGAAGTTGGCCGAGGTTTGGCTGATCAGGATCGTCGGCAGCGCCGCCACCGCCCCAAGGTAGAGCGCCCCGGGGAAGGTCAGGCGGGAGAGGATGCGATCGAGGTACTCCGCCGTCGGCCTCCCGGGCCGCACGCCCGGGATGAAACCGCCGTATTTCTTCAGGTTGTCGGCCTGGTCGACGGGGTTGAAGGTGACCGCCGTGTAGAAGTAGGTGAAGACGATGATGAAGAAGATCTCGCCGGCTACGTAGGCCCAGCCGTTGGGGCTGAAGAAGGCGGCGAAGTCGAGCGCCGCCGGCGTGTTGAGCAACTGCCCGATGGTCGGCGGGAAGGCCATGATCGAGGCGGCGAAGATCACCGGGATGACGCCGGCCATGTTGACCCGCAGCGGCAGGTAGGTCGAGCCGCCGGAGGTCATTTTGCGGCCGACCACCCGTTTCGCGTACTGGACCGGGATCCGCCGCTGACCCTCCTGGACGAAGACGATCGCCAGGATCACGGCAAGGGCGATGAAGGGCATCATCACGACGAAGACCTGGTCCGGATTCGTCCACCAGGCCTGCAGGCCGCCCGGTATGCCGGAGACGATCGAGGCGAAGATCATCAACGAGATGCCGTTGCCAATGCCGCGCTGGGTGATCAGCTCGCCCAGCCACATCAGCAGGGTGCAGCCCGCGGTCAGGCAGATCACGATCAGCAGGACTTTGGCGCCGCTGAGGGCCGCGAGGGCGTTGCCGGTACCCGCCTGGCCGCCGAAGGAGCGAAAGAGGAGGACGTAGCCGACCGACTGGCCGAAGGCCAACCCGACCGTCAGGTAGCGCGTGTACTGGGTGATCTTCTGCTGCCCGACCTCGCCTTCTTTCTGCAGTTTCTCCAGCGAGGGCACGACCACGGTCAGCAGCTGCAGGATGATCGAGGCGGTGATGTAGGGCATGATCCCCAGCGCGAAGAGGGAGAGCCGCGAGAGGCCGCCGCCCGAGAAGAGGTTGAGGAAGCCGAGGATGTTGCTGCCGGCGAAGTTGCTGTTGAGTTCCTTGACGGCTTCGATGTCGACGCCCGGCGCGGGGATATAGGCACCGAGCCGGTAGAGCAGCAGCATCGCCGCCGTGAAGGCAAGCTTCTTGCGGATGTCCGCGACGCTGAAAGCGTTCGCAATAGTCCTGAGCATTACGGCTCCAGAGTGTGACAGGAACCGCCAGCAGCCTCGATCTTCTGCCGTGCCGCCGCACTGAAAGCGTGGGCGTGGACCTCGAGCTTCTTGGAGATCTCGCCGCGGGCGAGAACCTTGACCGGGTCTTTGCGTGTCGCCAGGCCCTTCTCCTTGAGCGAGCCGGGATTGACCTCGACCCCCGCGTCGAAGCGCTCCTCGAGGTCGCCGACGTTGACCGGCTGGGTCGAGGTGCGGAAGTTCTCGAAAGGCATCGACTGCTTTTTATGCGGCCCGCGCAGCTTTCGCATCCGCATGTGGATCGGGTTCTGCCCGCCCTCGTAACCGGCCTTGCGCTTGGCACCGGACCGCGACCCGGCCCCCTTGTGCCCGCGCCCCGAGGTCTTCCCGAGCCCAGAGCCCTCGCCGCGCCCGACCCGCCGGCGCGAGTGCCGCGACCCCGGCTTCGGCTTCAAGTTATGGAGCCCGATCTCCTCGCTGCGCGCAGTCTCCTTAGAAGCTTTCTCAGCCACCGTTCACCTCGACCAGATGAGAAACGACCCGAATCTGCCCCTGCAGCTGCGGCGAGTCCCTCCGCTCCACAGCCCGCCCGATCTTGCCGAGCCCCAGCGCAGCCAGCGTAGCTTTCTGGCTCGGGTTGGACCCGTTAGCGGACCGAACCTGCTTGATCTTGACCGCGGTCACGAAGCTTCCTCAGCTTTCGGCTCCTCAGCAGCTTTCGCCTCCTCGGCGGGGGCCGGAACCGCCTCGGCCGGAGCCTCAGCAGCTTTTTTCTCCTCAACGGCCGGGGCGCTCGCCTCTGCGGCTGGCGCAACATCGTCAGAACCCGACGCCTCTGCTGCGGGTGGCACGGTAGGGGGGACCTCCCCCGAGGAAGCTTTAGCTACCGCAGGGGGAGGTGGGTCCCCTGCCGTGACAGGACCCGCAGCCGTGGCGCCTGGTCCGTCAGTCTTTTGCACCCCGAGCACCTGCGCCACGGTCAATCCCCGCAGCTCGGCGACCTCCTCGGGTCGCCGCAACCGCACCAGCCCATCCATCGTCGCCTTCACCAGGTTGATCGGGTTCTGCGTCCCGATGCTCTTCGTGAGGACGTCGCGGACGCCGCCCAGCTCGAGCACGGCCCGCACCCCGCCGCCGGCGATCACGCCGGTACCGGGGCTGGCCGGCCGCAGCACGACGTGCCCGGCGCCGTAGCGACCGATGATCTTGTGGGTCAGCGTCTGCCCGTATTTGGGCACACGGATCAGGCTCTTGCGCGCGTTCTCGACCGCCTTCTGGATCGCCAGCGGCACCTCGCGCGCCTTGCCGTAGCCGATCCCGACCACGCCCTCTTCGTCGCCGACGGCGACCAGCGCCGTGAAGGAGAAGCGCCGGCCGCCCTTGACCACCTTGGCGACGCGGTTGATCTCGATCACCCGCTCCTGGAGATCCAGCCCCCGCGGGCTGACCGTCTCCACATTGGTCATGTCCATGCCCTTCATGCGATCAGGGAAGGTAGCGAACGGTCGGCCATCAGAACTTCAGTCCCCCCTCGCGAGCACCCTCGGCGAGGGCCTTGACGCGGCCGTGGAACTGGTAGCCGCCGCGGTCGAAGACGCAAGTCTCGATCCCGGCCGCCTTGGCGCGCTCGGCCAGCAGCTCGCCGGCCCGCTTGGCCTGCGCGGCCGCCGAGAGCTTGCGCAACTCCGGCTCGGTCCAGTTGACGGCCGCCAGCGTGTGACCCTTTGCGTCATCGACAAGTTGGGCGAAGACGCCGCGGTTGGAGCGGTAGACGGAGAGGCGCGGGCGCTCGACGCTGCCGACGATGCGGGCGCGAACCCGGCGGCGGCGGCGCAGGCGCGCCTGGCGCTTGCTGATAACGGTCATCCCTATGCCCGCTTCCCGACCTTGCGCATCACGTGCTCGTCGCGGTAGCGGATGCCCTTGCCCTTGTAGGGCTCCGGGGGGCGCCGCTTGCGGATATCGGCGGTCACCTGGCCGACTAGCTGCTTGTCGATTCCGCGGATCACGATCTCGGTCGGCTGCGGCACCTCGAACTCGATCCCCTCCGGCGCTTCGACCGAGACCGGGTGGGAGTAGCCCAGCGCCAGCTCGAGGTTCTTGCCCTTCAGCGCCGCGCGGTAGCCGACGCCCTGGATTTCGAGCCGCTTCTCGAAGCCCTCGGTGACGCCTTCGACCATGTTCGCGATGAGGCTGCGGGTGAGGCCGTGCAGGGCGCGGTGCTCGCCGCGGTCGGTCGGCCGGGAGACGACGACCGTGCCGTTCTCCTGCTCGACCTTCATGTCGGTGGAGAGGACCTGGCTCAGCTCGCCCTTCGGCCCCTTGACGGCGACGCGCCCAGGGGCGACCTCGACCGTCACGGCCTCGGGCACTGGGATCGGCTTTCTTCCAATGCGAGACATCTGCTCACCATACGTAGGCGACGACCTCGCCGCCGACGCCCCTCTGCTTCGCTTCGTGGCCGGTCATCACGCCGACCGAAGTGCTGACGATCGCGGTCCCGGTACCGCCGTCGACGCGCGGTACCTGCTTGTGGTCGACGTAGCGGCGCCGTCCTGGGCGCGAGATCCGCTCCAGCCCGGCGATCACCGGGCGGCGGTCCTCGGTGTACTTGAGGCGGATCCGGATCGCCTCGCCGACGCGGGCGGGCTCACGCGAGTAGTCGCGGATGTAGCCCTGCTCCTTGAGGATGCGGGACATCTCCTCCTTGAGCCGCGAGGCGGGGATGCTGACCTCGTCGTGGCCAGCGCCGATCGCGTTGCGGATCCGGGTCAAGTAGTCGGCTATCGGGTCGTTCAGCATGATCCTGTTGATCCTCCTGGCGTCCTCACCAGCTCGACTTGGTCATTCCCGGGATGTAGCCCTCGTGGGCGGCCTCGCGCAGGCAGATCCGGCAGAGGCCGAACTTGCGGAAGTAGCCGCGCGGCCGCCCGCAGCGGCGGCAGCGGTGGTACTCGCGGCTCTTGAACTTGGCCTTGCGGCTCTGCTTCACCTTCATCGAAGTCTTAGCCATCAGATTTCTCCTTCTCAGCTTTCCCGTCCTCGGCATCGGCCCCTCCGGCGGGAGACGGCGAGGTGGGTTCCCCCTCCGACGAGGAGGGGGTGCCCTCCTCGTCGTCAGGACCCGCCGGCCGGGCGGTTTCGTAGGCCTCGGGGTTCTCCTCTTTCAGCTGCTCCAGCGCCGCCTGCTCGGCCTCGGCCCGCAGGCGCGCCTCCTCTTTCCGCTTCTCCTCCTCGGCCGCCTCTTCCGCCTCGACGTCCGCCCCTCCGGGCCGGCCCTCTTTGGCGAACGGCATCCCCAGTCGCAGCAGCAGCTCGAAGGCCTCGACGTCGGTCTGGGCGGAGGTCGCGATCGTCACGTCGAGGCCGCGCACCTCGTCGATCGAGTCGTAGTCGATTTCCGGGAAGATCAGCTGCTCCTTGACGCCCATCGAGTAGTTGCCGCGGCCGTCGAAGGAGCGCGGGTTGAGGCCGCGGAAATCGCGAATGCGCGGCACGGCGATCGAGCAGAGGCGGTCGAGGAACTCCCACATGCGGGCACGCCGCAGCGTCACCGAGAGGCCGACCGGCATCCCCTCGCGGACTTTGAAGGAGGCGATCGACTTGCGTGCCCGGCGCACATTCGGCTGTTGGCCGGCGATCGTCGCCAGCTGGCTCTGCGCGGCCTCGAGCAGTTTGGCGTTCTGGCGGGCCTCGCCGACGCCCATGTTGAGCACGATCTTCTGCAGGCGCGGTGCCTGCATCGGCGTCGTGTAGCCGAACTTCTCGATCAGCGCGGGTTTGATCTCCTGCTCGTAGCGCTCGCGCAGGCGCGGCGGCGGGGCGGCCTGCGACTGGGTGGTCACGGCGGCCTCCATCAGAGCGACACCCCGCTCCGCTTCGCGTAACGCTCGCGCTTGCCGCCTTTGTCGCGGCGCATGCCGATCCGCGTCGGCTTGTTGTCTTTGGGGTCGAGCAGCATCACGTTGGAGACGTGGATCGGCCCCTCCTTGTCGACGATGCCGCCGAGCTGCTGACCGGCTTTCTGCACGTTTTGGGTGGGGCGCGGTTTTTCGTGCCGCTTGACCATGTTGAGGCCCTCGACGTAGACGAATTCCTTCTTCGGCTCGGTTCGGGTGACGCGCCCGGTCTTGCCGGCGTCCTTGCCGCCGACCACCTTCACCTGGTCGTCGGTTCTGATCCGCATCGACTTCGCCATCAGAGGACCTCCGGCGCCAGCGAGACGATTTTCATGAAGTTGCGGTCGCGCAGCTCGCGGGCGACCGGGCCGAAGATGCGGGTGCCACGCGGGTTGTTGCTGGCCGGGTCGATCAGCACGGCGGCGTTTTCGTCGAAAGAGATGTAGGTGCCGTCGGAGCGGCCGAGCTGCTTGCGGGTGCGGACGACGACCGCCTGCACGACCTCGCCCTTACGCACGCCGCCCTGCGGGCTGGCCTGTTTGACCGTCGCGGTGATCACATCGCCGACCCCGGCGTAGCGGCGGTGCGAGCCCCCTTTGACGCGGATGCAGAGGATCTCGCGGGCGCCCGAGTTGTCGGCGACTTTTAGACGTGACTCTTGCTGGATCATCGTTCGCGTTCCCTACTTTGCCTTCTCCAAGACCTCGACCAGGCGCCAGCGCTTGGTCTTGGAAAGCGGTCGCGTCTCGACGATACGCACCACGTCGCCCTCGCCGGCCTCGTTGCGCTCATCGTGCGCGTGCAGCGTCCGCGAGCGGCGGATCACCTTCTCGTAGGTCGGGTGCCGCCGCACGATGTCGACCCGCACGGTGATCGATTTCTGCCCCTTGTCGGAAACGACGATCCCCTGGCGGACCTTCGCCGCCACGGCGTCCTTCTCGGCGGGCGGAGTCCCCGTCCCAGCAGTCTTCTTGCCCTTGGCGGCAGCCCGTTCCTTGCGCCGTTCGGCAGCCCGGCGCTTGCGCTCAGCCAACCGAGCGGCCTTCCGCTCCTCAGGGCTCTGCTGCGGCTTGGCCTCATGGGGCTGGCGCGACCTCTCGAGCCGCCGCTTCTCCTTCCAAGGAAGCTCATCCTCCGGGTTCGGCTCAGCCTCAGCAGGAGGCTCCGCAGCTTTCTCCTCAGCGGCCGGGGCTTCAGCCTCCTCGGCCGGAGCCTCTTCAGCTTGCTCCTCCGCTTGGGGGGTGTCGTCGCTGGACCCGGACGCCTCCTCTGCGGGTGGCGTGGGGGTGGGAGTCTCCTCCGCTGCTTGCGAGGAGGAGGCGTCCTCCCCCGCGACAGGACCCGCAGCGTCGGCGCTCTCGTCCTGAGAGGTTTCGTCCTGAGTCTCTTTTTTCTGCTCGTCGTCCGTCATCTCTTCAGCTCTCTCTCGACATCGATCCCCCGCTCCTTGGCAACGGTCAGCAGCCGCGCGATATCCCGCCGCGACCGGCTCAGCCCCGACGTGTTCTCCAGCTCGCCCGTCGCGTGCCGGAACCGCAGGTTGAAAGCCTCCTGCTTGGCGTCGATCAGCTTCGCCACCAACTCGTCGTCTTTCAGGTTGTGCGCCTCGGCAGCCTTCATCACGCCTCGGCCCCCTCGCGCATCACGAATTTCGTCTTCACCGGGAGCTTGTGACCGGCCAGGCGCAGTGCCTCGCGGGCGAGGTCCTCGGGGACGCCGGCCAGCTCGAACATCACCTTGCCGGGCTTGACCACGGCGACCCAGCCCTCCGGGTTGCCCTTGCCCGAGCCCATCCGCGTCTCGGCGGGCTTTTTCGTGTAGGGCTTGTCGGGGAAGACGTTGATCCAAACCTTGCCGCCACGTTTGATCTTGCGGGTCATCGCCACGCGGGCGGCCTCGATCTGGCGGTTGGTGATCCAGCCGCGGTCGATGGCCTTCAGGCCGTACTCGCCGAAGGCGACCGAGCTGCCGCCCTTCGTATAGCCGCGCATCCGGCCGCGCATCTGTTTGCGGTGCTTGACCCGCTTCGGCATCAGCATCAGCGACCACCTCCCCCACGGCCACGGCCGCCGCGATCTCCCGGTCGCCCGCCGCGGTCGCCTGGACGGCCGCCGCGCTGGCCGCCCTGCTGCTCGCCGTCAGCCGGGATCTGGTCGGAGCGGAAGCCCTCGGGCATCACCTCGCCCTTGTTGATCCAGCATTTGACGCCGATCCGCCCGGCGGTGGTGCGCGCCTCGTAGAAGCCGTAATCGATGTTGGCGCGCAGCGTATGCAGCGGCACGCGGCCGTCGGAGTAGCTTTCGGTGCGCGCCATCTCGGCACCGCCGAGGCGGCCGGAGACCTGCAGCTTCACGCCTTTAGCGCCCGAGCGCATCGCCGAGGTCAGGGCGCGTTTCATCGCCCGCCGGAAGGCAACCCGGTTCTGCAGCTGCTCGGCGATTGACTGAGCCACCAGGCTGGCGTCGAGCTCTGGCCGTTTGACCTCGCGGATGTTCACTTTCACCGGCTTGCCGGTCAGCTTGTGCAGCTCCTTGCGCAGGGCGTCGACTTCGCTGCCCGATTTGCCGATCACGATGCCCGGGCGAGCAGTGTGGATGTCGACCGAGACCTCGCCGCGCCGCTCGATCGTGATGTCGGAGAGTCCGGCGTGGGCCAGTTTCCCCTCGATGTGCTCGCGGATCCGCAAGTCCTCCTCGAGGACGTCGGCAAAGCCCTTCTCGTCGAACCAGTTCGATTTCCAGTCCTGGATGTAGCCGACGCGGAAGCCGCCGGGGTGGATCTTCTGTCCCATTCCCTCAGGCCTCCTCTTCCGGACTGAGCGCCACGGCGATGTGGCTGGTCCGCTTATTGATCGGGGTGGCCCGCCCCAGGGCGCGCGGCCGGAAGCGGCGCAGGGTGGGGCCTTCGTCGACGGTGATCTCGGCGACCCGCATCTCGTCGGCGACGAGATCGTGGTTGTTTTCGGCGTTCGAAGCAGCCGACTCGATCAGCTTGCCGATGTCGCGCGCGGCGCCGCGGGGCGAGAACTGCAGCAGCGCCCGTGCACGATCGATCTGCAGACCGCGCACCTGGTCGGCGACGAGCCGCGCCTTGCGTGGCGCGACGCGCACGTAGCGCGAACTGGCGCGGACGACGATCGGAGCGGGCTTGGCTTTCGGAGCGGCTTTTTTGGCCGGCTCTTTTTTCGGCGTTGCTTTTTTGCCTGAGTCTTTTTTCGGTGCGGCTTTTCCCGCGTCTTTTTTCGACTCGACTTTGTCGGCTTTCGCTTTTTTCGCAGCCGGTTTCGAGGCTGCTTTTTTCAAAGCTGCTTTTTTAGCTTTTTTGGTGCTGGTCTTCTCGTCGGCCATCGCTACTCGCCCTTGCCGGTGCCGGAGTGGGAGCGGAAGGTCCTGGTCGGCGCGAACTCGCCGAGCTTGTGGCCGACCATCGACTCGGAGATGAAGACCGGGACGTGCTTGCGGCCGTCGTGGACGGCGATCGTGTGGCCGACCATGTCGGGGAAGATCGTCGAGGTCCGCGACCAGGTTTTGACCATCTGTTTCTGGCCGGAGTCGTTCATCGCCGAGATCCGCTTCATCAGCGCCGCTTCCACCCACGGCCCCTTTTTGGTCGAGCGACCCATCAGCGCTTCTTCTTCCCACGGCGACGGCCGCGAACGATGTAGCGGTCGGACTGCTTGCCCTTCTTGCGGGTGCGGTAGCCGAGGGTCGGCTTGCCCCACGGGGTGACCGGGTGGCCGCCGGGCGTGTGGTGCGCCTCGCCGCCGCCGTGCGGGTGGTCGACCGGGTTCATCGCCACGCCGCGCGTCTGCGGGCGCTTGCCCTTGTGGCGGCTGCGGCCGGCCTTGCCGACCTTGATGTTCTGGTGCTCGGCGTTGGAGAGCGGACCAACGGTCGCGCGGCACTCGGCGCGGACCATCCGCATCTCCGTGGAGGGCAGCCGCAGCGTCACCATCTCGCCCTCCTTCGCGACCAGCTGGATCGCGGTACCGGCGGCGCGGCCCATCTTGCCGCCCTGGCCCGCGGTCAGCTCGACGTTGTGGACGATCGTGCCCGTCGGCATGTCCTTCAGCTCGAGCGCGTTGCCGGGTTTGATGTCGGCGCCGGGACCGGACTGGACGCGGTCGTCGACCGAGAGCCCGGCCGGGGCGAGGATGTAGCTCTTCTCACCATCGGCGTAGTTGAGCAGGGCGATGTAGCAGCTGCGGTTGGGGTCGTACTCGATCGAGGCGACGCGGGCCGGCACCCCGTCCTTGCGGCGCTTGAAGTCGATCTTGCGGTAGCGACGCTTGGCGCCGCCGCCCCGGTGGCGGGCGGTAACCCGGCCGTTGGCGTTGCGACCACCGGACTTGCGCAGCCCCTCGGTCAGCTTGCGCTCGGGCTCCGAGGCGGTCAGCTGCTCGCGCAGCGGGTAGGTCGCGAAGCGGCGCCCGGGGCTGGTCGGTTTGGTTTTGCGGTTCGGCATCTCTGTCTCCCTAGGCCGTCTCGGCACCCTCGAACAGCTCGATGCGCTCGCCGGGGGCGAGCTGGACGATCGCCTTCTTCCAGCCCCGCGTGCGACCCACGCTGAGGCCGCGACGCTTCGGCTTGGGGCGCACCTTGGCGGTCCGCACGCCGGCCACGGCGACATCGAAGATCTCTTCAACGGCGGCGGCGATCTGCGTCTTGTGGGCGCGATCGTCGACCCGGAAGGTGTACTTGCCCTCGGCGATCAGCGCGTAGCTCTTCTCCGAGACGACCGGGCGGACGATGATGTTGCGGGCGTCCATCAGCCGAGCCTCTCCTTCAGCTTGGCGAGGGCAGCTTCGGAAACGACCAGCGAGGCGGCACCGATCACGTCGGCGACGCCGATCGCCCCGACCTCGGCGACGGTCACCCGCTGGAGGTTGCGGAAGCTCTTCACGGCGCCGGTCTCCTCGGCCTCGAGCACGACCAGGGTCGGCTGCCGGGCGCCCCATTTGCGCAATGCCTCGGCCGCGGCTTTGGTCGAAGGCGCGTCGAAGGGGCCGGTGTCGAGCACAGCGACGCTGCCCCGCTCGGCGTGGACCGAGAGGGCCGCCCGCATCGCCTTGCGGCGGGCCTTGCGGTTCACCTTGACGGTGTAGGTGCGCGGCTTGGGGCCGAAGGCGACGCCACCGCCGAAGCGGTTCGGCACGCCGAGCGTGCCGGCACGGGCGCGGCCGGTGCCCTTCTGCCGCCAGGCCTTTGCGGTGGTGAACGAGACCTCGCCGCGGGTCAGGGTCGAGGCGGTGCCGCGGCGGCGGGCGGCCAGATCGGCGCGCGCCGTCTCGTGAACCAGCGACTGGTGGAAGGGCTCGGCGAAGAGCTCCTTCGGCAGGTCGGCTTTGGTCGTCTTGCCGAGCACGGCCGCTTTAGCCATCGGTCCTCACCTCGACCAGGGCGTTGCGCGAGCCGGGCACCGAGCCCTTGACCAGCAGCAGGTTGCGCTCGGCGTCGACGTCGGCGACTTCGAGGCCGCGCTGGGTGGTGCGCTTGTTGCCCATCTGACCCGGCATCCGCATCCCTTTGAAGACGCGGCCGGGGAAGGCGCTGGCGCCGATCGAGCCCGGCGCCCGCACGTTGTGCGAGCCGTGGGTGACCGGACCGCGGCTGAAGTTGTGGCGCTTGATCCCGCCCTGGAAACCCTTGCCGATCGACACGCCCGAGACTTTCACCTTCTGGCCCGCCTCGAAGGACTCGACGGTGACGTCGTCACCGACCTTGGGGCCCTCCTCGGCGCCGAGGTCCTCGTCGCGGAACTCGACCAGGTGGCGCATCGGCGGCGCGCCGGCCTTATTCAGGTGGCCCTGCTCGCCCTTGCTGAGCTTTCCCTCCTTGACCTCGCCGAAGGCGAGCTGCACGGCGGCATAGCCGTCGCGCTCGGCATCGCGGACGGCGGTCACCTTGCAGGGACCAGCCTCGATCACCGTGACCGGGACGACCGTGCCGTCCTCGCGGAAGACCTGCGTCATGCCGAGCTTCTTGCCGAGGATCGCCGCCATGATCTACAGACGAATCTCGATGTCGACGCCGGCCGGCAGCGAGTCGAGGCGCTGCAGCGAGTCGACGGTTTTCGGCGACGGCTGGAGGATGTCGATCAACCGCTTGTGGGTGCGGATCTCGAAGTGCTCGCGCGAGTCCTTGTCCTTGAACGGCGAGCGGATCACGCAGTAGACGTTTTTCTCGGTCGGCAGCGGCACCGGGCCGGAGACGGTGGCGCCGGTGCGCTCCGCGGTCTCGACGATCTCGCGGGCAGCCCGATCTATGGCGTCGTGGTCGTACGCCTTCAGTCGGATCCGGATTTTCTGTGCCGCGATCGTCGCCACGGTGTTTTCTTTCTTTGTTCTTTCTGCGCCTCTAGCGCGCCGAAAGGGCGCCGCCCCCTGGTGGTGGGGCGCCGCCCCCTGGTCGTATGTCCTTTTAGTTTTCTCGCCGCGCGAGCGGCGAGGGCGGGCGAATGCCCGCCCTGATGCTGGGTTACTCGATGATGTCCGCGACGACCCCCGAACCAACGGTCCGGCCACCCTCGCGGATCGCGAAGCGCAGACCCTGGTCCATCGCGATCGGCTGGATCAGCTCGATCGTCATCTCGACGTTGTCGCCCGGCATCACCATCTCGGTCCCCTCGGGGAGGTTGGCGATCCCGGTCACGTCGGTCGTGCGGAAATAGAACTGAGGCCGGTAGCCGGAGAAGAACGGCGTGTGTCGGCCACCCTCCTCCTTCTTCAGGCAGTAGACCTCGGCTTTGAACTTGGTGTGCGGGGTGATCGAGCCCGGCTTGCAGAGCACCTGACCGCGCTCGATCTCCTCGCGCTTGGTGCCGCGCAGCAGGGCGCCGATGTTGTCGCCCGCCTGGCCCTGGTCGAGGATCTTGCGGAACATCTCGACCCCGGTGACGGTCGTTTTCGTCGTGTCCTTGATGCCGACGATCTCGACCTCGTCGCCGGTGTTGACGATTCCCTGCTCGACGCGGCCGGTGGCGACGGTGCCGCGGCCGGTGATCGAGAAGATGTCCTCGATCGGCATCAGGAACGGCTTGTCCAGCTCGCGGACCGGCTCCGGAATGTAGGAGTCGAGCGCTTCGGCCAGTTCGAAGATCGCCTTCTGCGCGTCTTCGTCGCCCTCCAGCGCTTTCAGCGCCGAGCCTTTGACGATCGGCGTGTCGTCGCCGGGGAAGTCGTACTCGTTGAGCAGGTCCTTGACCTCCTCCTCGACCAGCTCGACCAGCTCCTCGTCGTCGACCTGGTCGATCTTGTTGAGGAAGACGACGACGTGCGGGACGTTCACCTGACGGGCCAGCAGGATGTGCTCGCGGGTCTGCGGCATGACGCCGTCGGCGGCCGAGACGACGAGGATCGCGCCGTCCATCTGCGCCGCACCGGTGATCATGTTCTTCACGTAGTCGGCGTGGCCCGGACAGTCGACGTGGGCGTAGTGCCGGTTCTCGGTCTCGTACTCGACGTGCGAGGTCGCGATCGTGATCCCGCGCTCCTTCTCCTCAGGCGCGTTGTCGATCTCCTCGAAGCTCTTGGCCTCGGTATCGCCTTTGCCGGAGAGCGTCGTGGTGATCGCGGCCGTCAGCGTCGTCTTGCCGTGGTCGATGTGACCGATCGTGCCGACGTTCACGTGCGGCTTGTCGCGCTCGAACTTCTCCTTTGACATCTCTCTCCGTTCTACCTTTCGAAGTCGTGGTTCTGTCTGGCTTGGTGTCTAAGTTCGTGTGGAATTTCCGGACAGCCGGTCGCGCTGCTGTCTGCGGGCAACCGGGGAAATATAGCCAGATTCACGTGGCTGCTCCCACCGGCTCGCCCGAACGGTGCTCGACTATCTCTTCGGCGATGTTGCCGGGCACCTCCTCGTAGCGCTCGAACTGCATCGTGTACGTGGCACGGCCCTGCGTCGAGGATCGCAGATCGGTGGCGTAGCCGAACATCTCCCCGAGCGGCACGAAGGCCTGGACGGCGAGCGCGTTGCCACGCTGCTCCTGGCCCTGGACCTTGCCGCGACGTCGCGAGAGGTCGCCGATCACGTCGCCGAGGAAGTCCTCGGGGGTGACGACCTCGACCGCCATCACCGGCTCCAGCAGGACCGGGTTGGCCTTGCGGGCGGCATCCTGGATCGCCATCGAGCCGGCGATTTTGAACGCCATCTCCGAGGAGTCGACGTCGTGCGAGGAGCCGTCGATCAGTTCGACCTTGACGTCGACCATCGGGTAGCCGGCCTTGACGCCGTTCTCGAGCGCCTCCTTGATGCCCTGCTCGGTCGGGCCGATGAACTCGCCGGGGATGACGCCGCCCTTGATCTTGTTCTCGAAGACGAAGCCCTCGCCGGGGGCCGGCTCGGCGTTGATCACGACGTGGCCGAACTGGCCGCGGCCGCCGGTCTGGCGAACGAAGCGCGCCTCGACCTTCTTGGCGTCCTTGCGGATCGTCTCGCGGTAGGCGACCTGCGGCTTGCCGACGTTGGCGTCGACTTTGAACTCGCGCAGCATGCGATCGACAATCACCTCGAGGTGCAGCTCGCCCATCCCGTGGATCAGGGTCTGCCCGGTCTCCTCGTCGGATTCGATCCGGAAGGTCGGATCCTCCTCGCCGAGGCGCTGCAGGGCGGTCCCCATCTTCTCCTGGTCGGCTTTCGTTTTCGGCTCGATCGCGACCGCGATCACCGTCTCGGGAAATTCGATGCTCTCGAGGGCAATCGGGGCGTCGGGCGCAGCCAGGGTGTCGCCGGTGCTCGTTTCCTTGAGGCCGACCCCTGCACAGATGTCGCCCGAGTAGACCTCCTCGATCTCCTCGCGACTGTTGGCGTGCATCATCAGCAACCGCCCGATCCGCTCGGTCTTGCCGGTCGAGACGTTGAGTACGCGACCGCCGGCCTCGAGCTTGCCCGAATAGACGCGGAAGTAGGTGAGCTTGCCGACGTAGGGGTCGGTCATGATCTTGAAGGCGAGCGCCGCGAAGGGCCCGCTGTCGTCGGCGGGGCGCTCGGCCTCGGTCGGCTCGTCTTCTCCCTTGCCGGCCGGGATGAGGCCGGCGACCGGAGGGACCTCGAGCGGCGAGGGCAGCAGCTCGACGACCGCGTCGAGCAACGGCTGCACTCCCTTGTTTTTGAAAGAGGAGCCACACAAGACCGGGGTCACCTTGGTGTCGAGGCAAGCGCTGTGCAGGGACTTCGCGATCCGATCATGCGGAATCTCCTCCTCGGCCAGGTACGCCTCCATCAGCTCGTCGTCGTAGTCGGCGCAGGCCTCGATCAGCTGGGTCCGGTATTCCTCGGCCTGGTCGGCGAGGTCGGCCGGAATCTCAACCGTCTCGAACTCGGTGCCGAGCTCGTCTTTCCAGACCAGCGCCTTCATCTCGACCAGGTCGACGACCCCGACGAAGTCGCCCTCGCTGCCGATCGGCAGCTGGATCGGCAGCGGGTTGGCGCCGAGCCTGTCCTTCATCGTTTGCACGGCGTTGAAGAAGTCGGCGCCGGTGCGGTCCATCTTGTTGACGTAGGCGAAGCGCGGCACGCGGTACTTGTCGGCCTGGCGCCAGACGGTCTCTGACTGCGGCTCGACCCCGGCGACGGCGTCGAAGACGGCGATCGCGCCGTCGAGGACGCGCAGGCTGCGCTCGACCTCGACCGTGAAGTCGACGTGGCCGGGCGTATCGATGATGTTGATCCGGTGACCCAGCCACTCGCAGGCGGTTGCGGCGGAGGTGATCGTGATGCCGCGTTCCTGCTCCTGCTCCATCCAATCCATCACCGCGGCGCCCTCGTGCACCTCGCCGATTTTGTGGGTGCGGCCGGTGTAGTAGAGGATGCGCTCGGTCGTCGTCGTCTTACCGGCGTCGATGTGCGCCATGATCCCGATGTTGCGGGTTTTCTCTAGAGGGAAGCTGCGTGGCATGGCCTTAAGGTTGTCGTGTTGAGAAGGGGACGAGGGAAACGGGAGCCTTCGGGCGCGGACCGCCGTCGGGGCACGAAAAAGGCCCTTGCGGGCCCGGCGAAACGTACTGCCAAAAAGAAGCCTGAGCGACGCGCGATGATAGCAGCGACGCGGCGCCGCATCGCCCGCGTCCGCAGCCTCGCAGCGAAGCGTGCCGGCCCCGCGCTGCGGCGGCGCCGGCTGGTCGCCCGGGTGCGACTGGAAGCACTCACCCGGCGGATCGACCGCGCGGTCGATCGGCAGCTGGTCCGCGCCTGGCCGGCGCTGGCGCGCCTTGGCCGCCGCTTTCGGGGGCGAGCGCTGCGCTGGCGGCGGTGGGCCGGGCGCCGGGCGCGGCCCCCTGCGCGGCTGGTATTCCGCGCCCTTGCGCGGCTCGAAAGGGCGCTGCTGCGCGGACGCACGGCAGCGGTCCGGGCGGCGACGAGCGCCAGCGGGGTGCTGACGCCCGAGCGGGGTATCTGCCTGGCGATCCTCGGCGCTGCCGCCTGCCTGGCGGTGGCGCAGTTCGTCGACTACCGCACGGTGGAGATCGGGCGGGCGGGCTACGCCAGCCTGCCGGGGGCCAACGCTCCCACCACCGGCACCGAGGTCGCCGGCCAAGCGCACGCCTACCTGTTGGTGGTGGTGGCGCTGCTCGCCGCCGCCCTGGCGGTAGCGGCCCTCCCCACCGCCGAGTTGCCGGTTTCTCCGGATAACCGCGAGAAACCGGCAACTCGGCGGTGGCGGCGTCGGAGACTGGGGTGGCTTGTCTTTGCGCTCGGGGGAGTGAGCCTGACGGTCGTGCTGCTGGTCGACCTGCCGGCGGGCCAGGACGCCGGCGCTTTCAGCTCGCGCTTCTCCGGGGCGACGGCGGTGCTGCTCGACGGCTTCTACACCCAGGTCGCCGCGGCTGCCGGGCTGATGCTGGGCGGGATGCTGCTCGTCCTCGCCCCCAAAGCGGCGGCCCGCTACCATGCGCGGCCGTGCCGAACACGAACCAACTTATTCGCAAGGGTCGCAAGCGCCCTAAGAAGAAGACGACGACGCCGGGCCTCAAGTCGGGGCAGGGCAACAAGAAGAGGGTCGCGGCGCCGCAGCGGCGCGGCGTCTGCACCCGCGTCGCCACCGTAACGCCGAAGAAGCCGAACTCGGCACTGCGCAAGATCGCCCGTGTGCGCCTCACCAACGGCATGGAGGTCACGACCTACATCCCGGGCGAGGGGCACAACCTGCAGGAGCACTCGGTCGTCCTCGTCAGGGGTGGTCGTGTGAAGGATCTGCCGGGCGTCCGTTACAAGGTCGTGCGCGGCACTCTGGATGCGGCCGGCGTCGCCGATCGCAAGCAGGCGCGCTCCCTCTACGGCGTCAAGGCTTCCTAAAGATGTTCCGGAACATCTGATGCCGCGTCGCTCCGCAGCCCAGATCCGGCCGGTCGAAGCCGACGCGCGCTTCCGCAACCGCCTCGTACAGCAGGTGATCAACAAGGTCATGCACGACGGCAAGAAGTCGCTCGCCGAGCGCATCGTCTACGACGCGCTGGCGATCGTCGGCGAGCGCTCCAAGGACGACGCGGTCGAGGCGCTCGAGGCGGCGATCAAACAGTTGACGCCGGTGCTCGAGGTGCGCTCGCGGCGCGTCGGCGGCGCCACCTACCAGGTGCCCGTCGAGGTGCCCGCCCGCCGCGCCCGCACCCTGGCCGTGCGCTGGCTGGTCGACTTCGCCCGCAACCGCCGCGAGTACTCGATGTCCGAGCGCCTCGCCGGCGAAATCCTCGACTCCGTCCAGCAACAGGGTGGGGCTTGGAAGCGCAAGGACGACATCTACCGGATGGCGCAGGCGAACAAGGCGTTTGCCCACTATCGGTGGTAGGGAGAAGGGGCACGGGTGCCCCTCTCTTGCGCTGCCTTTTTCGCCGGTCGCGCTGTCTCTCTCGCTGAGTGATCTGTGCGAAAAAGAGACCGCCGCGCTGCGAGAGAGTGCCCCGCCCCTCTCCTCGCGCGACGCCACTGGACGAACACCGCCACGATGGCGCCTTCCTCTTTAGATTCTGAGCTGGTGGAGCGCCCAATCCTCGCTGTCGACGTTGATGGCGTCATCTCGCTGTTCGGCTCGGAGACGAAGCCGGATCGGGCCCAGACGCAATTGCAACTCGTTGACGGAGTGCCCCACCTGATCTCGCTGGCCGCCGGCGATCGCCTCAGGCGGCTCTGCAGCAGCTTCGAGATGGTCTGGGCGTCCGGATGGGAGGACAAAGCGAACTTCTATCTGCCGTCGCTGCTCGGGCTGGCCGAGTGCCCGCACATCGGCTTCGACCGGGCTGCGCGGCCGGGCGGTGCCCACTGGAAGCTCGGCGCCCTCGACGAGTACGCCCGTGGCCGGGCCGTCGCCTGGGTCGACGACAACTTCGACGAAAGCTGCCATGCCTGGGCCGAGCGCCGTCCCGAGCCGACCCTCCTGGTCCCCACCGAACCCCACCTCGGCCTCGAGGAGGCCCACGTCGCCGCGCTGGAGTCGTGGGCTGCCGAGCTAGACTGACCCGATGGAGGGGTTCTGGCCCATCTTCTTCCTGCTGGTAGTCCTGAAGATCCCAGTCTTCGGCGCCCTCTGGCTAGTCTGGTGGGCCAGCAAGGCCCCCGAAGAAGACACCGCCGCCGAGGAAGGCGGCAACGGCCCCAACCGCTGGCGGCCCACCCCCCGCCGTCCCCGCGGCCCGCACCCGAGCCCCAGCAGCTTCGGGGCACTCCAGCGGAGACCCGGCACCCAGCCAGCCCCGGCCTTGACGGCGATAGGAAGGGACCGGGGTGTCCCTCCCGCGCAGCGGCGTCCCGTTTTTCGCACAGATCACTCGGCGAGCGGCGCCGCGCGTCCGGCGAAAAACCCAGCAAGCGGGAGGGACACCCCGGTCCCTTCCCCCACCTTCAAGCCCTAACCCGCTCCGCCGCCTTCTTCCGCTCCTTCTTCAGATCCCGCAGATACGGGTGGAAGTCCACCTGGATCGTGTGCCGCTTGGACGCCACGTATCGCTTGCGCATCCTGCGCTCGTAGCCGACGACCTCGTTTCGCATCTCGGCGACCGAGGGCAGCGCCGCGCTCCCGCCGAGCAGGTCCGCCACCCACTCCGCCTGCGCCTCGGCAACCGGCATGATCGCGCCGAGCGGCTGGATGAAGCCGAGGAAGTAGAGCCCCGGGTGCTCGACCGAGACGACGCGGCGGTAGAGCCGCAGCCGGTTGTCCTTGGCAACGACCAGCCCGGGGTCGAAGAACGGGAAGCTGATCTTGTAGCCGGTGCAGTAGACGACGAGGTCGATCTCCTCCTCGCTGGCGTCGGCGAAGCGGACCGTGCGACCGCCGGGGAAGCGGTCGATGTTCGGCTTGACCTCGATGTCGCCGTGGCCGAGGCGAGAGAGCAGCTCGGCCGAGACGGTGGGATGCGCCTCGAGCAGCTTGTGGTCGGGCTTGGGCAGGCCGTAGGCGGTCATGTCGCCGGCGGTGATGCCGAGCATGCGGCCGATGACGAAGCGCTGCACCGAGAGTGGGAAGCGAGTCAGCAGCGGCGAGGCCGATTCGTCGGTCGGCTTGCCGTTCATGTACTTGGGCAGGACGTAAGCTCCTCGCCGCATCGCCAGGAACGTGCGATCGGCGATCCGCGAGGCCTCGACCCCGATATCGGTCGCCGAGTTGCCGATCCCCAGAACCAGCACCCGCCTGCCGCGCAGCACGTCGGGCTCGCGGTAGTGGTGGACGTGCATCTGCTCGCCCTCGAAGGCGTCGGCACCGGGAAAGGGCGGCTCCGGCCAGCGCGGATCCCAGTGGTGCCCGTTGGCGACCAGCACGGCCCGGTAGCGCTCGCTCCCTCCGTCCCCGTCGCGTCCCTCGAAGCGAACCTCCCACTCGCCATCGCCCGGCCGCACCCCCACGACCTCGGTGCGAAACCGGATCCTCCCCCGGAAGCCGAAGTGGTCCACGTAGTCGTCGAAGTACTTGGCGATCTGGAAGTGATTCGGGTAGTCCGGATAGTCCTCCGGCATCGAATAGGTCGCGTAAGCCATCAGCCCCCGCGAGGTGTTGATGTGCAGTGACCGATAGGCCGACGACATCCCGTTGTCGTTTTCGTAGCGCCAGTTGCCACCAACCTTCGAACCCTTCTCGAAGCAGTCGAAGGCGATGCCGCGGGCATTCAGCACCTGGCAGGCGGCGATCCCAGAGCTGCCCGCGCCGATCACGCAAACCTTCTCGCTCACGGCAGGCAATCTAGCGGAGAGAGCGCCCCCGGGGGTCCAATCGAGATCGACTCGCGCCGCAGCAGCTCTTCTCGACTATACAACTATATTCGCTGATAATTCACCGCCTCGGCCCGGCGCCGGGGCAACTCGGACAGAGGAGAGAAAGATGACCCGCAACCTGAAAACGTCGGGAGCGGTCCTGATGACGACGCTGGCGCTCGGCCTCGCAGGGGCCTCCGTTGCCTCGGCGAGCACCTTCGACCACACGTTCTACGCGCACGGGAGCCAGCTCACATTCTCACAGGACCCGAGCTTCGAAGGAGGGGTTCAGAAATTCATCATTCCGGGCAAAGCGACGGTGAGCTGCACCGAAGTGATGGCGTCTGGCTCGTTCGCCGAACCGGAAAAAGGCACCCCGGAAATCCTGGTGCACCCCGTCTACAACAAAAACGAAAACACCTGCACCAACT
Source organism: Solirubrobacterales bacterium (assembly GCA_036266075.1). GTDB lineage: Bacteria > Actinomycetota > Thermoleophilia > Solirubrobacterales > 70-9 > VRUE01. Next base: position 102,332 of record DATANV010000007.1, read on the forward strand.
CGGCCATCGGCAAAACCAAAGTCGGAACGGTGGGCTGCGACTACCTCTTCACAGGCCAGACAGACTTTGCCGGCCATGCCGAACTCCACTTCGAATGCGAACAGGAAAAAGAAATCAGGCTGGAATCGACCGGCTGCACGATCCGGGTGCTTCCCCAGACCGCGACTGAAGCGGGAATCCACTTCTTCCACAGCGGCGGGGAAGGCACAACAGAAAAAGCGCTGACAGTCCTGATCACAGCCGGAGGGATCCGTTACAAATCCTCGGCCGGCTGCCAACTCGTCGGCATCCCGGCGGAAGGCACGAACATGGAACTCTCCGGCGCGCTCTCGGGCAAAGCCTACAAAGACGAAGCCCACACCGAACAGGCTGGTCTCTGGACAACGGAAAAAGAAACACCGTAGCCGGCCAGCAAAGAAGCCATCCGTGAAGCGGGGTGCCCGGGCGGGCCACCCCGCTTCCTACGCTTTGTCCTCCGAGCTCTGCTCGATCTCCTGCGCCAGCTCCTCGAGCTCCTCGGCGAACGACGGCCCGAAACTCTCCACCGGCGTTTCGTCGCCGTCGACCCCCAGCTCGGCGGCCAGCTCGTCTTCGTCGAGCAGGTCCTCGTCGCTGGGCGCTTCGATCGGGATCGCCGGCTCGACGGCCAGCGTCCGGTAGTGCTTGAGGCCGGTCGCGGCCGGGATCAACTTGCCGATGATCACGTTCTCCTTGAGGCCGACCAGCTTGTCGCGTTTGCCCTCCAGGGCCGCATCGGTGAGCACCTTGGTCGTCTCCTGGAAAGAGGCCGCCGAGAGGAACGACTCGGTCGCCAGCGAGGCCTTGGTGATCCCGAGGATGACCTCCTCGCCTTTGGCCGCCGTGCCGCCCCCTCCCTTGACCTGCTTGTTGAGCCGTTTGAGGCTGCCGCGGTCTTCGAGCTGGCCCGGCAGCAGGCCGGTCGAGCCCTTCGACTCGATCCGCACCTTCTTCAGCATCTGCCGCGCGATCAGCTCGATGTGCTTGTCGTCGATGTCGACGCCCTGGGCGCGGTAGACCTTCTGCACCTCGGCGACGAGGTAGAGCTCGGTCTCGGTGCGACCGCGGATCGCCAGCAGGTCGGCCGGGTAGAGCGAGCCCTCGTTGAGCTGCTGGCCGACCTCGACCTTCTCGCCGTCGGATACGTGCAGCCGGGTGCGCGGCGGGAAGCTGTAGGCGTGCTCCTCGCCGTCGGAGGCGGTGATGATCGCTTTCAGCGCTTTGTCGGTCTCCTCGACCGAGACCTTGCCGGCTTCCTCGGCCATCTGCGCCAGACCCTTCGGTTTGCGCGCCTCGAAGAGCTCGACGATGCGCGGCAGGCCCTGGGTGATGTCCTGGCCGGCGACGCCGCCGGTGTGGAAGGTCCGCATGGTCAGCTGGGTGCCCGGCTCGCCGATCGACTGGGCGGCGATGATCCCCACCGCGTCGCCGATGTCGACCATGAACCCGGTGGCAGGAGCCACGCCGTAGCAGGCGCGGCAAACGCCCGACTCGGCGTCGCACTTGAGCGTCGAGCGGACCGGGATCGCGACCTCTTCGTCGCCAAAGGCCTCAGCGAGCGTGTCGACCTCGACCTGGGTGATCTCCTGGTTGCGCTTCAGCAGCTCACGGCCGCGTTTGGTCTCGAACTTTTTCGCCGCCAGACGGCCGAGGAGGTTCTCGTTGAGCGAGCCGTCGTCCTTGCGCAGCGCCATCTCGATGTGGTCTTTGGTCTTGCAGTCCTCGTCGCGGACGATCACGTCCTGGGCGACGTCGACCAGGCGGCGGGTCAGGTAGCCCGAGTCCGCCGTGCGCAGCGCCGTATCGGCCAGGCCCTTTCGAGCGCCGTGGGTCGAGATGAAGTACTCGAGCACCGAGAGGCCCTCCATGAAGTTGGCCTTGATCGGCCGCTCGATGATTTCGCCTTTCGGGTTGGCCATCAGGCCGCGCATCCCGGCCAGCTGGCGGATCTGTTTGAACGACCCGCGGGCGCCCGAGTTGGCCATCATGAAGATCGGGTTGAGCTCGTCGAGGTTGTCCTCCATCGCCTGGGCAACCTCGTCAGTCGCTTTGTTCCAGTGCGAGGTGATCGCCTCGTGGCGCTCCTCCGCGGTGATGTAGCCCTCGTCGTACTGGCCCTGGATCGCCGCCGTCTGCTTCTCGTAGCGATCGAGGATCTCGGCCTTGTCGGGGGGCGAGACGACGTTGTTCTTGGAGACGGTGATCCCAGCCTGGGTCGCGTAGTGGAAGCCGAGGTCCTTGAAGGCGTCGAGCACCTCGGAGACCGCCGGCGCGCCGTAGGCCTCGACCAGCTCGGAGACCATCTCGTTGACGTCGCGCTTCTTCAGCGCGTGGTTGGCGAACTCGAAGCGCTCGGGGTCGAACTCATCGCCCAGCGCCTCGGCCAGAGCGCGCTCGATCTTCTCGTTGAAGATGATCCGCCCGACCGTGGTCAGGAAGTGCTCGTGCCCGGCCCGCCGGTACTCGGCGAAGTCGTGCAGCTTGCAGCCGCCGTTCTCGTAGACCAGCTCGGCCTCCTGGGCGGAGCGGAAGGTCTTCGGCGCCGAGCCGTTGGCACCCTTGCCGGCCTTCAGCTCCTCGTCGTGCTTGACCAGCTCCTCGGCGTCGGGGCCATAGGTGAGGTAGTAGATCCCCAGCACCATGTCCTGGGTCGGCGTCGCCAGCGGCGCGCCGTGGGCCGGCGAGAGGATGTTGTTGGCGGAGAGCATCAGCACCCGCGCCTCCGCCTGGGCCTCGGCGGAGAGCGGCACGTGGACCGCCATCTGGTCGCCGTCGAAGTCGGCGTTGAAAGCGTGGCAGACCAGCGGGTGGACCTGGATCGCCTTGCCCTCGACCAGCACCGGCTCGAAGGCCTGGATGCCGAGGCGGTGCAGGGTCGGCGCGCGGTTGAGCAGCACCGGGTGCTCGTGGATGACCTCCTCGAGCACGTCCCAGACCTCGGGCACCATCGACTCGACCATCTTCTTGGCCGCCTTGATGTTCTGCACCGCTTTGCGCTCGACCAGCTGGGCCATGATGAACGGCTTGAAGAGCTCCAGGGCCATGAGCTTGGGCAGGCCGCACTGGTGCAGCTGCAGGCTCGGGCCGGAGACGATCACCGAGCGGCCGGAGTAGTCGACGCGCTTGCCAAGCAGGTTCTGGCGGAAGCGCCCCTGCTTGCCCTTGAGCATGTCGGAGAGCGACTTCAGCGGGCGGTTGCCCGGCCCGGTGACGGGGCGGCCGCGACGGCCGTTGTCGAATAGCGCGTCGACCGCCTCCTGCAGCATCCGCTTCTCGTTGTTGACGATGATCTCGGGCGCGCCGAGGTCGAGCAGCCTTTTCAACCGGTTGTTGCGGTTGATCACCCGGCGGTAGAGGTCGTTGAGGTCCGACGTGGCGAAGCGGCCGCCGTCGAGCTGCACCATCGGGCGCAGCTCCGGCGGGATCACCGGCACGCAGTCGAGGATCATCCAGTCCGGCTTGTTGTCGGAGTTGAGGAAGGCGGAGGCGACCTTCAGCCGCTTCACCGCGCGGGCCTGTTTCTGGCCTTTGGAGCTGTTGATCGTCTGCTCCAGCTCCTCGCATTCGGCAGCGAGGTCGACCTGTTCGAGCAGGTCGCGCACCGCTTCGGCGCCCATGCCGCCGCGGAAGTACTCGCCCCAGCCGAACGGCGAGCCGAAGCGGTCCTTCAGCTCGCGGAAGACCGTCTCGTCGTTGACGACGTCCTTCGGCTTCATCTCGGTGAAGATCTTCCAGACTTCGTCCATGCGCTCGATCGCCTCTTCGATGTAGGCCTCGGTGTCGGCGATCTCGGCCTCGAACGTCTTGCGCAGCTCTTTGATCATCTTGCCGCGCTCGTCCTCTTTCAGCTTGCGCAGCTGCGTTGCGGTCAGCTTCAGCGAGTCGGCCCAGATGTGGTCATCGTCGTCGAACTTCTCCTGGCCGCCGCCTTCGAGGTAGGCGACGCGCCGCTCGAGCGACTCGCTCAGCTCCTGGGTCCGTTTCTGCTGTTCGGCCCCGTAGCTCTCGACGACTTTTTTGACTTCTTTCTCGAGTTTGCCGAGGTCTTTGTCGCGCGCTTCCTCGTCGACCCAGGTAACCATCGAAGCGGCGAAGTAGAGGACCTTCTCCAACTCCTTCGGCGCCATGTCGATCAGGTAGCCGATGCGGCTCGGCACGCCCTTGAAGAACCAGATGTGGGAGACCGGCGCGGCCAGGTCGACGTGGCCCATGCGCTCGCGGCGGACCTTGGAGCGCGTCACCTCGACGCCGCAGCGCTCGCAGACGATGCCCTTGTAGCGGACCCGCTTGTACTTGCCGCAGTAGCACTCCCAGTCCTTGGTCGGGCCGAAGATGCGCTCGCAGAAGAGGCCGTCTTTCTCCGGCTTCAGGGTGCGGTAGTTGATCGTCTCGGGCTTGGTTACCTCGCCCCAGCTCCAGGACCGGATCTTCTTCGAGGACGCGAGGCCGATCTCGATCGCGTCGAAGTTGTTGATGTCGATCATCAGTCCTCCACCTTCGTCTCTTCTTTGGCCTCGGCCTCGGCCCCGTTGCCTCCGCCTCCGTCGTCGCTGCCGCCCTCGCCCTCGGCGACCACCTGCTCCTCCTGCTCGTCGGCGGCGCCGTTGGAGCCCTCGGCGCGCACGCCGGTCAGGTCCATGCCCAGCTCCTCGGCGGCTTTCAAGAGGTCGTCGTCCTCCTCGGAGATCTCGACGTCGCCGCCTTCGGAGACGACGTTGGCGTCGAGCGAGAGGCTCTGGATCTCCTTCAGCAGGACTTTGAAGGACTCGGGGATCGAGGGCTCGGGGATGTTCTCGCCCTTGACGATCGCCTCGTAGGCCTTGACCCGGCCGACCGTGTCGTCGGACTTCACGGTCAGCATCTCCTGCAGCGTGTAGGCCGCGCCATAGGCCTCCAGCGCCCAGACCTCCATCTCGCCGAAGCGCTGGCCGCCGAACTGCGCCTTGCCGCCCAGCGGCTGCTGGGTGACCAGCGAGTAGGGACCGGTCGAGCGGGCGTGGATCTTGTCGTCGACCAGGTGCAGCAGCTTGAGGATGTACATGTAGCCGACGGTGACCGTGCCCTCGTAGGGCTCGCCGGTGCGACCGTTGTAGAGCTGCACGGCGCCGGCGCAGCGGGCACCCGGCTGGGCGCTCTTGTCGATGCCGAGGTCGATGCCGCGCTCGGCGTTCTCCTCCGACCACTCGATCAGGGCGGTGTCGACGTCCTCGACGGTCGCCCCGTCGAAGACCGAGGTCGCCACGTAGACGCGGCCGTCGCCCTCCTCGGAGTGGGCCTGCTTGTAGGCCTCGGAGCCGTCGTCGTACCAGCCGTTGCCGGCAACCCAGCCGAGGTGCGTCTCCAGCACCTGGCCGATGTTCATCCGGCTCGGCACGCCGAGCGGGTTGAGGATCACGTCGACCGGGGTGCCATCCGCCAGGTGCGGCATGTCCTCTTCGGGCACGATCTTCGAGATCACACCCTTGTTCCCGTGGCGGCCGGCGAGCTTGTCGCCCTCGGCGATCTTGCGCTTGGTCGCGACGTAGACGCGGACCAGGTCGTTGACGCCGGGCGGCAGGTCGTCGCCGTCGTCGCGGCTAAAGGTCAGCACGTCGATCACCACGCCGCCCTCGCCGTGTGGGACTTTGAGTGAGGTGTCGCGAACCTCGCGCGCCTTCTCCTTGAAGATCGCGCGGATCAGCTTCTCCTCGGCGGTCAGCTCGGTCTCGCCCTTGGGCGTCACCTTGCCGACCAAGAGGTCGCCGGAGATGACCTCGGCGCCGACGCGGACGATGCCGCGCTCGTCGAGGTTGCGCAGGCTCTCCTCGGAGCGGTTGGGGATGTCGCGGGTGATCTCCTCGTCGCCGAGCTTGGTCGTGCGGGCGTCGATCTCGTACTCCTCGATGTGGATCGACGTCATCTCGTCGTCCTTGACGAGGCGCTCGGAGAGGATGATCGCGTCCTCGAAGTTGTAGCCCTCCCAGGACATGAAGGCGACCAGGCAGTTCTTGCCGAGGGCGATCTCGCCCCCCGCGGTCGAGGAGCCGTCGGCGAGCACGTCGCCGGCCTTCACCTGCTGGCCGCTCTTGACGATCGGCCGCTGGTGGATGATCGTCCCCTGGTTGGAGCGCATGAACTTGTTCAGCGGGTACTCCGTCTTCTTGGAGCCCGAGCTGACGACGATCTGCTCGGAGTCGACGTGGATCACCTCGCCATCGCTCTCGGCGAGGGTCACGTCGCCGGTGTCGACCGCGGCACGGCGCTCCATGCCGGTGCCGATCAGGGGCGGCTCGGGCTTCAGCAGCGGCACGGCCTGGCGCTGCATGTTGGAGCCCATCAGCGCCCGGTTGGCGTCGTCGTGCTCGAGGAACGGGATCAGCGCCGTCGCCACCGACCAGATCTGGGTCGGCGAGACGTCCATCAATTCGACTTCCTTGGGCGTGGCGGTGGCGTACTCCTGCTCCCCGGCGCGAACCAGAACCTGCGGGCCTTTCAGCTTGTTGGTTTTGGGGTCGACCTCGGCGTTGGCCTGGGCGATCACCATTTCCTCCTCCTGGGTTGCATCCAGGTGGACGATCTCCTCGCTGACCACGCCGTCCTTGACCAGCCGGTAGGGGGTGGTGACGAAGCCGTGCTCGGAGATCTGGGCGTAGGAGGAGAGCGAGCCGATCAGGCCGATGTTCGGGCCCTCCGGGGTCTCGATCGGGCACATCCGGCCGTAGTGGGTCGGGTGCACGTCGCGGACCTCGATCGGCGCCCGCTCGCGGGTCAGGCCGCCGGCACCGAGCGCCGAGAGGCGGCGGCGGTGCGTCAGGCCGGCGAGCGAGTTGGTCTGGTCCATGAACTGCGAGAGCTGCGAGGAGCCGAAGAACTCCTTCAGCGCGGCGACGACCGGGCGGATGTTGATGATCGTCTGTGGGGTGATCGCGTCGGCGTCTTCGGTCGTCAGCCGCTCGCGGACCACGCGCTCCATCCGGTAGAGGCCGATCCGGAAGGCCTCCTGGATCAGCTCGCCGACCGTGCGCAGTCGGCGGTTGCCGAAGTGCTCGTACTCGTCGAGGTGCTCGGCGACCGGCTCGCGCGGGTAGGTGATCGCCTCCGCCGCGTAGTCCTTGATTGGGTTCTCCTCGTCGATCTCCTCGGGGATGCCGAGCAGCTTCGGCAGGCTCACCAGCTCCTTGATCAGGGCGATGATGTCGTCGTGGGTGAGGACCCGGTTGTCGAGGTCGATGTCGAGGTCGAGCCGGGCATTGAGCTTGTAGCGACCGACCCGGGTGAGGTCGTAGCGCTTGGGGTCGAAGAAGAGCTGCTCGAGCAGCGCTTTGGCGGCGTCGACCGAGGGCGGCTCGCCGGGACGCTGCTTTTTGAAGAGCTCGATCAGGGCGCCCTCTTCGGTCAGGGTCGCTTCGGTGTCGCCGGCGATCGTGTGCTTGAGGTAGACCGAGTCGTCGAACATCTTCAGGATCTGCTCGTCCTCGACGTAGCCCATCGCCCGCAGCAGCACCGTGACCGGCAGTTTGCGCTTGCGGTCGATGCGCACGTAGACGCGGCCTTTTTTGTCGACTTCCAGCTCCAGCCAGGAGCCGCGGGCCGGCATCAGGTTGGCGATGAAGACCTGTTTCTCGGGGTCCTTGGGCGCCATCACGTAGGCGCCGGGCGAGCGCACCAGCTGGGTGACGACAACGCGCTCGGTGCCGTTGATGATGAAGGTGCCGCGGTCCGTCATCCAGGGGAAGTCGCCCATGAAGACGGCCTGCTCGCGGATCTCCCCCGTCTCTTTGTTCTGGAAGGCGACGGTTGCGGTCAGCGGCCGCGAGTAGGTCATGTCCTTCTCGCGGCACTCCTCGATCGTGTGCGGCGGCTCCTCGAACTTGAACTCGCCGAAGACGATCGCCAGGTTCCCCGTGTAGTCCTCAATCGGGGATATGTCGTTGATCGTCTCCCGCAGCCCGCCCCGCTTGGGATCCGTCAGCTCTTCGAAAGAGCGACGTTGGATATCGATCAGATGGGGAACTTCGAGCGGGTTCTTGAGTCTGGAGAAACTCCTACGGGTTACGGGGGCAGCGTTGGAACGTGCCAAGTCGGCGACTCCTCAGACGGTCAGAGGGACGTGGATACAGCGCAGATGCGAGCAGGGGATGACAACAGGCGCGCGACCGCGAAAAATAACATACGACCGTGCTCGGCCGTCGGATCGGCTCTGCGCCTGGGATCCGTTCGCGGTCGATGCGCTTTTATTTGAGCTCGACGGTGGCTCCGGCCTCCTCGAGTTCCGCTTTGATCTTCTCGGCCTCGTCGCGCTCGGCACCCTCTTTGATCGCTTTCGGGGCCTCGTCGACCAGCGCCTTGGCCTCTTTGAGGCCCAGCCCGGTGGCGGCGCGAACGACCTTGATCACGGGAACCTTCTGGCCGCCGACCTCGGTCAGGACCACGTCGACCGTCGAAGACTCTTCGCCGCCGTCGGCACCGTCGCCGCCCGGCGCGCCCGCGGCCGCCGGAGCCGCTGCCGCGACCGCGGTCGCGGAGACGCCGAACTCCTCCTCGAGCGCTTTGATCCGCTCGGAGAGCTCGAGCACCGAGATGCCTTTTAGCTCCTCGATCCAATCCTCGGTTGAGATTTTAGTTGCCATCAGGCCTCTTTCTCCTTTTGTTCTTGCAGCTGCTGAAGTTGATTGGCGAGCCCGGAGACCATCGATCCGAGACCGCGGACCAGGCCGGTGATCGGGCTGGCGACGACGCCGGCCAGCTGGCCGTTGAGCACTTCGCGCGCCGGCAGGCGGGCGATCGACTTGAACTGGTCCTCCTCGAGGCTGGTCCCGTCCATGAAGCCGCCCTTGAAGGTGAGGACCTCGTGCTCTTTGTTGAAGGTCGAGATCACCTTGGCGGCCATCGCGGTGTCGCCACGGACGAAGGCGAGGGCCGTCGGGCCCTGCAGCAGCTCGCCGAGGCGCTTCTCGCCGACCTGCTCGGCGGCGCGTTTGGTGAGCCGGTTCTTGACGACGCGGAAGCTGGCGTCCGCGTCGCGCAATTTGCCCCGCAGCTCAGCCGCCTGCGGAACGCTGATGCCGCGGTAGTCGACCGCGAAGATCGCCTCGGCGGCCTCTATCTGGGCCGCGATCTCCTCAATGGCTTGTGCCTTCTCGTCTCTATTCATGTCTCACCTGCACCGGGCTTATGGCTGGGCCGCCGGTGGTCTGGGGTTCGCGCGGCGGGGGAGTTTAGGCGGTTGCCGGCTCCGGTGCGGCCTCGGCCGGAGCCTCTGCGGCGGCTTGCGCCCCGGGGGCGGCCTCGCGCTCGCCGGTCTTGCCGGCGTCGACGCGGATGCCGGGGCCCATCGTCGTGGTCAGCGTCGCCGAGAGGATGTATTTGCCCTTCGCCGAGGAAGGCTTGGCGCGGAGCACCTCGTCGATCACCGCCAGGCAGTTGTCGAGCAGCTGCTGCTGGTCGAAGCTCGCCTTGCCGATCGCCATGTGGATGATCGCCTGGCGATCGGTGCGGTATTCGACCTTGCCCGACTTCGACTCGCCGACCGCTTTCTCGACGTCGTCGGTGACGGTGCCGACCTTCGGGTTCGGCATCTTGCCCTGCGGGCCGAGCACCCGGCCCAGCTGGCCGACGCCTTTCATCATGTCCGGCGTCGAGATCGCCACGTCGAAATCGGTCCAGCCCTCCTGCACTTTCTCCACCAGGTCCTGACCGCCGACGAAGTCGGCGCCGGCCGCCTCGGCGTCGCGCGCCTGCTGGCCCTGGGCAAAGACCGCGACCGTCACGTCCTTGCCGAGCCCGTGCGGCAGCGCCAGCGTGCCGCGCAGCTGCTCCTCGGCGTGGCGCACGTTGACGCCGAGCCGCAGGTGCAACTCGACCGTCTCGTCGAAGCCGGCGCTGGCGGTCTCCTTGATCAGGGCGACGGCCTCGGCCGGCGGGTAGGCGCGCTCGCGCTGCACCTTGTCGATCTGTTTGCGGTAGCGCTTGCCGTGGGCCATGGCTATTTCACGTCGACGCCCATAGAGCGGGCGGTGCCGGCGATGATCTTCGAGGCGGCGTCGAGGTCGTTGGCATTGAGGTCGGGCATCTTGCGCTCGGCGATCTGGCGGACCTGGTCCATCGAGATCGTGCCGACTTTGTTGACGTGCGGCTCGCCCGAGCCCTTTTTGATGCCGATCGCTTCGCGGATCAGCACCGCGGCGGGCGGCGTCTTGGTGATGAAGTCGAAGGAGCGGTCCTCGTAGACGGTGATCTCGACCGGGATGATCGTGCCGCCTTCGCTCTGCGTCTGCGCGTTGAAGGCTTTGCAGAACTCCATGATGTTGACGCCGTGCTGGCCCAGGGCGGGGCCGACCGGCGGCGCCGGGTTGGCGTTGCCCGCCTGGATCTGCAACTTGATGAGAGTGAGGACTTTTTTGGCCATCGGATCGGGGAGGGTAGCGGGCCTGGCTAGATCTTCTTTACCTGGTCGTAATTGACCTCCACGGGGGTCTCGCGGCCGAAGATCGAGACCAGCACCTTGAGTTTGGCCGCGTCCTCGTTGATCTCGGCGATCTCGCCGGAGAAGTCGGAGAGCGGGCCGGAGATGACCTTGACCGACTCGCCGATCGAGAACTGCGCCTGGGTGCGGGGCCGCTCGGCGGTCTCGCGGTGCAGCAGGCGGTCGACCTCCGGTTTGGAGAGCGGCACCGGCTTGTCGCGCTGGCCGACGAAGCCGGTGACCCCGGGGGTGTTCTTGACCAGGCCCCAGGCGTCGTCGGTCATCTCCATGTTGACCAGGACGTAGCCGGGCATCGTCCGTTTCTCCTTGGGCTCTTTCTGGCCTTCTTTGTTGAGCTCCATCACCTGCTCGGTCGGCACCACGACCTGGCGCACGTTGCGGTTCTGGCTCATCGTCTGAACCCGGTGCTCGAGGTTGTGCTTGACCTTGTTCTCGTGCCCGGAGTAGGTGTTGATCACGTACCAGCGATACATCTCTGAGGATTGCCCTTCTCTGTGGATCCCGGCTAAAGGATCTGCTTGACGAGGAAGCTGAAGGCGCTGTCGAGGGCGCCGAGGTAGGCGCCCGCCACGGCGACGAAGAGGACCGTCACCGCGGTCGCCTGGACGAGCGTGTCGCGATCCGGCCACTGGACTTTGCGCAGCTCGGCCCAGCAGGAGAGGAGAAAGCCGATGACGCCACCGCGCTGGCGCTCCGTCTGCGCCTGTTTCTGCTTGCGGGCGATCTGCTCGCGCTCGCGACGCTTCTGCTCCTCGCGCTTGCGCTTTTCGGCTTCTTTGGCCTGCTTGGCCTCGGCGCGCTTCTGGGCGCGGGAAGGCTTCGGCGCGTCGGGGGTCTCGAGCTCGGCTTCGGGGGCGCCGACCGCCATCCCGGCCTCGACCGCCTCGACCTCGGCGACCTCGCCGGAGACGCCGACCTGGGTGTCGTGCTGAGCGCGAGTCTGGGAGACACGCTTCTCGCCGCCGCGTTTCTGCTCCTCGGCTTCGCGGGCGCGGCGCTCGGCCTTGCGCTGGGCGCGCGTCTTGGCCACTAGCGCGTCTCCTTGTGCGCCGTGTGCTTGCCACACCAGTGGCAGAACTTGCGCAGCTCGATCCGGTCCGGCGAGTTGCGCCGTGACTTGTTGGTCTGGTAGTTGCGCCGCTTGCAGTCTTCGCAAGCCAGCGTCACCGCGATGCGGACATCTCCGCGTGCCATGTCTCCCTCGTTGCCGTACGGAAGCCGTTACAAGGAAAAACCTCGGGCCCAGGGCACGAGGCTGAGTCGAAGAATAGCGCTCTCCGGCTGACCGGTGCCCCTTGGCCAGCTACCTACGGCTCGGGCTCGGCGTCGGGGTCGGTGAGGGCCGCGACATCGGCGAGATCGACGGGGCGCCCGCGCGCCAACTTCATCTGAATCAAGTCATCGAGCCCGACGACCGGCACCTCGATGTCGCCGAGCATCACCCGCAGCGCCCGCTTGCGCAGCTCCGCGAAGGAGCGACCTCCCGGCACCTCATGCATGACGTCGATTCCCCCGTTCGGCGTCGCGAACTGCCAGATCGTGGCCCGGGAGAACATCTCTGCATCGACGCTTGCAGTCTCCTGGCCGGGGTTGAGAACACGAGCCTCGAGAGTGCGAAGGGCAGTGGCGAGGCGCTCTAAATTCGTTGGGTCGGGCGCGGGGATGAGATCGGCGTCGTTGGTGGTTCGAACATGCCCATGCGTTTGCACCGCCAGGCCGCCTATCAATACGTACCCGACCTCGCTTTCCTCGAGAACGCGCAGGATTCGCTCCGCGTCAAGCGGCTCGTCAATTCCGGGCACGTGCCTCCCGTCCAGCCGCCGCAAGACGTCCCGCCATGCGATTCCACGAGGTCCCGAGCGCAAGACGTTCGGCCGGCGAGCGTTCCGCCGCCGCCCGTCGGTGAAGCGGGTCGTAATCCCGCCCTGGCGGAACGCCGGTCAACTCCAGGCTCTCTCCCATTGCCCTCAGCCAGAGGTCGAGCGTCTCGACACTCGGCGATATCTCGTCCGCCTCGAGGCGGCTGACGGCGGATTGCCGGGTACCGACACGACGCGCCAGGCGCTCTTGGCTAAGGCCACGACGGAGCCGCACTGCGCGAACCAGCTCGCCTGGAGTCATACCCAGATTATTACAAATATGTGATGCTCTAGAGACCCAGGGTTTTGGCGATGATCGTGCGCTGGATCTCTGAGGTGCCGCCGTAGATGGTGGAGACCATCGTGGTGCGGACGAGGCGCTCCATGTCGTACTCGGAGGAGTAGCCGTAGCCGCCCATCATCTGCATGCCCTCGACGGCGACGCGTTTGGCGACCTCGGTGACGTGGAGCTTGACCATCGAGGCCTCGCGAGGCAGCATCCTTCCCGGGTCCTCGTCGGTCAGGGTCGCGACCCAGCGGGTCATCAGCCGGGCCGACTCGATTTCGGTCGCCATGTCGGCGATCCGGTGCTGCAGCGCCTGGAAGGAGCCGATCGGGCGGCCGAACTGCTTGCGCTCCTTTACGTAGGCGAGGGTGTCGTCGAGGACGCGCTGGGCGATGCCGAGCATCGTCGCGGCGAGGATCAGGCGCTCGACGTTGAGGCCGGCCATCAGCTGGGTCCAAGCCTGGTCGACTTCGCCGAGCAGGGCGTCGGCGGGCGCCTCGACGTCGGTCAGGTAGAGGTGATTGGTCTCCTTGCCGCCCATCGTCTGAATCGGGACGATCTCCATGCCCGGAGCCTCGCGCGGCAGCCAGATCATCGAGAGGCCCTCATGCTTGGACTCGCCCTTGGTCGTACGGCAGACGACCAGCACGTGGTCGGCGATATGGGCGTTGGAGATGAAGACCTTTTGGCCGTTGAGGACGAAGCCGCCGTCGACCTGCTCGGCGCGGGCGGTGAGCGCGCCGACGTCGGAGCCGGCCTCGGGCTCGGTCATCGCGATCGCCTCGACCGCGCCGGCGGCGATGCCGCCGAGGATCTCCCTCTTCTGGTCCTCGGTGCCAAAGCGCTGGGTGGCGCCGGCGACGATCAGCGTCGTCGCGTAGCCGCCGATCGGGGCTAGGCCGCGGGAGGTCTCCTCCATGAAGAGGCAGGCGTCGAGCATCGAGCCGCCCGAGCCGCCGTACTCCTCGGGGATCGTCACCCCGAGCCAGCCAAGCTCGGCCATCTGCCTGTAGACGTCGAAGTTGTGGTGGGTCTCGTAGCCGTCGGTGAGCTGCTCGCGCTGCTCCTGAGTGCCGCACTCGCGCTCGCAGAAGCCGCGGATCGCGGCGACGAAGTCCTGCTGCTCGTCGGTCAGCGAGAAGTCCATGGCGGGCGCAGCCTAGCGGTCGCGCGGCCCGGCGCGGCCGGTCGCGGCGGCGATCCGCTTCGCCTCCTCGGCGCCGAGGTACGGGGTCAGGGCAAACTGGATCGCCTGCGGAGCGAGAGCGGGCAGCTCGTCCGCTCGGCCGGTGGCGAGACGCTCGGCGATCAGCGCGGCGATCCCGCCGGCGACGGCGTGCTCTGTCAGCTTTGGCAGGTCCGCCGCCCCGCCCTCCTGGCGCCGACCGCCGGCGAGCGCCTCGCCGGCGTAGGAGAGCAGTCGCTCGCGACGGGCGCCGCCCTCCTGGCCGGCCATCGCCTCGTTGGTAAGGACGTTGGCAGCGCCGGGCTCGTCCGCAGCGAACTCGAGGGTCGCCTGGATCGCCGCGGACATCCCGTCAGCCCAGGTGGCACTGCCCACGCAGGCCTCCTCGACACGAACCTGGAAGCTCGCGAACGCCGCCTCGAAGGCGCCTGCGAAGTCGTCTGGAGGATGCCCGGTCTCGTCCATTCCCTGCCCGAAGGCGCGCCCGAATGGATTATAAACACGGTTATCTATCTTGGCTCAGCCGGCTGCGCGAGGCGCGCGGCGAAAGCCCGGAACGAGACTCGAACTCGTGACCCCTTCCTTACCATGGAAGTGCTCTACCAACTGAGCTATCCGGGCGGAGCGATCAACTTTAGCGGCGCGAAGGCGCTCGGGCTTCACCCCTCGCCCAGCGCTCGCTGGGTCGCGATCCGTCGCACCTCGATGCGTTCGCGGAGCCAGGGCTCGAGCGCCGCCTGTCGCAGTTCCTCGATGTATCGCGCGGTCACTCCACCCCGACGGCCTCGATCCAGTCCCAGGCCTTGCCGCAGAGGCGATTGGATTCTGCGACCGGGACGGAGATCAGCCTGCCAGCCTCTTCGCCGGTCGGAGCAAAGAGCAGCGGGCCGGTTTCGGGACGCGGGAAGCCGCCGCTGCCAGGGTGCAGGTCGGCGCCGCCGAAACGCAGTTCGACCTCGTGGCGACCGGCGTCCAGGTGAGCTTCGCCCATCGGCACGAAGCTGCCTTCGTTCTCCAGTTCCTGTCGAGCTTCGCCGAACTCCTCGCCGTCCACGTAGAGGGAGACAGCGCCGCGCACCGAACCCTCGAGCCAGGCTGCGTACTCGCCCGCTCGCGGCAGCTGGAGATTGCCGTCGGTTGCGTCGAAGACGGGAGCGTGGTGCGCCGCGATCAGGCGGACGTCCCGGCTTTGATTCTGGATGGCGAGCAGGCCAATGCCGCCGATTTCGCTGCACTCGGGCACCGCCACGGGGTTCGATTCGTCGCCGTATGGGAGGTGTTCGGGAACCGGCCCAGTGAAGCCTTCCCGCCGCTGCCAGACCTCGTAGTACTTGCCGCTGCGGACCAGGCGGTAGGGCGAGGGCGGGCGACTGCGAACCGGCGAGCGGCGCAGGACGAGGGTGCGGAATTCGAGCAGGCCGTTCAGATCGAGTTCGTCGGTGTCGACCGCGTAGCCCTTTTCGACCTCGCCGCCGCCGCGCAGCGGCACCGGGCGGGTGCGCAGCTCTGAGGCACCTTCGCCGTCCTCGAGGCGCAGGAAGTGGCGCGCGCCGTAAGGGTTGTATTCGGTCATCAGGGTCGGGCCCTCGCCAGCGAACTCGTGGCCGATCTGCTCGAGTTCGCGCAGCTGCCCATAGGGGGCGAGGTCGGCGCCACCGTAGGCGAGCAGGTTGGACCAGAGCACGCCGCCGGCGACGACGACGATCAATGCGAGGCCGGTGGGCCGGTCCGCGCGCAGCAGCAGGACCGCGCCGGCGATCGCCAGCGAGAGGGCCACGGGCGAGGCCGTGGCGAGCGCCTTGCCGCCGGCCCATGGCGAGCCGGCGATGACGATGACGGCGCAGGCGAGGAGCGCACTGGCGTAGAGCAGGGTCTTCCTGTGGCGCTTGCGCCAGGCGACCAAGAGCGCCACCGCGGCGGCGGCGATCGTCAGAGCGATCAGCACGGCCGTGACGATGGTCCCGTCCGGGTCGAAGCGGAAGTCGCCGGCCGGCCAGATGCCGAGCACCTGCAGAGCGTTGAGCGGACCGCGCAGGTTGCCTTCGGCGTGGGCGTCGGTGAGCGGCGAGGAGGTCGGCGGCACCAGGCCGGAGCTGACGACTGGCAGCACGAGTAAGCCCAGCGGCACGACGAAGGCGAGTGCCTGCAGGGCGGCGTCGCGCGGCGGGAAGTTGCGCAGCGCGAAGAAGGCGAGGACGAGCAGCATCGGCCCCAGCCAGATCAGCCCACCGGCGCTGAGCACCCCGACCAGCGCGCCGGCGGCGAGCGCCAACAGGGCGGCGTCCCGACGCAGCGCGTCGTCGCGGACGGCAACGGGGGCGAGCGCCGCGGCGAGGACGATGAAGACCGCGGCGGCCACCTCCTTCACTCCCCCCCACATCGCGTAGCCGAAGAGCAGCGCCGGCTGGGCGGCGACGAAGGCGACGAGCGCACGACGCGCCGGCTGCCGCAGCAGCCCCCCGGCGATCTGCCAGATGCCGAGCGAGAGCATCGCGGCTAGGAAGGTGACGTAGGGCTGGAAGACCCAGGCGAGGTCCCCGCCAACGAGCTTCTGCGCCGTGCCGAAGGGCAGGAAGACGCCGACCGGGTAGCCGCCGGCGAGGTTGAATTCGAGCGTCGCATGGTAGCTCGACGGCTCTAGGCCGGAGAGGCTGCGCCCGCCGTGATCCATCACCCGGTCGGTGAGCGCGAACCAGGTGGCGGTGTCGTCGAGCTTGATGTAGCCGGCGAAGGTCGGGTGGCCGGAGAGGACGATCGGCGCCGCGAAGACGGCGAAGACGGCGAGCGCGACCCCGACCGCCCAGAGGTCAGGCCGGCCGAAGCGCCAGGGAAGCGAGAAACCGACGCCGAGGACGGCGAGGAAGCAGATCAGCGGGACGGTCAGCTCGCTGGTCGCCTCGCTCCAGGTCGTGAACTGGGCGACGACGATGAGCGCCGCGAGGCCGACGGGCGGCACAAGCGCCCCAGGTAGCCGTCTACCGGCGAGGACGTCTACCAGCAGGCCCAGCCCGACGCAGAGCGCCAGCAGAACCAGCGGGTAGACGACCCAGGCGGCGAAGAGGCTCATCTAGCGGGCGGCGACTCCGCGGTGCAGGTCATCCCGCCGGCCGGACCTTGGGCGACAGGGCCAGGGCCAGAGCCCGCTTCGGCGAGGGGTCGTAGACCTCGACCTGGACGCTGTCGTCGGGGCTGGCGAAGTAGGCGCTGGTCGGATTTTCGCTGCTGACGACGACTTCGCGACCGTCCTTGGAACGGCGCACGGTCGCGCCGGGTTCCCCGGCGAGCGTCCTGATCGCGCCGGCCGGGTCCGCCAGCGGGTAGCTGCCGACGGTGAGCGCGGCTGCTGATTCCCCACCGGCTTCGGAGTCGTCCTCCAGATAGCGGACCTGGACATCCCCTTCGCTTTCGGTCAGCTCCAGCGCGGTGCCGGCAATCGGTCCGGCCCAATAGACGGGGTGCCCGTTGAGGGCCGCCGCGTCGCCCAGGTCGGCGGCGCTGACGACCCGCGTCTGGGCAGTTTCTTCGGCGGCCACCGGTTCATCCGTGTCGCCACGGGTGGCCAGCCAGGCGACGAGCGCGACGAGCAGCGCGAGCCCCACGAATGCGCCGCGCAGCAACGAGGGTCGATCGGCGAACGACATGCCCGAGCGAGCCTATAGCCGTCGGCAAGGCTCGCGCCAATGAAGCGAGCGGCCCGACCATATGGCCGGGCCGCTCTCACCCCACAGGAACCCGCTCAGGCGCTCAGCAGGATTTCGCCGCGTTGACTTCGGCTTCTTTGGCCGGGATTTCGTCTTCCAGCGACTGGACTTGGGCTTTCTTCGCGTCCCGTTCGGCCTTTTTGTCGTCGATTTCCTGCTGGGTGTGACCGTTGGCGGGGTTTTCGTATTCGGTCACTTCGCTTTCGAGATTCGACAGTTCGCCTTCGGCGTCGCCGAGCTGAGCTTTCAGCGTCGCCAGTTCGTCTTCGAGCGCCCCCTGGTTCGGGCAGGGAGCCGTAACCGCCCAGGTGCCTAAGGCTTGGCCCCCGGTCGCGGAGGTCGTGAGGTACAGGAAGGCTCCGGCCGTAGTCGATGGATACGCGAGGGCTAGTTCGGCTTCTCCCGTGGCTTCGAGCGTGTAGATACAGCCTCGGCCGGGAGCTGCTTTCGGTTCGTAAGCGGTGCCGGGACAGTTTGCGGTTTCCCCTTCGCCTTTTTCGAGGAAATCGAACTGGCCTTTTCCTACGACGTTGCTTTTGAGAGCTTCCTGAAGCGGGATCGCGTAGCTGATCGAGGCGAGGGCGGTGCCTTCTTCCCACTGCTGGCTCACCCACGTCCCGGTCTCCGTAGCCCCACTAGGAAGCGTCCCGCCGTCGGTCCACGGCGAGCCTTCGGGCCCAGCGGCTCCCGTGGCCCCTTTGGCCCCAGCCGCCCCGGTAGCCCCTTTGGCCCCAGCGCTGCCGTTGGACCCTTTGGCCCCGGTAGCCCCGGTCGCGCCCTTTGCCCCATCGGCTCCGTTGGCGCCGTTTGCGCCCTTAGGCCCAGCCGGTCCTGCAGGCCCTGCGGGCCCAGCCGGTCCCTGCGGCCCCCTCGGCCCCCTGGGCCCCTTCTTTGCCTTGGCAGAGGCGCTTGCCTTGCCGGAGTCCTTGTTTGCGGCATAGGCCCCGCCGATCATCGCGAAGACCAAGGCCCCCACTGCGATCAGGCCCGGCACGCCGAAGCGGTTCTTAAGTAACGAGGACATCTTCTTGTTCCCTCCCTGTGGGTTAGTGGTGCTTTGAGTTGGCTCGGCGCTTGGCCTTGGCGTTGCAATCGGCCTTCAGCGCCGGCGTGAA
>DATANV010000008.1:0-46119 GCA_036266075.1 Solirubrobacterales bacterium
GCCGACTTCCCCTGCATAGAGAGCGGTGATGAGAAGGTGCCCGCCTGGGCGCAACACGCGCCGCGCCTCGGCGAGCGGTCGCTCGCTGCTCGCCCAGCCGGCGAGGAAGTCGCCGAGCACGACCGTGTCGAAGCTGCCGTCCTCGAAAGGGAGGTCGCCGGCGCGCTGCGGGTCGGCGCCGACGTGGCGGTGCCCCTCGCGCTCAAGCGCCTCCGCCGTCCCCTCGTCGTCCCAGCCCACGGTCAGCACCTCGCCACCCACGCGAGCGCAGATCCATCTTCCCCCGGACCCCAAGATACCCATTAGACTACCCCCTGGTTTCCGATGTAGGGAGGGGCAGTTCGTGGCAGACAACGGCTCGGTCCGGGGCCAGGGAATGGCGACCTCCAATCGCAAGGTGCCCCTTGCCTCGCCCCTGCTCCTCGAGTCCGAGCTGCGCGAGGCGATGGACGCCTACCGCTCCGGCTGGCTCTGCATGGGGCCGCGGGTGGCCGAGCTGGAGGCCTCGATGTGCGCCTACACGGGCGCTGGCCACGCTGTGGCGGTCTCCAGCTGCACCGCCGGCCTGCACCTCGCCTGCCTGGCTGCCGGCCTCGGCCCGGGCGACTCCGCCGTGGTCGCCTCGCTGGCCTTCGCCGCCACCGCCAATGGCATCGCCTACACCGGCGCCAGCCCCCGCTTCGCCGAGATCGCCGCGCTCGATCGGCCCTGGCTCTCGGCCGAGACCGCCGAGGCTGCGATCGGCCCCCACACCAAGGCGATCGTCGCGATGTCCTACGGCGGCCACCCGGGGGAGATCGAGGCGCTGGCCGCACTCGCCGCGGCCCGTGGCCTGGCCCTGATCGAGGACGCCGCCCACGCCGCCGGCTCGTGGCGCGGCGGTCGCCACCTGGGCACCTTCGGCATCGCCGGCGCGATGAGCTTCTCGGCCAGCAAGAACCTCGGCATCGGCGAGGGCGGCATGCTGCTCACCGACGACGCCGAGATAGCCGCACGCGCCCGCAGTTTGCGCTGGCACGGGATCAGCGCCTCGACCTGGGACCGCCACCGCGCCGCCGCCCCCGAGTACTCGGTCGAGGAGGTCGGCTTCAACTACCGCTTGGACGACCCGCGCGCAGCGCTCGTCAACGCCCGCCTCCGCCGACTCGACGAGGACAACCGCAAGCGGGCCGCGATCGACGCCGACTATCGCGCGGCATTCGCAACCGCGGAGGGCCTCGTCGCCGTACAGGCGCCGCCAGCGGCCGAACGGGCGAGCCACTGCGTCTTCGCCGTCGTGCTCGACGAGGCGATCGACAGGCAAGCCTTTCGCAAGCGCCTCTCACAGCGCGGAGTCGAGACGAGCACCCACTTCCCGCCGTTGCACGGAAGCCCCGGCTATGGCCCCCACCGGGGCGCCCTGCCGCTCACCGAAGCTTTCGCCGAACGCGCCGTCTCGCTGCCGATCTTCCCCCACATGGAGGACTGGCAGCGCGAGCTGACGATCGAGGCGACGCTCGAAGCCGCCGCCGCGGGACGCGAGGAAACCGCCTCCGGCGCCGAGCCGCGGAGCCGCAGTGCGGTCGCCGGCTAGCGGGTCGCTCGCGCCGCCGCCCGCCAGGCAGCAGCCCCCAAGCCCGATGCGGATCGCGATGCTCCTGCACAAGAGCGTCGCCCACGACACCCGGGTGCAGCGCGAGGCGAGCGCGCTGGCCGCCGCTGGCCACGAGGTGACCGTCATCCACCTGCCGCCGCCCGAGGAGGCCGACGACCCGGAGGGCCCGCCCTTCGCGCGGGTACCGGCAACGTTGCCGCGCGGCCGTGAGCGCCTGCCGCGCCCGGCGAGGCTGGGGACCGAGGCGGCGCGGCTGGCTTGGCGGGCTGCGGCGACGCGGCCCGACGCGATCCACGCCCACGACGCGGCGATGCTGCTGCCAGGCCTGCTCGCCGCCCGCCGCAGCGGGGCGCGGCTCGTCTACGACTCTCACGAGCTGGCGACCGGCGTCGCCTATCGACGCGGTGCCTGGCCAGCCGTCGTCGCCGGGGCCGAGCGCCTCGCCGTGCCCCGCGCCGACGCGGTCATCGCCGTCTCCGATGGCATCGCCGCGCAACTCGGCGAGCGCTACCGGCTGCGGCGCCCCGCCACGGTGATTCGCAACCTCCCCGACCTGCCGCCGCCCGATCCGGCCCGAGCGCCCGACCTGCGGCGCGAGCTCGGCATCGGCACCGCGCCGCTGATCCTCCACCAGGGCGCCGTGGCGCCGGGGCGAGGCTGCGAGACCCTGCTGCGAGCGCTCGCCCAGATGCCCGGGGCGCAGCTGCTCTTCCTCGGCGCGGAAGGGCCTTACGCGGAGCGCCTGGGGGCACTCGCCGCGGGAGCCGGCATCGCTGCCCGCGTCCACCTGCGCGGGCCGGTGAGGCCGGAGACGCTGCTCTCCCATACCGCCCAGGCGGATGTCGGGGTCTCGCTGCTGGAGGACACCTGCGAGAACCACCGCCTGGCGCTGCCGAACAAGCTGTTCGAGTACCTGGCGGCGGGGCTGCCGGTGGTGGTCAGCGAGCTGCCGGAAGCCTCGCAACTCGTGCGCACTCGAGGGATCGGCCGCTGCGCCGATCCGGCCGACCCCGGGAGCGTGGCCGCGGCGCTGGGCTCGCTGCTAGGCGAACGCGACAGCGGCCTCCGCGAACGGGTCGAACGCAGTGCCGCAGAGCTGAGCTGGCGCGAGGAGAAGCGACGCCTGCTCGATCTCTACGAAGAGCTCGCCCTCGCGGCAGGCGCTCCCTCCAACGCCTCGCGATGAAACTGCGAATCCTCACCCACTACTACCCGCCCGAGGTCGGCGCGCCGCAGGTCCGCCTGGGAGCCCTCGCGCACGGCCTCACCCGGGCCGGCGCCGAGGTGACCGTGCACACCGGCTTCCCCCATTACCCAGACGGTCGCGTCAAGCCGCCCTACCGCAACCGGCCGCTCAGCGTCGAACGGCGCGACGGCGTGCGGGTCATGCGCAGCTGGGTCTACCCCGCGCCCAACAGCGGCTTCGGACGGCGCCTCGCCAACCACGCCTCGCTGGCGACCACCGCGCTCGCCGCGGCGGCGGCGGGCGGGCCGGCCGACGTCCTCCTGGTCGAGACCCCGCCGCTGCTGCTGGCCGGCGCGGCCGTCCCCTACGCGCGCGCCAAGCGGGCCCGTCTGGTTCTCAACGTCGCCGACCTCTGGCCCGATTCGGCAGTGGAGATGGGAACGCTCGACTCGCCGGCGGCGATCGCCGCGGCGCGGCGGCTGGAGCGCCTCGCCTACCGCCACGCGGCGGCGATCGCCTGCCCGACCGAAGGCATCGCCGCGGCGCTCGAACGGCGGCCCGAGTCGGCAGGCAAGACGGTGCTGATGCGCCCTGCTGTCGACGTCGAGCGCTTTTCCCCGGTCCAGCCCCCTGGACAGAGGGGCCACGCGGTCGGGAGCGCCGCCGCGGCCCGCTCGCTGCGTCTGCTCTACGCCGGGACCGTCGGCCTGGCCCACGGGCTCGCCACTCTGCTCGACGCCGCCGAGCTGGCCGAGCGGGCGGCGGGGTCGAGCCTGTTCGTGACGATCGCCGGCGACGGGGCCGAGGCGCCGGCTCTGCGCGACCGCCTGGCCGCACGGGGGCCGGCGGGCGTCCGCATGCTGGGCACGATCCCCGCCGAGCGCATCCCGATGCTCTATGCCGAAAACGACGTCGCCCTGGTGATGCTGCGCGACCTGCCGATCTTCGAAGGCGCCCTGCCGACCAAGCTCCTCGAGGCGATGGCCGCGGCACGGCCGGTCGTGCTGGCGGCGCGGGGGGAGGCCGCGCGCCTGGTGGAAGCCGAGCGGTGCGGCGTCGTCGTGCCGCCGCAGGACCCGCGGGCGCTGGCCGAAGCGCTCGCCGCCCTGGCCGCCGACCCGAGCCGCTGCGCGGCGATGGGCGCCGCCGGCCGCCGCGCCGCCGAGCGCCGCTTCGGCCGCACCGCCTGGCTGCGCCGCTGGCACGACCTGCTGGCCTCCGCCTGAGTGGCGCCGCGGTGCGTCGCGCGGATCGCACGCATCCGACATTGACCACAGCGGGGTGGGGTCAATGTCGGATGCGGTCCCGGACCGCAAGGGCTGCGTCCCGGCACGCTCCTGGATTCCGCCGTGCCTGGCGACGCTCCTTCAAGCGTGAGGGATTTATGACCGGGAGCACTAACCCTGATAAGTGGCATGTGGCACGTCTCATCAGTTAGAGATCAGTCGCCGGCTCAAGGCACCTGCTGGTAGGCGGTGAAGGCGGGCTTCGGTTCGCCGTCGGCACGCAGCAGGCCCCAGTCGGCGCTGCCGTCGTCGTCGGGCTCGTCGAGCAGCGTGAACCAGCCCATCCCCGCCACGTAGGGGGTCCGTCGAGCGATGCCGAAGGCGGCGGTCAGCCAGCGGGCCTGGTCGGGGGCGGTGACGTGGAACTTGGCGAAGATCCGGCTCGCCTTGTCGGAGATCACCGTCCACTCCGAGAGCCAGAGCCGCGGCACCTTGCGGCCGCTGCGCCGGTAGACGCGGGCGATTTCTTCGTGGAAGGTGTCGATGTCGTTGAAGCCGCGATAACGGCCGAGCGGTTCGTCGCCGAGCCGCGGGAAACGGCCGTCGAAGGGATTGTGCCCCCAGAGATCGAGCCGCGGCGGACGGCCGCCGGGGAGCTGCATCTCGCGCAGGAAGACGGTCGGCATCACCGTGCCGCCGTTGAGGGTCATGCCGCCGATCACGACGTTGCCCGGCGAGGCCTGTTTGAGCGCCGTGTAGGAGGCGTCGAGGATCCGCGCGTAGAGCCGCGGGCCGACCGGGCTGGCGGCGCTCATCGGGCGGAAGTTTTCGACCCGCGCGGGCTCGCCCCAGATCATCCACATGTGGACGCTCGGCAGCCGCCGGCTCGCCGCGTACATGAAGTCGGCGAAGTTGCGCGGGTTGCGCGGCGCCCAGATCGGCGGGCGGCCGCCGTTGGCCCACGACGGCGTCCGCTGGACGAGGAGCGCGACACGGATCCCGTAGCGCTCGGCTTCCTCGACGACGCGATCAACCGCCCCCCACTCGTAGGCGGGGTCGTCGGGGTCGCGCGGATGCGCGGGGCGGGTCGGCGCAACTTCGTCCCAGTGGATCTGGTACTCGAAGACGTCGACGCCGAGCCGCTGGTAGACCGGGAATGCCGAGCAGGGCTGCGAGGCGTCTGGGCAGGCGGCGTTGCCGGCGCCCAGTTCGGTCGGCCCCCAGATCGCCTTGATCCCCCCGGCCCGCGCCGACCCCGCGGCCGCCGCGAAGGCGGCGCCGCAGAGCAGCAGCGACAGGGCCACCCTGCCGATCGACGACCCCGATCCCCGCCTCCGCATCTCGTTCACAAACGTTCTCCGCGGCTCAGCTCCCGCAGCCCCGTGTCGCGGGGGTTGAGGAGGAGCGCGCGACGATAGTAGCGACGCGCGACCGCGTCGTTCCCGGCGCGAACTTCCAGATCCCCCAACAACCCGAGCGTGACGAAGTTGTCCCGCTCGAGGTCCAGAGCGTCGAGCAGTGCCCGCCGCGCCTGCGGCCTTTGCCCATCGCTCTCGAGCGCCGCCGCCTCGAGGTAGAGCGGCGTGACCGAGGCCGGATCGAGCGAGGCCGCGGTGCGCGCGGCGGAGAGCGAGGCCTGCGGCGAGGAGAACGCCTCGCGGCGTGCCTTGCGGATGTAGACATTGGAGAGGAAGAGGGCACCAATGCTGAAAATCGCCGCCGCCAGGGCGAGGGCTGCCAGCAGGCGCGGCGCCAGCGTCGCCGGCCCGGCCGGGCCGGGCTCCTCCTCGCCGCGCGTCGCCAGGCCGAGAGCCAACACGCCGAGGCCGAAGAGCGCCGGGATCAGCCACAGCCAGTCGACCCCGGCCTGGGCCACGACGACCGTCGCCGCGGCGGCCATGCCGGCTAGCCAGGTGCGCTCGCTCGGGGCCGCGCTACGCGCTCGCTCGGCGATCGCGACGCCGACGGCGACCAGCCAGAGGAGGAACAGGCCGGTGCCGATCAGGCCGGTCTCGGCAAGCAGTCGCAGGAACAGGCTGTGGGCGTCGGCGAGGTTGCGGTCGGTGTGGCGCTCGCGGTAATAGGCGAAGCGGTAGCTGCCCTCGCCGGCGCCCGCCAGCGGCGCTTCCCCGAACTGGTCGAGGGCGACGCGCCAGATGTCCGAACGCGGCCCGCCGACGGTGCCGAGACGGGTCCCGGTCGCCGCGCCCGCTTCGGTCTGCGTGAATTCGTCCCACTTGCCTTCCGCATAGCTCACGGGACTGCCGACACGGGCCAGAGCGACGACGGCGCCGGCGACGAGGACCAGAGCGAGCGCCGCGGTGGCAGCGCTGCGCAGCGCCCGGGCGTCGGCCGCCGAGCGCAGGCCGTTGTCGAAGACGAAGGCGAAGAGCGAGAGCAGGAAGGAGCCGGCGCAGAGCAGCGCCAGGGCGCTCGCCGCGTCGCGGATCTCGCCGGCGGCAGCGATGCCGGTGCCGTTTCCAGAGGCGTGGTAGGGCGAGAGCAACGCTCCCGCGCCCAGGGCGATGACGGCGACGAGCGCGAGCGCGAGCCAGGACCGGCGCAGGCGGTCAGGTCCGATCGCCAGCGAGACGACCCCGCCGCAGACCAGCCCGAGGGCCATCCCGCGCGACTGGGTGAGGAAGGCGAGGCCGACCAGGAGCACGGCCGCGGCGAAGGCGCCCGCCCTCCATCCCGCACCCGGCCCGCGTCGGGCGGCGAGGCCGAGCAGCGGCCAGGCCGCGAAGGAGAAGAGGGCCGCGGTGCCGTTGCGGTAGCCGATCGGGTCGTTGAGCCGGCCGGCGAGGAAGGCGCCGGCGCCGTCGCCCAGCAGGCGCAGCTCGGTCCCCAGGCCGATCAGGACGACTCCGAGCACCAGGCCGGCGGCCACCCAGCGGCGGCCGGTCGGGCCGGTCGGCGCGGCGGCGGCAAGGGTGAAGAGCGCCGCGTAGAAGATCGCCCGGGCGGCTCCTTCCCAGGCGTCGCCCGGGGTCGAGGACCAGGCGGCAGAGAGCATCGTGAAAGCGGCGAAGAGCCAGATCGCAACGAGCGCGACCAGCGCCGCCCGCCGCGTCGGCAGGTCCAGGGTGCCGGCGAGCGTCAGCGCCCCGAGGACCGCGAGCGCGAGCAGGGTCAGCGGCGCCCAGTAGCGGATGTCGAAGGCTCCGTCCCAGCCGATCGAGACGACGACCAGAAGTGCCACCAGGAACAGGGGAATCGCCCTGAGCGCTTCCGCCTGCGCGGAGCGGTCCGGGGTCGCCTGGTTATCCTTCGGAAGATGCTCGGAACTCGGCGGCTCCTCTTCCCACACCTGCTGGGTTCCCTGCTGCTGCTCACCGCGTCCCTGCATCCCGGCACAGCATATTCCGCCCCTGGCGACCCCCCGACCGGGAGCCCCTCCGGCTCGGTCTACCAGCTGCCCCTGCAGCAGGGACGCGCCGACGCGGCGCCGAAGAGCGGCGGCGGGACCGGCGCTCCCGAATCAGCCGGCGGCGCCGGCGGCGGGCAAGAAGGCGACGGCTCGCTCTACCGCACCGAGAACAACTTCGGCTCCTCCTCGGAAGTGCCCGGCGCCGCGGCCATCGGCGGGGCGGGCGGCGGCTCGGGCGGCGGCTCGGGAAGCGCGGGGGGCGGCCCGACGGGCAGCGGACCGGGCGGCGGCGCGGCGGGGGCGGCGGCCAGCAACGGCTCCGGCAAGAGCGGCGACGGCGGCGATGCGACTCCCGCGGGCCAGATCTCGGACGCCGGCAACACCTCGGTGCCGGCGGGGATCGTCCTGCTCGGCGCGATCGCCCTACTCGCGACGGCGGTCGGCGTGCTCTCGCGGCGCTTCGCGCAGCAGCAGTAGGCGCCGGGTCCGGGGTCAGGCGGCGACGGCGTCCCGGGCGAGCCAGGCGCAGAGCTCCTCGACGCAGCGCCGTCCCGCCTCGCCGTCGCCGTAAAGCGAGAGATCGGGGGGCTCCCCTCCCCCGCGCTCGCCGAACTCCTCGATTGCCTGCAGCACCCGCTCTCGCTCGAGTCCCGCCAGCCGGTTCCAGCCCGCCTCGACGGTCTCCACCCACTCGGTCTGCTCGCGCAGGGTGACGCACGGCGTGGCGGCGAGGTAGGCCTCCTTCTGGACGCCGCCGGAGTCGGTCAGCACCAGGCGGGCGCTCCGCAGCAGGCAGGTGAAGTCGAGGTACCCGAGCGGCTCGCAGAGGA
This sequence comes from Solirubrobacterales bacterium, assembly GCA_036266075.1. Taxonomy (GTDB): domain Bacteria; phylum Actinomycetota; class Thermoleophilia; order Solirubrobacterales; family 70-9; genus VRUE01. The sequence continues at coordinate 8,207 of DATANV010000008.1, forward strand.
CGACGCCCTCGCTCCGCGCCAGCTCGTCCCAGCGGCCGGCGGCATGCAGGCGCGCTCGGGTGCGGGGATGAACCGGGAAGACGAGCGGGCCGCAGGCGAGCGCCGCGTCGCGGAGGATCGTGGCGAGCCGCGCCAGCGCCGCCGGCTCGTCGACGCTGCCGGCCCGGTGCGCGGTGGCGAGCGCGTAGCCCCCCGGCTCCAGCCCGAGGCGCTCGCGGACGGTCGAGCGCCTCTCGGCTGCCGGGCCGAGGCGGAGGGCCACGTCGGCCATCGTGTCGCCGACCAGGCGGGCCCGCTCGCCGAGGCCGGCGGCGCGCAGGTTGTCGACGGCGTTCGCGGTCGAGCAGAGCAGCAGGCCGGCGAGGCGGTCGGCGACGAGGCGGTTCACCTCCTCCGGCATGCTGCGGTCGAAGGAGCGCATCCCGGCCTCGACGTGCACGAGCGGGACCTGCAGCTTGGCGGCGACCAGGGCCCCGGCGAGGGTCGCGTTGGTGTCGCCGTACACGAGCATCGCATCGGGGCGCTCGCCTGCGACCGCCTCCTCCAGGGCGACCATCGTCCTGCCGGTCTGCACGGCGTGGCTGCCAGACCCGACCCCGAGCAGCAGGTCGGGCGGCGGCACCGCCAGCTCCTCGAAGAAGATTGCGGACAGCTCGCGGTCGTAGTGCTGGCCGGTGTGCACCAGCGTCTCCTCGGCCCGCTCGCGGAGCCGGGACGAGACCGCTGCCGCCTTGACGAACTGCGGACGGTTGCCGACGACGGTGAGGACCCTCACGACCGTCCCTCAGGCCGGCGCCAGGGTCGCGCGGGCGGCGGCAACCACCGCCTCGACCTCGCCCTCCCCCAGGGCCGGGCCCATCGGCAGGGCCAGCGTCGTCTCGGCCAGCAGCTCGGTCGCCGGCAGCGCGCCGGCGGGGGCGAAGGGCTGCATCGCCGGCTGGCGGTGCAGGGGCGTCGTGTAGTAGGAGCGGCTGCCGACACCGGCTGCCGCCAGCCCGGCCGCCAGGCGCTCGCGGTCCTCGCTGCGCACTACGTAGAGGTGGTAACAGGATTCGCCGCCGCCGGTCTCGCGCGGCAGCTCGCAGAGCTCGTCGAGGCCGTGGGTTGCGTATGCCCGCGCGGCGTGCCGCCGCGCCGCCGTCCACTCCCCGAGGTGCGGAAGCAGCACTCGCAGCCCAGCCGCCTGCAACTCGTCGAGGCGCGAGTTGAAGCCGACCTCGGCGTGCAGGCGGCGGTCCTCGGAGCCGTGCGCCCGCAGGCGGCGTGCCGCCGCCGCCACGGCCTCGTCGTCGCTGAGGACCGCACCGCCGTCGCCGAAGCCGCCAAGGTTCTTGGAGGGGAAGAAGCTGAAGGCGGCGGCGTCCCCCAGCGAGCCCGCCGGGCGGCCGTCGAGCCTTGCGCCGGCGGCCTGCGCGGCGTCCTCCAGCAGCCTCAGCCCGTGGGCATCGGCAAGACGCCGCAGCTCCGCCATCGGCGCCGGGTTGCCGAACAGGTGGACCGGCAAAAGCGCCGCGGTGCGCTCGCCGATCGCCGGACCGGCGGTCGCCGCGGTCATCACGAAGGTCTCGGCATCGACATCGCAGAAGACGGGACGAGCACCGGCGTTGACCACCGCCTCGGCGGTCGCGTAAAAGGTCAGCGCCGGGACGACGACCTCGTCGCCGGGCCCGATGCCGAGCGCCCGCAGGGCGATCGTCAGGGCGTCGGTGCCGTTGCCGACGCCGACGCAGTGACGCACGCCAACGAAGGTCGCGAGCTCGCGCTCGAAGGACTCGACCTCCGGACCGAGCACGTAGCGCCCCGACTCGAGCACCGCCCGCTGCCGCGCGGCGACCTCGCCGAGCAGCGGCTCCAGCGCCGGCCGCGTGGCGAAGAGCGGCACCGCGGGCGCCGGCGCCGTCATCGCCAACGCTCCAGCAGGTCGGCCTCGGGCACCTCGCGCACGACGCGCGCCGGCACGCCCATGACGACGCCGCGCGCCGGCACGTCGGCGACGACCACGGCGCCCGCCGCGACGAAGGCCTCCTCGCCCACCTCGACGCCGGGGCAGATGACGACGCCGCCGCCGATGCGGCAGGCACGGCGCAGCAGAGCCCCGCGCAGCGGCTCGCCAGCGGCGTGGCGGCCCATCGTGTCGTCGTTAGTGGTGGTGACGCCGGGGCCGATGAAGACGTCGTCCTCGACCGTCGAGCCGCCGGCCAGGTAGCAGCGCGTCTGCACGCTGACGCGGCGGCCGAGCCGGACGCCGGGATCGATCGAGGCGAAGCTGCCGACCGTCGAGCCCGCGCCGATCTCGGCCCCCTCGCGAATCTGGGCGTGGTCGCCGATCAGCGCGCCGGCGCCGATCTCGACGCCGGAGTGGATCGCGACGTGGCCGCCGAGCGTCACCTCCTCGCCGATCCGCACACCGGCCCCGAGCAGCAGCCCCGGGGCCCGCGAGTCCGGCCGCAACGGCGCCCGCTCGACCGCCGCCTCGCTCACCGCGAGGCCCCGTGAAGCAGCGGAGAGACCGCCTCGCCATCCGCCTCGAGCGACTCCTGCAGAGCCTCCAGCACCCGCACGACACGCAGCCCCTCCTCTCCATCGGTACGCGGCTGGGTGCCGCCGCGCAGGCACTCGAGGAAGTGCTGCAGCTCGATCTGCAGCGGCTCGCGCCGCGAGATCGCCGGGCTGCGCTGCTCGCCCGAGCGTGCCACGTAGTCACCCGCCCCGAGCGCGTCGGGGTCGAATCCCTTGTCAAAGACGGTCAGCGTTCGCTCGGGCTGCATGTCATCGAAGGTCGCCATCCGCTTCGAGCCGACGACGGTCAGGCGGCGCTCCTTGCGCGGATCCAGCCAGGAGACGTGGATGTGGGCGGTGCGGCCGTCGGGAAAGGCGAGGTGAGCGAAGACGACGTCCTCGACGCCGTCCCGCACGTAGCTAGCGCCGCGGGCGCTGACCTGGTCGGGCAGCGCGCCGGTGAGCGCGAGGATCGCGGAGACGTCGTGTGCCCCGAGGCTCCAGAGCGCGTTCTCGTCGGCGCGCAGCCGGCCCAGATTGAGCCGCTGCGAGTAGAGGTAGCGGATCTCGCCCAGCTCACCGGACTCGCAGAGGGCCTTGAGCGTCAGCAGCGCGGGGTGGTAGGCGAGCAGGTGGCCGACCATCAGGATCAGCCCGCGCGCGGCGGCGGCCTCGACGACCCGCTCGGCCGAGGCGACGTCGCAGGCCAGCGGCTTCTCGACGAAGCAGTGCCGGCCGGCGGCCAGCACCAGCTCGGCCAGGGCCGAGTGGGTCGAGACCGGCGTCGCCACGGCGACCGCGAGGACGCTCTCGTCTTCGAGCGCCTCCTCCAGGTCGGCGGCAAAGCGCGCCCGCGGGAACGACTGCCGGTGCGCGTCGAGCCGCGTCGGGTCGGCGTCGCAGCACCAGGCAAGCTCGCAGCCCGGCAGCGCCTCCAGGTTGCGGGCGACGTTCGTGCCCCAGTAGCCGAGGCCGGCCACGGCGACGCGGATCGGGGCATCCGAGCCCCCCGCTCGATCGGCGTTCCAGCCCTGAGCGGCTCCCATCCGGGGCTATCCTTTGCAACCGTGCTCGGGGGCGAGGTCCACGTCTGGCGCGCCGACCTCGACGCGCCAAGCCCGCCGGCAGACCGCCTGCCGGCCGGTGAGCGCGCTCGCGCGGCGCCGCTCGCTGGGCGCGCGCGCACGCGCTGGCTGGCTTCGCGCTGGTTCCTCCGCGAGGTGCTGAGCGGCTACCTGGGCGAAGCGCCCGAGCGGATCCGCTTCCGCTTGGGGGAGTGGGGCAAGCCGAACCTCGCCGAGCGCGGCGAGGAGCTGCGCTTCAACCTCAGCCACTCCGGCAACGTGATGCTGCTCGCGGTCTGCGAACGCGAGGTCGGGGTCGACGTGGAGCGCATCGACCCGCGCCGCGACGTCGCCAGGCTCGCCTCGCGGGCGCTCGACCCAGCCGCCGCGGCCGCCGTGCACGAGGCGCCGGCAGCCGAGCGGACGCTCGCCTTCCACCGCGCCTGGGCACGCCACGAGGCGATCGCCAAGTGCCACGGCACCGGCCTGCGCCGCCCGCGGCGCGCGGCTCACGTCGCCGTCTCCCCACTTGACGCAGGAGACGGTTTCGCGGCGGCGCTCGCCGTCGCCGGCGAGCGAGTTCCGCCGCTGCGGTCGCTGGTCGCGCAACCGGTCGCCGGCCGGCATCCCGGGCCCACCTAACGCGGCGCGCCTAGGGTCAGCATGAAAATCAGCGGCAACGCGCCGACCGTGAGCGCGCCGGCGAGGACCGGCCGCCAGCTGGGCCGCGGGGATGCCTCCGCGGTTACCTCAGGACGGCGCAGGAGCAGCAGCAACGGCAGCGCCAGGGTGCGAACGAGCACCGCGAGGTCGCCGGCAAACGAGCGGCTGCGCGCGTACTCCACGTCCAGCTTCACCTTGTCGGGCAGCAGCTGCTCGCGGTAGAAGCGCTCCGGGTCGGCGTGGAGGCTGAGCAGGTGCGGCTCGAGCCCGGAGTAGCGCAGCTGCGTGGGGCCGGTGATGCCAGGCGGCACCGAGAGGATCTCGCGGTACTCGGCGGCGTGCAGGTCGACGAACTCCTGCAGCTCGGGCCGCGGCCCGACCAGGCTCATCTCGCCGCGCAGAACGTTCCAGAGCTGCGGCAGCTCGTCCAGCCTGGTGGCGCGCAGGAAGCCGCCAACCGGCGTGATGCGGCTGTCGTTCGCGCCCGCCACCGCGTGGCCGGCGTTCTCGACCTTCATCGTGCGGAACTTGACCATCTCGAAGGGCCGCCCGCGGTAACCCACCCGCCTGGCTCGGAAAAAGACCGAGCCCGGCGAGTCGAGGAACACGGCGAGGGCGACGATCAGCAGCGGCAGGGCCAGCAGGGGGACGACCAAGAAGAGGAAGCAGAGGTCGACCGCCCGCCTTCTGCGGGGGATCCTCCGTGACCCCTGTCGACGACTTCCGCTTGCCACCCGCACCCCTGGACCGCGCCTCGGCGCCTACCGGCACCCTGGAATCGCAAGGGTACAAAATAAATACGCTGGGATCTAATTCCGGTATGCCACAAGCTACGACTGGGCTTGCGGCGAGGACCCAGCCAGCTGCTCGATGCCGCTGGCGCGCTGGCCGCCGGCGGCCAGCATCAGCTTGAAGTCGTGCGGACTGGAGGCGTAGTCGAGGGCGATCTGCTCGGCGACCTTGCCCTCCATCACGTAGCCGAGCAGCGACTGGTCGAAGGTGCGCATGCCGTAGTACTCGCCCTCGGCGATGACCTCGGTGATCTTGCCGGTCTCGTCGGGGTTGAGGATCAGGTCCTGGACGCGGCCGGTGACGACGAGCACCTCCGAGGCGGGTACGCGGCCCTCGCCGGAGATGTCGGGGACGAGGCGCTGGGCGATCGCCCCTCTGAGCGTCGCCGCGAGCATCACGCGGGCCTGGTGCTGCAGGTGCGGCGGGAAGAAGTCGATGATCCGGTTGATCGTCTCGGTCGCGTCCAGGGTGTGGACGGTCGAGAGCACGAGGTGGCCGGTCTCGGCAGCGGAGAGCGCGGTCCGCACCGTCTCCTCGTCGCGCATCTCGCCGATCAGGATCACGTCGGGATCCTGGCGCAGCACGCGGCGCATCGCCCGGGCGAAGCTCTCGGTGTCCGAGCCGACCTCGCGCTGGTTGATGATCGAGCCTTTGTCTTCGTGCAGGTACTCGATCGGGTCCTCGAGCGTGACGATGTGGTGGGCGCGCGTGCGGTTGATGTGGTCGATCATCGCCGCCAGCGTCGTGCTCTTGCCGGAGCCGGTGGTGCCGGTGACGAGGACGATGCCGCGCTGCTCCTCGGCCAGGTTGGTGACCACCGGCGGCAGGCCCAGCTCCTCGACCGAGCGAATCTCGAAGGGGATCGCGCGGCAGACGATCGAGATCGAGCCGCGCTGTCTGAAGGCGTTGACGCGGAAGCGCGAAAGGCCGGGAATCGCGTAGGAGAAGTCGGCCTCGCCGGCTTCCTCGAACTCGGTCAGCGAGCGGACCTCGGCGATGTCGTGGAAGGCCTTCTCGGTGTCCTCGCCCTCGAGCGGGGCGTGACCCTCGAGCGGCACCAGCTCGCCGTGCAGGCGGATCGTCGGCGGCGCCGCGACTTTGACGTGCAGGTCGGAGCCTTCGCGCTCGACCAGCGTGCGCAGGGCTGAGTCGATGTCGAACATCTGGGCCTGTATCGGCCGCTGGGCGCCGCTCCCTTAGGGCTGCGTGCGCAGAGCCGCTCAGCCGTAACGCTCGCCGATGATCGCTCGCAGCTTGGAGCGATCGTGGCGGGCCTGGACGCGGCGCACGGTGCCGGAGCGGGAGCGCATCACGAGGGATTCGGTGCTGGCGCCGGGGCCGCGGTAGCGGACCCCCTGCAGGACGTCGCCGTCGGTGACGCCGCTGGCCGAGAAGAAGACGTCCTCGCCGGAGCAGAGGTCCTCGGCGGTGAGGACCCGGTCGAGGTCGTAGCCGGCGTCGACCGCGGCGCTGCGCTCCTCGTCGTCGCGCGGCCAGAGGCGGCCGAGCAGCTGGCCGCCCATCGACTTCAGGGCGGCGGCCGAGAGGACGCCCTCGGGCGTGCCGCCGATGCCCCAGAGGAGGTCGACGGGAGAACGGTCGCTCACCGCCAGCAGGGCGGCGGAGACGTCGCCGTCAGTGATCAAGCGGATGCGGGCGCCGGCCTCGCGGACTTCGCGCATCGCCTCCTGGTGTCGGTCGCGATCGAGCATCACGACGGTGACGTCGCCGACGCTGCCCCCCTTGCGCTCGGCAATCAGCTTCAGCGTCTCCGGCAGCGGCCGGTCGAGGTCGAGCAGGTCGGCGATCTCCTCGCCGCCGGCGATCTTTTCCATGTAGACGCAGGGGCCGGGGTCGAACATCGTGCCCCGCTCGGCGAGGGCGATGACGGCGAGGGCGCTGGGCATGCCGAGCGCGCAGAGGCGGGTGCCCTCGAGCGGATCGACGGCGATGTCGACGACCGGCGGGCTGCCGTCGCCGATCTGCTCGCCGTTGTAGAGCATCGGCGCCTCGTCCTTCTCCCCCTCGCCGATCACGACGACGCCGTCCATCGAGACCGAGTCGAGCACGAAGCGCATCGCATCGACGGCGGCCTGGTCGGCGGCGATCTTGTCGCCGCGCCCGACCCAGCGGGCGGCGGCGAGCGCCGCCGCCTCGGTTACCCGGACCAGCTCAAGCGCCAGGTTACGGTCGGGCTTGGTGGGTTGGGCGGCAGCGTCTGGAGAGGTCTCCCCCATGCGCGGCGCAGGCTATCCGGACGCGCTTGGGGGCGCGTTGCGGGGGCGCGTCAGCCGCCGTAGGCGCACTTGTCGATACCCAGGTCGTGCGCCAGCTGGGCCGACTCTTCGAAGCTTTCGCCGAAGATCTGCGTCGAGCCGCCAGCTTTTGCGCTTGCCCGATCAACCGCTTCTTCGGTCGCGTCGAGGTAGGCCTGGACTTCGCCGTCGTCCCCATTGGGCGCGCCGAGGGCGCGGATCTCTTCCACCTGGGTCTGGACGTGCGGGAGGAAGGCCGTCCGCAGCGCTTCGACGAGGACGGCGTTGCCCTGGGCGCTGCCGCCGTGCTGCTTCACGTAAAGGCCCATCGCCGCAAGGCCCGCCCGTTTCTCGCGCTTGCAGATCGCAATCGCCCGTTCGACGAACTCGTCCTCGCTCAGCGAGGCGCCGCTGGGCGATCCCTGCTTGGCGGAGGTGGTGGTGCCGGTGCCGTCGGCGGCCGTGCTGCCGCCGTCATCGCCCCCGCCGCAACCCCCGAGGGCGAGGAGGACGACAACCCCGGCAAATACCGATAAAGCCCTTACCGAATTCCCTCCCATTGCGCGCGCACAATACAGGCTTTGCAGAAACGGCACGAAGTGCGCGCCAGGCGTGCGTCTGGATCTCATAGCGTCGGGCCGACGAGCGAACGACGAGGCGTATGATGTTCCGTATGAAAGAGCGAGTGACGATCTCCCTCGAGCCAGAGGTGCTGGAGATCGCCCGAGCCGAGGTCAAGGACGGCAAGGCGGCCAACGTTTCGGCCGCCTTCGAAGACGCGATGCGCGTGCGCGGCAAGCGCCAGGCGATTCAAAACGCGGTCGAGCTCTGGGAAGAGGAGTACGGACCGATCAGCGAGGAGGCAAGACAGTGGGCGAGGAAGGAACTGAAACGCGTGTTCGGGAGGGGATCGTCCTCGACGCAGGAGCACTGATCGCGTTCGAGCGGGGCAATGAGGCAATGGCGGTAATCGTCGCCGAAGCCGGCGCGCTCGGCGCCAACTTGTTGGTTCCGGCGGCAGCTCTAGCGCAGACCTGGCGGGGTGGGCCACGGTCCGCTCGGCTTGCGCGGCTGCTCAACGGCTCCGAGATCGACCCGCTCGACGAGCGGCGCGCGAGGGAAGTCGGCGTGCGGCTTGGCGCGCGGGGCGCCGTCGACGTCGCCGATGCACAGGTGGTCTGTACCGCCGTCGAGCATGGCGCCGCAGTCGCGACATCCAATCCCAACGACATCGCCAACTTGCTGCGGACTGGCGAGACTCTCGACATCGTCCCCGTATAGGGTCGCCGCATGCGACGCTGGGGACTGACGCTGCCGCTGCCGGGCACGCCGCTGGCCGCGCACGGGGAGCTGGTCAAGCGGGCTGAGGCGGTCGGCTACACCGACCTCTGGAGCGGCGAGACCAACGGGCCGGACGGCTTCACGCCGCTGGCGCTCTCCGCCGCCTGGACCGAGCGGGCGCGGCTGGGGACCGGGATCGTCGGCGTCTTCCAGCGGGGGCCGGCGCTGCTGGCGCAGGAGGCGGCAGCCCTCGCCGACGCCTCGGGGGGACGCTTCGTGCTGGGGATCGGCTCCTCCTCGGACCGGATCGTCGAAGGCTGGAACGGGATCCCCTTCGAGCGGCCGCTGAGCCGCGTGCGGGAGACGCTCGAGTTCCTGCGCACGGCGCTCGACGGCGAGCGCACCGCGAGCGGCTTCAAGCTGGAGACGGCGCCGGCGCAGCGCGTGCCGATCGTGCTCGCCGCGCTGCGCGGCAAGATGCTCGAGCTGGCAGTCGAGCGCGCCGACGGCGCCTTCACCAACTTCCTGCCGCTGGCCGGCCTGCCAAAGGTGGCCGCCCAGCTCGAGGGCGCGCCGGAGAGCTTCGAGCTGCTCTGCCGCTTCTTCTGCCTGCCGGGCGAGCGCGAGGCGGTCGAGCCGCTGGCCCGCTTCATGTTCTCCTCCTACATCACGGTCCCCGTCTACGCCGCCTTCTACCGCTGGCTCGGCTACGGCGAGCAGATCGAGCCAATGGTCGCCGCCTGGGAGGCGGGCGACCGCCAGGCTGCCGCCGCGGCCGCGCCCTGGAAGCTGATCGAGGACATGTTCGTGTTCGGCACGCCCGAGCAGATGCGCGAGCGGCTCGACGCCTTCGTCGCTGGCGGCGTCACCCTGCCTGTCCTCACCCCGATCGTCCCGCCCGAGCAGCTCGGAGAGACGATCGAGGCGCTGGCTCCCTCTCCCTAGTACTCCACCTCGGCGCCGAGCCCGAAGGAGCGGTCCGCGGCGAGTTCGACGATGCGGTCGACCACCGGCTCGTGCCAACTCTCTTTCTTGGACCGCTTGGCGACCGTTTCGAGCGCCGTCGCCACCCGCGCCGCGGCTATCGAGGCCAGCCCGCGCAGGATTTCGAAGTCGAACTCGCACTCTTCGCAGACTTCGGCCAGTTCGAGCAGGTACGCGGTTTCGTCGTACTCCTCGGAGATGACCATGCCGCGGTGGCGCGGCTCGTCGTAGGTGGCCAGCGAGGCGATGTCGTAGATCGGGCCGAGGCGCCACTGACCGTCCCTGTCGAGCAGCGGGAAGTTCTCCCCGTGGGCGTCGCCGTTGCCCAACATGTAGTTGCAGAAGGCGATGTTGAGCAGGGTGACGATCTCATCGGCGCGGCTGACCGCGTGCAGCAGACCGCACGCTTCGGCGAAGCCCGGCGCTTCCCCCTCCTCGGTTTCTTCCTCGGCGAAGGGCGTGATGCCGAGCGCCTGGCAGAAGGTCTCCTGGTGGATGCGGGTCGCATCGAGCCCCTCGCCGACCCGGTCATAGCGCCTGGAGATGAGACAAGTGCGGCCGGCGAGCTGCCGCACCTCGGCTTTTGCGACCGGCAGGCCGACCTGGCGGAACACCGTCATGGTGAACATCTCGTTGGCGACGTATTCGGGGTATTCGCCGGTCTCCGGCTTGACCACGTGGGTGCTGGGCAGTCCCGCCTGCGGCCAGGCCCAGCGATCGTTCTCCGGGTCATGGACGAGGGCCAGCTTGTGGCGCTCGCCTGCCAGCGCGAAGCGCATCCGTCCCTCGCACTCCTCGGTGAAGAGGGCAGGCGGCGGAGGCTTCACGACTTCGGCCAGTTCCTCCTCGGTGAGCCAGTCGATCGCCTCCGGCTCTGGACGCTCGATCGGGGTGCCAGCCGGCAGGAAGATGACCGCCCCGGGGCAGTCGCGACCCAGCTGCTCGATCATCGCGTAGCCATCGGCCGGGTCGATCCCCAGCTCTTTGGCGACACGCCTGCGGCGGCGCCCGTCGGGGAGCAGGCCCTCGACGTAAGCGGCCGTCGCCTCGCGGCTGAACGGCTCGGCGCGCAGCGGCAGCGCGTTGCTCAGGAGCGCTTTCCCAGCGCCCGCTTTCTCGACTAGCTCGGGGTCGTAGGCGAATCTGTAGTCGTTCTCTCCAGCTGGGAACAGAGTTCCGATCCGTTCCCCGTATAGGTGAACATCAAGACTCAATTCGGGTCCTCCTCTATTGCTCCCCCGCCACTTATGAATCCAAGACTCTAAACCGATGAGAGGCTCAGCGCATAGTCTTCCGCCCGATCCGTGAACCAGCCGGCGGGGCGCAGACCGGCCTCGCGGTAGTCGTCCTCCAGCCGCGCGCGGGTGAACTTGCTGGAGATCTCGGTGCGCATCTCCTCGCCGGCCTCGAAGCGCACCGTGAGGTCGAGGCCGTCGAGCCGCACGCTGTGCGCCGTGCGCGAGCGCAAGCGGATGTCCATGCGGGCTGCCTCGCCGTCGTAACGGGCGACGTGGTCGAACTCGTCGGGATCGAAGTCGCCGCCCAGCTCGCGGTTCAGCACGTGCAGGACGTTCTTGTTGAACTCGGCGGTAACCCCGGCCGAGTCGTCGTAGGCGGCCTCCAGGCGAGCGGTCTCCTTGACCAGGTCGGCACCCAGCAGCAGCCGGTCCTCGGGCTCGAGCAGAGCCGCCATGCGGGCGAGGAATTCGCGGCGGGCGTCGGGGTAGAGGTTGCCAATCGTGCCGCCGAGGAAGGCGACGAGGCGGCCGCCCTCGCCGAGCGGAATCCGCTCGAGGTCGTGCTCGAAATCGCAAACCAGGCCGCGAATTGCCAGGCCGGGGTACTCCTCGACCAGCGCGCGCGCCGTCTCGTGGGTGATCTCCTCGGAGATGTCGAGCGGCACGTAGGTAGCGAGGCAGTCGGCATCCCGCATCGCGCTCAGCAGATGGCGGGTCTTGGTAGCCGAGCCGGACCCCAGCTCGACCAGCGTGCCGGGCCCGCCCGCGGCAGCGACTATCTCGGTCGAGCGCTCGGCGAGAATCTCGCGCTCGGCCCGGGTCGGGTAGTACTCGGGCAGCTCGGTGATCCGCTCGAAGAGCTGCGAGCCGCGCTCGTCGTAGAAGTACTTGGGCGAGAGCTCCTTGGGTCGAGCGGTCAGCCCGAGGCGCACGTCGCGCGCCATCTTGGCGGCGCCGTCGCGGCCCAGGTGGACCTCGATCTCGATCGCCTCGGCGGTCCCCCCGGCCATCAGGCGCCCGCCCCCCGTCGCTCGTCGGGGCGCATCACGCGGCATCCCTCGCGCAGCGCACACCGGCGAATATCTGGCGCCGCTGCGGCAGGTCCCAGTTGCGAAAGCTCGGACGCATCACCTCGCGACTAGTCGCCCAGGCGCCGCCGCGCAGAACCTTGTATTCGTCGCCGAAGAAGACCTCGGAGTACTCGCGGTAGGGGAAGGCCTCGAAGCCGGGATAGGCGACGAAGTCGGATGAGGTCCATTCCCAGACCTGGCCGACGAGCGACGGGCGCTCGTGGGCGCGTTCGGCCCCGTCCTCGGGTGAGCCGCCACCGGCGAAGGCCGCCTCCCACTCGGCCTCCGTCGGCAGTCGCTTGCCCATCCAGCGGGCAAAAGCATCGGCCTCATGCCAGGAGATGTGGATGACCGGCTGAGCGGGTTCGACCGTTACGTCGCGCCCCATTGCCGTGTGCGTCCAACCGGAAGCGTCGCGCCGCCAGTAGAGCGGCGGCTCCGCCCCAGTCTCCTCCATGTAAGCAATGTACGCAGCGTTGGTTGCCGGGGTTCGATCGATTTCAAAAGCGGCGAGCTCAAGCGCGTGCCGCGGCCGCTCGTTGTCGTAGGCAAAGCCCCTCGACGCCGCCCCAACCGCGTACTCGCCCCCCTCAACCGCAACCATCTCCCCCTCCCCCCCTCCCCCAGGGGGCGCGCCGGTAGTTGACCACCCATAGGTAGTTGACCACCCATATGGGGGGGTAAGTCCCGGCACGTCCGGCAACTCGTAGCCGTCGACCGTCATCAGCAGCTGCAACATCGTCTCGTTGTGCTGCAGCTCGTGCGCGAGCAGCATCTCGTAGACGAACCCTTCGCGCAGCAGCGGGTCCACGGCGTCGGCGCCAATCTCGACCTCGTCGAGGACTTCCAGCGCGCGCTCGCGGACGTCGGCCAGGTAAGCGCGCAGCTCGGCGTCGCGCAGGATCGGCAGCTCACCGCGCGTCTTGCGCGGGTTCTCGATCGCGTCGTAGAAGCGACCCAGCTCGCCATGCAGCGGCTCGCGCCTGCCGATCGTCTGCACCAGCCACAGCTCCTCGAAGTTGGCGATGTGCCCAAGGTCCCAGGCCAGGGGGCTCAGCAGTGGCGAGTAGACGCGGTTGAGCTGCTCGTCGTCGAGTGGATCCAGCAGGGCAAGCGTGCGCTGCCGCGCCGCTGCGAGCCGGTCCGCGATCGCATCCTTGGAGCTGGGGTAGGCAGTCACCTCAGTGGCGATGCGAACACCCTAGCGGGGTGAGGTTGTCGGGATGTGAATTTCGGGTCCCGCCGACTTTCGCCCCCCGCGGCGGGAGGTCGGCAGGGCGGATACGCTGGCGCCGGAGATGGACGCAAGCGGAGCGGGAGTTCTGGTGGCGGGCGGCGCCTCGGGGTTGGGTGCGGCCACGACGCGTGCCCTGGCCGGCGCGGGCGCGCGCGTCGTCGTCGCGGACCTCAATGCCGAGAAGGGCGAGGCGCTAGCCGCCGAGTTGGGCGACTGCGCGAGCTTCGTCGAAGCCGACGTCACCGACGAGGCAGCCGTCTCCGCAGCAGTGGAGCGCGCGGCCGGCGTCGAGGGTGGGCTGCGCGTCTCGGTCTGCTGCGCCGGGATCGGCTGGGCGGAGCGGGTTGCCCACAGGGGCGGGCCGCACAACCTCGAGCTCTTCTCCAAGGTGGTCAAGGTCAACCTGATCGGCACGTTCAACGTCCTGCGGCTCGCGGCGGCGGCAATGGGCGAGAACGAGCTGGACGAGGAAGGCGAGCGCGGCGTCTGCGTCAACACCGCCTCGATCGCCGCCTTCGACGGGCAGATCGGCCAAGCCGCCTACGCCGCCTCGAAGGGCGGCATCGTCGGGATGACGCTGCCGGCGGCACGCGACATGGCTTCGCGCGGCGTTCGCGTCGTCACCATCGCCCCCGGCCTCTTCGACACGCCTCTGCTGGCGGCGCTGCCCGAGGACGCTCGCGAGGCACTCGGAGCCAGCATCCCCTTCCCTTCCCGCCTCGGCCGCCCCGAGGAGTACGCGCGCCTCGTCACCCAGATCGTCGCCAACCCAATGCTGAATGGCGAGACGATCCGCCTCGACGGCGCCCTCCGCATGCCACCCAAGTAGCCCCACCCCCAAGTGCCCCGTCCCCGCCCCGGACGTGCCGGTGATTTACCGCCCACAGTGGTGTCTAAGTCCCGGCACGTCTCCCTGTCACGGCATCCCCGTCCCGACACGCCCCCTGTTCAGTCCGTGCCGTCCGCCTCCGGATCGCGCCATACGTGCTTGCGCCAGGGCGGCGTTATCGCGAAGCGGTAGGCGTCGCCGACCGTCGCGGCGATCGGCTCGAGCGGGACGAGGTGGACACGGCGACCAGGGGTGACGCGATCGATGTCCAAGTAGCCGTTGGCGTTGCCCGCGTGGCTGCCGCCGGAGATAATTAGGAGCTGGGTCTCCGGGCCCCAGCCGTTCTGCGGGCGGGCGCCGGCGGCTTCGGCAGCGGCCCGCATTGTGTCGATCCCTGCATCGGAGCCGGCGTTCGCGATGCTCTGCTCGTAGTTGTAGCCGTCGTGGGAGGAAGCACGCTCCTCGATGCGGCCGTCCGGGCCGATGCGAATCTGAACGCCCTCCCAGTCGTCACGGTGGTAGCCAGCGTCCTCGGCGATCGGTACGCCGCGCAACGTCGCTGAGTCCGCGTAGTAGGTCCAGTACTGGATGTAGAGGTTGCCGCGGCGCTCGCCGGAGCAGTCGGGCGGCCCGACGGCGGCGTAGTCGACTGAGTGCCCCTGGGGGCCACCGTCGCCGACGTCCTCCCCCACGCCCCCGGCGACCCACCCTTCGTCTCGGCAGTCGACAACGTGCACGAAGGCTGTCACGTGCATCGCAGCATCGGTCGCGTGGACGAGGCCGCGCGGGGTCCCGTCTCCACAGGTGGTCGAACGGCAGCGGCGGAAGTCGACCGGCAGCGCCCGCGAGCCGGTCTCGAAGAACAGGTTCGGCATGTGCCGCCGCACCAGCCTGCCGACTTCGGTGCCGTAGGTGGCAATCAGCGTCGGCTCGTCCCCACAGCCGTCGGCCAATGAGGCGGCACAGAGGATGCGGGAGGCGACGGCGCGCGCCAGGCCGGCGCCAGGCACGCGAGCCCCCGCCGCCACAAGGGCCAGCAGCGCAATCGAAACCACGGCAACGAGCCCAACCCACTCCACCGTCCCCTGCCCCCACTCGCCCCCTAACCCCCGCGTTAGGGACGTGCCGGTGTTTGACCGCCCACAGTGGTGTCTAAGTCCCGGCACGTCCCGCCTTCCGGGTCGAATTGAGGAGACTGCGGATTTCCTCGGCGAGGACGTCCGGTTCGCGTTCGAGTCGCCGATCCGTGACGCGAATCGACTTGTAGCCGGCCACCTGGCGGCGGGTGTCTTTGGTCCGATCGCTCTCAAAGGCCGCGCGATGGCTGTGGAATGCATAGCCGTCAAGCTCGACGATCACCCCCTCGCGAGGCCAGAAGGCGTCGACCTCGTGACCCAGGAGCTCGACACTGGACTCATGGGGCGGGAACCGCTGCTCACGACAGAAGAGGGCAAAACGCTCCTCTAAGTCGGTGCGCCCCACAACGGGCTCGCGTGCCTCCTTGATCAGATGCCGGATCGGACGCAGCGCCCGCCGCCCGTGGCCCCGAGCGCAAACGTCTTCGAGCGCCCGCATCTCCAGCAACCCCAACCGGTCGGCCTCTTCGAATGCCCGCCCGAGCTGCCGCTCATCGACGACTTCGGCCAAGTCGAAGAGCGTGCGGGCGACGGTGGTGACGGGGATGCCGGCAGCCACCGATCGGTCGGCCTTATAGATCCCACCCTCATGGACGAAGATGCCCGGCCGGCCACGTCCCGTCGTCGCCGAGACTTCAACCGGGTGGCGGGAAAATCGCTTCATCAGCCCCCATAGAGCCGCCGCGCTTCGATGGCTCAGCAGCGCCCCTTGCCCACAGGCGAGAACCGCAGCCAGCCATTTTCCCCTTGATTCGAGCCGCCCTGGGTCAAATGCATAGACACCGCGGTGGAGGATGTGGAGACGCCCCGCCTCGACTCGTCGACTTATTGTCCGCAGGCTCAGACCGCCTGCGAGCAGTTGACGCCGAGACAAGACACCATGTTGGCGGCGCGCCAGCGACGCCAACTCTCGTTCGCGCTGCGCAAGCGCCTTGCGCTGCGTCTCTTTCCGACGTGCCGGTGATTTACCGCCCACAGTGGTGTCTAAGTCCCGGCACGTCGATTCTCGCCCCCCTCGGAGCGGGAAATGTGTGGAGTTTGCGGGAGTGGCCCCGGAGTTCGGGGAGGGGGTGGGCGCCGCAGCGCCGTCGCGGCTCCTAGAGCTGCTGGATCTCGGCGGCTATGTCCGACGCGGCTTGTTTGGCGTCGGCGAAGAACATCGAGGTGTTGGGTTCGTAGAAGAGGTCGTTGTCGATGCCGGCGAAGCCGGGGCTGAGCGAGCGCTTGACTACGATTACCTGCTGGGCCTGATCGACTTCGATGATCGGCATGCCGGCGATTGGGCTGTCGGGGTCGTTTTTCGCCGCCGGGTTGGTGACGTCGTTGGCGCCGACGACGACCGCGACGTCGGTGCGCGGCATCTCCGGGTTGATCTCCTCCATCTCCCTGAGCTGCTCATAGGGGACGTCGGCCTCGGCGAGCAGCACGTTCATGTGACCCGGCATGCGGCCCGCGACCGGGTGGATCGCGTAGCTGACCGTGACGCCGCGCTGCTCCAGCTCGTTGGCGACCTCTTTGATCGCGTGCTGGGCCTGGGCGACGGCGAGGCCGTAGCCGGGGACGATCACCACAGAGTCGGCATAGGCGAGCTTGATCGCCGCGTCCTGGGCGCCGATCGAGGTGTGCGGCCGCTCCTCGGTGGCGCCGCCCGCCCCACCGCTCGGCGCGCCGCCGAAGCCGGCGAAAAGGACGTTGCCGACCGAGCGGTTCATCGCCGTCGCCATCTCCATGGTGAGGATCGTTCCCGAGGAGCCGACCAGGGTGCCGGCGACGATCAGCGCGACGTTGTCGAGGGCGAAGCCGGCGGCGGCAGCGGAGAGGCCGGTGAAGGCGTTGAGTAGCGAGATCACAACCGGCATGTCGGCGCCGCCGATCGGCAGGACCACGAGGTTGCCGAGCAGCCCGGCGGCGAGCAGAATCGCGATGAAGATCGCCTGCGAGGGATCGTCATTGTTGACCGCGATGTCGACGCAGGCGACGACGATCCCGATCAAGAGAACGGCGTTGATCACCTGCTGACCCGGGACGGCGAGCGGCCGGGTCGGGATCAGGTCCTGGAGCTTGGCGAAGGCGATGTTCGAGCCCCAGAAGGAGACCGAGCCGACGACGGCTGCGAAGAGAACCGGGATCAGCGCGTCGAGCGGGATCTCCTCGCCGAGCGAGATGCCGTGGCGGATCTCCGACCAGGCGATCAACGCGACGGCGCCACCGCCGACGCCGTTGTAGAGGGCAACCATCTGCGGCATCTCGGTCATCTGCACGCGGACCGAGGCGATCACCCCGACCGCGGTCCCGACCCCGAGGCCGACCACGATCAGGCCCCAGTTGCCGATCCCGTCGAGTAGCAGCGTGGTGACGACGGCGACGGCCATGCCGACGGCGGCGATCAGGTTGCCCTGTTTGGCGGTGGTCGGGTGGGTGCCGCGGCGCACGCCGAGGATGAAGAGCGAGAAGGCAACGATGTAGAGCGCCGTCGCGGCGTCTCCGCCGGGCTTGAGCACAGCCTCGATCACGAGCCGCCCTCCGCGTCCTCAGCCTTCGGCTTCGGCTTTTTGGAGAACATGCCGAGCATCCGGTCGGTGACCATGAAGCCGCCGACGATGTTGATCGCGCCGAAGACGATCGCGATCGTGCCGATCACGTACTCGAGCCCGTCATTGGCGAAGCCGACGACGATCAGCCCGCCGAGCATGACGATGCCGTGGATCGCGTTGGTCTGCGACATCAGCGGCGTGTGCAGGGTGGTCGGCACCTTGGAGATCACCTCGAAGCCGACGAAGGCGGCGAGGACGAAGATCGTTATCTCGGTCATCAGGCTCATTTGGCAGCCCTCTCGTTGCGGATCTCGCCGCCGTTCGTGATGCAGGCGGCGGCGACGATGTCGTCCTCGAAATCGATGCTCGCCTTGCCCTCCTCGTCGATGAGCAGGCCGAGCAGGTTCTCGAGGTTCTTGGCGTAGAGCTGGGAGGCGGGGACCGGCATCTCGCTGGCGAGGTTGCGTGGGCCGATCACTTTGACGCCATCCTCGACCACCGTCTCCCCCGCACGG
The DNA here is from genome assembly GCA_036266075.1 of Solirubrobacterales bacterium. Classification (GTDB taxonomy): domain Bacteria; phylum Actinomycetota; class Thermoleophilia; order Solirubrobacterales; family 70-9; genus VRUE01. The sequence continues at coordinate 26,304 of DATANV010000008.1, forward strand.
GTCACCTCGCAATTGCCGCCGCTCTCGGCGGCGAGATCGACGATCACCGAGCCGGGCTGCATGCCGCGCACCGCGTCGGCGGTGATCAGCCGCGGCGCCGGACGGCCGGGGATCGCGGCGGTGGTGACGATGACGTCCTGTTTGACGGCGTTCTCGCCGATCGCATCGACGACCTTGGCGTTCTCCTCGTCGGTCAGTGGCCGGGCATAGCCACCCTCGCCTTCGGCGTCGGGGATGAAGTCGAGCTCGAGCGGGCGGCCGCCGAGCGAAGCGATCTGCTCCCAGGCGGCGCGGCGGATGTCGAAGCCGGTGACGATCGCACCCAGCCGCTTGCCGGTGGCGACGGCCTGCAGACCGGCGACCCCAGCGCCCAGCACCAGCACCTTGGCCGGCGGCACGGTGCCGGCGGCGGTGGTCATCATCCCGAAGAAGCGGCCCGACTCGCGGGCGGCGATCAGCATCGCCGCGTAGCCGGCGGCGGCGGCCTGCGAGGAGAGCGCGTCCATCGCCTGAGCGCGCGTCGTCCGCGGGATCGCCTCCATCGCGAAGCTGGTCACGCCGGCGGCAGCGAGCGCCTTGTTGGTCTCGGCCGCGGTCCAGGGGGCGAGGTGGCCGATCAGGACCTGGTTGGAGTTGAGCCGGCCGATCTCCTCGGCGGTGGGGGTCGCGACGCGGAGGACGACGTCGGCCCCCCAGGCAACCGCGGGATCGCCGACCTCGGCCCCAGCCTCGTCGTACTGGGAGTCGGGATGGCCGGCCGCCTCGCCGGCGCCGGACTCGACGAGCACGTCGACGTGCTCGTTGCGCTTCAGCGATTTGACGACGTCCGGCACCAGCGCGACCCGGCGCTCCCCATCGACGGTCTCTTTCGGCACTCCGATCTTCATAAAGCTGCGGCGCGGGAGCCTATGACAAGCGACCAGGAGAACGCTTCGACGCCGGACGTGCCGGTGATTTACCGCCCACAGTGGTGTCTAAGTCCCGGCACGTCCCGCCAGCGCGGCTAGGCGGTTGATGGTGTGGAGCTGTTGGGCGCGGTCGACGTGGACCGGGGAGACGATCAGGCGGTCGATGCCGGCGCCGCGGAAGCGCTCGATTCGCTCCGCCACCTCGGCCTCGCTGCCGACCAGCGAGGTCGCCTCGACGATCTCGTCCGGCATCGCCTCGAAGGCGCCGCCGCGGTCGCCCTCCTGGAAGCGACGCTGGACCTCGTCGGCGACCTCGCCGAAGCCGAAGCGGTGGGCGAGGTCGACGTAGAAGTTGGTCTTGCGGCTGCCCATGCCGCCGAAGTAGAGGACGAGGCCAGCCTTGACGACGCTCTTCGCCACCTCTAGATCGCCGTCGATCGCCACCTGCAGCGACGGCGAGACCTCGAGGTCAGAGCGCTGCCGGCCACCCTTGGCGAACCCCGCCTCCAGGTGCTCGCCCCAGGTCTGCTCGAAAGCGTCGACGCTGAAGAAGATCGGGATCCAGCCATCGGCGATCTCCGCCGCTAACTCGACCGATTTGCGGCCGATCGCCCCGAGGAAGACCGGGATCCGGTTGCGTTCGGGGTGGAAGTTGAGCTTCAGCGCCTTGCCCTCGCCGCCGGGTAGAGGCAGCGTGTAATGCTCGCCCTCGTGCTGCAGAGGCCCTTCCCGGGCGACGATCTCCCGCACCACTTCGACGTACTCGCGGGTGCGACCCCAGGGCTTGGCGTAGGGCACGCCGTACCAGCCCTCGGAGACCTGCGGGCCGGACGGGCCGAAGCCGAAGAGGAAGCGGCCACCGGAGAGCTTGTCGATCGTCGCGCCGGCCATCGCCGCGGCGGCGGGCGGGCGCGCCGGCACCTGCATGATCGCCGCCCCGAGGTTGATCGTCTTGGTCTGCGGCGCCAGCCAGGCGAGCACGCTGACCACGTCGGAGCCGTAGGACTCGGCTGCCCAGACCGACTCGAAGCCAGCGTTCTCGGCCGCCTGGACGACCTCGACTGCGTCGTCCCCGGCCGGGCCGATCCCCCAGTAGCCGAGGTTGATTCCGAGCTTCAGAGCCATCCGCCGCGAACCCTATTGAATGTGCCCTTATGAGCACGACCGCGACGGAGCCGGACGCCCAGCAGGGCCTCTCCAGCGTCGAGGCGGCGAAGCGGCTGCGCAAGCTCGGCACGCCCGCGGAACCGTCCTCGCGCTCGGTCTCGAGCATCGTCGCCGGCAACGTCTTCACGCTGTTCAACGCGATCATCGGGATCTTCTTCGTGCTGATCCTCTCGCTGGGCCTGGTCGCCGACGCGGTCTTCGGCGTGATCGCGATCGTCAACTCCTACATCGGCATCCGCCAGGAGCTGAAGGCCAAGCGCACGCTGGACGCGCTGGCGGTGCTGGTCGCGCCGCACGCCAAAGTCCTGCGCGACGGCGCCGTGGTCAGCCTGCTGGCCGAGGAGATCGTGCCGGGCGACGCGGTCGCGGTCGAGCCGGGCGACCAGCTGGTCGCTGACGGCGAGGTGCTCACCAGCCGCGGCATGACGCTCGACGAGTCGATGCTGACCGGCGAGGCCGACGGCGTGCGCAAGGGGCCCGGCGAGCGAGCGCTCTCCGGCTCCTTCTGCATCTCCGGCTCGGGCCGCTACCTGGTCGACGCGGTGCGCGAGGAGAGCTATGCCGGGCGGCTGGCGGGCGAGGCGCAAGCCTTCCGCCACCCCCCCTCGCCGCTGCAGGGCGAGGTCAATCAGGTGATCGTCGCCTGCACCTGGGCGATGGTGCCGCTGGCGGCCCTCTTGTTGATCACCTTCCAGCTGCGCGGCACCGACCTGGTCGATGCCGCGCAGACCGCGACCGCCGGCCTGGTGACGCTGATCCCCGAGGGGCTCGTCCTGCTGATGAGCGTCACCTTCGCTGTGGCCGCGGTGCGGTTGGCGCGCAAGGACACGCTGGTCCAGCAGATGAGCGCGACCGAGAGCCTCGCCGCGGTCGACACGATCTGCGTCGACAAGACCGGCACGCTGACCGACGGCGAGCTGCGCCTGCTGGGGGTCGAGGTCGCGGATGGCGGCGATCCGGACGAGGCGACGGCAGCGCTGGGGCGCTTCGCGGCGAGCGCCGGCGACCGCAACCGCACCCTGGAGACGGTCGCCGAGGCGTTCCCGGCGCAGCCGGCGCGGGTCGGTGGGGAAGTGCCCTTCTCCTCACAGTGGAAGTGGAGCGGGCTGCGGCTCGGCGGCGTCTCCTACGTGCTGGGAGCACCTGACATCCTCGCCGCATCGGGGGCGCTGCAGCTGCCCCCCGGCCTGGTGCGCAAGCTGGAGGAAGAGACGGCGGCGGGGCACCGCGTCGTCGCCTTCGGTAGCTCGCCCGACCCGCTGCCGGACGATCCCGAGCACGTGCCCCCGCCGCGGCTGACGCCGCTGGCGCTGGTCGTGCTGGAGGAGACGCTGCGCCCCGACGCGGCGGAGACGATCGCCTTCATCCGCGACGAAGGCATCGACCTGAAGCTGATCTCTGGCGACGCGCGGGCGACCGTGACCGCCGTCGCCTACGCGGTCGGCGTACCGCCCGAGGCGGGAGTCATCGAGGGGCCGGAGCTGCCGGACGATCCCGAGGCGCTCGCCGCGGCGGCGCAGGAGCACACGGTCTTCTGCCGCATCGCGCCGGAGCAGAAGCGGGCGCTGGTCGAGGCGCTGCGCGCCGCCGGCCGCTACACGGCGATGATCGGCGACGGGGTCAACGACGTGCCGGCGCTGAAGCAGGCGCGGCTGGCGGTGGCGATGGGCTCCGGCACCCAGGTGACCAAAGGAGTCGCCGACGTCGTCCTCCTCAAAGACGAGTTCGCGCGGCTGCCGCAGGCGGTCGCAGAAGGGCGCCGGATCGCCCGCAACATCCACCGCCTCGGCCGCCTCTACCTGACCAAGTCTGTGTACGCCGCGGCGCTGATCCTGCTCGTCGCCATTCCCGGCTTCGCCTTCCCCTTCCTGCCCCGCCACCTGACCCTTGCCGCCTTCCTGACGATCGGCATCCCCTCTTTCGTGCTGGCGCTCGCCCCGTCGGACGGGCCGCTCTACCGCGGCCGTCTGCTGCGCGCCCTCGCGGCCTTCGCGGTGCCGGCCGGTCTGGCGACGGCGCTCGGCTCGATCCTCTGCTTCTTCCTCGTCGACACCGTCTTCGGCGGCTCTCTGGACGCGGGCCGCACCGCGGCGACGACGACCCTGATCGTCCTCGGCCTCGCCTTCGTCCTGCTGCTGGAGCGCGGCCCGGGGCGCGAGCACATCGCGATCCAGAGCTACATGCTGGCGATGGTCGCCGGCCTCGGCGCCCTCTTCGCCCTGATCCTCGCCGCCGCCCCGGTGCGCGACTTCTTCGACATGGCCCTGCTCGACGCGACGCAGTGGTTCCTGGCGCTGCTCTGCTCGGCGGTCGGCCTGATCATCGCTAGCGCCCTCTGGCGCCTACCCCAAATAGAACGCCTCGAAGCCGTCGACGACGGACGTGCCGGGACTTAGACACCACTGAGGGCGGTTAATCAACGGCACGTCCGTCGAGGATCAGGGTTAGGTTGCGTTCGGGAAAAGGGAGCGGGTCGGTGGTGTGGTCGAACTCGGCGGATGCCTCCTCGCCGAGCGCGGCGAAAGCGCGCTGCACCCCGCTGACGTAGTCGCGGCTGACGAAGCAGTCGCCAGCGGCGAGGCCCCGGCGGCAGCGCTCGCGGGCGGCTTCGGTCCCCACATAGGTGAAGACGCGACCGGGACTCGCCGGGGGCAACGGCGTGGGGGCGGTGTCCGCCACCCGGTCGCCGTCCGCCGGCTGGAAGGCGGCGCTCACGTCGACTCGCTCGTAGTTGATCTCGCGTTCGTCGAGGGCGGCGAGGCGGTCGGCGTCGACGGGCAGCGCCAGGCCGTTGACGAACAAACCCGCCTTCTCGCAAAGGTCGAGGTAGGCGACACGAATGCGCGGGCGCTCCCCGCTCGCCCGGTCAAGGTAGTGCTTCGCCCCCTCCCCACCCTCCCAGTTGTTCATCGCCGCGCCCCAGCAGCGGCGAAAGCCGTTGAGCCGACCCGACAACGCCTCGACGTCCTCGAGTGCGACCAGGGAGGCATAGCCGAAGACATAGTGGAGATCGGACACTTGGCCCAGCTTCGCAACTCGACGCGCTGAGGGCGTCTGACCAAGCAGATCAAGGACGCAGTGAGCGTGGCGTGCTCTGCACGCGAGCGAACGAGGACGCCGATATGCGCCGGTCAGGCACTCTCAGGCGGTAGGACGAACTGGCTGACGATCAGATTGGCGGCAAGGCGCGGCTCGGCGCCCTCGCGGCGACGCTCCATCCGCACCTCGATCACCACCGTGCTCTTGCCGGTGTGCAGCGGCTCGGCGATGCCGACGATCTCGTCGCCCTCGACCCCGGCAGCGAAGACGTTCAGCTTCAGCTCGATCGTCGTGAAGTTGTGCCGGGGCGGGATCACCCGGAAGGTCGACCAGGCGGCGACCGTGTCGCCGAGCGCGGTCCAGACGCCACCGTGAACGAAGCCGCCGGGGTGCAGGTGGCGCCCGTCGACGACGATCCGCCCACGGGCGTGCGAGTCCTCGATCTCCAGCGGCTCGATGCCGAGGTCGCCGGGGAAGCTGCCCGGCAGGAAGGCGCGCACCGAGTCAGGCGTGATCGTCGAGCTGGGATGCGGCGCCTCGCTCATCGCGGCGGGACCCTACTGAGTTCGCACTTAGTCGCGCCTGGCGCGACTAAGTGCGAACTCAGCCGGTGGGTTGGGTGGTCAGGTGGTAGGCGTTGGCGGCCAGGCGGGCGGTGCGGCGACGGTAGGTGCTCCAGAGCCAGGGCCACTGGCTGGGGTCGTTGCCGTTCTCGTCGACGTACCAGCTGGTGCAGCCGCTGTGCCAGACGGTGCCGGCGAGCGCGGCTCGCAGCTCGCGGTCGAAGCTCGCCGCGGCCTCGCCGCGCACCTCGATGCGGCCCGCGCCGTTGCGGTCCATCTCCTGCAGGGCCGCGAGGACGTGGCCGATCCCCGACTCGATCGTGCCGATCACCGAGCCGGAGCCGCCGTTGGTGTTCGGCCCGTAGAGCAGGAACATGTTGGGAAAGCCGGGGACGCTGAGGCCGAGGTAGGCGCGCGCGACCTTGGCCCACTCGCGGGCGAGGCTGCGGCCCTCGCGGCCGACGATCTCCATCGGCGCGACGAAGGCGTGGCTGGCGAAGCCCGTCGCGAGGACCAGCGCGTCGACCTCGCGCTCGACGCCGTGCTCGTCGCGGATGCCCCGCCGAGTCACCTCGCCGATCCGCTCGCTCACCAGCTCCACGTTCGGCCTGGTCAGGGTCGGATACCACTCGTCGGTCAGCATCACCCGCTTGCAGCCGAACTCGTCGCTCGGGATCAGCTTGCGCCGCAGCTCGGGGTCGCTGACCGCCTTGGTGACCTGGCGGCGGCCCAGCGCCCGGAACAGCGGCAGCAGCCAGCGATGCCGGGTCAGCGCCGCCGCCGCCAGCTCGTGGAAGGCGAAGATCGAGGCGCGGTCGAGGCGGCGCAGCGCCGGGAAGCGCTTGAAGAGCGCGTGGGCCCGGTCGGAATAGGCGTAGTCCATCTTCGGCAGCGTCCAGCCGGGCGAGCGCTGGTAGACGTCGAGCCGCTCGACGAGCGGCTGGATCGCCGGCACGACCTGGATCGCGCTGCAACCGGTGCCGATGACCGCGACCCGCTTGCCGGCCAGGTCGACGTCGTGGTCCCATTCGGCGGTGTGGAAGGCGGGGCCCTCGAAGCTCTCGAGCCCGGCGATCGGCGGTACTTTCGGCACCGAGAGCTGGCCGCAGCCGGTCAGCAGGACGTCGGCCTCGTGCGGGCCGGCGCTGGTCTCGAGCGCCCAGCGGCCACGCTCCTCGCTCCAGCGGGCGCTCTTTACCTCGGTGCCGGTGCGGATCCTGTCGAGCACGCCGTTGTCGCGGGCGATGTTTTCGAGGTAGGCGCGGATCTCGGCCTGCGGCGCGTAGCGGCGAGACCAGCGCCCTGGGGCGAAGGAGAACTCGTATAGGTGCGACGGCACGTCGCAGGCGGCGCCGGGATAGGTGTTGTGCTGCCAGACGCCACCCACCCGGTCGCCCTTCTCAAAGACGGTGACGTCGTCGTAGCCAGCGCGGCGCAGCATCGCCGCCGCGCCGACGCCGGCGAAGCCGCCGCCGACCACGGCGATCGTGCGGCGCTGGTCGGTCGCTGCCATGCTCGGAGGGTACTTGCGCTACGGCACGCCGAAGCCGTCGAGCCCGTAGTCCCCGTAGGGGTCGTCGCGCTCGCGCACGGCCTCCTTGAAGCCGCCTGCGGCGGCGCGGCGGACGAAATCGTGGCCCTCCTTGGTGTGGCGGGCGACGCCGTCGAAGAAGGTACCGAGCAGCTGAGTCTGGTGCAGCCCTTGGGCGTAGAGCGACTGGTTGACGAGCATCTTCATCATCACCAGCTGGTTGATGGGCATCCGCGCGACCCGCTCCAGCAGCGCCTCGAAGCGGCCGTCGAGCTCGGCCGGTGGCGCCACCTCGGTCGCCAGCCCCCACTCCACCGCCTGCGTGCCGCTCAGCGAATCGCCGGTCAGCAGCAGGCGCTTGGCCCGCATCGGCCCGACCCGCGCCGCCCACAGCGCCGTCGTCGGCGAGCCCCAGACGCGCGCCGGCGGGTAGCCGATCTTGGCGTCCTCGGCGACGACCAGCAGGTCCGAGCAGAGCGCCATGTCGGTGCCGCCGGCGACGCAGTAGCCATGCACCTTGCAGAGCACCGGCTTCTCGGAGTGGAAGAGGCTCATGAAGCCGCGCACGTTGCGCCACATGAACTGGAAGTCGGTGACCGGGTCCCAGTCCGATTCGGGCGCGTGGTTGGCGGCAATCGTCGCCGGGTCGAGCGGCGAGCCGGGCGGCGGCTCGACACCCGATCCGCCGGGCCCGTCCTCACCCAGGGCGCTCATGTCGCCCTCCGCCGAGGCGACCAGGTCGTAGCCGCCGCAGAAGCCGCTGCCGGCGCCGGCCAGGGCGATGACGTGGATGGCCGGATCGAGGTTCGCCCGCTCGACGCAGGCGGCGATCTCGGCCGGCATCCGCGGCACGATCCCGTTGCCGCGCTCCGGCCGGTTCAGCGTGATCCGGGCGACCCGGCCCTCGACCTCGTAGGTGATCGTCTTCATGGACCGACACTACGCCGTCTGAGGCCGTCTGGCCAAGCAGATCAAGGACGCAGGGAGCGTGGCGTGCTCTGCACGCGAGCGACCGAGGACGCCGATATGCGCCGGCCAGCCGGCCTCAGACCCGTTCGACGAGCATCGCCTTGCCCTGACCTCCGGCGACGCACATCGTCTCGAGGCCGACCTGGTGATCGTCGGTCTCCAGCACGTTGAGCAGCGTGCCCATGATGCGGGCGCCGGTCATGCCGAAGGGGTGGCCGAGGGCGATCGCGCCGCCGTGGGTGTTGAGCTTCTCCAGCGGGATGTCGCACTCGTCCATGATCGGGATGACCTGGGCGGCGAAAGCCTCGTTCAGCTCGACCGCGCCGACATCGTCGATCGTCATCCCGGCCCGGTCGAGCACCTTCTTGATCGCGCCTATCGGGGCGACGCCCATGTACTCGGGCTCGTTGCCGAAGGTGGCGGCGGTGACGATGCGGGCGCGCGGGGTCAGGCCCAGCTCCTTGGCCTTGGTGTCGCTCATCAGCAGCACTGCGGCGGCGCCGTCGTTCAGCGGGCAAGAGTTGCCGGCGGTGACGCCGCCGCCGCCGAAGGCCTCGTCGAGCTGGGAGAGCTTCTCCAGCGTCGAGGAGGCGCGCGGGCCGTCGTCCTTGGCGACCTCGGTGCCGTCGGGCAGCGTCACCGGGACGATCTCGCGGTCGAAGAAGCCGTCCTCCTGGGACTGAACCGCCAGTTCCTGGGAGCGCTGTGCGAACTTGTCCATGTCGGCGCGGCTGACCTCGTACTTGTTGGCGACATTGACCGCGGTGAGGCCCATTTCGATGTAGGCGTTGGGCTGACCATCGTTGCCCTGCAGGTTCTCGTTCTGGTCGGCGGCGCCGGCCGGCTCGGTGCGCTCGTTGTAGCGGCTGACCCACTCGACCCCGGCGGCGATGTAGACGTCGCCCTCGCCGGCCTTGATCGCGTTGCCGGCATGGCGGATCGCGTCGAGGCTGGAGGAGCAGTAGCGCGAGATCGTGACCCCGTTGACCTCCTGCGGCAGCTTCTCGGAGAGCAGCGAGACGATGCGGCCGATGTTGAAGGCCTGCAGGCCCTGCGGCATGCCGCAGCCGCAGAACAGATCTTCTATATCGGCGGGATCGACCTGCGGATTGCGCTCGAGCAGCCGATCGACGACGTAAGCGCCCATCTCGTCGGGGCGCAGCTGGGCCAGCGAGCCCTTGAAGGCGCGGCCGATGGGGGTGCGGACGGTGTCGACGATTACTGCCTCTGGCATGCGGGGGATCTCCTTGGGAAGCTCGTGGGTGGGCTGCGGAGGGTAATCGACCGGGGAGCTCGCCGCCGCCCCCGGCCGGGCCGTGTGCTCTAGGTTTATGGGCGGATGTCCCTCGATGGGCTTCGGGCATGGATCGGCGAGGTCGAGCGCAAGCTCGGCATGCGCACGCGCGTCTTCCTGGTGCTGGCGGTCATCGCCATCGGCGGCGCCGGCGCGGCGATCTACCTGGCCATCGAAGCGCAGAACGACTCGGTCAGCGAGAGTGACGCGCAGGCGCTGCAGCGGGAACTGGAAGAGCGCTTCGCGGGCGGCGTCGCGGGCGGCTCGGCAACCGCCCTGGAAGCGGAGATCGACTCGCTGAAAGCGGAAGTCGAAGCGCTGAAGGGCGCAGGCGGCACCGGCCAGAGCGGTGGCACTGGCAGCGGGTCCGACGGACAGGGCTCGAAGGACAGCGGCGCCGGGGCAGGCACGGAATCGGATGGCGCAGCGGGTGGCGCGAGCACCGACCGCGTGCCGATCCCGCCCAGCGCGTCGGGCGGCAAGGACGCCGCCCGGCTGCAGGAACTCGTCGAACAGACGCGCGAAAAATCGGCACAGATCGAAAAGGAAGAAAGGGCAGGCAGGTAGTCCCGCTCCAGGACACTTCGTGCTGAATCGCACGATCATGCCTAACGCCGTCCCCTCGCTGCGTTACATTCGCCGCAATCCACCTCGCGCCTAACGCGAGCCTTTGCCGGTAACGGCAACGAAAGGAGACCCAATGCCCGAGGGTTACTGCGTGAAAGAGCGCAAGAAGGTCGAGATCAAAGACGCCAAGCAGGTGACCATGAAAAACGGTCGCCCGGCCATCCAAGGCACCTGCCCCGACTGCGGCACCAAAATCTTCAAGATCGGCAAGCTGGAATAGGCGGCGATGGCGGTGCCAAGCGGCGCCGCCATTCGTCAATCACAGCTGCGCAGCGATCGCGCGAGTCAGGGCGACGCTTACGGAGCCGCCAATTTGGGCTCCGAGCAGCCTGGCAAGGAGTCGACGCGAGCCTTGGTCCGTGGCAACACACGCCAGGAGCCTGGTGCCCCTTGTTCTCGTATTGAACTGCATATGTAAAGGGGATTTTCTAGGATTTAAATGCTAATATCTGCCCCATATGCTTAGCGACCCCCAGATCGGGCGCTTCAACCCATGGTGGACGAACCCAGGCTGGGAAACGGACGACGTCCACCTGCGTCGCCTGGAGGCAAGCGCGGTGCGCCTCGCAACTCCTCAGGTGGAGGAGGTCGAGCTGGGAGCACCGGCGATCCACGTCCTGCGGGGGCCACGCCAGGCAGGCAAGTCGACGGACCTGAAGTTGCTGGTCCGCCGTGCGCTCGGAACCGGCGTCGATCCCCGACGGGTCGTCTACCTCGCTCTCGACCTGCTCGAGGACCAACCGTCGGCGGCGCTGGTCGAATCCGTGAACCGGGCGCTCGAGCTGGCCGGGGGGCAGGGCGGATCGCGACTGGTGCTGCTCGACGAGGTGACCGCCACCGGCCACTGGCAAGCGGCGGTGAAGGCGCTCTGGGATGAAGGGCGCATCGACCGCGACACGGTGGTCTGCACCGGATCCTCGGCAATCGACCTGGCGCAGGGAAGCGCGGAGCGCCTGCCGGGGCGGCGCGGGCCGGGGCGCGACCTGCTCGTCATGCCACAGGACTTCGCCTCCTTCGCCCGCGCACTGGACTCGACGATCCGCCCCGGGCTCGGCCTGACCGTCGCCGAAATCGTCGCCGCCGACGGCCAGGACGCGCTGGCCGAAGCGCGCATCCATCTGCCGGCGCTGCAGCGCTGCCTCGAGCGCTACCTGGAGTTCGGCGGCCTGCCGGCCGCCGTTGCCGAGGCTGCAGGGGGGAAGGCTCAGCCAAGCGAGGAGGTGCAGCGCGTCCTCTGGGACTCGCTCGTCAAGGAGGTGCAACGGCGGGGCGCCTCCACCCCCGCCACCCAGGCGCTGCTCGAGCGGGTGATGCGCTCGCTCGGGTCGAAGGTGAGCTGGTCGAAGATGGCGCGGGAGATGGCCGTGCCCCTCGGCCGCCCGCAGCGAAGCGTCGGGGACCGCAGCGACCCCCGCACGCTGCAGAGCTACGTCGAGCTGCTGGCGGTCAACTACTTCGCGCTCGTCCTCTACTTCTGGAAGCAGGACTCGGGATCGGGCGACGTCGCCAAGGACAAGAAGGTCTACTTCGGCGACCCACTCCTGCAGACGATCACCGCCCAGCGGGTCGGCCTCCCCCGCGACCGCCATGCCGAGGTCGAGAACGCGGTCGCGATGGCGCTGTACCGGCGCTATGAGCCGGGCGAGCGCAGCGCCGAGAACATGGTCGCGCCCGAGCGGCTGCACGCCTGGGGGACGCGCCGCGGCGGCGAGATCGACTTCGTCTGCGGCCCCCGCGGGCAAATCGAGGCAGTCGAGGTCGCCGACTGGGCCAGCCTCGATCGCCGCAAGGCAACCGGACCTTTCAGAGCCCTCCCGGGCCGCCCGTCGCTGGTCGTCAGCCGCGACAGGCTCGAGTTCGGCAGGACGGCGAACGTCGTTCCGGCGGCCCTGCTGCTGTGGGCGCTCGCAGGTTGAGGCCTTCTCACTCTCTTATGCCGGCGTCAGTGGTGCCTTCGAGCTGATTTGTGTACATCGAGAGCGGCCCGGCCATATGGCCGGGCCGCTCACACCCCACAGGAACCCGCTCAGCCGCTCAGCAGGATTTGCCGCGTCGAGTTCGGCTTCTTTGGCGGGGATCGCACGGGGTTCGAATTCGGTCACTTGTTTTCACGCTGGTTCGGTCAGGGAGCCGTGACCGCCCAGGTGCCGTAGGCCATGCCCCCACCCGGCGGAGTGGTGAGGCGAATGAAGCCTCCGGCCGTGGCCGAGGGCAATACCGCGAACAGTTCGGTTTCTTCGGTGGCATCGAAGGTATAGACGCAGCCCCAGCCAGGAGCGGCCGTGGGTTTGGTGACGGTGCCGGGGCAGTGTTCGGTTTCGCCTTCGCCTAGCCCGAGGAGCTCGTACTGGCTGGTGATGAGATTGTTTTCGAGAGGGATCGCAAGGCTGATCAGGGCCATCGCCGAGCCTTCTTCGACCTGCTGGCTTGCCCAGGTCCCGGTCTCAGTCTCGCCACTCGGAAGCGTCCCTCCGTCGGTCCAAGGCGAGCCTTCGGGCCCGGTGGCGCCATCTACGCCGGTCGCGCCTTTGGCCCCAGCGCTCCCATTCGACCCTTTGGCCCCAGTAGCCCCGGTGTCGCCCTTTGCCCCATCGGCTCCGTTAGCGCCGTTAGCTCCCTTCGGTCCAGCGGGCCCTGCCGGTCCCGCGGGTCCTGCCGGTCCAGCAGGTCCCTGCGGACCCCTCGGGCCCCTCGGTCCCTTCTTCGCCTTGGCAGAAGCGCTCGCCTTGCCCGAGTCGTTCGATGCCGCATAGGCCCCGCCGATCGAGGCGAAGACCAGGGCGATGACTGCGATCAGGCCCGGCACGCCGAAGCGGTTTTTCAGTAACGAGAACATCTGTGTCCCTCCCTGTGGGTTAGTGGTGCTTTGAGTTGGTTCGCCGCTTGGCTTTGCCGTTGCAGGCGGTCTTCATCGGCGGCGCGAAGTCATAGGGCTTGCCGTTGTGGCCTTGGGCTTTGACTTTTGCCTTGGGCGTTTGGCCGCAGAGGTTGCGCGAGTTGACGATCAGGCCCTTTTTGGCGCCCTGCATCGTCAAGAGGACTTTGGTGACCGGGGCGTCTGGGAGGTCTTCGAAGCTCGCGCGGATCTCTCCCTTTACGGAGTCGACCCTGCCTACGGCTTCGATGTCAAGGACGCCGTTCAGCGCCAAGACCATGTCGGGCAGCTTGTGATCGGAGGATCTGAGGTAGACCGGTCCCTCGAGGGGTTCGTCCAATAGAGGGGTCCAGGCTTTGACGTGGCCGTAGATCGATCCCGCTGGGCAAGCTTTAGCCGCGAACTGAACCCTGGTGCAGATCGTGCGGATGTGGCCCTGTTCGAGGAAGGAGGAGTGCGGCAGCCTGACCGCGGTGGCGTTCAGGTTGGCATCGCCTGGGCGTGGCGTGAGGATCGCTTTGAAGGCCGGGAACTGGCCACGTTTAGTTCCGCCGCTGAGGCTCAAGGCGAGCTTTGGCTTGAAGTCGAGCCCTGAGCAGTTGGCGATCTGAAAGCGCGATGCCAATGGGACCGAGATGTCATCGGCTGAGCTGAAGAAATCCAGGTTCGAGCCGAAGATCGCCGCCTGGATCTGGGTCGGGTCGCAGGAGGTCGGGTTGAGCGTGAAGCCGGGGCGATCGACGTTTACCTGGATGTCCCTGACGTTTAAGGGGATGCCGGCGAGGATGTGGGGCAGCGGGTCGGATCTATCGCCCTCTACGTCGACCCTGGCGGTGCGATGGTCGTGGCCCAGGGCGACGTGGGTGACTACCGTGCCGACGTCAAAGGGGCCGGCCACCGCGGGGACCACCGCCACTACCGAAAGCGGCGCTCCGTTGAAGGGTCCCGAGAGGTAAAGGCGCCCCGGGACGTAGATCAGGGTCGAGCCGACTCCGGCTCCGGCCATGATCGTGCCGATCTGGCTATTTGCCGGGCAGCTCTGTTCTTCTTGCTCTTCGGTGCCGGTCTTTTCCCTCGCCAATTCGATCGCCGACTCAGGGCACCAGGCGACCCCGGCGATCTTGGCACTGAGGCCCTTGGGCAAGACGGCGCTGAACTTGGTCATGTCCTGTTCGCCGTCAGAGCGGGTCAGGCGCATCAGGAAGGGGGAGAAGGTGCCGGCGTTGTTGTTTAGGGCTCCCGCGCTGAAGCCCGGGTGGAAGGGGGGAACCCCTCCGGAGGGGCAGGGGCCGTTGTTGGGGCCCTGGTCGATCTCGAACTCGGAGTTCGTGTGAACCGCTTCGTTTGGCCTTGCCCAGGGGTAGAAGTCGGCCTCGGTCTTGAACTGACCGCAGGTCGACGGGGTGATCAGCGGCGCCCTCGGTCCCTCCCTGAACTTGAAGGCGAAGCTTTCGAAGGGCAGCTGGGGCAGATCGTCGAAGCTGGCGGTGATCTGGCCCGTCTTTGGATCCGGAGCGACCTTGCCGGGGATCTTCACCGAGATCCCTCTTTGCGGTTCGCGAAGGACGATGTATATGGCGATCAGGGAGTCGAAGGGGTTCTCCGCCCCCTTTGTCCTCGTCTCGGGGTCGTCTGGCTTTGCGACGTAGACGTTGCCGGGGATCGTCTCCTTCAGGAGCGGCGTCTTTACCTCGACGGAGCCGATCTTCGCGGTATCGGGGCAACCGAAGCTCTCTATCGATGCGCTGGCGTATTCCGACGGTCCGCAGACCCCCAGGCCTTCTGCCTGGGAGGGGTTGATCGTCATCCCCTCAGGCAGCGTTACGACGGCTTTCTTTAAGGCAGACTGGGCGATCCCGTCGGGGTTCAACAACCCGTCGGTCGGGAACTTCAAGCCGACTTCGAGGCCGCTGGAGCTGGCGGCGCTCTTTTGCGTCGCCTGAGCTGAGAAGTTCGGTTCGAAGGGGACTTTCGAGCAGCCCGTGGTGCCGACTTCTTCGCCGGGAGCTCCTTCTTCGGGTGCGTAGGGCGCTTCGTGGGTGAAGAGCGATGCCGTTGCGTAGTTGCCCGGGTCCTGCCAGGAGTCACTTCTGACCGTCCACTTCTGGCCCCTGCCTGCCGGGGTGCAGGCGCTGGGCATGGTCAGGAAGGGGAGCTTGGCGACGTTGGAGGCGTGGGGGCCGGTCGATTCGCCGACCTCGCCCTGACAGCTGGCGGTCAGGGGATCGTCGGCCATCTCGAATTTGGGATTGCAGCGCTGCTCGTCGTGTCGCGGGTCGGCGGGCTGACCCCAGAAGGTGACGTTGCTGGCCGTGATACGAAGCGCCTGCGCGGCGCTGCGCGGACCGACCACGATGCCGTAGTCGCCGGAGCGCAGCGCGGTGTCGAAGTAGACCACCGACCCCGCGAACTTGAAGCCAAAGCGGGCCGGGCTGCCGGGCGCCGGGGTCATGTTGAAGAGCGGCACGTTGGGAAACGGGGCGAAGGTCGTCCGCAACTGGACAATGCCCACCGCCGAGTCGGGCGGGCATTCGGTCGGGTCCTGGAAGAACACCCCGCCGCGGAGCAGCTCGGCCGACGTGCAGCTCGCCAGCGCATTCGGATTGCCGACGAAGCCCGGCGGCAGGTCGACCAGGGTGTCCTTGAGGTCGGCGTCGGGAGTCGGGACCCCGGCGAATTCAGGATCGGTGCTGGTATCGGGGTGGTTGTTCCATTCGATGTGGGTGATCACCGAATAGGGGTGCCCGCCGGCCTGGCTGAACTGGCCGCCTTCAGGGCTGGCGATAACGCGGTTGGGATCGGCAGCCGCTTTGGCGGCGATCTGCATGTCGAAGGAGGCGATGCCGAACTCGGCCTGGGCCGAGTTGGCGAGCAACGCGACTCCGAGCACAGCGGCCACCAGCGCCGCACCGAGCTTCCTGCCTGCCCCGATCACTTGCGACCTCCCTGGTTGCTCTTGGCCGCTCGCTTGTGAGCTGAGCGCTTCTTGTGAGCCCGCCGTTTCTTGTGCTTTTTGGCTTTCTTGTGAGCCGCAGGCGGATTGCCAGCCCCGGAGAAGCCGAGGCTCGAGGGGGTGGTGCCCGGCGGCGGTGAGGCAGGCGGCTGGCAGGCGTCGCCCTGGCATACGGCCGGCGGGGTGGCGTTCTGGGATGCGATGCCGCCGCCGACCCGCGCGTCGTAGAGGTCGACCAGGTCGTCGCTGTCGCTTCTGACCAGCTGCTGGCGGGTCGTGAAGAAGACGTCATGACCAGAGGGGCTGGCGTTGAGGAAGTAGGAGATGCAGTTGCACTGACCGGTCGAAATCAGCTGCAGCGTCTCGGCTTCGGTGTCATAGACGTAGACGTCGCGCTTGCCGTTGGAGTCGCGCTCGACCAGGGGGTCGGGCGTGTCGAAGAAGACGTAGTGGCCGTCCTCGGTCACCGGTGAGTTCATGCCGGTGAAGGGGCCAGCGCTTACTCCCGGCAGGCTCATCTCTATGAAGCTGGCGCTGCCCAGCGGCGGCTCGCCGGAGGGATCGCAGGAGACGCAGGAGAGCCTGCCGCTGTCGGCGTCGAAGAGGAAGAGCTCGCGGCAGCCGGCCCCCGTGGGCATCCCGCCGTAGTACTCGATACAGGAGTCGCCAGCCGGAACGGAGTCGTAGCCGGTCAGCGGCTTCCGCGAGGCGAAGAGCAACGAGCGCCCGTCGGCGGTCATCCGTGCTTGGGTGTACTTGGACAATGCGTTAGGTGCGCCTTCCTCTCCCAGGGTCGGTTCCTCGTTCACGACTTCTCGAAGGGCTATCCGGTGGACTTCGCCGTCATGCAGGGAGAAGAGGATGTGGTTTTTGAATCCGAGGATGGCGCTGTCGATCCCAGTCCAGTAGGAGTAGGCGCCGTCCTCGCTGACGTCGACGACGTGCTCGGGGACCACCGTGGCGCCGGTCGGAAGGAGCTTCAGCCGCTGCCCTTCGGGGGCTTCTGCGTCGTAGCGGTAGATCGAGGTGTGGCCGTCGGTGTCGGCGTCGAGCAGAGCCTCTTTGGAGATGAAGAAGACGTGCTTGCCGTCGGGGGTGGCGGCCTGGAACTGCGAGCGGCCAGGGCCTCCGGGGTCGGGAGTCGAGCGCTGCGAGGCATCGATCTGAACCGTGTGGGCGGCGTCTTCGCGCAGGTAGAGGCTGCCCCAGTAGCCGTTAATAGGGCGACTGGTCACCCCGGCCGTGAAGAAGACCCTGGAGCCGTCCGCGGAGATGGCGTTTTGGATCTGCGGGTAGGTGCCGGCGGCTGCGGGTGCCCCCGGTTCGGTCATCGCGCCGCTGCCGGCGACCGACTCAGTAGCCACACAGGGCGGCGTCGCGCAGGCCGAGTCAGGGAGGATGCCTGTCAAGCTCAGGCTGCCTTCGTCCCATTCGTAGAGCTTCTGCAGGCCGCCGCTCGCCTCGGGGAGGAGATTGTCGGTGTCCTCGAAGAGGATCTGACCGAAGTCCGCCGAGGCGCCGGCAAACTGGATGTGGGCACTGTCCCCGATCGGCTCCTCGCCCAGCGGCGCCGTCGAGTCGCTCAGCAGCTGGAAGCTAGGCGCGCCGCTGTCCATGCCGGTTGCGAGATAGAGGTTGGTCGCGCCGACGACGTTCGGCGTCGCGACGCCGGGGACCGGAGAGTCACCGCGGAAGACGCCGGCACCCAGGTCCTTGGAGAAGAAGCCGACGTAGGAGCTGCCCCTGAAGCCATTCTGCGCGGGAGGGGTGGGCTGGAAGGGGGTGATCGGGGTGGCGCTCCACCCATCTGGGCCGCGAACGGCCCGGTATTCGCCGCCCCCCAGGGGCAGCGTCGGCGCGCCGGCGAAGGCCGCCGTCGAGAGGTAGGTGAGGGCGTTGCCGTCGGGCCTGATGCGGGTCCGCAGCGGGTTGGTGCTGATGTCGGTGGCGCCCTTCTGCAGCGGGCTGACCATCTCGTAGGCGCGGCATTCGGGCAGGTTTGCCGCAGGGCCGACCTGCAGGTCCGCGTTGGAGCAGGCGCTTGGAGCAGATGCGGTCGTGAAGCCGCGCGAGGCGCTCGAGACCTCTCCAGCTGGGTTTTTGGCGATCAGGCGGTAGCTATAGGCGGTTCCCGGCGAGAGACCGGAGATGTCGGCGCCGACGAACTCAAAGCCGTTGCCCGAGCCCGCATCTCCGTCTTTGGAGGCAGGGACCGAGATGCAGGGGTTTGAGGCGCAATCGCTCGTTCCCCACTGGAAGTAGTAGGTCGTCTGGGAGTTCTGGGGGTTGACGCGGCCGTTCAGGCGAGCGGAGCTCGCCTTTACCTGGGTCGCGGCGGTTGCTTCGACCTGTGGGGCAATCGCTTCGGTCGTAAGGGAGGGGTTCGGGGCGCCGGAGGTGACTTCGCCGCCGACGTTCTCGGCTTTGAGCCTGACCGAGTAGCCGGTGTTCGGTTCGAGCCCTTCGAGCTCATCGGAGACCGCCTGGGGCCCCGAGCCTTCGATCGGCCCCTGGTCTCCCAGGGAGATCCATTTGACTCCGTCGCGGGTGTATTCGAAGCGGTAGGTGGTCGCCTGGTTTTCTCCCGTCCCCATCGGATCGACGGTCCCCGTCAGATGGGCGGAGTCCGAATCGAAGCTCGTCACCGCGTCGATCGTCACCGCCGGAGCGGTGGCGACCGGTTTGGCCGGGGTTTCGAAGGAGAGCGTGGCTTTGTCTTCGCCGGCTTTGCTTTTGGCAATCAGCGTGACTTCATAGGTGGTTTCCGGCGTGAGTCCCGTGGTGTCGTCTGAGACTTCGTGGTCTGCCCCGTCGGTTGGGATCGAGCGATCTCCCTGCAGGCCCGGGCAGGCGGGGGTGCACTGGAAGCGGTAGGTCGTTTCCTGGGCTTCTTTGGTCCCGCCGGAGTTGACCGTGCCCGAGAAGTGAGCGGAGTCGAATTTGAGGCTCGAGACCGGGTCCAATTCGGCGCTCGGCGGGGCGGGGAATTCGGCCGGGCCGTAGATGCGAACCTTGTCTTCTGGCCCGCCAACGCCGTCGATGTTGTTGGAGACGAAGAGCTTGCCCGATGCCGTATCGACGGCGATGCCGGCCGCATTGTCTGGAGTTTCGGCGGTGGCGATCAGGTTGCCGTCTTTGTCGTAATGCCCGACGCCTAGATCGTTTCCGAAGTAGACGTCTTCGTTGGAGGGATCGACGCTGAGCGCGAGGGGCAGATCCGCGACCACAACGACCCCGTTGCCCGAGGCATCGGCCGTGCCGCCGCCGCCGGGAAAGCTCGAGAGGGGGTACTTCGTGCCGTCGACGTAGAGGCTGATCGCGCTGGCGGCGAGAAGGCCGCCCCCTTCTCTGAATTTGACGCCGGTGATCTGCGAGTCGAAGTCGCCGTTGGCAACCGGCTGGGCGCTCGGCACGTATTTGTCGATGCTCGTAGGTACGAAACTGAAGCTGTGGTGCACTTCATCGAAGACGCTGTGGCCGTAGCTGACGTAGAGGTTGCCGGCGGCGTCGACGGCCAGGCCCCGGGCGGTGTCTTCGAGGGCAGCGTGGTCGGTCAGCGGGTTGCCCGAGCCGTCGATCGTGCCAAGCAGCGCGCCCTGGGGCGAGTAGACGTTGACTTGGCCGTTGACGACGAGGTAGACGTCGCCCGCGGTGGCGCCGGGGGAGCCGGCCGGGGCGACGGCCACCTCGCCGGCAAACGGGATTTTGGCGAGGTTGGTCCCGGCACCGGATCCCGCGGTGAAGTTGTTAGGGACGCCGGCGGTGGTGAACCGGTAGAGGCGGCTGTTGTCGCCGCTGTTCTTGTCGACGACATACAGGATGTGCGCTTGCTGGTCGACGGCGAGGTGCTGAGGCCAAAAGAATTTGGTCGCGCTCGTCCCGTCCGGTCC
>DATANV010000009.1:0-138891 GCA_036266075.1 Solirubrobacterales bacterium
CCTCCGCCTCGCCGTCGAGCGCGGCGACGATCCCCCGCACCGCCTCCTCCTGCTCGGGCAGCAGCCGCGGCGATTGCACCGCCGCGGCGCCGACGTCGGGGTGCTCGAGCCGCGGGCGCGGGCGGTGCTTGCGTACGCCGGCGCCCGGTGGCAGCAGCAGCCGCAACCCACGCGCCGGCGTCGAGCAGTACTCGCGGGCCACCCACAGGCCGAGCCGCACCAGCTCCGGCGGCACGCCCGCCTCGAGCGCCTCGAGCGGCTCGGCGAGCCGCTCCGGCGGCAGCTCGGAGGACTCGGCCAGGTCGACGACGACACCCAGCGTGCGCTGCCGCCCGAACGGCACCCGCACGACGCTGCCGACGCCCAGCTCGGCCATCTCCTCCGGCAGCCGGTAGTCGAACGGCCCGCGCAGCGCGCGGGCCGTGGTCAGCGGCTCGACCTTGGCGATCACTCGGCCACGGTATGGATGCGGGCGGACGGCCGGGCTATCCTGCGCGGCGATGGCCGGCCTCAACCTCAGCCCGGGAGAGCAGCTGATCTTCCGCGGGCATCCCTCCTGGCGGGCGATCCTCGGCTTCTACCTGAAGGGCATCCTGATCGCGGCGCTGGCCGGTGTCGTCGCCAAGCTGGTCGGGGCCGGCAGCGGCACGGTCTTCCTGGTCGTCCTGGGCGTCATCGCGATCGCCGTGCTTGCCGGCTTCGTCAAGCGCGTCGCGACCGTCTACACGATCACCAACCGCCGCCTCAACATCAAGCGCGGGATCGTCTCGCGCGAGGTCCAGGAGACGCGACTGGAGCGCGTACAGAACGTCAACTACCGCCAATCGGTCTACCAGCGGATCGTGCAGATTGGCGACGTCGACTTCGACACGGCCGCGACCGACGACTACAACTTCGTCTTCGCCGGCGTCGCCGACCCCGAGGATGTCGTACACGCTGTCAATCAAGCCACGGGAGCTCACGCAGCAGGGTCGCACGGCCTCGGCGAAGCGCAGCCCCCGGATCAGAGCCCATCCCGGTAGGGGTGGAGCGTCTTGTACTTTTCGCCCGAGTGCGTCGGCGAGAGCCGCCCCGCGCCCAGCGAAAAAGTTAAGCGGAACCCCTACCGGGATGGGCTCTCAGGCAGGAGTCGCCGTCGCTGAGCCCGCGGCGGCGCGAAGAGCGTCGGCACGGTCCGTGCGCTCCCAGGTGAAGTCCGGGTCCTCACGGCCGAAGTGGCCGTAGGCCGCCGTCTTCTGGAAGATCGGGCGATGCAGGTCTAGGTAGCGGCGGAAGGCGCCGGGGCGGAGGTCGAACTCAGCCTCGACCAGGTTCGAGATCTCGCGGTCGGGCAGGGCGCCGGTGCCGAAGGTCTCGACCATCAGCGAGACCGGGTGGGCGACGCCGATCGCGTAGGCGACCTGGACCTCGCAGCGCTGGGCGAGACCAGCGGCGACGACGTTCTTGGCAACGTGCCGAGCGGCGTAGGCGGCCGAACGGTCGACCTTGGAGGGGTCCTTGCCGGAGAAGGCCCCGCCGCCGTGGCGAGCCATGCCGCCGTAGGTGTCGACGATGATCTTGCGGCCGGTGAGGCCGGCGTCGCCGACCGGGCCACCGATCACGAATTTGCCGGTCGGGTTGACGAGAAAGCCGTCGCGCAGCGCGGCCTCGTCGAACAAGCCCGGCGCTTCGGCGGTGAGAACGGGCATCACCACGTGCTGCCAGAGGGCCGGCTTGATCGTCTGCTCGGACTCGACGCCGGCGGCGTGCTGGGTCGAGATCAGCAGCTTCTCGACGCGTACCGGGCGGCCGTCGGCGTAGCGAACCGTGACCTGCGTCTTGCCGTCGGGTCCGAGATAGTCGAGGGTGCCGTCCTTGCGCACCGCGGCGAGCCGCTCGGCGAGGCGGTGGGCGAGCTGGATCGGCATCGGCATCAATGCCTCGGTCTCGTCGGTCGCGTAGCCGAACATCATGCCCTGGTCGCCGGCCCCCGCGAGCAGCAGTTCGTCGTCGCTCCCCGAGCCGGTGCGGGTCTCGTAGGCCGCGTCGACCCCCTGGGCGATGTCGGGCGACTGCTTGTCGAGCGAGACGAGGACCGAGATGTGGTCGCAGTGGTAGCCGTAGTCGCCGTGGTCGTAGCCGATCCGGCGAATCGTCTCGCGAACCAGCTCCGGCACGTCGAGGTGAACGCCGCTCGAGATCTCGCCGGAGACGACGGCCATGCCGGTGTTGACCAGCGTCTCGCAGGCGACCCGACCCTGCGGGTCGCCTGCCATCACGGCGTCGAGCACCGCGTCGGAGATCGCGTCGCAAACCTTGTCGGGGTGACCCTCGGTTACGGACTCCGAGGTGAAGAGGTACTCGCCCTCGGCGAGCGGCTGGATATCGGACATTGGCGAAGCGTAATGGACCTTTCTCAACGTCGCCGCCCCGAATGCGGCACGAAGTCGATTACCAGTGGGATGCCCTCCAGGCCGTAGGTCTCCCGCATCCGGTTCTCCAGGTGGTAGGCCCAATCGCGGACGATCAGCTTGCGGTCGTTGACCTGGATCGCGACCCGCGGCGGCCGCTCGCCGACCTGGGCGGCGTAGTAGAGGCGCAGGCGGCGGCCGCGCCGTGACGGTGGTGGCGTCGTCGCGACGACCTCGGCGACGAAGCGGTTCAGCTCCGGCGTCGGGATCCGCTCGGCGGCGCGGTCGGCCAACTCCAGCGCCTTGGGCAGGAGCCTGTGGACGTTGCGTCCGCGCAGCGCCGAGCAGGTGACGACCGCCGGCCGCAGGCGCAGCTTGCGCTCGACCCGGGCGCGGGCGTCGTCGACGTCGGTCGCCGTAACGTCCCACTTGTTGAGCGCCAGCAGCGTCGCGCAACCGGCCCGCATCGCCAACTCGGAGACCCGCAGGTCCTCGGCGGTGATCCCCTCCGAGGCGTCGCAGACGACGATTGCCACGTCGGCGCGCTCGACCGCCAGCTCCGAGCGCAGCTGCGCGTAGTAGTCGACGCTGCCGGCGACCTTGGAGCGACGCCGCAGGCCGGCGGTGTCTACCAGGAGGACCGGCCTGCCTTCGACCTCCAGCTCGGTGTCGATCGCGTCGCGGGTGGTGCCGGCGCGCTCGGAGACGATCACCCGTTCGGAGCCGAGGAAGGCATTCACTAGCGAGGACTTGCCGGCGTTGGGGCGACCGACGACGGCGACGTGGACAGGTTCTTCTGCTGGCAGCGGCGGCGCGTCGCCGAGCAGGTCGACGACCCGGTCGAGCAGGTCGCCGCTGCCGAGCCCATGCGTGGCGGAGATCGCCAGCGGCTCTCCCAGGCCGAGCGCGTGGAACTCGGCGAGCAGGTGCTCGTCCTCGGGACGGTCGACTTTGTTGACGACGACCAGCACCGGCGTCCCGCCGCCGCGCAGCGTCTTCGCCAGCTCGGCGTCGCCGGCGCGCAGGCCGGCGCGGCCATCGACCACGAGCATCACGACCTCGGCCTCGGCGATCCCGATCCGTGCCTGGCGCTGCACGTCCGCGGCCAGCTCGCTCTCGTCGCCGAGATCGATGCCGCCGGTGTCAAGCAGCTCGAAGGCGCGCCCGTTCCACTCACAGCGCACCCGCTTGCGATCGCGGGTGACCCCTGCCTCGGCGTGCGTCACCGCCTCGCGCCCACCCGCCAACCGGTTGACCAGCGTGCTCTTGCCGACGTTGGGGAAGCCGACGGCGGCGACCGTGGGCAGCCGGCTCATCGGCCGCCGCCCCCTGTCGAGTTGTCGTTGCTATGCGACCACAACTCGACAGGGGCCTTCATGCCAGGCCCCTTTGCCGAGCCAGGGCGACCACCCGGCCGACCACTTCGTCCATGGCCAGGCCGGTGGTGTCGATCTCTTCGGCGTCAGCGGCGGCGCGCAGGGCGCCGTGCTCGCGGGTCTCATCGCGCTCGTCGCGCTCTCGCTGGGCGACCAGCACGGCCACCTCGTCCTCGCCGGTCTGGGCGGCGCGGCGCCGGGCGCGCTCCTCGGGCGAGGCAGTGAGGAAGACCTTGAGCGGCGAGTCGGGGCTGACGACGGTGCCGATGTCGCGGCCCTCGGCGACGTAGCGGCCGGCCGCGATCAGCTGCCGCTGGTGCTCGACCATCGCCTCGCGGACGGGCAGGTGGACGGAGACGCGTGAGGCGGCGGCGGTGACGCGCGGTTCGCGGATCCCCTCCGTCACATCGCGGCCATCCAGCTCGACCCGCTCGCCTTCGAAGCCGATCTCGAGGCCGCGCGCCAGCGGGCCGAGCGCCGCAGCGTCGTCGAGGTCGGCGCCGCGCTCAAGCGCGGCCAGCGCCACGCAGCGGTACATCGCCCCCGAGTCGAGGTAGGTGAAGTCAAGCCGCTTGGCAACTGCCCGGGCGACGGATGACTTGCCGGCCCCTGCGGGGCCGTCGATGGCGATGACCATGCGCGGCAGCGTACGCTGCCGCGCGGCTCAGAGCCCCGCCGGCGCGGGGGCTCCCGGCGAGTGCCTATTGGTCGACTATTTCGATGGCGATCTTTTCCGCCCCTTCGGTCGTACTCTGGCCTGTGAGTGTGGTGTTTTCACCGCTGGTGTATTCGCCGCCGGTTTTTTCTCCCGTGCCGCTGAACGGACAGAGCGAGCCGTCATTGGTCACCGAATAGGCGATGCCGGTGAGTGTCGGCCGCATTGTGATGTCCCTTTTTGGCGACGCTTCTGTGTCGTCGATGAGGTCGACCGTTTCGCGTCCGGTCTGCGCTTTGATTTCGGCGCTGCACGTAGCCGCAGTGATCTTGATCGATTTGCCTTCCGGACAGCTGATGTCGCTTTCCGCCCGATAGTTGTCGGTCGACGTCTTTTCAATCACGTGGAAGACGTAGGCGCAGCCTTCCATGCTGACCGTCGCGCTCGCTTCCAGGAACGACGCTTTGCATTCTTTGTATTCGGGAGCGATAGTCAATGTCGACGATTCTTCCGAGGCGACGGCATGGTAGGTGGTCGATTTGCATTCGATCGTGCCCGCTTCTGTGGTGAATTTCTCGCTGTGCCCGGTGCCGTGGATTGTCACGGGGAATTTGCCGGCTTTGAGTTTCGGATGCCTTTTTTCTTTGGCTTCGGTGAGCAGTTCGAGCGCGGTTTCTTTTTCTTTTTCCAGCTTTTCGAACGAGATGTTGAGCGGCTGGAAATAGATGATGTTGCCTTCTTCGGTTTTTCCTTCTTCATCGATCCCAACCAGGGTGCCTTCCACAGTGCTGGTCGAGGTTTCGGAGTAGAAGGGACCGCCGCTGTCTCCGATGCCGCCCTTTTTACCCCCTGCGAGCTGAACTTTCGCGAGGTTTTTCGTGAATTCCGTTTCGCCTTCGAATTTTTTTGAGACTCCCGTTTCGATGATTTCGCCGCAGACCTTGCCCGAGCGCTCACCGGAGAAGCAGGTTTTGGTGTTTTTAGTTGGATTTGCCTGGCTTTTCACCGCGGTCGGTTCGACTTCCGCTGCGGCACTCCACTCCGCGAGAGCCGGGATCACCGGAATCAGGTTGTTCGCCCGCGCCCAGAAAGCCTGGTCCATGGTGATTATCCCGATGTCGGATTCGCCATTCAGGTATACGCCGGCGGTGCCGACTTCGTGTTCGCCTTCGGGTTCGCCTTTCTTGCTGTAGGCGAACCAGCCGAGCCCAGATCCGCCTGCGCCCACGATGCAGTGCCCAGCCGTCAGCAGATAGGTGACTGTCGCTGCCGCCTTTTCCGTGGCGCCTTTTTCGATGGCCGTCGGCCCAGCCGTGCAGGTCTTCCTCGGTTGACCTTTTTCCGGCACCGGGCCGTCGAGGCTCATGCCGGCGACGATCGTTGGATCGCAGAAGGCTTTGAATTTTGCGAATTTGGCGCACCTCGCTGCTTTCACCCCGGTCAGATCGGCGGACGGTGCAACGCGAATCTCGATGCCGACGGAGGCGGTCGCGGCCGCACGTTCGAGCGCCTCGCGCCTGGTGGGGGGCACCGAGGAAGACAATTCGACCTCCAGAGAATTGAGATCGGTCGCGAGCGACGTGCTAGCCCAGCCGCGTTCGAGGAGGTCTTCGAGGCGGTGGCTCCAGCGCGCCTGTGCGGCGAGGAGCTGCTCCCAGCTCGAGCGGACGGGCGTCGCGACGACGTCTTCGGCGAGACCCGCCTGTGCTGCGACCGCTTCGGCGTTGCGACGGGCCAGCGGCGAGGTAACGCCGACGTGTACCTGGGCAGCGGCGGGATCGAACCACACTCCGCCGAAGGCGCCGCCCAGCGCGACTTCGAGCTTGGCGGCCAGGCCCGTGCGAGCCAGGGCGGCTTCCACCTCGTGCGCTTGACTGGGTCGCTCCCGACTCGCTTCCTGGGCCGCCTGGGCGGTGGCCTGCCCGGCGACCGGATTCCGGGCATCGGAATAGGCGAGCACCGCGACGATCAACCCGATGGCGGCAACGAGGGCGCGTGCCCTGCGGACCTCTGTGGACTTCATGCTGCGTCTCCTCCCGCTGGTCCTGCCGCGCCCCCTCTCTACCACCCCGCCATACTTTTGTCAAGAAAATTTGACTAAAGAGTAAGAAGGCTCAGCGTGCGATCAGCTCGGCGAGATCGCCCTCGAAGCCCGGGTAGCTGACGGCGGCAGCGTCCAGGCCCGCCACGTCGACGCCCTCGCGCGAGGCGAGGCCGGCGACGGCACCGAGCATCGCGATGCGGTGATCGTCGCGCGAATCGACGCGCCCACCACGCAGCCCGCCGGTGCCCTCGACGATCAGCCCGTCCTCGGTCGCTTCCACCTGCCCGCCGAGGGCGCTCAGCGCCGCGCTCACGCTGGCGATCCGGTCGCTCTCCTTGCGCCGCAGCTCAGCGGCATCGCGGATCGTCGTCTTACCCTCGGCGAAACAGGCGGCGAGGGCGACCAATGGCAGCTCGTCGATCGCCAGCGGGATCTCGCCGCCGGCGACCTCGGTGCCGCGCAGGTCCGAGGCGCGGGCGACGATCTCGCCGATCGGCTCGCCGCCCTCGTCTCCCCCCGGGATTACGTCGATCTCGGCGCCCATCCGCTCGAGGATCGTCAGCAGGCCGGTGCGGGTCGGGTTGAGACCGACGCCAGAGAGGGCAACCTCGCTCTGCGGCACTAGGAGGCCGGCGACGACGAAGAAGGCGGCCGAGGAGAAATCGGCCGGAACGACGAAGTGCTCTGGGGTGAGACTTTCGGCTCGGTGGACGACGATCGTGTCTCCCTCGCGCTCGATCTCGGCACCGGCGGCGCTGAGCATCCGCTCGCTGTGGTCGCGGGTCGGCTGTGGCTCGACGATCCGCGTCTCCCCATCGGCCAGCAGGCTGGCGAAGAGCAGGCAGGACTTGACCTGGGCGCTGGCCACCGGCAGCTCGTATTCGATGCCGCGGAGCGGCGCGGCCTCGATCCGCAGCGGTGGAAAACGGTCCTCGCGGCAGCTCAGCTCGGCCCCCATCGACCGCAGCGGCGCGACGATCCGGTCGACGGGCCTGCGGCGGATCGACTCGTCGCCGTCGAAGGTCCACTCGCCGCTCTCCTGCCCGGCCAGCCAGCCCGGGAGAAGTCGCAGCAGGGTGCCGGCGTTGCCGACATCGACCTGGGCCGAACGGGCCCCGCGTAGGCCAACGCCCCGGATCCAAAGGGGCTCTTCGGCCGCCCCGGCGCTGCCGGTCTTGACTTCGGCCCCCAGCGCTCGCACGGCGGCCAGGGTGGAACGCGTGTCGGCAGCGTCGAGGTAACCCTCGACCAGCGTTTCCCCCTCGCCCATCGCGGCGATCAGTGCCGCCCGGTGGGAGATCGACTTGTCGGCAGGCGGGCGCAGGGTTCCGCGCAGCGCTCCGGCGGGACGGAAGGCGGTCATCGCCGCGACCCTACTCGGCGGCGTCGAGGGCGATCGCAGTGTGGCCCAGCTCGCGAACCAGCGCCGCGGCGCGCTCGGCCTGATCGTCACCGGCGACCCAGAGCGAGATCGCGCCGGACTGCATATCGGCCGCCGGGTGCAGCGCCATGTCCTCGATGTTGACCCCAGCGTTGCCGAGCGCCAGGGCCAGCTCGGCCACGGTGCCCGGCTTGTTGGCGACGACAGCCCGAACCTCGCGCAGCGGGCCCGCAGCGAAGTCTGCCTCGAGCAGGCGACGCCGGTCGGCGCCCGCAGCGGCGTGCCATGCCTCCAACGCCCTCGACTCGGCGGCACGGACCAGCTCGCGCGCCTCGCGCAGGCGGGCGATCGCGTCGTCGATCGCCTCGGCAACCGCGCCGGCGTTGGCGGTGTAGATGTCGCCCCAGATCGCCGGGTTGGAGCCGGCGACGCGGGTCGCGTCGCGGAAGCTGGGGCCGACCTCCGGCAGGCGCTCGGAGTCGCGCGTCAGCTCGGCCGCCGCCTGGCCGGCGAGCACGTTGGCGAGCACGTGCGGCAGATGGCTGACCGTCGCCATCAGCCGATCGTGCGCCTCGGCGTCGATCGCCTGTGGGCGCGCGCCGAGGCCGGCGAGGGTCCGCTGCAGGCGGTCGTAGAGGATGCCGCTGGTGCGCTCGGTCGGCGTCAGGTACCAGCGGGCGCCGTCGAAGAGGTCGGCGCGAGCGTTCTCAACGCCGGCGGTCTCGGCGCCGGCCAGCGGGTGGCCGCCGACGAAACGCTCGTCGTCGCCCAGCGCGGCAACCAGCTCGCGCTTGGTCGAGCCGGCGTCCGTGACGACCGTGTCGGGACCGGCGGCGGCGAGCGCGTCGGCGACCTGCTGCGGCAGGACCGAGACAGGCGCCGCGCAGAAGACGACCTCGGCACCGTCGCAGGCCGCCGACGGCGAGTCCGCCGCACTGTCGAGCGCGCCCAGCTCCCGCGCCCGTTCGAGCGTCTCGCGGCTGCGACTCCAGCCGACCACCTCGCAGTCCAGCCGCTGCCTGGCGGCAAGCCCGACCGAGCCCCCGATCAGGCCCACCCCGAGGACAGCGATCCTCATCCGCCGCGCCGCGCCCGCACAGCCGCGGCCAGCCGCTCGAGCACGACAACCGTCTCCTCCCAGTCGATGCACGGGTCGGTGATCGACTGGCCATAGACGAGCGAGCCGCCGTCGCCGAGGTCCTGGCGACCCTCGACCAGGAAGGACTCCAGCATCACGCCGACGATCGCGCCGTTGCCCGCGCCGATCTGGTCGGCGATCTCACCTGCGGCTTCGATCTGCCGCGCGGGGACCTTGGCGCTGTTGTCGTGCGAGGCGTCAATCACCACGCGCTCGGCCAGGCCGGCCGCATCCAGCATCTCCAGCACGGTGGCTATCTCCTCGGCACGGTAGTTCGGCGCGCCGCGGCCGCCGCGCAGGATCACGTGACCGTCGGGATTGCCGGCGGTGTGCAGGATCGCCGGGCGGCCGGCGTCGTCGATACCGGCAAAGGCGTGCGGCGTCGCTGCCGCGCGGACCGCGTCGACCGCGACCTGGACGTTGCCGTCGGTGCGGTTCTTGAAGCCGATCGGCATCGAGAGACCGGAGCCGAGCTGACGGTGGATCTGGCTCTCGGTCGTGCGGGCGCCGATCGCCCCCCAGGCGACGGTGTCGGAGATGTACTGCGGCGTGATCGGGTCGAGGAACTCGCAGCCAACTGGCAGACCCAGGTCCAGCACTTGCAGCAGCAGCGTGCGTGCCATCCGCAGGCCGGCGTTGACGTCGCAAGAGCCGTCCAGGTAAGGGTCGTTGATCAGACCCTTCCAGCCGGTCGTCGTCCGCGGCTTCTCGAAGTAGACGCGCATCGCGACCAGCAGGTCGTCGTCCAGCTCGCGGGCGGTCTCGGCGAGCCGGCCGGCGTAGTCGAGCGCCGCCTCGACGTCGTGCACGCTGCAGGGACCGACCACGACGACCAGCCGGTCGTCCTCGCGATCAAGGATCGCCTCGACGTCGGCGCGCCCACGCACCACGGCCGCCTCGCGCTCCTCGCCGAGCGGCAGGTCGCCGAGCAGCGCCACCGGCGGCACCAGCTCCACCACCCGCTCGATCCGCTGGTCGCGAACCCTGTCTTTCGTATCGCCCTGCATCCCCACGATCATCCTGTTGCCGCCTTTCTCCACGTCGAAGACTCTACTTTCCAGGCGAGCTCCGCCATGCGGGCGCGGGCATCGCGAATCGCCTCGACCAGTGGTAGCAAGAAGGACGAGAAATCTCTAGCAAAAGTCGGCAATTGCCGCCAGGAAGCGGTCGTTCTCGGCCGGAGTGCCGTAGCTGACGCGGATGTGGCCGGGGTCGCCGAGGGGCGTGCCGGGACGGACGGCGATCTGGCGGTCGGCGAGGCCAGCGACGACCTCGGCCTCGTCGGCCTCGCCAAGGTCGATCCAGGAGAAGTTGGTCTGCGTCTCGGCGGTGGCGAGGCCCAGCTCGCGCAGGTCCTCCTCGACCCGCACCCGCTCGACGATCGTCCGCTCGACGCGGCGCTCGACGTCGTCCTGGTGGAGCACCGCCTCGGCAGCGGCGGCCTGGGCGAGGGCATTGACGCTGAACGGCTGGCGCACGGCGTCGACCGCGGCGCGGAACTTGGCCGAGCCGATCGCGAAGCCGACCCGCAGGCCGGCCAGGCCATAGACCTTGCTGAAGGTGCGCAGCACGACGAGGTTTGGGAACTCGGCGAGCAGGTCGAGCGTCGTGTCGGGGTCGTCGTGCGTCTGGAACTCGACGTAGGCCTCGTCGAGGGCGATCGTCACGTGCGGCGGGACGCGCTCGCAGAAAGCGGCGATCTCGGCCGCCGGCAGGTGGGTCGCGGTCGGGTTGTTGGGGTTGCAGACGATCGCCAACTGGGTCGCGGCGGTCACCTCGCGCGCCATCGCGTCCAGATCGTGGACGTCGCCCCCGGCGAGGGGCACGCGGATCTCGCGCGCCCCGGTCAGCGCCGCCAGGTGCGGGTACATCGAGAACGAGGGCCAGGCGTAGAGGATCTCGGCGCCGGGCTCGCAGAGCGCCTCGGCCGCAGCGAGCAGGATCTCGCAGGAGCCGTTGCCGACGGCGACCCGGCCGGGCTCGGTCTCGTAGCGTTCGGCAAGACGGCGGCGCAGCAGCGTCGCGTCGGGGTCCGGGTAGCGGTTCATCGCCGCGGCCGCGGCCTGGATCGCCTCTACCACCTTCGGGTGGGGCGGCGCCGGCGACTCGTTGGAGGCCAGCTGGGCGATCTCGCCGGCGGCGATCGCCTCGGGCGCCTGCCCGGTCGGCACGCCGGCCTGGTAGCCCGGGATGCGGGCCAGCTTCTCCGCGAAGGTGACGGTCATGCGCTCATTGTGGCCGACGACCGCCTACTGCGCCGCGTGCAGGTCGGAACGCAGGTCCTGGGTGGCGCCAAGGTAAGCGTGCGCGGGCACATGGCCGACCGGCGCGTGGTAATGGACCATGGCCCGGATCACCCGCGGCATCGAGCCCGGCACTGGGATCTCGCGACAGCAGAGCAACGGCACGCTGTCGAGACCGACGGTGCGCGCCGCAACCGCCGGGAACTCGGCGTCGAGGTCATCGGTGGTGGTGAAAAGCACGCTGACCATCGCCTCCGGCTCGAGCGCGTTGCGCTCCAAGAGCTCGCGCATCAGGTCCTCTGTCGCCTCGACGATGGCGTCAGCCTCATTGGCCTCCGCCTGCACGGCGCCACGCACGGCGAAAAGTCTCCGCTCACTCATCCCACGCATCTTCCCAAAGGGACGTGCCGGTAGTTGAACGCCCTCAGTGGTGTCTAACTCCCGGCACGTCTGGAGCCGGCGGCCCGGAGGGTGGCGATCTCGCCGGAGGAGAGGCGACGCGAGGCGCCCTTGGGGAGGTCGCCTAGCTCGATTGCGCCAAAGCGGACTCGGCGCAGGGTGACGACTTCGTTGCCGACCGCTTCGGCCATGCGGCGGACCTGGCGGTTGCGGCCCTCGCGCAGGACGATCTCCACCTCGCGCTCGCCGAGGCGCCGCACCTCCGCCGGCGCGGTCGGCCCGTCCTCCAGCTCGACCCCGCGCGCCAGCCGCTCCAGGTCCGCTTGCGAGGGTGGCCGCCGCAACTCGACCCGGTACGCCTTCGTGACTTCGTAGCGCGGATGGGTGAGCAGATTCGCCAGCTCGCCGTCGTTGGTCAGCAGCAGCAACCCGGTCGAGTCGGCATCGAGCCGCCCCACCGGGTACAGCCGCGCCGACGAGTCGACCAGCTCCACCACGGCCGGACGACCCCCCGGTTCGCGCGCCGTCGACACCACCCCCGCCGGCTTGTTGACAGCCCAAACCTCCCGCGACTCCGTCCCTACCGGGGACCCGTCTACCCGCACCTCATCGCTCTCCCCCACATCCCGCGCCGGATCCCTGACGACCTCGCCGCCGACAGTGATGCGACCAGCCGCGATCAGCTTCTCAGCTTTCCGCCGCGAAGCGACCCCCCCATGAGCGAGGTACTTAGCGAGCCGCAAGCGAACAGAGGGAGGTCGGCAAGCGGGCTGCGAGCGATCCTGGCGCAAGAGGCGCGAGGGTCAATCCCGGCCTAGCCTCCCCTCGGCACCGCGGAGTGGCCCCTGCGCCCGAAGGGCGCTCCAAATCAGCCCCGCCGCAGGCGGGGCTTAGGCGCAGCCGGGATTGACCCTCGCGCCTCGTCCCCAGGCGTAGCCGAGATAGGCCCCTGCGCCCCCTCCCCGAGAGCAGCCGGGCTCGACCCCCACCCCTCCTCCACCTCATGGCTCAGCCCGCTGTTCGCCGGCCTTGAGGAGCCGCTCGCGCAGCTCCCGCTCGTCCTCCGGGCTCGGATCGAACTGCGAGGGATCCGGCAGCTGGTCCAGCCCGGTCAACCCGAAGAGCCGCTCGAACAGCTCGGTCGTCTTGAACAGCGCCGCGCCGAACTGCGAGCGCCCCGACTCCTCGATCAGGCCCCGCTCGGCGAGCGTCTGCACCGCCGACTCCGAGGAGACGCCGCGGATGCGGGCCACCTCGGGGCGTGAGACCGGCTGCAGGTAGGCGACGATCGCCAGCGTCTCGGCCTGCGCCTGGGTCAGCGGCGGCGTGCGCGGCTTGGCCAGCAGGCGGCGCGCCGCCGCCTCGCTAGCCGGATCGCTCGCCAACGCGAAACCGCCGGCGACCTCGCGCAGGACGACGCCGCGCCGGCCCTCGCCGAGGTCTTCGCGCAGCACGTCGATCGCCTCGGCGACCTGGCCCTCGGTCGACTCGGTCGCCTCGGCCAGATCGGCGACGGAGACAGGCTGCGGCGAGAGGAAGAGCAGTGCCTCGATCGTGCGTGGCAGGTCGCTCATGCGCCGCGCTCCGTCATCGTCCGGATCTCGATCGGCCCCAGCGGCTCGCTCTGTCTCCAGGTCACCTCGCCCTTGCGGTACAGCTCGAGCAGCGCGAAGAGCGTCACTGCCTGGGTAAGGCGGTCCTCGCCGCCAAACTGCTCGTCGAAGTCGATGCTGGTCCGGCCGGAGAGGGCGTCGCGCAGGGCGCGCAGGCGCCGCTCCAGCGAGACCGTCGGGCGGATGTGACCGATGTCGAGCGGCGGCGGCACGACCAGCAGGTCGCCGAGCGCGGCGCCGAGCCGCTCGGGGTCGTAGACCGCGGTCGCCGCCTCGACGGCGACGCGGCGCAGGTCGGCCGGCAGCGGCGCCGAGCGGTAGAGGTAGCCGCGGGCGGCCTCGAAGCGCGCGACCAGGGCCTGCGAGGCGTCGCGGTAGCGGCGGTACTCGAGCAGCCGCGCCAGCAGCTCCTCGACCGCCTCCTCCGGGCCCAGCTCCTCCATCTCCTCGTCGGCACCGGGCAAGAGCAGGCGCGACTTCAGCTCCAACAGCGCTGCGATCAGGACCAGGAACTCGGTCGCAACCTCCAGCTCCAGCTCGCCTTCGCGCTCGAGGTGGGCGACGTAAGCGACGACGACCTCGCCCAGCTCGACCTCCAGCAGGTCGACCTCCTCGCGCAGGAGGACCGCCATCAGCAGGTCGAAGGGCCCGGCGAAGACGTCGAGCTCGAGGTCGAGATCGGCGACAGGCATCGGCCTAAGGGTATGCGGGGCCACCGACGCCCATGCGCTGCCGCACCTCAGCGACGGTGCGGGAGGCGATTGCCCGCGCCTTCTCGGCACCCGCCGCGAGCACCTCCTCGAGCGCCGCCTCGTCGGGACGCAGCTCGGCGTAGCCCTCGCGGACGGGCGCCAGCAGCTCGACGACGCCCTCGGCCACGGCCTTCTTGAGGTCGCCGTAGCCGCTGCCGCCGAACTCGGCCTCGATCTCGCCGGGGTCGACGCCGCGAGCGACTGCGAGGACTTCGATCAGATTCGAGACGCCCGGCTTGTCCGGCGCGCGGGCGATCTCCCGTCCCGAGTCGGTCACCGCGCTGCCGAGCTTCTTGCGGATCGCGCCGGGTTCGTCGAGGACATAGACGGTGCCGGCCTCGCTGCCGCTCGTCGTCGACATCTTGCGCTCCGGCTCCTGCAGGTCCATGACCCGCGCGCCGACCGCCGGGATGCGGTGCTCGGGCACGACCAGCGTCTCGCCGAAGCGCTCGTTGAAGCGGCGCGCGATCTCGCGCATCAGCTCGACGTGCTGGCGCTGGTCGTCGCCGACCGGCACCTCGGTCGCCCGGTATGCGAGGACGTCGGCGGCCATCAGCACTGGGTAGAAGAAGAGCGCCGCCGGGACCAGCTCGCGCTGCTTGGCCGACTTTTCCTTGAACTGGTGCATGCGGTTGAGGTCGCCGTGCGCGGTCACCGCCGAGAGCAGCCAGGTCAGCTCGGTGTGCTCGACGACGTCGGATTGGCGGAAGAGCAAGCAGCGCTCGGGGTCGAGGCCGGCGGCGAGCAGGATCGCGGTCGTGTCGTAGACCCGCTCGCGCAGCTCGGTCGGGTCGTAGGCGACCGAGAGCGCGTGCAGGTCGACGATGCAGAAGATCGCCGGCTCGCCGCGCTCCTGGCCCTCGACGTACTGGCGGATCGCGCCGATGTAGTTGCCGAGGTGCTTGCGGCCGGTCGGCTGGATACCGGAGAAGATGATCGGGGCGGACACGGGCGGAGCCTATTCGGGAGCCAGGGACGGGGCACCCCGCCCCCCGGCAAAGCCAACGCAGCCTGACGTCTTGTCCCCAGCTCCGCTCAGGCGGGCTCCACCGCCGGCTCGGATGGCTGCTTGAGGTCAGCCGAGTCGCACTCGGCGCTGTGGCCGCACTCGCCGGCTTGGGCTGAGCCGCGGGTGGCGATCGCTTCGCGGCGGCGCTTGGGGTTCTCGATGCCGATTCCGGCGAAGATCCCGCCGGCGATCATCAGCAGGCCGGCGATCAGCACGCCGAGGTGGAAGGCGGAGGTCGAGGCGTCGGCGGCAGCGCTGCGCACCCGCGCCGCTTCCCCCGGCGGCAGTCGTCTGGCCGCCGGCACCGCAAGCGGTTGTTCCTTCGCTTCGGAGACGGC
Source organism: Solirubrobacterales bacterium (assembly GCA_036266075.1). Classification (GTDB taxonomy): domain Bacteria; phylum Actinomycetota; class Thermoleophilia; order Solirubrobacterales; family 70-9; genus VRUE01. The sequence continues at coordinate 15,339 of DATANV010000009.1, forward strand.
GGCGGCCGCCCGCGGACCCAGCGGTCGGCCGCCGAGGTCGCTGTCGATGCTCGAGCCGAAGCTGGCCGAGATCACGGCGCCGAGCACGGCTATCGCGAAGAGGCCGGCGACGCGCGCAATGCCGTTGTTGACGCCGGAGGCAATCCCCACGTGGCGCTCCTCGACCGAGTCGAGCACGGTCGCGGTCAGCGGCGCGACCGTCGCCGAGAGGCCGAGGCCGAAGACGAGGATGCCGGGCAGGACTTCGGTCAGGTAGTTGGGGTCGGAGCCGACCATCAGCAGCATGATCAGGCCGATCCCGCCGACGATCGGGCCGGCGCACATCGGCAGCCGCGGCCCCGTGCCCGAGGCGAGCTTGCCCCAGCGGGGCGAGAGGACGAAGAGGATCAGCGAGATCGGCGTCGTCGCCAGCCCGGCCTCGATCGGCGAGTAGCCGCCGACCTGCTGGAGGAAGAGGCCGACGAAGAAGAGGCCGCCGATCAGGCCGGCGTAGGCAGAGAGCGTGGTCAGGTTGGCGACCCGGAAGTTGCGGACCCTGAACAGCGAGAGCTCCAGCATCGGATGGCGGGCGCGCGCCTCGTGCAGCAGGAAGAGGGCGAAGCAGGCGACCCCGGCGACCATCGGCACCCAGACCGTGGGATCGCCCCAGCCGCGCGTCGGCTGCTCGATCAGGGCGAAGACCGGCCCCCCGAGGCCGGCCGCCGAGAGGCCGATGCCAAGCCAGTCGATGCCGCGGAACGCCTCCGGATCGCGGCTCTCGCGCACCGAGTGCAGAGTCAGCGCCACGGTGGCGGCGATCAGCGGGATGTTGACCCAGAAGATCGCCCGCCAGGAGATCGCCTCGACCAGCGCGCCGCCGCCCGCCGGGCCGATCACCGTGGCGATCCCGGTCCAGGCGGTCCAGGTGCCGACCGCCTTCCCTCGCGCCGGGCCCTCGAAGCTGGCGGCGACGATCGCCAGCGAACCGGGCACTAGCAGCGCCCCGGCGATCCCCTGCAGGGCGCGAGCGCCGATCAGGACCTCGACCGAGGGCGCAACCGCGCAGAGGATCGAGGTGACGCCGAAGGCAATCAGGCCGGCGACGAACATCCGCCGCCGCCCGAACTGGTCGCCGAGCGAGCCGCCGACCAGCAGCAGCGAGACCAGGGTCAGCATGTAGGCCTCGACGACCCACTGCTGACCGGCGAGACCGGCGTCGAGCCCGTCGGCAATCGCCGGCAGCGCCACGTTGACGACGGTCGAGTCGAGGAAGACGACCGTCGAGCCGAGGATCGTCGCGATCAGCGTCAGTCGCTGCTGGCGGGACACCGTCCTCAGTGTAGGTCCAGACAGTCGATTTCAGTGAGGCGCCCGCGGGGTGCGGGAAATGGAATCAGCCGCCAGGCTCGCGCAGCTGCTGGGCCGGGGTGAAGAAGTTGCGGTAGGCGAGGCCCGTGGCGACCAGCGTCGCGATCGCGACGCTGCCGAGCAGGGCGTAGAGCAGGATCAGCTGCAAGCGAACCGCGTCGGTCGGTTCGGCGCCCGCGAGCAGCATCCCGACCATCGTCCCCGGGAAGAAGATCAGCCCCGTCGTCTTGGTCGAGTCGACCAGGGCGATCGTCCCCGAACGCAGGGCGCGGCGGACGAAGGGCGCCGCCGCCTCGCGGGCGGTCGCGCCGAGCGCCAGCGTCGCCTCGATCGCCGCGCGAGACCCGGTGACCTCGTCGCCGAGGCGGTTGAGCGCGACCGCCGAGGCGGTCATCGCGTTGCCGATCACCATGCCGCCGACCGGGACGAGGTAGCGCGGCGTAGCTTCGAAGATGCCGAGTGCGACGACCAGCCCAAGCGTCGTCGCGCCGGCGACCGCGAGGGCGATCAGCAACGGCCAGAAAGCGCCCGGGACCTTCTTCGCGCGGCTGCGGGCGGTGAGCGCGCCGAACACGACCATCGCCGAGAGCAGCACCGCCACCAGCAGCAGCGAATCGGCTTCGAAGATCAGCTTGATCGCGTAGCCGATCGCGGTCAGCTGGACGATCGAGCGAACCGTGGCGACGACGATGTCGCGCTCGAGGTCGGTCTGGCGCCAGAAGGAGATTGCCGCGGCGAGGGCGACGAGCGCCAGCGAGGCGGCGACCTGGCCGAGGGAGACGTGGATTGAGATGCTCACGCAAGCGCCTCCTCGAGCGTGCCGCAGGCCGCGACGCGCCCCCGCTCGAGCCGCAGCGCCCAGCTGGCGAGGCGGCGGGCCTGCGCCGGGTCGTGGCTGACGAGCACCAGGGAGATATCGAGCTCGCGGCGCAGCTCGACTAGCGTCGCCTCGATCGCGTCGCGGGCGGCGTGGTCGAGCGCCGCGGTCGGCTCGTCGAGCAGCAGCACTCGCGGCTGTTGGGCCAGCGCCCGAGCCAGCATCGCCCGCTGCTGCTCGCCGACCGAGAGCCGCGAGACGTCGCGCTCGGCGAAGTCAGGGTCGAGGCCAGCAAGACCCAGGCAGCGCCCGGCGTCGAGCTCCTTGCCGGCGAGGTCGGCGGCATAGCGCAGGTTCGACCCGACGCTGCCGTCGAGCAGCGCCGGCAGCTGAGGCACGAGCGAGACCTCGCGCCGCAGCGCGAGCGGGTCGTACTCGGCCAGCGGCCGGCCGCGGTACTCGATCGCTCCAGAGTCCGGGTCGGCGAGCCGGTTGAGCAGGCGCAGCAGGGTCGACTTGCCGCTGCCGGAGGGCCCGACGATCGCCGCCGCACCCGCCGGAATCTGGGTGGCGAGCGAGTCGAGGACCTGGCGCTCGCCGCGTCGCAGGCTCACGTCGCGCAGCTCGAAGAGCATCGGCGGATGATCCCGCACCGCCCGCAAGAAGGCTCCCGGAACCGTGCTGCGCCGGCGTCGCTCGGTGGTCGGCTGCGAGAATCCGGGTAGGTGATCAGCTGATGGCGAGAGCGATCTGGAGCGGAACGATCAGCTTCGGGCTACTGAACGTGCCCGTCAAGCTCTACAGCGCGGTCGCGCGGCGCGGCATCTCGCTGCGCGAGATCCGCGAGTCCGACGGGGCCCGCATCCGCCACCGCCGGGTCGCCGAAGGCACCGACGAGGAGGTGCCCTACGAGCAGATCGTCAAGGCCTTCGAGCTGGCGCCAGACCGTTACGTGCCGCTGACCAAAGACGAGCTCGGCGCGATGGCGCCGGAGAAGACGCGGGCGATCGAGGTGCAGGACTTCGTCGACCTTGACCAGATCGACCCGATCTACTTCGACAGCCCCTATTACCTCGGCCCGGCGCCGGGCGCCGAGAAAGCGTATTCGCTGCTCGCCGAGGCGATGGAACGCTCCGGCAAGGTCGCGATCGCCCGCTTCGTCTTCCGCAACAAGGAGCACCTGGCGGCGCTGCGGCCCAGCGACCGCGTACTGACGCTGACCACGATGCGCTTCGCCGACGAGGTCGTGGCGCCCTCCGAGTTGGACGATGTGCTGCCGAGCGAGAAGCCGAAACCGGCCAAGCGCGAGGTCGAGATGGCCGAGCAGCTGATCGGCTCGCTGACCCGCGACTTCGACCCAGCCGCCTACCGCGACGAGTACCGCGAGCAGCTGCTCTCGCTGATCGAACGCAAAGCCGAGGGCGAGGACGTACTGAGCGCGCCGGCCGTCGAGGAGCCCAAGCCGACCAGCGCCCCCGATCTGATGAGCGCGCTGGAGGAGAGCATCGCCGCGGTCAAAGGCAAAAAGCCCGCAAAAGCCAAAGCGAAGGGCAAATCCCGCAAAGCGGCGCCGAAACGCTCCTCGTCGCGGAGCAAATCCAAAGCCTCGAAATAGACCGTGGCCGCGAGCCGCAAGGTCGAGGTCGACGGCCGTGAGCTGAGCCTCACCAACCTCGACAAGGTGCTCTACCCGAAGGCGGGCTTCACCAAGGGCGAGATGGTCGACTACTACGCGCGCGTAGCGCCAGCGATCCTGCCGCATCTGGCCGGCCGGGCGGTGACGCTGCGCCGCTTTCCGGAAGGTGCCGAAGACCTCGACGCCGCCTTCTTCGAGAAGCGCTGCCCCAAGCATCGGCCGAAATGGGTGAAGACCGCCCGCGTCGAAGCCGGCCCCCACGCCGGCAAGATCGACTTCTGCGTTTGCGACGGGCTGCCGACGCTGGTCTGGATGGCGCAGCTGGCGACGATCGAGCTGCACCCCTCGCTCTCGCTGGCGCGGGCGCCGAAACGACCGACCGTGCTGGTCTTCGACCTCGACCCTGGCCCCCCGGCCGACATCGTCGACTGCTGCCGGATCGGGCTGCGACTGCGCGAGATGTTCGACCACTTCGGACTGCGCTGCCTCCCCAAGACCTCGGGCTCCAAGGGCCTGCAGATCTACGTACCGCTCAACTCCCGCAGCACCTCCTATGAGGTGACTAAACCCTTCGCCAAGGCGATCGCCCAGCTGCTCGAGAAGCAGACGCCCGACCGGGTCGTCTCGAAGATGAAAAAGGTCGAACGCGAGGGCAAGGTCTTCGTCGACTGGTCGCAGAACCACCAGCGCAAGACGACCATCGCCGTCTACTCGCTGCGCGCCCGCGAACGGCCGACGGTCTCCACCCCCGTAACCTGGGAGGAGGTCGAGCGGGCCGCCGAGAGCGGTGACGGCGGCACGCTGGTCTTTGAGGCGGGTGACGTGCTTGAGCGGGTTGAGGAGCGCGGCGACCTCTTCGCGCCAGTGCTCGAGCTGGAGCAGGAGCTGCCCGAGCTCTGAGCCACACCGCTACGGTGGGGGCATGAAGGTCTTCGTCGCCGGCGCCGGCGGGGCGCTCGGCAAGCAGCTGGTTCCGCGTCTGGTCGCCGACGGGCATGAGGTCGTCGGGATGATCCGCTCGGAGTCGAAGCGGGAAGCGGTGCGTGCGCTCGGCGCGCAGCCGGTCGTCGCCGACGCCCTGGATCGCGACGCGGCGCTGCGGGTCGTCGGCGAGGCGCAGCCCGAGGCGATCCTGCACGAGCTGACGGCGATCCCTCCCGACCTGCAGCCGAAACACTTCGATCGCGACTTCGCCCTGACCAACCGCCTTCGCTCCGAGGGCACCGACAACCTGCTCGCCGCGGCTCGAGCCGCCGGCACCAGGCGCCTGATCGCCCAGAGCTTCACCGGTTGGCCCTACGCGCGCCGCGGAGGCCCCGTCAAGACCGAGGAGGACCCCCTCGACCCCGAACCGCCGGCCCAGTTCCGCCGCACTCTCGAGGTGATCCGTCAACTCGAGGATTCGGTCGCCGGCGCCGCTGACGTCGAGGGCCTGGTGCTGCGCTACGGCGGCTTCTACGGCCCCGGCACCTCGATCGGCGTCAACCCCGACGGCGCCGTGATCGAGACCATCCGCAAGCGGGGCTTCCCCGTAGTCGGCGGCGGCGCCGGAGTCTGGTCCTTCGTCCAGATCGCCGACGCCGCGGTGGCGACCGTCGCCGCCCTGGAGCGCGGCGCGCCCGGCATCTACAACGTCGTCGACGACGATCCCGCGCCGGTCTCCGAGTGGCTGCCGGCCCTTGCCGAGGCCTTGGGCGCCAAGCCGCCGCGCCGGGTGCCGCGCTGGCTCGGCCGCTTGGTCGCCGGCGACGCGGCGGTGGCGATGATGACCGAACAACGCGGCGCCTCGAACGCCAAGGCAAAGCGCGAGCTCGGTTGGCAGCTCCGCTACCCGAGCTGGCGCGACGGCTTCCGCGAGGGGCTCGGCTGACGGAGGAACCCGTCTAGTCCTCGAGCGGCTGGCGGACGACCGGCCGGCGGGTCGCCTTGACCTCGTCGAGGCGACGGACCGGGGTTGTGTAGGGGGCCTCCTTCGCCAGCTCCGGGTCGGTCTCGGCCTCGGCGAGGATCTGCTCGACCGCCTCGGCGAAGGCGTCGAGGCTCTCCTTCGTCTCGGTCTCGGTTGGCTCGATCATCAGCGCCTCCTCGACCAGCAGCGGGAAGTAGACGGTCGGCGGGTGGAAGCCGAAGTCGAGCAGGCGCTTGGCGAGGTCGAGGGTGGCGACCCCCAGCTCGCGCTTCATCGGCTTGCCGGAGAGGACGAACTCGTGCATGCAGTGGCGCTCGAAGGCGACCGGCAGGCGCCTGCCGGCACGGCCCTCGGCGAGGCGGGCCTTGAGGTAGTTGGCATTGAGGACGGCGGTCTCCGAGGCCTCGGCGAGGCCGTCGGCGCCGAGGCTGAGGATGTAGGCGTAGGAGCGGACGAAGACGCCGAAGTTGCCCTGGAAGCCGCGCAGGCGGCCGATCGACTTGGGCCGCTCGAAATCGAGGTCGAAGACGGGACGGCTGCCGTTACCGCCCTCGCGGCGCACGACCTGGGGCCGCGGCAGGAAGGGCTCGATCCGCTCCGAGACGGCGATCGGCCCGGCCCCCGGCCCGCCGCCGCCATGCGGCTGGCTGAAGGACTTGTGCAGGTTGACGTGGACGATGTCGAAGCCCATGTCGCCGGGACGCGAGTGGCCCATCACCGCGTTGAGGTTGGCGCCGTCGTAGTAGAGCGTCCCACCCGCCTCGTGGATCAGCGCGGCGATCTCGGCGATGTTCTCGTCGAAGAGGCCGAGCGTGTTGGGGTTGGTCAGCATCAGGCAGGCGACGTCGTCGCCCACCTTGGCCCGCAGGTCGTCCATCTCCACCCCGCCACGCTCGTTGGTGGCGACCTTGACCGCCTCGTAGCCGGCCATCGTTACCGAGGCCGGGTTGGTGCCGTGGGAGGTGTCGGGCGCCAGCACCTTGGTTCGCTCTTCGCCGCGGTCGGCGTGGTAGGCGCGGGTCAGCAGCAGGCCGGCCAGCTCGCCGTGCGAGCCGGCCGAGGGCTGCAGGCTGACGTGCGGCAGGCCACAGATCTCGGCCAGCGACTCCTGCAGCAGCCACATCAGCTCCAGCGCCCCCTGGGCACGACGCGAGTTCTGCGCCGGGTGCAGGCGGGCGTGGCCGGGCAGCGCCGCGACCCGCTCGTTGAGCCGCGGGTTGTGCTTCATCGTGCAGGAGCCGAGCGGGTAGAAGCCGCTGTCGAGGTCGAAGTTGCGCCGCGAGAGGCGGTTGTAGTGGCGGACGATCTCCGGCTCGGCGACCTCGGGCAGGCGCGGCGGCTCGGAGCGCAGCAGCCTCGCCGGGATCAGCTCCTCCAGCGGCACCTCGGGCACACCGGCGTCGGGTAGCACCGCGGCGCGGCGTCCCGGCTTCGAGCGCTCGAAGATCGTCAGCGCGCGTTCGGCCTGCATCGGCGTCTCCGTCATCGCCATCGGCCGACCCCCTCTGTCGACTTATCGTTGCTATGCGGCGATAAGTCGACAGGCTCCGTCTGGATCGCGGCGCCGAGAGCCTCGGCGAGGGCGTCGATCTGCTCGCGGGAGCGGCGCTCGGTGATCGCCACCAGCAGGCCGTCCCCGTACTCGGGGTAGTCGCGGCCCAGCGGGTAGCCGGCGGCGATGCCGCGCTCGGCGCAGCGGTCGAGCACGGCGGCGACCGGTGCCGCGAGGCGCAGCCCGAACTCGCGGGCGACCGGCGCCTCGTGCAGCAGCTCGATCCCGTCGACCGCGGCCAGCCGTTCGCGCGCGTAGGCGGTGCGGCGGACCAGCAGCTCGCCCAGCTCGCGGAAGCCCTCGCGGCCGAGCCAGGCGAGGTGGATCGTCGCCGCCAGCGCGTTCAGCGCCTGCGCCGTGCAGATGTTGTGGGTCGCCTTCTCGCGGCGGATGTGCTGCTCGCGGGTCTGCAGGGCGAGGACGAAGCCGCGGCGGCCGTCGACGTCGTCGGTCTCGCCGGCGATCCGCCCCGGCATCTTGCGGAGCAGCTCCTCGCTGCCGCAGAAGAAGCCGAACGAGGGACCGCCGAAGTCGAGCCGGTTGCCGAGCGGCTGGCCCTCGCCGAGGGCGATGTCGGCGCCCTGCTCCCCCGGCGGCCTCAGCACGCCGAGGGTCATTGGATCGACCGCGACGACCAGCAGCGCCCCGTGCTCCTTCGCCGCTGCGCCGAGCGCTTCGACATCCTCGACCGCGCCAAGGAAGTTGGGGCTCTGCAGGAAGACGGCGGCGGTATCGCCGTCGACGGCATCGGCCAGCACCGCGGGGTCGGTCAGGCCGTCGTCGAGCCCCACCTCCGCAATCTCCGCGCCGAAGCCCGCGGAGTAGGTGGCGAGCGTCTCGCGGCTGTGCGGGTGGACGCCGCGCGAGACGACGAAGCGGCGGCGTCCCTTGGTCGCACCGATCGCCAGGTAGCCGGCCGAGGCGACCGAGGACGGCCCCTCGTAGAGGCCGGCGGTCGCCACCGGCAGCGCGGTCAGCTCCGACATCGCCGTCTGGAACTCGAACATCGCCTGCAGACCGCCCTGCGAGATCTCCGGCTGGTAGGGCGTGTAGGGGGTGAGAAACTCGCTGCGCTGGGTGATTGCGTCGACGATCGCCGGCACGTAGTGGTCATACATCCCCGCCCCGAGGAAGCAGACCTCGCGCTCGGCGTCGGCGTTGCGCTCGGCCAGCGCCGCAAGGCGCTCGAAGACCTCGGGCTCGCTCATCCCCAGTGGCAGCGCCAGCGGCCGGTCAAGGCGCAGCGGCTCGGGGACCTGCTCGAAGAGCTCGTCGACCGACTCGACGCCGATTGCGGCCAGCATCTCGGCCCGGTCGGCGGGCGTGGCGGAGGTGTAGCGGCTCACCCGGTGAAGGCTACGCAAGCCCGGGGCGGTGCCCCGCTAGCCGTTTTCCAGCAGCTTGCGGTATTCCCCGGCATCAAGCAGAGCCTCGGCCTCCCGCGGCGCAGTCAGCTTCACCTTGACCAGCCAGCCCTCGCCGTAGGGATCCTCGTTGACCTTCTCGGGGGCGTCCGCCAACGCGTCGTTAACCTCGACGATCTCCCCGGACATGGGTGCGATCACGTCGGAGACCGCCTTGACCGACTCGACCTCGGCGTAGGAGGAGTCCTTGTCGACCGCCGCACCGACCTCGGGCGGGTCGTAGAAGACGACCTCGCCGAGGCTGTCCTGGGCGTACCAGGTGATGCCGAAGACGGCATGTTCGTCGCCCTCCAAACGGGCCCAGTCGTGCTGGTCGTGGTACAGCAGCTCGTCGGGGTAGCTCGCCTCGGCCAACTTGCTTCTCCTTCGCTAGACGACGGTCATTTCTGCGCGGGACTCCCGTACAGCGGCTTGGAAGCTACCCGCGCCGCGCGGCGCTTGCCGCGTACGTCGATCTCAACCTCAGTGCCGGGCTCGGCGAGGTCGGAGCGCAGGTAGGCCATGCCGATACCGATCTCGAGCGAGGGCGAGAAGCTGCCGCTGGTGACGGTGCCAATCCGTTCGTCCCCAAGCATGACCGGGTTGCCCTGGCGCGGGATCCCCTGTCCCTCGATCCTGAACGGCGCCAGGCTCTCGGCGGTTCCCTCAACCCGGGCCCGAGCCACCGCCTCGCTGCCGAGGAACCCGGTCGCCTCCTTGCAGCACCAGCCGAGGCCGGCTTCGATCGGGTTACGGTTCGGGTCCAGGTCGTTGCCGTGCAGGTGAAAGCAAGCCTCGAGGCGCAGCGTGTCGCGGGCGCCAAGGCCGCAGGGGACGACGCCGGCGTCGAGCAACTCGGCCCAGATCGCCGGCGCGATCTCGGGGTCGATCAGCAGCTCGACCCCGTCCTCGCCGGTGTAGCCGGTGCCGCAGATCAGCGCCGGGCGACCGCCAATCCGCACGGCGGCGATCCGCATCCGCGGCGGCAGCTCTATTCCCAGCGCCCGCGCGACGATCGCCCGTGCGTGCGGACCCTGCACGGCGAGCATCGCGTAGCGGTCGGCGACGTCGCGCACGGCGACGTCGAAGTCGCGGCCCCAGCGACCCAGCCAGGCGAGGTCGGCCGCGTGGTTGGCCGAGTTGGTGACCAGCAGGTAACGGTCGCCCCCGAGCCGGTAGGCAAAGAGGTCGTCGAGCACGCCGCCGTCCTCGGCGCAGAGACACGAGTACTGGGCACCACCCAGGTCGATCGCGCTCACATCGTTGGAGAGCACCCGCTGCAGAAAGCCCAGCGCCCCCGGGCCCTCCACCTCCACCTCGCCCATGTGGGACACGTCGAACATCCCCGCATGCGTCCGCACCGCCGCATGCTCCTCCTTCACCCCCTCATAAAGCACCGGCATCTCCCAGCCGGCGAAGGGAACGAGCTTGGCGCCCAGCTCGGCATGGCGCTCGTAGAGGGGCGTGCGGCGCAGGTCGTCCACGGAGCGGCAGGCTATTGCAGCCCGCGCAGCTATTCCTTCAAGAAACCCGGGACGTCGATGTCGTCATCCGACACCCGCAGTTTGCGGATGTCAGTGTCCTCGGCCGAGATCCGCGGCCGGCTCTCGTAGCGCCGCCGCACCCTCTGCGGTGAGCGGGCCAATAGCTCAAAGCCCTCAAAACCCGTGGCGATCACGGTGACGCGGACTTCGTCGCGCATCGACTGGTCGACGACCGAGCCGAAGATGATGTTGGCGTTGTCGTCGGCTTCGGCCTGGACGAGCTGCGCCGCCTCGTTGACCTCGAACAGACCGAGGTCCTCGGGGCCGGTGATGTTGAGCAGCATCCCGGTGGCGCCCTTGATCGACTCCTCGATCAGCGGCGAGGTGACGGCCGCCTTGGCGGCGTCGACCGCGCGCGACTCGCCGGAGGCGGCGCCGACGCCCATCAGCGCCGAGCCAGCGTCGCGCATGATCGTGCGCACGTCGGCGAAGTCGAGGTTGATCAGGCCCGGAATCGTGATCAGGTCGGTGATGCCCTGCACGCCCTGGCGCAGGATGTCATCGGCCTGTCGAAACGCCTCGAGCACGGAAGTGCGCCGCTCCACGGCCTGCAGCAGCTTCTCGTTGGGAACGATGATCAGGGTGTCGACGTTGTTGCGCAGTTTCTCGATCCCCTCGAGCGCCTGCTGCATCCGCCGTTTGCCCTCGAACTCGAACGGCTTGGTCACGGCACCGACGGTCAACGCGCCAATCTCTTCCTTGGCGATCTCGGCGATGACCGGCGCCGAGCCGGTGCCGGTGCCACCGCCCTCGCCGGCGGTGACGAAGACCATGTCGGCGCCCTTCAGCGCCTCCTTGATCTCGTCGCGGCTCTCCGCCGCGGCGCCCGCGCCAACCTCAGGATTGCCGCCGGCGCCGAGGCCACGAGTCAACTCCTGGCCGATTGAGAGCTTGATGTCGGCATCGCAGGCCTGCAGCGCCTGAGCGTCGGTATTGACGGCGACGAACTCGACACCGCGAATGCCGGCGTCGACCATCCGACTGACGGCGTTGGTGCCTCCGCCGCCGGCTCCGACGACCTTGATCACCGCGAGGTAAGTGGATTCCATCTCCCGATTTCTCCAAGCCCGGCCCGAGCCGGGGCCGGTATCCGCCCAGTCCGCAGACTGGAATTGAGTTGAGCCTTCGTTCCGTCCGATCCTCTTGCGAAGCTTGAGAGTTCAAGCATACGCCTGAAGCACGGAAATTGCGCTCAACGTAGGGCATTCTGCCGGTTCTGTCAAACGCCCGAATGGCATCCTGCAGGCGCCGTCCCTAAAGGCTGACTTGAGGGTTTGGCGAAGCTAACCCTGTGGTCGAGGGTTCAAGGAGCGGCTCCAAGCGTATGCCCAGAGCCGCCCACGGCTGGCCGCGCCGGAGCGTGCAGGTCGACATAACCGAGTTCGGTTACCGAGGGGTCGGCAAGCACCGCGGCGGCCGCCCGCCATTTGCGCTGCACCTGGGAAGCGTCGCCGAAGCGCAGTTCGATCCCCGAGGTCAGTTCGACGTCGACCCCGCTCTCACCGTAGTAGCTGCCGGCGACATAAGGGCGCAGGCCGGTGGGCGCGGCCGCCAGCACCCGCACCTGCTGCAGCGCCGGACCGGCGAGGTGGCCGGACCGCGGAGCCTCGGCGAGCGGTAGCAGGGGCAGATGCTCCTCTTCGTCGAGCGGCAACCAAGCCAGGATCTGCCCCTCGGGGCCGACCGCGACTGCTTCGGAGCCGCTGCCGATTGTCGCCACGGGGCGCGGCACGACGACGCTCGGCACCGCCGTCTTGTCGCGCAGGACGAACAGGTAGGCGAATACGCAAACGAGAACCGCGAGGAGGGCGAACGCGGCCGCCGTCCCGGTCGAACCGAGTCGCGGGCGACGCGGAATGCTTGCCTTCACAGCTGCCAGCCCTCGGGCCAGCGCACATCGCCCAGCAGCTGCACCTCAGGCTCCAGGACGACGCCAAAGCGCTCGTGGACACGGCGGCGTCCCTCGGCCATCAGCGCGAGGACGTCGCCCGTGCTCGCCTCGCCCTCGTTCTCGACGAAGTTGGCGTGCTTCTCGGAGAAGCGAGCGCCGCCGACCCGCAGGCCGCGGCAACCGGCAGCCTCGAGCAGCTGACCGGCGGTACGGCCCTCGGCGCGCTCGTCCTCGGGGTTTTTGAAGGTCGAGCCAAAGGTCTTGATGCCGGAGGGCTGCGCCTCGTGGCGGCGCTCCCGCATCGCCGCCATGCGCGCCTTGACCGCCGCCGGGTCGTCGGCAGCGAGGCGAAACGAAGCCCGCGCGACCACCTCATGCGACCCGAGGTTGGAGCTGCGGTAGGAGAAGCCGAGCCCGGCCGGCTCGCGACGGCTCGATCCCTCGGGGGCGATCACCTCGACCCACTCGAGCACGCGGGCGAGCTGACCGCCGTAAGCGTTGGCGTTCATCTTCACGGCGCCCCCGACCGTGCCGGGGATGTTGACCCCGAACTCGAGGCCGGCCAGGCTCCAGCCGGCCGCCTTCGCCGCGGCGGACGGCAGGCGGGCACCGCCGCCGCAGAGCAGGTGCTCGCCTTCGCGCCTGACCGTCGCCAGATCGCCGTCGAGCTTCAGCGCAAGCCCGCGGAAGCCGGCATCGGCGACAAGCAGGTTGGAGCCGGAGCCGACGACGCCGATGGCCAATCCCTCGCCGGCAGCCCAGGCCAGGAGCTCGGCTAGCCCCCCCTCGTCGCGTGGGCGGGCGAACCAGTCGGCGGCGCCGCCGGTGCGGACCGTGGTCAGACGGGCCAGGGAGAAATCTCGCTTGACGGCGATCGGGGGATCGCTCACCGGTATCCCACCTCCGCCAGCAGAGCCTCGCCGACCCGGAAGACGTCGCCGGCTCCGATCGTCACCAGGACGTCGCCCGGCCCGAGACGCCGGGCGAGGGCCCGCTGCGCCTCCTCGAGCGTCGGCACCCACAGCACCCGCCTCCCCTTCATCCGGTCCGCCGCGGCGCGAGCCACGTCGAGACCGCTGACCCCGGCCAACTCGCCGACCGGCTCCTCGCGGGCCGGATAGACGTCGAGCACGGCGACCTCGTCGGCGAGCGCCAGCGCCGCGCCGAACTGCTCGGCGAAGGCCCTGGTGCGCGAGTAGAGGTGCGGTTGGAAGGCGGCAATCAGGTGCTCGGGGTCGAGCCCTCGCAGGGCGGCGAGCGCCGCGCGAACCTCGGTCGGGTGGTGCGCGTAGTCGTCGTAGACGTGGGCGCCGTCGCGCTCGCCCTTCAGCTCGAGCCGCCGGTGAACGCCGGGGAAGTCGGCTAGCGCCGCGGCGCCGGCGTCGGGGTCGAGCCCAACCAGCTCGATCGCCGCCAACGCCGCCCGCGCATTGAGCATGTTGTGCACCCCCGGCACCGCCAGATCCAGGTCGAACCTCGACCGAGCGTCACGTTCGGCCCCGCCGCGGGGTTCAATGTGGACCTCGCTCGCAGTTGGGGCGACGACGTGGGCCGCTTTGGCCGCAAAGGCGTCGAAGGCCGCGCGTAGCTCGGCGACCGACCCCCAGCGCGAGTGGTGGTCCATCTCGACGTTGGTGATTACGGCGATCTCGGGATCGAGCCGCAGGAAGCTGCCGTCGCTCTCGTCGGCCTCGGCGACCACCCACTCCCCCGCCGCCCAGCCGGCGTTGGCGACGCCGCCGCCCGGGCCCAGACCCGGCACCTCGCCGCCGACGAAGAAGGCGGGATCGGCGCCCAGCGCCCGCAGCGCCCAGACCAGCATCGCGGTCGTCGTCGTCTTGCCGTGGGTGCCGGCGACGGCGATCAGCCGCTTCTCGGCGCAGAGCTGGGCCAGCAGCTCACCGCGGTGGATGATTGGCAAGCCGCGCTCGCGCGCCAGCGACAGCTCGGAATTGTCCTCGGCGATCGCCGTGGAGACGACCACCTCGGCGCCCTCGGGCAGGTTGGCCGCGTCGTGGCCCACGGCCGGCTCGATGCCGGCGGCGCGCAGGCGCTCCATATAAGAGGACTCGGCTCGGTCGCTGCCGGTCACGGTTGCGCCCAGCTCGCGGCAGACCAGCGCCAACCCGCTCATCCCGGCGCCGCCAATGCCGACGAAGTGCAGGCGTCTGGTCGCCCAATCCCGCTTCACAGCATCCTCCGCTGTGCATTTGCGGCAAGTCGCGAGGTCAAGGAACAGCGGAGGCTCACTGGGCGGCCTCCAGGACGAGGTCCGCGATTCGGCGGGCGGCGTCCGGCATCGCCAGCCTCGCCGAGGCGGCCGCCATCGCCGCCAGCTTCGCCTCGTCGGCGAAAAGGGCACTCAACGCGGCGGCCAGGCGCTCGGCGCTCAGCTCGGCGTCGGCGACCACCGTCGCCGCCCCGGCCCGCGCCATCCAGGCGGCGTTGCCCTCCTGGTGGCCGGCGGCGGCGTGCGGGTAGGGGACGAGCACCGCCGGCCGCCCGGCGGCCGTCAGCTCGAAGATCGAACCGCCGGAGCGGCCGAGCACGAGGTCGCAGGCGGCCAGACAGTCACCGAGGTTGGGCTCGTAGGCGAGCAGCGTGTAGCGGTCGCGGTGTGGCGCCGCGGCGAGGCGCTCCTCGAGCACTGGGAAGTCGCGCCGGCCGGAGAGGTGGACGACGTGGAACTTGCGCCCCGATCGCTCGGCCAGCGCCGCGACCGCGCACTCGTTGATCGAGCGCGCCCCCTGGCTGCCGCCCATCACCAGCAGGCAGCGATCGGCCGCCGCCACGCCGAAGCGCTCGCGCGCGGCGCCGCGATCGGCTTCCAGGACCGCGGCCGGCACCGGCCGCCCGGTCACCTCGTAGCGTTCGCCCTCCCGGCCGGCGATCGGGAAGGCGAGGCAGACGCGCCGCGCGCGGCCGGCGAGCAGGCGGTTGGCGAGGCCGAGATGGCTGTCAGCCTCGGTGAGGACCAGCGGCGTGCGGCGCAGAGTCGCGGCGAGTCCCGCCGGCCCGGCGACGAAGCCGCCGCCGCCCATCACGACGTCGGCCCGCCGCCGCCGGATCGCTTTCAGGGCGCCGCCCACTGCCGCCAGCGCCTCGACCGCGGCCAAGGCGCCGCGCAGCGGGTTGCCGCGATCTATCCCCCGCACCTTGACGAAGTCGATCTCATAGCCGGCCGCCGGCACCAGGTCGGCCTCGATCCGCTCGCGGGTGCCGAGGAAGCTGACCTCGGCGCCGCTAGCCCGCAGCTCGGCGGCGACCGCCATGGCTGGCACGACGTGACCGGCCGTCCCTCCGGCTGCCACCACCACTCTTACGACGTCTGGCACTGCTCGATTTACTCCTTCCGCGTGCCGGCGTCCGGCCGCCCTCGACGACGCGGAGTTTGCCAGCGCCGGCGGTCCCTCCGCGGGCGACGTTGAGGATCAGCCCGACGGCGAAGAGCGCCGCCAGCAGGCTGCTGTTGCCGTAGGAGACGAAGGGCAGCGGCACGCCGGTCAAAGGCGCCAAACCCATTACCGCGAAGAGGTTGATCGTCGCCTGCACGAGAATCAGCGAGGTCAACCCGGCGACCAACAGCTTGCCGTAGTTGTCCCTCGCTTTCTTCGCGATCTGCAGTCCGGCGTAGCCGAACAGCGAGAAGAGGCCGACCACGCCGAGGATCCCGACCAGGCCTAGCTCCTCGCCGATCACCGCCGAGATCATGTCGGTGTGCGCCTCGGGCAGGTAGAAGGCCTTCTGCACGCCGTTGCCGATGCCGACCCCGAAGAGACCGCCGGAGCCGAGCGCGATCTTCGCCTGCGCCGCCTGGAAGCCGGCGCCGCTGGCGTCGGCGCCGGGGTCGAGGAACCCGGTCAGGCGCGCCATCCGGTAGGGCTCGATCACCGTCATCAGCAGGGCGAAGCAGGCCAGCGCGACCCCGATCAGCGCCAGGTCGCGGATCCGCATCCCGGCCGCGACCAGGGTGGCAGCGACGGCGAAGGCGACGACCATCGCCGTGCCGAGGTCCGGCTCGGCGACGATCAGCAACGTGGCGACCCCGACCACCAGTAGGAAGGGCATCAGCCCCTCTATCGTGCGCGCCCGTTTCGGCTTGCGCGCCAGGAGATCGGCGCCGTAGAGGACCAGCGCCACCTTCGCCAGCTCGGAGGGCTGGATCTGCAGGAAACCGCCGCCGATCCAGCGACTGGAGCCGTTGACCGAGGCGCCGGCGAAGAGGACGACGACGAGCAGGAAGAGCGAGAGGCCGAGGATCGCCGGCGTCAGGCGGCGGACCAGCTCGAGGCCGTGGCGCGCGGTGAGATGCATGACCAGAAGCCCGAAGGCACCGAAGAGCAGCGTGCGCTTCAGGTAGAAGGCGCTGTCGGAGAGGCCGCCGTCGCTGAGGATGCGGGTCGTCGAGCTGGCCGAGAAGACCATCACCGCGCCGAAGGCGAGCAGGCAGAGGGTCGCCGTCAGCAGCATGTTGTACTCGGCCGGGAGCTTGGCGGCGCGGGCGCGCTTCTTTGCCGCTTTGGACTTCTTCGTCGGGCGCTTCGCCTTCGTTCTGGCGGCCGGGCTCATCGCAGCCCCCCGACGATCCCCCGGAAGCGCTCGCCGCGTGCTTCGAAGTTCTCGAAGGCGTCGAAGCTGGCACAGGCCGGCGAGAGCAGAACGACATCGCCGGGCACAGCCGCGGCGGCGGCGCAGCGCACCGCGTCCTCGAGGTCCTCGCAGCGTTGCAGCCCGACACCCGCCGCGACCGCGGGGGCGAGCTCGGCCGCGAGGCGGTCGGCGGAGGCGCCGATCAGGTAGCAGGCCGCGCAGCGCTCGCGCACCGGCTCAACCAGCGGCGCGAACGGCTCGTCCTTCTCGCTGCCGCCGAGGATCGCGTGGACGCCGCCCGCGAAGGCACGCAGGCCGACGGTCGCCGAGGCGACGTTGGTCGCCTTGGAGTCGTTGACGAAGCGCACGCCGCCGATCTCGGCGACCTGCTCGAGCCGGTGCGGCACGCCGGCGAAGCTGCGCAGCCCCTCGACGACCGCCTCGCGGTCGAGACCCATCGCGAGCGCCGCCGCGGCGGCGGCCATCGCGTTCGCGACGTTGTGCTCGCCGAACAGGCCCAACTCGGCGACCGCGACCAGCGGCTCGCCATCGTAGAAGATTGTGCCCTCGGCGAGCGCGACCTCGCAGTCGGGGCCGGCGCCGTGGCAGAAGGAGACGCGGCGGGCGCAGCCACCGAGGTCGACGCCGGCCAGCGCCGGCTCGTCGGCGTTGTAGACGGCGAGGTCGTCGTTGCCCTGGTTGGCGAAGATCCGCAGCTTGGCCGCCCGATAGGCGTCGAGATCGGCGTGGCGGTCGAGGTGGTCGGGGGCGAGATTGAGAAAGACCGCGCACTCGGGGGCAAAGGCGGTCGTGTCCTCTAGCTGAAAGCTCGAGGCCTCGCAGACGATCGTCGCCGCCGGGTCTACCTCGGCGGCGAGCGAGGAGAGCGGGGTACCGATGTTGCCGGCGACGGCGACCGGCTCGGCGGCGCTGCGGTAGAGGTGGCCGAGGAGCTCGACCGTCGTCGTCTTGCCGTTGGTCCCGGTGACCGCGAGGAAGCGATTGGGGATCGCCCGCCAGGCGAGCTCCAGCTCGCCCAGGACCGCGACACCGCGCTGCAGCGCGGCTGCGATCACCGGCGCCTCCCGGGGCACACCCGGGCTCTTGACGACAGTCCGTATGCCCTCGAGCAGAGCCAGTCCATCCGTATCCAGAACGACTTCGACGCCCTCCCCCTCCAGCCCTGCCGCCCCCTCCGGATGCCCCAAATCGACCCCCCGAACGACCTCCCCCCGCGCCGCGAGCATCCGCGCCACAGCCTGGCCGGAGCGCGCCAGCCCGACGACCAGAAACGGACCCTCAGGCAGCTCCGGGCGTAGCTTCCTGGGCGGCGGCGCACTCATCAGGCATAGCTTCGCGCTCCGCCCAGTCGCACCTGTGTGAACGCCTCTCCGCGGGTGGCGTCGGGGTGGGGTGTTCTGCGCCGCGCGAAGGCTGCGGAGGGCAACGTCTTAACCCTGCATTTGCTTCCGTCCCTCCGCCCGGAGCAGCACGTAGCGCAAGCAGGGCACCCCACCCCGACGCCAGGACCCGCGGCCAGGCGCTACCGCCCAATCGACTGCTGGTACAGGGTGAATCCGATCCCTGAACAAACCGCGGCAATGATCCAGAAGCGAAGCATGATCTTGGTCTCCGACCAGGCCATCATCTCGAAGTGGTGGTGCAGGGGAGCCATCAGGAGGACACGGCGGCGAAAGGTCTTGAAGGCGAAGACCTGGACCGCGACCGAGAGCGCCTCGATCACGAAGATGCCGCCGATGATGATCAAGAGCACCTCGGTCTGAGTCATCACCGCCAGGGCGCCGATCGCGCCGCCGAGGCCGAGCGAGCCGGTGTCCCCCATGAAGATCGAGGCCGGGAACGCATTGAACCAGAGGAAGCCGATGCAGCCGCCGACCAGGCAGGCGGAGAGCAGTGCAAGGTTCTGCTGCTCGTTGGTGATGAAGGCGATCGCCGTGTAGGCGAGCAGGACGATCGCGCAGGAGCCGGCAGCCAGGCCGTCGAGGCCGTCGGTCAGGTTGACGCCGTTCGAGGTTCCGGCGATGACCAGAAAGACGAGGACGAAGTAGAGGACCGGGCCGAGGTCGACGCTGGCGTCGCCGATACGAAAGAAGAGAATCGGCTCGAGCCCGACCTCGTGGCGCGCCACCCACCAAAGGCCGAGCGCGAGGATCACCTGACCGGCCAGCTTCCAGCGCGCCGAGAGGCCGAGCGAGCGGCGTTTGACGATCTTGATGAAGTCGTCGGCGAAGCCGAGCGTCGCACAGCCGAGGGCGACGCCGAAGACGGCGAGGCTCTGGGCGTCACGGTCGGAGAGGACCAGGTAGGGAACGCAGATCGCGGCGAAGACGATCAGGCCGCCCATCGTCGGCGTGCCGGCCTTGGCGTGGTGCTCCTGCGGCCCGTCCTCGCGGATGTGCTGGCCGAACTCCTTGACCCGCAGGTACTCGATGAACTTCGGGCCGAGGAATATGCAGATCAGCATCGCCGCCATGCCGGCGATCAGCACCTCGCCCATCAGAGCAGCTCCTTGAGTGCCTCGGCGACGGCCTCGAGACCGGCCGAGCGCGAGCCCTTGACGAGGATCGCGTCGCCCGCCTCGAGCTGGGCGGCCAGCAGCTCGGCCGCCTCCTCCGGCGCCCCGACCAGCTCGTCCGGTTCGTAGTCGCGGGCCGGCTCGCCGACGCCGACCAGCAGGTCGACGCCCTCGGCGCGGGCGTGGGCCCCAACCTCGCGGTGGTACTCGGCGGCGCCGGGGCCGAGCTCGGCCATCTCGCCCAGGACGGCGATGCGGCGCTCTCCGTCCAGCGTGACGAGGTGGTCCAGCGCTGCGCGCATCGAGACCGGGTTGGCGTTGTAGCAGTCGTTCACCAGGACGATCCCGTCACCAAGCTCGAGGCGCTCGCCCCGGAAGCGGGAGAAGCCTATGTTCGCAGCGCGGTCGGCCATCTCGGCGAGCGGCGCCCCGAGCGCCACACCGGCCGCGATCGCCGCCAGGGCGTTGGTCAGGTTGTGGCGCTCGGCAAAGGGGAGGTGGAAACGGGCGCTGCCAGCCGGCGTCCGCACCAGCGCCTCGGTGACGCCCTCGACGACCCGCGACTCGACCGCCTCGACGTCGCCGCCTGGCCCGAAGCGCAGCAGATGCGGCGCCGCCGCCAGGTGCGGCTCCAGCTCGCCGGCCTCGACCGGGGCGACCGCGGTGCCCTCGGGCGGCAACGCCGCGAGCGCCTCGGCCTTGGCCGCGGCGATCGCCTCGACCGAGCCGAGCAGCTCGACGTGGACCGGCCCGACGTTGGTGATGACCGCTACCTCGGGCTCGGCGATAGCCGCCAGCTCGGCGATCTGACCGGGACCGCGCATCGCCATCTCGAGAACCAGCAGCTCGGTGCCCTCGGGCGCTTCGAGCAGCGTCAGCGGCATGCCGATCTCGGTGTTGAGGTTCTCGCGGTTGGCGTGAACCCGGCCGGGCAGCAGCGCCCGGGCGACGTCCTTGACAGAGGTCTTGCCGACCGAGCCGGTGACGCCGACCGTCCGCGCCCCCAGCTCGCGCCGCCAGGCCCGAGCCAGCGCTTGCAGGGCGGCCAGCGGCTCCTCGACTGCGAAGACCCACCCGTTCGGGTCGTATTTCTTTCCGCTGAACGCGGGGGACACGACCGCGCCCCAGGCGCCTGCGGCGAGCGCCTCGGCGGCGAAGCGGCCGCCGTCGGCCCGCTTGCCGGGAAGGCCGAAGAAGAGGTCGCCCGGGCCGGCCTCGTTGGAGGCGATGACCGCTCGCTGCGGGGAATCCGATCCGCCTCGCGCCGCGATCTCGGCGCCGACCGCGGCAGCGATCTGCTCGCCCGTGAAGTTCATCCGGTCCGCGCCGCGACCTCGCCGCCGCGCAGCCTGCGCAGCTCCTCCCGCGCCACGTCGCGGTCGTCGAAGGGGAGCTTGCGTCCCTCCTCGAACTCCTGTCCCTGCTCGTGGCCCTTGCCGGCGATCACGACCGTGTCGCCACTGCGCGCACGTGCCAGCGCCAGGGCGATCGCCGCCCGGCGGTCGGGCTCGACCTCCACCCCGCCGCGGTCGTCGATGCCGGCCAGGACCTCGGCGACGATCGCCTCGGGGTCCTCGGAGCGCGGGTTGTCCGAGGTGACCACGGCCAGATCGGAGAGCGCCGCCCCGGCGCGACCCATCTGCGGCCGCTTGCCGCGGTCGCGGTCGCCACCGGCGCCGAAGACAGAGATCAGCCGTCCCTCGGTCAGCCGCCGCGCCGCCTTCAGCACGTTCTCCAGCGAGTCCGGCGTATGCGCGTAGTCGACCAACACGGTGAACGGCTGGCCCTCCTCGACCGGCTCGAAGCGCCCCGGCGGCGCCGGCGCCGTGGCGAGAGCGGCGGCGACCCGATCGGCGTCCACCCCCAGCGCGAGCGCCGTGCCAAACGCCCCCAGCGCGTTGGCCACGTTGAAGTCCCCCGGCAACCTCATCCGCACCGTCATTCCCCCGCCGACGTGCCGAAAACCGGAGCCAGAGTGGAGTTTTCGGCCCGTCGGCCCCGGGGCCACGGTGAAGGTCGCGCCCTTTGCGTCGAAGGCGACATCTCGCGCGACGAGGTCGGCATCGCGGCCGGCGGCCGAGAAGGTCGTGCACTCGAATTCGTCTGCCACTCGCCGCCCGTACTCGTCGTCGACGTTGACGATCGCCGCCCGGGGCCCCATCTCGAACAGCAACCGCTTCGTCGCGAAGTAGTCCTCCATGTCGGCGTGGAAGTCGAGGTGGTCCTGGGTCAGGTTGGTGAAAACCGCCGCCTCGCAGTGGATCGCGTCCGCCCGGTGCAGCGCCAGGGCGTGCGAGGAGACCTCCATCGCGCAGGCCTCGTCGCCCGCATCGAGCATGCGCCGAAAGGTGCCCTGCAGGTCGATCGCCTCAGGGGTCGTCCGCTCGACCTCCTCCTCCACCCCGCCCGCGACCTGCTTGACCGTTCCCAGCAGCCCGCACCGCACCCCGGCCCCCTCGAGGATCTCCCGAATCAAGAATGCCGTGGTCGTCTTCCCGTTGGTCCCGGTAACCCCCACGACCCGCAGCTCCCGCGTTGGGTCCCCGAAGAACCGAGCCGCCATGGGAGCCATCGCCGCCCGCGCGTCCGACGAGACCACCTGCGCCACCTCCAAGTCGAGCTCCCGCTCGACGACCAGCGCCGCGGCGCCCGACTCGACAGCTTCGGCAGCGAACTCGTGCCCATCCACCTTCTCTCCCGGCACGCAGAAGAACAGCGTTCCCGGCCCGACTTTCCGACTGTCGTAAGCCAGCTTCTCCACCTCGACGGCGCCGTCCCCCACGACCCGGGCACCGTCAGCTGCAGCCACAAGCGCATCCAATCTCACGCCCGAATCTTAGAAGCGGGACCGGGTACCGCTCCCCCTATTCGGGTGCAACCCCCAGATAAGGAAGCGCGAATTCAGCGATCCGCCCGAACGCCGGCGCCGCCACAGCCCCACCGTAGATTTCCCCCTGCGGCTGATCGACGATCACCGCCACCAGCAGCCGCGGGTCCTGCGCCGGCGCGAAGCCGATGAACGAGGCCACGTATTTCGTCTCCGAGTAGGTCCCGTTTTCGGCCACCTGCGCCGTCCCGGTCTTGCCCGCCAGGGTGTAGCCCGGGACGCTGACCTCCGACGCCGTCCCGCCCGGCGCCAGCACCCCCTCGAGCATCGTCCGCACCTGTTCGGCGACCGAGGCTTCGATCACCCGGTGCCCCTTGGGCTCGGACACCGCTTCGTCGCCGATCCTCTCGATCAGCTGCGGCTGGCGCAGGACGCCGCCGTTGGCGATCGCCGCGTAACCGGCGACCATCTGCATCGGCGTCACCGCAAGGCCCTGGCCGATCGGCAGGTTCCCCATCGTCGAACCCGAGTATTCGTCGAGCGCCGGCACGATCCCCTGCTCCTCGGCCGGAAATTGGACACCCGTCGGGCGGCCGAAGCCAAAGCGCTCGATCCAGCGGCTGAACTTCTCGCCGCCTACCAGCAGCCCGATCGTCGCGGCGCCCACGTTGGAGGAGTGGGAAAGGATTTCGGCGACGCTCAGCGTCACCGTCGGCCGCGGCTCGGCGTCTTCGATGATCCGGTCGGCGACGTGAAGCTGTGGCTGCAACGTGAAGGTGGTTTCGGGGCTGACCAGCTTTTCCTGCAACGCCGCCGAGACGGTGAACGCCTTGAAGGTCGAGCCGGGCTCGTAGGTGAAGCCCGTCGCCCGGTTCATAAGGTCTTCCGGGCTGGCGCTTTCCAGATCTGACGGATCGACCGGCGGCCAGTTGGCCATCGCCAGGATCTGCGAGTTGCGCGGGTCCATGACGATCGCCGTCGCGCCCTTCGGCGAGTAGGTTTCGCCGACCCCGGCCAGCACTTCCTCGGTCTTCTCCTCGATCGCCGGGTCGAGGGTCAGGCGCAAGTCTTCGCCGTCCTCGGTTTCGCTGACCGTTTCCAGGCGGATCGGTTCGCCCAGCGCGTCCTTGACGATTCGCCGTTCGCCGTCCTCGCCGCGCAGGACCGATTCCTTACCCGCCTCGAGACCCGTGAGGCCCTCGTTGTCCGCCCCGACTGCGCCGATCGTCTGTGCCGCCAGGTCGCCCTGCGGGTAGGTCCGGCGGCTGTCGGGCAACTCGCCGATCCCTTCCAGCTCCAACCGCGCGACCCGCGCCGCGGCCGGCAGCGGCACTTTGCGCGCCACGTAGGAGAAGCCGGAGTCGGCGGTCAGGCTTTCGAGGACGTCCTCGCGATCGAGATCGAGGATCTCGGCGAGCTTCGCCGCATCGCGGCCCGGATGCTCCACCTGGTAGGGCGTCGCGTAGATCGTCTTCGCGTCTTCGGAGACGGCCAGCGGGTTGCCGTAGCGGTCAAGCACGCTGCCGCGCAGGCCCGGCACGGTGACGACCTCCGTCTGCTGGTAGCTCGCCTCGGAGGCGAGCTTGGCGCCCTGCACTCCCTGCAGCCAAAAGGCACGGGCGCCGATCACCAGGAAGCAGAGGAGGAAGCCGGCGAACAGCAGGCCGATCCTCCGCTCGATCGTCCGCATCGGGCCTCAGTAGGCGCCGGCTAGGCGCTGCGCCGCGGTAGCGACATCGTCGGGACCGGTCTGCACGTATTCGACCTCATCGACCGGTGCCGCGGCGAGACCGAGACCGGCCGCCTCGCTGCGCACTCGTCCGGCGCCGGAGCGCTGCGCGTCGCGGCTGCGCAGGATCGAGTTCTCTTCGTCGAGCGCCTGGATGTTCTGGTCGACGTGACCGGCGCCGGCGGCGAAGCTGAGCGTGATCACGTTGAGGGTGACGATGCCGGCAAGCAACATGCCGAGCAGCGCGATCCAGGCCCGTCCGCGGGTGAGGCGCACCATCAGGCCCGAGTCGGGCAGGTTGCGAACCGCGGTAGCGGTGCCGACGGCGATCGGGATCAGCTGGCCGCCGGGACGGCGAGCAGGTGCCTTGCGAGCCGGCGCTGCGGCCCTGCGGGCGGTCGCCGCGGCGGCCATCAGGCGGCACTCCCGGCCGACTGGGCGGCGGCGATCTTGACCGCGGCCCGCAGGTGGGCGGCTTTGGAGCGCGGGTTCGAGACCTGTTCCTCGGCGCCGGGTGCGACGGCGCGACGGGTCAGCAGCTCGGCTTCTGGCTCGCGCCCGCAGGTGCAGATCGGCAGCTCCGGCGGACATACGCAACCGCGGGCGCGGTCGGCGAGGAAGCGCTTGACGCGCCGGTCCTCGAGCGAATGGAAGGAGATCGCGGCGAGGCGGCCGCCGAGCGGCAGCATCCCCCAGGCGGTCGGCAGCGCGTCATCGAGCGAGTCGAGCTCGCCGTTGACGGCGATCCGAACCGCTTGAAAGGTGCGCTTGGCCGGGTGCCCGCCGCCGAAGCGCGCCGAGGCCGGCATCCCCGCCTTGACAGCGTCGACCAGCTCCGAGGTGGTCCGCAACGGCCGACGGCGCACGATCTCCCGGGCGATGCCTCCCGCGTAGCGCTCCTCGCCGAAGCGGCGCAGCATCTGGGCGATACGCGCCTCCGGCCACTCGTTGAGCAGGTCGGCGGCGTTCATCTGCTGGCGCGTGTCCATCCGCATGTCGAGCGGCGCGTCGTAGGAATAGGAGAAGCCCCGCTCCCTGGCGTCGACCTGCATGGAGGACATTCCGAGGTCCATGTAGACCATGTCTGGGTGGATGCTTTCGCCGCGCAGGGTCCGAAGCCCTGCCGCGTAATCGGATCCGAGGAAGGCGGTGCTGCAGGGCACCGCGGCGGCGAAGCGCTCGAAGCGAGCCTCGGCGTCGGGGTCGCGGTCGATGCAGTAGAGCGTCCCCTCCGGGCCGATCGCGGTGGCGACGCGCCGCGCGTGGCCGCCACCGCCGAAGGTGCAGTCGACCGCGATCTGCCCCGGCTGCGGGGCCAGCAGCGAGAGCAGCTCGGGCGCGAGAACTGGCTGGTGCTGGTCGGGCATGAGTAGAAGGGTTGCGCTCAACGCTTGCGGGCTCGCCGTGGGCATCTGCCGGGCATGGGCCGCCATCTCACGCAGCCGCCCCGCTGCCGGCCAGGCTCTCGGCGATCTCGGGGGCGGCGGCATCCAGCTCCTCCTCCTGCCTGGCCCATGCCTCGGCACTCCAGATCTCGAGGTACTCGCCGGCGCCGATCACCATGCAGGGGCCGATCAAGCCCGCGTGTTCGACCAGCGGTGCCGGGATGCGAATTCGCCCGGCCGAATCGAGCTTCTCATCGAAGGAGCCACCGTGGAAACGGCGGCGCAGGCGCCGCGCGTCGCTGCCGAACGGGCTGTGCGGCGCCAGGAAGCGGTCGGAGAGCTGCTCGAACTCGCTGGTCGTGTGCACCCAGACGCAGGGGTCGAAGCCCTTGGACAGAACAACGCCGTCGGAGAGCGGAGCGCGGAACCGGGAGGGAACCGTGAGGCGCCCTTTGGAGTCGAGGCTGTGCTCGTAGAGACCCCGAAATGCCATCCCGTGGGTTCCTTTCTGCGGCCTAAAGAGAGAGTTAGGACCGGAGTGATGAGGTGGGAGGAGCCTCACCACCCCGGTCCTGGGCTTCAACTCGAGCGCCACACTACCCCACTTCCCCCCACTTTGCAACACCAACTCCATCCGCAACCCCACTTGCAGGCCGTGCGCCCGCGAGGGGCACTCGGGAGGGCCTATGGACGCGCCGATGCAGACTCGTGCGACTAGGCTGCGCCGATGAGCGCCACCGAGGCCTTGCCCGACGACGCAAACGACCTGCGCGGCTTCCACTTCCGCCAGCTGCTCGGCAGGCCGCTGACCTGGATCCTGGTCGGACTCTTCGCAATCGCCGCCGGCGTTGCCGGCGCCGTCCTGGTGGGGCCGGCCGTCGGGGGCGCAGCGGCGCTCGCCGCCCTCCTCGTCGGACTGCTGGTCGTCTTTGGCATCGCCGACTCGCGCGCCGAGGACGCCTTCTTCCAGGTATATGGAGAACAGCGCGGCCTGGTCGTCCACGGCAAGGGCCGGGTGCCGCCGGCGACGCCGCTGCTGCGCAGGGGCGACGATCGCTACGCCGAGCGGGCGCTGGAAGGCCCGCTGGGCGACGGCGTCGACGGGACGCTCGCCCTCTACACCTACGAGGAGGAGTCGACCGACAGCGAGGGCAATCGCCAGACCAGCTACTACCGCTACACGATCGGCCTCGCCGAGGTGCCCGAGTGCGCCGGCTTCGTCCCCGAGCTGTACTGCCAGCGCAAGTTCGGCCCCCGCGCCCTGGAGAAGCTCGAGGACGCCTTCCGGCGCGCCAAGCAGAGGGTCGAGCTGGAGAGCGAGGCGCTCGACGACCGCTACGAGATCTTTGCCGGCGGCGAGCAGGACGCCAACCGGCTGCGCCAGCTCTTCTCCCCCACCTTCATCGTCTGGCTGACCGATTCCGCCCCCGAGAAGTTCGCCTTCGAGCTGGTCGAAGGCGCGCTCTGCTGCTACGTCAACGGCCACAAGAAGAGTGCCCCGGAGCTGGACGCCGTCCGCGCGGCCACCGCCGCCGTTTCCACTCGCCTGCGCGAGGAGTCCTCGGAGTAGCTAGAAGCCGCTGAGCAGGACGTCGGCGTTGGCGATCAGGCCGGCGGCGATCAGCAGCAGGACGGAGGGGACGAGGACCAGGGCGACGACCAGCTGGATCTTCGGCGCGGCGCGGGCCGCGCCCTCCTCGATCGCCCGGCGCCGGTCGCGGCGCAGAGCGGCCGACTGGCGGCGGAGCTGGTCGGCGAGCGGCGAGCCGAGGCGGCGCGAGCGCTCGATCGAAGCGCAGAGGGTGGCGACCTCAGCGCCCGGAACGCGCTCGCGCAGGGCGCGCAGGGCAGCCTGCAGCGAGCGGCCGCACTCGATCTCGGCGACGGTCGCCCGCAGCTCCTCGGCCAACGGGCCCTCGCCGGCGCGGGCCAGCTCGGCGAAGCCCGCCGCCGGGCTGCGCCCGGCGGCGGAGGCGACGGCGAGCAGGTCGAGGGCGTCCGGCAGGGCGGCCAGCAGGTGCCTGCGGCGGCGGCGCGCCTCGCGCTCGAGCAGCGCGTCGGGCAGGACGAAGCCGGCGGCGGGCAGTCCGAGCGCAACGAGGACGGCGGTACGCCCCGGCGCCGCCGGGGCGGCGATCAGCGCCAACAGTCCACCCGCCACGGAGCAGGCCAGCTTTCCGGCCAAGACGGCGCCGAGTGGCAGGCGTGGCTCGAGCCCGGCGCGGCGGATGCGATCCGGCAGGCCAAGCCGCAGCGCCGCCGTGGCCGAGCGGCCACGGGTCAGGAAGGCGAGCGGCGAGAGGTCGTTGCCAATCGGAACCGGGCGCAGCTCCCACAGGGCTGCAAAACAGAGCAGGACCGCGACCGCGGCGAGCGGGCCGGCGCCGCTCACTCGATCACCCGGGCCAGGCGGCGGATCGCGGCAAAACCGGCGAGTTGCAGGGCCGCCGCGAAGGCCACCATCGCAGCGGAGGCAGGAGCGCCGAGCAGCTTGGCGAGGAAGCCCGGCTGGATCAGCTCGGCGAACAGCGCACCGCCGCTCGGCATCGCAACCACGAGCAGGCCGGTGAAGCGCGCCTGGGCGGTGGCCGAACGAGCGTCTTCGGCGACCCGGTCGCGCTCCGCGGCCCCCTCCGCGAAGCGGCGCAGCAGCCCCGCCAGGTCGCCGCCGGCGAGCCGCTGGCTGAGCAGCGCGGCGACGAACGCGTCGACCCTCGCCGATCGCATCCTTCGCCGCCAACCGCCCACGGCGTCGGCAGTGGCGGCACCGAGTTGCAGCTCGGTGCCGAGCCGGGCCAGCTCGACCGCCGGCGGTCCGTCGAGCGAAGAAGCCGCCGCCGGCAACGCGGCGCGCAGCGAGCGGCCCACGGCCAGCGAGTCGGCGACCGCGGCGGCGAGCGCCGGCAACGCTCGCTCGACCGCCCGGCGGTAGCGACGCCGGCTGCTGGAGACCCACCAAGCGGCAATCGCGGGGCCGGCGATGGCAAGCGGCGCAGCGAGCGCCGGTCCCGCCAGGAGCCAACCGCCGAGCAGCGCGGCGCCGGCACCAAGCGCGGCGAGCCGGCGGCGCTCGAGGGTCGAGGGCGCGTACCCCTCTCGACCGGCGCGGCGCAGCGGCTCCAGCGCGAGGCGCAGCCACCCGATTGCCGCAGGGCTGGCAAGGACCGCCTCGCGGACGGCTAGCGCCGCCAACCCTCCGGCCGCGGCTCCCAAGAGGATCAGCACTGGACCTCTGCGATCTCGACGACGCGGCGGGCGCCGTCCGGCTCCCGCCGCAGCTGCACGACGAAGTCGATCCCACGCCGCGCCTGCTCGGCAATGGTCGCGTGCGGCAGACCGGCACCGGCCATCAGCGCCAGCGTCTCCAGCCTGGTGAGCGCGTCGGCGGGGGAGTTGGCGTGAACGGTCGAGAGGGCGCCATCGTGACCGGTGTTGAGCGCGGTCAGCAGGTCAAGCGCCTCGGCGCCGCGCACCTCGCCGATCACGATCCGGTCCGGGCGCATCCGCAGGGCGTTGCGCAGCAGGTCGCGGATCGTCACCTCGCCGCGCCCCTCGACGCTCGCGGGCCGGCTCTCAAGGCGCACGACGTGGCGGCGCCGCAGCTGCAGCTCGGCGGCGTCCTCGATCGTCACCACCCGCTCGTCGGGACCGACGAAGCCGGAGAGGGCGTTGAGCAGCGTCGTCTTGCCCGAGCCGGTACCGCCGCTGATGAGGATGCTGCGGCGGGCCGTCACCGCGCTCTCCAGCAGCTCGAGCTGGGACTCGTCGAGCGTGCCGAGCGCGACCAGCTCACGCGGGCCCGGCCGGCGGGCGGCAAAGCGGCGGATCGAGAGGACGGGACCGTCGAGCGCCAGCGGCGGGATCACGACGTTGACCCGCGAGCCGTCGGCGAGCCTGGCGTCGACCATCGGGCTGAGCTCGTCGATCCTCCGGCCGAGCGGCGCCAGGATCCGCTCGATCGCGTTGCGCAGCTGCTCCTCGTCAGCGAAGGCGACGTCGGTCGGCTCGATCCGCCCGCCGCGCTCGACGTAGACCCGATCGGGGCCGTTGACCATCACCTCCTCGACCGCCGGATCGGCGAGCAGATCCTCCAGTGGGCCGAGGCCGATCGTGTCGCGCAGGATCCGCGCGACGAGCACGCCGCGGTCGGCGCGGCCGAGCAGCGCCGCCTCCGCGTCGACCAGGCCCCGCACCTCGTCGCCGAGCTCTCCTGCCGAGGTGCCACCCGCGGCGGCCGCCGTGCGACGTCGCTCGATCAGGCGTTGACGCAGCGCCGCCGCGAGCGTCTCGAGGTGCATCTCCCGCGCCGCCACCGCTCAGCCTCCCGGCAGCAGCGTGATCTTGCGGGCGAAGCTCTCGGCGGCGATCAGGCGCAGAGCCTGCCGCCTGGTCAGGCCGAGGGTGGCCGCGGCGACGCCGGACCCCGCGGCGCCTTCCCCTTCAGGCCGCAGGGCGAGCAGCGGCACCGCCGGGGCGGCGACGTAGGTGCGACCCGGTCCGGCCGCCTGCGGTTCTGCCGTCACGACCACGTCGACCCTGGTTCCACCCGGCACCGGGCCGGCGGCAAGTAGCACGCCGGCGCCGCCGACCGCGATTTCGACCGGGCGGCGACCACCCGGCAGACCGCGACGGGGCTCGCTCTTGGGATGCGGGACGGCCAGCTGCCCAGCCAGCAGGTAGGAGCCCCGGCCCAGCTCCGACTGCGGCACCAGGCCCAGCGCTTCCGCGGGAGAGGCCAACGCACCCGCCGGGACAAAGCGCTGCGGCACGCGACGCACCGCGAGCGCCGCCTCGAGGTCCCTGGCGGAGAGTGGCCTGCCGGCGGACAGGCGCGAGGCGATCACGACCACCGGGCGTAACGGTCCATAGCCGCTGGTGACGCTCGCGCCGTAGCCGTCGGCGATCGCGGCAGCCGCCGTGGCGGCGAGCGCGGCGAGGAGGAGAAAGGCGACGGCGCGCCCCCGGCGACTCATGCGACCAGGTCGTCGCGATCGTTGGCCAGCGGCAGCTCGAGGACCGCCAGCGAGCCGCAATCCGAGCTGCGCAGGACGAAGCGACCCCCGTGTTCGCCGGCCACGCGCCTGACCACCGCCAGGCCGTGCCCACGCCGGCGTCGGCCGGAGAGGCGGGCGATCGTGTCGCCGGGCGTCCCCCGCCGCGACGGCGGGCGCGAGGCGCGGCCGGAATCGGCGATCACCAGCCGCAGCGCCGAGCCCTGGCGGCGCGCCTCGATGGCAACGGCCGGGCCGCCGTGCTCGATCGCGTTGACGAGCAGGTTGTCCACCGCCTGCGCCAATGCCGCCCGCTCGCCCGCGACGAGCGCCTCGCCTGCCCACCACCCGAGGCGCAGGGAGCCACCGCTCAGCCGCGCCCGTGCCTGCCAACGGCCGGTCGCCGCCTCGACCAGCGGCCGCATCCGCACCGCCTCGCGCGGTCCGGTGGGGGCGCCGCCGCCGTTGACCTCGCGGTCGAGGCGCTCCAGCGCGACGCCCGCCAGCTCGACCGAGCTGGCGAGGACCCGCGGTGGGACGGCCGCCCGGTCGCCGGCCAAAGCCAGCGCCTGCAGGGGCCGGCGCAGCTCGTGCAGGGCCTCATTGAGGGCGCTGCGCCGGCGGCCGGCGCGCAGTCCCTGGGCGGCGACCGCGGCCGCCGTCATCGAAGCGGCGAGCGGCCAGCCGGCGAAGATCTCGACCAGGCCGGTCATCCGTCGAGCAGGCGGTAACCCACGCCCCAGCAGTTAACGACGTAACGGGCGCCCTCGGGGTCGAGCTTGCGGCGCAGCCGACTCGCGTGCGAGTCGAGGGTTCGCGTCTTGGTCGGCGAGCGGTAGCCCCAAACCTCGGCCAGCAGCTCGCGCTTGAAGAAGACGCGGTGCGGGTCGGTTGCGAGCACGCGCAGTAGCGAGAACTCTTTGTTGGAGAGCTTGACCGGCCGCTGGTCGACCCACGCCTCGCGGCGGGCGACGTCGACGACCAGCTCGCCGATCCGCAGCGGGCCCTCGTGACGATCGAGGCGGCGCCGCAGCACAGCGGCGATCCGCGCCCGCAGCTCGGGATAGTGGAACGGCTTCGCCAGATAGTCGTCGGCCCCGAACTCAAGCCCCCGAACGCGGTCCGCGTCCGAGCCGCGGCCGCTGAGCACTATCACCGGCAGGCGGGGATCGAAACGCGAGACGATTCCGTCGGCTTCGCGAATCTCCCGCAAGACGTCGAGACCCGAGGCGTCGGGGAGCGAGAGGTCGAGCAGCAGCAGGTCGGGGTGCTTGAAGCGGCAGAACCGCAGCGCGTCCGACGCGCTCGGCGCCGGCAACACAGCGAAGCGGTCGGCGGCGAGGTGGTCGCAGAGCAGGTCGAGCGTGGTAGCGTCGTCCTCGCAGACGACCACGCTGGCGATCTCCTGGCGCTGGGGAAGCATGCCCGCTCCAAGATTGCGAGGACGAAGAGTCTCCCCCCTTGGCGGACGGATTTCTGCGCTCTTACCGGGTTTCGCCGTCAGCCGAGCAGGCGCTCGAGCAGGTCGACGTACTGCAGGGTGTGGCGGTCCTCGAGGAAGTGGCGGCGAACGCTCTCGCGAGCCGCTCGGCCGATCTCGCGAGCCCGCTCGGGCGCGTCGAGCAGGCCACCGAGCATCGCCCCGAAGGCCTTCAGGTCGAGCGGGTCGGACAGCAGCAGCCCGGTGACGCCGTTCTCGATCTGGTCGCCGATGCCGCCGACCGCGGTGGCGATCATCGGCCGCGCCTTCCACATCGCCTCGGTGACCGTCAGGCCGAAGCCCTCCTTGAGGCTCTTCTGGACGACGACCGTCGCCCGGCGTTGCAGAGCGTTGACGATCGCCGCGTTTTCTTCGAGGTCCCCCATCGGCAGCGAGGCGAGCAGGACCCGCGCCCGCGACTCGCTGGGCAGCCGGCGCCACTCGTCCTCGACTTCGGCCAGCACCGCGGCGCCGTCCGGGTCATCGGCGATCGAGCCGAGGCTGGGGCCGGCCAGGATCAGATGCGCGTCGCCGTTGCCGCTCATCCCTGCGAAGCCCTGCATCACACCGACCGGATCCTTGAGCCGGTCCCAGCGGGAGACCTGGACGACAAGTCGCGTATCCGCAGCCGGCAGTGCACCCTCGCCCAGGGTCTCGCAGCGGCGTTCGACCCGCCCACTCGAACCCTCGGCGCGCGTGAACAGCGGCTCGCCGCCGCGCCCCCCGTCGTCTGCGAGCAAGCCGGCGCGCCGCAGGATCGCGTCCACGCGCGCGGGCTCCATCTCCTGGTTCTTCGGCGAGAAGGCGTCGATCGAGGGCGGCACGATCGCCGTCGTCATCCCCCAGCAACAGGTCGGCACGAAGGAGCGCCGCGAGAAGACGACCGCGTCGGCCTGCGTCACGTACGGGGCGAGGAACTCCCAGGCGCCGGCGGTCAGCTCGTTCGCCTCGTCGGCGCCGATATGGCAGCGCCAGATGACGACCCGCTCGGCCGAACGCAGGTGCGGGATCAGCCCCGCGGTCTGCGGGTCATGCAGGAAGACGATGTCCCGCCCACCGACCTGCCCGAGGGCCGACTCCGCGTTCTCGGCGCTGACCAGCTCGTAGGTCGTGCGCTCGGCCTCGCTGAGATCGCCGCCGTCCCCCAACTCGCCGTGCAGGAGGTTGTGGAGGCGCTTGGTGAGCAGGAAGAATTCGGCGTCCCCGCCGATCGTCAGCCAGCGCATGTCGATGCCGAGGCCACGCGCCAGGCCGACCCAGGACCAGAGCATCTCCGCGACGCCGCCGCCGGCGGAGGTCGAGTTGACGTTCCAGAGCCGGCGGCCGTCGAGCAGCGCCTGCGCGCGCTCCAGGCCCGCCTCGAAGCGTCGCCAGGCGTCGGGCTCGATCACTCCACGCAGTCGCTCGACGGAGAGCGACGGGACCTGTACCTCGCGAGCGGTCATCTTCCTCGCGCCGGCCCCCGCTGCCCCCCGATCGGCCCGCGCACCGTTCCCGAGGGTAGCTCAAGCACCGCCACCGCCCGCCGATCGGAGACGACTCGGCGCGGCCCGACGTCGCGCCGCACGGAGCGCTCGCGGCCTCGCTCGTCGAGGAAGTGCAGGTCAAGCGCAAAGCGCATGCCGAAGGTGTGGACGCTGGCGCAGCACGGGATCAGCAGGCCGCCGCCGGCCTCGTCGCGGTCGAGGCCGGCGAGCCCGAGCAGCCGGGCACGCAGGCCGGTTGCGACGGGCACCTCGCGCCCCAGGGCGATCGCCGTCGGCAGACAGACCAAGCGGCGGGCGAGGTGCTGGCGGGCCATGCGACGACAAGCGCCGGCGCCCGTCGATTCTCCCCGCCCGTGATCTAGCCTGGACCGATGTCCGCCGGCGGCTCGGGGCAGTGGAGGTCGATCAAGCGCAAAAGCTCATTCAGCGGTCGCCGCGCGCAGGCGCCGGGCTACGATGCCAGGCATGATCCAGCACCTGCTCCCGCTGGGCTTTGCGAGGGCAGATTGGGCTTCAACGTGAATAAGAAGACGACCCGCAGAGGGAACTACGAGTCTGGCTCCGATTACGTGCTCGAGTACGGCGAGCTCCGCTTCGCCTTCAACGAAGAGGACTTCGGCCAGCGCGTCGAGCAGGCGGGGGTCAAACTCGGTTTCGTCCAACAGGGACTGAGCCGCGAGGAGCTCGACGACCTGCTCGATCTCGCCGTCAACGGCGAGATCTCCGAGCCCTGCTCACAGCTCGGCGTCCACATAAACGAGAACTGGGAGGACCTCGTCGGTCCTGCCAACCGCAGCCTGGTCCACTGGCTGCGCCGGCTCGTCTTCCGCGGCGCCTGGCTTGACCAGCGGGTCAAGGAGGGTGAGCTCGACGTCGTCTTCGACGAGCGCACCCAGACCTTCGGCTATGTCCAGCCGGAGCGCAGCAACGAGCTGATCGAGCTCTCGCGCGAGCCGAGCTGGCGCCGTATTGCGTACCGCCGCTGAGCCCCCGGACCGGCGCATTTCGGCGTCCTCGGTCGGTCGTGTGCAGAGCACACTTCCCTCCCTGCGTCCTTAACCTGCTTGGTCCGAGGAGCTCAGATCGGGCGCTCGAGGGCGGCGACCACGGTCAGGGTGCCGCCGGTGGCGTCGAGGCCGGCCGCGTAGAGGGCGCGGGCCTCTTCGGGGCCGGCAAAGCTCTCGGCGAAGCGGGTGAGGGAGTCGATCAGGACGATCACGTCCTCTCCGCCGGCGGCCCGGCGGGCCGCCTGCGCCAACGCGTCCTCGGCGTGGGCTGCTTTGCCGGCGGAGACAATCTCGGCGGCCGGCGCCTCGCGCTTCCAGTCGGCCAGCTCCTCCGGGCTCGGGTCGATCAGCAGGGCGATCGGGTCGGGGCCCTTGGAGGCGCCGGCCAGCTCGGCGGCGAGCTCGCGCAGCACCGCGGTGCAGGCCTCGCGACCCTCGCCGTAGACGATCGCCCGCTGACCGGAAGCCGGCGGCAGCAGCAGATCGTGGAGGCCGACGCCTTTGCGGCCACGACGGCCCCAACGACGCCGCCGGCGTTTGCGTTTCGGAGCCGAGGATGGGGTCGCCGCCGGGACGGCGGGCTCGGGCTCGGGTGGGGCCGGCGCCTCCTTTGGCTCGGCTTTGGGCCGGCGCTCCGGGCGCGGCTCTCGCCCCTGGCGCGGTTTACGCTCGCGGCCCTCGCCGCGTCCTCTCTCGCCATCGCCGCTGCGACGTGGGCGCTGCCGGCGGGGGCCAGCCTTGGCCTCGCCGCCCTTCTCCGTGCCGCCGCCGTTGCCGCCCTCGGCGAGCTGCTCGATCAGCTCGGCTCGCGGCAGCATCCGGTAGCGCTCGACCCCCGCCTTGGCGGCGAGGGCGTGCAGCTCGGCGAGGTGCTTGGACTCCAGCTCGGCCTTGGTCACGGGCGGCAGGTTATTGCACCGCGGGCCAGGCCTCGGCCTCGCGCCTGACCCGGCGCCGCGACCAGCCCAGCTCGGCACCGAGCACCTCGGCCAGCGGCCGCGCCGCGGCAGCGTCGCGGAGCTGCGGCGCGGCGAGGATGCCGAGGCGAGTGCGGCGCAGCAACACGTCGGCGACGCTGCGGGCCTGCTCGAGGCGGGCCGCTATCGCCACCTCGGCAAGCAGGTCGGGGCAGCCGGGGACGATCGGCGCCGCCAGCTTCGGCCGCTCGCGGGCGAGGTCGAGCACGGCCCGGGCGGCGTGCCCGTAACGGAAGGCGAGCTGGGCGATCGCCTCCTCCCCCACGCCGTCCGGCGCCTCCAGCTCCTCGGTCCGCGCCACGCGGCCGAGCGGGATCTCGGCCGTGTGGCAGGGCGCCTCGCGGCCCTCGCGCTCGACCAGGCGGTCGACCGTTTGCTTCGCCATTCGCCGCCAGGTCGTCAGCTTGCCGCCGGTGATCGTCAGCATCCCCGAGGAGGTCTCGTACAGCTCGGCTTTGCGGGAGATGTCGACCGACTTGCGCGGGTCGCCGGTCGAGATCAGCGGCCGCACGCCGGCATAGGCGCCGACCAAGTCCCCCGCCCCCAGCGAGGCGCCGAAGAAGGCGTTGACCGCGTCGAGCAGGTACTCGACGTCGGCGTCGGCGGGCTGCGGGCGGTCGATGTCGCCGGCGTAGTCGTTGTCGGTCGTGCCGATCAGCGTGCGGCCGTACCAGGGCAGGGCGAAGATCGCCCTGCCCTCGCCCGCTGGAACGATGCAGGCCGCCGAACCGGTCGATAGATCGTCCCGATCGAGGAGGATGTGCGTGCCGCGGCTGGGCGCAATCCGCGGCACGTCCTCCTCCTCGAGCAGCTCGGGACGGATGCGGTCGGCCCAGACGCCGGTCGCGTTGACGACGTTCTCGGCCTCGACCTCGAAGCGCTCGCCCGACTCTGCCTCGACGAAAGCGACCCCGCCGGCGCGGCCGTTGGCGGCGAGCACCTCGGTCACCTCGGCGCCGTTCAGGCAGACCGCGCCGAAGCGCTCCGCCTCGCCGAGCACCGTCAGGACGAGCCGCACGTCATCGGTCTGGCAGTCGTAGAAGAGGTAGGCGTCGCGCGGGTCGCGCGGCGCCAGCGAGGGGACCAGCTCGAGCAGCTCTTCGCGGTCGATCGTGCGGTGGCGGTCGGGCGACCAGTAGAGGTCCTCGTCCTCGTCGCGGGCGGCGCGCATCTCGCGGCGGCTGCGGCCGATCCGCGTCGTCGCCATCACGTCGTACATGTTGAGGCCGATGCCGAGCGTGCGCTGACGCCGCGCCTCGGCGAAGGCGGGGACGACGAATGGCGTCGGGTAGACGAGGTGCGGCGCCAGCTGGACCATCAGTTGGCGCTCGACCAGCGCCTCGCGGACCAGGCCGAGGTCGAAGTTCTGCAGGTAGCGGAGGCCGCCGTGGACCATCTTCGAGGAGCGGCTTGAGGTCCCCTCGGCGTAATCGCCGCGCTCCAGCAGGGCGACCGAGTAGCCGCGCGAGGCGGCGTCGAGGGCGACGCCGGCGCCGGTGATTCCACCGCCGATCACGACCACCTCGAAGCGCTTGCCGGCGATCTCCTCCAGGGCTGCGGCGCGGGTCAGCATCAGTCGAGGAACTCGGCGGTCTGCGCAACCGGCGGGCGCGCCGGCGGCTGCTTCTCCTGGCGCGGCGGCCCGAGGTGTAGCAGGCCGACGAACCGCTCGCCATCCGGCAGGCCGACCGCGCGGCGGCCCTCCTCGCCGCGCAGGACCCCCGGCGTGCGCCAGTAGCCGGCGAGGCCGCGGGCGTGGGCGGCGAGCAGCACGATGTAGGAGGCGACGGCGGTGGCGTGCAGATCCTCCTCGTCCTGGACGGCGTCGCCGCTCAGCGCGCAGGAGACGACGATCAAGGTCGGCGCGCGGTCGAGCTTGGCAGCCCCCTCCTCGCCAGCCGCCTGCTTCAGCGCCGCCAGCGCGCGGGGGCCGATGACGCGGAAGCGCCAGGGAGCGGTCAGGTTGTGGTTCGGCGCCCAGCGCGCCAGCTCGAGCAGCTCCTCGATCTGCTCGCGGGGCAGCGCCTCGGCCCCGAATGCCTTGTGCGTACGGCGGCTGCGAATCGCCGTCTCGACGTCCATGCCGGAGCTTTTACCAGCCGAAGCGCCGGCCGAGGAAGAGGACGCCGCCGAGCGCCACGCCGCCGCTGGCCAGGCCGATGCCGAGCGGCGCCCAGGGCTCGGGGGCCGAGCGGTCGTCGGCTTCGAAGACGGGCCCGGCGGGCGGCGGCTCGGTCGTTTCGACTTCCTCCCCCTCGGGGGCGACGCCATCGGGAAGGGGCAATGGCCGGCTCGGCGTGGCGGGCGGCTTGCCGGCTTCCGCCGGCGGGCTCGGCGACCCTCCCGACGACGGGGGAACGCCCGACACGCCGCCGGCGGAGTCCGGCGGCGCTTCGCCGCTCGGCGGCACCAGCGAGCCGAGCGGCGGGGCCGGGCTCGCGTCGCCCCGGGTGGCCGGCGAGAGTGGCTTCGGCTGCGGCAAGCGGGGCACCGGCGGCACCGGCAGCGCCTCACCGGCGACCGCGGTCAGGGCCTGGGCGGTCACCCAAACCGGCGACTGGTCGCTTGAGGCCGAGTAGCGGTAGTGCCCGTCGGGCTGCTGCAGGCCGGCCAGGTAGTCGAGGCCGCTGTCGCCGCCCGTGGCGACGCTCTGCGGGTCGGTGCCGACGGCGATCATGCCCTGCACCGCCCAGGCCGTCGACTGGGCGTTGACCTCGCCGCTGTTGCCGAGCGCGAAGCCGCCGTTGGGCCGCTGCGTGTTGCGCAGGTAGCCGAGGCCGTGGCGGGCGGCGGTGGTCGAGGGCACGGCCTGCATCGCGGCACCGGTGCCGTCGGCGTTGCTGGGCGAGCCCGGCACGTCCCCCCAGCCGCCGTCGCCGTTCTGGACCTTGACCAGCCAGGCGGTCGAGGCGTCGACGCCACCGCCCCCGGCGATCCGCAGGGCAATGATCGCGAAGGCGGTCGAGTTCGGCCATTCTTCGTAGGAGCCATCCTGGCGGCGGCGCTTGACGAGGGCCGAGACGAGATCGCGGCCGGCGAAGGAGTGCGGGTCGAGGCCGGCACCCTCTAGGGCGAGGATCGTCCGCGCGAAATCGCCGGGGGAGCTCAGCTCGCCGACCCTGGCACGAAGGAAGTCAACGGGCGTATTGCCACCGCGCGAGACGTCGAGCGGGTTGCGCCCGGCGGCCTCGAGGCCGAGCATCGCCCAGCAGGTGATCGCCGTGCTCGAGTTGGCTTGCGGCGTGGTCCCCCAGCCGCCGTCGGGGTTCTGAACCGAGGTCAACCAGGCCACTGCGCGGGCCGTGTCGGCGCGGGCCCGTTCCGGTTGCACGGTGACGAGCGCGACGGCCAGCAGCAGGATCGCGGCTACCGCTGGCGGGCGCCACTCGAAGCGCTCGCGGAAGCGAACCAGGGCTCGCACCATCGCCGGCCCGGCGATCAGGGCCAGCGTCGCGTTTCCGATCGCGTGGGCGGCGTCGAAGGGCACGGCGCGAGACTCGAGCGCTCCGAACCGCTGCAGCGAGAGGTCGCCTCCGTAGGTCGCCATCAGGGAGAAGTTCAGCAAAGCGCCGTAAGCGACGCCGGCCAGGGCGCACACCGCGGCCAAAGTGAAACGGCTCGCCCGCGGCCGGGCGACGGCGAGAACGGCGCCGAGGATGCCACAGAGTCCCCAGCCGGCCATCTGCCAGGGGGTCCACGGCCCCTGGCCGAACCAGAAGTTGGAGACCAGGCCGGCGAGGGCGCCGACGGCGAAGCCGGGTGCCGGGCCGAGCGCGAAGCCGGCGAAGATGACGATGTCGGTGGTGGCGACGACGTTGGGGATCGCCGCGAACGCGAGCCGGCCGGCAACCGCCAGCGCAGCCAGGGCGGCGACCAGCGCGACGACCTGCGAGGTCGGGCGCGAGCGCTCATACCAGGCGAAGCCGCCGACGATCACCGCGCCGACGAGCAGGAAGCTAGCCAGCTCCCAGCTCACCGTGCGTCGCCCCTCGAGAGCGCTGCGGCACCCTGCTCGGGGGTGACGACCCCCGGCAGGTCGAGGATGCGGGCGACCTCGGTGGCGAAGTACCAGCCGCCGGAGAGGATCTCGGCGGCGTCGCCGTCGGCGATCACGACACCGTCGCCGAGCAGGACGACGCGCTCGGCAAACGTGGCGGCGAACTCGACGTCGTGGGTCGCGACGACGACCGCCGCGCCGTTCTCGGCAAGCCGTTCGATCAGCTCGTCCAAGTCGTGCTTGCGGGCGCGGTCCATGCCACGGGTGGGCTCATCGAGCGCGACGACGCCAGGCAGCTCGTCTCCCTCCATGCGTCCCGCCAACGTAATCGCCAGCGCCAAGCGCTGCCGCTCGCCGCCCGACAGGTCCCGCGGATCCTTGTCGACCGCGTGCTCTAGGCCGACGACGCGAAGTGCGTGCAAGCCCTGCTCCCCGGGCAGCTCGTCCCCCACCCGCTCCCGCACCAGGTAGTCGCCCGGGTCCTGCATCAGCAGCGCGATCCCGCTCGACACCTCGACTCTCCCGCGGACCGGCCCCTGCAGCCCGGCCAGCGTCCGCAGCAGAGTGCTCTTGCCGGCGCCGTTGCGGCCCATCAGCGCCACTCGCTCGCCCCTGCCGACCTGCAGGTCGATTCCTCGCAGGACGTCGCGCGGCGTATCTCCCACCGCCAGCTCGACCCACAGGTCATCGACCTCCAGCGCAACTCGGGCGGGTGGCGTGGGGGTTGGGGGTGTCCTCCGCCAGCGCGGAGTCTGCGGAGGGCAAGGCTTCGTCCCGCCGCCCGGTTGCGTCCCTCCGCCCGGAGCAGATCGCAGCGCCAGGAGGGCATCCCCAACCCCCACGACAGGACCCGCCCGCCGCTGCGGATTCGAGGAAGCGCTCAGGGTTCGGCGGGCATCGCGGACGCCCGTGGGAAGCGGCTCGAGGCCGGCGAGGGAGAAGAGGCGGGCGGCGGGGGTCTCCAGGGCAATGTCGTGGTCCTGTGCCCAAGCGAGGAAATCGGGGGGAGCGCCGTCGAAGGCGATCGCGCCGGCGTCCATGGCGATCACACGGTCAGCGGCGGGGAGGCAGCGCTCGAGGCGGTGCTCGGCGAGGAGGATCGTCACGCCCCACTCCTCGTTCAAGCGTCGGAGGAGCCAGATCAGCTCGTCGCCGGCCACCGGGTCGAGCTGGGAAGTGGGCTCGTCCAGGAGGATGAGCTGCGGGCGAGTGACTAGAGCGGCAGCAAGGGCGACTCGTTGCAGCTCGCCGCCGGAGAGGGTGTCGACGGTTCGGTCGAGGAGGTGCGGGATGGCGAGAGCCAATGCCACCTCCTCAACGGCCCTTGCGCACGAAGAACCCGATTGGCCGCGCATCTCCAGGGGAAGCGCCAGCTCGGCTTTGACGGTGGTCGAGACGACCTGGGTCTCGGGATCCTGGGCGACGTAGCCGGTCGCGGCCGCCAGCTCGCCCGGGCCGCTGGCCAGCGCGTCCATCCCGGCGACGGTGACGGTGCCCTCGATCTCGCCGCCGTGGAAGTGCGGGACCAGGCCGCAGGCGGCGCGCAGGAGGGTCGACTTGCCGCAGGCCGAGCGGCCGGCGAGCAGGGCGAACTCGCC
This sequence comes from Solirubrobacterales bacterium, assembly GCA_036266075.1. GTDB lineage: Bacteria > Actinomycetota > Thermoleophilia > Solirubrobacterales > 70-9 > VRUE01. The sequence continues at coordinate 56,042 of DATANV010000009.1, forward strand.
CGGGGCGAGGGTCAGGGAGACACCGGCGAGGGCGGGGCGCGGGCTGTGCGGGTAGGCGTAGACGAGCATCTCGATGGCGAGGGCCGGCGCGGCGCGGGTCGGAGCGGCGAGGTCAGGCACGGGAGACCTCCGGAGAGGGCTGCGCTTGGACGGCAGCCCGCTGGGCGCGCCGCGGCTTTCGGCGCAGCGGCGCGAAGCCGGCGAGCAACAGCAGCAGCGAAAGGGCGAGGGTCGGAAGCGCCAGGCCGACCTCAACAGCGGGGTAGGCGCTGAAGTCGTCGGCCCCCGCGAGCTTGCCCACAATCGCCGCGACGAGCACCAGCGCCCCCGTCGCATAGAAGCGCCGGTCGAAGCGCGACCGTTCGCGAGAGCCTCTTACCACCTGTGGGTGGGTCAAAGCTCTCGCGAAGCGGCGGCGTGGGGCCGCCAGGGAGTAGCCGCGGAGCTCCAGGGTGGCCGCCACGTCGACGGCACGGTCCAGGGAGCCGGCGAGGAGGCGCCTGGCCATCGCGGCGCGGCCCAAGGGGGCGGCGGCGGGGCCGCGCAGGCGACCGGCGTCGCGCAGGCGACCGGCGTCGGCGACGGCGACGGGGACGAGGCGGGATATCAGGGTGGCGGTCAGGGCCGAGCGACCGGCCAGCGGGCGCAGGGCGCGCAGCACGCGGTCCGGGTCGACGCAGGCCGAGTAGACGGCGAAGGCGACCATCGCCACGGCGGCCCGCAGACCGATCGCGGCACCGGCGGCGAGCGCCTCGGCGGTGACGTCGACCCGGCCGAGCAGCGGCCAGTGGCCGAGGCGCAGCAGAACCGTCTCGCCGCGGTCGACGACGAGCGCGTTGACGACGACGATCAGGAGCGCCAGGGTCAAGCCCATGCGAAGCGCCGAGCGGACCGCGCTGCCGGCGCCGGCCAGGCAGCCGGCGAGGGTCGCGGCGACGCCTGCGGCAACCAGCACCAGAGGGTTCGAGTAGATGAAAGCGACCGCGACGATGGCGCCGAGGTAGGCGACCGCGGCGCCCGGCGAGGCCGCCTGCAGCGGCCCCGGGCGGGGCGTGTAGGCAAAGGGCGACCTCACCCGCCGCTCCCCGCGATCGGCAGCGGGACCTTCGCCCCGCGCGCGACCGCGACCGCGTAGCGGTCGCGGAGATCGGCGGCATCGAGCAACCGCGCCGCGGCGGCGGCAGCGGCAGTGGTGGCACCGGTGACCACCCAGACCGGCGGCGAGCCGTAGCGGCGGGTGGCGGCGACCAGGCCGGTGGCGGGGCCGAACCCGCGCACCGCCCCCCCGCCTTCGTCGAGCCCCATGAGCCGGTAGCCGCCCGCACCGGCGGGGGCGAAGCGGGCGAACACGCCGCTCGCCTGCGGGCCTTCCTCGATCTGCTTCGCCGCCGGGTCCCCGCGCACGGCCGACCAGGGACCGACCAGCATGCGCAGGGCGCCAGCGGGCGCACCCTCCTCGCCCGGGGTCGTGGCGGCGACCGGCGACGCCCCCGCCGCCCGCAGCCGCGCGGCGACTTCGCCGCAGGCCGCCCCCCCGCCGCGGCATTCGACCGCGACCGGGCGATGGCGCCCCCCGTAGCCGTCGCGGAAGGGCTGCGGCCAGGCGCCGACGACCGCCGGCACGCTCTGCGCCGCCGACCAGTCGCGGTAGTCCCACCAGACCGCGTCGCCGTCGTGCAGGCCGTACTCGGCGGCGCCGACCGACGACTCGACGCCGTTGACGTAGAAGAACCAGTCGTATTCGCGGTCGCCTCGACGCGCGGCAGAGAGCCCGTCGATCGACTGCACGAAGCCGCCGCCGTAGCGGGTCGCGATCTCGGCGTGGCTTTCGAGCAGGCGCATCACGGTGTCCGACTCGCGCGCCTCCTCGTCGCTCGGTCCAAGCAGACGCTCGGTGCCGAAGTCGTGGGTGACCGTCAGCGAGACGTCGCCGACGCTCTCGCCCGGGCCGAGGCCGCAGCCGGCGGCCGCGAATGCCGCTGCGAGCAGCACCACCGCGACCGCGACCGCCGTGCGGCTGGGATTCATCGCATCAGGCCTGGGGGCAGGCTCCGTTGACGCAGACGGCGACCCGGTTCGAGGGCAAGTCCTTGCCGTGGCTCGCGGCGAGCACGGTCGGCGCGGTCAGCACCACCGTGGCGCTGCCGTCGGCCGCGGTCGGCGCCAGCGCGCCGGTGACCGTCGCGCCCGCCGCGGGCTTGCGCTTTCCCTTGTCGTCATAGGAGAAGACCCGCACCGTGAAGGGCACGCCGAGCGTCGTCTGTTCGGGGGCGACCAGCGAGAGCTCCTTGGGGTACGGGTATTTGGCCAGCGCCCAGAGGACTTCGTCGCCCGGCTTCACCTTGACCGCTTCGCCCCCCAGGTTCGGGTTCTTATGGTTGACCTTCAGGTACCAGGAGAGGGCGCCGTGGCTGGCGTAGCCGCCAACGCCGCAGACGCCGAGGCCGAATTCGGAGGCGAAATGGTCGGTGATCGAGAGTGGCCGCAGCGCCGCGTTCGATTTCGCCGCCTTGCCGAGCAGGCTGAGGGCGTTGGCGCCCTTCACCGTCGCCGCTTTGCCGCTGCCGCCGGTGCCTTTGCCGAGGCAGGTCGCCTTGGGGCTGGTCGGGACCTTGACGGTGCCGGCCCGCAGCGATTCTTCGGCGAGCAGCTTGCCGCCGCCACCGAGCACCCGCAGCTCCTCGCTGCCGCCCTTGGCAGCGGCGACGGTGGCGCCGACCAGCAGCGCGATGAGGGCCAGCGCGCACGCGGCAACCAGCCGGAATGGAACGAGTCTTGGCATCGAAGCCACCCTTTCCTCGAGGGTCGTCATGGCTGGCCGGGGACAGGTCTCCTGGCTTTCCGGGATAGTCGGCCGCACCTTCCCGGAGGCTCGGTGTCGCCCCCAGTGGCCGGCGCGTCTCGCGCCTGCGGCGTCTCGGCCCGGTCACAGTGGCGGGACCGCGCCGGCTTCGCACCGGACTTCCCTTGACCACCGACCGTATGTCGCCGGCGAGTCTACATCGGCGCCGCCGGTCAAGGTACGGGCGTGACGTCGCGCCCGCACCGCACCCCCGGCCGCCACGTCCACTGGCGCGTCGCGCGGCGGCGCTGGCTGCTGCTGCGCGGCGGGGCGCTGGCGACGCTGCTCGCGGTCCTGGGACCGGGCCTGCTCGCCGGGCTCTCCGACGACGACCCGGCCGGCATCGCGACCTACTCGATCCTCGGCTCCAAATACGGCTACGAGCTGCTCTGGGTGCTGGCCCTCTCGACCGCGGCGCTGATCGTCTTCCACGAGCTCGGGGTGCGCTTAGGGATCGTTACCGGCCGCGGCCTGCTGGCCCTGATCGTCGAGCACCGCGGACGGCGGACGGCGGGGCTGGTCCTCGCCGCGCTGGTCCTCGCCAACACCGGCACGATGTGCGCCGAGCTGGCCGGCGTCGCCGCCGCGATGGAACTGCTGGGCGGGATGAGCCGCTACCTCAGCGTGCCGCTGGCCGCGGCCGGCGTCTCGGCCCTCGTCCTGCGCGAGAGCTTCCGCCACGTCGAGCACTTCCTGCTCGCCCTCAGCTCGGTCTTCGTCGCCTACATCGTCTCCGGCCTGCTCGCCGCTCCCGACTGGGGCGCGGCGGCAAAGGGGCTGGTCGTGCCCAGTATCCCCCTGAACCGCGACGCCCTCCTGGTCGCGGTGGCGACGCTGGGGACGACGCTGGCACCCTGGGGCCTGGCCTTCATCCAGTCCTACGCCGTTGACAAGCGGCTGCGGCCCGCGGACCTGCGTTACGAGCGGATCGACGTCGTCGTCGGCGCCGTGCTGACCGGGGTGATCGGCTTCTTCGTCGTCGTCGCCTGCGCTGCGACGCTGCACGTCGAAGGGGTCTCGGTCGAGGAGGCAAGCGACGCCGCGCGGGCGCTCGAGCCGCTCGCCGGCGGCCTCGCCTCGACGCTCTTCGGGCTCGGCTTCCTCGGCGCCGCGCTGCTGGCGGCGGCGATCGTGCCGCTCTCGACCGCCTACTCGATCTCCGAGACCCTCGGCCGCCCCGCCGACCTCGACGACAGCTTCACCGAGGCGCGCTCCTTCTACCTCTCCTACGGCGCTGTCGTCGCCGTCGCCGCGGTGCTCGTCCTGATTCCCGGCGCGCCGCTGATCCCGATCCTCTTCCTCTCGCAGGCCCTCAACGCGGTGCTGTTGCTGGTGCTGCTGCCATTCCTGCGCTCGCTCGGTGCCGACCGCGAGCTGATGGGCGCGCACGCGCTGGGCCGGGCCGGGCGCCTGGCCACCGGCATCGCCCTGGCTCTGGTCGCCGTCTCGGTGCTGGCCTTGGCAGCGCTCGTGATCTGGTGACCGCCGGTACGCAGCGGGTCGTTCATGCAGCGCTTCGGAGTACGTTTCCGCCTCCCAGCGAACTTCCTCGAGCGCCATTGCAAGCAAGGAAAAGATGAAAGTCGAGTTGGACAAACGGGTCACCGCGACCGCCGTCGAGGGCTGGATCGCGAGCTTCGCGGCCGCCAGCCCGAGCCGCTTGACGCTCGACCTGACCCGCGCCCACCGGCTCGAGCTGCTCGCAGAGACCCGCCTCCTCGCCCTCCTCACGATGGCGCGCAGGTCCGGTGCGGCAATCGACCTGGTCGCCTCGCAGGAGATCGACGTCGCCTCGCGTCGGCCGAAAAAACTGGTCGACCTGCTCTCGGAAACGATCGCCGGCGTGATCCTCGTGCAGATGGCGACGCGCGCTGTGGACGGCAGCGGCCAGGATCGGCGCGCCTCGCTGGTCCGCGCGCAGGCGGTTCACGCCGTCGCCAACGACGGCCTGTTTGGCTTCGGACGGGAGCACGCGGCTCCCGTCATCGACATCTTCGGCGGGCCACCGCCGGCGAGCATGGTTCGCGACGACTCCGGCATCGAGTTCGACCCCCTCTTCCGGGAGTGGGTATCGAAGATGAACCTCCCCCCCCTGCAGGACTCGCTGCTCCAGAGCCTGATCGACTTCGCCTACGAGACGTTCGACAACTGCCGCCGACACGGCGCGCGCGACCTCGACCGCAATGCCCTCGAGGGTGTCCGCTTCGTCCTGCTGAGGACCGTGAGCATCTCCGAGAAAGGCGCCCTCGCCGCCGGCCAGCGGCTCGCCGGCGGACCGATAGCCGAGTACCTCGAGGGACTTGCGAAGGACCTCGGCGACCGCGAGTTCCTCGCCGAGTTGACGGTCTGCGACTGCGGCGTCGGAATTCCGGCGACGCTCGCCGGCTCGACGGAGATCTACGACGGGCCCTGGGAGGCCGAGCGGCACGAAACGCTCGACGCCTTCACCGACGGGCGCACCTCCCGCAGGGGAATCTCCGGCGTCGGCAGGGGACTGCTCAAAGCGCTGCGCTCAACCGACGCGCTGCACGGCCTGATCGCGGTTCGCACGGGTCGCACGCAGCTCAACCGCAGCTTCCTGCAGCAGGACAACCCGTGGCATGCCGAAGAGCTTCCCTGGGCGCCGGGGACCTCGGTCTCGCTGCTCTTCCCCTGGCGGGACCCGATACCGACCCTCTTCAAGACGTGATCCACGTCAACGTCTTGGAGTTCGGCGCCGATCCGGTGCCAATCGGCCTCGACGTTCCACTGCCGGCAGACGGAGCCGCGACCTCACCGGTAAATGCCACCGTCCTCTACATACCGGTACCGCGTTGGGCGAACCCTCGCCAGATCGACACCCACGTCAACCTGCTGGACGACCAGTACCGGCAGTCGGCCGAGCTCGTCGTCATCCGGATCCACCCCCAGCGACTCGCCGACTTCGGCGAGTCGAACGCGGCGGAGGACATCGCCGAGCGCTTCCCCGGCACCCCGGTGCTGCTGCTCAGTTGGCGCGGCGACTTCTTCCTGGAGCCCTGCGGGGGTCCGCCCCTCGGCGATCTGGGAGTCGACGACGAGGCGCTGACGTACGCGCTGCGCCACGCCGATGCCCGGGCGCTGGTCGAGCGCTCGGGCGTCATCCTTCCCGCTGACGAGACGTTCCACTACGAGGGACCCAACGGCCGCCACTACGAGAGCTTCGTGCGCGTCGGAACCGCGATCCAGTCCGTCGACTCGCTCGACGGACTGGCCTTCTGGCTGCTCAACCAGCTGGCCCGCTCGCCGCTGATCGTCCTCGACTCCTGGACGATCCTCTCGCTGGGGCTCAACTGCGAGCGATACCTCAATCAAGTCGAGCAGGCGCTGCACGACCCGAGCTCGATCGAGGACCCCGGCGAGGACCGCGCCCGGGTCGTGGCCGTCGAGTGCCAGCGCCGCTACGGCGAGCCGCGGGGCCGCCTGCAGCAGCGCCTCTCCAACATCCACAAGCAGAGCCAGAGCTCACCCCCGCCGGTGCTGGTCCTGATGTCGGTCAGCAGCACCGGCGACAGCGCCAACGCGCTGAGCGCGGAGTGCGCGCGCGCCGGCTTCGAGCAGATCCAGGCAGTCAGCCTGTTCACCGCGACCGAGACCAAGGACGAGGGGTTCTGCGCGCTCCCCGAGATCACCAAGCACTGGCACGAGAGCGAGTGTCCGCACTGCCGCGACGGCTCGCAGAGCGTCCGCGTGATGGCCGACACCTACCTGCTCGACCTAGCGGCGGCGGTCCGATCGGACGTCGTCATCCGCGTCTTGCACGTCCAGCAGGCGCGGGAGTTCTTCGAGCGCTATGCCGGCGCCGAGATCGTCTCCGTCCACCGCACCCAGGAGGGCGACGAGCGCCATCACGCGCTGTTCCTGGACGTCAACCAGCTCCTCTCCCACGAGACCTTTTTGCAGCGCCTCGACGCGGAACTGGAGGAGCTGGCCGACGTCCAGCTGGTCCTCTGCCCAGAGCACCGTGCCGGCGAAGGCCTGGCCGCCACGGTGGCCGAGAAACTCGGGGTGCCGACGATCGCCGCGGACCCGAAGCGCCTTCCGTCCCTAAGCGCCGAGGAGCGGGCTCTCTTCGACGGCGTCCGCAAGCTGCTGATCGTCGACGACATCGTGATGACCGGAACGCGCCTGCGGCGCTACCGCAACTACCTGCACCGAGCCGGGCTCTCCAGCGACGCCGACTTCGAGCTCCACTTCCTCGCCGGGGTCGCCCGCCCGGACAGCCTACGCCGCCTGCAGGGCATCGTTGACTACGCCCACTTCCCGCAGCGCTTCCACTACGTGGAGCTCCTGATCCTGCCGAACTGGGGCCGGGACGAGTGCCCCTGGTGTGCGGAGCTGGATCTCCTCAAGCAGTACAGCTCCTATGTGGAAGACAGTCCCATCCTGGAAGGACGGCTGCAGGCGCTGAAAGACACTGCGTCGGGCCTGCAGGCCGACCTCTTCCTGCACTGGGCGATCGACAACCCGCCCCCGGTGGGCCCATGGCAGCTCGGCCCGGGCTCGATCTTCGGGGTGAGGACCGAGGCGGAGCTGTTTGCCGGCGTCGCCAACGCCCTGCAGGTGCTGCGCAGCGAAGGCGAGCTCAACGAGAGGTTCACCCTGCCCGTGGCCAAGGTCCTCGACCAGCGGTTCGCGTTCTCGGGTCGCTTCTATGACACCGTGATCACCGCCTGCCTGCTGCGGGCGACGCGGCGGCACGACCTGCGCGCGCCGGCGATCGACCGCGACCTCGAAGCCGAGGTGCGAGAACGCCTGCAGGACGGCTCGCACGTCTCGCTGCAGGGCGAGCTGCTCTTCGCCCTCTACCGCAGGCACCTGCCTGGCAATCGCCTCAACGCAGTCAGGTACGCGCTGGCGGACAGCAGCGCCGAGTCGGGGATTCGTCAGCTGTTGTCGGAGGCGCTCGACGCGCGCGAGGAGCCGGTGTCCTGATCGGCAACCTCGATGATCGTCGGCTGGCACGGATCGGCACTCGGCTCGTAGGCGACGAACAGCCAGCGGTCACCGGCGCGCTGCCAGCCGTCTGACCACTCGGCGGGCGAATTGGTGACGTACGGTCCGATCGAGAGCATCGCCTGCGCCCTGCCGAGCTTCGAGCGCGCGGTGATCCGTGCAAAGGGAGTTCCCGCCGGTCGGCTGTCGTCGGACGTGAGGCAGTCAACGGAATCCACGCGGATGTCATCCCGCCATTCGCGTGGAATGTGGCGGATAACGACCGCTTGCAGTTCCTCTCGCTCCGCTTGAGTCATCTGTGTCCTGAACCTGTGATGAGATCGCTTGGACCTTCCAAACTAGCCATCGTATCCGACAGAGATAAGCCGGCACGCGGCAGCCCGAATCGTGTCCGGTCCTAAGTTCTAGCGGCTCGCGGGACATCCTGCGGCAAACGTTCGTCCAATGCGTTTGGAGCCCGCCAAGCGCTCTGCGACGCTCCGAACGGATCGGAAAACCGAACTGTTTACGGGAGGCAGCATGAGTCAGGGGATGCGGCGCAACGGGCCGGCCGTCGCGCTGGCGGCGATGGCGCTGTTCGTGGCGCTCGGCGGCAGCGTCTACGCGGCGACGAAGGGCAGGATCGACGGCAGGGCGGTGCGGGCCAAGTCGCTGCCCGGCAACAGGCTGAAGCTGCACTCGGTGGCGGGCAACCGGCTGCGGCCGCACTCGATCCCCGCCGCCGCCCTGCAGACGGGCGTCCTCGGCGCCGTGCCGGCGACCCTGACCGGCGCCCAGATCGACGAGGGGACGCTGGGCCAGGTGCCCCGCGCGACGCACGCCGAGACGGCCGACTTCGCCGCCAGCGCCGACGACGCGCAAACCGCCCTCAACGCGGTCAACGCGGTCGACGCCCAGACGGTCAACGGCCACAGCGCCGGCTGCCAACCCGGCACCCAGCTCTTCGCCGGAGCCTGCTGGCAGGCCTCCCCCAGCTTCGCCCCAGCAACCGCCCCCCAAGCCGCAATCGAATGCGCCAAACAAGGCGGAACCCTGCCAACAGCCCTAGACCTAGCCGCCTTCGCCGTCCAACCAAACGTGAAACTCGACGAAGGCGGCGAGTGGTCTAGCGACATCGTGAGCTTCACCGGGAAAAACGCCTATGCGGTGGCAACCGTCTCGCCGGCGGGCGTAGTCGAATCAGGGGTCTTTAACGCCGGCGGCTCTAGCGAAAGCTTCCACTACCGCTGCGTGATCCCCCTGGTCGTCTAGGCCCGTGCCCAAGACCTATCCCGGTAGGGGTGGAACGTCTTGTACTTTTTTTGCGGCGACAACCTCGGACGGCCCCTCGCTGTCTTCAAAAAAAGTTAAGTGAAACCCCTACCGGGATAGGTCTTGCCACAACGGAATCGGCCCGACCACCGCCAACCCGATCGCGCTGCCACTATCCTCATCTCCGATGCGACCGAGCCCGCACAGCGTCAGTCGTCGCGTCGTGGGCTCGCTCGCGGCGCTTGCCTGCGCGAGTCTCGCCCTGGCGGCGCCCGCTGCCGGTTCCGCGGCAGCCCGCCTCCATGCCAAGCCCGCCGGCGGCGGCGAGGCGACGCGCGTCGCCGCCTACTGGACCGCGGCGCGGATGCGCGCCACGCCACCCCTCGACGTGCGCGGCGCCCCCCCGGAAGCGCTCTCCAGCTATGCCCAGATCCCCGACCCGACCGTCCCGCCCCACTCGGTCAACGGTCGCCTCTTCGTCCGCCAGGGCAAACAGCGCGGCTACTGCTCGGCGACGGCGATCAACAGCCCCAGCCGGCGACTGGTCCTCACCGCCGGTCACTGCGTCAACTCCGGCCCCAGCCTGCAACCCGGCGACGGGGTCTGGTCGAGCTTCCTCGAGTTCGTCCCCGCCTACAGCGGCGGCGTGGCGCCCTTCGGCGCCTTCATAGCCCACCGCGGGCAGGTCTTCGCCCCGCGTCAGTGGGTCCGCTTCGGCAACCCCAACTTCGACATTGGCGCGGTCCTGACGCTGCCCAACGCCGCCGCCGTAAACGTCGCCGACGCGGTCGGCGGCGGCGCCGCGATCGCCCTCGACCGCAGCCGCCAGGAGGAATTCCAGACCTTCGGCTACCCCGGCACGACGCGCTGGATGCAGGGCTGCGACTCGCCCTACGTCGGCGACGACGCGCTCACCTACCGGATCCCCGGCCCGCCGACGATCGCGATCCGCTGCCACTGGGCGCCCGGCGCCAGCGGCGGCGGCTGGCTGATCGAAAACGGCACCGTAATCGACGGGCTGACCAGCTACGGCAAGCGCGGCGACGCGCTGCACACCTACGGCCCCTACTTCAGCCAGCGCAACGTCGGCAACCTGGTCGCCGGCCTGTAGCCGCACTCAGGTCACGAAGATCCTGGGGTCGATCGTGTCCGCCTCGACAGATCGATAGGCGGCGCCTCAGGCGCGAGCCAGCAGGTCGCGGTAGAAGCGGTAGTCGCTGCGCTCCGGGCGCAGGTTGGCGGCAAGCGCCAGGTGATGGCGGGCACGCTCCTTCTCGCCAGTCTTGGACAGCGCTCGGCCCAGGCAGAAGTGGGCGAAGTCGTTGACCTGGTGGGTGTCGACCACCGCCTCGAACTCCTGCGCCGCGGCGGCGAAGCGACCGCAGCGGAAGTAGGCGCGACCCAGCGCCTCGCGGATCGAAGTCTTCTCCGGCGCTCGCCGCGCGGCCGCCTCGAGCGGGCGCGTTGCCTGCTCGAAGTCGGCCTCCTCGAGCAGCTCGATGCCGCGCCGGTACAGCGTGAAGACCGAGTCGCGATCGACCGAGGACATGCCCTCAAGTGTAGGCGCGCCGCTGCCCGGCCCCGGCAGACGACAGCTTTTTCTCCCTAATAGCGGTTTCATGATCGTTAGCGATTCGTTAAGAGGCGCATTTGCGCAGCCAAGGCGTTCACAAGTTAGTAATGATTAGATGAAGACAATCCGACTACGTGGCGTAATCCTTCACAATCAGCTTCCAAGAGGAGGGAAGGTCGAAGTGGATTCCGTAGAGGCAAAGGTCTTCTCCCACCCTCTGCGGGTGCGCATACTCGCCGCCCTGCGGGCCTCGCCGGCTACCGCGGTGCAGCTCTCGCGGGATCTCAAACAGTCGCTGAGCAAGGTCGTCTACCACCTGACGGTCCTCTGCGACACAAGCTACGTCCGCAAAATCGAAGCCGAAGACGGCTCGCCGGACCCGCTGTACGAACTGATCCGCTACTAGCGCCCGCGCGCCAGCCGCTCCCGAATCGACGCCGATATCCGGTGCGTACCGGAAGACGACACCCGGTTGGGCGCGTTGCTACACTCAGCCAAAATTGAATAATTGAGTGCCACAGTCGGCACTCGAACACGCGCACCAGTACCTCAATCGGTTAGAGGATCGGGTTTGTAAGCCGAGGATCCGGGTTCGAGCCCCGGCTGGTGCATTGGGGGAGCGAGAGCGTCGAACCATGGACAGGAATCTCTTCGACTATTTCGACGAGGCCGCCGGCGTGGGCGGCCAGGCGCACTGGACTCTGCGGGCTCCCTACCGCCCGCACGATCGTTTCGACCTGATGCTGGTGCCGCGCTCGCGGGATTGGACCGAGAACCGCGAGGCGCTGAGCTTCCTCGAGCAGGTCGAGCGCGAGCCCTGGATCGAGGCCCTTGAGCGCCAGGGCAACCAGGTCTGGCTGCGCCTCGTCGACGACTTCTTCGCCCAGCGCGGGGCGGGGATCGAGCAGCGTGGCGAGACGGGCAACGGCTATGGCGACATCGTCGGCGGCGAGCGCTTCGCGCTCAACTTCTGGGATGCCAACTCGACCAAGGCCCTGCACATCGGCCACCTTCGTAACCTCTCGCTCGGCAACGCCCTCGCCGCCGCCCTCACCCAGGCCGGCGGCAAGGTCGAGCGGCGCAGCATCATCTGCGACGTCGGCCGCAGCATGGGCGAGGCGATGGCCGGCGTTATCCGCAGCGGCCGCTATCCGCAGCTCTCCTCCGAGAACGGCGTCAAGACGGACCACTTCGTCGGTTACTGCTACGCCGACTACGTCAAGAGCGGCGGCTCGCCGACCGGGCTCGGGTCCGGCCACCCCGGCGACTCGCTAACCCGCGAGGTCGACGTCCACAACGACAGCGCCGACGAGCTGCTGCTGCGGGTCCTCAACGGCGACCAGCAGGCGCTCGAACTGTGGTCGCAGACGCGGGCCTGGGTGATCTCCGGCCAGCGCAAGACCCTGGCCCGCCTGGGGATCTACTTCGACCGGGTGTTCTTCGAGTCCGACTTCCTGCCCGAGGTGGTCGAGCTGACCGAGCTGGGCTTGCAGGAGGAGACCCTGCAGCGCCGCGCCGACGGCACCGTCGTCTACATGACCGGGCGCGAGGAGCTGGAGGAGATGCCGCTGGTCCGCTCCGACGGCGTGCCCACCCAGCACATGCGCGCGCTCGCCTACTGGCTGGCGGCGCCGGGGCTCGACGGCGTCACTTCGATCCAGATCTGCGGCCAGGAGTGGGTCGCGCACGTGACCTGCCGTCGCCAGCTGATGTCCGAGCTGGTCCACTCCAGCGCCGAGGGCAATGGCTTTCACCCGCTGCACGACGTCTTCCACGGGATGGTCGCCAAAGAACAGCAGGCCGTCGCCTCGAGCAAGAAGGACGCGCTGCTGATCGACCACCTGATCGAGTGGATCGACGAGCAGATCGACGGCGACCGCGAGCGCGCGGCGATCCGCGAGCGCCACCCGGCGCCGGAGACGGTCGCCTCGCAGGTGGCGCTCGGCTTCTTCCCGCTGCACCCGGCGAACAAAAAGGTCGACTTCGAGCCGCAGAGCCTGCTGCAGGAGGGCAAGAGCCTCGGCTGGGACATGGCCCGGGCGCGCGCCCGGGCCGGCGGCGGCGGCGAGAGCGCGGCCGGCGGCGGCGAGCGCCTGCGCGACCCCGCCTACCGCTTCGCCCTGGTCCAGGCCGAGATGTACCGGCGCCACCTCAGCCTCGCCGCGACGCGGCTCGACATGATCCCCCTCGCCCGCTACGCCTCCCACCTGGCGCGCTGGCATCTCGAGCGCGACCGCGGGCCCCAGGTCGAGCGCGTCGTCTTCGCTGCGCTCGACGACAGCGCCCGCGGGCTCGGACTGGAGGCGGTCCGATGAGGACGCTGCTGGTCGACAACCACGACTCCTACACCTACAACGTCTTCCATCTGCTGGCCGGGGTCGCCGGCGAGGAGCCGATCGTCGTCGACAACGATGCCGTCTCCTGGCGGGCGCTGGAGCGTTGGGACTTCGACGCGATCGTCCTCTCCCCCGGCCCCGGCACGCCGCAGCGCTGGCACGACTTCTGCGTCTGCAACGACATCCTCCGCTACAGCGAGACCCCGGTGCTCGGCATCTGCCTCGGCCACCAGGGACTTGGACACCTGCTCGACGGCAGGGTCAGCAGCGCGCCGGAGGCGATGCACGGCCGCCTCAGCCGCATCCACCACGATCAAAGCGGCCTCTTCGAGGGAATCCCGCAGGACTTCCCGGTAGTCCGCTACCACTCGCTACAGATCACCGACATGGGACCCGATGGCCACGTCACCGCGCGCGCCGACGACGGCGTGGTGATGGGCATCGAACATCTTCGCCGGCCGCTCTGGGGAGTGCAGTTCCATCCCGAGTCGATCGCCACCGAGCACGGCGCCAAGCTGGTCGAGAACTTCTACCGGCTGGCGCGCGCCCGCAAGGTCTCGCGCTGGCGCGGCGCCAAACGGCCGAAGAGCGCCTCCGCGCGACGCTCGATGGTGCGCCGCGCAGCCGCCACCGGGGTCGAGATGCACGTTCGCACGCTGCCAGGCGAACCCTCGACCGAGGCGCTTTTCGAACGGCTCTTCGCCGCCGCCGAACACGCCTTCTGGCTGGACAGCGCCGACGCGCCGACGCGGCTCGCGCAGCGCTCCTTCCTCGGCACCAGCGCCGGCGCCGAGCGCTGCGTGCTCGAATACGACGTCGAGCAGGGCGCGATCACCGCCCACCGCGCCGAGGGCACGACGACCGAGCGCGGCTCGATCTTCGAGGCGCTCGACCGCGAAATCGCCGCCAACGCGATCGCCGCTCCGCTCGGGCTGCCGCCCGGCCTGCTCGGCGGCTTCGTCGGCTACCTCGGCTACGAGCTGAAGGCCGACTGCGGCGCGCCCAACGTGCACCGCTCCGATCTTCCTGACGCAGTGATGATGCTCGCCAACCGCCTCGTCGCCGTCGACCATGTTCGTCATCGGACGCACCTGGTCGCGCTCTGCCGCGGCGACGAGGCAGATGCCGAGCACTGGCTGGACGACGCCGAGGCGGCGGTAGGCGAGCTTCTCGCCGCGCCGCCCGCCCCGGCGTCGGCAGCCAGGCCCGAGACGAGCGACTCGCACGTCACCTTCAGATGCGGCCGCGGGCGCCGCCAGTACCTGGCCGACATCGCCCGCAGCCAGGCGGAACTCGCCGCCGGCGAGTCCTACGAGGTCTGCCTCACCGACCAGATCTCGACCGACGCCAGCCCCGACGCCTTCCACCTCTACAAGACCCTGCGCCGCAACAACCCAGCGCCCTTCGCCGCCTATCTGAAGCTCGGCGAGGCGGCGATTGTCAGCTCCTCGCCGGAGCGCTTCCTCTCGGTCGACCGGGAGCGCCGCGTCGAGGCGCGGCCGATCAAGGGCACCAGCTCGCGCTCCGCCGACCCCGAGCGCGACGCGGCGCTGCGCGCCGAGCTGACCGAAGACGAAAAGACCTACGCCGAGCACCTGATGATCGTCGACCTTCTGCGCAACGACCTCGGCCGCGTTTGCGACGTCGGCAGCGTCGCCGTCCCCGAGCTGATGATCGTCGAGGACTACGCGACCGTGCACCAGCTGATCTCGACGGTCAGCGGCGTGCTGGCCGAGGAGCGCACCGCCGTCGAATGCGCTCGCGCCTGCTTCCCCGGCGGCTCGATGACCGGCGCCCCGAAGCTGCGCACGATGGAGATCATCGACGACCTCGAGGCCGAGGCGCGCGGCGTTTACTCGGGGGCGATCGGCTACTTCGGCCTCGACGGCTGCATGGACCTGAGCATCGTGATCCGCACGATCGTGATGCGGCCCGGCCGGACGACGATCGGCGCCGGCGGGGCGATCGTCATGCAGTCCGACCCCGAGGACGAGTTCGACGAGATCCTGCTCAAGGCGCGGGCGCCGATGGCGGCGATTGCCGAGGCGGTCACCGGCAGCGCCTCGCCCGACGCCTGGTCGGTCGATCTCGGGCCACAGACGGAGGCGCTCGAAGCGGCATGAGCGAGCCGAGCCCGACGGTGCCCCAGTTCTCCGGCTCGGGGGCGACGCCACGCTCCGGAGTGCGCCGCGCCGCGGCCGGTGACGCGCCGGCCGTCGCTGGCGCGATCGACCAGCTGCTGCTCGAGCTGGGCGGCCCGCGACCGGCGGGCGAGGAGCTGGAGGCGGCGACGCGCGCCCTGGTCGAAGACCCGGCCCTCGGCGTGGTCCTGATCGCGGAGACCGGCAGCGAGCTGGTCGGCCTGCTCGCGGCGAGCTGGCAACACGCGATCCACGTCCCCGGCCGTTACGCGACGATCCAAGACCTCTGGGTGCTGCCGGCCTGGCGCAGCAAGGCGATCGGCCACGACCTGATCGAGGCGCTCTGCGCGCTGGCCCGCGAGCAGGGCGTCGCGCGGCTCGAGGTCGGCCTGCCGAAAGAGAGCTTCGAGCGGATCGGCTCGACCGAGTCCTTCTACCGGGCCAACGGCTTCTCCCACCTCGGCCCGCGGATGAGGCGGCTGCTCGGCGATGAGTGAGCTGCTGACCATCGAGCAGCGGCGCGGCCGGCTTGACGCCGCCCACTGGATCGTCGAAGGCGGCCGGCGGCGGCCCGGCGTCGACGACAACCGGCGGATGACCGAGCTGCGCAGCGGTCTGACCTGTCACTCCGGCGTCCGCTGCGCCGCTGCCGACGCCGACGCCGCGCAGGTCGAGCGCACCCTCGCCAGCCTGCACGAGCCGGCCTACCTGGAGGCGCTCGACGAGGTCCGCGGCCCCGAGCCGGTGGTGCTGCCGCACCTCGCGGCGCCCGGTTTGGAGCCCGACATCCCGGTCAGCGGCGGCCTCGTCGCGGCTGCCCGCGAGGGGGTTCGCACGGCGATCACGGCAGCCGAGCGGACGCTTGCCGGCGCCCGCTTCACCTACGCCCTCTGCCGCCCTCCCGGCCATCACGCCGGGCCGACCTGGTGCGCCGGCTACTGCTACCTGAACACTGCCGCGGCCGCCGCCGTCACCCTCTGCGACGGCGGCGTCAAGCCGGTCGGGATCCTCGACCTCGACCTGCACTACCCGAACGGCACCGCGGCGATCGTCGCCGAGATGGCCGACGCGCGCCTGCACTCGATCCACGCCCACCCCGTCACCAACGTCGCCGGGGAGACGGTGACGCCGAGCAGCAAGCGCGAACGGGTCGTCGAGCTGAGCGGCAGCCCGGCGGCAGCGACCTACCTGCGCGCCGTCGCCGCCTCAGTCGAGGCGTTGGGCGAGAGCTGCGCGGTGCTGGTCGTCTCGCTCGGCTACGACACGGTGCGCGGCGACCCGCACGGGAGCTGGAGCTTCTCGCCGGCGATCTTCGCCCAGGTCGGGCGCCTGCTGGCCCAAGCCGGCCTGCCGGTCTGCGTGATCCAGGAGGGTGGCTACGCGCTCGGCTCGCTGGCCGCCTGCGCCTACGCCTTCGCCGCCGGCCTGCTCGACACGCGGGAGGCTGCATGAGCGGCCTCGAGTCCTACCGCCGACGGCTCGACGAGCTCGACAACGAGATCGCCCGCCTGTTTGGCGAGCGCTTCGAGGTCTGCCGCGACATCGCCCGCCACAAGCTCGCCGAGGGGATCCCGATGATGCAACCGCAGCGGGTCGCCGAGGTGCGGGCCCGCTACCTCGCCCGCGGCGAGGAGGCGGGACTGCCGGCCGAGTTCAGCGCCGACCTCTTCGAGCTGCTGATCGCCGCCACCTGCAAGGCGGAGGACGAGCTGATGGCCGAGCTCGCCGCCAGCGACGGCCAGAAGAGCGAGCCGTGAAGGCCGCGCTGCCGCCCGGCCCGCGGATGCCGAGCGCCCTGCAGGCGCTGGGCTGGACGAAGCGGCCCTTCCCCTTCATGGCGCGCTGCCGCGAGCGCTACGGCGACATCTTCACGATGCGCATCCTCCACTCCGGCACCTGGGTCTTTCTCTGCGACCCGGGCGACGTCAAACGGGTCTTCACGGCGCCGCCGGCGAGCATGGGCGTGGCCCTGGCGAACCCGCTGCTGCTGCCGGTCCTCGGCGCCCGCTCGGTGATGCTGCTGGAGGAGCCCGACCACATGACCCGCCGCCGGCTGATGCTGCCTCCCTTCCACCGCGAGCGCATGGACGGCGACATCGAGATGATGATCACGGCGACCCGCGAGGAGGTGCGCCGCTGGCCGGTCGGCGAGCCGTTCGAGCTGTGGCCGCGGATGCAGGCGATCACCCAGGAGGTGATCCTGCGAACGGTCTTCGGCTCCGACGACCCGGGCCGCCTGCGGCGCGTCCGCACGGCCCTGACCGGGCTGACCGAAGCCCTCAACAACCCCCAGCGGCTGAGCAGGCTGGCGGCGCTGGGAGCGGGCTGGATCGCCCGCAGCCGCGGCTTTCGCGAGGCGATGGCGCCGGTCGAAGAAGCGCTGCTGGAGGAGGTCGACCGGCGCCGGCGCGAAGGCGACGCGGGGCGCAAGGACATCGTCTCGATGCTGATCGACGCCCGCTACGAGAACGGCGCACCGCTCAGCGAGAAGGAGCTGCGCGACGAACTGCTGACCCTGCTGACCGACGGCCCGACCTCCTCCTCGCTGGCCTGGGTCTTCGAGCGACTGCTGCGCCATCCCGAAAAGCTGGCGCGGCTGCGGAAGGAGCTCGACGCTGGCGAGAGCAGCGCCTACCTCGACGCCGTCGTGCAGGAGACGCTGCGGCTCTGCCCGCCGGTGCCGGTCGTCGCCCGGCGGCTGCTCGAGCCGATGGAGCTGGGCAGCTACCTGCTGCCCGCCGGCACCACGGTCGCCCCCTGCGTCTACCTGATCCACCGCGACGAGCGCTTCTATCCGCACCCGCGCAGCTTCCTGCCGGAGCGCTTCCTCGAGCGGCCGCCCGGCACCTACACCTGGATTC
Source organism: Solirubrobacterales bacterium (assembly GCA_036266075.1). Taxonomy (GTDB): domain Bacteria; phylum Actinomycetota; class Thermoleophilia; order Solirubrobacterales; family 70-9; genus VRUE01. Next base: position 74,020 of record DATANV010000009.1, read on the forward strand.
CGTTCGGCGGCGGCGTGCGGCGCTGCCTGGCGGCTAGCTACGCCGAACTCGAGATGAAGCGGGTGGTGCGCACGGTGCTCGGCGAGGTCGACCTGCAACCGGTCGAGGGGGGCTCGGAGCGGGCGACGCGCAGCGCGATCTCCTTCAGCCCCGACAAGCGGGCGCGCGTGGTCGCCGAGCCGCGCCGCGTCCAGGACCCTGGCGAGCAATGGCAGCCGGAACCGATCTACTCGTAGTCGGCGCCGGCGCCAAGGCGGCCGGGATCGCGACCAAGGTGCACGCGATCAACACCCTCGGCCTCGGGCCGATCTCGCTGACGATCGTCGAGAGCACCGAGCCGGCCGCCTCCTGGCTGGGGCGCAACGGGATGACCTCCGGCGAGGAGCCGCTGGCGGTGACGCCGATCAAGGACGTCGGCTTTCCCTACCGGAGCTTCGACGTCTTCGGCGAGCACGGCGAGGCGATCGACGAGGCGACGATGGGCTTCTCCTGGCAGCGCTACATGGTCGGCAAGCAGCGCTACGCGCGCTGGATCGACGCCGGCTCGCCCTCGGTGCGCCACCGCGACTACGGCGAATACCTGCGCTGGGTGCTCTCACGGACGACCGCCGGCATCGAACAGATCGCCGGGCGCGTCGCCCAGGTGACGCTCGGCGAGGACCGCCAGCACTGGCAGGTCGAGGTCGAGGAAGCATCCGGGCGCTCGCGGCACGGCGCCGGGGCGCTGGTCCTGACCGGTCCCGGCATCCACCGCGCCTTCCCACACGAGCCGGGGGTCGCAGAGCGCGTCTTCCACTGCGACAGCAGGCGCAGCGACTTCGCCCGCCTGCCCGAGGAGGAGCCCTGCGACGTGGCGATCGTCGGCGGCGGCGAGAGCGCGCTGAGCTGCATGATGTTCCTGCGCGGCTTCCGGCCGCGTTGCGGCTTCACCGTCTACACGCCGATGCTGCCGATGAGCCGCGGCGAGAGCTTCCTCGAGAACCGCGTCTTCTCCGATCCCACCGAAGTCGAATGGACGGCGCTCGATCAGCAGACTCGGCGCGACTTCGTCAAGCACTCCGACCGCGGCGTCTTCGACCCGCCGAGCCTGGCAGCGATCGCCTACGACGATCGCTGCAGCTTCGTCACCGGTCGCGTCACCGACGTCGAGGCCGTGCGCGGGGGCGAGGGCGTGCGCCTCGAGCACCGCGCGCCCGGGGGCGTCGCCCGCCCCGAGCACGACTACGTCGTCAACTGCACGGGCTTCGACCTGCTGGCGCAGCTGCGCACGCTGTTCCCGGCCCAGGTCCGGGCCGAGATCGAGGAGCGGGTCGGCAAGCTCTGGGACACGCCGGCCGGAACCGAGGTGCCAATCGGTCGCAACCTCGAGCTGCGCGGGATGGAGCCGCGCCTGCAGATCCCCGGCCTGGCGGGGCTCAGCCAGGGCCCGGGATTCGCCAACCTCGGCGCGCTCGGCCTGCTGGCCAACCGCGTGCTGGAGCCGCTCTTCCAGCAGAGCGATACCGGGTCGCTACTTCGCTCTGCAACTAGTTGACTTCTTTTTAGTTATCGAATAGGGTCGCGGCATGGCAGCGGAGAGAACCGCGAAAGCTGCGGCGGGGATCATGGCGATCCTCCTGGTGGCAGGCAGCCTGCTGCTGAGCGCCTGTGGCAGCTCGGCCTCCAGCGACGTCAACTTCGTCGGCGACGCCTACCCGAACATCCTCCCTTCCAACACTCGCTACACCGGTGGGCCGATCAACAGCGACACCGTTTCGCAGCTGGAAGTCGCCTGGACCGTGCCGTTGGAAGCGAAAAGCACCTACGGCAGCTACTCCTCGGCGCCGGTCGTCGCCGGGGAAGTCATCTACTCGCAGGATCTGGCCTCCAACGTGCAGGCGATTGACCTCAAGAGCGGCGACGTGCTCTGGGAAAAAAGCTACGAAAACCCCGACCAGGGGCCGAACGGGGTCGTGGTGGCCGACGGCCGCGTCTACGGCGCCACCTCGAAGGCGGCCTTCGCGCTCGACCAGAAAAGCGGCGAAGAGCTGTGGTCCGTGCCGCTCGCCCGCAACGAACACGAGGGCATCGACATGGCTCCCGGCTACGAAAAAGGGGTCGTCTACGTCTCGACCGTGCCCGGCACTGCGACTGAGTTCTACGAAGGTGAAGGCGTCGGCAAGCTCTGGGCACTCGACGCCAAGACCGGTAAGAAACTGTGGCACTTCGACACCGTGCCGGAGAGCCTCTGGTCCAAGGCCCACACGACGATCAACTCCGGTGGCGGCCTCTGGTACGCGCCGGCCTTCGACGGCAGGGGCTCGATGTACTTCGGAGTCGGCAACCCGGCACCGTTCCCGGGCACCGGCAAATACCCCTGGGGGTCGAGCCGGCCGGGCCCGAACCTCTACACCAACTCGATCGTCAAGATGGACGCCAAGAGCGGCAAGATGGACTGGTACTTCCAGTTGACGCCGCATGACGTCTACGACTGGGACCTGCAGGGCCCGCCGATCCTGGCGACGATCGGCGGCAGGGAACTGGTGCTGGCGGCGGGCAAGTCGGGGATCGTGATCGCGCTCAATGCAAAGAGCGGCAAGCTCGTCTGGAAGCAACCGGTCGGGACCCACAACGGCCACGACGACGACGGCCTCTACGCGATGCGCGGCGAATACTCGAAGCTGAAGACGCCGATGGAAGTCTCGCCAGGCAACCTCGGCGGTGTGATCGCGCCGATGTCGACCGACGGCAATCACGTCTTCGCGCCGGTGGTCAACCACGCGGTGACGATCGCCTCGCCCTCGGAAGTGCAGGAATCGAGCCCGCTGACCGGCGAACTCGTCGCGCTCGACGCGAAGAGCGGTGCGATTAAGTGGCAGCACGAATTCGCCTCCGCTGCCTTCGGCGCGACCACCGCGGTCAATGACGTGGTCTTCACCACCACCTACGACGGCCGCATCTACGCGTTCGACGCGAGCAGCGGACGGCTCATCTGGCAGGAAGCGCTGCCCGCTGGCAGCAACACCGGCGTGACCGTCATCGGCGACACCGTGATTGCGCCCGCCGGCCTCGCCGCCGCCGAAGGCCAGTCGCCCCAGATCGTCGCCTACCGGCTCGGCGGCTAAGAGCCCGGACAGGGCTCTAACGCCGCGGCAAGACGCGGAACGCCCAGCGGGCCGGCGAGGGGTCGGCAACGCCGCCGAGGCGCGCCGTGACGCGGAAGACGTGGTGGCCGACAGCCAGGCCGCGCAGCGTGTAGGGCGAGCGACAGCGCTTGAACCGGCCGCCGTCGAGCTTGCAGACGAAGGTCGCACCGGGCTTGCTGGAGACGAAGCGGAAGGTTGCCGTGCGGCGCCGCGAGCGGTGCGGCGGACCGCTGCGGATCGTCGTCTGGGGACGGCCGCCGGCGCCCTTGCCGGCGCCCCCTCCCCCGCCTCCGGCGCCGGTTTCGCCGCCTTCTTTGCCCGGCGCTGCGCAAACGTGCTCGCTGGGCGCGACGGAGTTGGGCCGCGGCGCCGGCGCCGCGTCGAAGAAGTCGGCGGCGCTGCTGTCGCTGTCGTCGGCCGCCTCGAGCAGGGTCGAGCAGCCGGGGGCGATGCTGCGCCGCAGCGCCAGGCCGTCGGGGATGCCGCCGGAATCGGCGGGCGAGCCGACGGCCGAGAGGACGGTGCCGTGGAAGCTCCCCCAGGCCACGCAGTCGAGCGATTCCCAGCAGACGGCGCCGCCCGAGGGGTCGAGGCTGTCGGCTGGCATCGAGGTGTCGGCGGCGACGCCGAACAGGGACTCCGCCGCCGGCGTGGCGGCGAGCACGGTGCTCTGGTTGGCGCCGTTGGCGACGTCACCGCCGAAGCTCGCCGATCCGCTCGACGCTCCGGCGCCGTCGTAGAAGCTGAGCGTGTGCCCGCCGACCAGGTCCTGCCCGCCCGAGTACATCTGCAGCTCGACGTATTCGGCCTGGGGGGCGGCACTCGAGCCGGCGAAGACCTCCCGCACGGAGATCAGGTGGAAGGTCGCCTCGGCGGCCGGTGGGGCGACAAGCGTCACCGCAACCCCCACCGCGACCAAGCAGGCTCGGACGAAACTGCTTTTGTACGTCATACACACGCCCAATAGCAGTTTCGTCGATGGTCGTTCACCGCGCACGGCCTTTCGACCCGGCGTGGTGGCGGGAACAGCGGCGGCGGGCGGCGTGGGCGGAAGCATGGCGACGGCGCTTGCAGTGGCGCTTGCGGCGGGTCGGCGCAGCCGGCGGCCCGACGACCGCGGGCGGCGGGGCGGGAAACGCCGCCGGTGCGAGCGGAGGCTGCACGATGGGCGGCTGCGGGAGGGCGACGGCGAAGGTGTAGCCCGCCGGCGTCGGATCGACGTTGGTGCTGGCATCGATCGCGCGAACGAAGAAGCTGTGGGAGCCGTTCTCGAGGCCGCTGTATTCGATCCCGCTCGCCGGGCAGGGCGAGAAGGCGGCGCCCTCGAGCCGGCACTCGAAGGTCGAGCCGGTCTCCGTCGAGTGGTAGGAAAAGGAAGCGGTCGACTGACTGCTTGGGTCCGGAGGGGCGCTGTCGATCGCAGTGTCGGGCGGCGTCGTGTCGCCCAGCGAGTTGTCAACGGTCCATTCGAAGCTGGCCGCCAGACCCTGGTTGGCGGCCGCGTCGGTCGCCTGCACCGCGAAGCGGTATTCGCCGTCGGCAAGCTCTTTGTAAGTCTTGCCGCTCGCGGCGCATTCGGAGAACGCGTCGACGGCGGCGACCGCGACCAGGCTGCACTGGAATTTGGCTCCGGTCTCGGAAGCGTGGTAGGTGAAGGTCGCGGTACCACCGGCGCTCGGGTCGGCTGGATGGGTGTCGATCAGCGCGGTCGGCGCGACGGTGTCGATCCGCCATTTATAGAGGGTCGCCGTGCCGAGATTTTCGGCGGCATCCCTGGCCCTGACCTGGAAGCTGTGCGTGCCGTCGGCCAGGGGGCCGGCGTATTCGATTTCCCCGGAGGAGCAGCCCGCGAAGGCGGCCGCGTCGAGCTTGCATTCGAAGGCGGTTGCGGCGGCGGTCGAGTGGTAGGCGAAGGACGCCACGGTGGACTTGGTCGGGTTGGCGGGTTTCGCGTCGATCGTCGTCGCCGGGCCGGTGCAGGCTTTCTCGGCGATGGCGGTGGCGTTGTTGCGCGGCTGCGGCGCCGCGTCGAAGAAGTCGGCGGCGCTGTCGCCGCTGTCGTCGCCCGCCTCGAGCAGGGTTCCGCACAGTGGCTCGATCGTGCGCCGCAGGGCCGTCCCGTCCGGGATGCCGCCGCCGTCCGCGGGTTTGCCGGAGGACGAGGGCGTCGTACCGCCGAACGCGCCCCAGGCAACGCAGTCGATCGTCCCCGCCCAGCAGACCGCGCCGCCGGCGCGGCGGATTTCGAAGGCTTCGTTGGTCAGGTCTGGAGTGACGCCGAAGGCCGCCTGCACGCCGCTGTCGCCGACCAGGATGGTCTGCTGGTTGGCGGCGTTGGCGACGTTTGCCCCGAAGGCGAAGCTGCCGATCGTGGCCCCAGCCGAGTCGTAGACGGTCAGCGCGTGGCCTTTGACCAGGCCCTGCCCGCCCGAGTACATCTGCAGCTCGACGTAGCCGGAGTCCGGCAGGGCGTTCGAGCCGGGATAGACCTCGCGGATCGAGATCTCGTGGAAGGTCGCCTCGGCGGCCGGCGCGGCGGCAAACGTCACCGCTGCCGCCACGATCGCGGCCGTCAGTATGCGTCGGCCCCCTATCGCCACAACCTACGAGGTGCCCGTGCAAAAGGTTCAGGCTGCGATTTGAACCTCGGGCGCCTGCGCTCCGTAGACTGGCGCGATGCTGACCATCGTTTCTCCTCGACGTCGGCTGTCGGTGACGATCGTCGCCTCCCTCCTGGCCGTTGCCTGTGCGGCCGCCGCCCCGGCCGTCAGCGGGGCCCCGGAACGGACCCCACTGAAAGGTGGGACGGCCCACGTCGGGATCCGCGAATTCGCCTTCCACCCCGGCAAGTTGACCATCGGCCGCGGCACCAAAGTCGTCTTCGCCAACAACGACACGACGGCTCACACGGCGACCAGTGGTGGCAACTTCGCCACCGGCCGGATCCGCCCCGGGCGCACGGCGGCCGTCAAGTTCGAGCAGTCCGGCACCTTCCCCTACCACTGCTCGATCCACAACTTCATGCACGGCAAGATCGTCGTGCGATGAGCCGCGCGGCTGTCCCAAGATCGGGCCGATGAGCCCAGGCGCTCTGCTCGAGGAGCGCGACGTGCGCGAGGCATACGCCGCCCACGCCGGCGAGCTGTACGGCTTTGCGCTGCGCTCGCTGGGCGACGCCGGCCTCGCCGAGGAGGCAGTGCAGGAGACCTTCCTGCGGGCCTGGCGGGCGGGCGGGCGTTTCGATCCGCAGATCGGCTCGCTGCGCACCTGGCTCTTCGCGATCCTGCGCAATGTCGTCATCGACCTCAGCCGAGCGCGGGCGGCCCGGCCGACGGTCTCTGACGGAGGCGTCGAGCCGATCGTCGAGCCCTTCGAGGAGGCGCTGCTTGCCTGGCAGCTCGAGGAGGCGATGCGCCGCATCGGCGAGCAGCACCGCCAGGTGCTGGTCGAGACCTACTACCGCGGCCGCCCCTACGCCGAGGTGGCGGAGGAGCTGGGGGTGCCGGAGGGCACGATCAAGAGCCGCGTCTACTACGGCCTGCGGGCACTGCGGGTGGCCCTGGAGGAGATCGGCTATGACGGCTGAGGGGTGTCGCGAGTGGCGGCAGTCGCTGGGCGCCCACGCGCTCGGCCAACTCTCCGAGGCGGAGCGGATGGCGCTGGAGGCGCACCTCGAGGGCTGCGCCGAGTGCCGCGCCGAGCTGGAGTCGCTCGTCCCGGTCACCCGGCTGATGCCGCTGGCCGACCCGGAGCGCTTCAGCGCCGCGCCCGCCCCACCCGTCGCGCTCGGCGAGCGGATCGCGGCGCAGATCCGGACCGAGCAGCGCGGCGAGCGGCGGCGGCTGCGACTCCGTTTCGCCTTCGGCGGTGCCGTCGCCGCGGCGGCCGTCGCGGCGGTGCTGGCGATCTTCGTCCTGCCGGACGGAGGCTCGGGGCCCGAGCAGCACGTCGCCTTCGCCTCGCTGCCGCCCGGGATGACGATCGACGCGACTCTCGAGCCACACGCCTACGGGACCGAGATCCACATGTACGTGCACGGCGTCCGCTCGGGAACCCTCTGCCGGGTCTTCCTGCGAGCGCCTGACGGCGCGCGTATGCCGGCTGGCTCGTTCCGCTACCGCTGGGGCGAGGACGCCCGGGCGGTTCTCAGCTCGGCCCTCGACGTCTCCGCCGCCAAGGCGATCGGGGTGCGGGTCGGCAAGCGCACCTTCGTCGCACCGCTCGATCCCGACAAAGCGGGGGGCAATGGCAATCCGAACGAGGAGGACGCATGATCAGGAGCATCTCGGTCGCCCTGGCGATCGCCGCCGTTGTGGCGGTCGTCGGCTGCGGCGGCAACGACAGCGGCTCGAACGAAGGCGGCGCCTACGGTGGCGGGGGCGGCGAAGGCAGCACCGCGAGCAAGCCGGCGAAGAGTGAAGGCGCCGGCGCGCCGGCCGTCGTCTCGGTGGCGAGCGCTGGGGACGCCGGCAAGGTCCTCGTCGACTCGCGGGGCTTCACGCTCTATTTCTTCAAGAAGGACAAGGGCGGCAAATCCGCCTGCTACGGCGGTTGCGCCAAGGTCTGGCCGCCGCTGACCGGCACGCCCAAGGGCGAAGGCGGGGCAATGGCATCGAAGCTCGGCACGAGCGAACGCACCGACGGCACCACCCAGGTGACCTACGCCGGCTGGCCGCTCTACACCTACACGGCCGACGCCAAGCCGGGCGACGTCAAGGGCGCCGACATCGACTCCTTTGGGGCCGAGTGGTACGCGCTGCACCCGAACGGCAAGGAGGCCGGCTAGGGTCTGCCGATGAGCGCCGGCGCCGAGCTGCCCTACGTCGACGAGCTGAGCGTCGAGATCGCGGCCGGCGCCGGGGTGGTCTGGGAGGCGCTGCTGCGCGCGGCCGAGGCGCCGTTCCGCTCGCCGCTCTCGGCGCGAGCCGCCGGCCTACTCGGCTGCGCCGACCGCGAGGCGTCCGGCCCGCGCCCCCTCGACGCCGGTTCGGCCTTCCCCGGTTTCCGCGTCGCCCGAGCCGAGCACGCCAGCGAACTCGCGCTGCGCGGTCGTCACCGCTTTTCCGACTACGCCCTCACCTTCCGCCTCGACGACCTCGCTGGCGACCGCACCCGCCTGCGGGCTGAAACCCGCGCCGCCTTCCCCGGCCTCAGGGGCCGCGCCTACCGCACCCTCGTGATCGGCACCCGCCTCCACGTGCTTGCCACGAACCGCGTCCTGCGCGCGGTGCAGCGACGAGCGGCTTGACTCGCCCGGGGATGTGCGCCTGAGAGGGCGGGCCCAGATCGACCTCAAACGCCGAGCACGAGACTCAAACCCAGCATTACGGCGGCACCAACGGCGATGCCAATGCTCGGCCACAGGGGCCGGGAGTCGGCATAGGCCCTTGGCAGCATCTCGACGGCGATCAGCGCCAGCATCGCTCCCGCCGCAAAGGCGAACGAGAAGGGCAGCAAGCCGCTGGCCTCCTCCACCGCGAGGAAGGCGATCAGGGCGCCGACGGGCTGCGGGGCGCTGGTCGCCACCGCCGCCCAGAACTGGCGGGCGCGGCCGAAGCCGGCTTCCTGCATAGGGATCGCGACGCTCGTCCCCTCGGGGATGTTCTGGATCCCGATCGCCAGAATCACGAACAGGCTCAGCCCAGCCCGGTCCGAGGCGAAGGCGGTGCCGACCGCGAGCCCCTCCGGCAGGCTGTGGACGAAGAGGACGAGGAAGACGAGGGCAGAGGTTCGCGTCCCGGGGCCGGTGCGACCCATGAAGCCAGCGTCAGGGCTGAAACGCCGGCGGACTGCAACGAGGAAGATGACGCCGACCGCAAAGCCCGCGGCCACCGCGACGACCGAGCCTTCTTCCAACCCCGGGATGAGCAGCCCCGCGACGGCGGCCACCCCCATCACCCCCGCGGCGAAGCCAAGCAAGGCCGGCGTCACCCGCTCGGTTCGCTGACCGAAAAGAAACACCGGAATCGCACCAAGCCCGGTCGCAAGCGCAGTGGCCGAAGCAGCCAGCAGGAGGACGATGACGTCCGGCATTCAACGGGCGCTTACGTAGTGGTCGCGGACCGCCATCGCACGGCGAAGCATCTCAACTCCCCCCGGCCCCGCCGCCCAGCTCGCGTCAAACGGATTGAGTTCGCCTTTCTTCGCCGTATCCGCGATAAAAGGCGAACTCACTGGATCCAGGAGCTTGTCTCCTGAACGCGCTCGGTGGCCACCGAGGATCGACTGAGCATCGATCGCGTCAGCGGGACCTCCATCGAAGGCCACTCGCAGACCAGCTGCAACTGACGGGGAATTCAATCCCGAGCCGCAGCATCTCCGGTAGAAGCCCCCGTCTCCTTGGCCGCCTCGGTCGGCAAACCGTTCGCGCTCTCAGAGGGCTACCCGGAACCGAGCACCTCGGCCATCGCGGCCTCGTACTGCTCCTCGCTCAACGCCCCCTTCTCCTTCAGGGCCGTGATCCGCTCCAGTTGGTCGATTTTGCTTTCTCGCGGCGGGGCCTGTGGCTCCGCTCGCCCTGGAATGGACGCCCGCACTCGATCCCCGAACCCCCCGAAGGTCGCGTCCGGGAATTCGACGCCGGCCTGGCGCCGCAGAGCCTCCGTCCCGAGCACCATCAGCGCCGCCAGCAGGAGGAGTCCGAGCGGTTTCTCGAAGGCGGCAACCGGCGCCCAGAGGACGAGCACGAGGAAGATGAAGGCAACCACGGCGTAGGTCGCGCCCCGTCGCTCCCGCAGGTAGGGAGCGGCCTCGCGTCGCAACGCCGTGGCGATGCGGGTCGGTCCCGCAAGCCAGGCGGCGAAGACGAGGAGGATGCCAAAGGTGATCGCTGAGACGGCGACGGTCACCAGCAGCGCGGTGCCGATGCTCCAGACGGCTTCCACGGCGGGCTTGACCGATTCGTTGCCCGCTAAAGCGTCGATCACCGTGTTCCCGGCGATCCCTCGAAGGAGGAGGCTGAGAACCCCGGCAACGACGAAGCCGAAGCCGACCGAGCGCAACGCCCGCCTGCGGCGCGGCCCGGCGAGGAAGATCGCCAGTCCATAGAGGAATACCGCCAGGAGGGTGAGAACGATCGGCAGGCGCCTGACAAGCTTGCTGATGTCCTGCGCCGCGGAGAGCTGATCGGACTTGAGGATCGTCAGCTGGCCGGCATCGGGCGGGACTTTCGAGGCGAGCTTGCCGGCGACCCCGAGCTGGCCGCCGCTTTCTGAGACCAGTGCTTTGAGATCCAGGGTGACTTCGCCACCGCTGGTCGAGACCGCCGAGCCCTCGTCGTTCAAGATCTTCAGCAGCGTTTCGTGGGCGCCGCGGTTCGCCGCGCTCCAGAGGCTTTCGGCCTGAGAGGTTTCCAGCGCCCTTTCGGCCACTTGGGGAGCGAGCTGATTCAGAGCCCCGGCGGCTGGACCGGCCAGGGGCGCGAGACGCGGCGGGAACGTTTTTTCCAGTTCGCCCTGCACGTCCACGCTGGCGAAGAGCTGGTCGGCGAGGTAGTTGGAGAGCTGGGACTTGACCTCCCCGTTCTGGAGGAGCTTGTCGCTCGTCTTGACCCAGTTGTCGGTGTTGAGCGCCTGGCGGTTGATCCAGATCGAGAAGATGGCGAGGAACGTGATCAGCGTGGCCAGGACGAGAAGTGCCGCGACGATGCGAGGGTGTCCTGAAGCACGTTCCCGGCTAGAGCCCTCGGATGCGATGTCCCGAGCCTAACGCGGATCGAACGGCTGCGCGAGCGGCATTCGCAACCCCGTGAGTCGGCGCGCTAGTCCGTTGGATCCTGATTCCAATCCGCCTGTGCGGTCAGCGTGCGAGGGCTCGCCTGTGACCGAGATCGAGGGAGGCGAGGCCCCGCCGAAGGAAGATCGGGCAGTTCTCGACTTGCCATCCTGCTGGCGATGGCAATGTTCGTACTCGTCGTCGACACGTCGCTGATGAACGTGTCGATCTCGGCGGTGGACAAGCTGCTCGCCGATGAGCCACAGGCAACCCAGGACGAGACATCGTCTGGACGATGCTTGTCTTCTTCGGGCTGGTGATCTGGATCGGCCTCCTGTTCAACGTCTGCGGCGACCTCTTCCGCCGCCATGACATCTCGGGCTGGGCCAAGGCGGGCTGGTGCCTGCTGGCGATCGCCCTGCCCTACGTCGGCGTGCTTATCTACCTCGGCACGCAGGGCTCGGGAATGGCCGAGCGCAGCGCCGCGCAGACGATGGCCGCCCAAGCGCTAGACGCCGCTCTCCACGGCTAGGTGCCCGTCACGCTGGGCACCTAGCAGCACCCCGTAATCCGCCTCGTTCTGATCCGCGTAGGCCTCGGCGAACTCGGCGATCGCTCGGTCGAAGGTGTCGCTCTTGCCCAGATAACCGGCGATCATCTGCCGGTCGCCGGCGCGGGCGTGGGCGCGGGCGAGGCTCCAGCCGCAGAGGCCGGCGTAGCCGGCCATCGTCTCTGGTCCCATCGACTCGATCTCCGCTGATCCCTTGCCGTCCCAAAGCTGGCGGACATAGAAGTCACGCTTCTTGCCGTCAAGACCCTCTGCCGTCAGCCAGCCGAGCAGGACATCGCCTGCCGCCTGCGTAAGCCGCTGACCCGCGACCACTCTGTGGCCGTGGTGGCGGTAACGGCTGGCGCCCGCGAAGGGCTCAAGCACAGACGGTCCGGCTTCCTTGATCTGAAGGAAGAGTGGGTCGCCTTCATCGCGGCCGAGCATCAGGGCAATAAAGGCACGGGTGCCGACGCTGCCTACGCCGACGACCTTGTGGGCGGCATCGACGTAGTGGTAGCGCTCGGCGAGCTCCCTGGCCTGTTCATCGAGGGTCTTCCGGTACTCGCCGACCAGGTGCTGCATCCGGGCGGCGATCTCGGCGACGTCCTGGCCTTCGCGTTCGGCCAGCTCGGCGATCGGAACCAGCAGCGGTGGGCGGCTGGCAATTCGAAGCTCGCCGTCCTTGGACTCGGTGAGCTTTTCGAGCGCTCGCAGGCTGTCCTTGTTGCGGGCCTTCGCAATATTCTTCTCCAGCCGGCGCCGATCTTCCTTGGACACCCTGTGTTGCCAGCGAGCCTCGATATCGCCGACGGCGAGGCGTGAGTACCAGACGTCGATCTCGTTCATCGCAGCAAACTCGGCCATCGCGGTCCGGTAGGCGCTGACGCTCGCCAGCACTGCGGCCTGGCGCTCGGCGTCCTTGAAGCCACGGTCGCGAGCGCCGATGGCAACGCTGGCAGCGAGCCGCTTGACGTCCCACTCAAACGGGCCGGGCAACGTCTCATCGAAGTCGTTGATGTCGAAGACGAGCTGGCGGTCGGGGGCCTGGAAGACACCGAAGTTCGAGAGGTGTGCGTCACCGCAGAGCTGGACGCGAAGGCCGGAGTCGGGACTCGCGGCCAGGTCGGCGGCCATGATTGCGGCGGCGCCCCGGTAGAAGGTGAAAGCAGAGGCGAGCATGCGCCCGTAGCGGACGGGAATCAACTCGGGAACGCGGGTCTTGTCCTGCTCGGCAAGGACCTCTAGTGGGCCAACCCTGTCGGGACCTGGCTCCCAGTCCGCGTGCGAGGAGCGGGAAACAATCTTCCTCGCCCCCTTGCCCCGGGCCGCAGCCTCTCGAGGGGAGAGCTTGGCAGCGGGGGTGTCCTTCTCGGTGCTCGCGTGCATCCGGGGGCCTTTCAGGAGGGAGGCGCTCGCGGTCGGGCGCGCCTTGTGAGGCAAGTATCCCTCCGAGGCGCTACTTCGAGAGGGTTCCTGTCTTCGGCGTCGAATCAGAAGTGCTGAATTTCACAACCGCTCCGCGCTGTCGAAGGACCGAGCAAGGCTGCTTGGTCGACATTCGCTCGGTCGCCCAGGAAAGGGCGCCGACTAGGAAAGGAATCCATATGAGGGGTGCTGGCCGAGCTGCTTTCGTTGCCATCCTGCTCTTGATCGCGGGCTCGCTCAACGTCATCTATGGCATCGCAGCGATCGGCGATGCAAGCTTTTTCGTGGACAACACCCGGTACGTGTTCTCAAGCCTCCACACCTGGGGCTGGATCACCCTCATTCTGGGAGTCGTTCAGCTCTGCGGTGGATTCTCTCTGCTCGCCGGCAACACGTTCGGACGGGTCATCGGGCTGATCGCCGCGTCGTTGGGCGCAATCGGCGCCCTCCTCGCAGTCGGCGGCGCCTTTCCGTTCTGGTCGTTGGGGATCTTCGCCCTCTGCGTGATCTGCATTCACGGCCTCGTCGTCTACGGCGAGGACGAGCCCGTAAGCCGAGTCTAGAACGCCTCAGAGGAGCTCGGCCGATGCGGCCGGGCTCCTCTATGCAGCCCTAGCCGAGCAGCTTGGCCTTCTGGGCGGCGAACTCCTCCTCGGTGAGGATTCCCTGGCTTTTGAGCTCACCCAGCTCCTTGAGCTGATCGATCGTCGACGCTGCGGCGGGCTGAGGCGGAGCTTGCGCGGCCTGTGGCTGCTGCGGAGGCGCTTCCTGCTCGGCCCAGCGCTCACCCTGGCGTTTGGAGACGCGATTGCTGACGGCGGTCGCGGTCCCGGCAACGACGGCGGTCCGCGCGACACCTCGAAGTAGTCCTGGCATCGTTCTCTCCTTTGCTGCTCAGGCCTCGGCCGCGTCGAGCGCGGCGAGGACGGCTTGGACGGGGATGCGGCCACTGGCGACGAGCTGGCCGCCGGAGCGGCGCACGGCACTCGCGAAGGGCGCCGCCCAGGTGTTCTCGAAGACGAGCAGGGCAGCCGAGGTGCCGGGCTCCAGCGCCCCGCCGGCCTCGGCGATGTCTTCGTCGGACAGCAGCCCGGAGGAGGCGCCCTCGAAGATCGCCAGCTCCGCCACCTCGCCGCCGACATCGGCGATCTCGAGGCCAGCGACCGAACCGTCCTCGGCTTTGGCGATGAAGGTGAGGTCGAGGATTCGGATCAGCCCGCGGTCGACCAACTCGACCAGGTGCGGCGCCACCTCGCCGTTCGGTTGGCGGCCCGGCCACTCGACGAGGATGTAGTCGATCGGACCCATCTCGTTGAACTCTTCGACGCTCAAGCCGCTCCCTTCGTCGCGATCAAAGTTAGCCGGATGAACCGGCTGACGCAGACTAGCCGCTGGGCGTTGCAGCCCCAGGGCCGGGTCGAGGAGCGGCGCTGTCTGGACCATTCTGCAAGCGCTTCCCTAACGGCATCCTGGAAGAGCTGCTAGGGCACTGGGTTCCCGGCCCCGCGATCCACAGCGGCGCGGCAACACGGCGGCAACAGGATGCAGGCGCGGTGCAGGATCGGCGGCGCTTGCGCGACTCGAGGAGACGCCGCTGCTGTTACCGCCGTGTTGCCGAAAACGAGGTTCATGGCCTCGTCACGGACGGATTTGGCTTTCCAGAGCCATACCGCTACGGGGATTCGAACCCCGGTTTCCGGACTGAGAATTGGCTCTAGCAAGCCATTTGCGGTCGATTTGTGCCTGCTGAGCCTAGGGAGTTCGGCTGAGTTCAGCCTAGATCGGTGGAATCGGGGACATATTTCGGGACACGGTTGCAACCCGAGCGGGCGCGACTTTAGGCATACGAAGCTCCTGCCAAGGGTCGCCGTCTTCGAGCCCCATCGCATTGACCGGCCTGACCACAAGCTTCCTTGGTGACGGCATGCGGGTAGCTTGACCGAGCGCCATACCTTCGCTCAGACCACGCTTGATGGGGACTTGATGAGTTCCCGTAGCCGCATGACGCCGTTTTCTCAGATATAAGTCGGGCCATGGATAATCACTGGGGGGACCTGTTCGACAGTTTTGTCGATGCAGCACTTCATACGGAGGACGATTCGGTAAGCCGAGAGGAGATCCTTGCCTGTATAGACGGCGGAACTCTCGTACCGGGGCGCTATATGTACTCAAGTGACCTTGGAGCCAAAAACTGGATTCGTCTCTGCAATGAGCCCATGTATAGGCATCAGCACGAAACGGTCGCGTTTTGGGCAAACTCAGGTGGTCAGGAGATTGCGAAACTAGTCCACGAACATATTGACGGCGACGATCTCGACTACGTCAGCCTCGGACCAGGAGACGGCGAGAAGGACGCCGAGTTGATTGGCCACTGGCTTGGCGTGCCTGGGATGGACATCTTCTACTACCCCTACGACATCAGCAACCTGCTCGTCTCGAAGGCTGTACGGACGGTGCGTGAACGGGTCCCTAAATCGAAAGTCGGGCTTCGGATCAAGGCCGTGCTCGCCGATTTCAATCACCTCAATGCAGTTAGCGAAGTCTTCGCGCATCGCGAGAGCCCCAATGTCATCGCTCTCCTCAACAGCTTGGGGAATCTGAGCGACGAGCGAAAATTTCTTCAGAGGCTCAGATCGCAGATGTCTGACAAAGATCTACTGGTGCTGGAGGTTCGCCTTAGACAGGAGGGGCAGGGTCCACAAGATGAGCTATCAGAGTTGATAGATGGACATGCCGCGCTTCGTTTCGACTTCGGCGCACTAGAGAGCTATCTAGGCGTGCCATTCGAAGCCGACAAGATGGTCGTCAAACATGGTCAGCCAAAAATTAGCTCGATTGCAGATACGGCAACGACGATTGTCAGCCGCACGACACTTAAGTTTCAGGACCGCGACCTCCCTGATGCAAGGTTGATTTATATCCACCAGTACGAGGAGCAGGCATTCCTGAAGGCCCTCGGCGGAATGGGCTTTGAGGTTCTAAAGTCGATGCGCAGTGGGAAGGATGAGGAATTCTTGGTATGTGTAGCTCGCCGAAAGCGCACCATAGTAGAGCGTATTACTCGAGCTGGCTAAGCGCAGACAACACCCGCAGACCGACTTGGCCAATCTCAGAAGCCACCTCGGAAGGGACGTACTCGCCATGCACTGCACGATTTGCGAGCGCGACAACGTTCGCGAGTGGATCGGCCACCTCCACGGGCAGCACGCCATGCTCCTGTAGATCCCGCGCCATTACGCCCAGAGATAGGTTCGGGGGGCGCGGTTCGGTCAGATGTGCCGAATAGAGCCGTCTCAATTCCTTCTCCAGCTCTATCCGAAGCTGTGCGAGACCCATCGGAGGATCGCGATCGATGCGCTGTCGAATTGATGATGCCTCACCGGAGGATTGAGAGTCGTCCCGACTCGGAAGTTCGGCTGCTTCGGCCTGAAGCTTACGTGCCTCGGAAACGCCGATCTCGGCCGTTACGCCCCCGGCGCTGAGGCGGCGGATATGGGGAGCGATCGGTATCAGTAGAACAAGGGCCAGCAGACCGATCGTGGTCGTGTCAACCTCGACACTGCCGATACTGAGCGTGTGCAGCACAAGAAGAACAACTGCGGCACCAAATACAAAGGTATAGGCAAGAGAGGGAATCCACTTCGGCACTCGTAGCAATAACGGCGAATCATCCTCATTTTTTGCTGGGGCGCTATTGGACATTTGGTCGCTCATCGAATCCTTAGTGATTGGCTACCGATATCTGTGGTCGAAGAGGATGCCTGGAATAGCAGCGCCCGGTACAACGACCATATGCTGATCGTCGATCGTGTCGACTAACCGACCGAGAGAAAACGCTAGGAGAGCAGCTCATCGATCTGGGCTTCCCAATTCTCGCGGTGAATGATTCGGTCCTGCTGTAGATCGCCGTGGAGTATCTCGGCCTTGGTCAACTTGGAGAGGTCCTCCCAGTCCTCCCCGAAGACGTAAGTTGCGTTTCCGTACTGCAAGTTCTCCAGCACGTTGGTCCCGGCGAAGCCGAAGATCAGGTATCCCGAGAACCCGGCGTGGCCGACAGCAACGAAATCAGGGTGATGGATTTCGGTCAATAGCTTTAGTCGGCGCTCGGCGACCGGAGCCTTGCGCTCGCCCATCCGCTCGATCAACGGCCCAACCCGCTTTTGCAACGCAGGCCAGGGCATCTTTCCAGGCGGCAGCAGTTCCCAGTTGAGGCGTTTTACTGTAACTCGGGTGAACTGCTCAAGATCCTCGGTGAGAACAGTTGCCTCGCCAAAAAGCTCACGAAAGAGATTGATCTGATGTAGAAGCCTCGCTTCATTGGCTTTGGTGAGCGTCAGCGGCTCAGTAACCACTACCTTGGCGCCCGTGGGATCTTCCTCGATCTCCAGCTCAACCGCTGGCGGCTCGATTTTCGTCCGTGGATACCGTTGAAAGGGCTGGTAAACAGTGTCCGAGTGCCAAGTGCCGTCCCACTGCTTCCATTCCCAGTTGAACTCGCGGTAGGCAGTTTCCATCGGCTGATCGCGGTGGACCTTCCATTTTCCCTCTGCGTTAAACGCGCTGACGCTTCCGACCCTGGCCGGCAACAGCCGCTCGCCCGGTGCCTGGGTGCTAGAGAAACCCGCCGCCAGAATGTCGTCCTGATGAACAGCGAGGTCCGTAAGGCCGATCACCACCGGAGCGCCGGTCTTGATGTGAGATAGATGTCGTTTAAGACTGCGAAGTGGAGCGCGTCCCGTTAGTCGCATGGACCTAACCCTACCGTTGCTATCGGCGATACAAGAACCAAGCGAAGTGACGTTACGTTCGCTGAATGATGCGACCCGGACTCGTCGATTGCGCCAGTAGAAAGTAAACCCCAGAGTTCGCAAACTGCGCACCACACCTCTCCGGGCACCCCTACAGGCGGCCAACGCACGGCGAAGCCGTGCCAGAATTTGGCCGTCGGGTGCCCCGCAACGCGGCTCCCTTTACCGACCGATTCCGCGCCCGATCCCTCGCTCCGCCCGACGAGAACGGGCAAGCTGGCGCTTTAGACCCAGTTCTCGCTGAATCCGTCGCAAGCTTCGCTCTGCCGCTTTTCGCGCGGATCGCTCCTGCGGTCGAGTTCCAAAGGCTCGGCTCTTCTCGGCGACACTGTGCTCCTGGCGGTAGCTCTCGATCTTCCTCACTCCGCGATCCCAGCTCTCCCGCTGGGCCGGATCGGCTGGCCTCTCCCCCAGCTCCCTAACGATGTACGAAGGCGGCTCTATTCGGGCGGCGGCGATCTGTGGTGCTCGGCGGTCGGCAAGGACTTGCTCGACCGCATCCAGTTCGGACCTCATGGCTGCTTGATCCGCCTGGGGACGGGGAAGCTCCGCCAGCTCGCGCTCGCGATTGGCAAGGCCCTCGCTCACCCACTCGTAGCTCCGGCGCAATCCGGGCAGCTCCTTGCGCGCCGCCCTGCCTCCGCTCTCGGCGGCGGCGATTTGCGCCTCCGCCCTGGCGACGTTCTGGCGGGACTGCTCGACCCGCTCCCCTGCTTCACGCAGCCACGCGATCTTGCCGCCCTCCTCCTGGCCGCGACGGACGAGATCCGCTCTGCGCTCCACGAGCGCCGGGGTCGACAGCTCCGACAGCTCGAAGCGCTGCGCCTCATCGTGGGCGGCGCTCTGCGAGCCGTCGCGCTGGGTGGCTTCCGCGATGTGCTCGAGCCCCTCGCGCAGATACAGCGAACGCGGCGCATACTCCTCCCGTTGCGCCTGAATCTCCGGCGTTGCGTACAGGTAGGTCTCCTCCCGACTGCGCGAGGCCGCCACGTAGAACTCCTGCTTGTCCATCGAGGGGTCGGCCATCACGTAGGCGCGATCGACAGTCGTTCCCTGAGCGCAGTAGGTGGTGACGGCGTAGGCGTGTTCCAGCGCTGGCGCATCGCCGTAGGGGTTGGTTCGCGCAAGGTAGGCGGCGTCAACTTCGACCTGGCGAGGGCTGTCGATGCCGCTCAGGACGACCGTGCGGTCGGTCGGGTTCACCTCGGCGACCGTCCAACGCTCGCGGTTGTAGATGTCGAGCGTGCGGTCGTTGACGCGGGTGATGACCTGATCGCCAGCGGCGAAGGCGCTGCCGCCAACCTCGATCTCCTCGGAGCCGACCCTCCCCCGCTCCCGCATCACGGCACGCGCCAGCTCGTTCAGCTTCTCTACGTCGGCATTTCGCTTCGCCACCATCACGGCGTCCTCGCCGCCGGCGAATGCCTCCTGCCAGTCGCGGACCATCGCCTCGCGCCGCGCCTCGGCGTTGGGGGCGACGATCACCCGCTCCTCCGAGCGGTAGAGGGAAAGCGCCTCGCGGCCCTCCCCTTCACGAATGCGCTTCGCCGCTTCGCGGTCGGTCTCGTGGTGGTGTCGGATCACCTGATCGAGATAGATCGGCTCAGTGCGCTCGGCGAGCGCCCCGAACAACCCGCCCGCCTCGATCTCGCCGAGCTGCTGGGGATCGCCGACTAGGACAAGCTTCGCCCCCGCACCGTCGGCATGGGCGATCAAGCGGGCCAGGGTCGCGGAGTCCACCATCCCGGCCTCATCGACCAGGAGAACTGAGCCGCCAGCCAATCCCTCGGTGCCAGCCCGCGCGGCCCGGTCAAGCTCGCCGAGCAAGCTGGCGATGCTGGTAGCCGACAGGCCCTCGGAACGCATGACATTGGCAGCGCGCCAGGTGGGAGCCGCAGCCCGCAGCTCGATCCCCGCCTGCGCCCAGCCTTCGGCCGCCGCCACGATGGCGTAGGTCTTGCCGGTCCCGGCCTCGCCGATCACGACCGTCACTCCCTCGGCACTGGAAAGCAGGCGGCGCACCATCTCGCGCTGGTCGGCCTTCAGCGTGGGCCGCGAGCAGATCACCCGAGCCGCGATCAACTCGCCCGCAGGAGGAATGCCCAGCGAGCGCATCCGCTCAGCGGTGGCGAGCGCCTTGCGCTCAAGCTCCCAGATTCGCCGCGTAGTGAAGCGCGGTTCCTTCGTCCCCTCCGAGATCGGCAGGACCGCATCGCTGACGAGGAACGCATCGGCGGTGCGCTCGATCTCCGCCGCCTCGCCTCCGTGTTGAAGCAAACCAGCAACGGCCTGGATCACGTCGCGGCAGTCGAAGTGCGACACCCCCTCGGTGACGGCGAGGTCGAGCTGCTCGACGGTCAAGGCCGGGCGGTCGGGAGTGCGTTCGCCGATCCATACCGTCGAGAGGTCAAGGCCGATCCCCTCGGCCTGCTCTCGCCAACGCTGCCGAAGGTCGGCGCTACCGACTCCCTGCTCCTTCGCTTCCCGCGTAGTCAGGTTGGCGATCTGCCGAGAACGTGCCGAAGCGCCGGGACCAGCGGCCTTGACGATTTCGGCCCGGCGAGTGGAGAACGCCCGGAGGTGGGCTTCGTCAAAGCCGCCAATCTCGGCGATGCCGTTGCGGACCTCCCGCCAACGCGCGCCGAGGCTCTGGGTCAACTCCTGGCGAAACTGGGCCTCGAAGATGTAGCCCGCCGTCTTCGCGTGTTCGTAGATCGCCGGGTGATAGAGGCGAGTCCACTTGCCGTCCGGTCCCTGGGTGGCGTTGGCGACAAGGGCGTGGACGTGAACCTGGGGATCGCCGTTGCGCGACGAGCGATGGCGGTAGCCAGCGGCGAGGAAGCCATTGCCCCGGACGAACTCGGCGTCGGCTCCGCGCCGCGTCCAGCAGGCCTCCCGCTGGAGATAGCCGAGCGCGGCATCGAGAGATCGGTCGAGGGCGGCGGTCACGGCGGCGCTGGTCTCCGCGTCGCCCAAGGCCCAGAGCAGGGAGGCCGACTTGGGGACCGAGAAGGTGAGGTCGAAGCCGGGTACCGCGCCGCGCCCGCCGACGGCGCGCAGGCCCAGCGGCTCGCCGGTCGCCGGGTTGTGGCCGGTCAGCATCGCCGTCAGTTGGTCGGCCTCTACCGCGCCGTCGAGGCCCAGGTCTTTGGCGGCGTCGCCGAGCCATTGACCCTCGGCCTCGCCCTCGCCGGAGTAGTACTCCTCAGCGCCTTCGGCGACCTGGTCGAGGTAGTAACGCTCCTGTCCTATGCCGAGCTTGCCAATCGAGAGCATCCACCCCATCTGTCCAACGGGAGGCGCTTTTGCCCCGGCCAATTTCGAAATTGATAGTGCGTGAGGGGTGCTGCTGTTGGCAGTTGGAGCTGATCTCAGGGGTCTGAGATCAGCCTTGGCGACTCCTGCGGAAAGGCGTTGGTGGTTCGTGGCTCTTGATGCGGTAGAGCCTCTTGCTTGCTTCTGACTTCGGGTTCGGGGAATAGGCTGCGGCGAGATGGCGAACGATCCGAAAGAGAAAGCCCTCGCCGCAGCGAGGCGCGCTCAACTCGACTACAAACGCGATGTCGCGGCGGCGCGCGAGGCGCGACGCAAAAGCTTCGAGAGGGCACAGAAGGCCGGGTCGTCGCTGCGGGATATCGGTAAGGCGGTGGGACTGCACCCCACGCGGGTTCGGGAAGTCCTCCGAGGGGAATAGTCCCCGTTGGGGTTTCCCCTTCGCCTCTGATACCCTCCTGGCGTCGAAATCAAGCGGCGACCCGCCGCGCGCAAACGCGTCGGGCCGCCTGACCACAAGGAGCGTGCACTCCTCATGGCTGAGATAAACCCTACGGATGGCAGGCGGGCCGTGCCGCTCGATCTGCCTCCTTCGCAAGTCGAGATCCTCTGCGGCCTGCTGGACGACTGGCGCGAGGACGCCCGGAGCGACCTCGCGCACCCCAAGGGGGTGAAGAACCCCGACCTGACCCGCGGGGAGGCGGAGGCGTTTGAACGCCTGCTGCTCTGCATGGAACAGGGCGAGGTGCTCGTGCCCGCGACACGGCGCGCGCGGCGGTCCAGGTGGCCGCGAGCGCTTACGACGAGGCTAGCGACTACGCGGAGGTCGTTGCCCACCACGACGCGCTGCACGGCCTGCTCGCGGCGCTCAGCGTGGAGGCGTCGTGATGTGGCGGAGCGGAGGCGGCGCTTGGCGTCGCCGCCTCCGTCGCGCCCCCTCGCTCAGCGCCATGACCGACGAGGAATTGCAGCGCATCATCCTCGACGTGATCCTGCGCGAATACCCGGTGCTGCTGACGTATCCGGCCATCGCCTGCGAGCTGTTCGAGAACCCCGACGATCTTCTCGGCGGCATGGCGCTCGCGCGAGCCGTCCGCGACCTCGTCGTGGCGGGCCTGCTGCACAGCAACGGCTTCCTCGTCCTACCAAGCCGGTCGGCGCTTCACGTCAAGCGCCTGAGCGGGCGCGACGGCTGGTCCGCCTGGGGCTGATAGCGGCTTTTCGGGGGTCGGGGTGGAGCAGGGAGTCGGGCGGTGCCTCCCTACGGGGGGATGGGCACAAGGTCCGCCCGGTTGCCTCGGCCCCCGAGAAGCCGCTGTCGTGCTCAATTTCCCATCTGGCCGGACACGGCCGGTAGAATCGAGCCAATGGCGACTGCGGTAAAGAAGCTCGACCTTGAGGTCGGGGAGTTGGTTGAAGTCGGTGGACGGCGCTACGAGGTCGTTCCGGACCGAACCGGCGGACTGACGCTCGAGCCGCCGATCACGCCGGTCTCCGAGCTGTATGCGGAGCGCGGCTGGAAGCCAGCATCCGAGGAGGACTTCGAGCGGCTGACCGCCGACGACTTGCCTCCCGACGGCGAGGGCTGAGGCCAGGTCGATCCGGCCGGTTCCGCTCCAAGCTCAGGTTGCGGGATCAATTCGCGCTACGGCCTATGCTGCCCGCGTGAGTCAGTCAGGGGAGAAGAAGCTGCCGCCCGCTTCGGTCGAGTTCGGCAGTCGGGAGTGGGTCCAGGAGGTCGAGCGTTTTGAGCCCGGCGCGATTGCCCGAAGGCGAGCAGAAAGCGCCCGCAGGGCAATCGAGGCCGGAGGTCGCAAGCTCCGTTGGCAGCGGTGCGAACCCGAGAGTGAGAGCGGCGCGCATCTGCCGGGATGCCGGAAGCTCTACTTGCCGCTGGACGCGGAGGGAGCCTCAGCCGCTCCCTACGGCTTCGTCTTCCAGCTCGTCAAGACCGCCGACAACACGCTGATCTGGAACTTCATCGCGTTCGGCGAGCGCCACCCCGACAACCCGAACACCCGCACTGTCTACGAACGAGCGCACAAGCGCCTTCACGGCCACTATCCGTAAGCGGCCGACGGGCTCACGAAAGGCCGGCAGCTAGCCCACAGGCAGTCGGCAGATCGTCAGCCACCCGGAATCTCGCAGCTAGGAACCCGTGCTCGGTTGCTCGGCGATGCGAAAGCCGCAGAATTTGCACACGCGAGCGTCCGAAGGAATTTCCGACTTGCAGTCGGCGCAGATCGAATGTGGACCCTGGGGAAAGTAGTCCTCCAAGGCAAGGTCACCAACCTTGAGATTTTCGACTGGGTCCTCTCCCAGCGCTTCCGCAGCGATCTCTGGATCGGGCTTGAATGCCTCCGACCTAATTTCGCGTCCTGACGAGAGCTCCGCAACTGCGACGATCTCGATTGGAAGACCCCCTCCCGCGATCATTCGGGACAGAAGGTTGAATTCTGATTCGAATTTCCGACGCGGAGAAAGGTCCCGATCAAGACTTGGGTTACGAACCAGCTCCGGCGAATGGAAAAACATACGCCGGTTGATATCGCGATCGTACGTTGCCTCAATTTTTACGTCCCCCACCCACTCCCGGGTACCGCCTTCGTTCGACACCACCACTCGGATTGGATAGCGGTTTCCGCCAAGTGCCGCACCCGTGTAGATGATGCTCACTCCAACCGCAAATCGACGCTCCCGCGTCCAGGTGAAAATCTGCCAGCCAACGCTTATGGCGGAGAGCGCGATTGCGAAGCAACCGATTATGAAGGCAGCAACCTCTATACAGCGAGCTTAGTCGGAACACTTGTGGCGGCGCTGGTCTACATCGGAATTGTTAAGAAGGCGGGGCATTCGGCCGGTTTCTTGGACATATAGGGCAGAGAACCGATGCCCGACTCCCAACTCCTCGCCGAACCGCTGCTCGACGCCAACGAAGCCGCGCTGCTGCTCAGGGTGCCGCGCAGCACTCTCTACGAGCTGGTGCGCTCGCGGGGGTTGCCGCATGTGCGGATCGGGCGACGGGGGCTTCGGTTCACTCGGGCCGACCTCGCCCGGTGGATCGGCGAGAACAGCTACGGGCGTTAGCCCGGCTTGCCGACGGGCTGCGGCGCGGCGCTGTCGATGAAGGCGGCGGAGATTCGCCGGGCAGCGTCCTGGCGCGGCTTGAACTGGAGGTAGCGCTGGGTCGTCGCCAAGTCCTGGTGACCCATCCACTCCATGACCTCGCGGGAGTCGGCGGTGCGGATCGCGTGGGAGCCGAAGGTGTGGCGGAGGTCGTGGAAGCGCAGCTCGCGGAGTCCGGCCTTTTTCAGCGCCGCCTTGTAGCGGTCACGGAGCTTGTGCCCGGCGAGGTGGCCTCCTCTGGCTCCACAGAAGACGAGATCGTCGTCGCCTCGGAACTCGTCGCGGCGTCCCAGACTGGCGAGCGCTTGGGCGACCTCGTCGGCCATCGGCACGGTGCGCTCCTGGCCGCTCTTGGGCGTATCGACGCGGCCGTTGGTGAAGCTCTGGCGGACGTGGATCGCGCTGTTGACGAAATCCACGTCGCGCCAGCGCAGCGCCAGCAGCTCCCCCAACCGCAGGCCGGTAAACGCGGCCGTGAGGTAGACCGTGCCGTCCTGCTTTGAGGCGGCGGCTCGGACGAGCGCCAAAACCTCCTCGCGGGAGAACACGTCGATGTTGCCGCGCTTCGCGTGTGGGCGGCGCTCTACGTTCGCCACGGGATTCGCCGGCAGCTTGTAGCGGCGCTGCGCCCAGACGAAAAAACCGTGGAGCACCGTCAGGTACTTGTTGACGGTTCGATCCGAGAGGTCTTCGGCGACTAGGGCATCGCGGAAGCCCTCGACCATCTCCGGCGTCACGTCCTCCAAGCGCACCTTCTCACCGAACTGCTCGCCGAATACCTTCTTCATCCGGTCGGTCATGTGCTCGTAGTCGATCTGGGTCGAGAGCTTGATCTTGCGGTCGCGCTTGTAGTCGAGCCAGTCGTCGCAGGCGACGGCGAACGTCGTTCCGGTGCGGACCATGCCAGGCAGCTCGCCTCGCCGGGCCTTGGCGAGCGTGTCATCCAGCCACGCCCTCGCGGTCGTCTTCGTGAAGTAGCCAGCGGGCGGCTCCTGCTTGCGGTCGGTCCAGTGCGGGCCGATCCGTCGCTGGACCTGGCGGCCGTCCGGCAGTCGGTACTTCGCGTACCACTGCGGCCCGCGCTTGCGCTCGATCTTGAAGACGTGGCCGCTGATCGCTCTTGTCGCCTGGCGCTGCATCGCTACCCCCTACGTCCAAGGCGGGGACGCTTTGCCCCGCCTGCCGGAAACCACGTGTCCCAGGTTTCTAGCACGACTTCGGGACATATTCTGGGACACGAGCCGCGACCTCAAACCAGCCCAGACACGAAAAAACCCCGCAATTGCGGGGCTTTCGTGGAGTACCGCTACGGGGATTCGAACCCCGGTTTCCGGACTGAGAATCCGGCGTCCTAGTCCCCTAGACGATAGCGGCGCGTGGGCGGCATTTTAGCGGGAGACGAGGGTGGCTTGGCGGGTCGGCGGGGATCGGGGGCGGGGCGCCAGGCGTTAGATTGCCTGGTCCCGCGGCTGTGGCGGAACTGGTAGACGCGCACGGTTCAGGTCCGTGTGGAGGCAACTCCGTGGAGGTTCGACTCCTCTCAGCCGCATCGACGACTGTGCTCAGGCCGCCTGCCACTGCGGCACGCGGCCGGCGCGGGAGGCAGACGCCTCGATCTCCTCAGCGAAGGTCGGCCAAAGCTCACGGGGCAGGTCGTGGCCCATGCCGTCGATCAGGCGCAGGTGGGAGCCGGAGATCGCGCGCGCCGTGGCGCGACCGCAGATCGGGCGGATCAGCGGGTCGCTGGCGCCGTGGATCACGGTCGCCGGCAGGCGCAGCTTGCGCAGCGCCGCGGTACGGTCGCCCGACGCCGTGACCGCGTGCAGCTGGCGGGCGACGCCGGCGCGACTGTGCGAGCGATCGTAGGAGGCGGCGGCAAGCTCGCGCAGGCGGTCCTCGTCCATCGGATAGGCGGGCGAGCCGATCGCGCGGAAGATCGAGACGCCGTGCTCGATCGCCGCCTCCCGGCCGCCGCCCGGCCGTGCGAACAACGCCCCCCAGGCCTTGCGGGCCGGCACCCCGAGCCAACGGCTGCCGGTGCTCGACATCATCGAGACCAGCGAGCGCACCCGCTCCGGGTGGCGGATGGCGATCGTCTGGGCGATCATGCCGCCCATCGAAGCGCCGACCAGGTGCGTCGACTCGATTCCCAGATGGTCCATCAGGCCGGTCGTGTCGGCGGCCATGTCGCGCAGCAGGTAGGGCGCCGTGCGGCGCCGGCCAAGCAGCATGTCGGTGCGCTTCGGCAGGCCGGCAGCCTCGATCTTGGTCGAGCGCCCGACGTCGCGGTTGTCGAAGCGGACGACACGAAAGCCACGTTCGGCCAGCATCCCGCAAAAGCCCTCGTCCCAGGCGAGCATCTGGGTCGCCAGGCCCATGATCAGCAGCAGCGGCTCACCGGCGGGGTCGCCGGCCTCCTGGTAGGAGATCTCGATCCCGTTGGCGGGCGCAAGCCGCTCCTCGCTGAGGGCGATCATCGGGGGCAGCGTACTCCGGCAAGTTAAGTTCAAGCTGTGCGCACCGCGATCGTCTCCGATCTACACCTCGGCAGCGGCTTTGGCGAGGACCTCGCCCGCGACGCCGCGATCCGCCGCGTGCTGCTCGCCGAGATCGCCGACGCCGACCGCGTGGTCCTGCTTGGCGACGTGCTCGAGCTGCGCGAACTGGCGCTGCCGGTGGTGCTCGACGCGGCACGGCCTTTCTTCGAGGAGCTGGGCGAGGCGATGGCCGGCCGCCGCGTGCTGCTCGTCCCCGGCAACCACGATCACCGCCTGGCCGAACCAGTGCTCGAAAAGCTGGCCCTCGAGGGTCGGCCCCCCGGGCTGGAGGAGCGCGCGGCACCGGCCGGCGAGGCGGCAACCCGGATCGCCGCCTGGCTCGGCGGCTCCGAGCTGGAGGTCGCCTATCCCGGCGCCTGGCTGCGGCCCGACGTATACGCGACGCACGGCCATTACATGGACTGCCACATGAGCCTGCCGCGAACCGAGTGCATCGCCGCGGCGGCGACGATGCGCGCCTTCGGCCCTCCCCCCCTCCCGGCGGGACCGGCGGACTACGAGCGCCTGCTGCGGCCGATCTACGGCTTCACCTACTCACTCGCCCAGGCGCGGCGCGCCGGCCGCGGCACCCGCCCCTCCGAGCGGGCCTGGCAGGCGATCTTCGCCGCCAATGGCAGCGGTGGCCGAGCGCGACGAGCCGCCCTGCGCGCGGCGCTCGGCGCCGGCATCCCAGCGGGGATCTGGAGCATCAACCGCCTCCTCCGCGCTGAGTTCGACGCCGATCTCTCCGCGGCGGCGATCTCGCGCAGCGGCATCGACGCCGCTACCGAGCTGGCTCGACACCTGCAGCTCGATGCCACCCACGTGCTCACCGGGCACACCCACCGCGGCGGCCCCTGGCAGGACGAGGCGCCCTGGCCGCTCGCCGGCGGCGGCCACCTGCACAACACCGGCAGCTGGGTCTTCTCGACCGCCTTCCACCGCCCCGGCACGCCTCCCGGGCCTTACTGGCCGGGCACCGTCACCTGGCTGGAGGACGAGGGGCCACCGCACCACGTTCGCCTGCTGCTCGACCACCCGCGCGACGAGCTGCGGGCGACGGTGCGCCGCATCGCCGGCGAGGGCGCGCCGACGCCCGCCTGAGAACGCCCTACAACCAGTCGGCGACGATCCGGCCGATCTCCTCGCCGGCGTCCTCCTGGAGGAAGTGACCGGCATTCTCGATCGGCCGCGGCGCCGGCATGTCGAGCTGCTCGGAGATCCGTTCGGCGACCGAGAACGGCAGAACCCGGTCGGAGTCGGCCCAGAGCAGCAGCGTCGGGCGCCCGTCCTCGCGCAGCGCATCGGCGACCCGTTTGCCCTCGGCCGCGCCGGGCATCTCCGGATCGGTGGGCAGGATCAGCGGGAAGGCGCGGGCGCCGGCCTTCGACTCCGGGCTTGGGTAGGGCGCTTCGTAAGCGCCGATCACCTCGTCACCGGGGTCCTCCTTGCAGCCACCGCGGACCAGCATGCCAACCGGCACGTCGGCGTTCTCGCGGACGAACTCGCGGAAGGCGAGCCAGGTGTCGCTCATCCGCTGGTGCCCGGTGAAGGGTCCGGTCTCCATGATCACCAGCCGCGAGAAACGGTCCGGATGCTCGACCGCGAGCCGCAAGCCGATCGGGCCACCCCAGTCGTGGACCACGGCAGTGGCGTCGCGCACATCCAGCTCCTCGAGCAGCGCCGCCATCAAGTCGACGTGGCGATCGTAGGTGTACCAGCCGATGTCGGTCGGCTTGTCGGAGCGACCGAAGCCAGCGTAGTCGGGGGCGATGCAGCGGTAGCCCGCGTCGCGCACCGGCGGAATCACCTTGCGCCAGAGGAACGACCAGGTCGGCTCGCCGTGAAAGAAGACGACCGGTTTCCCCTCCCCCTCGTCGAGGTAGGCGAGCCGCAGGCCGTCGAGCTCGCGGTAGCTGGACTCGAAGGGGAAATCGGGCAGGCCCTCGAGGCTCTCCTCAGGCGTTCTCACCGCGTCGACGCTCATCGCTCTTCCTCCCTTGGCGAGTTTGCTCCGCATAGCGAAGCAAACTCGCCACGCGGGTGGGTTGAAGTCTATGCGGGACCTCAGGCGAGGCGGTGCTCGAAGCTGCACTCGAGCGCGTCGGGCTGCTCGTCGTGCGGCAGCGTCTTGTCGAGCCGCAGTGTCGCCTCGCGACCGGCGATCCGCAGCGTCGCCACCTGGTTGTCGAAGTAGGGGCCGTCGAGCAGGCGCCAGCGAATGCCGGGGTCGGGCGCCCCGGCGAGTCGACCCAGGCCGCGGGCAAGTGCAGTGGCCGGTCGGGAGAAGCCCGCCCGCACGGTGGCCCGCTCACGGCGAGCGAGGTCGTTGCGGTAGGGCGAGCAGACGGCCTGGTAGACGGCGCTGCGCGCGCCCACCTCGCGGGGGAAGCCGACCTCGCAGAGGTAGGCGTGGTGGACGTCGCCGGAGAGGATCGTGATCGTCGCCGGCGGCCGGCCGCGCCGGCCCGCCGCCACCTCCTCCAGCAGGTCGCGCAGCATCGCGAAGGAGTCCTGGAACGCCGCCCAGTGATCGAAGTCGACCGCGCGGCGCAGACGCTCGGCCTGGCGCGCGGCGCGCGCCCCCCAAGCACCCTCGGCAACCCGCTCGTTCCAGGCCTCGAGGTGGTGAAAGGCCGGCGAGAGCAGAAAGGGGACCGTGGTGGCGATCAGCAGATGGTCGAAGTCGCCTTCGGCCTTGTCGACGATCCACTCCCAGACCTTCTCGTCGAACATCGAGCGCCCCTCGTCGAACACGCGGCCCGCCCGCGAATCCATGAAGATCGCCCGCGTCCCGTCGAGGTCCCGACAGTAGCTCCAACGAGCGCCGGCTCCGGTTGAGTCGATCTCTTCCGCCCAGGCACGCAGCTCCTCGCCGGCGTTGGGATTGCCGCGCACCCTCTCGTAAAGGTCGCTTTCGTCGAGCTCGCGCGGCGAGAGGTTGCCGATGTGCTGGTAGACCCAGTAGCTCATGATCGCGCCAATCGCGCGCTCCGACCACCACTCGGTCTCATGCATGTCCTCGACCCACGAGCGCGAGATGTTCCAGTCGTCGCTGACGTCGTGGTCGTCCCACTGCATCGAGGTGGAGACGGTGGAGAGCAGCCAGCGCAGCAGCGGGTCCTGCCAGCTCTCGCGATAGAGCCAGGTGTACTCCTCGAAGTTGGCCACCTCCTCACCCGGCGGCCGGCTGGTGTCGCGCGTCCTGCGAATCCGCTCACGCACCTTCGGCGAGCCCTCGTCGACGTAGACCTGGTCGCCGAGCAGGAAGAGCAGCTCCGGCCACCGGTCGCGCTCGCCGCGGCACATCTGCTTGGCGAGGACGTGCAGCGCATCGAGGCCACGGCCGCGTTCGTCGTCCTCTTTGCTCAGCGTGTAAGGCTCCTCATGCGGCAGGGCGACGCGGCAGGAGCCGAAGCAGACGTCGAAGGCCTTGGCCGGAGTCAGCGTGCGGATCGTGCTCGGCGGCAGCCGGTCCTCCGGCGGCGGCCAGCGGCGCTCGCCGTCGAGCCTGACCTCGTACTCGTGCCGGCTGCCCGGCTCGAGCCCCTCGATTCGCACCAGGGCGAAGTGATGGCCATCGACCCCGAAGGTCACCTCGCGGCGCCCTGATACCTCGACCTCGCAGGGCTCGCTCGTCTCGACCCAAACGGTCGCCTCGGTCGTCGATACGTAGCGCAACAGAGGGCCGAGGACCAGTTGAGGCATGGCGAACCAATTCCCGCCTGACGGCTTTTCATGCCGGCCATGTCCACTTCGTACAAGGACCGAGCGTCGTTTGCCGCAGGAAACGCTTGTCCAGCCCAGAAGCTGCTCTTAGGATCGCTCCATCTCTGTCTCATCCATGGAAAGGGTTACGCATGAACGATGAGAGTCTGATCAGCGGCTGGTGGGTATTCGCCGGCGTGCTGCTCCTGGTCGCCGGTGTGCTGAACATCGTTTACGGCATCGCCGCCATCGGGGATTCGAAGTTCTTCACTGAAAACGTCACCTACATCATCAGCGGCCTGCACACTTGGGGCTGGGTCATGCTGATCATCGGGGTGCTGGAGATAATCGCCGCGTTCTCGCTCTTTTCGGGCGGGGAGTACGGTCGCTGGTTCGGGATCGTCGTCGGCTCGCTCAACGCGATCGCCGCGCTGCTCTCGATCCCGGCCTACCCGTTCTGGTCGCTAGCGATCTTCGCCCTCTCGATCATCATCGTCTACAAGCTGGCCGAGGGGCCCGAAGGCACGAAGGTCGCGTAGCCGCTCGGGGATCAGCCGCTCAGCGGCGTTCCCGAAACCTGCTGCGGTCGAAGGCCCCGGGACTCCGGGGCCTTCGACGTTCCGGGCGCGGGTGCGCCGACGGCTTCGCCCGCCTCGAAGGTCGACCATGGCGCGATCGCCTGCTCGCGCTCCTCGTAGAGGACGTCGACGCCGGCCATCCGGTCCTGCCAGCCGCGGCGACGTTCGTCGAAGAGAACCCCGAGGAAGCCGAGCCCGAACGGGATCCAGGCCAACGCCAGGCCAATCAGCCGCCGCAGCGAGGCACGCGGTGGCAGGCCGCGCCCGGCAACGCCGAGCCTGATGCCAAAGAAGCGCATGCCCGGCGTCTGCGCGGCCAGCGACCAGAAGGCGACCAAGTAGAGGGCGCCGAGCGAGAGCCAGGCGCCGGTCCCAAGCACCAGAGCGAAGCCGGAGACGCCGTTGCCGCCGTCGGAGAAGAAGGAGCCGATCAGGGCGACGATCGCCGCCAGCCCAGAGAAGGCAAGGTTGACGATCAGCGCGTCGAGCCCAAGCGCCAGGCCGCGGGTGACGGCGCCGGCCCGGTCGGTCGGCTCACTGCGCGGCTTGCGGAAAGTGACCTTGCGGGCGGCGCGCTCGACGCCGTCGTCGACGCGGCGCGTGGCGTTGCCGATCGTGTGGCCGATGTCCTCGATGAAGCCGACGCTCTGGGCGCTGATCGCGGCCCGCAGCTCCGGCGCCTCGGCGATCCGCTCGACCAGGCGCTGCGCCTCGTCGCTGGCCAGCAGCCGTCGCCAGACCTCGTCGACCATCTCGCTGTCGAGCGCCTCGATCAACGCCCGCTTGACCGCCTCGCTCTCCAGCGCGCCGCGCGCCGCCTCCTCGACCAGCGGGCCCTGCAGGACCCGCACCAGGGCGCGCTCGACCGCCTCGCTTTCGACCGCGGCGACCATCGCCTCCTCGGCGGCGCTCTGCACCGCCCGGTCGACGCCGGTCGCCTCGGCGACGCTGCGCGCACCCCTGACGCCGGCGCCGAGCAGGCGCACCGAGAGCGGCAGGGGCTTGCCCGACGGCCCTTCGCCGGCCGGTCGATCGCGCTGTGGAGCGGGACCGTCTGCCATCGCGGCGAGTATACGGTCGCTTGGGCGAAGGGCCACCCGGTCCGCCGGACCTCGCGTTCAACGACCGAGGCGCTCGAGCAGACGATCTATCAGCTCTGCCTGGGCGGAGAGGATCTTCCGCCGCGCCGCAGCCGGCGCGAGCCACTCCGCCCGGTCGACCTCCGGGAACTCGCGCCGGGCGCCGGAG
Source organism: Solirubrobacterales bacterium (assembly GCA_036266075.1). GTDB lineage: Bacteria > Actinomycetota > Thermoleophilia > Solirubrobacterales > 70-9 > VRUE01. The sequence continues at coordinate 106,111 of DATANV010000009.1, forward strand.
CGCGGCGGCCACTCCAGCTCGAAGGCGTTGCTGTCGAGCTCGGCAGGGTCGAAGTCCCCCTCGGCCGCCCAGGCGTGAACGACCTTGCCGCCCTTCTGCCGCACCGAGCCGAGCTCGATCAGCGCGTCAGCGTGCAGAGACGGCGCCGCCGGGCCCAGCTCCTCCCCCAGCTCGCGCAGTGCGCAGTCGCGCCCCTCCTCCCCCTCGTCGAATTCGCCCTTCGGGATCGTCCAGGCGCCGACGTCCTTCCGCGCCCAGTAGGGCCCGCCCGGATGGACCAGCAGCACTTCGGGCGAGTCCGTCGCCCGGCGGAAGAGGAGGATTCCGGCGCTGCGTTTGGCGGCCACGCGCTCAGGCGACGGCGCGCAGCCTGCCGCGGGCACGCTGCGCGATCGCCGCACCCCATTCGGAATCGTCGATACGGACCGGCGCCGTGCTGGCCAGGAAGTCGCCCAGGATCGCGGCGAGGCCCTGCGGGTCTTCGAGGTGCGGAAAGTGAGCGGCCTTTGGCAGCGTCTCGTAGCGACAGTGCGGGATCGCCCGCTCGGCCTCGACGCCGTGCGCGGCCGGGATCGTGCGGTCGCGCTCACCCCAGACGATCAGGGTCTGCATCTCACCCAGCAAGTAGAGCCGGTCACGGGCGCTGACGTGCTGGCCGTGGACGTCGATCACCGCGCGCAGCGTCTGCAGGAAGGCGCGCCGCGAGCCGGGCTCCTGCAGCGGCCGCAGCGCCCGCGCCACCGCTTCGAGGTAGACGCCCTTGGAGTTGCCGCGCTCGCGCAGCTGGCGGCCGGCGGCCTGCACCCCGTCGACCACGTGCCCACCGGCGGCGAGGCGCAGCAGCGTCGCCGCGCCGGGCAGGGCGGCCCCACGCAGGAGCGGGCTGACCTCGTGCCCGAGCCCACCGCTGGAGATCAGCGCCAGGCGCTCGGTACGCTGCGGGAACTGGTAGAAGAACTGCATCGCGACGCCGCCGCCCAGCGAGTGGCCGACGATCGTCGCGCGCTCGACGCCGATCGTCGTCAGCAGGTCACGGATCGTCGCCGCGTGGGCGCCGAGCGAGTAGTCGCCGCGCGGCGTCGCCGAGTCGCCGTGACCGATCAGGTCCGGGGCGATCACCCGGTACTTCCCGGCCAGCCGCAGCGCCACCTCCTGCCAGTGCCGCGAGGAGTTGACCATGCCGTGGATGAGGACGACGTTCGGGCCGCTGCCAGCGACCCGGTAGATCGCCCGGTGGCCGTGCAGATCGACCTCGTGCGCCTCGAAGCCCTGGCCGTCGCTCACCCGGCGCCGCCCCGCAGCCGTTCGGTTTCGCGACGGATCTCGTCCTCGCTGAGCGGCTTTCGGGCGTAGACGTCCCAGGCGTTCGCACCTACGCCGATGCCCCAACCGAGGATCGGGAAGACCGGCCAGAAGAAGCCGGCGCCGGTCACCGCCCAGATGACGACCAGCATCGCGTTGACGAGGATGTAGATGAAGACGTGGGTGCGGAAGTCGCGCTTCTTCTTGAGCAGCAGGATCGCCTGCTCACGCAGCTCCTCCTCAGTGCCCGGAGCGCCCTCCATCGCCCTTTTGTAGCAGGAGCGGCGGGGGGTCCGCCAGGCCGGGGCAGCGACGGCCGGCTGCGCTTCGGCGGACGCGCTCGAGCCGGAGGCGGCGAATTTGAAGCGGTTATTGCCGGCGCTGGCCATCTGCATTGCCCTCCTCGCGCCGCCGTTCGCGGCGGCGGCCTACCTGGGACCCCAAGCGGGCGCTGACCTGGTCCACAGGGGGAGCACGGCTCCCGTCCGCGGGCTGGTATCAGGCAACCGGCGACACGACGAGTTGTTCCGGGCGGAGCACGGCCGGGTCGTGCCCGGGGGTGACGCGCACGCCACCATCCCGCACTGCGCGAAGGCGCTCGGCCGAGCGCTGCTGCGCGCCGAGATCGTCGCCGAAGGACGGCAACCGGAGGTCGTCCAGCCCGGAGGCGTAGTGAACGACGTCGCCGCCGACGACCAGGATCTCGCCGATCCGAACCGACTGGTGGCCCGGCGTGTGGCCGGGCGTCGGCAGCAGCTCGATCGAGCCGTCGCCCAGCAGATCGTGGCTGCCGTCGACGAGGACCACCCGGCGCTCCTCATCGCGGTAGTCCCGCGGGAAGAAGAAGTTCCGCTCGATGGCGGCCGGATCGCTCCCCGCCTCCCATTCGCGCCGCTGGACGACGATCGGTATGCCGCGCGGCAGCAGCGAGAGGCCGCCGGCGTGGTCGAAGTGCAGGTGCGTGAGGACGATCCGCGTAATCGTCGAAACGTCGATTTGCTCATCGATCGGCTGCCCCTGCTCGAGGGAGAAGAGCGCGGTCGTCTGCGGCCGTTCGTAGTGAGTGGCGGCGTCGACGCAGGCCCCCGGGTGAAGCCCGGTGTCGATCAGGATCCGATCCTCGCCGGTCTCGACGAGGTAGGCCGGAACCGGCACCCGCACGCGTTCCTGCGGATCGTCGCCCTGCCGCCAAAGTGCCGCCGAGGCGGTCATCCAGCCGACGTTCAGCATCTCGACCTTCACCGACTGCCCATCCTATGAGCGTGGTCGGCCTGGCTTCCTCGGTGGCCTTCTCACCGCAAGGCGCCGTCTCCGCCGTTGGCCGTGTTACCGCCGTGGTTGCCGATGACCGGGTCAGCGTCGCCCGCACGATCCAAAGAGAGCTCGAGAGGTACTTGCGAATCCAGATCGCGCTCGGCGCACAGGGTCTCTGCTGCTGCTGCTGCTGGAAATTCCCGATCGATCCGCTGCAAGGTCCACCCACGCCGGGTGGGCCTTGCCTTTCTGCTAACCCTTGCAACCCGGAACCGGTTCGTTGGCACCAGGGCCGGTGCCGTGACCGGGCGCATGGCACTTGGCGCCACTGTCATTTGGCCCCTTGCTGCTGTTGCCTGGCCCGAAATCTGGGTCGGCCAGGACCGGCGACGCCGGAATCGCCAAAGCGCCGGCGATGAGCACCAAGGCGAGCGTCTTCTTGCGCATGGGAACCTCCTTCAACGCACGCTAATCGCGTCTATTGGGCCCCAGACGAGCCTTACAGCGAACCACCCCTCCTCGCTGAGCCAACGAAGTTAGCCCCGGCCCTGCCCACGGTGTCAAGGCCCGTGTTTGCTGCTCAGGACGCTCTTCCCGCCTTGAGTCACACTGCTGCAGCTCGTCGGAATTTCACGCCAGGCTTCGAGAATGGCAAATGGGCCGGAGGTTATTGTCTGCATCGGGGAGACAGGATTTGAACCTGCGACCGCTCGGCCCCCAGCCGAGTGCGCTACCAGACTGCGCCACTCCCCGTGGCTGCCCTGCATTTTGGCGCATCGGCGGGTCGCGGGGGGCCAGACGGCAACCGCGGCGCTGTTGGGGCAAACTGAGGGCCAGCGGAGCGGCTCTGGGGCAGCCGGATTCGCGACCCTCGCGGCGGTAGCTCAATGGTAGAGCCTCAGCCTTCCAAGCTGATGATGCGAGTTCGATTCTCGTCCGCCGCTTCCCGGCACTCGGTTCGCCGATGCCCTCGCGAACCCGCCGGCGCCGCGTTGTATTCCTGACAGCCATCGCGTCGTGCGGCGACGTGCGGCGCGGCTCAGCGATCGCAGAACCCTCCGGCGTCCGGGCAATGCCCTACTCGATTACGAAGCTGGCCCGGCGCTGCCGGGTGAAGACGCGCCCGTCGGACGAGCGGCCGGATGCCGTCAGCCGGAGAGTCGCCTCCCCCTGGTGGGGAAGGCCGTCGAGCGTTGCCCGCAGCTCGCCGTCGACCAGCTGCGGCGGCGGCAGCGGGCGCCTCAGGCGGGGATGCGGATCCTGATCGCGGCCTGAGCTTTCGCGCAGGCGCGTCAGCCGGGCGAGCGACTCGGGCACACCGTCGGCCAGCGCCTCCTCGCTCGGCTCGACGGCGGCGAGGCGCTCGGCATGCAGCCGCAGCGAGTCCTCCAGCGAGCGCACCGGGAACTCGAGGCTGGCGCTGACCCGAACCTCGGCGAGCGGCTCCTCGCCGTCGACCAGCCGGGCGCGGTACTCGACCGGCTCGCCGACCGGTACGGGCGCAGCGGGCGGATCCAGCGTCAACGAAACGGACGAGCTCGGTTCGAACGCGCCAACCGTGCCGTCGACGGTCACCGGCGCCGCGCTCCAGACCTCGACCTGCCAGGTCCCGGCCACCGGCGCCTGCAACCGGAACACGGCGAACCCCGACCCGACCGCCGCCGGGGCAAGCGTGGACGGCTGCTGGTTCGGTTCGATCAGGCGAACGGTGAGCTGGCTCCCCACCGGCGTCCCCTGGACGAAGGAAACGCTCCACGGCAGCCAGTCGACGGCGACGGTCGCCTCATCCACGTTCGCTGGGATCGAGACGGGCACGAGGCTGAACCTGTACTGGGGGACGGACGACTCGACGTTCACCGACGTGCGCGCCACCTGCGTTTCGGAGACGATGTCGTTGTAGATCTCGGCCAAGCCCCAGGCATCGGGGGTGAAGTGATAGGTGCCACCGGTTCGCTGGGCGACGGTCTGCATGAAGGCCGGATTGAATTCGCTGCCGAGAGCGATCGTGAAGATCGGCACGTCGGTGGGGAGGGAAGCCAGCGGGTCTTCCCCTCCGTTCCACATGCCGTCGGAGAGGAGGACCATCCCGCGCGGTGCCTGCGCTTGGGTGACGATCTCGTGCGAACGCCCGATGGCTTCCTTGATGTTGGTCAGGCCACCTGCCGAGAGCTGGGCGATCGCCGCCGAAGCCGCATCCTTAGTCGGCTGCCCGGTGATCGTCGCCAAGGCGGACGAGGACGGAAAGATATAGCTGGGCGATTCGTTGAAGCAGGTGACTGCGAGGCGATCGCTCGTCTGCATGACGTTGACGAACGTGGACGCATCGCTTTGGGCTGCCGGCAGCTTTTCCGCCAGGGCCATGCTGCCAGAGCGATCGACGATCAGCACCACCGTTGCAGCCATGTCTCCTCCTCTATCTCCGTTCAGCACTCAAAGGCAGGCGCGCCCAGCGCGCGTTGATCTCCTCCACCGCTCGGGTGGGCCCGCCCTTGGTGCCGAACTCCTGCCAGTCGACCGCGAGGAAGTTCGGCAGCCGTTTGCGCAGTCCCTGACACCCATCGACGAAGCCGAGGATCCGCTCGGCGTCGTTGACATCCATGAAGTCCTGGTAGTTGTGGTAGCTGAAGGTGACGGCGTAGTTCTGGATGAAGAGGGCGATGCTCGCTTCTTCGATCGGTTTGCTCTCGGCACGCGGATTGCACATGCCGTTCATGCTCGCGCCCGCGTAATCGTTCTCCACGCACCAGGTCCAGGTGTACGGCAGACCGTCATCGATGCGGTTTGGCCCGCACTGGTCGGAGAAGAAGACGAGCCTCTTGTTGGCCGCGATCATCCAGGCCAGCGGCGGCCAGCCCTGCGTCGCCACGTTCCAGGTCCCGGACGGTCCCTGATTGGGGCGATCGGCCCAAAAGATGTACGGCACGATGCCGGAACCGGAGATGGCGCTCTGGAGCTGGGCCTTGCTACGCACCCGCTGCTCGAGGATGATCGTCACGATCTCCGAGGGATTGCGGGCGAGCCAAGCGGCGATCTCGGCCAGGCTGTCTTCGAAGCGCACGTACGGGGTCAGGGGGAGGAGATATTTGCTGACCTCGCATCCCTGGTGGGCGTACACCACCTCCGGCTTCCCCCCGATTTCGCAGGACCAGGTGTCCAGCATCAGCATCCGAACCCCCGAGTCGAGCTGGTTGATCAGGCTGCCGCTCTGCTGTGCGTAGTACCAGCCGTCGGCGCTGTTGGCGTAGGCGTTGTGACTGCCCAGCCAGCAGCAGCGGTCGAAGCAGCGACTGGTGTCGAGCGCCGGAGCGCCGGTGGCGACGCTCGCCCCGGCGAACGCGACCCGAGTCGGCGAAAACGACCAGAGGGGCCTGCCGGTGAACCGGTTGAAGGCGTAGACGCGCGAATCGCTCGCGGTCACGATCACCCGATCGGAGAGCACGACCGGGTCGGCCTGGGCGCCGTTGGCGAGGGGCGCGGTCCAGGAAAACCGCCACTGCCACACCTCGCCCGTCAACGCATAGCAGTACATCGCCCCGAGAACGGCGTTGCCAACGACGTACAGGCTGCCGGCGTCGAAGAGGAAGCTGCGTATCGCCTGGTCGGCGAAGCTCAGGGTAAAGACCACTGTGCCGGTCGCTGCGTCGAGGCCGCGCAGATTACCCTCGTCGTCGCCGACGAGCACGACCCCGCCGACGAGCTGCGGGGCGGAGTGAAGGGTGGTGCCGCTGTCGAAAGTCCAGCGGGTGCTGCCGTCGGTCAGCTCCAGGGCATAGAAGTTTCCATCGGAGCCGCCGCAGAAGCACGCGCCCTCTCCCGCTTCCGGCGGGTAGGAGAAGTCGATGTTCTCGAGCTTCACCCAGAGAACCTGGCGGTTGACGATGTCCACCGCGCCGATGCCTTCTTCGGTCGCTATGCAGAGGATGCCGCCGTTCAGTGCGACACCGCTGACGTTGACCCGGCGCCCCACGGCGAGTTTGAGCACGTTGAGTTCCCACTGCTTGCTCCCGTCGAGCCTGGCGTAGCACCGCAGGAAGCCGTCGTCGGCCATCACCAGCAGCGACTGGCCGCTGACCGCGGGAGCGGCCTGGATGCCGGCGGCGACGTAGATGCTCCATTTCTTGTCGCCGCTGGCGATGTCGACCGCGGACAACAATCCGGAGGTGGTTCCGACATAGGCGACCCCATCGGCGATCGCCGGCGCCGTCCCGATCATGCCGGCGCCGGCGTTGTAGCGCCAGTCCTGTGTCCCGCTCTGCGCTTCGAGGCCGTAGAGGTTGCCGCCGATGTCGCCGAAGACGGCCTCCTGCAGCGGCGCCGGCGCCGCGGCTGCGAAATCGACCAGGTAGTTGTCGAGCCAAAAGCGGTTCGCGCTGAGAGGCGTCTTGCTCTTCAGCCGGATCCACCCGTAGTAGGTCGAGGCGTCAGGCGACAGCGAGACGGTGAACGAGCGATACGCCCAGGTGCCGACCTCCTCGTTCTTGAGGATCCAGGTGGTCCGCTGATCGGCACCGCCATCGACCTGAGCATGCACCTCGATTTCGAGCCCGCCGATTCCGGCGTAGATCCAGCCGCCGATCGTCGCCGAGCCGCTGCTGGCGGGTATTGGAAGGCTCTTCGTCTCCAGCGTGCTGGTGCCGGTGAGGTCCTCGTAGAAGTAACAGCTGTAGGCGCCGCTCAGCGCCTTGTCGCTCGCCTGCCGGACAGGCGCGCCCCAGATGAAGATGCGGCTGTAGATCCAGGGGATGTAGGTGAGGAAGTAGGAGAGCCCCGTCTGCTCGAAGCCGGTGAAGAGGTCGGGCGCGGCCGTCTCGGGATCGCCCGGGCCCGTGCCGTCGTACCGCCCCTCCTGCTCCACCGCCGCCGCAACAGCCTCGGCGGCGAGTGGCTGCCCGCCCACCGTAAGGCCCGCGAGGTGAAACGGCTCGGCATCCGCGGGCCACACCCCGTCGTCGCTTTCGGTGACGATCGCGATCGAGGATTCGCCGGCGTTCACCGGTATCGGGCCGAGGCGGCGCCACTCGGCGTCTTCCACCCCCGCGTTGTCGAGCATCCACCCGGGACGCGATTCCCCGTCCGCCTCGACCCGCAGGCTCACCGGTGCCGCGCTCCCGGCCCGCGCCGGCACGCGCACCATCGCCTGAAACTCCTGCTCGCCCTCGGATCTCCCCCATAGCGTCACCCGCCCCCCGGGGGTCACGACCAAGCTCGGCGCCCCCTCGAAGCAGATGTCGGACGACAGCACACCGGATGGCATCGCGGCGCGAATCTATACACGCTCAATTGAAAAATCAATACTTTTCAATCGGCTTAACGGGAGGCCAAAAACAGAGAGACCGCTTCGACCCAAGCCCGGCTCGTGCGCCGCTTACCAGGCGTCGACGAAGCGACGGTCGTCCGCCGTCCGCTCGCCGTGCGCCGCCGCGGCGGTCAGCGTCGAGGCGATCAGCGAGCGCGTCTCGGCCGGGTCGATCACGTCGTCGAGCTCGAACAGCGCCGCGGCGTTGAGCGCCCGGGCGTTGCGCTCGGCCTGCGCGGTCAGGTCGCGCACCCGCTGCTCCCTCTCCCCCTCGTCCTCGATCTCGGCCAGCTCCTTGCGCAGCGCCAGCCGCACCGCCCCCTCGAGGCCCATCGGCCCGAGGTGGGCGCCGGGCCAGGCGACGGTCAGCAGCGGCTCGTGCAGGCTGCCGCCGGTCATCGCTTGGGCGCCGAGCCCGTAGCCGCGCCGCAGGACCACGGCGATCAGTGGCACCCGCAGCGCCGCGCCGGCGAGCAGCAGGCGCGAGGCGCGCCGCACCAGGGCGGTCTGCTCGGCGTCGGGCCCGACCATCATCCCCGGCGTATCGAGCAGCGAGACGACCGGGAGGCCAAAGCAGTCGCAGAGCTGCAGGAAGCGGGACGCCTTGTCGCCGGCGTCGGCGGTGATCGCGCCGGCCATATGGCGGGTGTCGTTGGCGAGGAAGCCGGCCGGCCGGCCCTCGATGCGCCCGAGCGCGGTGACCATCTCCGGCGCGAAGCGCTCGCGCAGGAAGGTGACCGAGCCTTCGTCGCAGAGCGTCTCGATCACCAGTCCGACGTCGTAGGCGCGACGCTCGCGCTCGGGGACGAGGTCGCGCAACCTCGCTTGATCCGGCTCGGCGCCCGGCTTGGTCGCGCCCTGGAAGTAGGCGAGCAGGCGCTTGGTCGCCGCCGTCGCCTCGGCCTCGTCGGCGACGGCCAGGTCGACGACGCCGTTGCGGCTCTGCATCTCGATCGGGCCGACCTCGTCGGGGTCGACCTTGCCCAACCCGCCGCCCTCGATCATCGCCGGCCCGCCCATCCCCAGCGAGACGTTCTGCGTCGCGACGATCAGGTCCGAGCAACCGGCCAGCACGGCGTTGCCGGCGAAGCAGCGCCCGGCGACGACGGCGATCCGCGGCACCAGGCCGGAGAGCTTCGCCCAGAGGGCGAAGGCCCGCGTGTCGAGTGCCGAGACCACCGGGTAGTCGGTGTCGCCGGGTCGTCCTCCTCCGCCCTCCGCGTAGAGCACCGTCGGCAGGCGCAGCCGCTCGATCAACTCGAAGAGTCGGTCCTTCTTGCGGTGGCCGAGGGCGCCCTGCGTGCCGGCGAGGACCGTGTAGTCGTAGGAAAGGACCGCGCAGGCGGCGCGCTCGCCGAAGAGGTCGCCATTGACCCGCGCGGTGCCGCCGATCAGCCCATCGGCGGGGGTGCGGGCGATCAGGTCCTCAACCTCGCGCCGGCCGCGCTGGGCGGCGATCGCGAAGCGCCCGTACTCCACGAACGTGCCGGAGTCGACGAGGTCTTCGAGGTTCTCCCGGGCGGTGCGCCCTCCGGCCTCGTGCCTGCGCTGGACGGCGCCCGGCCGCGCCTCGTCGCGGGTCAGGCCGCGCCGGTGCAGGAGCTCGGCGAGACCGTCGCCTACGACCCCCGGTTCGCTTCGCTCTTCCCCCGGCACGCGCCGGATGTTCCCAGAAGGTGACCGTCCCACTCCTCCACCCGCGGACCGCCGGCAGGCCGCATCTCACGTTTCATGGCGTGCAACCGTTTGATCCGACGTGACGCGCGAGGAGACCCGATTCGAGGTGGCTGGCGACGAGTGCGCGGCCTGGCTGTACCCGGTGGCCGGAAATGGCGCCGCAGCGCCGATCGTCGTCATGGCGCACGGCCTCAGCGGCACGCGCCGCGACCGCCTCGGCGCCTTCGCCGAGCGCTTCGCGGCGGCCGGGTTCGCGGCGCTCGTCTTCGACCACCGCGGCTTTGGCGACAGCGAGGGCGAGGCGGACCGCTTCCACCCCGTGCGGCAGCTCGAGGACTGGCGCGCGGCGATCGCCTTCGCCCGTTCCCTGCCGCAGATCGACCCCGACCGGGTCGCGACGTTCGGCTCCTCGATGGGCGGCGGCAACGCCCTCGCCGCGGCGGCGGAGGATCCGCGCGTAGCGGCCGCAATCAGCCAGGTCCCCTTCCTCGACATCCTGCGACAGGCGCATCGCTCACCGCTGCGGATCGTCGTCCGCGCTCTCTGGGCAGCCCTCCGCGGCGGCCACCTGCCGGCGGTCGGCCAGCCAGACGAGGCGGCTTTCATCAACGCCCCCGACGCCGAGGCGGGCTGGCGCCACGTGGTCGCGATCGGCGAGGACTCCCGCTGGCGCAACAGGGCGTCGGCCCGCTGGCTGCTCGGCCGCCCCTACCGACCGGCCCGCCACGCGGCCACGCTCCACTGCCCCTGGCTCGTCTGCGTCGGCGCCGCCGATCGCGTCGCCAAGCCCGGCCCGGCGATCGCCGCCGCCCGCCGCGCCCCGTTCGGCGAACTACGGGTCTATCCCGGCGTCGATCACTTCGACATCTATGACGGCCCAGAGCACGAGGCGGCCGTCGCCGACGAGCTGGCGTTCCTGCGCCGCCACCTCGCCTAAAGCCGCTATTTGCTCGCGGTCGCGGTGGCCGTCGTGTACGCGGTGCCGACCGAGGCGGCAACCGTCAGCGTGTTGGAGAAGGCGCCGCTCGACGGGGCCGTATAGGTGAACGAGGTGACCGACATGGCCGGGCCGGTGGCGGGGATTTCCAGCGGCGTGCCGACGACCGTGCTGCCGGCAGTTCCGGTCGCGGTGACTTTCGCCGCGTGCCCGCTGCCGAGTTCGGACACGACGTTGCCGACGCTGTCGGTGACGCTGACACGGGCACTGACCGTGCCGGAGTTCCCGAGCGCGGTAATGGCGCAGGTGAAGAGGCACGGCGATCCGATCGCGCCGGCGCTGGAGACGGCATTCGACAGTGCCCAGCGGGCAGCGGTCCCTGCCGAGACGGTGAAGTTCAAAGCAGCGGTGGTGGAGATCGTGCCGTCGGTCGCCGTGAGGCTCGCCATGCCGGCCTTGTTCAGCTTCAGCGTTCCGTTTTTGGTCGTGGTGGCGGTCGCGACGCCGCTGGTGAAGGTGATCGCCGTGGGCGATCCAAATGAGATCGCGGTGGCGGAGCTGTTGGCCACCGTCGGCGCGGCCCCGCTGGGGCTCGCGGCGGCCCCTGAGAAGGTCAGATTCTTGGCGCCGGTATAGCCGGTCGCGGTGTTGGCGAAGCCATCCTGAGCGGTGATCGTAAGGATGTCGGCAGCGGCAGCGACCGGCGTCAGCGTCGCCGCCGTAACCGCCAACTTCGTTGCCGTCCCGGCCGAGACCGTAATCGCAAGCGCCGTGTTGGTCAGCGCGCCCTCGGTCGCCTTGAGACTTACGGCGCCGCTCTTGTAGAGCTTTATCGCGCCGTTCTCGCCATCGGCGGAGCTGGCAACCCCGGCGCTGAATTCGATCGCCGTGGCGGTGCCGAAGGTGACGTCTTCGCCGCCGGAATCGGCGACGGTCGGATTGTTGCCGGCAGGGCTCGCCGAGGCTCCGGAGAAGACCAGATCGTGGAGGCCCGTGTAGTCGGTGGCGGTATTGCCGTAGGCGTCCTGGGCGGTGATCGTGAGGTCGTCGACGGCACCGGCCGTCGGCGTCGTCGTCGCCGCGGCAACGGCGAATTTGGAGACGGCGGCGGCACCGACCGTCAGGACCAGCGGCGCCGGAGTCGTGATCGAGCCCTCGGTGGCGACGATGTTGGCGACGCCGGACCGGTAGAGCTTCAGCACCCCGTTTTTGCTCGAGCTGACGCTGGCGACGCCGCCGGTGAACGTCAGCGCGGTGTTGCTGCCGAAAGAGATGCTGCCGCCAGAGCTGTTGACGACGGTCGGGGAGGTGCCGCCTGGGCTGGCGGTGGCACCGGAGAAGACGAGATTGTGAGAGCCGGTATAGGTGGTGACGGTGCTGTTGTTGAGGTCCTTGGCGGTGATCGTGAGGTTCGTCGAGCCACCCGCGGTAGGCGTCGTGGTATTGCCGGCGATGACGAACTTCGCAACCGCCCCGATCGTCACGTTCGCCGTTTTTGTGCCGCTGGTCGCCGTCCACGTCTTCCAAACCGCGGTAACCGCATAGGCGTGTTCGCCGATCGAGACGCCACTGTCGGTACAGGTTTTGACCGTGGTCGGCGCCGGTCGGACGGGACAGTTGCCGGCGGCTTCGCCCCCGTCCCGGGTGACGTAGTAGGAGACGGCGCCTTCTCCTGGAGCAGTCACGCCACTCCAGCTCAAGGTCACCGTCCCCCCGGCGTTCGCGGTCGCCGCCGAGATCGTCGGCGCGGCCAATTTCGTCACGGCGGCGGAAGCGGCGCCCTCCCCGTTCGAAGAGAAATACGCAATGGCGCTACCGGTGAGGGCTACGAAGACCGCCACCAGCGGCAGCATCCCGGAGACGCCCGCTGGCATGAGCCGTCTCATCCGTGCGCCTCCCCGCTAAAGGCAAGCCGTACCCGAGCCCCCTGACAGGCGTCCTGGTTGACCGGAAGATTTCGCAGGGCGATCGCCGGCGCCGAGACCGTCGACGAGGGCAAGCCCACAGACCCTCCGGCGGGCACCGCCAGCGGCGACGACGGCGAGATGCTCGCCGGGACCAACTCGAAGTTGGGTTCACTGGGACAACCGGGTGGGCCCTCGGCGACGGCCACGGCCAAGCGCGTGACTTCGATCGGGACCGGATTGTGGTTGACGATCAGCACCGGCAGGGGCTGCGGTGCTTCGCCGGGGAGCATTTCTTCGCTGGTACCGCGCGATTCGATCGAAAAGGGCTTCGGCTCGAGCTGCTGCCAGGAGAGGCTCGCCGCGTGGCCCGGACGGCCGCGCGGGCTGAGCGCACGCACCGCGAGGGCGTGGTCTCCGGGGACGAGCCCAGCCTCGACATGAGGCGAGATGCACGCGGTCCACTCCCCACCGTCCAGCCGGCACTGGAAGCGTCGCGCTGCGGTGGGTTGGCCGCCGGCCCCGGGTCGAGTGGGGACTGGCGACTGCGACCGTGGCGCCACGTGAAACCTGAACCGCACCTCTCCCCCGATGGTGGTGGAGCTTGGCGTTTCGATGAACCTGGGACGGGGCGGGCGCGTTTGCTTCGCCTTCGCGTCCGCCCGACCTTTCGCCCCCCGCCCCCCGCGCAGGGCCGCCGAGTAGGCGACCGCCCCAAAGCAAGCGATGGAGGCGGTCAGGACCGCGAGCGCCCTGACCGCCCTCGAGCCGCCGGAAAGGCCCAAGCGAAAAAACATCGCTCACACGTACGAGCTGCTAGGAGCTTTTCAAGGTGAGGGTCAGGGTTGCGCCTTGGCAGGCGTCCTGGTTGACCCCGGTGTCGTTCATCGTCAACGTCCCACCCGGCGTCACCGCCTGGTTGTTGCCGGACGGGAAGGTTTTGTTGACCACGATTTCCGCCATCGTGAAATCAGGGTTCCCGCCGGTGATCACGACGCTGCAACCCGAGTGGCCGGCGTCGGCGGCGATTTTTTCCAGCGAGACAGTGCCCACCCGCTGTTTGCCCGACGAGGGGTTGTCCACGGTGAGGGCCACGGGCGAGGAGGAGCCGGGATAGAGATTGCCGGTCACGGTGCCTTTGATGGTCACCGCGGATCCGGTTCCCACGGTTGCGGTGACGGTGCCCGAACCGGTACTAGTGAAGTACGCATAGGCTCCAGCGGCGAAAGCTAGGATTACGGCGAAGCCGAGCGCCGTCAGCGCTCGTTTCTTGGTTGTGTGGCGCATCCACCTCTCCTTAAGTCAAGTTTCCGGGCGAGCCCCGAATTGCCTAGGCATCGACGATTTGTCCATAAGCCTTTAATTGGCTCATGGACAATGTGATCCGCTCCACTTAGACGCAATGAACAACTCCCCGCCTTGACTCTGGGATTGAGCGGGGCAGCCAGGACTCGAACCTGGAATCGCCGGTTTTGGAGACCGCGCGCATAGCCGTTAACTCACTCCCCCAGGGGCACTACAGAGCCAAATCCTAGTCGAGCCTTTCCCCGGGGAATGCACAGGGGAATGAGCCGAATTGTGGTTTCGCGGAGACTAAGCCCCTCGCTGGCGCTCGGCCCGCAGCGCCCGGACCGCAAAGGCGAACCCGACCGACCCGCCACGCCGGCTCCCAGCGCGGTCGAGAACGGCGCTCAGCGAGTCGCCTTTGGCTGGGCTCATGATGCGGGCGAGCTTGACTAGGACGCTCTGCATCCTTCTACGGTAGCGCGGGCTCACCGCGGCAAACTTCGTCAGGTTGCCGACGCCCCCACAGATACGAAAAACTGGCGCCATGCTCGACGCGGCAACTTGGCGTACCAAGAACCGCAGACACTGCGATGTCGTCGAGGCTCTGTACGAAAAGGCAGGTCGTCCTCTTCGGACTGAGGACTGGGACCCTGCCGACGACAACGAGTATGCCGCCGGTCTCGTGCATCAGGTCGGCAGCCATCTCCTGGCTACCTCAATTGACGCCAGCACGACTAGGGGCGAAAAGCTCTCGAGCCGTCGCAACGGCAAGGCGTGGAAGTCAGTCTCGGCTGACTCGGGCGTTCGCGCGTCGGTGTTTCTAACCGTCGCCGTGCCACGATCCTCTCCCCCGAGGTCGAAGGCAAAGGGTTCGACCAAGGCGCGATCAGCGAGGCTCGCGAGCTAGTCGAAGGGGTCTTCGCCTTGCCCAACGAGGACGTTGAGCTCATCGAGCGGGTAAGGACCAGCGTGGTCGAGACGCTGAACGACGAGTTCACCAAAGAAGCCGTGGCGCGCGGCGGCTTGGCAGATTCGATGGCAATCCAACGAGGACAAACCGCCTTGAGCTACGAGGCAATGAGGTTGGCTGGCATCGACGTGAGCGAGTTGCCTGCGTTCGAGCCCGTCCGAGGCGTGCCGTCGGAGATGTGGAACCAGATCGCGGGGCTCGATTGGCTCCTGACGTTCTCGATCAGCTTTGGGCATCGATGGAAGGGCTCAAAGGAGTCATTTCTGGACATGGCCTATGCGCGAAGTGGGGGGCCCGCTCGGAAGGCCCCGGATTCCGACTAGTAGAGCACGCGGCTGACATGCGGTCAGAGTCCACTTGGGAGTGGGACGAGACCCCCGCCATCGCCGTCGTCAAAACTGCCGACCAGCTTTCCCACTTCCGCGAGGACTACAACCTGGTGCTCGACGCGATCTCCCTTGGCTATTGGATTCGCCGAGCTGAGGTCGACCTGACGGACGGCGTCAACACCTTCGATGCTGGCCATGTGGAGCACCTTCGAGAAAAGTTCGGGGGGGCGAGCCAGACGCGATCCTTATGGGGTCGATGAACCAGGTGCGGGAAGCTCTGCCTGAGCCATTCGCGCCGGGACCAGAGGTCTGGTCGGAAGTGATCCGCCTAGCGACCGAACTGCTCACGGCCTGGGGTCAGCGCTTGCTGAGCGCTACGCCGGAGTTCGACGAGGATGTCGATATACCGGGAGGAGCGGCGAGAGTTTGCTCTGGGGCTTGGCTATGGACTGGCCGTGACCGTCGATGCCCTCGGGATCGACGGGACGCGGCTCCGGCAGGAGTAGCTTGATCTAACGCCTTTGTTTCAGGCCTTTGCCAGTTCTGGGACTTGTGGTTGGTCTCCTGAGTCCGCTCGACAAGGAAGTCGTCAAACAGCTTGCGAGCGCGCTCCAACTCTCCGGGGAGCATGTGCGTATAGCGCTGCAAGGTGATGCGCGCGGAACCGAGTTGATACTCGGGCGTCTTGTGGCCAACGAATTCCGAGATGACCTTGGGCGAGACGCCGGCGTGGTCGAACCAGGCGTACCGAGATCGACGAACCGCTTGACCTGCGCGGGTAAGGCTTGCAGCAGCATTTCCTCGGCGTTCTGCCGGTGCGGTATCTCTCGCGAGAGGTACTCGGCGACCCTTCCCTGGTCAGACCACTCGTCAGACATGACTGACGGAACGCTATTCGACGCACCTGCTCGGGATCAGAGCGCCTGCAACAGCCGCTCCACCACCAGCACGTCGCGCCATTTCCCATCGAGCCGTCCGTGACGACGGTGAAGGCCGACCCGCCTGAATCCGCAGCGCTCGACTAGCCGAACGCTCGCGGTGTTGTCCGTGAAGACCTTGCCGATCAGCTTGTGGAAGCCACCTTCGACGGCGGCGCTCGAAAGCTCTTCCGTCAGCGCGGTGCCGACCCCCCGACCTCGCGCCTCCGTGGCAACGTAAACACTGCACTCAGCAATGCCGGCGTAACAAGGGCGGGCGCTGTAGGGGGCGAGCCCCGCCCAGCCGATCACCTCCGGAGCCGCCGCCACCAGGAACGGAAAGCGGCTGTCGGCGATGCGATCCGTGAAGTCCCCGGCCGAGCGCGGCTCGGTCTCGAAGGTCGAGCCACGCTCCGCAAGCGCCGCGTTGTAGATGGCGCAGATTGCCTCGGCGTCGGCGGCGATCGCCGGGCGCGCGTCGCTCCCGGCGCTCTGCGGGGAGGCACCGGCCGCTAGGTCCATGCCGCGTCCGTAGCGATCCTCCAGCCGCATCACGTCATCGAGGTGAGGCGTTGAGACCTCCAGCACCACCGAGTCCTCAAGAGCCTCGGCGGAGTGAACGACCCCCGGCTCGATTCGCCACGACTCGCCTGGCCCGATCTCCCGCTCGGCCAGCTCGTCCATACTCGGCCCGTAGCTCAGGCGCAGGCGACCCGAGAGCAGGTAGGAGCTCTCGTCCTTCTGGCGGTGGACCTGCAACGAGAGCCGGTGGCCGGCGTTGACGACGAGGAGTTTGCCGGCGTAATCGTCACTCTGCGCCCACCAGACCTCGTGTCCCCACGGCTTCTCGACACGGCGCTGCTTTGACTCCTCCACGTCCTGAACGCTACTGTCCGGCCCCGCAGACGGGAGCAGGGCACGTATACGGCCTATCTGGCCACCTCAGGCCACGACGCCTCAGCACCGTTGAGAAAGCTGCCGTACTGGAGTTGCGTGCTCGACCGAAGAGGAGCGGTCTTGCCGGTGAGAGTCATCCCGGCACGCTCGTAGAGCCCGCGGGCAGGGCGGTTCTCTTGGGCAGTCCAGACGTCGACACGCTCATAGCCCAGCGAGCGTGCGACCTCGAGGAGGTAAAGGATCAGGGGCAACCCAACTCCTGTGCGTTGCGCTTCGGGACGCACGAAAATCATCGAGATGTGTAGGAGCGACGGATCGAGTTCTCCTGCGCCGTCGTCGAACCGTCCAGGCTCGGCCAGCGCCATGCCTACGACGCCTGGCCGCAGCGCGACGAACGGTAGAGCGTCCGAGACTGAGAGTTTTTCGCGGATGCGAGCGGTGCGCTCTAGCCCATGAGGAGCGCCACGGGCGATATTCGCCTGGCGCCACACGGCGACGGCCGAATCAAGCTCGTGGGCTTCCATCCTCCGGACTATCACCGCTGAATCGTACGGCGAGGTGGCGCCATAACCGCACTTCCAATCTCCTTTGGTTGGGAGATTTTCGACTCCGGTTGTTCCTCAGAGGTGTTCTTGATAGGAGCGACGAGTCGAGGTTTGGAAGACCTCAATCGCCGCCGGGATCGTCCCGCAGGTAACGCTCGTGGGCGGCGAGTACCACTGCGTCGAGGAACTCAGGCAGGACGCCAGAGAGGCCGCTTGCGGTAGCCAGGACGTAGCCAATGTCTCGAATCTCCCCGGCGATGAAAGCAAGCGTTCCGTTTGAGAGGTCGGGCCTCCGCTCCGGTCCCAGGACGACGAGAGTGGGACCGTTCTCGGGGGACAGTGCGGTCCAGTCGAAAGTCGCCCGAGCGCTCGGATGCGGCGGCCCGGACAGCACCTCCCACAGATCCTGGCCGACGACCTTGGCGCCGCTCCCGCCGGCTCTGCCGGCGATCCACTGCCGCGCGTACTCGCCTGATTCGTCCTCAAAGACCTTGCGGGCGCGGCCATGCAGCTCGGAGATCAGGCGCACATGACCGACCGCCTGATCGTCGTACCCGCTGGCGATGATGCCGAGGGCGGCGCGAAGGGCTCGAAAGCTCTGGACGCCCATCATCCATAGGGCCTGCTGCCTGAACTCTGCCGGCATTCGCTTCTCGCCCTCCGGCGATGGCCTCACTGGTGCGTTGCGGAGGGCGTCGGCGAGGAACTCGCCGGCTTGTTCGGCGACAGGCAGAGCTCCGATCTCCGCCGTCGCCGTCCGTCGCAGCGTCTCCTCTTGATCCCTAACCATCCCAACCGCCACTCTAAAGCGCATCGTCGCCCTCGACGCTCGACTTCAAGGAGCTGCGCCGGATGCCCTCTTCAGGGGAATGTCTAGGGGAATGAAAGGGGTCTCAAACAGCCTTTTTCTGACTTTCGCTGACCTCCGTTGACCTCCGGGCCGCTTCGAGTCAACATCGCCGCAATCCCGCACGGGGAGCGGGAATGCGGATTACAGAACCAAGCAATTCGAACGGGGCAGCCAGGACTCGAACCTGGAATCGCCGGTTTTGGAGACCGGTGCCTTAGCCAATTGGGCCACTGCCCCTCGGCGGCAAATTCTATGCGGGCGGAGGGACTTGAACCCCCACGGGCCGAAGCCCACCAGGACCTAAACCTGGCGCGTATACCAAATTCCGCCACGCCCGCTCGGAGGCGGACCGGCCGCTCGGGGCGGCGGCCAGGACCGCATCGTCGCTCATAGATTCTATGATCGACCGCATGGCGGTAGGAGAGGTGAGGCCCGGCTACGAGCTGTGGCATCCCAATCGGGAAAAAGCCGAGGTGGTCACGACCAAGTTCGTGATCGCCTTCCTGATGCTGGCGACCGGGCTGATCGCGGGGCTCGTGACGGTCGCCGGCTTCTCGCTGCTCAGCGGCGGCGGCGGGATGGGCGTCGTCTGCCTGATCTTCGCCGTGCTCTACGTGTTCTTCGCCTTCCTCGTCACCCGCTGGAGCCGTGGCATCCTGCCGGTCGCCGCCTCGCTCTCGATGATCCTGGCGATCTTCTGCGCTGTCGGCGCCGACAGCTGGTTCGCCCGCGACAAGGCCGGCTTCGACGGGGCGCTGATCCCGGTGCCGCTGATCGGCCTGCTGGTGATCATTCTGGTGCTGCTGCAGATCGTCCTGATCGCGGCCTGCTTCTACGGCTTCAGCCAGGATTGGCACGTCGAGGAGGAGCGTCCGATCGGATCGGGCGCGAGCGCACCGCCAGGCGCAAACGCCCCCCAGCCCGCCTGAGCGCTCACGGAGACCGCCTTCGCCTCGGTGGATTCCCGAGCTCGGCGATCGGCACCGCAAGCCGCGGGCGCGGACGCAATCGATGCCGGAGGTGGGACTCGAACCCACAAGCCCGTAAGGGCAATCGATTTTGAGTCGATCGCGTATGCCAATTCCGCCACTCCGGCGCCCGCCGAACCATAGACCGCACCATTGAGGTCGTACTTGTTCTCGCTATGCGGAAAGAAATACGACCTCAGAGGGGCTGCCGCCCTAGACTGCGGCGCGGGATGAGGGTGCATCACCTCAACTGCGGGTCGCTCTGCCCCAATGGGGCACGGCTGATCAACGGCGAGGGCGGCTGGCTGGAGCGCGGACACATCGTCTGCCACTGCCTGGCGATCGAGACGAACGACGGGCTCGTCCTCGTCGACACCGGCTTCGGCATGCAGGATGCGCGTGCTCCGCGTCAGCTGGGTCCCATCTTCGGCGCGATGAACGCCAGCCCCAAAGTCGAGACGACCGCGCTGGAACAGCTGAAGTCGCTCGGCTTCGAGGCCAGCGACGTCCGCCGCATCGTCACCACGCACCTCGACCCCGACCACAGCGGCGGCCTGCCGGACTTCCCCGAGGCCGAGGTCCACATCCTCTCGACCGAGCTCGACGCCGCCATGCACCCCCGTCTCCGCGACAGGCTGCGCTACCTCGACGTGCATTGGAAGCACGGGCCCCACTGGGTGAGGCACGACGTGGGCGGCGACGAGTGGCTCGGCTTCGAGAGCATCCGCATCCTGCCCGGCATCGACGCCGAAATCCTGCTGATTCCGCTGGCCGGCCACTCGCTCGGCCACAGCGGCGTGGCGCTGAGAACGGGCGCTGGCTGGCTGCTGCACTGCGGCGACGCCTACTTCAACCATGGCGAGGTCGAGACGCCGCCGAGCTGCCCCCCAGGGCTGAGCCTCTTCCAGAACCTCAACGCCGCCGATAACCGGACCCGTAAGTCGAACCGCGAGCGCCTCCGTGAGCTGGCCTCCCGCCACGGCGACGAGGTCACCCTGCTCTGCTCGCACGACCCGCACGAGCTGGAGCGCGAGCAGGCGAAGGCGGGCGCCGCCGCGGCAGCAGAGTGACCGCGCACGCTGCGGAGAAGCTCTGGGAGCCCCCCGCGCAGCTGGTCGAACGGGCGCGGATGACCGGGTTCATGCGCTGGCTCGAGCGCGAGCGCGGCCTCGCCTTCGATGGCTACGCCGAGCTGTGGCAGTGGTCGGTCGACGACCTCGAGGGCTTCTGGGCGGCGGTCTGGGACTTCTTCGGCGTGCAGGCCGACGGCGGCTACGACCGCGTGCTCTCCAACCGTGAGATGCCCGGCGCCGTGTGGTTCGCCGGCACCTCGCTCAACTACGCCGAGCACGTCTTCGCCGGCAAGGACGACGCCGAGGCGGCGATCCTGCACGCCTCCGAGCTGCGCGAGCTGCGGGAGTTGAGCTGGGGCGAGCTGCGCGCGCAGGTCGCCGCCGTCGCCGCCGGGCTGCGCCGCCTCGGCGTCGAACGCGGCGACCGCGTCGTCGCCTACATGCCGAACGTTCCCGAGGCGATCGTCGCCTTCCTCGCCAGCGCCTCGCTCGGCGCGATCTGGTCGAGCTGCTCGCCGGACTTCGGCTCGGCCAGCGTAATCGACCGCTTCGCCCAGATCGAGCCCAAGGTCCTCTTCGCAGTCGACGGCTACCGCTACGGCGGCAAGGACTTCGACCGCCTCCCTGTGCTCGCCGAGCTGCAGGCGGCAATGCCGAGCCTCGAGCGGACCGTCGTGCTGTCCTACCTCGATCCCGAGCCCGACCTCGCCCCCCTGCGCGCCGCGTCGCCCTGGGACGAGCTGCTCGCCGCCGGCGAGGGCGCCGGGCTGACTTTCGAGCGCGTCCCCTTCGACCACCCGCTCTGGGTCCTTTACTCCTCCGGGACGACCGGCCTGCCGAAGGCGATCGTCCAGGGGCAGGGCGGAATCCTGCTGGAGCATCTGAAGAAGCTCCACCTGCACGTCGACTCCCACCCCGGCGACCGACTCTTCTGGTTTACCACGACCGGCTGGATGATGTGGAATTTCCTCGTCTCCGGCCTGCTCACCCGCGCCGCGATCGTCCTCTACGACGGCAACCCCGGCCACCCGGACATGGGCGTGCTCTGGGACCTCGCCGAGCGGGCCAAGATCACGATGTTCGGCACCAGCGCCTCCTACATCGCCGCCTGCATGAAGGCCGGCATCGAACCCGGCGCCGGTCGCGACCTGTCGCGGCTGAAGGCGGTCGGCTCGACCGGCTCTCCCCTCTCCCCCGAGGGCTTCGACTGGATCTATGAACAGCTCGGCGCCGACACCTGGCTCTTCTCGACCAGCGGCGGCACCGACCTCTGCACGGCTTTCGTCGGCGGCACGCCGCTCCTGCCGGTCTACCGCGGCGAGCTGCAAGGACGAGCGCTGGGCGCCGCCGTCGAGGCCTGGGACGAGAACGGCAACGCGGTGGTCGACGAGGTCGGCGAGCTGGTCGTAACCGAGCCGATGCCCTCGATGCCGGTCCGCTTCTGGGGCGACGAGGACGGCAGCCGCTACCGGGCCAGCTACTTCGAGCACTACCCCGGTATCTGGCGACACGGCGACTGGATCGAAATCACCTCGCGCGGCACGGCCGTGATCTACGGCCGCTCGGACTCGACCATCAACCGCTCCGGCATCCGCATGGGGACCAGCGAGATCTACCGCGCCGTGCTCAGCATCGATGACGTCCTCGATGCCCTCGTCGTCGACCTCCCCCGACCGGGAACCGATGGCTGGATGCCGCTCTTCGTCGTGCTGCGCGAGGGCGCCCCGCTGGACGACGACCTGCGCCGCGAGATCGCCCGCCGCGTGCGCGAGCGCTGCTCGCCGCGCCACGTCCCCGACGAGGTCTACGTGATCGCCGAGGTCCCGCGCACCCTCAGCGGCAAGGTTCTCGAGGTGCCGGTAAAACGCATCCTCATGGGCACTCCGCCGGAGAAAGCAGCGAGCCGGGACTCATTGGCCAACCCCGCCTCCCTCGACTGGTTCGTCGAGCTGGCAGACTCGCTCGACTGAGGCCTATCCCGGTAGGGGTGGAACGTCTTGTACTTTTTCGCCCGAATGCGTTGGCGAGAGGCCCCGCGCCTGGCGAAAAAGTTAAGTGGAACCCCTACCGGGATAGGCCCTAAGCAGGCGTAACAGGATTGCGCCGCTCGGCGAAGGCCCGGTCCTTGGTCGCCGCGGCGGCGAAACGGCGGATCAGCTCTGCGCGCAGGTCCTCGGGCTGGACGACGGCGTCGACGACCAGCTCGGAGGCGAGGTGGAGGATGTCGATGTCGGCCGCGTACTCCTCGCGTTTGCGCTCGACGAACGCGGCCCGCTCGGCCTCGTCGGAGATCGCCTGGATCTGGTTGTAGAAGACGGCGTTGATCGCCGCCTCGGGGCCCATCACCGCGATCGAGGCGCTGGGCAGGGCGATGCAGCAATCAGGCTCGAAGGCCGGCCCGGCCATCGCGTAGAGACCGGCGCCGTAGGCCTTGCGGATCACCACCGAGAGCTTCGGCACGGTCGCTTCGGAGACGGCGCTGATCATCTTCGCGCCGTGGCGGATGATCCCCTGACGCTCGACCGCGGTGCCGATCATGAAGCCGGGCACGTCGGCGAGGAACAGCAGCGGCACGTTGAAGGCGTTGCAGGTCTGGATGAAACGGGCTGCCTTGTCGGCCGAGTCGACGAACAGCACGCCGCCTTTCTGCCGGGGCTGGTTGGCGACCACGCCGACGACGCGGCCGTCGAGGCGCCCATAGCCGACGATCAGCTCTTTGGCCCAGCGCTTGTGGACTTCGAGGAAGCTGTCGGCGTCGAGCAGCACGTCGAGCACCTCGCGCATGTCGAAGGGCTGGTTCTCGTCGGCCGGGACGATCTCGGCGATCGCTGCGTCTGAAGCCGGCGTGGCAGGCGGCGCCACCGGCGGCTCCTCCCGCCAGCTGCCCGGCATGAACGAGAGGTAGCGCTTCGCCAGGTCGATCGCCTCCTCGTCGCTCTTGACCAGGAAGTGGCCGCAGCCGGAGACGCCGGTGTGCATCTTCGCCCCGCCCATCTCCTCGAGCGTCACCTTCTCGCCGATCACCATCTCGGCCATCCGCGGCGACCCCAGGTACATCGAGGCGTTGCCCTCGCGCATGATCACCACATCGCAGAAAGCCGGGATGTAGGCGCCACCGGCGGCGCTCGGCCCGAACAGCAGGCAGACCTGCGGCACCTGGCCGGAGAGCCGCACCTCGTTGTGGAAGATCCGCCCGGCGCCGCGCCTACCGGGGAACATCTGCACCTGGTCGGTGATCCGCGCCCCGGCCGAGTCGACCAGGTAGACCATCGGCACCTGCAGCGAGAGCGCCCGCTCCTGGATGCGGAGGATCTTCTCGACCGTCTTCGGCCCCCAGGAGCCGGCCTTGACGGTCGGGTCGTTGGCCATCAGCGCCACTCGGCGGCCATCGATCGTCGCCACGCCGGTGAGGACGCCGTCGGCGCCGAGCCCGTCCTCCTGCCAGTTGGCGAGCAGCCCCTCCTCGGCGAAGGAGCCGGCGTCGACAAGGCGCTCGACGCGCTCGCGCACCGGCAGCTTGCCCTGCTCGGCGGTCTTCTCGTGGTGGCGCTGCGGGCCGCCGGCCAGGGCGGCTTCGAGAGCGGGTCGGATATCGGTCACGGCGGGGTGAGCCTAGTTGGCCCTAGCCGGAGGCGACGCCGAGCCGGCGACCCATCTCCTCGGCCAGCGCGTTGAGCCCGCTCAGCGGGCGGACCATCACCGTCATCTCGGCGATCAGCCCGTCTTCGCCGAAGCGCAGGATGTCGACCCCGTTCAGCTCGCGGTCGCCGACCCGCGCCGCGAAGACGAGCACCGCGGTGTCGCCGGTCTCGACCTGATCGACGTAGCGGAAGTCCTCGAAGACCGCGACGACCGTGCCAAGCAGCACGCCGAGCGCCTCGAGCCCGCTGTAGGGCTTGTAGACCACAGGGCTGCGGAAGACGACGTCCGGCGAGAACAGCGCCTCGGCCTGCGAGAAGTCCTTGGCTTCGGCGGCGCGGCGGAAGGCATCGCTCTTCATCGACATCAGCCTACCCCTCGCGGTGCCACTCGACCGGCCCGGCGCGCAGCACGTGTGCCCCCAACGGCCGGCCGAGGACCTCCTGCGCCGTGCGCGAGGCCTCAATCAGCTTCGGCAGCTCGATGCCCGTCTCGACCCCCATCTCGTGCAGCATCGAGGCCACGTCCTCGGTCGAGACGTTGCCCGTCGCCCCCGGCGGCACCGGACAGCCGCCCAGCTCGCCGAAGCTCGACTCGAAGGAGTCGATGCCCTGCTCCAGGGCCGCCAACACGTTGGCCAGACCCTGGCCACGGGTGTTGTGGAAGTGGGCGGTCAGCTCGGTGGCGGCGAGGCGCTCGCGCGCAGCGGCGAAGAACTCGCCCACCTGAAGAGGGTTCGCCATCCCCGTCGTGTCGCCGAAGCCGACCTCGGCGCAGCCGGCGGCAGCAAGCCGCTCGGCGATCTCGAAGACGCGGTCCGGCGGCACCTCGCCCTCGTAGGGGCAGCCGAAGGAGGTCGAGATGACGCCCTCGCAGCGCAGGCCCGCGTCGCCGGCGAGCGCCAGCGTCCGCTCCAGCCCGGCCAGCGACTCCTCGACCGAGCGGTTGACGTTCTTGCGGTTGTGGGTCTCCGAGGCGGAGACGAAGACGTTGATCTCATCAAACCGCTCGCGCAGCTCCAGCGCCCGCTCGAGTCCCCGCTCGTTGGGGATCAGCACCGAGAAGGCGACGCCCTCGCGTCGCTGCACCGCGGCCAGCACCTGCTCGGCGTCGGAGAGCTGCGGGATCACGTCGGGCCTCACGAACGAGGTCACCTCGAGGCGCCGCAGCCCACTCGCCGAGAGCAGGTCGATCAGCCGCACCTTCTCCTCGGTGGGGATCGTCTCCGGCTCGTTCTGGAAGCCGTCGCGCGGCCCCACCTCGCGGATCCGCACCCGCTTTGGCACTTTGCCCATCGTCGTGAAGCTTAGGTCGAGCCGCCGCGGTCGGGCGGGCTCCTCTCTTCTTCCAGTCTCGCCGTAACCGAGCGGAGCGTCCTGCGCACGTAGGGCGCTTCGAAGCAGACCTGCTCGTGGGTGAAGCGAAGCGGCGTCATCCCGGCAGCCGTGTGCGCCTGATCACGGAGGCGGTCGCGTGCCTGCTGTGCCGGCGTGCGGTGATAACGCAATCCGTCGGTCTCGACCACGAGCCCGAGCTGGGGCCAATGGAAGTCGACCTTGAAGCCATTGAGCCGCTGTCCGGTAACAGGCATCGGCAGATCGGCGTCTTCGATCAGGCGCAGGAAGCGCCGCTCCAGCTCGGAGTCGGTCAAGCGGAACGTGCGACGACCGAGAACCTCACCGAGCTTTCCCACCCCGGGCTGCCCCGCGTAGTCCGCCAGGGCCATAAACAGCGCCTCGGGGTCGATCAGGCCAAGCCTGTCCGCCTCGTTGATCGCCCGCTCCAGACGCGGAGCGTCCAGAAGGCGCGCGATGTCGATCAGCGTTCGAACCACGCCGGTGACGGGAATGCCGTCGCGCGAAGCGACATCTGAGCCACGAAACCCGGAGCGGCGAACCACCCGGATCCCCGGCCTGCGCGGCCGCAGCCTCGACGGCACCGAAATTTCGATTGACGCCGCAGGCGCCACGATGCCCCACAATGCCGCGGCGCTCAGGTGGCTCAACATCGCATCCGGCCCGCACGCGAGCACAGCCGCCATCCACCGCCCCCGTGGAGTCAATTCTGCACGGCCAACCGCGTAAACGCCCCGCTCGACCCGATGCAGACGCCCGCGCGATAGCCGGTGCTGGATCGCCCGAGCGCTCATCCCAAGCCCCAGCAACTGCCGCCGCGCGACGACACCATGCTGCGCTGCCGCCAACCCCCACGCACCCGATCCTCCCCCGGTCGATTGGACACTTCTGGACCCCATAGGGTCATCAAGCGACCAGTCGCGGAAGTTCTCCCCCCTTGGGGCTAGACCATGCCGAGGCCGCCGCTTACCCCCAGCGTCTCGCCGGTGACGTAGGTGGCGTCGTCGGAGGCGAGGAAGGCGACCGCGGCGGCGACCTCCTCGGGCTGGCCGAGGCGTTTCAACTGCGTGGCCTCTTTCATCGTCTCGATCACCTTCTCGCCGATCTCGCCGAACTCCTTGGCGCCCATCAGCAAGGGCGTCTCGATCGGGCCCGGGGCGATCGCGTTGGCGGTGATCCCGTAGCGGGCGTTCTCGCGGGCGATCGCCTTCATGAAGGCGATGACCGCGCCCTTCGTCGCCGAGTAGACGGCCGAGCCCTTGGAGCCGACCCGGCCCGCCTCCGAGGCGATGCCGACGATCCGTCCGTAGCCCGCCTCCTGCATGCCGGGAAGCGCCGCGTGCGTGCAGTTGAGGACGCCTTCGAGGTTGATCGCGATCAGCCGCCGCCACTGCTCGGGGGACGTGTAGGTGAAGAAGCCGAACTCGTCGGTGCCGGCGTTGTTGATGAGGATGTCGAGGGTGTCGGTCGCCTTGAGCGAGGCCTTGGCCGACTCGAGATCGGTCACGTCCAGCGCCAGCGCGTGCCCGTTGACCTCGCCGGCGACTCGCTCGGCCCCCTCCGTGTCGATGTCGCCGACCCAAACCTCGGCGCCCTCAGCGGCGAGGCGAGCGGCGATCGCCGCGCCGATGCCGCTGGCACCGCCGGTGACCAGCGCCTTGCGTCCCTCCAGCCTCACGACGCCAATTTCGCGCTTCGCTCCCTCACGAGGAATCAGACTATGACGTTCGGTCGCTCCGCGCTCGGGGGCGGAGCATAGACTGCGCCGCCGTGGCTACGAGCGAACCGATCCCGATCGTCGGCGGCACCGGCGCCCTCGGCGCCGGGCTGGCGCTGCACTGGGCAAAGGCCGGCGTGCCGATCGTCATCGGCTCGCGCTCGGCCGAGCGCGCCGAGGAGGCCGCGGCGAAGCTGCGCGACGCGGCTCCCGGCGCAGAGGTCGCGGGCTTGCAGAACGAGGCTGCCGCGAGACGGGGGCAAGTCGTCTTCCTCACCGTGCCCTTCCGGGCCCAGTCGGAGAACCTCAACAACCTGCGCGAGGCGCTCAAGCCGGGCCAGATCCTCGTCGACTGCACGGTTCCGTTGGCCGCCGCGGTGAGCGGTAAGGCGACCCGCTCGCTCGGCGTCTGGCAGGGGTCGGCGGCGCAGCAGGCGCAGGAGATGGTCCCCGACGGCGTGACCGTCGTCGCCGCCCTGCACAGCGTCAGCGCACCCGGCCTCGCCGACCTCGATACGCAGCTCGACGAGGACGTGCTCGTCTGCGGCGATCGCAAGGCCGACAAGGCACGGGTCGCGCAGCTGATCGAGCTGATCCCCGGCCTGCGCGCGGTCAACGCGGGCGCCCTGGAGATGGCACGAATCGTCGAGCAGCTGACGCCGCTGCTGATCTCGGTCAACACGCGCTACAAGACGCACGCCGGCATCCGCCTCACCGGGCTTCCCGACGGCGATCACTGGCAGTGAGCGGCGCCCACACACGACGATGAGGGTCGCGCTGCTCGCCGGTGGCACCGGCGGCGCCAAGCTCGGCGCCGGCATGCAGGAGGAGCTGGGCGGCGACCTCGCGGTGATCGCCAACACCGCCGACGACGTCGAGGTGCTCGGCGTCCACGTCTCCCCCGACCCCGATCTGATCACCTACTGGCTGAGCGGAGAAATCGACGCCGAGCGCGGCTGGGGAATCCGCGACGACACCTTCACGGTCTTCGAGCGGCTGGCGAAGCTCGGCTCGCCGGACTGGTTCTCGCTCTCCGACCGCGATCTCGCTGCCTGTCTCTACCGCCGCGCCTTCCTCGACGCGGGCGGCCGTCTGACCGACGCGCAAGCGCAGATCGCCCGGGCGCTCGGCGTCACAGCGCGGGTCCTGCCGATGAGCGAGGACCGGGTACGGACCCGCGTAATGACCGACGCCGGCGCGCGCGGTCTGCAGGAGTACCTGATCATCGACGGGGGGCAGCCGGCGGTGCGGGGCGTCGAACTCGAGGGAATCGCCGAGGCGGCACCGAGCGCTGAGGTCCTGGCCGCCCTGGAGGCGGCCGAGGCGATCGTCGTCGGCCCCTCCAACCCGATCATCAGCATCGGCCCGATCCTCTCGTTGCCCGGCATCCGCGAGGCGATCGCCGGCTCCGGCGCCCCGGTCGTCGCGGTCAGTCCCTACGTCGCCGGCGAGGTGGTAAAGGGACCGACCGAGCGCTTCATGTCGGCCGTCGACAGGCCCTCGAACGCGGCCGGCGTCGCTTCCCTCTACGCAGGCTTGATCGACGCGATGGTCGTCGACGAGGCCGACCCCGATCCACCGCCGGAGGGCGTCGAGATCCTGGCGGCGCCAACCCTGATGGAGGGCGCGGCCGGCCGAGTGAGGCTGGCGCGCACCGTCCTCGACTTCGCCTCCGAGCTGCTCGAGTCGCGCGGCGGCTGAAACCGCCGTCGCCTAAGTCGGCACAGTGGAATACCGCAACGAGTGCTCCTCGACGCCCCGCTAGGTTGGCCCTGATGAAGGCGACGGCGATCGTTCCGGTGAAGCGTTTCGCGGACGCGAAGCGGCGACTTGCGGGGGAGATCGACGACGAGCGGCGGGCGGCACTTGCCGGAGCAATGCTTGAAGACGTGCTTGAGGCCGTGAGCCGTGCCCGCTCGATCGAGCGGACGATCATCGTCAGCGGCGACCCGCTCGCACAGGAGATCGCCGCTGCTGGCCAAGCCGAGGTCGTCCCGGACCCCGCCGACGAGGGCCACGTGGTCGCCGCCTTGGCGGGCGTCGCCCGCGCCGAAGCGGACGGCGCCGGCTGCGTCGTGCTCCTTCCGGGCGACTGCCCGCTGCTCGATCCGCGCGAGCTGGACCGGCTGCTGACCGGGCTGCCAGCCACCTACGTGGGCATCGTCCCCGATCGGCACGGAACGGGCACCAACGCCCTCGCGCTGAGCCCGCCAGATGCGATCGTCCCTGCATTTGGCGAGGGCAGCTGTGCCCGTCACGTCGCCGCTGCCCGCGAGGCTGGCGTCCCCTTCGGCGTCGAGGAACTGCCCTCGCTTGCCCTCGACCTCGACACCCCCGCCGACGTGGTCGCCCTTGCGCGAGCGACGGAAGCAGGCAGGCGCGGCGGGCGGCGCACGGCGAAGGCCCTGGGCCTATGAGCCACCAACCCGCTCCGACGGAGTTGCAAGTGTTGTCGGTCTCCGGCCTGCCCGAGTTCGAGCCAGGGATGTCGGTCGGCGGCGAGATCGCCGCCCGCGGCGAGCTGCTCGAGGGCGACGTGGTGGTGATCTCGCAGAAGGTCGTCTCCAAGGCCGAGGGCCGGGTCGTCAGGCTCGCGGCCGCGATCCCCGGCGCCGAGGCGCGGCGACTCGCCGCCGTGCTCGGCAAAGAGCCGGCGCTGGTCGAGCTGATCCTCGCCGAGAGCCGCGAGGTCCTGCGCGCCGAACGCGGCGTGCTGATCGTCGAGACCCACCACGGCTTCGTCTGCGCCAACGCCGGCATCGACAGCTCGAACCTCCCCGAGGCCGGCACCGTGGCCCTGCTGCCCGAGGACCCCGACGCCTCGGCGCGGCGAATTCGCGGCGAGATCGCCGCAGCAAGCGGCGTCCGGGTGGCGACGATCGTGGCCGACAGCTTCGGCCGCGCCTGGCGGCTGGGCCAAGCGGAGGTCGCGATCGGCTGCGCCGGCCTGACCCCGCTCGACGACTGGCGCGGTCGCGCTGACTCCGCCGGCCGCGAGCTGGAGGGGACCCTGATCGCGATCGCCGACGAGGCAGCCGCCGCCGCCGACCTCGTCCGCGACAAGGCGAGCCGCGTGCCAGTCGCGATCGTGCGCGGCCTCGACCGCTTCGTCACCGCAGACGACGGCCCCGGCGCCCGCGTCCTCCGCCGCCCCCGCGACGAGGATCTCTTCCGCTGACGCTGGGACCCATCCCGGTAGGGGTGGAACGTCTTGTACTTTTTTGCGGCGCCGTCCTCGGACGACCGTCACCGGTCTTCAAAAAAAGTTAAGTGGAACCCCTACCGGGATGGGGCCCCTGTACTAGCAATGCGCAGTACCGCGGCGCCACGGAGCGCACCCGTGCGGATCGAGTCGAGGGCCTCGTTCGCGGCCTTCAGGGGGTGGACCTCGACTTCGGTGCGCACTGGCACCCGTGGCGCCAGCTCCAAGAACTCCTCGCCGTCGCGCCTCGTCAGGTTGGCGACCGAGCCGAGCGTCCGCTCGCCCCAGAGGATCTCGTAGGGGAAGGCGGGGATGTCGCTCATGTGGATGCCGGCGCTGATCACCCGCGCGCCCTTGGCGCTGACCCGCAGCGCCGCCGGCATCAGCGCGCCGACCGGTGCGAAGACGATCGCCCCATCCAGATCCTCGGGCGGCGCCTCCCCGGAGGAGCCCGCCCACTCGGCGCCCAACTCGCGGGCGAAGGCCTGCCCCTCCACGTCGCCCTCCCGCGTGAAGACGAAGACGCGGCGACCCTGGTGAACCGCCACCTGGCAGAGGATGTGCGCCGAGGCGCCAAAGCCGTAGAAGCCGACCCGCTCGGCGTCGCCGACCAGACGCAGCGCTCGGTAGCCGATCAACCCCGCGCAGAGCAGCGGCGCCGCCTGGTCATCTGAGTACCCGCTGGGAATCGGGAAGCAGAAGCGCTCGTCGGCGACCGCCAGCTCGGCGTAGCCGCCGTCGAGGTCGTAGCCCGTGAAGCGGGCCCGATCGCAGAGATTCTCGCGCCCGCTGCGGCAATAGCGGCACTCGCCGCAGGTCCAGCCGAGCCAGGGAACTCCCACCCGCTCGCCGGTTGCGTAGCGCTCGGCGCCCTCCCCCGCGCCGACCACGGTGCCGACGATCTGGTGACCGGGGGCCAGCGGCAGCTTCGGCTCGCTCAGCTCGCCGTCGACGATGTGCAGGTCGGTGCGGCAGACGCCGCAGGCCGAGACGGAGATCAGCAGCTGACCTGGCCCCGGGTCCGGGTCCGGCAGCACAGCAGGACGGAGCGGCTCCCGCTGCCGCTCGAGGACCATCGCCCGCATCGCAGCGCCTATCCGGTCAGGCCTGCGGCGCCGACCGGATACGACTCGACGATCTCGTACAGCGTCGTGCGTTGGGCTGGCTCGCGGCCGGCGGCACGCGCGGCCTCGATCAGCTGCTCCGGCTCCAGCCGCACCCCGTGCTGGGAACCGGCCATCCGCGAGATGTTCTCCTCCATCAGCGTGCCGCCGAGATCGTTGACGCCCCAGCGCAGCGCCTCAGTCGCCGCCTCCAGGCCCATCTTGACCCAGCTCGCCTGCAGGTTGGGGATCGTCCGCCCAAGCGCCAGGCGGAAGGCGGCGGTGTGCTTGAGATTCTCGGCGGCCGAGATCTCCTCGATGCCGTGGGTGCGGCCGAGCATCGTGTTGAAGGGGATGAAGCTGAGCGGCACGAACTCGGTGATGCCGCCGGTCCGCTCCTGCAGGGCGCGCACGACGCGCATGTGGCGAGCCAACTCGCGCGGCTCCTCGATGTGGCCGAACATCACCGTCGAGGTCGAGCGCAGGCCCGCAGCGTGAGCCGCTTCGACGATCTCCACCCAGCGCTCGACCGGCAGCTTGTTCGGCGAGATCCGCTGCCGCACGCCGTCGTCGAGCACCTCGGCG
Source organism: Solirubrobacterales bacterium (assembly GCA_036266075.1). Lineage (GTDB taxonomy): Bacteria > Actinomycetota > Thermoleophilia > Solirubrobacterales > 70-9 > VRUE01. Next base: position 137,918 of record DATANV010000009.1, read on the forward strand.
GCCGTGCCGGGGGTCGAGCCGAGGCCGCACTCGAGCAGGTACTCGAAGACCGCCGCCGGCTGCTTGCCGGAGCGCTCGCACATGTAGTGGACCTCCATCGGCGAGTAGGCGTGCAGGTGGAGCTGCGGCGCCACCTCCTTGGCGAGCTGCAGCCAGCGCCCGTACTCCTCGAGCGTCAGATCGGGGTGGATGCCGCCCTGCATGCAGAGCTCGGTGGCACCGAACTCGACCGCCTCGCGCACCCGCGCCGCGAAGTCTTCCTCGGATACTTCATAGGCGTCGGGCGAGCGCCGCCCCTGGCCGAAGCCGCAGAAGGCGCAGCCGACTACGCAGACGTTGGTGAAGTTGATGTTGCGGTTGACGACGAAGGTCACCCGCTCTCCCGCCAACTCCGCCCGCATCTCGTCAGCCGCGACCCGCATCTCCTCGATCGCCTCGGGCCGCGTCTCCGCGAACAGCGCCGTCAGCTCGTCCTCGCTCAGCGCCTTCCCCTCGCGCCCCTTGGCAATGGCCCGCTCGGCCACACCGGCCTCGATCCGCTCCTCGCTCCTGCGCCCCGACCCGCGCCGCGGAATGAAGCTCCAGTACTTGAGCTTGACGACGTCGAGCACCCCCTGCTCCATCCACTCGGAGTCCATGTACTGCGGATAGACGCAAAGCCTCTCCGTCAGCGCATACCCCCGTGGCGCCAGCTCCTTGCGCACCTCGTGCGGACTCGGAAACGGCTCCTCAGGCGAGATGTGGTCCCCGTTCGCCGACAGCCCCCCCAGATCGGTCGCCCCAGCCTCGACCAGCTCCGGCCAGCAGTCACTGAGGTTCGGCGGCACCTGCACCCCAACGTCCGGCATCAGCTCCCGGCATTGGGCGATCAGCCTCTTGATGTCGTCGACGTCGACCGGGCTGGCCCAAGGGGGGAGGGGTGGCGAGGGTGGGGCGTCCTCCTCACTCGCAACTCGTCGATGGAGAGTGGTGCC
>DATANV010000010.1:0-55942 GCA_036266075.1 Solirubrobacterales bacterium
GCGCTTCGTCCAGCTCGGGGTGCTCGGCCCAGAAGCTGCCGCCGAGGCCGTAGCGGCGGATGAAGGCGACGACCCATTCGCGGTAATGCGTCGCGTCGCCGAGCTGGTTGCCCCCGAGCAGGGCGTGGATCCGGGTGTGGATTTCGGCAGCCGCGCTGAGCACGACGTCGTCCTGCTCGTCGACTGCCGCGGCTGGGTCCCACTCGTGGCGGGTGACCGCGGCGCCGAGAGCCGCGCGCTGTTCGGTTTCGGAGTCGCTCCAGCCGGCGTAGCCGCCGTCGATGCCGATCACCAGATTGCCGCTGACGTTGGTTGGCAGCGCCGCGGTGCTCCGTTTCGCGGCACGCATGCGCGCCAGGCAGCGACGACGGACGGCAGCGCCGACACGGCGCTTACGGGCGCCTACTCGTCTGGCGGAGGCGGTTGCCCGCGGCCGGGTGGAGATCCGCCTCACCTTGCTCTTCGCCAACCTGGCGCAGACCGTCGCCTTGGAAGCGCTGCCAACCGCCACGCCAGGGCCGACGCGCTGTGCGGCGGCGGCCGAGAGGGCGCCGACGGAGGCGCAGAGACAGGCGAGCGTGGCGGCGGCAACCGCAAACCGAAGGATGAGGGGCCTGAGCGACATGCGCTCCCCTCATCGGGGCTTGTGACGCTGCCCCGCACATCCGTCCAGACCCCCTGGACGGATGTACTAGTCAGTGCGGGTCGTGCTGCAGGGACGCCTTCGTGAACCGCCCGCACGGGATGCGAGAAAGCCGCAGTCCGAAGCGCCTCAGGGGGTGTTGCGGTGCTGCGGCGAGAAGGGGTCGCCGAAGGCCTCGCCGTCGAGTCCACGGGCCACCTCGCGCACCCCGTCGGGCACCCTCATCTGCGGCTCGAAGCCGAGCCGCTCGCGGACCTTGGCGAACGAGACTTTGTAGTCGCGGGGATCCTCGTCGCGGTGGACGAAGCTGACGCGGCCGCGCTGCAGCTCGGCGGAGATGATCTCGACGAGGTCGAGCTTGCGGTAGTTCTCGTCGCTGTGGCCGACGTTGAAGACGTCGGCGCCGACCTCCTCGGGCCCGGCCTCGAGGACTTGGGCGATGGCCCGCGCCGCATCGCGCACGTGCACGTAGGGGCGCCAGAACTGCTCGCCGAAGACTTCCAGATCGCGGTCGGCCCAGAGTTCGCGGGTGAACTCGTTGACGGTCAGGTCGAAGCGCATGCGCGGCGCGGCGCCGTAAACGGTGGCGAAGCGCAGGCAGGTCGGCGTCGTCGGGCCGCTGCCGTCGGCGAGCAGCATTCGCTCGATCTCGACCTTCTGTTCGGCGTAGAGGGATACCGGCGCCAGCGGCGCCTCCTCGTCGACCGGGACCTCCGGGTCGGCCATGCGGCCGTAGTTGGAGCAGGTCGAGGCGAAGATCAGATGCCGCACGCCGGCGGCGCGGGCATCTTCGAGGAGATCGCGCGTCGCCTCGACGTTGGTCTCGCGCGCCAGCTCGGGATCGCGGGCGCAGGCCGGGTCGCCGACGATCGCCGCCAGGTGGACGACGGCTTCGACCCCCTCCAGCGCTGCCCGGCGGGCCTCGGCGTCGCGGATATCGGCGATTCGCACGTCGGCGCCGCCCTCGGCGAGCATCTCGGCGATCCCCTGTTGGCCGTGCAGGAGGTTGTCGAGCAGGCGTGCCTCGCGGCCCGCCTCGAGCAGCGCGGTTACCACCTCGGCGCCGACGTAGCCGGCGCCGCCGGTGACCAGGGTCGGCCCGCTCACGCGGTTGCTCCGACCTCATCCCGGTAACGCTCGACGAGCGCCGCGAAGCGGCTGCGGAACGTCGCCGCGCCGAAGCGCTGCGCGTGGGCGACGATCGCGGCGGAGTCGAAGCTGGCGAAGTCGATCTCCCGCAGGGGCTCCGCCAGAGCGGCGGCGTCCTCGCATGCGACCAGGATGCCGGTCTCGCCGTTGACGACGGTCTCGCGCACGCCGCCGCGGTCGACGGCCAGGACCGGTCTGCCAGCCGCCTGGGCCTCGACGGCGGCGATTCCAAACTCCTCGATGTTGGGCACGACCAGCACGAGGCAGCGAGCATAGAGATCGGCCAGGCGGCTGTCGTCGACGCTGCCCAGGAACTCGACCGGCTTTCCTTCGAAGAGAGTCCGCAGGCGGGCGAGGTCGGGTCCCTCGCCGACGATCTTGATCGGTCGCCCCGCTGCCAGCGCGGCGTCGATCGCCACCTCGACCCGCTTGTGCGGCACGATCTGGCCGACGAACAGCACGTAGTCCTGGGGCTCGGCCGGGGCGAATCGCTCGACCGCGACCGGCGGATGGACGATCTCCGAGTCGACGCCGTAGATCCGCTCGATCCGCTCGCGGGTGATCGCCGAGTTGGCGACGAAGCGGGTCACCCGCTCGGCGGCGCGCAGGTCCCAGCGGCGGATCCGGCGCAGGGTCAGCCGCAGGAGCGGCCGCGCTACCCACGGGCACTCGGCCAGAGCCCGCTCACGCTCGAACCAGGCGTAGCGGAAGGGGCTGTGGCAGTAGCAGACGTGCAGCGCACCCGGCCCCGGACGGACGCCGAGCGCAAAGGCGCTGCTGCTCGAGACGACGGTGTCGTAGCGATCGAGCTGGAGCCGTTCGGTGGCGCCGGGGAAGAGCGGCAGCATGGTGCGAAAGGAGCCCTGGCGGGCGCCGAAGCGCTGCAGGTAGGAGGTGTGGACCTCGCGACCGTCGAAACCGGCGGCGACCGTCGGGGCGTCGTAGAGCAGCGTGTAGATCGGCGCCTGCGGCCAGCAGGCCGCGATCTCGGCGAAGCTGCGCTCGGCTCCCCGCATCGTCAGCAGGTAGTCGTGAACGAGCGCGAGCCGCGGCTGGTCAGTAGGCGCCACGTCCCGACACCACGGCGGGCAGCGTGGCGAGCAGGATCTCGATGTCGCGCGCAAGCGACCAGCCAGCGACGTACTGGTAGTCGAAGCGGACCATCTCCTGGAAGGGGCTCTGCGAGCGGCCGTAGACCTGCCACGGCCCGGTTAGGCCGGGGCGCAGCTCAAGTCGGCGCAGGTGCCAGGTTTCCTCCAGCGCGGCGGTCTCCGGGAAGATCAGCGGCCGCGGTCCGACCAGGCTCATCTCGCCTTTGAGGACGTTGATCAGCTGCGGCAGCTCGTCGAGCGAGAAGCGGCGCAGGAAGCGGCCGACAGTGGTCACCCGCGGGTCCTCGCGGATCTTGAACATGACCCCGTCGCACGACTCGTTGAGCGCCTTCATATCGGCCTTGCGCGCTTCCGCGTCGCTGTACATCGAGCGGAACTTGATCAGCTGGAAGCTGCTGTTGCCGCGCCCGGAACGCGGCTGGCGGAAGAAGACCGGGCCGCGCGACTCGAGCCTGATCGCGACGGCGACCGCGATCAGCATCGGCGAGAGCACCAGCAGGATGGCGAGCGAGCCGGCGACGTCGAGCACCCGCTTGGCGGCCATCGAGGCCGAGGTCAGCATCGGCGCGCCGATCGAGAGCAGCGGCAGGCCGCCGACCTGGTCGAGGGCGCGAACCCCGTCGAGGAACTCGAACAGTCGCGGCACGACGTCGACCGAGACGCCGGCGTCGCGGCAGGCGCGGATCGACTCCAGCAGCTGTTCGTGGCTGGCGCGCGAGAAGGCGATGATGACGCGATCGATTTGCTGCGCCTCGATCACCTCGGCGAGGTCGTCGAAGCGACCCAGCCAGGGGAGGTCGGGGGTGCCGACGTCGTGGACCTCGTCGTCGACGATGCCGACCGGGACGAGCCCGAACTGGACGTTCTTGTCGAGCTTGTCGACGACCTGGCCGGCGACGACGCCGGAGCCGAGGATCAGCGTCCGCTGCTGCAGGTCGGGGGCACGGTGCAGTCCCGAGCGAACGGCCGTGCGGGCGATGCCGGTAAAGGCCGTGATCCCGGCAACGGTGAGGAAGGTCAGCTCGACGACGTTTCCGAGCTGCAGGGCGGAGGCGATGCCGAACAACGGCCAGGTGATCAGCATCAGCGCGACCATCGCGCGCGGCAGCTCGGTGACCGCCGAGGCCCAGGTCGCGAGCTGGTCGCTGCGATAGAGGCCGATGCTGAACGCGGCCAGCGGCCAGATCAGGGTCGTGCAGACGGCGAAGCCAAAGCCCGCGGGCGTGACCAGGCCGAGGGCGGCCAACGCGATCGCCGCCGCCGCGGCGGCGGCCAGCGAGTCGCCGGTGAAGAGCATCCGCGCCAGCACGGTGCCGCGCCGTCGGGCCCGGCTCGTGGTACTTCGCGGAGCACTGCGCTCGGCCTCATTTGCCTCAATGGCCGGGCCGCTGCGCGGATGGGTAACGGTAGAACTCTCCATCTGGGTTTGTCTAAAGAGGCTTTCGGGGATCCGCGGCGGTTGCTGGGAAAGGTCGGGCGCAGTCTGCAAAATAGAGACGCTGGGCTATTTCTCCATCTGCAACAACACGTCGGCAACAAGTTTGGCGCGCATGAATCAGCAATCTTCCCTGCAGCGCTAACTTCGTCGATGCCGCCAGACGAATATTCGAACTTTTTGCGGAGAGAGCGGGGTTTTTTAGCGCCTAGTGCGCTTCATCCGAGGCATGGGCCGGCGGGCGCGACTCCTCGGCCAGCGAGGTGATCTCCAGCGGGCCGTGGGCGGCCGCTTCCAGCACCTCGGTCGCCTCCTCGGCCGAGCGAGCGTACAGCTCGACCAGCATATGGACGACGATCCGCTCCTCATCGTGCTTGTGGAAGCGGACGTGGGCGAAGAACTCGCGCACCCCGGCCTCGCCAAAGGCGCCGTAGGCGAGCAGCTCGGCCGCTTCGGGTCCGGCGCAGCTCTCGACTCGATCCTGGTCGACGGTGACGGTGCAGGAGGCGACCCACGGGGTGCCGGCGACCATCCGTTCCCAGCGGTCCTCGATCGGCACGACCCGGTCGTCCTGGAAGGTGAGGTGGGGCTGGTCGTGCATGCAATCGAGGCACTGGACGACCGCTTCCTGCACCTCGTCGACACCCTCGGCCGGGATGCCTGTATCGGGATCGACGCGGCGGATCGCGTCGTAGTGCAACTGGATCTCGAGGTTCTGGGACCAGCAGCGGTAGCAGCGCAGCCAGGCCGAGCGGTCCCCGTTTAGCTCGCTCATGCGCTCATTGTCGCGTGTTCTCCTCCAGCTCGTCGGCGATCAGCCGCGCCAACGCCAGCGAGGAGGTGGCCGCAGGGGAGGGCGCGTTGCGCACGTGCAGCGCCCGCTCGGTCCGGTGGACGACGAAGTCGTCGACCAGAGCGCCGTCGCGCCCGACCGCCTGGGCGCGGATGCCGGCGGGCCCGGGCTCGACCCTGATGCCGCGCAGCGCCGGCACCAGGCGGGCCGCTTCGGCAGCGAAGGCGCGGCGGCTGGCCGCGTGGCGCATCTCGGCCAGCCCAGCTCGCCAATGACGACGGGCCAGGCGCCAGGTCCCGGGCCAGGCGAGCGTCTCGCGGACGTCGCGGGGCCGCACCCGCGAGAGCCGGTAAGCGTCGCGGGCCGGCGCCATCAGGGCGCTGGGGCCGATCAGCACCCGGCCGTCGAAGGTCCGCGTCAGGTGGGCGCCGAGAAACGGCAGGTCGGGGTCGGGAACGGGATAGACGTTGGCGCGCACGGCGCCGGCCTGGGCGGGGGGCAGCTGCAGGTAGCCGCCGCGAAACGGCACGATCCGGGGGTCCTTGGGGGCGCCGCAGGCGACCGCCAGGCGATCCGACCAGAGCCCGGCGCAGAACACGGCGGTGGAGGCGGCGGTGACGCCGCGGCGATGGCGGAGCACGATTCTGCCGGGAATCTGCTCGACGCCGTCCACGGGGACGCCGAAGTGGATCGTGCCGCCGGCTCGGCGGGCGTCGGCGGCATAGGACTCGGCCACGGCGACGAAGTCGACGACGCCGGTCTGCGGGGAGTGCAGCGCGGCGACGCCGCGGGCCGCCGGCTCGACCTCGGCGATCTGCTCGGCGTCGAGGCGGCGCAGCCCGAGGACCTCGTTGGCGCGGCCGCGCCGCTCCAGCTCGTCGAGCCGCTCCAGCTCGCCCTCGTCGACGGCGACGATCAGCTTGCCGGACTTCTCGTAGGGAATCTCGCGCTCGTCGCAGTAGGCATAGAGCGACCGCGCCCCCTCGACGCAGAGCCGTGCCTTAAGCGAGCCCGGGGCGTAGTAGATGCCGGCGTGGACGACGCCGCTCGAGCGGCCGGTCTGGTGGCATCCGACCCGCTCCTCGGCCTCGAGCACACAAAGGCGCGCGCCCGGGTTGCGCGCCAGCAGCTCACGGGCGACCGCCATGCCGAGGATGCCGCCGCCGACGACGGCGACGTCGCACTCGCCGGGCGGCTCGGCCTGCGCCGCGCTCAAGCGGCCGCGCCGGCTGTGGCCCGCTGCTCGACCAGGGCGACGATCTCGCCCATGATCTTGTTGATGTCGAAGTCCTTCGGCGTGTAGACACCGGCGACACCCGCCTCGCGCAGGCGCCGCGCGTCGGCGACCGGGATGATCCCGCCGACGACGACGGGAACCTCGACGCCCTCCTCGCGCAGCCGTCGCACGACCTCCGGCACCAGCTCGAGATGCGAGCCGGAGAGGATCGAGAGGCCGACCACGTCGACGTCCTCCTGCAGAGCCGACTCGGCGATCTCCTCGGGGGTCAGGCGGATGCCCTGGTAGATCACCTCCATGCCGGCGTCGCGGGCGCGCAGGGCGATCTGCTCGGAGCCGTTCGAATGCCCGTCGAGCCCCGGCTTGCCGACGAGGATCTTCAGCCGGTGGCCGAGCCGCTCGGAGACTTGGTCGACGCGGCCGCGGACCGCCACCAGCGCGTCGCGGTCGGCGGGCGGGGCGGCGCCCTCGACCCCGGTAGGCGCCCGGTAGGCGCCGAAGGCCTCGCGCAGCACCGCCGCCCACTCGCCGGTGGTCGCGCCGGCCTTCGCCGCGGCGATCGTCGCCGGCATCACGTTGGCGCTCTCCTCGGCGGCGACCCGGCCGAGCTCCGCCAGCGTCATCTGCACGGCGTCCTCGTCGCGCCCGGCCTTCCACGCCTCGAGCGCCTCGACCCGCTCGCGCTCGACCTCCGGGTCGGGGGTGAGGATGCCGCCGTCGGCGCCCGCCGTGAGCGGGGAGTCCTCGGTCTCGGTGAAGCTGTTCTGGCCGATGACCTTCTGCTCGCCGCTCTCGATCCGGGCCACCCGCTCGCGGTGCGACTCGACCAGGCGGGCCTTCATATAGGGGACGGCGCTGACCGCGCCGCCGTGCTCCTCGACCACCGCCATCTCGGCGCGGGCGCCCTCGATCAGCTCCTCGACCAGGCCGTCCATCACGATCGAGCCCTCGAAGAGGTCGGGGTACTCGAGCAGGTCGGTCTCGTTGGCGAGCACCTGCTGGATACGCAGGCTCCACTGCTGGTCCCAGGGGCGCGGCAGGCCCATCGCCTCGTTCCAGGCGGGCAGCTGGATCGCGCGGGCGCGGGCGTCGCGGCTGAGCGTCACCGCCAGCGCCTCGAGCACGATCCGCTGGATGTTGTTCTCGGGTTGGGCCTCAGTCAGGCCGAGGCTGTTGACCTGGACCCCGTAGCGGAAGCGCAGCATCTTCTCGTCGCTGACGCCGTAGCGCTGGCGGCCGATCTCGTTCCAGAGGCGGCCCATCGCCCGCAGCTTGGCGATCTCCTCGATTAGCCGGATGCCGGCGTTGACGAAGAAGGAGATGCGGCCGAAGACCTTGGGGAAGTCGCTCTCGGCGACCTGGCCGCGGGCCTTGACCTCGTCGAGTACGGCGATCCCGGTCGAGAGCGCGTAGGCGATCTCCTGGACCGGCGTCGCGCCGGCCTCCTGCAGGTGGTAGCTGCAGATGTTGGTCGGGTTCCAGCTCGGCACCTCGTTGACCGTGAAGGCGACCATGTCGGCGATCAGCCGCATCGAGGGCTCCGGCGGGAAGGCGTAGGTGCCGCGCGAGAGGTACTCCTTGATGATGTCGTTCTGGGTCGTGCCCTTGAGCTCGGCTCGTTCGACGCCATTCTCCTCGGCGACGGTGACGTAGAGGCCGAGCAGCCAGGCCGCGGTCGCGTTGATCGTCATCGAGGTGTTCATCTCGTCGAGCGGGATGCCGTCGAGCAGCTGGTGCATGTCGCCCTTGTGGGCGATCGAGACGCCGACCTTGCCGACCTCGCCGCGCGAGAGGACGTGGTCGGGGTCGTAGCCGGTCTGGGTCGGCAGGTCGAAAGCGACCGAGAGGCCGGTCTGTCCCTTCGCCAGGTTGCGGCGGTAGAGCTCGTTGGAGCGGCGCGCGTCGGAGTGCCCAGCGTAGGTGCGCATCACCCACGGGCGGTCGCGCTCGGGGAGTCGGTGCTCGGACATCGACTCGAATGATATTTGGCCTGTCGCGGGAGGCGGCGTGCGTCGGTCACGCTCGGTGGCACGCGACGGCAGACTTGAGTGCAACGGGCGAACCTGGACGAACGTTTTCATCGCTTTGCGTCCTCTGGTGTTTACCATCACTGGCTTGCCAGGGGACATGCGCAAAGCAGGGCGCCGCTCATGCGGACGGGCAATGGCGGTGCTGGTGTCGAGCCTCGCCGTCTTGACGTGCTTTGCAGGCACCGCCGGTGCCTCGACCCTGCCCGACGGATTTCAGGAATCGGTCGTGTTCTCGGGTCTCTCCAACCCGACCGCGGTCAGGTTCTCGGCGGACGGCCGGATATTCGTCGCGCAGAAGAACGGGATCGTCAAGGTCTTCGACGACGTCGAAGACCCGACCGCGACGATCTTCGCCAACCTCAGCGAAGAGGTCTACAACTTCTGGGACCGCGGCCTGCTCGGCCTTGAGCTCGACCCCGATTTCCCCGCCGAACCCTACGTCTACGTCCTTTACGCGCGCGACGCCCTGCCGGGCGGGTCGGTGCCGCAATGGGGGACCGGCACGCCCAACGACAGCTGCCCGACGCCGCCGGGCCCGACCGCCGACGGCTGCGTGGTCACGGGGCGGCTCTCGAGGCTGACCGCGAGCGGCGACACGATGACCGCCGAGACGCCGCTGATCACTGACTGGTGCCAGCAGTACCCGAGCCACTCGATCGGCAGCCTCGCCTTCGGGCCCGACGGGATGCTCTATGCAAGCGGTGGCGAGGGGGCCAACTTCAACGCCCCCGACTGGGGCCAGTTCGGCGACCCGGTGAACCCGTGTGGGGACCCGCCCGGCGGCGTCGGCGGCGAAATGACCCTGCCGACCGCCGAGGGCGGAGCCCTGCGCTCCCAGGACGTCCGCACGAGCGCCGATCCGACCGGGCTCAGCGGCGCGCTGCTGAGGGTCGACCCGGATACCGGCGCCGGCCTGGCCGACAACCCGTTCGGGCTGAGCCTCGATGCCAACGCCCGGCGCATCGTCGCCTACGGCCTGCGCAACCCGTTCCGTTTCACCTTCCGGCCCGGGACCGGTGAAGCGTGGGTCGGCGACGTCGGCCAGGGAACCTGGGAGGAGATCGACCGGGTGATCGATCCCGCCGACGCCAGCGCCGACAACTTCGGCTGGCCCTGTTACGAGGGCGGCGACGGGGAAAGCGCGCGCATGCCCGTATGGGATGCCCTCAACGTCGACCTCTGCGAGAGCCTCTACGCCCCCGGCGACACCGGGGTCGTCGCCCCGTACTACGCCTACGAACACGAAGAAGAAGTGGTGGAAGGGGAGTCCTGCGAAGCGGGGAGCTCGTCGATCACCGGCCTCGCCTTCTACGTGTCCGGGCCGTTCCCCAACGAGTACAACGGCGCCCTCTTCTTCACCGACCAGGCCCGCGACTGCCTCTGGGCGATGTTGCCGGGCGAAGACGGCCTGCCAGATCCCGCGCAGATCGAAACCTTCGCCGCCGGCGCGCCCAGCGCCGTCGACCTCGAGGTCGGACCGGAAGGCTCACTCTTCTTCGCTGACCTCGACGACGGGCAGATCCGCCGGATCGCGCATGCCGACGGCAACCAGGCACCGGTCGCCGCCGCGGAAGCCGATCCCGAAAACGGCGCTGGCCCGCTGCTCGTCCAGTTCGACGCGAGCAACTCCAGCGACCCCGACGGCGACCCGCTGGAATACGCCTGGGACCTCGACGACGACGGCGAATTCGACGACTCGACGGAAGCCTCGCCCTCCTACGAATACGTCGACTCGGGCATCCACCTGGCCACCGTGCGGGTGACCGACCCGGACGGGGCCAGCGACACCGATTCGGTCTCGATCCAGGTCGACAACACGCCGCCGACGGTGACGATCGAAACGCCGCTGCCTTCCCTGGAATGGGCGGTGGGCGACGAGATCGACTTCGCGGCGGGCGCCAGCGACGCCCAGGAGGGCGAGCTGCCCGAAAGCGCTTTCGAATGGCAGATCGTCCTCAACCACTGCCCGAGCAACTGTCACCCGCATCTCATCGAAGAAGAGCTGGGTGCGGCGAGCGGCCAGTTCGTCGCTCCAGACCATGAGTATCCGTCCTCGCTGACGCTGACGGTGACCGTGACCGACAGCGGCGGCCTCAGCGACACCGAGTCGGTGACGATCGAGCCGCGGACCGTGGACCTGACCCTGCAGACCGTGCCGGCCGGCCTGAAACTCAACCTCAACGACGAGCAGCTCACTGCGCCGGGGGTGAGGACGGTGATCGAAGGCTCACTGAACTCGCTCACCGCCCCCAGTCCACAGACTCTCAGCGGCGCCAGCTACTCGTTCGCCTCCTGGTCGGACGGGGGTGCCGCGACCCACGAATTCCTCGCCGAAGAAGACCGCACGCTGACCGCCACCTTCGCGACCCCACCGAGCGCGCCGACGATCGCCGCCGTCGATCCGGCCGGGCCGGCCAACGACAACGACCCCGAGGTGAGTGGGACCGTGGGGGGAGGCGCGCCGACCGCGGTCAAGCTCTACGCCGCCTCGGCCTGCGCGGGCGCGGTCGTCGCGACCGGCACTCCGCCCCAGTTCGCAGCCGGGATCGCCGTCCACGTCCCTGCCGACACGACCACCGTGCTCAGCGCCCGCGCGGCCAACCTGGCCGGCGACTCGACCTGCTCCAACGACGTCTCCTACACAGAGGACTCGACGCCTCCCGCCGCCCCCGACCTCCTCACCGTCGATCCGGCCGGGCCGGCCAACGACAACGACCCCGAGATTCGAGGGACGGCCGCAGCGGGGGCGCCGACCGCGGTCAAGCTCTACGCCGCCTCGGCCTGCGCGGGCGCGGTCGTCGCGACCGGCACTCCGGCCCAGCTGGCAGCCGGGATCGCCGTCCACGTCCCTGCCGACACGACCACCGCGCTCAGCGCCCGTGCCGCCGATGCGGCGGCGAACCAGTCGACCTGCTCCAACGAGGTCTCCTACACAGAGGACTCCACACCCCCTGCGGCCCCCGCCGTCCTCGCCACGGACCCCAGCTCGCCGGCAGCCGACAACAATCCGCGCGTTAGGGGGGCGGTCGGCGGCGGCTCGCCCGCCAGGCTGATCCTCTACGCGGCCGGCGGATGCTCCGGCCCGCGGGCCGTCAAGCCCGTCTCGAACTTCACCGGCGCCGGCATCGTGCAGGCGGTGCCGGCCGACGCGGTCACGGTCTTCTCGGCACGTACAGCCGACGCCGCCGGCAACGAGTCCTCGTGCTCGAACGACCTTGCCTACAGCGAGGACTCGACCCCTCCCAACACCACGATCCGCAAAGGGCCCGCGGGCAAGCTGCGGCCGCCATCGCGCCGTGGCTCTCGGGCCCGCCGGGTGAAGCTGAAGGTGAAGTTCTCCTTCCGCTCGACCGAGGCCGGCGCAACCTTCATCTGCAAGTTCGACGATGGGCCGTTCCGCCCGTGCAGGTCGCCGCGCGCCTACCGCGGGCTCGGCCCTGGCCCGCACCACTTCTACGTGCGCTCGGTCGACGCCGCGGGCAACGTCGACCCGACCCCGGCGGTTCGTCACCTCGAAGTCCTCGCAAAGGGGGGCGGGAAGCGCAGCGCCGCCGGCGGACGGCGACGGGATCGCTGACGGATGCGGCTCCCGCTCGCGATCCTCGCCGTGCTGCTCGCCGCGGCGTTCTCGGCGAAGCCAGTCGGCGCAGCGTCCCGGCCGCCACCGGTCGTGCTCGGCGCCAACACGATGGGCATCACCGAGGACACCGCCCAGGCGCTCGACCGCTTCGCCGCCCAGGCCGGGAGGATGCCGCGGATCGCGATGTACTACCGCGACTGGAACGAGGGGTACCTGCACGCGCTGATCAGCCCCCCCTTCCTCGAGCCGATCGTCGCCCGCCACGCCCTGCCGATGATCACCTGGTTGCCGCGGCTGGGCTCCGGCGATCCGGTCCACCAGCCCTCCTACGCTCCCGCCCTGATCGCCGCCGGGGCGTACGACTCGTTCATCGGCCGGGCGGCGCGCGAAGCGGCGGCGTACGGCGGGCCGCTCCTGGTTCGCTTCGCCCACGAGATGAACGGCCCGTGGTCGCCCTGGGGGGCCTGGGTGGACGGCAACCGACCGGAGGACTACGTGGCGATGTGGCGGCACGTCGTAGCGGTGTTCCGGGCCGAAGGTGCGACCAACGTGGGCTGGGTCTGGTCGCCCAACGTCTACACGCCGGGCGCCGAGCTCGCCGCGTCCTCGGCGATGTCGTTCCAGGCCTTCTATCCGGGCGACTCCTGGGTCGACTTCGTGGCGCTCGACGGCTACAACTGGGGCGCCCTGAATGCCTCTGGCTGGCGCAGCTTCGCGGACGTCTTCGGTCGCAGCTACAAAGCCCTGGTCGCCCTCTCGCACCGTCCGGTGATCATCGCCGAGACCGCCTCCACCGAGCTGGGCGGAGACAAGGCCGCCTGGATCCGCGAAATCCCAGCCGTGCTGCGCACACAGATGCCCAGGGTGCGGGCTCTGGTCTGGTTCGACCGCGACAAGGAGACCGATTGGAGGGCGGCCTCCTCGCCGGCCTCGGCGGCGGCCTTCCAGGCGATCGCCAGCAGCCCCTTCTTCGCCGGCGGCGTCAATCGCTTGCTCGGTCGCCATAGGCCGCACCGCAGGGGCAGCGGGGGGGTGCGAGGGTGACCGGGTTGCGCCGCCAGGGCTCGATCCGCGACAACCTGCGCGCCGCTCCGCTGCGCGCCAGGCGCGCAGCGGAGGGCCTGACCGCGCGCCCGAATCCGACGCCGGTCTTCGTCCTCGGCCACCAGAAGTCGGGCACCTCGGCGATCGCCGCCCTGCTGGCGCGGCTGACCGGTCGCTCGGTCACGATCGACCTGCGCAACGAGGACCGCCGGCCGACCTACGCCGGCCTCGCCGCGGGCCAGATCTCGTTCGAGCGATTCCTGCGTCGCAACCGGCTCGACTTCTCCCGCGAGATCGTCAAGGAGCCGAACCTGACCTTCTTCTACCCGCAGCTGGCCGAGCGCTTCCCGGCGGCTCGCTTCGTGATGGTCGTGCGAGACCCGCGCAGCAACTCGAAGAGCATCCTCGACCGGCTCGGCCTGCCCGGTGACCTCGCCGAGCTGCCGGCCGCGCGGGTGGCCTCGTTGCGTCGTGGTTGGCAACTGGCCTTCGATCGAAGCTGGCTCGGGCTGCCGGCCGGCAACTACGTCGACCTGCTCGCTGCGCGGTGGAACCGCTGCGCCGACGTCTATCTCGAGCAGCCGACGAGCTTCCACCTGGTTCGCTACGAGGACTTCCGGGCGGCCAAGCTGGAGACGCTGGAAGGCCTCGCCGGCGAGCTCGGCCTGGCCTGCGAGCACGACATCCAACCGCTGCTCGATCGCCCCTTCCAGCCCCCCGGGGATCGCACCACGAGCGTCGAGAGCTTCTTCGGCGCCGACAACCTGGAGCGCATCGAAAGTGGCTGCGCAGAGCGAATGGGACCTTTGGGATACTAGGTGTTTATGCTGCCCAACTTCCTCATCCTCGGCGCCCAGAAGTCGGGCACGACGGCGCTCTTCTACGCCCTCTCCAAGCACCCCGAAGTCTTCACCAGCCCAGTCAAGGAGCCGCGTTACTTCGCCGACGAAGCCAAGGCCCTGGCGGACGCGGCGGGTCCGGGGGACGGCGAGACCAAGATGACGTCGTCGCGCGAGGAGTACGAAGCGCTGTTCGCCGACGCTGGCACGGCCATGGTCCGCGGCGAGGCCTCGCCCGCCTACCTCTATGACGCCGACGCGCCGGCGAAGATCGCCGAGCTGGTCCCCGAGGCGAAGCTGATCGCGATCCTCCGCAACCCGGTGGAGAGGGCCTACTCCAACTTCCTGTACCTGGTGCGCGAGGGCCGTGAGCCGCTGCACGACTTCGGCGCCGCGCTCGCCGAGGAGGAGCAGCGCCGGTCGAGTGGATGGTCGACCGCCTGGTGCTACAAGGACAAGGGCTTCTACGGGGCTCAGGCGGAGCGCTACCTGCGGCACTTCGATCGCGAGCAGATCCACTGGATCCTCTACGAGGACTACAACAGGGATCCCGAGACCACGGTCAGGGAGGTCTACCGGTTCCTCGGCGTCGACGAGGACTTCACCCAGGACCTCTCGGTTCGGCTCAACGTCAGCGGGCTGCCCAAGAGCAAGGGCCTGCAGGCCGTTTCCCGCCGCTCGCGGCGCCTCAAGTGGCTGCTGGACCCGCTGATTCCGGACCGGCTGCGGCGCAGCCTGCTCAGCGCCCAGAACAAGAACCTGACGCGACCGCCGTTGCCGGCGGAGGTGCGTGCTGAGCTGATCGAGGAGTACCGCGGCGACATCGAGAAGGTCGCTCAGTTGACCGGCCTCGACGTCTCCGGCTGGCTGCAGCTGGAGACCGTCCCGTCGGGCTAGCCATCCGGTGAGGGACGGCGGCGGGAGCTCGAGCATGGGACCGACGGGATCGACAGCCGAGTCGCCGCCCGGCTTCGAGCCGGTCAGGCTGGCCGAGGTCGAGCTCGGCCGGCCGCTGCAGGGCCTCCCGGCCCGTCCCGGCCCAGACGGCCGCCCCTACCGGCGGGCGCTGGCCTTCGTCCGCCTGCACAGCGAGCCGCTGGCGCTGGTCGAGGTGGCGCTCGACGAGGAGGGGTCGCTCTCCGCCGGGGAGCTGGCCGAAGCGCTCTGGCCGCAGGCCGCCGAGCGGGTTCGCCGCCACCTCGCGGCGGACGGCGCCAAGGCGCCGGCCTCCCTGGATGTCGCCGGCATCCCCTCCGAGGGCGAGCCCCGTTGCCTGCGCGAGCGACGCGCGTTCCTCGGCGAGGCGCCCGCGCTGACGGTCCTGATTCCCTCCCGCGAGCGCCCGCAGCGCCTGCAGCGTTGCCTCGACTCGATCCTGGCGAGCGAGTACCCGCTCGACCGGATCGAGCTGATCGTGGTCGACAACGCCCCCGAGACCGACGGCACCAGGCGGCTGGTGGAGCTCTACGCGGAGCGCTGCGCGATCCGCTATCTGCGCGAGGACGCGACCGGCAGCGCCAGCGCCCGCAACCGCGGCCTGCGCGAGGTCGAGACCGAGACGGTCGTGATGACCGACGACGACACCGTGGTGGACAGGCACTGGCTGACGGAGGTGGCGAGGACGTTTGCCGCCTTCCCGCAGGCGGCAACCGTCTCCGGGCTCCTCCTGCCGATGGAGCTCGACACGCCACCGCAGCTCTGGTTCGAGCAATACGGCGGCTTCAGTCGCGGCTTCGACCGGCGCGTCTTCGACCTGGGGCCGAACCGGCCGGCCGACGAGCCGCTCTTCCCCTGGACCACGGGGCTGTTCGGGACCGGCAACAACTTCGCCTTCCGCACCGCCGCGATTCGCGAGATCGGCGCCTTCGACGCCGCCCTGGGAAACGGCACGCCGGCGCTTGGCGGGGTCGACAGCGAGATCCTCCTGCGCACGATCCTCGCCGGCCACACGATCGTCTACGAGCCGCGCGCGGTCGTGCATCATGCCCACCGCCCCGACTACGCCGCCCTGCGTCGCCAGATCCACGCCTACGGGGCGGGCATCGTCGCCTGCCACATGAAGACGCTCCTCGCGAACCCACGCCTCTCCCTCGAGTTCGCCCGCAAACTCCCGACCGGCCTGCGCTTCGCCCTCGGCTCCGGCTCGGAAAAGAACGCCAAGAAGCGCGCCGACTATCCGCGCGAGCTGACCCGCCTCGAGCTGCGCGGAATGCTCTACGGGCCGGTCGGCTACGTCCGCAGTCGCCGCAAGTACGGCCGCCAGCTGGTGCCGGCCCCCCGAGGTTGATGCCGGCCTCCTCGCGGGTCGAGCTCGCTTCCGACGGATCGGTACTCGAGGGCCCGAACACGCGCGGCGGCGTCTCGAAGGCGGCGCTGCGCGGGGCCGCCTGGATGGGCTTCGCGTCGTGGGCCAACCAGGCCGTCGCCCTGGCCACGTTCGTCGTCCTGGGTCGCCTGCTCGCCCCCGACGACTTCGGCCTGGTGGCGGCGGCGAGCGTCATCCTCTGGTTGCTGCGGGTGCTCGTCGACCAGGGGTTCAGCCAGGTGCTCGTGCAGCGTCGGGACCTGAGCGAGCTGCACGTCGACACCGCTTTCTGGACGGCGCTCGGCACCGGCATCGGCCTGGCCCTGCTGACCGCCGCGACCGCCCCGCTGGTGGCCGGGCTCTACTCGCTGCCCGAGCTGACCGACGTCCTGCGGGCCCTCAGCGTGGTCTTCGTCTTCGCCGCGCTCGATTCGACCCAGAGCGCCCTCTTGAGCCGCAAGATGAGCTTTCGCACCCAGGCGGTGCGGCGGCTCGGGGCGAGCTTCACCAGCGGGGTCGTCGCCATCTCGCTGGCGCTCTCGGGGGCCGGGGTCTGGGCACTGGTCGCCCAGACCCTGATCTACGAGGGCCTGATCGCGGTGCTGCTCTGGTCGCTGACCTCCTGGCGGCCGCGACGACGATTCTCACGATCCTGCTTCAAGGAGCTGTTCGGGTTCGGCTTCCGCCTGAGCCTGATCCGGATCCTGACCAACGTCGGCGCCTACGGCGACAACCTGCTCGTCGGGATCTTCGTCGGCGCCGTCGCGCTGGGCTACTACGTGGTCGGGTTCCGGGTGGTGGTCGTCGTCAACACGCTGATCTCGCTTGCCTTGATGCAGGTCGTGCTCAGCGCCTTCTCGCGCCTCCAGCACGACCGCGGCCTGCTCAACGCCGCCTTCTATCGCTCCACCAGGCTGGCCGCGGGCATCAGCCTGCCGGTCTACGCGGGGTTGGCGGTGGTCGCCCACCCGCTGACCGTTTTCGTTTTCGGCCAGAAGTGGGCACCGAGTGCCGACGTCATGCAGGCGCTGACTCTGGCCGGCTTCATCCAGGGCCAGCTGATCTTCTCCACCCAGTACGTGATCGCCCTCGGGCGCGTCGCCAGCGAGCTGCGCTGGACCGCCGGCCTGATCGCCGCCGAGCTGGTCGGCTTTGCGATCGGCGTCCAGTTCGGGATCGTCGAGGTAGCGCTTTCGCTGGGCGTGGTGCTGCTCGTCGCCTGGCCGATCCGGCTGCACCGGCTGGGCGCCTGGGGCGGGCTGCGGCTGCGCTCTTACTTTCGTCCCTTTCCCAGCTTGGTGGCGGCGGCGGCGACGATGGCGGCGGCGGTCTTCGGCGTGGCCCATGCGATCGGAGGGCTGCCCGAGTGGCTGCAGCTGGCCATCCAGGTCGCCGTCGGCGCCGTCGTCTACCTGCTGGCGCTCGGCGTGTTCGCCCGCGGGGAGCTCGTCGAGATGTGGGGCTGGGCCAAGGAGCTGCGGGGAGCCGATGGCAGCGTGCGGGCGGAGGGCCCGTAGGTCGAGAGCTCGAGCGCCTGCGGAGCCTGCCCGCTGTCGCCGACGACGCTTACGCGAATCCGCCGTGGCTCGATTCGTCTGGGCCGAAACTGCTCGCCGGGCGTCAGAGCGGGGGGGCGGTCCACGAAGCCCCTGACCTCGCGGGTGCTGCGCGCCGGCACGCGCACGGTCAGCCGGCGCCCCCCGCGGCCGACGGCGCGCACCGTGAAGCGCGCCGCACCGTCCGTCGCGTTGGTCAGGCCGACGTCGAGCTTGGCGCCGTCGCCGCTGAGGAAGGCCGCGTAAGCCACTTCCTGGTGCTCCTGGGTCACGGCGCGGTCGCGTGCGATCAGGAAGGCGGCGACGGCGATCGCCACCGCGGCGATCGTCAGGCTCGCCCCCAGGACCAGCTGCCGGTCGACCAGCGGGCGCGATGCCGGCCCTTGCTCCAGGTCCGCGAGCAGGGCGACGATCGCGGTCGCCAGCAGCATGCCGATCGCCACCGCCCGCGTGGCGATGCCCTGGTTGCCCAGCGAGAGCAGCAGGCCGAGGAGCACCACGAGCGCGAAGGCCAGCGCCCCAGAGCCGGAGATCCGGCTGCCTGCCAGATCGCTCTGGCGGGTGGGCGGCAGGCGGCTCGCCGCCAGCCAGGGGAGTCCGACGAGGAGGGCGAGCCCCGCGGCTATCCGCAGCGGATTGCCGGCGGGGAGGGTCAGCACGCCGGCGGCGGCGAGGGCCGCGCTCAGGACCAGCGGCGCGGCGTGTTCCAGGCGCTCGCGGATCACCTGTGCGTCAGCTCCCGCACGTCGTAGATCCGGATCGCCCCGTCGTCGTAGATCAGGTCGACGCCTTCGTAGCCGCCGAACTTGAGCAGCTTGCGCAACGGGATCGGTTCGTCGTAGGGCTTCGCGTAGAGCTCGCTGCTGGAGAAGTACCAACCGCGGATCGGGACGGAGTCGGAGAGCCTGGCGTCGACGATCAGGTATTCGACCCGCTTGCCGCGCAGGACCCTCAGCCCGCGCCGGTTCAGCGTCGAGGAGGTCATCGGCAGCGAGATGGAGAGGTCGTGAACGCTGCCGCCGACCGGGTCCTGCTCGCCGTAGGCGCCGGCCACCTGGCCGTTGGTCCGGTCCGTCAGCACCTCGTGGCCGGCCCCGAGCCTGCTGCGCATCCAGTGGGCTGCGGCGATTCCCTGCTGGCTGACGGCGCGCAGGTCCGTTCCCGCCAGGTAGGGCCCCGGGAGCCGCGAGTAGGGCGGCCAGAAGACCGTGACGCCGCCGACGAAGAGCACGACCACGGCCGCCAGGGCGGCGAGGAAAACACCGCCGCGCGCGGCCACGGTGTCAGCCGGAACCCGGATAGAGACTCGCAGGCGGCGCCAGCCGAATTCCGGCAGCGCCCTGTTCTCGACGACGTGATCGATCAGCAGCGCGATGACGAAGCCGACGCCGAGGAAGACGAACCCGGAGGACCGGTTGGCGGACTCGACGCCCGAGCCCGCGACCCGCAGCGCCAGGGTCGGCAGATAGAGGACCGCGATGCCGGCGAGCAGCAGCGCCGCCGGGCTCGCTCTTCGTCGCCAGGCCAGCAGCAGGCCGAAGGGCAGGCAGGCGAGGATCAGCAGGATCGAGGCGAACGCGGTCGTCCGCAGCCAGAGGGCCGCCTTTGCTTCGGGAGCCGCTGCGGCCGAGAACGCCTTGTGGGCTTCTTCCTTGCCGGTCGCGACCTTCGCCACCCCCTCGACGGCGGGCTTGAGGATCGGTTCCAGGTATTCGTAGACCGGGGTCGCCACCGTCGTCGCCCAGATCGTCGCCCCGGCGACGGCGATGACGGCGATCAGCCAAGGCGGACGGCTTGCCCAGCCCAGCCGCTGGGAGAGCAGCGCGCAGCCGCAGAGGCCGACCGCCAGCCCCGCGAAGAGGTAGCTGGTGAGGTGGTGGGTGGGGACCAGGCCGGCGACCACCACGGCCGTCGCCGCGAGGAACCCCGGCCCGCGCCAGTCGGCGCCCGCTCGCATCCAGCGCAGGGTGAGGACCAGCGCCGCGATGCACATCGGCAGGGCGAAGCTCTCGTAGGAGAAGCCGGCGTCGAAGTAGAGAAAGCTCGGGTTGGCCATGTAGACGACGGTCGCCAGGCCGGCGATGCGCGGCGAGCCCGACGCCTCGCTGAAGAGCGCGTAGAGGGAGGCGACGAGCACCAGCCGTCCAAGCCCGATCGCGGTGACGCTGGCGGCGAACAGCGAGATGCCGCTGAGCTTCGAGAGCGAGACGGCGAAGATCTCGAGGCCCGGGAAGTAGGGGCTGATCGGCAGCAGCGGGTTCTCGTGGAGCAGGTGCCCGGAGCCGGCCAGGTCGAGCGCGGTGCGGGCGTGCGACAGCTCGTCGAAGTAGGTCAGGCCGATCGGGTTGGAGAGCAGCTTCACCCCGTATAGCGCCAGCCCGAGGCCCAGCACGATCGCGAGCCGGTCCCGCGGCCCGGGGCGGGGCGAGAGCTGCACCGCGGCGACCACCAGCATCATCGCGGCGGCGCTCAGCCAGTAGACCGTGTCGGCCCAACCGTCGCCGTTGCGGGCGGCGACGGTGGCGAGCGACTGGGCCAGCAGCATCAGGGCAAGGAAGAGCCAGATCGCGGGGGCCAGCGGCAGTCCGGGGCGGCGCGCCTCCATCGGCTCAGCCCGCCACTTCCGCGTAGAGCCGCTCCAGCTCCGCGGTCTGCGTGGCGAGGTCGAAATCGCGCTCGGCGGCGGCCCTGCCGGCCTCGCTGAGCTGCCGCCAGCGCTCGCCGTCGCCGACCAGCTCGAGGATGCGGGCGGCGAGGGCCTCGCTGTCGCCTTCCTCGACGAGGAAGCCCGTCACCCCGTCGGCCACGGCCTCCGGAATTCCGGCGTGGCGGCTGGCGACGACCGGTAGGCCGCTGGCCATTGCCTCGACGATCGTGATCGGCAGGCCCTCGGTGATGCCGAACCGGTCGATGACGCTGGGTGCGGCGAGCACCGTGGCGCGCCGCATCCAATCCCTCACCTGCGCCGGCTCGCAGGGTCCGAATATGCGGAACGAGTCGAGCTTCTCCTCGGCCTGCCGCCTCAGGTCGTCCTCCAGCTCGCCGCTACCGATCAGCACCAGCTCGGTTTCGGGTGCCTGCCGCTGCACCGTGGCCATCGCCTCGATCAGCACCGCGAAGCCCTTCTTCTCGACGAAGCGGCCGGCGCCGAGGACGACGGGCCGGCGCTCCTCCAGCGGCGCCGGGGAGAACTTGGCCAGGTCGACGCCGATGCGGTGGACGCGGACGCGCGAAGCCGGGACGCCGTTGGCGAGCAGGCCCTCGCGGATGTGGTTCGAGACCGCCAGGAGCAGCGCCGCGCGCTCGACCAGCAGCGGCCGGCGGCGACCGTAGCGCCAGGCGGGAAGCCCGTTGCGCAGGGTCGTGCCGCGGGTCGCGTCGTAGCCATGGAAGGTGGCGATCAGGGGGACGCCGAGCCGGCGCTGGAGGGGGAGGGCGTTGACCGCGTCGGGGCCGAAATGGGCGTGGATCAGGCGCGGCGTGCGCTCCTGCAGGCGAGCGACGAAGTCGGCGGGCGGGTGGCCTCGCAGGTGCCGCGCCTCGCGCGCCCAGCCTCGCGGCCCACCGTCGTTGACGACCACCACGTCACGTCCCTGCAGGTCGATTCCGGCAACCCGGCGGCGACCCGCGAAGAACGGCTGGAAGCTCCGCAGGGCGTCCGCCTGGCTGAGGATGAAGGTCTCGGAGAAGGGGAGGAGGTGGTCCCTGTAGATCAGGGCGCAGGGGCCGCCGAGCTTCGACACGAGCCGGGCATCGTATCCACGCCCAGATAGATCCCTGTTAGACCGCTTAGGGCGGCGGAATCGGGCTGACGGCAAGGCCGCCATACGCGTTGGCGACGTATTCGGGGGCGGCGAGCGCGGCCGCGAAGGCGGAACTCGCCGAGGTCGAGGACTCGATCGGCCAGTCGTTGTGGCCGCCGGGGCCCGACTCGACCTTGTCGAACCAGAGCAGGCCGCGGATTTTGGGGAATTCCGACGGCATGCCGCGCAGCATGTCGGAGATCCACTGCGCCTTCGAGCCCCCGACCTCGGTCGAGGCCGTCTCGCCGACGATCATCGGCTTCCAGGCGGCGATTTTGCCGGTGATCTTTTCGTAGCTGGATTTGAACAGGTCTTTGAAGGACGTCCACGGGTTGTTGCCGTTGTAGCCGTCGAGGCAGGTCCAGTCCACGTATTCGCGGCCGGGGTAGACGCTGCCCATCGGCGCCCGCCGGCCGTAGGGATCGACGTTGGGGCACCAGACCCAGGTCACGTTGCTGGCGCCGACCGCGGTGAAGACGTCGTGGACGTGCCGCCACATGGCGACGAAGTCGGTGGCGGTAGTGCCGTTGTTGCCGACCCCCCAGGGGAACCAGGAGCCGTTCATCTCCCAGGCGAAGCGCAGGAAGAAGGGATGCCCCCATTTCTTCGCGGCCTGCGCCCAAGCAGCGATGTAGCTGTCCTGCGCCCCGGCGGCGATTTTGGCGTCGGTGAAGTTGCCGGTCCCCGGCCCTGGGTTCCAGGAGAAGAACGGGATCGAGCCGTGGTTGCGAACGGCGTCGAACTGCGGGGTCTGGAACGTGCAGTAGCCGTTGCAGGCGGAGAGGTAGAAGGGGCTGCTCCAGTTGATCACCGAGACGCGTTTACCGGTTACCTGCTCGAATTTCGAGGCTGCGGTCATGCTCCACGGTGCCTCTCCGGCCGAGTTCTTGATCCAGGCACCCCAGTAGAGGCGGTTCGCCGAGATCGCCTGCGTTCCGGCCGCGCCTTCGAGGCCGCTCTCCCCGCCCGGCCCGGGTTCAGGTTCAGGTTCAGGTTCGGATTCCGAACCGGATTCGCCTTCGGTTTCGGTTTCCGGTTCCGGTTCGGTTTCCGGTTCCGGCGCGGGGCCGGGGTCCAGCGTAGGCTGGGGGCCCGGTGCCGACGGCGGATCGGTTTCAGGGCCCGGTTGCGGCGCGGGTGCCGGTGCGGGCTTGGGCGCGCGATGCTTGCGGGAGTGGCGCCGCGCGCCGCAGGGTACGCGGTGGTGGCTGCTGGCCCGCTCGCGGTGTGCGCCGGGCACCCGGCAATCGGCGCGTCGGCCAGCGGCTTCTGCCCGGCCGCCCAGCATGAGGAGGACGATCAGGCAGGCGGCGACGAGAAGGTGCCTGGCGAGTTGTAGGGAGCGTTCTGCCATGGGTGCCTTTGAGCAGAAGGCGGATCGGCCAGCGGCGGATAAACAGCGAGTTACGCCATCGGATGATGGACGTCTGTCCGACGCTGCAAGTTTGCGGTCAGGCAACCGACTCATAAAGCGCGAGCAGGGCGGCGGCGCACTCGTCCCAGCTGGCGAGCCGGGGCGTGCGGCTCGTGCTGGGGCTCTTCAGCTCCTCGGCGATCGCCGCTGCCACTGCCGCCGGCGCCGCCCCCGCTGGCACGGCCCGCGCCAAGCCGTCGCGCGCCACCTCGCCGAGGCCGGCGCGATCGACGACCACCAGCGGCCGGCCGGCGGCCGCCGCCTCGAGCGCCGTCAGCGGATGCGTCTCGTACTCGCTTAGCAGGACGACCAGCGAGGTGCGCTGCAGGAGCCTCGCCATGCCAGCCCGATCCTCCGCCGGCAGGCTGGTGAACTCGACCCGCTCCGCCACTCCGAGCTGTGCCGCGCGGCGGCGCAGCTCCTCTTCATAGGGCCCGGTGCCGACGATCAGCAGGCGCGCGTCCGGGCGCCGCGCGAGCAGGTGGGGAAGCGCCTCGATCGCGCCCTGGTGTCCCTTGTAGCGCTCCAGGCGCCCGATCGAGGCGAGGACCGTCTCGCTGGAGCCGCCCGCTGCCGCTGCGCTCGCCCCCGTCGCCGGTTCGGCCGCGGCGATGTCGCTGCCGTTGGGGATCAGCGCAAACCGGTCGCGCGGCAGGCGCAGCTCGCGGCTGTAGAGCTCGAGCTCGAACTGGGCGATGGCGATCAGCCGGGCGGCCCGCGCGAAAAGCGGTCGCAGCGCGCGCCGCTGTCCTCCCCGCAGGCCGTGGCGCAGCCGCGAGGAATGGCCGCCGCTGTGGAAGGTGACCACGTAGGGGACCCGCAGGGTCAGCGCCCTCAGCATCGCCAGGGGCGCGACCAGCGTGTGGTAGGACTGGACGTGGACCACGTCCCAGCGGTCCCGCGCCATCTCCGGCCAGAGGCGGGGCGCCAGGTAGTAGTCGCGGTTGGCGGGGTAGCGCCTCACCGAGCGGATCGGGACGCCATCGCGCAGTTCCTCGGTCAGCCCCGCGTCGGGGGAGTCGGCGCAGAGGACCTCGACTTCGACCCCCTGGGCTGCCAGGCGACGGCTCACCTCCATCACGTGGCGCTCCGATCCCCCCTGGCCGAGGGGGCTGCGCGGCGTGACCATCAGGACGCGCAGGCCGCTGCTTTGCCTAGACACGGCTATCGCGGCACCATACACATAGGGTTTCCCAGATGCGCATCCTGATGCTCACTCAGTCCTACGCGCCGATCGTCGGCGGCGAGGAGCGAGCCGTGGAGGGCCTCAGCGTCGAGCTCACGGCACGCGGCCACGACGTAGCCGTGGCGACGCTGCGCCAACCCGGTGCGGCGCCGAGCGCCGCGGCCGGGATCAGGGTCCACGCGCTGCGCAGCTCGGTGCTACGGCTGCGTCGGCTCTACGGCGACGCCGAGCGCCGCCACGCCCCTCCCGCGCCCGATCCGGAGGCGGTGCGCGAGTTGCGCCGCGTGCTCGCGCGGGAGCGCCCGGACGTCGTCCACGCGCACAACTGGCTGGTCCACTCCTATCTGCCCCTGGATCGGAAGCGGGGGGCGGCGCTGGTCCTCAGCCTGCACGACTACGGGCTGCTCTGCGCCACCAAGCGATTGACCTGGAGAGGCTCGCCCTGCAGCGGGCCCGGCCTCGTCAAGTGCGGACGCTGCAGCGTCTCCCACTACGGCGTCGGCAAAGGCCTGCCGACGGCGCTGGCGACGCGGCTCGGGGGGCCACGCCTGCGACGGCACGTGGACGTCTTCATGCCGGTCAGCAGGGAGGTCGCCGAGCGCTGCCGGCTCGGCGCCGGCGAGACGAGCCGGATCGTGCCCAATCTCTTTCGCCCCGCGCCCGTCGCCGGTGTTGCCGGCGACTCCCGGCTCGCGCAGCTGCCGCAAGAGCCCTTCCTGCTGTTCTTCGGCGACGCCAGCGAGGACAAGGGCGCCGGGCTGCTGGCGCAGGCTTACGCGACGCTCGCGCAGCCGCCGCCGCTCGTCTTCCTCGGTCGCCGCCTCAGTGGCGACCTGGCCGGCCGCCCGGGGGTCACGGCGCTGGGGCCCTGGCCGCACCCGTTGGCGATGGAGGCATTGAAGCGCGCCCTGTTCGTCGTCGCGCCGTCGATCTGGCCGGAGCCGTTCGGCTTCGTCGCGCTCGAGGCCGCCGCCGCCGGCAAGGCGGTCGTCGCATCGGACATAGGCGGCCTGCGCGACACGGTTCGCGACGGCGAGACCGGGGTGTTGGTGGCGCCGGGGGATCGCCAGGCGCTGGCGGCAGCCATGCGCCGCC
This sequence comes from Solirubrobacterales bacterium, assembly GCA_036266075.1. Taxonomy (GTDB): domain Bacteria; phylum Actinomycetota; class Thermoleophilia; order Solirubrobacterales; family 70-9; genus VRUE01. Next base: position 25,222 of record DATANV010000010.1, read on the forward strand.
TGATCGACGATCCGCACCTGCGCGCGGGGATGGGGGAGGCGGCGCTGCGCCGGGCGGCGGACTTCGCGCCCGAGCGGGTCCTGCCCGCCGTCGAGGCGGCTTACGACACCGCGATCGCGCGCCGCCGGCGGCGCTGCGCGGAAGGGGTGGCTTGAGCGCCCGGGGCGACAGCGCCCAGGCGGTCGGCCGCCCCGAAGCGGTTCGGTTGCAGCCCACCCGGGGGCTGTTCGGGAGGATGGCCTCTGCGCGGGAGCTCTGGCGCTATCGCGACCTGGCGTTGCAGATCGCCGCGCGCGACGTCACCGTGAAGTACCGCCAGACGGCGCTCGGGGTCGCCTGGGCGATCCTGCAGCCGCTCGGCTTCATGCTCGTCTTCTCGCTCTTCTTCGGCAACCTGGCCGGGATCTCGTCGAACGGGATCCCGTATCCGCTCTTCAGCCTCGCGGCGCTCGTCCCCTGGACCTTCTTCGCGGGCTCGCTGCTGCTCGCCTCCGACAGCCTGGTGACCAATGCCGCGCTGGTCTCGAAGATCTACTTCCCGCGGATCTTTATCCCGGCCGGGGTGGTCGTTGCCGGCCTCGTCGACCTCGGAATCTCGACCGCGATCCTCTTCGCTGTGGTGCTCGGCTGGGGGCTGACGCCGTCGCCCGGCGTCCTGCTGTTGCCGGCGCTGGTCGCCGTCGCCTGCGCGGCGGTGCTCGGCGTCGGCGCCGCGCTGGCCGCCGTCAACGTCCGCTACCGGGACGTCCGCTACGTGGTGCCGTTCGCCGTCCAGCTGTGGTTGTTCGCGACGCCGGTTGCCTACCCGATCACCCTCCTCGACGAGCCCTGGCGGACGCTCTCCGCGGTCAACCCGATGGTCGGGGTGGTCGAGGGCTTCCGCTGGGCGGTGCTCGGCGAAACCGCGGCGCCTTGGGACCTGATCGGCATCTCGACGGCTTCGGCGGCGCTCCTGGCGGTCGCCGGCCTCGTCTACTTCCACCGCGCGGAGCGAGACTTCGCGGACATCGTCTGAGCCATGTCTGACGTCGCGATCGAGACCAATCGGCTGGCCAAGCGCTACACGCTCGGAACCGGCAGGCGCGGCTACGACACGCTGCGCGAGAGCCTCGTCGCAACGGCCCGCCGCTCGCTGGGTCGCCTGACCCGCCGGCCCACGCCGCCGCTGCCGGAGGAAACGCTTTGGGCCCTGCGCGAGCTGACGATCGAGATCGGGCACGGCGAGGTTGTCGGCCTGATCGGCCACAACGGCGCCGGCAAGAGCACCCTCTTGAAGATCCTCTCGCGCATCACCGAGCCGACCTCGGGCTGGGCCGAGGTGCACGGCCGGGTCGGTTCGCTGTTGGAGGTCGGCACCGGCTTTCACCCCGAGCTGACCGGGCGCGAGAACGTCTTCCTCAACGGCGCGATCCTCGGCATGAGGCGAGCCGAGATACGGCGTCGCTTCGACGAGATCGTCGCCTTCGCCGACATCGAGCGCTTCCTCGATACCCCCGTCAAGCGCTACTCGAGCGGCATGTCGGTCCGCCTCGCCTTCGCCGTGGCCGCCCACCTCGAGCCCGAGATCCTGCTCGTCGACGAGGTGCTGGCGGTGGGGGATGCCGCCTTCCAGCGCAAGTCCCTGGGCAAGATGGGGGAGGTGGCGCGCGAGGGACGGACCGTCGTCTTCGTCTCCCACAACCTCGCTGTCATCCAGGCGCTCTGCACTCGCGGCATCCTGCTCGAGGGCGGCAGGGCGGTCGCCGACGCGCCGGTCGAGGAGGCGATCGACTGCTACCTGCGCGGCCTGGAGCGGGCCGCCTCGGCCGACCTGCTCGCCCGGACCGACCGCGACAGCCGCGGCTGGGAGGCTTCACTGATCCGCGGGCTCGAGGTGCGCAACCCGGGCGGCGCCGCCGACGTCGTCGTTGGCGGCAGGCCGGTGCGGATAGCGGTCGCGGTGACCGAGGTCGTGCCGATGATGGAGTGCCGGCTGACGATCGTCAACAGCCTCGGCCAGCCGATCGCCACCCTCGACAGCGAGGTCTCGGCGCCCGCCGACGTGCGCGACGGCGAGCTGGGGCCGCGAATCGAGTGCGACTTGGAGGCGCTGCCGCTGCTCCCGGGGCGCTACCGGATCGACGTCCTGCTCAAAGGGCGGCGGCAGATCCAGGACGGCCTGCAGGCGGCTGCCTTCTTTGACGTCGAGCCGGGGGTGATCGACGAGCGGCCGATGCCCACCGCCGGCTCCGACGGCGACATCGCCCTCGCCCACCGCTGGCGCCTGCCGGGGTGATTCGCCTAGTCTCGCCTCAAAGCGTTCCTTGCCCTCTCCCTCAATACAAAGCAAGCTCCAGATTGGAAAGGATTGCTAGATCAAGTTCTCACGGAGGGAGGTGATGAGCGTGCTGATGGCCAAAGTGCCGCAGGTCGTTTCGACCGTGCATATCGTCACGAAGGGAGGTGAGCGTCATGAGCTTTGTCAAGACCGAGCGAGTCATTCCGACGTACGGCATCGTCAAGTCCAACTAGGTCTAAGCGCCTGCCGGTCGGTTTAACCGGCCCGCAGGCGCCTCCATCACATGACTAGAGGCAGAGATTCGAGACGGAGACGCACCTCTGACACCCGAGCTACGCTCGGCTTTCCGATCAGAATCCGGCTGCGACTGCCGCCTAGGGGCGGGCGGCCCCAGTCCGCGCCGCCCGCCCCCGCCCTGCTGGGGATCGGGGGGCTCTTTCGGCGTTTCGGCTGGGAGGCGTAGCCACCGATTGAACCGGCGGACCCGGTCAAGCGAAACCTATGGCCGATAACAACGTTTTACTTCCAGTCGCCGCGACCGAAACGGAGAGCGCGTTCAACGGTGGAAGAGACGACGAGGGCCCTCCCCGAGCAGTGGTGACGAGGGCCCTCCCCGAGCAGTGGTGTTCCATTTTTTCGCTGCCCTCCAGCGGCAGCCTCCATCACGGGAACGCTGGCGATCAGGAGCGCCTGGGCGCCCTCGCGCGCGGTGCCGTTAGCGTCGATAGCGCTCTGCCATGCCGACTTCGGGATGTGGAGGACTGCCTCGCGCACCCGCTTCTAGACTTCGTAGCCGGCCGAGAAGCGGACGGCGTCGTCGCGGCAGTCCTGGGTGAAGGCGTGGGCACACCCGCCGATGTCAGTTTGCGCCAGGGTCTCGTGATCGAGGTCGGCCGCCGGGCAGTTGCTCGATGTTGTAGTGGATCTTGACGATCAGGGGCTGCCCCTGGTTCGGCGGCAACTGCCAGTGGGGTGCCTAAGCGGGGCAGGTAGCTGCGGGTTCGCGCTCGTCACCTCCAGGCCGCTGGGGGTGCCGGGGGCCGTGTTGTCGGGTGCGGATCGTGCGGCTCTCGCAGCTCGCAGAGCCCGTACCGTCGAGGCCCTTCCACTGCGCGTAGTCCTGAACGGTGTGGGTGCCGACTAGGCGATCCCTGGTACTAGGGACATCTCGAGTATCGACTCCCTATTCCGGCGAGCGGACTAGGATGAAAAGCGGAAGGGGAGTGAACACACATGACGATCCTCAAGGCTGGTAAAGCGGTTCCCATGGTGGAGATATACAAGCACGGCTAAAGCCGGCTTTAGGGGGCCGGCCCCCGGTGGGCTTGCGTAAAGCCAGGGGCGGCCCGCCTTGCCGGCGTCGACGTCGGTCTGCTTGATCCGCTTAGTTGCGGCCGAACAGCAGCTTGCGCAGGAAGGTCAGCGTCGATTCGGTCGAGCGGACGGTGAGGCGGGGAACCCGCAGCGGATGGTCGTCGAGCCGGGCCAGACGCTCTTCCGTCGTGCAGGCGCCGACGAAGCCCGCTACCGCGACGGCATCCACGGCGCGGTCGTCGAACTGTCCGTAGGGGTAGGCGAAGGTCGCGATCTCCTCGCCCAGCTCCTCTTCGAGATCGCGGCGCGAGCCGCCGACCTCCTCGCGTACGGCGACGTCGGACAGGGTCGGCAGCTTCGGGTGGTTGCGGGTGTGCGCGCCGAGCAGGGCCCCCTCGGCGCGCAGTCGCAGGGCCTCCTCGGCCGAGAGCACCGGCCGCCCGCTGAGCACGCCCGGCCGGTCCCAGTCGTTGCTGCCGCCCAGGCGGCGGCTGATCAGGAAGTGGGTGGCGGAGAAGCGATGGCGACGCAGGATCGGCTGGGCGAGCTCGAGGTTGTCGCGGTAGCCGTCGTCGATTGTGATCACCGCCGCTCGTCGTGGCGGCAGGCACTCGCCGCGGATCGCCCGGGCGAGCTGCTCGAAGGAGATGACCCGGTAGCGAAGCACCGCGAGCAGCCGCATCTGACGGGCGAAGGCGCGGCGCGAGAGGACATAGCGGGACTGGCTGCCGGGGTCGTTGTCGCCGTGGTCGACCTCGTCGAAGGCGTGGTACATCAGCACCGGCACGCTGCGCGTCAGGCGAAGCCAGCGGTCGCGGCTGACGCATCGCCGCACCGCGCTCCAGATCGCGAGCCGCCAGACGAGGTGGTACCAGACCTCCTTGCGAGCCTCGCCCGGCATGAGGCGGCCGAACGGGGCCAGCCAGGCGGGTCGCACCCGCAGCGCGATCAGCAGCCGCCGCAGGGCCAGTTCGCGCGCGGGTGCCGCCCCGAACCAGCCGAGCAGCTTCGCTTGCGTCGGCGGATGCCGCGAGGCCAGCTCGACGTAGGCCTTGCCCTGGCGGCGGGCGTCGAGCAGCAGTCGCCGACGCAGCTTCTGGTCGTCGTGGAGGGCCTGCGCCCGCGGCAGGTAGCGGGTCGTGCAGCCGTGCTGTTCGACGCGGAAGCCCAGCTCCGTGTCCTCGGCGACGGCGAGGTCGACGGCGAAGCCGCCGACCTCGAGCAGGGCCCGCCGCGGCGCGGAGAGGTTGCCGCCATAGCTGGCGGACCAGTCCGGCCGCTTGCGCTCGGCGAGGCGCGCATAGTGGTCGTTCCAGGCCTTGGCGAAGGTGTGCGCGTACCAGTCGCGCGCGTCCGGGCGCACCTGGACGAGGGCGCCGATGCCCATCGTCATCTCGTTCTCGCGGTGCGCGGCGAGGTGCTCGGCGACCAGCTGCGGCGAGGCGATCACGTCGTCGTCGAGGAAGAGGCAGACGCTTCCCCGGGCGACCTCGATCGCGGCGTTGAGCGCCGCCGACTTGCCGACCTTCGGCAGCCTCAGCACCCGCAGGGAGAAGGGCGTCTCGAGGTCCTCGATCGCCTCGGCGGTGCCGTCGCTGGAGCCGTCGTCGACCACGATCGTCTCGAAGTCGGCGGGATCCTGCGTCTGCTCGCGCAGCGCGTCGATGCAGCGTCCCAGCAGCTCTCGCCGGTTGTGGCTGGGGATGATCACGCTCAGCGCGGGCTCGTTCACCGGCTGTTCTCCTGGCGCGCGAGGTCGTCCTGCAGCAGGCCGAGGTGGAGGCTGGAGTTCAACTCTGCGGCGGCCGGCGGTCCACCAGCCGCCATCGCCAGGTGGCGACGGTCGGAGCGACAGTGGACGACCCAGCAGAGCAGGCGCAGGCGGGCGAACGTGTCGGGGTCGATGCCGAGGCGCTCGCAGTAGGAGCCGGTGCAGCGGGCGAACACCTCGCCGGTCGCGGAGGCGGGGTCGAGCAGGCGCGCGTACGCCTCGCGCGTGCGGCCCGAGTCGAGCGCTTCCTCGAGGACGAAGGCGGCGTTGATGAGGAAGTAGGCCAGGTCGAGCCCCGGAAGCCCATGCGGCTCTGCCGACTCCCAGTCGACCGCGGCGAGGCTGCCGTCGCGGTCGACCAGCAGGTTCCAGGGCGAGCAGTCGCGGTGCTCGCATGTCGGTGGCAGGGCGGGCAGCTGCCCGAGCAGCGCCCGCAGCCGCTGGCGCTCGGCGGCCGCGAGGAACGGGCCGAAGCTGCTTTCGAAGTCCGCCAGGGGCGCCTCCACGAGCCGCCCCTGCCACTCCTCGGCCGCCTGCGGAGGGCGCCGCCCGGCGAGCTCGACGAGCCAGTCGGCGACCCGCTCGGCATGCTCGGGGAAGGTCCGCGCGGAGAGCGAGGCGAGCAGCGGCCGGCCGGCGAGCGCGGTCTGCGCGACGGCCAACCGTCCGGCCCGACGACCGCTGGCGATCACGCGGGGGATGCCGGCGAGCTGCGGGCGCTCGGCGTCGAGCGCGCGCAGCACCGAGACCTCCCGTTCCAGGCCCTCCTCGGCCTCGACGACCCGGGCGAACTTGACCACGCAGCGCGGGGCCTCGCGGCCAGTTGCGAACGGCACCCCGACCACCTTGTTGATGCTGCGCTTGCCGCCCGTCAGGAGAAGCCAGGCGCTGTCGCCGCCGTCGGGCAGCAGCGCCTCGATCTCGTCGGCGGCAGCCGGCGCCCCCGGCTTGCGGGCGATCGCCGTCAGCGGCGCCAGGGCGCCGATCGCCGCCGCGACTCGCCAAAGCCGGCGGGCGACCGCCTGCGGCCAGGCGGCGACGGGACGCAGCCGCAGCAGGTACGCCACCGCGAGCGGCTCGTCGATCGGTAGCCAGAAGGCCGGCGATCGGCGCTGCGGTGGCCAGGCCCAGTGGATCCTGACCCCCTCGAAGCCGGCTCGCTGTAGGGACCGGCGCAGCCGTCGCGCCGTGCCGGGCAACGGCAGGCGCCGGCGGCAGAGCACCTCCCCGCCGGGGCGGAGGCGCGCGTGCGCCCTGCGCAGCTCGGCGCGCGTGGCGCGCCTCAGCACCAGCAGGTCCTCCGGCCCAGGCTGCTCGGCTTGGCGCAGCAGGAAGCGCCAGTCGAGACGCCGCAGCCGGGCGTTGCGCTGCGGCTCGCGAAGCGTGGTCGGTGCGCTCGCCTCAAGCATCGGCCAGCAATCTGTCGTATATGCGGGTCACGGATGCGCACATCGCGGCGGCTGAGAAGTCTCGCTCGGCGCGCTGTCGCGCCCGGTCGGCCAGGCGGCGGCGCAGCGCCGCGTCAGCGAGCAGACGTCGCAGGGCCGCAGCCAGCGCCGTCGCGTCCCCCGGCGGTACCAGCAGCCCGTCCTCGCCGTCGCCGATCAGCTCCTCGGTGCCGCCTATCGCGGAGCTGACCACCGCCCGCCGGGCCGCCATCGCCTCGAGCAGCGCCAGCGAGGAGCCCTCGTAGAGCGAGGGCAGGGCAAAGACGTCGCAGGCGTCGAGCAGGTCCGGGACGTCGGTCCGGTGGCCGAGGAAGCCGACCCGATTGCCGAGGCCGAGGGACTCCGCCTGCGCTTCGAGCCGCGCCCTCTCGGGGCCGTCTCCGGCGAGCGCGAAGTTGATGCCGGGCAGCCGCGCTGCCGCCTCGAGCAGGACCGGGTGACCCTTCTGCGGGTCGAGGCGGGCGATCGTCAGGACCACCGGTCGCTCCCTGCCGCCGCTCAGCTCGTCGCGCAGCTGGGCGCTGCGCGGGCTCGCGCAGCGATTCAGGCGCACGGCGTTGTGGACGACCTCGATCTTTGCGGCCGGCCAGCTCATCCGCTGCCCCAGCTTGGCGGCGATATCGCGTGAGACCGCTATGTAGCGGTCCACGCCCGCGGCCAGGGCCCGCATCTGCCAGCGACTCGAGCGGCCGAGCTCGAACTCGGGGAAGAGCTGGACGGTGGCCACGGTCGCCGGTACGCGCGCGACGACAGCTGCCGCCAGGCCGTACTTCGCCGCCAGCGGCCAGCTCAACGAAGCGTGGAAGACGTCCGGGCGCCGGCGTCGGAGCATTCGCGCCAGCGCCGGCGCCCTGGCGGCGCCGGCCGCCCCGAGCGGCATCGGCGGCACGCTCTGCACGGGCACGTCGAGGTCGCCGAGGTGGTCTGCCAGCGGCGGTCCGGCGCCGGCGTCCTCGAGCAGCAGGGTCGGCGCCCAGGCGTTCCTGTCCAGCTCCTCGATCAGCATGAACAGAGCCTGCTCGGCACCCCCGAAGACGGTGCTATCCGTGTAGAAGAAGATCGATCGGGCCACGTCTGAGGTCGGCTGCCAGCCGTGCCAGCTCGCCGTTCGGATGGGGGGATTTACGCAGCTCGGCGTCGGCGCCGGCCCAGAAGAGGTAGTCGAGCAGGGCCCTGTAGAAGAGCGGCTGGCGCCACAGCCCCAGGCGCTCCAGCCAGACCCCCAGCGCGATCGTCGCCTCGCTGAGGCGCGGTCTGCGGCGGGTCGCCCGCAGCATGACCGCCCGCAGGGCGAGCCAGGCGCGCGAGGCGTCATTGGGGGAGGCGAGACGCAGGGCGGCGAAGGCGCTCGGGTGCCTGCGCGCGAGCAGCACCGTGGTGCCGCCTTTCTGCAGGGTGTCGCGGGAGAGCCCGTCGAGGCCCTTGTCATAGCTCTGATGGGCGATCGCCTGCGCGTCGTAGCGAAGCTCGATTCCGGCGGCGCGCAGGCGCAGCGACAGCTCGACGTCCTCGTTGCCGTAGGCCGTGAAGGCGGCGTCGAAGCCGCCCACCTCGGCGATCGTCTCCTTGCGCAGCGAGACGTTGCCGGAGTAGAAATCGCGTGGTCCGAAGGCGTGCTCCGGCTGGCTCAGGTTGGCCAGGTGGGCATCGAACTTCTTCGCCACATAGGAGGCGGCGCGTGGGCTGTCCTCGTCGATTCGAACCGGCACCGCGCCGAGGACGCAGAGGCGTGAGCCGGACGGGTGATGGTGGCGATGGCGCTCGACGAGCTGCGGGATGGCCTCCATGTCGTCGTCCAGCACGATGACGATCTCGCCGCGAGCCAGTCGCAGGGCGGCGTTGCGCGCCGCGGCCCGGTTCGCGTGCTCCCCTTCGGCGACCCGCAGCGCGAATGGGGCGTTGAAGCTCGCCAGCATCTCCCCGGTGCCGTCGGTCGACCCGTCGACCGAGACGACGCACTCGAAGCTCTGCGGCGACGCCGTCTGCGCCGTGAGCGAGGCCAGCGCCCGGCGGACGCGCTCGCGCCGCTGGTGAGTCGGGATCACGACGCTGACCAGCGGCTGCTCAGCCATGCCGCGACCCCCGGGGTTCGCGGGCTTCCGCGTAGACGGCCTCCAGCCTGCCCGCCCACGCCGCCGGGCTGTGATGGGCGAGGGCGAACTCCCGCGCCCTTTCGCCCAGCGCTCTCCGCCGCCCAACGTCGGCGAGCAGCTTGGCGGTGGCCTGGGCGATCTCGGCCGCGCCGTCGGCGACGAAGAACGGCAGTGGCCCCTGCCCCTCGGTGTACCCCTCGGCGCCGCGGGTCGTCGTCACGACCGCCTTGCCGCTGGCCAGCGCGTGGAGGACCTTCATCCTCATCCCGCCGCCGATCCGCACCGGCGCGATCACGACGCTGGCGGCTTCGAGGTGAGGGCGGACGCTGGGCGCGTCGGCTATGACCTCGACGCCATCGCCCGCCAGTCCGCATACCTCAGGCGGCGGCGAGCTGCCGACCAGGCGCAGACGGCTGTTCGGAACGCGCTCGCGCACGGCGGGCATGATCTCGCCGGCGAGCCAGCGAGCGGCGTCGCGGTTGGGCGGGTGGGTGAAGTTGCCCACGAAGAGGACGGTTCCCGGCTCCTCGCCGGCGGGATCGACGGGCGGGGGGGCGGCGAGGCCGAACGGGTTAACCCGTACGCGTGCCGCCAGCTCGGGCGCGAGCTCGCCGATCGCCTCGGCGTCGCGCCCGGCGAACGCCTGCAGCAGGTCGCAGCGAGCCCAGGCTTCTCGCTGGAAACGCGGCCAGCGGCGCCAGTCCAGCTCACCGAAAGCCCAGCCCCCCCAGGCAGCGGGCCGCAGGCCGGGTCGCCACTCGATCGGGCGCGGCCGGCGCACCTCGTGCTCGGTGAGCACCTTCGGCAGCTCGGCCGGGAAGCGGTAGACGGCCATCGAGCTGTCCTCGACGGCGGCGACGTCGAAGCGCTGCGCGGCTGTGAGGCGATCGATCTCTCGTTGGATGCCGGGCTCGGCGAACCAGACGGTGCGCCAGGGCCGAGACCCCCCTAGCCAGCCGCGGGCCAGGCGCAGGCGCCGTCGCCGGCGCTCTCGCCGCTGAGCCGGTCGGCGGCGATCGGCGACGTGAGCGTCGACGCCGTCCGCCCGCAGCGCGCTCACCGCCTCCGCTTCGCCGGGCTCGTCGCCGACCGCGGTGACCAGCGTCACCTCGTGTCGCTGCCGCAAGCCGATCAGCTGCGAATGGAGCAGGAGCGGAATCGCCCCGGGCCCGTCGGCGCGCGGAACCATCGGCGCGACCAGCAGGATCTTCACAGGTGCAGGTGGGCGAGGAGACCGTTGAGTCGCGGCCGCCTCTCGGGAAGCAGGAAGGCCTCGCCGAGGCGCCGCGCCAGTGGCCGCGGCGACAGCGCCGCGAGGACGAACCAGAGGGCGAAGAGGGCGCGCATCGGCCAGGAGACGTCGAAGCGACGGGTGGTTGCGCGCAGCCCGTCGACGAGAATGCGACGACGGGAATCGCCAGGGATCGGATGCCGCGCCGGCTCGAGCCTGCGGGAGACGAGGCGGTTGGCCAGGTCCGAGACCGAGAGGATTCGCTCCGGCCGCTCCTGGCCCAATTCGTCCGCCAGGCGAGTCAGCGCCACCGTGGTCGCCCCCGCGTAGGCGATCGACTGACGCACGTGCTTCAGGTCGAGAGTCGGGGAGGCCGGCTCGTAGTTGTTGGTCCCGTGCACCCGGTAGGAGGCGCAGGCCTGCGGCAGCGAGGCGACCCGGCCGAGCAGGGCGGTCAAATGGACGAGGTACCAGTCGGCACCGCAGAAGGGATAGTCCTGCTCCGGGATCGGAAATATCTTGCGCAGCGCGGCGATGCGGAAGGCGTTGCCGCTGGTCGGCAGCCAAGCGATGTCGAAGGGAAAGGCCAGCTCGGCGCGGCGCACGTCGCCGTTGGGCAGCGGCAGGTGGGAAGCGGGCTTGACTGCGCCCGTCGGCCGTCCCTCGGCGTCGATCACGTCCATCTGGAACTGGACCTTGACCAAGCCGGGGTCGGCTGCGAAGGCGGCTGCGACCCGCGCCGCGGCGTCGGGCTTCAGCACGTCGTCGGCGTCGAGGAAGATCACAGCCTCGCCGCGACACCGCCGCAGCCCGGCGTTCAGGGCCGACGCCTGTCCGCCGTTCTGCTTGAAGACGAGATCCACCTCTCCCTCGAAGGCTGCCAGCCTCGATCGCGAGTCGTCGGTCGAGCCGTCGTCGACGACGATCACCTGGACGTCGGGATGGGCTTGGCGTTGAGCGCTTCGCACCGCCGCCTCGACGAAGTCGCCGTAGTCGTGGTTGTTGACAACGACGTCGACCGCCGGCAGGCCGCCCGCCGCGGTCATCGGGCCGTCGTCAGCCGCGCCGTCAGGTAGCCGCCGGTGGTGATCGCCAGGCCGGCTGCGATGGCGGCGGCGCGCGCCAGCCCGGAGACGTCGCCGCGGATCGCCTCCCAAAGGCCCTTCAGGAAGCCGCTCGGCAGCGTCTTCAGCGTGTACGACCACTCCGCGGAGAGGCCGTCGCCGGCGCCGACGTCCTCGGTCATGATCGCCTTCGACCGGCCCTCCAGCCAGCAGCGCGAACGGAAGTACGCCCAGCTCATCCGTTCCCTCGGGACGACGTGCTCGACGTGCGCCCCGGGCGCGTGCATGACGGCCTTGCCGGGGAAGGCGCGACGCGCTCGAATCGCCAGCTCGGTCTCCTCGCAGCCGAGCGGCGTCGTCCGCACCCTGCCGAGACCCACCTGGAAGCCGTCGATCTGCTCGAACACTTCGCGCCGGAAGGACATCGTGGCGCCGATCGGGTTGCGGACCGGGGCTGCCTGGCTCGGCAACCCGCGGTAGCCGCAGCCCACCGTCCAGTAGAACTCGTGCGGCAGCCAGCGCGGGGGCTTGCCTCCTTGCCAGCGAGGCCGCGGCGTGCCGCCAGTGCCGATCACGTCGGGATCCAGGTAGGAGCGGGTCAGCTCCTCGAGCCAGTTCGGGTCGGCGACGGCGTCGTCGTCGAGGAAGGCGAGCACCTCGCCCTGCGCGAGGGCGACGCCGGTATTTCGCGCAGACGAGATGCCCGCCTCGCCGGCGTTCGCGACGACGATCGCGGCGGGGAAGTGCCGCTGCGCCTGCTCCAGCATCTTTGGGTTGTGGTCGACCACCAGGATCGTCTCCAGCGGCGGCTGCGTCTGTGCGGCGAGCGAGGCCATCCCTTCGCACAGGACGTCCCAGCGCCGCCAGGTGTAGGCGCAGACGATCACGCTCACCGTGAGGCGGGCGGTGTCCTGCGGGTGTCCTGTCAGCTCAAGCAAGCTCTGCCGGGACGATCTCCCCGGCTGCCGGCACTGCCTCGACCGGCGCAGGACTGCGTCGCAGGCGCTCGCGAAGAATCGTCCGCAGGACGCGGCCGCCGTCACGAAACGTGTTGAGGTTGCTCTGGCCGTGGATCCGGTCCCGCTCGAAGCTGGGGACCTCCTGGACGGTGAGCCCGGCGCGGGCGATGCGGATGTTGATCAGCGTCTCGACCTCGAAGCCCGTGCAGTCGACGTTCATCGCCGGCAGGCAGTGCCGCCAGAAGGCGTTGTAGCCGTAACAGAGATCCGAGTAGGAGGTGCGGAAGAGCAGGTTCACGGCGCCGCTGAGGAACCAGTTGCCGACTCGCCGCAGGCCGGTGATGTCGGAGCTGCCACCTTCGGGGTGGAAGCGGGTTCCCTTGGCGAAGTCGGCACCGTCGGTGAGCGCCTCGACGAAGGCCGAGATCTCGGCCGGGTCCGCAGAGCCGTCCGCGTCCAGCATCACGAGGATGTCGCCGCTGGCGGCTTCGAAGCCACAGCGAAGCGCGTCGCCCTTGCCTGGGGTTCGCTGCTCGACGATCTTGACGTCCGGGCGCAGGGCCTGGGCCACGGCTGGTGTGTCGTCGGTCGAGAAGCCGTCGACGACGATCACCTCGTGCAGGTTCTCGGGTAGCTCGTCGAATACAAAAGGCAAATTCCTCGCCTCGTTGAGGGTTGGGACGATCACGCTCACGCGCGGCCAGGCTCCCTTGGCCGCCGTCGCTTCGTCCGTTCGCACCGCCTCCATCGTTGCCGCCTCCATGCGCTTCCTCCCCGTCGTGAATGCCGAAGAGCGACGCTAGGAAGCGCCTGATTGGCCGCTGTTCTGTCAGGTGTTTGGTGCCGGTTAGAGCACTTTCTGGCCGACTGGAAATTCGTCCGCTCAGGCGACACTTGACCTTCGAGCAGAAAGTGCATAAATTCACGAGTTTGTTAAACCCGGGCAGGGGAGCAAGCGCAGTGCCGAAGTCCGAAGCGACCGAGAAACACGGCTTTTCTCGTTCCGAGCCGGTTGGCTGGGGCGAGGAGTCGGCGTTCTCGATGCAGCGCCTCGCGCAAGCGCCGGCGCTCTTCGAGCAGTTTCTCTACGGCCTCGTCTTGGTCGAGCGCGACGGTCGGGTGCTCTACCTGAACCGCAAAGCCCGGCAGCTGCTGACACCGGGGCGGCGCGCCCAGGGGAAGGAGTGGCGGTGCTGCGACCTGATCTGCGATCGAGTCGGGCCGGTCCTCGGCGGCGGCTGCATGTCGGAGCGGGTCGCGGGGTCCGGGGCCCAGCTGCCCGAGGTCCGGATCGACATCGACAGCGAGGGCGGGCGGTTGCAGACGGCCGCCTGGGTCTCCGGCTCGCGTATCGCCGCCGACGGCGAGCGCCTGCTCTTCCACCTAAGGCCCGGCAGCCCCGGCGACCGCCGTCGCAGAACCCCGCCGGAGTGGTCGAGCCAGGTCTGTCCCACGCAGCGCTTCGAGCTGCAGATCGTCACCCTGGGGAGATTCAGCGTCGAGGGCGCCGAGGGTCCGCTCAGCGGCGAGTGGGTCGAACAGAGGCCCGGCCAACTCCTTAAATACCTGGTCGGCGAGCGCCGGCGGGTCGTTCCGAGCGACAAGATCGCCGAGGCGATGTGGCCCGGCGCGGGGCCGGAGGAAGCGCGGAACAGGCTGCGTTACTACGTGCATGCACTGCGCGAGAGGCTCGAGCCCGATCGTGGCTGGCGCTCTCCTTCGCGCTTCATCGTCGCTCGACGCGGCGGATACATGCTCGACACAAGCCAGGTCTGGGTCGATGCGGACGAGTTCGAGCGCGAGGCGAAGGCCGGCCTCGCCGCCACGGATCAGAATCTCTGGCGTCCGGCCGCCAGCCATCTCGCTGCGGCTTTGTCGCTCTATCAAGACGGCTTCCTTGCCGAGGACCCCTACTCCGAATGGGCGATAGCCGAGCGCGAGCGCCTGCAGGAGCTGGCGGGGAGCGTGCTGCGCGCGAAGATGCGGATCCAGGCCGAGCTGGGCAATCTCGACGCGGTTGTCAGCCACGCTCGGCGCCTGGCCGAGTTGGAGCCCTTCGATACCGACATCCAGAAGCTGTTCTTCGAGGTCTGCCTGCGCCAGGGGCGGCGCAGCGAGGCCTTCCGGCGCTATTCCGCTCTGCGAAAAAGGATGCTGGCCAATTTCGGCCACGAGCCCGATTTCGACTTGGCCGGCCTGGTCGCCCCAGCCGACGGCTAGACAGACGCCGTTCAGCCCGTGCGAGGCGCATCTTTCTCCCGGTTGTGTGTTTAGGCTCCGACCGATGAGATTTCGAGCAACGGCAGCGATCCTCCTGGCGTCGGCCGCGGCACTGTGCCTGGCGTCGGCCGCGGCAGCGGCGCTGATCGGCGTCTACCGGAACACGATGGAGAACGACGCCCAGCGCGGGCAGATCCTCAAGCTGTCCGGCGAGCGCTGCTCGCGTGGCGGCTCCGCCACCGCCTTCAAGATCGTCGTCGGCAAAGCAACCCGGGAATGCGCCTACCGCACGCCGGTGATCGGCCGTGATCTCGAGATCGCCGCCGTCGGGCGGCTGTTGAGCAGCACGCCAAAGCCGGTCCAGCGCAAGGCATTCCTGTCGCTCGAGCTGCGCGCCGGGTCCGCCGCCGCCGGCTATCAGCTGGTGGCCTTCCCGCTGCAGCGCAAGGTGCAGCTGCGCAAGGTGTCGGCCGACGGCAACGTCGAGTACCTCCACATCGAGAAGAACGTGATGACCCTGCAGGGCGCCGATAAAGCCAACCAACTGCGCCTGCGCGCCTTCAACTTGACCAGCGGTCCCGAAAAGGGCAGCAGTCGTGTCCTCGCCTATGTCGGCGCGAAGCTGGTCGCCGACGTGACCGATCCGGCCGCTGGCGAGCTGGAAGGCCGCGCCTCGGCCTTCGCCGCCGGGGCCGGCGGCAACGCCAAGGGCACGGCCGCCAGCTTCGACGACGTCGTGGTGCGCGTCCCGAGCCCCTTCTGAGCGCGGTAGTCATCCCCTTGACTCGCGCTAGCCTGGCCAGATGAGCCGCCCGCTGCTCGCCGTCGACGTCGACGGCGTCATCTCGCTGTTCGACCTCGAGCAGCCGCCCGACGAGGTGCAGGCTCATTTCGAGCTGATCGACGGCATGGTGCACTGCATCTCCCTCGCGGCCGGCGAGCGCCTGCGCAGGCTGATGGACGTCTACGAGCCGGTCTGGGCAAGCGGCTGGGAGGACCGCGCCAACGAGTTCCTGCCTGGGATCCTCGGAATCCCGGAGCTGCCCTATCTGCGCTTCGACGGTGCCGCCCGCTTCGGCTCGGCGGAGTGGAAGCTCGCGCCGTTGCAGGCCTACGCCCACGAGCGGCCGCTGGCCTGGGTCGACGACAGCTTCGACGAGTCCTGCTACGAGTGGGCCCGGGAGCGAGAGGCGCCAACCCTGCTCGTCCCGACCGAGCCGCACCTCGGCCTCGAGGAGGTCCAGGTCGAAGCGCTGACCGCCTGGGCCAGTGGCCAGGCAACCGATGCATAATTCCGAGCAATGACGACGACGATCGAGAAGCCGCGCGAGGCGGGACCCGGCACCGGCCTGGGCGGCGAGTGGCGGGTGATCGTGCGCAACGACAACCACAACACCTTCGACCACGTGGCCGAGACGCTGGCCCGGGTGCTGCCGGGGATCACCGTCGAGCGCGGCTACGAGATCGCCGAGCAGATCCACGGCAGCGGCCAGGCGATCGTCTGGTCGGGGCCGCGCGAGCCGGCCGAGCACTACTGGGATCAGCTCAAAGCCGCCGGTCTGACTCTGGCACCGCTCGAGCGGGCCTAGCGTGCGCCCGACGCGGCGGCGCCTCGCCCTGCTCGGCATCCTCGGATGCCTTCTGCTCGCCGTACCGGCGAGCGCGACGCTGGCCTCCGTGTTGCCGACCGGCTTCCGCGACACGACCCTCGGCGACGGCCTGGAAGAACCGACGGCGATCCGTTTCTCGCCCGACGGCCGCATCTTCGTCGCGCTGAAGGCGGGCGAGATCCTCGTCTACGACGACCTCGCGGCGCTCGAAGCCGGCGACGACACGGTCTTCGCTGACCTGCGGACCTTTGTCAACGACCCGGGTGACCGCGGCCTGCTCGGCCTCGCGCTCGACCCCGGCTTTCCGGCAGAGCCCTACGTCTACGCGCTCTACACCTACGATCACATCCTCGGCGGCCAGGGCGAAGACGCCAAGGTCCCGCGTTGGGGAAACCCCGACCAGGCCGGCGACCCGTGCCCCAGGCCGGGCGATGCCGACGTCGATGCCTGCCCGGTCAGCGGCCGCTTGGTTCGTCTCACCGCGATCGGCGACCACGCCGCCGAGGACGAAGGCGGCGCGATCCACCAGAATGCCCTGCTGGAGGACTGGTGCCAGCAGTTCTCCTCGCACTCGATCGGGGATCTGCAGTTCGACGCCGATGGCGCGCTCTACGCGAGTGGTGGCGACGGGGCGAGCTTCTACGGCGTCGACTACGGGCAGTTCGGTTGGCCGCAGACCAACCAGTGCGGCGATCCCAACGCGCCGGCCGGCTCCGCGCCGACGCTGCCGGGGGCCGCCGGCGGGGCGCTGCGCTCGCTCGACCTGCGCGGCGGCGGCGACCCGACCGGCCTCGACGGCTCGATCGTGCGCATCGACCCCGAGACCGGCGAAGGGCTGCCCGGCAATCCGTTGTTCGCGAGCGCCGATCCCAACGCCCGGCGGATCGTGGCCTACGGCTTCCGCAACCCCTTTCGCTTCGTCATCGACCAGGGCAGCGGTGCGGTCTACGTCGGCAACGTCGGCTGGGATACCTGGGAGGAGGTCGACCGCTTCAAGCCGTCGTCCAGCGGCGCGTTCGACTCAGGCTGGCCCTGCTACGAGGGGCCGGCGCCCAACCCCGGTTATCAGGCGCTCGGCCTGAGCCTCTGCCAGGGCCTTTACGCCGGCGGCACGGCGAGCGCGCCGCCGTTCTTCTACTACCGCCACGGCGACCACGTCATCCCGGATGACGGCTGCGACGCGGAAGCCGGCTCGGCGGTTTCCGGCATGGCGCTCTACGACGACGGCTCGTTCCCCGCGGCCTACGACGGCGCGCTCTTCTTTGCCGACTCGGTGCGCGGCTGCATCTACGTGATGCCCCCCGGCGAGGACGGCCGCCCCGACCCGCTCGCGACGACGACCTTCATGTCCGAGGGCGGCGAATATCCCGGCATCGACCTCGAGGTCGGGCCCGGCGGCGACCTCTACTACGTGAAGATCTTCAGTCAGAACGCTGGCGGCACCATCCACCGCATCTCCTACGACCCGGGTGCGCCGGTCGCCCGGCTCGCCGCCGACCCGCGCTGGGGGGACGCACCGCTGAAAGTCGCGCTCGACGCGAGCGCTTCCTCCGATCCGAACGGCGATGCGCTTGCCTACGAATGGGACCTTGACGGCAACGGCAGCTTCGAGACGAAAGCCGGGGCGACGGTCGAGCACACCTACAACGGCAGCGCCAACGTCACCGTCTCGGTCAGGGTCGAGGACGGGAAAGGCAAGTGGAGCGTCGCCCGGGTCACGCTCTACCCGGACGACTCGCCGCCGCAGCCGAGCATTGAGGAGCCGGGCGAGGACGTCACCTGGCGGGTCGGCCAGGAGATCGACTTCTCGGGCGCGGCCACCGACGGGGGTGGCGACCCACTGGGGGACTCCAGCCTCTACTGGAAGGCCCGTCTCTATCACTGCCCGTCGGCCTGTCACGCCCACCCTCTTCAGGTTTTCCCGGGGACCGGAGAGGGCAGCTTCGACGCGCCCGACCACGACTACCCGTCGCACATCGAAATCAGCCTCACCGCGACCGATGACCGCGGCCTCTCGGCGACCCGCTCGGTTTCCATCTACCCGCGTGCCGTCGACCTGACGATCGCCTCCGACCCGCCCGGCCTGAGCCTCTCGGCGGGCCTGCTGAGCGAGGCGGCGCCGTTCGGGCTGCGGGCGATCGAGGGCTCGCACGTCGTCCTCGCTGCGCCTGCGACCGCGGTGCTCGGCGGCCGCGAGTACGGCTGGGCCGACTGGTCCGACGGCGGTACCAGGGTGCACACCGTCGTCGCCGAGGAATCTGCCGCCTACACCGCTGGCTATGCCCTCCTCGGCGCGGTGCCGCCATCGCCGGCTCTCGCGGGCCGCAACCTGCTCCGGCCGCGGCCCGGCCTCCGCGCGCATCCGCCGAAGCGGACGCGCTCGCGCACGGCGATCTTCTCCTTCGCCTCGGGCCAGTCGGGGGCTGGATTCCGCTGTCGCTTGGACGTTCGCGTGTCGACTTCCTGCGACTCGCCTCAGACGTACCGGCGACTGCTGCCGGGCCCGCATCTATTTCGCGTCGTCGCGGTCGGCGACGCCGACTGGGCGGACTCGGCGGCCACCGTCTTCCGCTGGCGGGTGCTCTGCCGGGCTCGCGCCGGAGGTGCCGCTACGCGGTCGCGAGCAGCGTGTGCCAGGCCGGCAGCAGCGGCAGGTCGTGCAGGTCGATGACCGCGGCACGCGCCTTCTCGATCTCCTCCGAGTACCAGTAGCGCTCGAAGTCGGCGCGGCGCTCCCAGACGGCCGACTGGCGGAAGGCTAGCGGGTCGTCGATCGAGCGGGTCAGCGACCAGTCGCGAGCGCCGAAGGCGGCCATCCGCTCGGCGGCCGGCTCCCAGAGCTCGAGCCAGCGGTCCGCCCGGAACGGGGTGATGTGCCAGTCCAGCGTGCAAAGCTCAGCCATCTACGCTCCCACCTCCGCCCGGATCGCGCCCGGGCCATCGACGTTGCGGCCCTCGTCCTCGGACTCGGCTCCGACCAGGATCGAGATCTTGCCGAGGTGCTTGTTTTCGTGCAGCAACTGGTGCGCGTCGGGGACGCCCTCGAAGCCCATCGTCTTCCAGAGCACCGGCTGCACCTTGCCCTCGGCCATCAGCTGGTTGGCGCGCATGCACTCGTAGGCGTTGGCGAAGTGCGAGCCGATGATCTGCTTCTGCTTCATCCACAGGTAGCGGACGTCGAAATCGAGCTGGAAGCCCGAGGTGGCGCCGCAGATCACGACTTTGCCGAAAGGCTTGACGGTGAAGACGGAGGTCGGGAAGGTGGCCCTCCCGACGTGCTCGAAGACGAAGTCGGGCGGTTCGCCGAGAATCTCCTTGACCCGCTTGGCGAAGTCGCGCGAGGCCTTGAAGCGCTCCTTGTCGGCGGCCTTGTCGGCGAGGTTCTCGTCGGTTCGCATCATCTCGCCGAACTCATTGCGGTTGATGTAGTCGACAGCGCCGAGCTGCTTAACCAGCTCGCCCTTCTCGTCGGAGGAGACGACGCCGACCGCGTTGGCGCCGGCCGCCTTGCAGAGCTGCACTGCGAAGACGCCGAGGCCGCCGGCGGCGCCCCAGATGAGGACGTTGTGGCCGGGCTGCAGCTTGCACTGGTCGATCAGCATCCGGTAGGCGGTGAAGTAGGTCAGGCCGTAGGCGGAGGACTCGGCCCAGGAGAGGTTCTGGGGGCGGGGGAGGAGCTGCTGGGCCTGCACCTTGGTGAACTGGGCGAAGGAGCCCCAGGTCGTCTCGTAGCCCCAGATCTTCTGGCTCGGCGCGGCCAGCGGGTCCAGTCCGTGTACCTCGACGTCCTCGTAGGAAGCTTGGTTGCAGTGGATCACGACCTCGTCGCCCGGCTTCCAGCGGGTGACGCCCTCGCCGACCTTCCAGACGATCCCGGAGGCGTCGGAGCCGCCGATGTGATGGCCGTACTCGGGGTGGTCGCCGTAGCCGAAGATTGAAACCGGCTTGCCCAGCGCCGCCCAGACGTTGTTGAAGTTGACGCCGGCGGCCATCACCCGGACGATCACCTCGAAGGCGCCGGGCTCGGGGACCTCGATCTGCTCGAGCTGGAAGGCGTCGGTCGGTTCGCCCTCGCGCTCCTGGCGGATCACCCAGGCGGCCATCGTCTCCGGCAGCGTGCCGGGCTCCACGTCCAACTTCGAGACTGCGCTGCTGTCGACGGCCAAACCAGCTCCTCCGTGGGTCGTTTACGGAAGCCGCAATCCTAGTTCAGACCCGGTCGGGCAGCTCGACCGCTGGGCCGTCGGCGGCGGCTTCCAGCTCATGCAGCTCCTCGGCGACGACCGGGCGCACCGCCTGGTCGATCGGCTTCGGGCTCTCGGCCTCCTCGCCGCCCGCGGCACCCAGCTCCTGAATGCGGCGCAACTGCGGCAGCACGCGGCTCTCGGCCGAGCCAATCGCCTCGTTGTAGGCGTTGACCGCCGAGCCGAGTTGGCGCCCGGCCTTCGACATATGGCGCATGAAGACGCCCATGCGGCTGTAGAGGTCCTTGGCGGCGGAGGCGATCTCCTGTGCCTCGGCGGCGATCCGCTCCTGCCGCCAGCCGAGCTCGATCGTGCGCAGCAGGCCGACTAGGGTGGTCGGCGTCGCGATCAGGATCTTCTGCTCCAGCGCGTAGTCGTAGAGCGAGCCCTCGGCCTCGAAGGCGGCATGCAGCGCCGCCTCGGAGGGCATGAAGCAGACGACGAAGTCGGGCGTGTCGCCGCTCTCGAACTGATCCTGGTAGCGCTTCGAGGAGAGCTTGGTGATGTGGTCGCGGACCTGGCGGGCGTGGCGCAGCAGCTCTCCCTTGCGGCTCGATTCGTCCTCCGCCTCGAGCACCTCGAGGTAGGCGTCGAGCGGCACCTTCGAGTCGATGACGACGCGGCGCTCGCCCGGCAGCATGACGATCGCATCGGGTCGCAGCAGCCCCTCGTCGCCGCGCAGCGTCGCCTGCACCTCGAAGTCGACGTGCTCGGTCATGCCGGCGATCTCGACGCAGCGCTTGAGCTGCACCTCGCCCCATTCGCCGCGCGTCTTCGGCTGGCGCAGCGCCTTGACGAGGGTCCCGGTCTGCGTGTTGAGGTCGCCGAGCCCGACCTTCATCTCGCCGAGCAGGGTGCGCATCGCGCCGTCGGCCGTCTTGCGGTCGCGGCTCATCGTCGAGACCTCGCGTTCGATCCGCTTCAGGTTCTCGCCGATCGGCTCGGTCAGGCGGCGGAACTCAGCCTCGCGCTTTTGCAGCGCCGCCTCGGCGGTCTCGGCGTCGACCTTGCGCGACTCCTCGTTCATCCGCTGCAGGTCGGCGACCGCTCGCGAGGTCGCCTCGTGGATCGCCGGCCCCAAATCGGGTGCCGCCGCCTCATGCGGCCTACTCAGCAGCGCATAGACGAGCCCCGCAGCAAGCAGCACAACGGCTATGGCCAGAGCGACGGTCACACCCCGATGCTGACGCCTCGGTCAGACGTAGACGCCAAGACACCAGGACGTGCCGGTGATTGAGCGCCCATAGTGGTGTCTAACTCCCGGCACGTCCGGTTCCAGCGCCTAGGGGAGGAGAACGTCGTTGTCGGACGTGCTGCGGTAGTCGCCGACGGACAGACGGCCGGGCTTGGCGTCGGGGACGTCGGCGGCACGGATCGTGTAGACGCCGGTCGGCAGGCTGGCCTGCATGGTCACGTTGCCGCTGGGGACCAGGGGCTGAGAGACGATCGTCTTGCCCTGGCCGCGCAGCACGAGCCGAGATTCGGCCTGGGTGAGGTTGGCCGCGACCAGGACGACGTCCAGCGGGCCGTCGGAATGCACCTGCGGCTGGCCGGCGTGCGCGTTCTGGGGGATCTGCTGCGTCGGTTCCGGCCCGAAGGCGATGCGCGGTGGCTGCACCTCGACGGCACCTTCGCTTACGGCGACGCTGACCCGCGTCGGCGGTTGCGGGCGCGGGTTGGTGTCGCGTTCCGTGGCGCCGCAGCCGACGACCGCGAACGCAGCCATGGTGCAGGCCAGCGTGAGCAGGGCAGCGCGCGGCGCTGTCGGCACTCGCCTGCCTCTCCGAGGACCCATCGCAGCGGAATCTAGCCGAACGGCAAGTCGACCACGCGGGCGGTTACCCCGTCCTCGCCCGCGACCAGCTCGGAGTCCAGCTCGGCCTCGCGGCGGACGATCGCCAGGGCGATCGGACCGCGGGCGGGGGAGATGCGAGCGCTGCCAATTCGCCCGACCTCCTTCTCGCCGAGCCGCAGCGGCGTTCCCGGCTCCACCGGCGCGCTCAGCTCGAGCCCGCGCAGGTGGCGATTGGGCTTGCCCTTGTAGTGGAGGCGGGCGACCGGCTCCTGGCCGATGTAGCAGCCCTTTTGGAAGTCGACCGCGCGCTCGACGATCCCCGCCTCGGCGGGCATCGTCTCACTGCTCATCTCGGCGCCGAAGCGCGGTCTGCCGGCCTCGATCCGCAGCACCTCGGCCGCTGCCGGCGAGACCTCGGCCGCCCCGGCGGCCAGCAGGGTCTCGCGCAGCCGCTCGGCGTCCCCCGCACGGGCGATCAGGTCGATCCCCTCGGCGGTGCCGGCGGCGCGGCACTCGATGCCGTTCACGGTCGTGGCTTCGTTTGCGTACTCCGGCAGCGCTGCGCTGCCGGCGATCTCGACGCTGCGCGGGCCGATCAGGGACAGGATCGCCTGCTCGGCACCGAGGTCGGCGATCTCGACCTCGCGGCCGATCTTGTACATGGTCAGATGACGATTGACGGCGGCGAGGGCCTCCGGCTCGGTGTCGAGCCAGACCTCGTCGGCCGTCATCCGCAGCACCCGCATATCGCCCTGCATATGTCCCTTGCGGTCGAGCAGCGCCGCGTAGCAGCCCTCGCCCGGGGCAAGGCCCTCGACGTCGTTGGTCAGTTGCCCCTGCAGATACTCGGCCGCGTCGGGCCCTCCGACCGAGAGCTTGCCGCGCCCGGATCGGTCGAGCAGCCCGCACTCCTCGCGCAGCTGCCGGTACTGCCCATCGAGCTCGACGGTGGTTGCGCCGGTCATCTCTCCGATTCTAGGAGCGCCTGGGCGCCAGCTGATTTAGACGAATCGAAAACAGGGTTTAGATGTGTCAAAATCTCCCAGCGATGGAGACCCTGTCCCTGCATGAGTGAGCGAAGGATCAGTCGGCGTGGCCTCCTTGGCGCTGCGGCCACCGTTCCCGCAGCCGCCGGTCTGCACGCTCTGGTCTCGGGGGGAGGATTCGGCGGCGAGGCCGCGCTTGCCGACGCCCATGGCAGCGGCGGGGCGGCAGGGCACGGGGGGCACGGGGGGTTTGCCCACGCGACCTTCGCCCCCGGGCGTTCGGTCGACCACCGCGCCAACGGCTTCGACCCAAGCGAGCTTCTGCGCGACTTCGACTACGGCAAGACGCGGCGCCTGGCCAGCGGCGGCGTCCTGCGGGAATGGGAGATCGTCGCCCAGGACAAGGAGATCGAAGTCGCGCCCGGGGTCAGGTACGAGGCCTGGACCTACAACGGCCGGGTCCCAGGCCCGACGCTTCGCGCTCGCGAGGGCGACAGGTTGC
This sequence comes from Solirubrobacterales bacterium, assembly GCA_036266075.1. Taxonomy (GTDB): domain Bacteria; phylum Actinomycetota; class Thermoleophilia; order Solirubrobacterales; family 70-9; genus VRUE01. The sequence continues at coordinate 48,737 of DATANV010000010.1, forward strand.
GGATCCGCCTCGTCAACGCCTCCGAACATCCGCACACGATGCACTTCCACGGCATCCACCCGGCGCAGATGGACGGGATGCCGGGGATCGGGGAGGCTCGGGGTGGCGGCCAGATCGATCCCGGCGAAGCGTTCGCCTACGAATTCGATGCCGAGCCGTTCGGCCTCCACCTCTACCACTGCCACGTGGCGCCGCTCGCCGCCCACATCTCCCGCGGCCTGTATGGCGCCTTCGTCATCGACCCGAAGCGGGGGCGTCCCGACGCCGACGAGATGGTGATGGTCATGAGCGGCTTCGACACCAACTTCGACCTCTCCAACGAGATCTACGCGGTCAACGCGATCGGCTTCCACTACGCGAACGAGCCGATCCAGGTGCAGCGGGACGAGCTGGTCCGGATCTATCTCGTCAACGCGCTCGAGTTCGACCCGATCAACTCCTTCCACGTCCATGCCAACTTCTTCCAGCACTACCCGACCGGCACCTCGCTGGAGCCGAGCGAGCTGACCGACACGGTGGTCCAGGGCCAGGGCCAGCGTGGGATCCTCGAGATGAAGTTCCCCTTCGACGGGGACTACATGTTCCACGCTCACGTCAGCGAGTTCGCGGAGCTCGGCTGGACGGGGTTCTTTCGGGTCGGCAATCCGTCGGGGATGACGGCCGCTGCGGCTGCCGCCTACTGCAAGCTGCCTTGGGGCGGCAACGGGGGGGTCGCCTAGATGGAGGCGGCGGCGGAGGTGGGGCGCGCCCCGCGAGGCCGCCTGCCGGCCTGGGCCCTGGGCCTGATCCCCCTCGGCCTGATCGCGGTGGCGATTGGCGCCTTCGCGCTGCTCGGTGGCCCAGGGCTGGGCGAGCGGACCGGGCCACCGGTCGAGGAGGTCTCCGTCGAGCGCACGGTGCTGCGGCCCGGAGCGATCGAGCTCACTCTGCGCAACGACGGGCCCGACACGGTCGAGATCGCCCAGGTCGCGGTCAACGACGCCTACGCGCCCTTCACGGCAGCCGATGGGCTGGAGATCGAGAGGCTCGGCTCGACCAAGCTCGACATCTCCTATCCATGGATCGAGGGCGAGGCCTACGGGATCTTCGTCCTTACCTCCTCCGGCGGCACGATCGAAGCCGAGATCCCGGTCGCCAGCGAGACGCCCCAGCCCGACCTCGGCTTCTACGGGCTAATGGCACTGCTGGGCATCTACGTGGGGGTGATCCCCGTCAGCCTCGGCATGCTCTGGCTCCCCTTCCTGCGCCGCGTCGGTCGCCAGTGGATGGGGGCACTGATCGCCTTCACGGTTGGCCTGCTCGCCTTCCTCGCGATCGACACCGCGATCGAGGGTCTGGAGATCGCCGCCGGCGCACCGGGCGCGTTCGGCGGGGCGAACCTCGTGTTCCTGGGTGTGCTGGCCGCCTACCTCGGCCTTGCGGGCGTCGATGCCCACCTCTCCCGTCGCGGCGACCGTCGGTCGGGAGCGGTCGCCTCCTCCGGCGCGTACCTGGCGCTGCTCGTCGCGATCGGGATCGGCCTCCACAACCTCGGCGAGGGCCTGGCGATCGGCTCTTCCTATGCGACCGGGGCGCTGGCGCTGGGCGCCTTCTTGGTGGTCGGCTTCGCGATCCACAACACGACCGAGGGCCTGGCGATCGTGGCGCCGCTGCGAGGAGTGGACGGAGGGGCCGCGCGGCCGGCGCTCTCGCGCCTGCTGGGCCTCGGCCTGGTCGCGGGAGCGCCGGCGATCCTGGGCGCCTGGATCGGGGCGGCATCCTTCAATCCGAGCGTGGCCGCGCTGCTCTTCGGGGTCGGGGTGGGGGCGATAGCCAGGGTGATCGTTCAGATCGGGCCGGCGATGCGCGACGAGAGCGGTCGCATCCTCAACCCGACCGCGGTTGGCGGCATGCTGTGCGGGGTCGCCGTCCTTTACGCAACCGGCCTCCTGGTCTCCGTCTGATGGCCTCCCGCGGCAGGAGTGGACGCTCGCGAACCCCCAATACGGAGGCGATCGAGGACTATGCCAAGGCGATCTACGCGCTCTCCCGCCAGCACGACGGTCCCGTCCTCAACGGCGAGTTGGCCCAGCGACTCGGGGTGACGCCCGCCACGGCGACCTCGATGCTGAAGCGGCTGGACGAGCTGGGCCTGGTCGAGCACACCCCCTACAAGGGAGTCAGGCTGACCGCCGCCGGGGAGAAGGTCGCGCTGGAGGTGATCCGCCACCACCGGCTGATCGAGGCTTACCTCTCGGAGGCGCTGGGGATGCCGGACGACCGCGTCCACGAGGAGGCAGAGGTGCTCGAGCACTACATCTCCGAGGATCTGGAGCTCTTGATCGCGGCGAAGCTCGGCGAACCGAGCCACGACCCCCACGGGACCCCGATTCCGGGCCCGGACCTGCGACCCCCGGCCAGCGGGGCGCGAGAGCAGTGAGGTTGTCGCCGGCCGCCGAGGAGGCTCGGCCGGTAGAGCCGACGGTCGAGGACGTTCTCCCGGGAGAGGCAGCGGTCGCCGCCGCCGCTCGGCGCTCCCTCGAGGGCCACAGCCGTGGTATCGGGCGGGTCTGGCCGTTCCTCGGCCCGGCCTTCGTCGCCGCCGTCGCCTACATCGACCCCGGCAACTTCGCGACGAACATCGCCGGCGGCGCCAAGTTCGGCTACCTGCTGCTCTGGGTGATCCTTGCGGCCAACCTGATCGCGATGGTCGTCCAGACGCAGTCGGCGAAGCTCGGCATCGCGACCGGCAAGAACCTCGCCGAGCTGTGCCGCGAGACCTTCTCGCGCCGCACCTCGATCGGCCTCTGGATCCAGGCCGAGATCGTCGCGATGGCAACCGACATAGCGGAGGTGGTCGGCGCCGCGCTCGGCCTCAATCTGCTGTTCGGCACCCCGCTCTTCCCGGCTGGGGTGATCGCCGGTGCCGGCGCCTTCGCGATCCTCGCCCTGCAGCAGATGGGCTTCCGTCGGCTGGAGGCGGGGATCACGGCGCTGGTTGGCGTCGTCGTCGCCTCCTTCGTCGTCGAGCTGTTCCACGCCAAGCCGGATGGCGGCGAAGTGGCGCGGCACCTGTTCGTGCCCGGCTTCGCCGGCACCGAGAGCATCCTGCTCGCCACCGGGATCATCGGCGCGACCGTGATGCCGCACGTCGTCTACCTGCACTCGGCGCTGACCCAGAACCGGATCGTCGGGCGCAACGGCGATGAGAAGCGGCGGATCCTGCGCTTCGAGAAAATCGACGTGGTGATCGCGATGTCCCTGGCGGGGCTCGTCAACCTCTCGATGATGATGGTCGCGGCGGCCCTGTTCCACGACAGCGGCCTGGCCGGGATCGACTCGATCGACGGCGCCTACGACGGCCTCAAGACGCTGGTCTCCGACAACGCGGCGACCATCTTCGGCGTCGCCCTGCTGGCCTCCGGCTTTGCCTCCTCCTCGGTCGGGACGATGGCCGGGCAGGTGGTGATGCAGGGGTTCATCCGCCGTCGCATCCCGATCTTCGTCCGCCGCGCGGTCACCCTCGCGCCGGCCCTGCTCGTCCTCGCCATCGGCCTCGACCCGACCGATGCCCTGGTCGCTAGCCAGGTCGTCCTCTCCTTCGGCATCCCCTTCGCGCTGGTGCCGCTGCTGCTGATCGCCCGCCGCCGCGACGTGATGGGCTCGCTCGCCAACCCGGCCTGGCTGACTGCCTTTGCCGGCACGCTGGCGGCGATGATCATCGGCCTCAACGTCTTCCTGCTGCAGCAGCTGTTTACTTGATCCCAGCCGGGTGGGGAGGGCCGCCCGAGCTCCCCTTCCAGATACGCTCGGCTTGTGGGCTTGGCTGATGATTTCAAGCTGGTTCTCGATTCGCTTCCCCCTGATTGGACGGATCTGGAGGTAGATCTGCGGATCGACGACGAGAGCCGTTATGTGGATACGGCTGTGGCGTTGAGCCAGATCAATGCGCGGCCCTATTCGCGGGCGGATTGGGATTGGCGGCTGCTGGTGGCACACAGCTTCGGCCACGCGGCCGCCGCGGATACGGTCGCCGGCGTGCTGGAGAAACTCGATACGGACGGTGTCAGCGGCGAGATGCAGGTTCGCGAGGTGCGCGAGGGGCGTTCGGAGGTCGTGCAGATGTGGGGCCGGCCGGAGAGCGTTCGCGAGGAGTTCCGCCAGCGCCGCTCGATCTAGTGGCGCGTGTCGTCGCCGTGGCGCCGGACCTGCTGCTCGGCAGCAAGGTCGAGGCGATGCTCAGCGCCGCCGGGCACGAGGTGACGCTCTCGGCGGCGCTGGCGGAGGCGCCGCTCGACGCGGCGGATCTGCTGGTCGCCGATCTCGATGGGGAGAGCCCCGAGGCGCTGGTCGGCCTCGGCGTCCCGGTGCTCGGCTACTACTCGCACGTCGATGTCGAGACGCGCGAAGTGGCCGAGGCGGCGGGGGTCGACCTCGTCGTGCCGCGCTCGCGGATGGCGCGCGAGCTGCCGCGACTGGTTGAGCGATTGCTCGAGGGCGGGACCGGCTAGCTCCTCCGGACGCCTTCGGCTGAGTGTCCGGAAGAGCTAGCCGGTCCCGCCCAGACGAAACGCTCCTCGCACGGCTAGCTGCTTTTCCAGCAGGCCGTGCTGGAGGTCCCAGGCTGCCCATTCGCGCAGGACCACGGGGTCGAACGGGGCAGGGTGGAGGTCGGGAAGCAGTGCGCGAAGCTGGGCTGCCTGTTCGGCGCGGTCGAGGCTGGGGACGGAGGCGAGCAGGTCATCGAGCGCACGGGCTGGATGGTCAGCGGCGAGGCGGTAGCCGCGGGTCGTCGCCGCGACCACCGTGTCGACCAGGTCCGGCTCGCGTTCGAGCGTCTCGCGCGAGGTCGTCAGGACCAGCTCGGGGTAGGGCGGGGCGCCGTAGCGGTTGATCTTGAAGATCCGCACCGGGACGCCCTGCCGTTCCAGCGTCACCCCCTCGGCGTTCCAGAAGCCGGTTGCGGCGTCGACCCTGCCGGCGGCGAGCGAGGAGACGGCGTTGAAGCCGATCGTCACCCGGTCCACCTCAGCCGGGTCGCCGCCGTCGGCGCTGACCTCGGAGTCGACGACCGCTTCGTCGGAGGGCAGGCCGGTAACTCCGACGTTGTGCCCTTCCAGATCGCGCGGGCGTCGCACCGGTCCTTCGCCGGCGGCGATCACGGCGGCCAGCGGCCGCTGCACGATCGGCATCAGGCCGACCAGGTCGAGGCCCTGCTCGCGAGCGATGCCGAGATCGTGGATGTCGAGGATCGCGAAATCGGTGCGGCCGGCCTGCAGCAGCTTCGGCGCATCGGTCGATTCGCCGGGCTGGCGCACGGTGAGGTCGACGCCGGCGTCGCCGTAGAAGCCCTGCCGCTGGGCGGCGTAGATGCCGGAGTGGACGGCGTTGGGGACGAAGTCGAGCACCAGCGTCGCGCCGTCAGGCGCGCCCGGTTCAGCGCCGCTTCCGCCGCATCCGGCCGCGCCGGAGGCGAGCAGAGCGGCCGCCAGCAGCGCGGCAACTCGCTTCATTCAACAGGGAAACCTATTCATTGGGGCGGATCCGGATACACTTCCGCCCGAAGCGAGTAGGGATCAAGGGAAACCAGAGGAGGCGTAACCAGTGCAGGAACGTGGACTCGCGGCATACCTCGCCGAGCTGATCGGCACTTTCTTGCTGGTGTTCTTCATCGCCAGCGTCGTAATCCTTTTCGTCGCGACTGGCAACCAGGCCCAGTTCGGCTCCGATTTCGCGGTCGTCGGTCTCGTCCACGCTTTTCTGCTGTTTGGACTGATCGTGATGTTCGGCGTCGTTAGCGGCGGTCACTTCAACCCGGCGGTGACGCTCGCCGCCGCGGCGATCAGACGGATCTCCGCGGTCGACGCGGTCATCTACATGCTCGCCCAGCTCTCCGGCGCGGTGCTCGGTGCGCTTCTCGCCAAGGGCCTGCTGCTCGATGAGGGGCGGGCCACGCATTACGGCGCGGCTACCGTCAGCGGCCTGCTCGGCGGCAACTTCCAGGGAGCGATCGTCGAGGCGGTCGGCACCTTCTGCCTGGTGCTCGTGATCCTCGCCGCGGTCTACTCGCGCAAGAGCGTCAAGGACTGGGCCCCGCTGGCAATCGGCACGACGCTGGGCTTCATCGTGATGGTCGGCGGGCCGCTCGACGGCGGTTCCTTCAACCCGGCCCGCTGGTTCGGCCCGGCCCTGGTCGGCAACGAGTGGGGCGGCGTCTGGCCCTACATCGCCGGCCCGATAGTCGGCGCGCTGGTCGCGGCGGCGGTCTACCGGTTCGTGCTTGAGCCGGGTGGGCCGGCTCCCACGGAACCGCCCGAGCGGGTCAAGGCGCCCGCTGCGCCGAAGCCCGGCGCCGGCAGCGCCGTCTAGCGCTTCGCGACTTCTGCTCGCCGCCGGGCCACTACGGCCCGGCGGCGGCATGCTTGCAGTAGCTTGGGCGTCGTGCGTCGCGTCACCTTCTCGCGCAACTACACCCTCTCCCTCTCGCGCACCTGCCAGTGCTACTGCAAGTACTGCGCTTTCGCGACGCACCAAGCCCACCTGCACGCACCCGAGGAGGTCGAACGCCAGCTCGACCAGGCGGAACGCCGTAATGCAAAGGAGCTGCTCCTCCTCACGGGCGAGCGCCCCGAGGTCAACCCCGTCGTCGCCGCGCGCCTGGCTGAGTGGGGCCATGACGACTTCACCAGCTATGTGATCTGGGCCTGCGAACGGTCCCTGGAGCGCGGCATCCTGCCGCACACCAACATCGGCGTTCTCGACCAGCACGACCTTGCTCGCCTGCGCGAAGTCACTGCTTCGCAGGGCCTAATGCTCGAGTCGATCTCGGAGCGCCTCATGCAGACGGTCCACGCCGGCTCCCCCACCAAGCACCCGGCAAAACGCCTCGCGACCATTGAAGCGGCTGGCGAGCTCAAAATCCCCTTCACGACCGGGATCCTGGTCGGAATCGGCGAGACCGAGCAGGAGCAGCTCGAATCCCTCGAAGCCATCGCAGCTCTGCAAGAGCGCTACGGCCACATCCAGGAGGTCATCCTCCAAAACTTCGTCCCCCACCCCCGCTACTACGGGGCAGAGGTAGCCGACATCGCCGACGAAGCCGCTCACGCGCGGTGGGGCGAGGGTGGGGCGTCCTCCGAACGTTTTGCGCGGGAGGAGCCGGAAGCTAGAGGCGACAGCGGCACCACTCTCCATCGACGAGTTGCGAGTGAGGAGGGTCCCCCGGCC
>DATANV010000011.1:0-1945 GCA_036266075.1 Solirubrobacterales bacterium
GCGCTTCGTCCAGCTCGGGGTGCTCGGCCCAGAAGCTGCCGCCGAGGCCGTAGCGGCGGATGAAGGCGACGACCCATTCGCGGTAATGCGTCGCGTCGCCGAGCTGGTTGCCCCCGAGCAGGGCGTGGATCCGGGTGTGGACCTGGGCGGCGGCCTTGAGAACCAGCGCGTCCTGGGCGTTGACCGGTTGCCCTAGGGCCCACTCGTGGCGGGTGACCGCCGCATTCAGCTGCGCGCGGTAGGTCGTTTCGGCGCTGCTCCAGCCGCCGTAGCCGCCATCGACGCCGATCACCAGGCCGCCGCTGCTTGGCGACGGCGCGGGCGCAGATTCGGGTGCCGGTGCAGGCGCTGCTGCGGTGTTCGCCACTTTCACCGAGATCGAGGTGGAGCGCGAGTTGCCGGCGGCGTCGTAGGCCGTGGCGCTGAGCGTGTGGGTCCCGTCGGCAACCTGGGTAGTGTCGAAGACGCAGTTATAGGGGACGACCCGCTCGGTATTGAGCGTCGTGCCGTCGACCTTGAAGACGACCCGTTCGACGCCGACCGCGTCCGAGGCGGCGGCGGTGCAGTTCGACTCGTTCAGCTTGCCGCTCACCGTGCTGGTGGATGCGGGCTCCTGCCAGCTGACGTTGGGTGCGACTACGTCGCCGGGAGCAGGAGTAGGTTCGGGTTCAGGTTCGGGGGAGGGGATCGGTTTGCTGGCCTGGGTGTTCGCCACTTTCACCGAGATCGAGGCGGAGCTTGAGTTGCCGGTGGCGTCGTAGGCCGTGGCGGTGAGAGTGTGGGTTCCGTCGGCGAGCTTGGTGGTGTCGACGATGCAGTTGTACGGAACGACCCTCTCGCTGTTGAGGGTGGTGCCGTCGACCTTGAAGACGACCCGGTCCACGCCGGCGGCGTCGCCGGCGGTCGCCGTGCAGTTCGACTCGTTCAGCTTGCCGCTGACGGTGGCGTCGGCGCTCGGCTCCTGCCAGGCGACGGTCGGGGCGGTGGTATCGCTCGGTGCGCTCGGCGGCCGGCGCTGGAGGGTCGAACGGCGGTAGCGCACTATGCAGCGACGCAGCGCGCCGCGCCGCTTGGCCCGCACGGCGGAGGTCGTCGCCTGCCCGGCGGCGATTCGCTTGGCCAGCTTCGCGCAGGTGGCGGGGGTCGCGCCGGAGGCGGGCGCGGCAAGAGCCGTGAACGCGAAGGTCAGGGCGGCGGCGAGCAGGGTCGCTGCAAGAATCGTTGCGGGGCGTATAGGAGTGTGGCTGCGCATCGCGCAACTCCCATCGGGCTCTGTGCCGCGATCTCCTCGCGATCGACCTACATCTGGACACATGTCCAGACGGGTCCGGGTTATCCGCGGTACTGCTGCATCGCACTGCTGACCACTGCGTAGGAAGGCTTCGGAGTACCGTCCTCGCGCAGCAGGCCGAACTGCAGCTCGCGGTCGCCGCTGGCGGTGCCGCGATCGCGCAGTTGGAAGACCGAAAGCATCTTCACTCCCCAGTCGGGGCGCGCGGTGACCGCGCTGATCATCGCCGAGAGGTGTTCGGCCTGGCCGGCTTCGCTGGTGCACTCTTCGCCGCAGCTGGCCGTCGACTCCCCGTACTCGGTGATGAAGATCGGCTTGGTGTTAGCTCCCAGCTCGTTCATCCTGCGGCGCAGGGCTTCGATCCGGCCGAAGGGGCCGGCGGGACCGACCTGAGCCGGATCGTGCGCGTACCAGTAAGGGTGGTCGGCGAAGGCGAAGAACAGTTCGTTGAGATCCGGGATCCGTTCGTAGAGGGTGTCCATCCAGGAGGTGTCGCTGCCGTACACGCGGCTCGGCAGGACGATCTTTGCCGGCAGCCCGAGCCGCTTCACTTCTTCCAGCGTCGGCCGCACCGTGTCGGCGTATTCGGCCGCCGACATCTCGCCGAAATAGGGCTCGTTGCCGAGCTCGAAGGTGGTCATCGCGTAGCGCGCT
>DATANV010000012.1:0-36836 GCA_036266075.1 Solirubrobacterales bacterium
GTGGCGCATTTTTGCCGAATCCGTCAACAACGGCGCCACGGCAGCTCTCGCCCTCGCCACTACCGGTGGCATCGGTGCCCTCGCCTGGGTCGCCTTCAAGGTCGGCGCCCTCTCCTATGGCGGCGGTTTCGTGATCGTGCCCTTGATGCAGGCCGACGCGGTCGACCGCTACCACTGGATGAGCGATGCCCAGTTCCTCAACGCGGTCGCGCTGGGGCAGGTCACCCCGGGTCCGGTCGTACACACCGTCGCCGTCGTCGGCTATGCGGCGGCCGGAGTCGGCGGGGCGCTGCTCGCCGCCGCGGTCGCCTTTGCGCCCTCGTTCTCTTTCATCCTGCTCGGCGCCGAGCGCTTCGACCGCCTGCGCGCCGACAGCCGCGCCCGCGCCTTCCTCGACGGCGCCGGCCCAGCCGCGATCGGCGCGATCGTCGGCTCGTCGATCCCCCTGGCTTCGGCCCTGACCGAGACCTGGCAGATCCCCGTGCTCGCCGCCGCCGCGATCGTCCTCCTAGTGCTGCGCAGCAGCGTCGTCCTAACCCTTCTCGCAGCGGGTCTTGTCGGCACGGCCGTCGCCTTGACCGGCGGCTCGTTGCCTTCATGACTTCGGCACGAAGAAAGATCCAGCGTCGCGAACGAGACGACGACTGACCGGTCGCCTGTTGAGCTCCCTCAGGGCTTCAGCCGGAACGGCGGGTACTTGTCGGTCACCAGGGTGAAGGCGTAGCCGACGACGCGATTGTGCCAGCGGATCGTGCCCTCAACGAAGCCGAAGATGCCGCGTGGGTAGCGGCCGGTGAAGAGGATCGCGAACCAAGCGCCGATCACAGCGAAGAAGACGCCGATGTAGAGGAAGAAGAGGACGAAGTAGTGAGGGATGGCCAGCAGCCACTTGACCAGCGGCAATCCTCTTTCGAGGCGCTCCGCGTCGGGATAGGGGAAGTCAAGGTGGACCGCCTGGCGCTCGTCAGTCGAGGGGTACTCGTCGTCCATCAGCGCGAGGTAGACGCCAATGCGGTTGCCGAAGCGCAGGAACTCGAGGTTCCAGTCGTACCACCAGCGCGGGTATTTCTTCCTGAAGAGGAGCATTAGGACGATTGGCGCAAAGATCAGGCTCCCCATCGAGAACATCGCGCCGTAGTCGCCGTAGGTGCCGATGCTGCCGCCCGGCAACAGGGCCACGACGATCGCGATCGGAATCACGGTGAAGATCCGGAAGAAGGTCGTCAGGCGGTTCAGCTGCCGGTCGGGGTAATCGACCGAGAAAGTGACCGGATAGGACGAGGGTTCCATCTCTTCTCCTTGTCGAGTTTCGTGATGATCGCCGATCGATCGGCGGATCTGGTCAGTCCGCCGCGGGGACGCCGCCGGCGACGACGTTGACGAAGTTCTCCAGGTGGCGAGTCGTCCAGCACTCGAAGGCGCCGTCGCAATGGCGCTCGTAGGCGGCCATCACCGAGTCGCCGTAGTTCCAGTAGAGGCGCGGCTCGGGATTCAGCCAGAAGAGCCGCCCGGCCCGCTCGGCGACCTGGGCGAAGACCTCGGCGTGCGGCTCGCGCCCGTTGGTGCGGGCATCGCCGAGCACGATCACGGTCGAACGCGGGTCGAGGTCGTCGGAGATCTCGGTCAGGAACTCGAGCCAGACGCGGCCGTAGTCGGTGTAGCCGGAGACGTCGGCGACGCCTCCCTCGGAGGAGATCCGCTCGGCGATCACCCGGAAGTCGCGCTCGTGCTCGAAGACCTCGGTCACCTCGGAGATCCGCTCGATGAAGACGAAGCTGCGCAGTTTGCGGAACGAGTCGTGCAGGGCGTGCAGCACCGAGAGGAAGAAGACGCTGGCCGAGGTGACCGAGGTCGAGACGTCGCAGAGGACGTAGATCTCCGGCCGCCGCGGCCGCTTCGGCCGGTAGCGCAGGTGCATCGGCACGCCGCCGGTCTCGAGCGAGGCGCGCATCGTGCGCCGCACGTCGACGGTTCGCGCGCGCTGCCGCCCGCGCTGCTCGTGGCCCAGCGTCGCCAGGCGCCGCTTCATCTGTGAGACCGCACGATGGACGGCGGCGAGATCCTGCGTCGGGCTGGTTGGCAGGGCGCGGTCCAGCTCGGCCAGCGGGCGTGATGCGGGCAGCGTCTCGGTGCGCTCGATCAGGTCGCGTTCCAGCTCGCGGCGCAGGTGGCGCTCGAAGCGGTTGAGCTGCTCGCGGTCGATCGGCGGCAGCTCGCCGCCCCCGTCCTCGGCCCGCTGCGCGCCGGTCGACAGCTCCAGCGTGCGGCGGATCCGCTGCACGTCGACGCCGACCACACCCGAGCCCTCGCCCTGGCGGCCGAAGGCGGCGATCGCCAGCCGCGCCAGGTCGCGCATCTCGCCGTCGTCGCCGGCGACGATCGCCTGGCGGACCTGCTCGCGCAGCTCGTCGATGTCGAGCCGCTCGCCACCCTCGTAACGCTGTCCTTCCTCGCCGATGCCGCGCTCCACGGCCTCCGCCTCCGCCGCGCGGAAGAACCAGCGCTCGAAGAGCAGCTCGAAGACCCGCCGATCCTCCTGGGACTTGGCGATCGTCGCTGCCAGCGCCTCGCGAAAGTCCTCCTGCGAGGTCCACGGCACCTCGCCCAGCGCGGCGAAGGCGTCGAGGATCTCCGAGGTCCCGACGGCGACGCCCTCGGAGCGCAGCTCCTCGCAGAAGCCGAGCAGCTTCGGGGCGAGGCCGGGAGGTCCGGCCTCAGGCTTGGGGCCGTACGGGGTCGGCAAGCTTCACCCCGACCCGCTCGGCGACCAGGTCGATGTCGGTTCGGTGCTTGATGATGATCGACATCGACTGCTCGAAAGTCTCGCGGTCGATGTCCTCGGCGCCCATTAGGAGCAGCGTCCGCGCCCAGTCGATCGACTCGGCGATCGAGGGCGGCTTCTTGAGGTCGAGCGAGCGCACCATCCGCACCACCTCGACCAGGCGCCGGGCCAGCGCCTCGGGCAGCTCGGGAGCGTGCAGGCGGACGATCTCCATCTCGCGCTCCAGCTCGGGGTAGTCGAGCCAGAGGTAGAGGCAGCGCCGCTTCAGCGCCTCGGTCAGCTCGCGCGAGTTGTTCGAGGTGAGGACGACGGTCGGCATCGTCGTCGCCGAGACCTGCCCCAGCTCCGGGATCGTGATCTGGAAGTCGGAGAGCAGCTCCAGCAGCATCGCCTCGAACTCCTGGTCGGTCTTGTCGATCTCGTCGATCAGCAGGACCACCGGTTCCGGGCTGGCGATCGCCTGCATCAGCGGCCGCTCGAGCAGGAACTCCTCGCTGAAGATGTCGCCGTGTACCTCCTCCCAGCCGGCCTCGCCGCCGGCCTGGATGCGCAGCAGCTGCTTGCGGTAGTTCCACTCGTAGAGCGCCTTGGCCTCGTCGAGGCCCTCGTAGCACTGCAGGCGGATCAGCTCGCGCTCGCCGGCCCGCGCCAGCGCCTTGGCCAGCTCGGTCTTGCCGACCCCCGCGGGCCCCTCGACCAGGATCGGCTTGCCGAGCCGCTGCGCGAGGAAGGAGACCAGCGCCGCCGACTCGTCGGCGAGGTAGCCGGCGCCGGCGAGGGCATCCTTGGTGGTCGCGACTGAGTCCGGGGTTGAAGTTGGGTTCATGAAAATAAATTTCGCGCTTCGCTCACGGCGCGACGAATCAGATATGCACGCTTGTTCGCTCCGCGCTCAGGCCGATGATAATGCTCGGGCCGTGCCCGACTTCGCGCTCTCGCTGGCGACGCTGCTGCCCCACAGCGGTACGCCCTACATCGTCCTGGTGATCGCCGGCTTCGCGATCGGCTTCCTCGGCCACCTCTCGACCTCGCGCTGGCTGGTCGCGATCGGCGTGATCCTGATCTTCCTCGGCGCCCTGCTCTTCCCGCTGGCGCTGAACATCACCGAAAGGACGCCGCCGCAGATCGAGAAGCGCGCCGACGAAGCCGAATGACCGAGCGGGCGACCGTCTAGCCTACGATCCCGCGCCCATCCGTTCGACCCAGGAGGCCACCGCCTTGAGCCGACTCCGATTCCTCTTCACCTTCGTCGCCGTCTTCGCGCTCGCCGCTGCGCTTGGGGCTTGCGGGGGCAGCGGTAGCGACAAGAGCGGCGAGAGCCCGCAGACGGTGGTCGACGAAGCGACCCTGCAGGGCGTCGAGAGCGGCAACCTCGAATTGGCGGTCGACGTTGACGCCTCCGGCCAGGAAGGCGGCAGCGTGAGCGTCGACCTCTCCGGGCCCTTCCAGAGCGGTGCCAAGGGCAAGCTGCCCCTGCTCGACCTGACCGCCAAGGTGGACGGCTCGATCGGCGGCGAAGACGTCAGTTTCGACGGTGGCCTGACCCTGTTGCCAAACAGCGCCTACGTCGACTACGAAGGCACCGAGTACGAAGTCGACCCGACGACCTTCAGCTTCGTCGAATCGGCGCTCGAGCAGGCGCAGGGGCAGGGCGGTGGCGAAGCGGCCGGTGCCACCGCCTGCCAGGAAGAAGCGGGCAAGCTGAAGGTCGCCGACTTCGTCGAAGGGCTCAGCAACGAAGGCAGCGCCGACGTCGGCGGTACGAGCACGACCAAGGTCAGTGGCGACCTGAACGTCGCCGGCGCCATCGACGCCTTCGTCGAGCTGACCGAAGGTCCGGCCTGCAAGGCGCAAATCGCCGCCGCCGGCCCACTCCCCTCGAAGTCGGAAATCGAGCAGGCCAAGGGCGAGGTCGAACAGTCGCTGAAGTCGGCGCACGTCGACGTCTATGTCGGCGACGACGACATCGTCCGCCAGGTCTCGGCGCAGCTGACGATCGAACCGCAGGGCTCCGGCAGCGGCCCCAAGAGCATCTCGATCGACGCCGATCTGAAGCTGACCGGGGTCAATGAGGAACAGGAGATCTCCGCCCCCGGCAAGTCGAAGCCGATCAGCGATCTGTTCATCAAGCTGGGCATCAACCCGATCGAACTGCTCGGCATGCTGCAGGGCGAAGCAGGCAGCGCTGGGGGAGCCGAAGGCCTCGGCGACTTGCTGGAAGGCCTGGGTCGGCCCGGGGAAGCCGGCTAGCCGCGCCGCCCTTCCGCATACGCTTGCCCCGCAATGAACGGGCCGAGGCTCGACGCCTCCTTCTTCCGCAGCGCCTACGGCTGGCCGTACCTGCTGGCGCCGCTGATCCCAATTGCTGTGGTGCTCGATCTGGCCGCCGCCCCGGCCACGGTCGTCTTCGCCGTCTCGGCGCTGGGCATCGTGCCGACCGCGGCGCTGATGGGCCGTGCGACGGAGGAGCTGGCGGCTCGCTCGGGTCCCGGCGTCGGCGGGCTGCTGAACGTCACCTTCGGCAACGCGCCGGAGCTAATCATCGCCCTCTTTGCCCTCGGCGAGGGTCTGCACGAGGTCGTCAAAGCCTCGATCATCGGGTCGATCATCGGCAACATCCTGCTGGTGCTGGGGGCGGCGATGCTCGTCGGTGGGCTGGGCCGCGAGAAGCAGACCTTCAGCCGCACCGGCGCAAGTGTGCAGAGCTCGATGCTGCTGCTCGCCGCGGTGGCGCTCTTGATGCCGGCGATCTTCGAGCTGGTCGAGGGCAAGGGCCTGCCGATGCCGGGCAGCGAGTTGGTCGACTACGGCTCGACCGTGGAGCAGCTCTCGCTGGCGGTGGCGGTCGTCCTGATCGCCACCTACGTGCTCGGCTTGGTCTTCTCGCTGAAGACCCACCGCGACATCTTCAATCCCGAGTACGCCGACGAGGACACCTGGGGCTGGTCGACCCGCACCGCGGTGATCGCCCTGGCGATCGCCGGCGTGCTGGTCGGGGTGATGTCGGAGATCCTGGTCGGCTCGATCGCGCACGCCTCGGAATCGATCGGCCTCTCGGAGTTCTTCATCGGCGTGATCGTCGTCGCCATAGTCGGCAATGCGGCCGAGCACTGGGTCGCCGTCCTGGTCGCGACCAAGGACAAGATGGACCTCTCGGTCAACATCGCGATCGGCTCCGCCGCCCAGGTGGCGCTGTTCGTCGCGCCGATCCTGGTGCTCGCCTCCTACCTGATCGGCCCGGGCCCGCTGGCGCTGGTCTTCAACGGCTTCGAGCTGGGGGCCCTGTTGCTGGCGGTGCTGATCGGCAACTACGTCACCCAGGACGGCGAGTCGAACTGGTTCGAGGGGGTGCAGCTGCTGGCCGTCTACGTCGTCCTCGGTCTGACCTTCTATTTCGCCTGAGAGTCTCAGTAGCCTCACGCGATGGACGCCGTCCTCCTGCTCGCCAGCTTCGCGGTGATCCTCGCCGGAGCGCTGCTCTTCACCAACGCGGTCGAGTGGTTTGGGCACCGCCTCGGTCTCGGCGAGGGCGCCGTCGGCAGCCTGCTCGCGGCGGTTGGCACGGCGATGCCGGAGACGCTGATCGCGATCGTCGCCCTCCTCGATGCCACCGAAGGCGCCGAAGACGTCGCGATCGGGGCGATCGTCGGCGCCCCCTTTCTGCTCGCCACCCTGGCGATGGGCCTGGTCGGCCTCTTCGCCTTCGCCTACCGAGAGCGCCGTAGCCAGGGTCTGGCGCTAAAGGCCCACCGCCCGACGCTGGAGCGCGACCTGCTCTTCTTCCTCGCCTTCTTCGGGCTCTCGCTGGCGCTGGCCTGGGGAGCTCCGGCGGCGCTGCGGATCCCGGTCGGCGCATTCGCCCTCCTCGCCTATCCGCTCTATATCCGCCACACCCTGGCGGGCGGCGGTGCCGTGCAGGATCACGACACCCTCGATCCGCTGCTCTTCGAGCGCCGCGCCGAGCGCCGCCGCGACCCCGCCCTCGGGCTCTGCGTCCTGCAGCTGCTGGTCGGCCTCGGCGCGATGGTCGGCGGCGCCCACCTGTTCGTCGAGGAGCTGCTCGAGATTGCCGCGAGCCTCGGCGTCGAGGCGGTGGTGCTGGCCCTGATCCTCGCCCCGCTGGCGACCGAGCTGCCGGAGAAGGTCAACAGCTTCTTCTGGGTGCGCGAAGGCAAGGACGCGCTGGCGCTCGGCAACGTCACCGGTGCGATGGTCTTCCAGTCGACGATCCCCTTCGGGATCGGTCTGCTCTTCACCGACTGGCACCTCTCCGGCAACGCCGCGCTCTCGATCGGCCTCGGCCTCGCCGGCGGCTTCCTCGCCTACGAGGCCCTACACCGCCGCGGTCGCTTCCAGCTACCGGCAGTAGTCGCCTGGTTCGCCCTCTACGGCGCCTTCATCCTCGTCGTAACCGTAGGTGCCTGAGAACCTGTCCCGGTAGGGGTGGAACGTCTTGTACCTTTTCCGCGGCCACGCTCGCGGACAGCCTCCGTCGGTCTTCGGAAAAGTTAAGTGGAACCCCTACCGGGACAGGTTCTGTTCGGCAAGGGCTTCCAAGGCCACGTCGTCGTGCGTTTTCGGCGACACCTTCGGGAAGACCTTGACGACCTTGCCGTCGCCGTCGATCACGAACGTCGCCCGCTGCACGCCCCAGTACTTCTTGCCGTACATCGACTTCTCGACCCAGGCCCCGTAGGCGTCGGCGACCGCGTGATCGGCGTCGGCCAGCAGCGTGAAGTCGAGGTCGAGCTTCTCGGCGAACTTCTTCACCGCCTCGACTGTGTCCGGCGAGACGCCGATCACCCGCGCTCCGGCGGCCGCGTACTCGTCGCCCCGGTCTCGCACTCCGCAGGCCTGCGTCGTGCAGCCGGGGGTGTCGGCGCAGGGATAAAAATACAGTGCAATTATCTGACCCTTGAAGTCAGTGAGTTTGACCGGATCGCCGTTTTGGTCGGGCAGCGTGAAGGGTCGGCGCTCTGTCGCCTGGCTCAAGCACGGCCAGGAGGCTAGATCAATTGCGAAACGCCGGTCCGCTGAGGCCCGCGGCCCTACTGAAATCCGCTCAAGACAGAAATGCCAGCCGGGCCGGGGACGGCCGACGGAAGGTGTCCGGACTCGGCGACCATCCGGGTACCGCGATCGAGCAGCTCATCGGGGTACTTCTTCTGTCGTGGCATGGCTTGGGAGTTCCCTTCTTCCAGTTTTTCGGGGGTAGATCAGGGTCTCCGTCAAACTCGGCCTGGATATAGGGTTGGGAGCGTGGCTCGTGCCGTTTCCGTATCCGCCCTGGTATGTCTCCTTCTCCTTTTGGGAACTTCCCAGCCCGCGCGGGCAGCTGCCCCCGAGGGACCGCAGATCACGGTCTTGGCCCACGCGGGAGTTGAGCTCGGGCAGGACATCATCACTATGAGTCCTAGCGGAGAATCTCCTCAGACCGTGATCAAGGAGGCTGGTTGGAGCCGGCCATCGTGGTCGGCCGACGGAAGCCTACTGACGTTCGGGGCCTATGGAGAGTGGAGCGGGGAAGTGGTTGGAGTGGCCGAAGCCAACGGGCCGGGGATCCGTTTCTTCAGGCGCGCCTCACTCGAAGGCGGCGATCCGGTGATGGCGCCAGACGGACACACGGTCGCTTATCTGTACAAGGGCTCCATTTGGCTCCTCAACGTCATGTCGGGCTCGGTGCGGCGAGCGAGGCGGCTGCGCACGGAATTCGAACCGAGTTCGTTCTCTCCAGATGGCTCGAAGCTCGCCGGGACGGTCGGTTGGTTGGGGAGCAGTGCGGTTGCCGTCGACCTGCGCACCGGCCACGTCTCGCTGCTGGCTCGGGAAGCGTCGGAACCCGTCTATTCACCCGATGGATCGGAAGTGGCCTTCATCCGCTGGAAGAACTGGAGGGCGAGCGCGATCGACGACGGCTCGCCGCCGATCGACGAGCTGCGGGTCACCCGGGTCGGCACCTTCCCTCGATCGCGGCTCATGCTCCGCGGCCACAAGTTGCTCGCCTGGCCCAGCTGGGATCCGTCCGGACAGCGCCTCGCGTTCACCCGCACCCGCGTCGTCGAAAACGGCTACACGGACCCGAAGAAAGGCGATGCGCTCATGGCGATCAACACCGACGGTACCTGCCTGAAGAGGGTCTACTCCGATCCGGAAACGACGCTCTACGGCTCTGCATGGCAGCCCGGGCCGGGGCGCGAAGCTGGGCCGATCTCCTGCTAGCTGAGGAAGCGCCGCGTGCACCCGGGCCGCGAGCCCCGGTGAGCTTCGACGTTCGAGCTGCGGTCGGTCTTGACCTCGATCAGGCCGGTCCCGGCGGCCAGCGCGTCGGGGAGACTCGCCAGATCCTCAAGCCTACGGTGCGACAGGCCGAAGAGCTCTGCCGCCTTGGCCACGTCGACCCCGCGCGGGTCACCTAGCTGACCCGCCTACACACCTTGTGAACGCCTGAAAGGCCATCCGGGCCCGCCAAGAGGCAGCCGAAGTCCGCCGCCGTCGTTGTCGACGACGACTATGCGGACCAGAGTGGAGACCCGCGGACGGCTGCCAGGCCGCCGACGTCGTGCAGGAAGCCGAGGTCGCCGGTGACGATTCGTGCCTCCCGTACCGCCCGCTCGACCGCGTCTTTCTTCGCGAAGCTCTCGCCGCCGCCCTCTACCGTAGGGAGAGCTCGAGGATCGTCAGCCGGTCGGGATGGAGGAGCAGGATCTGGGTGAGAACGGCTCGTTCCGTCATCTCGTCTTGCTTCGCGGGGAGTCCGCCGCGTCGCGATCCAGGGTTGTCACCAGCCAAGGGCATCGCGGCGGCGCTCGGCGTCGCGGTCTCCGAACTGGCTAAAGCCGCCGAGAGACTCGAAGGCTAGTCGCGAAGGCGCCGGTGCGCGACCTCGTAGACGCTTTCGGCATTCGACTCGCGGGGATGGTGGCGGACGCCGAAAGCGATGTAGCGCAACTGACCGCGACCGGCGACGATCTCCACCTGGAACACCATTCCGAAACGCCCGGCCGGAGGCGGCAGGTAGACCTTGAGGCAATGCGGTAGCTCATTGCCTTCGGCGCCCTCTGCTTCGCAGAGGCGCAACTCGTCGCGCGGAATCCCCTCTCCCTCAAAGCGCTTTCGCGCGGCCCGCGCGGCGTCGGCGCCGGCATCGCTCGCCCGCTCGACATCGAAATCGAACAGGGCGTCGTCAAAGACCGCAGGGGAGGGCGTCCGCCCCTTGGCCAAGTCTTACCCCTCGCCGTCAGGCGGGAGGAACGGGCCGTGGTCGGCCTCGAAGGCAGCGAACTCCTCGTCGGTTGCCTCGCGAGCGCCGGCACGCTCACGGATGCCCTTCAACGAGGGGGCGGACTCGCGGGTGATGACGAACTCGTCTGCGCCGCGCTCCTCGGTCACGACGAAATCGCCCTCCAGGCCACCGCTGACCTTGATGTGAAGCTGCTGCTTCATCGCAGAAATCATGGCAAAGCCTGCGGTCAAGGTCAGCCCGCCGGCCGAATTCATCACACAGCCGTCACATAAGGGGTCCAATTTCCCTGCTCGTGCCCCTGTTATAGAGATGGAGCGCAGGTCGATCGAGAAGAAATCGGTGTCCACTTTCGGCTCTCGGGCCTCTGTAGTCATGGTGGAGCCCTTTCCATTGAAAAAAATGCCGGATCTGGTCGGCTCAAACGACAGATAGGTAGATGCCTGTTTTCGTCGAGAGCCGAGTCGCCGCAAACCGAGACCGCAGCCGTGCCCTGGTGGCCCGGCGCGTTCCTGGCGAGCTTGCCAATCGCTCCGAAGCCGATTGGCAAGGCAGGAGCCTGCGGATTCGGCAATCAGGGCGCGGAATGGCGACGGGTCGGGCGCACCCGAGTCTCTACCACCAAAGTAGGAGATCGGTGATGGCCGCTAGCTCCTCATTCGGTGGAACTCGCCCCACCCGCACTCGCTCCTCAGCTCGGACCCCCGCGCTCTCTGACCTGGACCGTCGCATCCTCGATCTCCTCTCCTTCCTCCGGGTCCTGACCCAGACGCAGCTCGCCAGTTTGATGTCGCCCGAGATCCAGCCACGAACGCTTCGCTATCGAACCGCCCGCCTCGCCAAGCTCGGCCTCCTCGGGCGAACTCGTCCCTATCGGGAACGCGGCTCGGCACCGCATCATCTATGGCCGACGCGGAAGGGCGAGGCGATCGCCGAAGGAGGACCACCCCCCCGCGGGGGCGAGCGGCGCGAGCCGAATCCGCTCTTCCTCGCCCACGCCGCCGCGATCAGCGAGCTGTATGTGACGCTGAAGACCGGGCTGCCGGAGGACCTGCAGCGCACCGGCTTCGAGCGTGAGGCGGAAGCACGGGAGGCGTTCCGGGGCTATGACGGCAAAGAGCACGCCGTGGCGCCCGACGCCTGCATTCAGATCGCCGAGGCGGATGGACGCATCCTGCTCGGCCTGGTCGCGCTTGACCTCGGGACGATGTCAGCCCGCCAGCTCAAAGGGAAGGCCGAGGACTACGGCGAATACGCCGAGCTCGAAGGCTGGCGGCAGCGCAACGAGTACTGCCCGCCGCTGTTGTTCATCACCACCAGCGAGAAGCGAGCGCACTCGTTCCTCGCCACCTGCGGGCGGGCGGTTGACCAGCAACGGATGCTCGTCGCCGCTACCGGTCTGGCGCGGGACATCGACCGTTCGCTGGTCGCGCCGGAGTGGCTCGCGGGCGAGGATGAAAGCGTCGATCTCCTCGCTGTCCTCCGTGCTGCTCGGCGGCCTTACGACGAAGCCTGCCGGCGCGAGGAGGCAGAGCGACGCGAGAAGACGCCGAACGGGAGCGGCTGCGTTCTGACCCCGCCGCACTCCGCGAGCACCTGCGGAGGTGGCGTCACCGAGACTGGGGTGCCGGTCGCCTTGGCCCTCTCGCAGCCAAGGGGCTGGAGATCACGCTGGAGCGAGAGGAGGAGCTGGCCGATGCCGAGCGCCAGGCGCTACTGGCGCTCGGCGCGATGTTCGCCGACCCTTTGCATCTTCGGCTCGCCGAGGGCGAGCCGAGCGCCGAGCGGCAACCCCTCCTCGACGGACTCGCCGAGCATCAGCGGGTGCGCCAGCTCGAAGAGATCGGGGATCTGGCCCGGCGCTTTGGCGACGGGCCGGCGTTGCGCAAGGCTCGCGTCGCGTCCCGGGCGGGGGAGCTGCTGGCGGCAGCCGATGTCTCCTGGTTGCGTCAGGAGGCTGCCAATGAGGAGCGGTCCCGTAGCGAGCAGGAGCGCTTGCGCTCCGATTACCTCGCCTTCCGGGAGGGGCGGGCCCGCCGTCGCTGGAAGTCTCAGCGCCTCGTAACCCGCCTTCGCAACGGTCCGGAGACCTTCCTCGAGGAGGTCGACCAAAAGACCCTGCGGTTCTGCCGTTCCTGCGAGGAGGTCGCCTTTCCCGACCCCGAGCGGGCGCGCTACGAACGCGGGCGCTACGACGTCGCCTTCCGCTGCCACTTCTGCGACGGCAGGGCGCTCGCGGCGTGGGAGCTTCCGGCGGAAGACGAGGGCGCGACTGTGGTCGCCGACAAGGAGTTCGAGCTATGAGCCCAGGCGCGGGCGATCTTCCGAATCAAGTGCGCAGGGAGGTGCGTCGCATCCTCGACGCCGAGGCGCGCCGCCTACTCGCCGAACAGCTTGACCGTGATTCGGTCGCGCCCGCGTCCCTGGCCGATCGTCACCGACTTCACCGTGGCGCGAATAAGCCCACGCTGAGCCTCAAGGCTGAGCCGATCCCAATCCCCCATCGTCACGGTAAGCGTCGAGCCCGCATCCCGTAGCTGTTCGTCTCGCTCCCTGGCAGCGTCGCGCGCCTCGCGAAGTTCGGTTAGCCGTTCCTGCGCCGCCCGCTCGCCCTCGACTCCGGCGAAGGCTCGGATCGCCGCATCGAGGTCGGCCTGTGCCTTCTCATGGGCGGCGGCCGCCTCGCGCGCGTTCTCCTCGGTTGACGCCTTGCCCTCCTCGTCGGCGAGGCGTTTCTTGGTCGCCTTAACCGCGGCCTCCTCGACCATCTCCGCGCTGATCGTCATTCGATGCTTGCAGTCCCCGACCGGCGGGCAGCGATAGAAGGGGTAGGTGCGGCCGTTCTGTTTCTGCGTGCCGACCACCATTCTCGCTCCCTCGTCGCAGTGCAGCACCCCGAGTCGGGCCAGCAGGCGGTCGGACTTTGGACGCGGGCCGCGCGGGACCTTGTTCCGCTGCACGCGGTCGAACAGCTCGCGGGGGACGATCGCGTCGTGCGCTGCCGTGTTGACCAGTTTTCCGAAGTGGATCTCGCCGAGATAGAGGCGCGAGGAGAGCATGGACTGGACGCCGTGGTAGCTGCGCTCGATCCCGTGCTCGCCGAGGAAGGCGCGGATGTCCTTGATCGTCGCCCCTTCGGCTCGCATCTCGAACGCCTTGACCACGATGGGCGCCTCCGCAGTGGCGACGAGCCGCGCGTCCCCGCCCGACTCCAGCCCCGGCGGAACATCGGGGAAGGGGCAGACCCCGCGGGCGACGGCACTCGCCTGGGCCTCGGCGGTGCGCTCCCCGACCGAGCGGCGGTAATACTCGGCGAAGGCGCCCATCATCGTGCCGGACAGCCACTGCGCCGCGGTCTTTTCCGAGACGGCGCCGTAGTCGACCGCCAGGACTTCGCCGCCGGCAGCCTCGACCCGCGAGACGACTTCGCCCTGGACACGCAGGCTGCGGACGAGCCGGTCGAAGTAGCCGACGATCAGCACGCTTGCCTTGCCGGCCTCGATCGCTTCGATCGCCTCCCGTAGACCGCGGCGCTCCTCCAGCGGCTTGCCGCCGGAAACGTCGATTTCGTCTGCCGTGCTCTTCAGCGTCAGGCCCTGTCGCTCGCAGGTCTCCTTGATCCGGGCGAGCTGGTCGTGCGGCGAGACGAAGGAGTCCTCGCGGCCCGGTTTCTTGCCGCGCTGCTTGCGCTCAGAGACTCGGATGATGCCGATGGCTGCTCGCGCTGCCATTACTGCAATTATAGCTCATCGTGTCGGCACGGGGATAGAAGTAGAGGACGACGGTCTGGCCGCGCAGCTCGGAGAGCGTCAGCTCGGCGCCGTCCTGGTCGGGCAGCGTGAAGTCGGGGGCGGCTTCGCCGGCTTCGAGCATCGAGGCGCTAGTCCTCGCGGCCCGGCTCTTGGCCGTCCTCGTCCTCGTCCAGCTCGTCGTCGCCCTGCTCCAGCGCGGTCGCCGAGATCGAGCCGCCCGAGCCCGGGTGGTAGTGGGTCTGGAACTCCTCGAGGGCGCGGTCGCGGCGGTCCTCGTCGACCGGCACGTCATCGGAGATCCGCACCCAATCGGCGCCCTCGTAGTCCTCCATGTTGAAGACCTCCTGGTCGAGCGAGGTCGAGTCGTCGACCACGACCAGCACCTCGGTCTGCGGATTGAAGTAGGTCCCGGGCTGCATCAGCAGCTCCTCGACCTCGTACAGGTTCTCCCGCTCGGCGGCCATCGAACCGATCCTACAAAGCCGTGAGCTGGCGTTCCGTCTCGCGCTCGACGTCGAGCGGTTGCTCGCCGCGGCGCATCCGTCGTTCGTTGCCTGCGATCACCAGCTGGCGCACCTCCTCGCGCAGCTTCTCGTCGATCCCGGGGCCGGCCGCACCGGGGGCATCGAGCAGCCGGGCGACCTCGGCCTCGACGTCGATCGGCGGCTCGCCACGCTGCCGCCGCCGGTAGGACTTGGCCTCCAGCATCTGCCGCGCCTCGGCCTCCTGCAGGGCGCGGTCGACCGGCGGCGCGGGCTGCGCCAGCCGGCTCGGCGGCAGCTCCTGCTCGATCGCGAAGGGCCCCTTGCCGAGTCCCTGCCAGGCCGGTCCCGAACGGGCAAAGGCGGTGGCGGCGACAGGCAGGGCGATGAGCGTTATCGCGACCAACACGTAACCCGACTGCAGATCGATCAGCGCCACCATGCACCCAGGGTAGCCCCCTCTTCGCCGGCGGGCCGAAAAGCTCACTCCAAGCGGAGTTTTCGGTCCGCTGGCCGCGATTGCGGTTCGCTATCCGCTACCCTTCGCACTGGTTGACTGACCAGTCAATCGGCCTCTCCCACCGAGATAAAGGAGCTTCGAGCAGTGGTTGACTTCACCCTGACCGACGAGCAGAAGGATCTGCGCGAGCTGGCGCACAACTTCGCGGAGAAAGAGATCCGCAAGGTCGCCTGGGAGCACGACAAAGAGGGCACCTGGCCGCAGGACATCATCGACAAGGCTTGGGAGGTGGGGTTGATGAACACCCACATCCCCGAGGCCTACGGCGGTCCTGGCCTCGACTACCTCTCCGGTTGCCTGATCGAGGAGGAGATGGGCTGGGGCTGTTCTGGCATCGGCACTTCGCTGATGGCCAACGGGCTTGCCTCGGCGCCGATCACCCTCGGCGGCTCCGAGGAGACCAAGAAGAAGTACCTCGGGATGCTGGCCGAGGAGCCGAAGCTGGCCTCCTTCTGCCTGACCGAGCCCGACGCCGGCTCCGACGTCTCGGGGATGAAGACCCGCGCCGTGAAGAAAGGCGACAAGTACGTCGTCACCGGCTCCAAGTGCTTCATCACCAACGGCAGCTACGCCGACTACTTCACGGTCTACGCCAAGACCGATCCGGAGGCCGGTCACCGCGGCATCTCCGCCTTCGTCATCGACGCCGACTCCCCCGGGGTCACCGTCGACAAGAAGGAGGACAAGATGGGCCAGCGGGCGTCCAACACTGCGACCATCTCCTTCGACGAAGTCGAGGTCCCCGCCGAGAACCTGCTGGGCGAGGAAAACCACGGCTTCAAGCTGGCGATGATGACCCTCGACCGCACCCGTCCGGGCGTCTCGGCGATGGCCGTCGGCATCGGCCGCGCCGCATTCGAGTACGCCGCCGAGTACTCGAAGGAAAGGGTCCAGTTCGGGGTGCCGATCGCGATGCACCAGGCGATCCAGTTCATGATCGCCGACATGGCGACCAAGGTCGACGCCGGCCGTCTGCTGGTCTGGCACTCGGCCGTGCTGCTCGATCAGGGCCAGCGCAACACCAAGGTCTCCTCGGAGGCCAAGCGCTTCGCCGCCGACTCGGCGATGGAGATCACCGTCGATGCCGTCCAGGTCTACGGCGGCTACGGCTTCATCAAGGAGTACCCAGTCGAGAAACTCATGCGCGACGCGAAGATCATGCAGCTCTACGAGGGCACCAGCCAGATCCAGCGCCTGGTGATCGCCAAAGAGGTGCTGCTGCCGCGCAACATCGACGAGAAGACGCCGGAGGCCGAAGCGAAGGCGAAGGCCGCCGAGGACAGCCAGGCCGAGCAGGCCGCGGCTACCGTCTGAGCGTCAGGTCGGCCGCCGTGCGGCCGGCCGAAGACTTAGGGCAGGGGCCCTAGGAGCGAGCCGCTGGAGGTCCTCCACCTCCGGCGGCTCTTTTCGTTCTCAGGCGACGCGGCTGCCCTGGCGGGCGGCCTTCTGGCGCCTGGTCTTGTCTAGCTCGACCTTGCGCAGGCGCACCGATTCAGGGGTCACTTCGACGCACTCGTCCTCGCGCAGGAACTCGAGCGCCGCCTCCAGCGAGAGGCGTTTGGGCGGCGAGAGGCGGACCAGGACGTCGGCGCTGGCGGCGCGCATGTTGGTCTGCTGCTTCTCCTTGATCGCGTTGACGTCGAGATCGTCGGCGCGGGCGTTCTCGCCGACCACCATCCCTTCGTAGACCTCCTCGCCGGGGCCGACGAAGAGCGTGCCGCGGTCCTGCAGGCCCAGCAGCGCGTAGCTGGCGCTGGCGCCGCGGCGATCGGAGACCAGCGAGCCCGTGGGTCTGATCCGCAGCTCGCCCGCCCACGGCTCCCAGCGGTCGAAGACGTGATGCATCAGGCCGGCGCCGCGGGTCTCGGTGAGGAACTCGGTGCGCAGGCCGATCAGGCCGCGCGCGGGGACCAGGTAGTCCATCCGCACCCAGCCGGTCGAGTGGTTGGCCATCTGCTCGAGCCGACCCTTGCGGGTGGCGAGCAGCTGGGTGACGGCTCCGACGTGCTCCTCCGGCACGTCGATAGCCAGGCGCTCGACCGGCTCATGATCCTTGCCGTCGATCTCGCGGACGATCACCCGCGGCTGGCCGGCGGTCAGCTCGAAGCCTTCGCGGCGCATCATCTCCAGCAGGACGACCAGCTGCAGCTCGCCGCGTCCCTGCACCTCCCAGGCGTCGGGTCGCTCGGTGTCGTGGACACGGATCGAAACGTTGCCGACCAGCTCCTGGTCGAGGCGCGAGCGGATCTGGCGGGCGGTCAGCTTGCTGCCCTCGGTGCCGGCCAACGGCGAGGTGTTGATGCCGACCACGATCGAGAGCGAGGGCTCGTCGACGCTGATAACCGGCAGCGGCCGCGGGTCGTCGGGATCGGCGAGCGTCTCGCCGATCGTCACCTCGGGCAGGCCGGCGACGGCGATGATCTCGCCCGGACCGGCCTCGGCGGCGGCGACGCGGTCGAGCGCCTCGGTCACGTACAGCTCGCTGATCGTCGCCCGCTCGACGCTGCCGTCGGCCCGGCACCAGGCGATCGGCCGTCCGCTGCGGACCGTCCCCTGGCGCACCCGGCAGAGCGCCAGGCGGCCGACGTAGGGGTCCGCGTCGAGGTTGGTCACGTAGGCCTGGAATGGATGCTCGGGGTCGTGCTCGGGCGCCGGGATCTTTTCCAGCATCAGGTCGAGCAGAGGGGAGAGGTCGCTTCCCTCGACCCCCTCCTCGAGCGCGGCCCAGCCGGCTTTGGCATTGGTGTAGACGATCGGGAAGTCGATCTGCTCCGAGTCGGCGTCGAGCTCGATGAACAGCTCGTAGACCTCATCGACGACTTCGGCGATGCGCGCGTCGGGGCGGTCGACCTTGTTGACGACGAGGATCACCGGCAGCTTCGCCTCCAGCGCCTTGCGCAGGACGAAGCGCGTCTGTGGCAGCGGCCCCTCGGAGGCGTCGACCAGCAGCAGCGCCCCGTCGACCATCGTCAGCCCGCGCTCGACCTCGCCGCCGAAGTCGGCGTGGCCCGGGGTGTCGACGATGTTCATCTTCACGCCGGCGTGGTGGATCGCGGTGTTCTTGGCGAGGATCGTGATCCCCTTCTCGCGCTCCAGGTCCATCGAGTCCATCACCCGCTCGGCGACGTCCTGGCCTTTGCGGAAAGCGCCGGTCTGCCACAGCATCGCGTCGACCAGCGTCGTCTTCCCATGGTCGACGTGGGCGATGATCGCGATGTTTCGAAGGTCGTCTCGGGTTGTCAACGGCAGGGTACGGCGGCGGGGGTAAAGAAGAGGCCCGCCGGAGCGGGCCTCGGCACTGCGAAGTGCTATGCGAACTACGACGTCTGCTGGACGCTCGCGGCGGCCGGGCCCTTGGGGCCTTCCTCGGACTCGTAGCTCACCTTGGAGCCCTCGGTCAGGGACTTGAAGCCCTCGCCGAGGATCGCGCTGTGGTGGACGAAGACGTCCTTAGAGCCGTCGTCGGGCGTGATGAACCCGTAGCCCTTGTCGTCGCTGAACCACTTAACAGTTCCAGTTGGCATTCGGTTGCCTCCACTTCATGTGCTGCGAACGCGGCACATGCGGTGAAGCAACGACGCGAGCGCTAGACACTGACTTTTCCGGGTCGATTCCCCGGCCTAACGTTGGGGACCGTAGCAAGGTCCACGACATACGGCCCGCTGGGGGGTTGAGGTGGCAGGGTGTCTGGCCGATACTTTCAACTCATGACGCCGCCGGGGAAGCGCGTCCCCTGCGGGGGATCGGGAGCAGTCGCAGCGCTTGCTGCGGCTTGTCTGCTGAGCCTGCCCGGAGCAGCCCTCGCGGCGCCAAGTCGCGACGACGTCCTCTCGCCGCGCCTGGCCGATTTGACCAGACCTGCGGTGCGCTACGCTCCAGCGAAGGGGCAGGCGCGCGAGCTGAGCGTCGCCGCGGAGGGGCCCGGCAGCCTGCTGCGAGACGGCAACCGCGTGCTCGTCGACGTGCGCTTCCTCGGCGGCGCCGTGGCCGCCGCCGCCGACCTGCGGGAGGCCGGCGCGAAGGTCGTCAACATCAGCGGCCGCTACCAGACGGTGACGGTCGCGGCAAAACCCGGCGAGCTGGGGGCGCTGGCCGAAGTGCCGGGAGTCGCCGCCGCGAAGGAGGTGCTGACGCCGCTGACCTCGGCAGTGACCCCATGCTTCGGGGCGGCGACCTCCGAGGGCGATCAGCAACTGCGCGCCGCGGCAGCCCGCAAAGTCTTCGAAGTCGACGGCAACGGCGTCACGGTCGGCATCCTCTCCGACTCGTTCGATGCCGACAAATCTGCCCCCACCGCTGCGGGTGAGGACGTGGCGACGGGCGATCTGCCCGGCCCTGGCAATCCCTGCGGTCACGTCGGTGAAGTCGACGTCGTCGATGAGATTGAAGCAACCGAGGAAGCGAGCGACGAGGGGCGGGCAATGGCGCAGATCGTCCATGACCTCGCCCCCGGCGCCGGCCTCGCTTTTGCCAGTGCATTCAACGGCGAAATCCAATTCGCCGAAAACATCGAACAGCTTGCCGAACCGACCCCGGGGGGAGCGGGGGCCGAGGTGATCGCCGACGACGTCTTCTACTTCGAAGAGCCCTTCTTCCAGGACGGCCCCGTCGCTGTTGCCGCCAACCAGGTCAGCGAAGAAGGTGTCGCCTACTACTCGGCTGCCGGCAACGACAACCTGATCGACGAAGAAGGCAACGACATCGCCTCCTGGGAAGCGCCCGCCTTCCGCGACGCCGGTGCTTGCCCGATCGGCGTGCCGTCCTATGCCAGCCACTGCATGGACTTCGATCCCGAGGCCGGGCCGGAACACGTCGACGATGGCTTCCGGATCACCGTCGAACCGGAAGAAACGCTGATCATCGACCTGCAATGGGCCCAGCCGTGGCATGGGGTGACGACCGACCTCGACGCCTACCTGCTGAGGAACGGCGAAGCGATTGCCTCCGCCGAGGAAACCAACCTCAGCCTGCAGGAGCCGGTCGAGATCCTCGCCTGGGAAAACCCGAGCGGGTCTTCGCGCAACGTGACCCTGGCGGTCGACCGCTGCAGCGTTCCCTGTGGCGTAGCGCGCGGTGGTGGAGGCGGTGACTCCGGCACGCCGCGCCTCAAGTTCGGCCTGCTCGAGAACGGCGCCGGGGTGAGCTCGACCGAGTATTCCGAATCGAGCGAAGGCGACATCGTCGGCCCGACGATCTTCGGTCATGCCGGCTCCGCGCGCGCGGTCAGCGTCGGGGCGGCCCCCTTCTTCAGCGAATCGGCGCCGGAGCCGTTCTCCTCGCGGGGACCGGTCACGCACTATTTCGGGCCCGTCGAAGGGCTCTCTCCCGCCCCGGCGCTCGGCTCCCCCGAAGTCCTCGCCAAGCCCGATCTGGTTGCCACGGACGGTGGCGCCAACACCTTCTTCGGGTCCTGCCTCTCACATGTCTGGCGCTTCTTCGGCACGTCCGCCGCGGCGCCCCACGCCGCCGCGGTCGCCGCGCTCGAGCTGAGCGCGGCGACCTCGCCGAGCGCGAGCGAAGCAATCGAAGCGCAGCTGGAATCGGCCCGGCCGATGCCCCCCTTCGGCCCCGCCGCGGTGGGGGCGGGCCTTCTCGACGCTTTCGGTGCGGTCGGGAAAGTACTCGGCTCGAGCGCCCCGTTCGAACCGGCGAGCGGACCGGGAACCGCTGCGCCCGACTGCTCAGGGGGCGGGGGCGAAGAAAAACCGCTTCCCGAACCCGGGGGACCGGAAGTTGCCCCAACCCCGCCACCCGAAGCCGCGCCTCAGGAGCCACCGGGGCCGAAGCTGCCGAGTACGTTCTTCCGCCGCCACCCCCGGCACCTGATTCGCACCTCGGGCCTGAAGGCGACGGCCGTGTTCCGATTCGGCTCGGATGCCGGCGACGCGACCTTCTTTTGCCGCGTCGACGGCGGCCTGATCCGCGTTTGCCCGGCGAGGTTTGCCCGCCGCTACGCGGAGGGTCCCCACGTCGTGCGGGCGATGGCCCGCGACTCTGCAGGGAACGTCGACCCGACGCCGGCCGTCTTTCGCTTCAGGGTCGCGAGCCGCGACTGAGGCCTGGCGTCCCCCGGCGGGCGATCCAGTGGCCGCAGGCCAGCAGCCCCAGCAGCGCCGCCGCGCTGCCCCAGACCAGCGGGTCGGTGAGGCTGAGGCCCTCCAGGCGGGTGCCGAAGTAGACCGCGAGCGCGGTGATCGGCAGATAGCCGAGCACGGTCGTCCAGGCGAAGCGCCAGAGCGGCACCCGGGCCGCCCCGGCTGCGTAGGAGACGAGGCTGAAGGGCAGTATCGGAATCAGCCGCACGGCGAGCAGCAGGGTCGCGCCGCCGCGCTCGATCGTCGCCTCGGTGCGCTCGAAGCGTGCGGTCCCCAGCCAGCGATCGAGCAGCGGCCGAGCGACGGAGCCGCCGACCGCCCAGCAGACCAGGCCCGAGAGGAGCCAGCCGGTCATCGTCAGCGCCAGTGCCGGGAAGAAGCCGTAGGCGAAGCCGGCGGCGGCGTCGACGATCTCCGCCGGGTAGAAGACGACGGTGTGGATCAGTGCCAGGGCGAGGATCAGCAGCGGCCCGGCGATCCCGAGGCTGTCGACGCGGCTGCGCACTTCGGCGGTGTCGCCGCGCACTGCAGCTTCGAAGGCGCCGCGCAGATCGGGCACCGCCAGCACCAGGCCCGCCAAGGCGGCGATTCCCCCTAGGGTCAAGGCGACGGCGGCGAGTGACGGTCTTGGCGACTCCATGGTTGCCCGAGGCATTGTGGGTGCCCTAGGCCCCACGATGCTTCAACGAAGCGCGGCAGCATCGCGCAGCCGCTCGGCCAGCGCCGAGTGGCGGGTGCCGCTGTCGTCGCGCTGCACCGCCATCGCCAGCGCCGCTGGATCGCCGATCAGCACGCAATTGCTGCGCGCGCGGGTGATCGCCGTGTAGATCAACGGCCTGCTCAGCATCCGGGCATGGGAGCGGTGGCAGACGGCGACGACCACCGGTACCTCGCAGCCCTGCGCCTTGTGGACGGAGATCGCATAGGCGAGCCGCAGGTTCGCGGTCTCCCCGTAGGGGATCGTCAGCGCGCCGCCCTCGTCGGTATCGACCCGAATCTCTTCGCCGTCGGGATCGTCCTCGCGCAGGAAGACGATCGAGCCGTTCATCAGCCCCAGCTCGTGCGAGTTGCGGGTCTGGATCAGGCGATCGCCGACCCGGAAGCGGTCGCCGACCGCGGGCCGGCCGTCAGCGTTGAGCCGCGCCTGCAGGCACTCGTTGAGCGCGTCGATCCCGATCGCCCCCCGGTACATCGGTGCCAGCACCTGCACGCCGCGGATCGGGTCGACGCCGAAGCTCGCCGGCGCACGCTCGGCGACGACCTCGACGACCGCCTCGAGGGCGCGCTCCGGGCTCGGCCGCCGAATGAAGAAGAAGTCGCGTTCCTGGTCCCCCTCGGGCTCCAGATGTGGCGAGCGGCCGTGGTTGATCTCATGGGCGGCGGTGGTGATCATCGAGCGCGCCGCCTGGCGGAAGATTTGGGTGAGCCTGACGACCGGCGCGACGCCGGCTGCGATCAGATCCTCGAACGGCTTGCCGGCTCCGATCGGCGGCAGTTGGTCGGCGTCACCGACGAAGACCACGTGGGTCGACTCGGCGAGACCGCCGAGCAGCACCTCGATCAGGCGCAGGTTCAGCATCGAGGCCTCGTCGACGACGACGAGGTCGGCCGGCAGCGGTCGCCCGCGGTTGAAGGCGGGCTCACGCCCCGGCATCCACTCCAGCAGCCGGTGGATGGTGTGCGCTTCGTGGCCAGTCGCCTCGGCGAGCCGGCGGGCAGCGCGGCCGGTGGGCGCGCAAAGCGCGATCGAGATGCGGGCCCGATCGGCCTCGGCGACGATCGCCTGCGTGCAGGCCGTCTTGCCGACTCCGGGACCGCCGGTTAGGACCGAGACCCGCGCCGCGAAGGCGCTGCGCACGGCGGCCCACTGCTCGTCGGTCAACCGACGCTCCTCGTCCTCCCCCTGCGGCGGCGACTCGCCCGGATCGTGGTCGAGGTGGGGGGCGGCGCTGGCGCGCGCCGCGAGCGTCTCGGCGACCGCGACCTCGCTGGCGTGGGTCAGCTCTCTGTACACACGTTCTTCCTCGAGCAGCAGCCCGCGGGCGGTCGCGACGACGTCGAGGTCGGGTGCGAGCCCGATCAGCTGCGCCGTGCGCCGCGCCAGCTCCGCGAGCGGCAGGAAGGAGTGCCCCCGCTGTTCGGCCTCGCCGAGGGTATAGACGGCGGCGGCCTGGGCGCGGCGCGGCGACTCCGGCGGCACGTCGGCGGCCAGCGCGATCCTGTCGGCACGGGCGAAGCCGACCCCCGCCACCTCGGTCAGCCGGTACGGGTCTTCGTGCAGGACGTTCATCGAGCGCTCGCCGAAGCGGGCGTGGATCGGCGCCGCCAGATGCGCCAGGCCGTGCGGTGCGAGCTGCACGTGCAGATCGCGGACCGCCCGCGAGGCGTGCCAGGACTCGGTCGCCGCCGCGGCCTGATCGGCGCTGACGCCGCGCAGCGCTGCGAAGACCCCGACCGGGTCGGCGGCGATCGCCCCCAGCACGCCCTCGCCGTGCTCGTCGACCAGCCGTTCGGCGCGGGCTGGACCGATGTGGCGCAGCGAGGTCAGGTAGGCGATCCGGCCCTTGCGGTCGGCCGGGTCGAGCGGCAGCGCGCCGCGGGCCTTCAACTGGCGGCCGTAGCGCGCGTGGGTCTGCCAGTCGCCGCTGACTTCGGCGCGCTCGCCGGCGCTCAGATGGGCGACGGGCCCGACCAGGGCGAAGCCCTCGCCGGACTCGGCGTCCTGCACCTCCAGCACCGCGTAGCCGTCGTCCTCGGCGCTGTAGATGACGCCGAGCACCTCGACGGTGCCGGTGAAGGCCGCCGCGTCGGCGTCGAAGAGGGTCGCGGCGTCGCTCATCGGCCAAAGCTAGCCACAATGGCGGCGTGGCGGCAAGCGTTCGCGGACTTTGCGACACCTGCCTGCACCAGAAGCTGGTGCCGAACACGCGCGGCTCGGTCTTCTCGCTCTGCCTGCGCTCGCGCGAGGACCCGGCTTACCCGCGTTACCCGCGCATTCCGGTGCTCGACTGCCCCGGCCACGAGTCGCGGCCGGGGCAGCGGGGGGCGGCTTAGCTCAGGCTGCCGCCATCGGGTCCGCGACGCCGAGCTTGGAGATTTCAGGGGCGCTGTAGGTCTGGCCGGGAATGCCGCCGAGGACCAGCAGGCGGATGCCATCGGGGCCGGGCCAGACCTTGCGCGAGGTGCCCGAGGTGACCCGCGCGACGTGGTCCTGGTCGAGCGGGAAGCGCTCGCCGGCGATCTCGATCTCGCCACTGCCGCGCAGCGCCATGAAGACCTCCTCCTGGCCGTCTTCGGAGTGGTCGTGCTCGGGGTAGTTCTCGTAGTTGGGGGGCATGTCGATGATCTGCATGCCGAACGACTCGACGCCCAGCTCGGCCCGGGCGCGCTTGAACGCGCCGCCGAAGACGGCCTCCATCTCGTCGATCTTCTTCACTGCGTACTCGCTCATGCTCGTTCTCCCTTGCGTGTGGTCGGTGTCCAGGCGAAGCGATCTCCGCGCCGGTCTGGCGCGCCGTCGATCCTAGTTCAAAACCGAACGTTCGTGCTTTTTCGTTAAGCTCCGGGTCCGATGAGCGTGGAGACTCGGACTGTCGAGCCCGGCGAGCGGGGCAAGGGCGCCGCGACGCGAGCGGCGATCCTCTCGCGGGCCGTCGACCTCGCTTCCGCCGAGGGTCTCGAGGGGCTGACGATCGGCCGCCTCGCGGCCGACCTCGAGCTGAGCAAGAGCGGCCTCTTCGCCCACTTCGGCTCCAAGCAGGAGCTGCAGATAGCGACCGTCGGCGAGGCGGCGAAGCAGTTCCGGGTGGCGGTGATCGACCCGGCCATGGACACGCCTGAGGGGGCGTCGCGGCTGCGGGCGATCGGCGAGTCCTACCTCGCCTACCTCGACTCCGGACCCAACTCCGGCGGCTGCTTCTGGGGCTCGACCTCGGCCGAGTACGACGACCGGCCGGGGCCGGTCCGCGACGCCGTCGCCGCTGCGGTCGATTCCTGGCTCGGCGAGCTGGAGCGGCAGGCGCGGCTCGCCGGCGCGGCCGAGCCCGAGCGGCTCGCCTTCGAGCTCTTCGCCGTGGTCATGGGGGCCAACTCACGCTATCGCTTGAGCGGTGACCGGCGCGCCTTCGGCTACGCCCGCGAAGCGATCGCCCGGCTGCTGGGGGAGCTGCCGGGATGAGCGAGCAGGCCGACTCAGCCCGTCGGGCGGCAGCCGCCGACTTCGTGCGGCGCTTCGAAGAGTTCTGGCGGGCACCGCTCGAGGGCGACCTTGGCACCGTCCTCGCCGAGCGCGCCCACCTGGTCGCGCCGCTGGCCCGCACCGTGGAGACGCTCGAGGACGGCAGGCGCGCCTTTTCCGAGCTGTTCGAGCTGATGCCCGGGATCACCGCCACCGTGCGCCGCTGGGGCGCCACCTCGGACGGTGTCCTGATCGAGTTCACGCTGAGCGGCACCGCCGGCGGCAAACCGATCTCCTGGGATCTGGT
The DNA here is from genome assembly GCA_036266075.1 of Solirubrobacterales bacterium. Taxonomy (GTDB): domain Bacteria; phylum Actinomycetota; class Thermoleophilia; order Solirubrobacterales; family 70-9; genus VRUE01. The sequence goes on from DATANV010000012.1 coordinate 25,356, forward strand.
CGACCGCTTCGTGATCGGCGAGGACGGCCTGGCCACCGAACGCATCACCTACTTCGACTCGGTGCCCGTCGCCCTCCAGCTCGCCACTCGGCCGCGTGCCTGGCCGGGCTTCCTGCGCACCCGTCTGCCGCGCCGCCGTTGAGCTCGCGCCCGTGCGGGCAGCTCAGTCGAGCAGGCCGACCTGGCGCAGGATCGAGACCGAGTCCGAGTAGACGTCCTTGCGCTTGATCAGGCCGTCCTCGAAGGGGATCACGTCGATGCCGTCCCAGGAGATCGTGCGCCCGCTCGGCGGCGCCTCGAGGTCGCCGCGGCGCATCGTCTCGCTGTGCGTCGCCGTCGCCGTCCACTCCTGCACGACGACGCCCTCCCGCACGTAGAGGCGCCTGGTATCGAAGCGCAGGTCCGGCCAGCCGGCGAAGATCGCCGCGATGTGGTTGCGAACCTCCTCGCCCGCGGCCGACTCGCCGGCCGTGTGGTTGGCGAAGACCATGTCGGGGGCGTGCATGGCGACGATCGCGTCGAGGTCCTGTGCGTTCCAGGCTTCGTTGTAGCGGGCGATCGCCTCGCTGAGCGCGTCGATGCCGTCGGCTTCGCTCACGCGCCAAATCTAGCGCCGTTCGCCTTCGCTGCCGAGTGGCAGGGCGTCTGACTAGGTTTCGCGCAACCCGATACGAGTCGAGGAGGCCCCTTCATGGACGTAGCCGTCGCACTTCCAAACGCGGTGCCCGGTACCAGTGGCAAGCAGCTCACCGAGTGGGCGCGGGGGGCCGAGGCGCGCGGTTTCTCCAGCCTCGGCACGATCGACCGCCTCCTCTACGACAACTACGAACCGCTCACGGCGCTTGCCGCGGCCGCCGCGGTGACCGAGCGGATCGGGTTGGCGACGACGGTGCTGCTCGGCCCGCTGCGCACCAACGCGGCCGAGCTCGCCAAGCAGGCGCTCAGCGTCGACGCTCTCTCCGGCGGGCGCTTCACGCTCGGCATCGGCCTCGGCGCTCGCGACGACGACTACGAGATCAGCGGCGTCGACGCGAATGGGCGGGGCCAGCGCCTTGACCAGATGCTCGAACGGATCGAGGAGATCTGGGAGGACGATCGGGTCGGGCCGCGAGCCGCCGACCGCAAGCCGGGGCTCGTCGTCGGCGGCCATGCCGAGGCCTCCTTCGCCCGCACCGCCCGCTTCGGCGAAGGCTGGATCGCCGCCGGCTCCGGCCCCGACCAGTTCCGCCTGGGCGCCGAGAAGGCCCAGGCCGCCTGGGCGGACGCCGGCCGCGACGGCTCGCCCCGCCTGATGGCCCTCGCCTACTTCGCCCTCGGCGAGGACGCCGAGGCCGACGCGAAGGCATCTCTCGGCGACTACTACGCCTGGCTCGGCGAGGGAATCGCCGGGATGATCGCTGCCGGCGCCGCCAAGGACCCCGAGACCGTCCGTCAGCATGTCTCCACCTACGAGCAGGCGGGCTGCGACGAGCTGTTCTTCTGCCCGTCCTCCAGCGACCCCGCCCAGGTCGATCTCCTGGCCGACGCCGTCGGCCTCTGATCTGCGCCTACAGTGTCGGGCATGGCACCCGATGAGCTGCCTATCGTTCTGTTTGCGTCGCCCGCCGAGCTGGAGGCCTGGCTGGAGGCGAGCCATAGCGATTCGCCCGGCCTCTGGCTGAAGATCGCCAAGAAGGGATCCGGCGTGGAGAGCGTCAGCTATGCGCAGGCGCTGGAGCTGGCGCTCTGCTTCGGCTGGATCGACAGCCAGAAGCGCGCCTTCGACGAGCGCTGTTTCCTGCAGCGCTTCACGCCGCGACGACCCCGCGGCAAGTGGTCGCGCATCAACCGCGACGCGGCCGAGCGGCTGATCGCCGCGGGCAGGATGCGCCCCGCCGGCCTGGCGGAGGTCGAGGCGGCGAAAGCGGATGGGCGCTGGGCGGCCGCGTACGCCGGACAGCGGACTGCGCAGGTGCCTGACGACTTGCGACGCGAGCTCGAGGCCAACCCCGCTGCCCGCGATTTCTTCGACGGTCTCGACAGCACCAACCGCTACGCAATCGTCTACCGCCTGAACGACGCGAAGAAGCCGGAGACGCGCGAGCGGCGGCTGCGCAAGTTCGTCGCCATGCTCGAGCGCGGCGAGAAGATCCATGGCTGAGGCGGCGCGCTCGGTCGACGTCGCCGTGGTCGGGGCTGGGCTCTCGGGGCTCGCGGCGGCGCGGGCGCTGGCCGACGCCGGGCGGGAGGTCGTCGTCCTGGAGGCGCGAGAGCGGGTCGGCGGCCGCCTGCTGAACAGGGCTCTGGGCGATGGCGTCACTGTCGACCTCGGCGGCCAATGGGTCGGCCACGACCACGTGCGGGTGCGGCGCCTGGCGAGCGAGCTGGGCGTCGAGGTCTTTCCCCAGTTCGGCGCCGGCCGCAACCTGCTCGACGTCGCCGGCCGGAGACGTCGCTACCGCGGCACGATCCCGCGGCTCGGCCCGCGCGTGTTGTGGGACGTCTTCGTCGCGAGGCGCCGCCTCGACCGTCTCGCGCGAGCCGTCGACGCCGAGCAGCCCTGGGCCGCCGCGCAGGCCGCCGGGCTCGACCGCCAGAGCCTGGCCGAGTGGATGAGGGTCAACGTGCGTACGCTGATCGCCCGCGAGTTGATCGGCCTCGCCGGAAGGACGGTCTGGGGGACCGGTCCGGAGGAGCTGTCGATGCTCCACGTGCTCTTCTACGTCAGCGCCGCCGGCAGCTTCGATGCCCTGGTCGACACCGAGGGCGGCGCCCAGCAGGATCGCCTCGACGGCGGCGCCCAGCGCCTGCCTCTCGGCCTCGCCGAGTCGCTGGGGGACAGGGTGCGGCTCGGTGCGCCTGTGCGGCGGATCGCGCAGGGCAGCGGCTCGGTGCGGGTCGAGGCCGATGGCCTGGCGCTGGAGGCCGCGCGGGTGGTGGTCGCCGCGCCCCCCGCGATCGCCGCGCGCATCGAGCTCGAGCCGGCGCCGCCGGAGCAGCGAGTCCGCCTCGGCGAGCGCCTGCGCCCGGGCGCTCTGACCAAGTGCATGGCGGTCTACGAGGAGCCCTTCTGGCGGGCCGACGGGCTGAGCGGCGAGGCGGTCACCGACGCCCGCCCAGTGACGCTGACTTTCGACAGCTCCCCGCGCGATGGCTCGCGTGGCGTGCTGCTCGGCTTCGTCGGCGGCCCGGAGGCACGCGAGCTGGCCGCGCTGCCGCCGGCCGAGCGTCGCGCCGCTGTCCTCGCCTGCCTCGAGCGGCTCTTCGGCCCGCGCGCCGCGCGCCCCGTCGACTACGCCGAACAGGCCTGGGCGGGGGAGGAGTGGTCCGGCGGCGGGCCTACCTCCAACTTCGCCCCCGGGGGCTGGACGGAGTGCGGCCCCGCTCTGCGCGAGCCGTTTGGCGCCGTTCACTGGGCCGGCACCGAGACCGCGACCGTCTGGAGCGGCTACATGGAGGGTGCCCTGCAGGCCGGCGAACGCGTTGCCGCCGAGCTGCTCGTCGGTTGACGTCGGCCGAAAGCCACTGGCCAGCGGGGCGGGCGTGGACTAGGGTCGGATACGCCCCTGCCTCCTCGAGAACGGAGACCCCCCTGCCATGGCGTACGAAATGAAGATTCGCGGCACCCAGGACGAGGCGAAGATCCGCAGTCCCTGGGCGGCAGCGCTGCTGCCGATCGTAACCCTCGGCATCTACCACCTGGTCTGGTGGTACCGGATCAACCGCGAGCTGCGCGATTACGGCCGCGCGAAGGGCTATGACCTGGGCCAGGAGCCGACCAACTCGCTGCTGGCGTTGTTCCCCGGCGGATTGATCATCGTCCCGGCGTTGATCACCTATTGGCGCGGCACCAAGCGAGTGATGGGCGCCTCCCGCCTGGCCGGCAAGGATCCGCTCAATGGCTGGATCGCGATCCTCCTCTACGTGCTGCTCTCGCCGGCGCTCTGGGCCTACATTCAGGTCTCGCTCAACGACGTCTGGCGGGCCGAGGCTGAACCGCTGCCCGGCCAGGCGCCGCCTGCCACCTCGGAGGCGATGCCGCCGCCTCTGCCCGAGCAGCCGCCGGCCGAGCAGCCGCCGCCGCCGTCCAGCGAGCAGCCGCCGCAGGCTCCCTAGACTCGGAGCGCGTGGATCGCGCGCTTCTCAGCAAAGTCCTCGCCGAGGCCGGCGAGCCGTCCTACCGCGCCGCCCAGGTTTGGGAGTGGGTGGCGCGCGGGGCGCGCACCTACGAGGAGATGACCAACCTGCCGGCGGCGCTGCGTGAGCGGCTCGTCGCGGTGGTCCCGCTCTCGACTCTCGCGCTGGAGGCCGAGGCAAAGTCCGACGACGGCACCGTCAAGGCGCTCTTCCACACCGCCGACGGACGCCCTCTCGAGGCGGTGCTGATGCGTTACCGCGACGGGCGCCGCTCGGTCTGCCTCTCCTCCCAGTCGGGCTGCCCGCTGACCTGCACCTTCTGCGCCACCGGGCAGATGCGCTTCGGGCGCAACCTCACGGCCGACGAGATCCTCGACCAGGCGCTGCACTTCCGCCGCGTCGAAGCGATCGACCACGTCGTCTTCATGGGCATGGGCGAGCCGACGATGAACGTCGATGCAGTGCTCGCCGCCTGTCAGCGGCTGCCCGAGCTCGGCGTCACCCATCGCCGCACGGCGATCTCGACCGTCGGCTGGGTGCCCGGCATCGACCGCCTTGCCGCGTGCGAGCTGCCGATCGCCCTCGCGCTCTCGCTGCACGCGCCCAATGACGGCCTGCGCTCGCAGCTGATGCCGGTCAACGACCGCTACCCGCTTGCCGACGTGCTCGCTGCCTGCGAGCGCTACCGGGCCCGCCGCCGGCGCCGTGTCTTCGTCGAGTACGTGATGCTCGACGGCGTCAACGACCTGCCCGAGCACGCCCGCCAGCTCGCCGCCCTGCTCGACCCCCGCGCGTACAAGGTCAACCTGATCCCTTACAACCCGACCGGCGTCTACGACGGCTCGCCGCCGGAGCGGATCGAGCGCTTCCGGGCGATCCTCGCCGAGCAGGGCCTGACCGCGACCGTACGCCTGACCCGCGGCCGCGACATCGAGGCGGCCTGCGGCCAGCTCGCCGCCAAGGCGGCTTGAGCCGCTGTGGCGCCTTGGGTTCGGATAGCGCACCCAGGGCGCCACAAGAGGCCTGGCCGGTTAGCCAGCTAGGATCGACGGAATGGCTGTGAAGGCCCCAGAAGCGCCCACCCGACGCGTACCGCCGCCCGAGCAGATGCGCGACAGCCCCGTCGTCCGGGTGGTCGACGACGTCCGCGCGGAGCTGAGGGTGCGCCGCAGCAGCGGTTACCCGCCGGGGCCGGGCAGCTTCAGCGTATCGCGCACTCTGCAGGCGACGCGCGACCCCCTGCCGCTGCTGCTCTCTCTCTACGAGGAGTACGGACCGATCTTCAGCGCCCGCCTGCTCCACCACCCGGTTGTCTTCATGATCGGCCCCGAGGCGAACCACTTCATCACCGTCGCCCACCCCGAGAACTTCCACTGGCGCGAGTCGAGCTTCGGCGACCTGATTCCGCTGCTCGGCGACGGTCTCTTGACGATCGATGAGGACTACCACGATCGCGCACGGGAGATCATGATGCCCGCCTTCCACCGCGAGCAGGTCGCCGCCGCGGTCGAGGCGATGATCGTCGAGGCGGGGCCGGCGATCGAGTCGTTGCGGCCCGGCCAGGCGGTTGACCTGTACGAGTGGATGCGCGGCCTGGCGATGCGGATCGCGATGCGGGCCCTGCTCGGCCTCGATCCTGACGAAGCCGGCAAGGGTGCCGCCGCCGCCGAGCATTTTGAGCGCGCCCTCGCCTTCTACGGCATCGACTTCCACATGCGCCTGCTGCGCGGGCCGGGTTCGCCGTGGTCGAGGATGCAGGCCTCGCGGAGGATCCTCGACGAGATCGTCTATGGCGAGATCGCCCAGCGACGCGCGGCGCCCGACCCGGGGAAGAGAGACGTGCTCAGCCTGCTGCTCGCGGTGCGCGACGAGGCGGGGGAGGGGTTCTCCGACAGGGAGGTCCGCGACCAGGCGATGACCCTGATGTTCGCCGGCCACGACACCTCGACCTCGACCCTGACCTTCATGATGCACGAGCTGGCCCGCCACCCCGACGTCGTCGAGCGGCTCTGCGAGGAGCAGGACCGGGTGCTGCGCGGCGAGGTGCCGAGCATCGACCAGCTCGAGCGCGAGATGCCCTACCTGGACATGGTCCTCGACGAGGTATTGCGCCTTTACCCCCCCGCCTGGATCGGCCCGCGCCGCGCGGTGCGCGACTTCGAGTTCGGCGGCTTTCGCGTCGCCCGCGGTTCCTACGTCAACTACTGCTCCTGGGCCAGCCATCGCATCCCCGAGGTCTTCCCGGAGCCGGAGGCGTTCATCCCCGAGCGCTTCACGCGCGAGCGCAAGGCGGCCCTGCCGCGCGGCGCCTACGTGCCGTTCGGCGGCGGCCGGCGGATCTGCATCGGCAAGCGCTTCGGTCAAACCGAGGTGAAGCTGGTGGCGACGATGCTGCTGCAGCGGCTGCGGCTCGACGCGATGCCGGGCCGCACGATGACCGTCCGCCAGATGCCGACGCTCTCCCCGCGCGGCGGCCTGCGGATGCGAGTGCTGCCCCGTCGCTGACGCCGTCGGCCCCCGCCCCCGTGGGCCCATGATGGGGCGCGCCGGTGATTAACCGCCACTATGGGGGTATAACCACTGGCACGCCCCCCCGAACGAGGCGGGAAGGGTGTTGAGCGGGTAGCGGTTGGGCATCGGACGTCGACCTGAGGAGGGACGAGAATGCGCAGACTGTCGGGGCACGGGCGGATTGCGACCGCCACTACCACCGCTCTGATCGTGCTGGCGGGCGTTGCCGCGCTGGCGCTGGGGGCCGGTGGGGCAGCGGTGTCGAAAGCGCCGAGGGTGAAAGTCAAGTGCCCGACCAATGTGCTCGCCGGCAAGAAGGTCACCTGCCGCCTGTTCGGTCGCCTGCCGCGAGGCCCGCAGGGCCCGCGCGGGGCGCAGGGGCCAAGGGGCCAGAAAGGCTCGAAAGGCGACAAAGGCCAGAAAGGCGAGCAAGGCCCCCGTGGTCCCGCGGGAGTCTCCGGCTACGAGGTGGTCACCCAGACCTTCAAAGAAGTCTTCATCGAGAACAGCGGCGGCACCCGCGGCCTCAGCGAAGTCAAGACGGCCAGCTGCCCGAACGGGAAACGGGCGGTGGGGGGAGGCGCCAACCTCGGCACCAACCCCGCTCAGAACGGCCAGCAGCGCAGCGTCTCGGTCTCGCTCAGCGGCCCGAACGGCACCGGCACCGGCTGGTCAGTGCAGCTCTTCAACAACGAAGTCAGCGGCGGCGGGACCTCGATCGACCTGCAGGTCTACGCGATCTGCGCCGCGGCTACTTGATGAAGAGCATCTCCTCGTACTTCGGCAGCGGCCAGAGGTCGTCGGCGACGACCTTCTCGAGCTTGTCGGTGGCCTCGCGGACCTGGTCCATCGCCGCCAGCTGCTTGTCGCGGGCGTGGACCGCCATCTCCATACCCTCCAGCTCGGGATCGGCGTTTGCCGACTCCAGCTCGCCGAGCGCGGCGGTCAGCTCGTCGACCAGGCTGCGGACCTCGCCCTCGATGGCGGAGACGCCGGACTTGCCGATCAGCGCCAGGTAGCGCAGCGCCGCCGGCAAGATCATCGTCTTGGCCATCGAGAAGGTCGTCTCCGCCTCGATGTTGGCGCGGATCCAGTACTGCTCGACCCAGACCTCGTAGCGCGACTCCAGCTCACGCTTGGAGAGCACGTCGTAGTTCTCGAAGGCGGCGACGGTCTGGTCACTGAGAACCTCGGGCAGGGCGTCCGGCGTCGTCCGCAGGTTCTTCAGTCCCCGCTGCTCGGCTTCGGCGTGCCACTCCTCGGAGTAGTTGTCGCCGTCGAAGCAGACCTGCTTGTTGGTCGAGTAGGAGTCGCGGACGATCTCGATCACCGCCTCCGGCATCTGCGTGCCGGAGGAGATCTTCGCGTCCAGCTCGCCGGCCAGCTCGTCGATCGCCTCGGCGACGATCGTGTTCAGCACGGTGTTGGGGAAAGCCAGCGACATGCTCGACCCCAGCGCCCGGAACTCGAATTTGTTGCCGGTGAAGGCGAACGGCGAGGTGCGGTTGCGGTCGCCGCCGTGCATCGGCAGTTTCGGCAGCACCGTCGCGCCCAGCTCGAGGAAGGAGGCGGGCGTGTTGGGGTCGCCTTCTCCCGTGGCGATCGCCTCGAAGACCTTCTCCAGCTCGGCGCCGAGGAAGATCGAGATGATCGCCGGCGGCGCCTCGTTGGCGCCGAGCCGGTGGTCCTGGCCGATGTTGGCCACCGAGGCGCGCAGCAGCCCCTGGTGCTTGTTGACGGCTTGGATCACAGCGGCGCAGAAGAAGAGGAAGTGGATGTTGTCGGCCGGCGTGTCGCCCGGGTCGAGCAGGTTGGTGCCGGTATCGGTCCCCATCGACCAGTTGTTGTGCTTGCCCGAGCCGTTGACGCCGGCGAACGGCTTCTCGTGCAGCAGGCAGACCAGGCCGTAGCGTCGAGCGACGCTTTCCAGCACCTGCATCATCAGCTGCTGGTGGTCGGAGCCGACGTTCGAGTTCTCGAACACAGGTGCGATCTCGTATTGGTTGGGCGCGACCTCGTTGTGACGGGTCTTGACCGGGATCCCGAGCTTGCGCATCTCCAGCTCGGCCTCGAGCATGCAGGCGAGGATCCGCTCCGGGATCGTGCCGAAGTAGTGGTCGTCCAGCTCGTGCCCCTTCGGCGGCTTGGCACCGAACAGGGTGCGGCCGGTGGAGATCAAGTCGGGCCGCTCGAAGAAGTACTGCTCGTCGATCAGGAAGTACTCCTGCTCGGCCCCGACGGTGGTGAAGACGCGTCGGCTGTCCTCGTCGCCGAGTAGCCGCAGCGCCTTGATCGCCGAGCGAGAGAGGGCGTCCATCGAGCGCAGCAGCGGGATCTTCGCGTCGAGCGCCTCGCCGGTCCAGGAGGCGAAGGCGGTCGGAATGCAGAGCAGCGCACCGTTCGGGTTCTCGAGGATGAAGGCGGGGGAGGTCGGATCCCAGGCGGTGTAGCCGCGCGCCTCGAAGGTGGCGCGGACCCCGCCGGTCGGGAAGGACGAGGCGTCCGGCTCGCCCTGGATCAGCTCCTTGCCGGAGAAGCCGGCGAGGACCGTCCCCTCGGCGCCGGGGTCGAAGAAGGAGTCGTGCTTCTCCGCGGTCGAGCCGGTCAGCGGCTGGAACATGTGGGTGAAGTGCGTGGCGCCGTTCTCCAACGCCCATTCCTTCATCGCCTCGGCGACGGCATCGGCGAGGCTCGGGTCGAGCGCCTCGCCGTCGGCGAGGGTCGACTGCAGCTTCTCGAAGACGTCGCTGGGCAGCCGTTCGCGCTGCACAGAGACGGAGAAGACGTTGATCCCGAACGGGTCGTTCTCGGGCTGGGTCAGGTCGAGTGCGCCGAGCGCCTGTCCGTTGGAGCTCCACTGCGCGGCGGTCACGTTCTGCTGGCGGATACGGGTCATCGCTGTGTCAATCCTCGCTTGCGGTGCGCCGCCCGGCCGGCGGACGCGTTCGGTTACCGGTCAACTCCCTTATAAGAGCCCAGAGAGCGTAAAGGGAGCCAGCCGAAAATGCCTTTGTACTCCCGTACAACGTTTGGGGACCGTCGTTGTACCGACCGGGTGCGTGCGGCAGTGGGTCAGCCCAGCGGACGCCGCAGCGCCGCCACCAGCCGCTCGACCGCGTCCTGGTCGGGCTGGACCGGCGTGCCGCGGCGTTTGATCGCCAGCCAGATCAGGGAACCCCCAAGCAGCGGGCCGCCGATGCCGAGGGCCAGGAAGGCGCCGAGGCTTTCGACGTGGCCGATCATCCAGCCGAAGTTCATGCCGAAGAAGCCGGTCAGGAAGGTCAGCGGCAGGAAGATCGTCGCGACCACGGTCAGCCAGTACATCGTCTCGTTGAGCCGCAGGTCCATCACCTTCGCCAGCGAGTCGGCGGCAGCGTCGATGCCGTCGATCAAGCGGTTGAGCTGCTCGTAGATGCGCTCGAAGTAGCGCTCGCTGTCGGCCACGAGCCCCTTCACCTGGCCGATCTCCTGGCTGATCCGCTCAAAGATCCCACGCTGCGGTCCGAGCTCGCGACGCATCTTCGAGAGCCGCAGGTTGATCGCCCGCAGCGTCCCCATCCGCACGCGGGCGTTGGCGGTTTCGCCGGCCAACACCTGCAGCCCTTCGAGTGCCAGCTCGGTGTCGTTGAGGGCGTCGAAGGCCGAGCCGACCATCGCGTCGAGGACCGCGTAGACCACGTACTGCTCGCTGCGCCCCTCGGGGCTGTAGTCGGGCAGGACCTGGGGAAGGGACACCGGCTCGCGGTGCAGCGTCAGCAGGTAGTCGCCGTGGACGAGCACGTTGACCTCGACCGCGCCGAGACGCGGCAGGTCCTCGCCTTCGTGGCGATCCGTCTCCAGGTAGCAGGTGAAGGGGAAGACGACGTGATCGCCGTCGGCGTGGAACTTGCGCGAGGGCAGCTCGCCGTGGCCGAAATCGAGCAGCGGCCGCAGCGCTTGCGGTGGGATCCCGAGCGCCGTCGCCATCTCCTCGCTGGAGGCGTCTCGCAGCGAGAGATCGGCCCAGAAGAAATGCCCCCCCGCGCGCAGGCGCGAGATCCGCCCGCGCCCCTCCTCGTCCAGCCGGGTGACGATCTCGCTCATCGCCAGGCGAGGCTAAAGGGGGCGCAGGACGCGGTTCGCGGCAGCATTAACCCCGCAATGAGTGGTGAAAAGTTGCCATAAACGATCGAGCTATAGCCTTCGCCGGTCCCCGAGCCGGAGGAATCCACCCGAATGTTCGTCTCGAAGGCCGCCGTCGTCGGCGGCGGCACCATGGGGGGCGAGATCGCGCAGGCGATCGCCGCCTCCGACATCCCCGTAGTCGTCAAAGACGTCAAGCAGGAGTTCGTCGATGCTGCCGTCGAGAAAGCTCGCGCCGTCACCGAGGGCCAGCTCGCGCGCCTCGTCAATAAGGAGAAGCTGACCCAGGAGCAGGCCGACGCCCGCCTCGCCGAGGTGATGGGTCTGATCGTCGGCACGACGAGCTACGCCGAGTTCGGCGACGTCGACTTCGTGGTCGAGGCCGTGCCGGAGCGGATGGAGATCAAGCAGGCAGTCTTCCGCGAGCTGGACGCGGCGACGCCGGGGCACGCGATCCTCTCCTCCAACACCTCCTCGCTCTCGATCACCGAGATCGGCGAGGCGACGCTGCGGCCCGACAAGGTCGTCGGCTTCCACTACTTCTACCCGGCGTCGGTCATGCCGCTGATCGAGATCATCGAGGGCGACGACACGTCGCAGGAGACGCTGCAGGCGGCGGTCACGTTCGCCCAGACGATCAAGAAGCAGCCGATCACGTGCGCCGACGTCCCCGGCTTCGTCGTCAACCGGATCCTCAACTCCGGCATCGGCGAGGTCTGGCGCGAGCAGGAG
>DATANV010000013.1:0-4590 GCA_036266075.1 Solirubrobacterales bacterium
CAGGGCCTGGCGGATCACCCTTTCCTGGGAGGGGCCGTTGGGGGCGGTGAGGCCGTTGGAGGCGCCGTCTTGGTTTACGGCAGAGCCGCGGATCAGGGCCAGGGGGCGGTGGCCGTTGGCTTCGGCGTCCGAGAGGCGCTCCAGCAAAAGCAGGCCGACGCCCTCGGCGAAGCCGGTGCCGTCGGCCTCCGAGGAGAAGGGCTTGGAGCGCCCATCGGGGGCGAGGCCGCGCTGGCGGCTGAACTCGATGAATGGCCAGGGCGTCGAGAGCACCGTCACCCCGCCGGCCAGGGCCAGCTCGCACTCGCCCCCGCGCAGCGCCTGCGCCGCCAGGTGCATCGCCACCAGCGAGGAGGAGCAGGCGGTGTCGACGGTGACGGCGAGGCCCTCGAGGCCGAGGGCGTAGGCGATGCGGCCGGAGAGGACGCTGGCGGAAGCTCCGGTGCCCTGGTAGCCCTCCAGCTCAGGGGGGCCGACGATCGTGCCCTGCCAGTAGTCGTGCCGCATGGCACCGACGAAGACGCCAGCGTCGACCGCCCGCAGCGCACCCGGATCGATCCCCGCGTCCTCGACCGCCTCCCAGGCGGCTTCCAGCAGCAGTCGCTGCTGGGGGTCCATCGCCAGGGCCTCGCGCGGGGAGATGCCGAAGAAATCGGCATCGAACTCGGCGGCGTCATAGAGGAAGCCGCCTTCCTCCGCGTAGCTGGTGCCCGGGTTGTCGGGGTCGGGGTGAAAGAGCCGCTGCAGGTCCCAGCCGCGGTCGCTGGGGAAGGAGCCGATCGCGTCGCGCTCTTCGGCCAAAAGCTGCCAGAGCTCCTCGGGGGAGGAGGCGCCGCCGGGGTAGCGGCAGCTCATGCCGACGATCGCGATCGGCTCCTCTGAGGAGCGGGCCCCGGTCGCAGCCCTGCGAGCCCCACCGCTCGTCGTGGCCTCGCTCTTCAGATGCGCGGCCAGGGCGGACGGGGTCGGGTGGTCGAACACCACCGTCGAGGCGAGGCGCAGGCCGGTGAGCGCCCTGAGCCGGTTGCGCAGCTCGACCGCGGCGAGCGAGTCGAAGCCCAGCTCTTTGAAGGCCCTATCGACATCGATTCCCCCGGCCGAGCCATGGCCGAGCACGGTGGCGACCTCCCCCCGCACCAACTCGAGCAGGTGGGCGTCGCGCTCGCTCTCGGGCATTCCGGCGAGCCTGGCCGCCAGCGAGCCAGCGGCGCTCGCGCGTCGCGCCGGCACCCGCACCAGGCCGTCGAGGACGGGTGGCAGCACTCCGGCGGATGCCTGGCGGCGCAGACCGGCGCGATCGAAGCGGGCGGCGATGGCCTGCGCGCGGCCGGCGAGCAGCGCCGCGTCGAACAGGGCCAGCCCCCGCTCCGCCGAGAGTGGGGCGATGCCCGCACGTCGCAGCCGCGCCGCGTCGGCCTCGGCCAGGCTCGACCCCATCCCGCCCTCCTCGACCGCCCAAAGCCCCCAATCGACCGAAACGGCGGGGAGGCCCTGGCGGCGGCGCTCGGAGGCAAGCGCGTCGAGGAGGGAGTTGGCAGCCGCGTAGTTGGCCTGGCCCGGGCTGCCGAGGACGCCCGCAACGGAGGAAAAGAGCACGAAGGTCGAGAGGTCGAGGTCGGCGCTCAGCTCGTGCAGGTGCCAGGCGGCGTCGGCCTTGGGGGCCATGACCCGTTCCAGCTGCTCGGGGCCCATCGACTCGACCACCCCGTCCGCGAGGACACCGGCGGCGTGGATCACGGCATCGAGCGGGTGCTCGGAGGGGATCGAGTCGAGCAGGGCCGCCAGCTCGGCGCGGTCGGCTGCGTCGCAGGAGGCGATCCTCACCTCGGCGCCCAGCTCCTCCAGCTCCTCGCGCAGCCGCGCGACCCCCTCGGCCCGCTCGCCGCTGCGACTGGCGAGCAGCAGGTGGCGCACGCCGTGCGCGGCGACCAGGTGGCGCGCCAGGACGGAGCCGATGCCGCCGGTGCCGCCGGTGAGCAGGACCGTTTTCTCGGGATCGAGCGCCCGCGGCACGGTCAGCACCACCTTGCCGACGTTGCGCCCCTCGCGCAGGTGGCGAAACGCCTCGGGGGCCCGATGCACGCTCCAGCTCGCAACGGGGAGGTGGCGCAGGGTGCCGTCCTCGAGTAGGCCGACCGCCTCGGCGAGCATCTGCCCCATGCGGGCCGGTCCCGCTTCGGCCAGGTCGAAGGCGCGGTACTCGACTTCGGGATGCTCGGCAGCCACCCGATCGGAATCGCGAACATCGGTCTTGCCCATCTCGAGGAACCGCCCCCCGCGGGGCAACAGGCCCAGCGAGACGTCGACCTGCTCGCCGGCCAGGGAGTTGAGGACCACGTCGACTCCCTCCCCACCCGTCTGGACGAGGATGCTCTCGCCGAAGTCACAATCACGCGAGGAGGCGATGTGGTCCTCATCGACCCCCGCCGCATGCAGCGCCTCCCACTTCCCGGGGCTCGCCGTGGCAAAGACCTCGGCGCCGAGGTGGCGGGCAAGCTGCACCGCGGCCATGCCGACGCCGCCGGCGCCGGCGTGGACGAGAACCCTTTCGCCGGCACCCAGGCGGGCGAGATCGCGCAGGGCGTAGCTGGCGGTGAGAAACACGGTGGGAACCGAGGCCGCCTGCTCGAAGGACCAGCCCGGGGGGATCGGCACGATTGTCTGCCGATCGGCGACGGCCAACGGCCCGAAGCAGCCCCCGATCGACCCCATGACCCGCTCCCCAGGGCGCAGGTCATGCACCTCCGCGCCCACCTCCGTCACCAGGCCGGCCGCTTCGCTGCCGATCTGCGCCTCACCGGGGTAGAGGCCGAGGGCGATCAGCACGTCGCGGAAGTTGAGCCCCGCAGCGCGGACCGCGACCCTCACCTGCCGCGGGCCGAGCGGCTCGAGGGCATCCGGATTGGGGACCAGCTCCAGGCCCTCGAGGGTGCCTACCTTGCGCGAATCGAGTCGCCACGGACCGGGTGGGGGCAGGAGCCGGTCAGTCTGGGCTGCAGTCACGCGTGGCCTAAAGCAGCTGCCGTCGCGCAAGACGAGCTGAGGCTGGCCGGTCGCGAGCGCCGCGGCGAGGAGCTGGCGGGAGGCGTCGGTCCCGTCGCCGTCGACCCAGACGAAGCGGCCGGGGTGCTCTGACTGGGCGCTGCGCAGAAAGCCGGCAAGCGCGGCGGCGGCTGGATCGACCGCGTCTCCCTCGCTCGTGGCAACGGCGCCGCGGGTTTCGATCGCCAGCCGCGACGTCCCGAGGCGCTCCTCTGCCAGCCATTCCCCGACCAGCCCGAGTGCCTCTCGAGTGCGCACCCTGGCGGCGGATGCGGGGTCGCCCTCCTCGAGACCCGGTTCGGCTCGCCAGAGCACCGTGGCGGGGGCGATAGCCCCCTCCTCCAGGGCAGCGCGCAGGTCGGCGACGTCGCCCTCGAGGAGGTCGAAGCCCTCCACCTCGGCCCGGTCCGCGACCTCCACCGCCACCCACTCCAGGCCCATCAGCCCCTCCCCGGGCCGCGTGCCGAGGTCCAGCTGGGCAGGTGCGGTCGGGCGCATCAGCAGCGAGCCGACCTCCGCCAGCGGCTCCCCGCTCGCGCCGGCGAGGGCGAGGGCGGCCGTTCCCTCGCCCTCGCGGTCGATCCGCACCCGCAGCTGGGGGCTCGCGATCTCGCCGTGCAGGCGAACGTCTTTCCATGAAAAAGGCAGCAGTGGGCCCTGGTCCGGATCGCCCCGCTCGAAGAGAGCGGCGGCGTGCAAGGCGGCATCGAGCAGCGCCGGGTGGATGGCGAAACGGGCGTCCGCTAGCCCCGCGGGCAGCTCGACCTCCGCGAAGACGCTGTCGCCCGACCGCCAAGCGGCGCTCAGGCCGCGAAAGGCGGGCCCGTGTTCGAGGCCTCGCTCGACGAGGAGGCCATAGACGTCCTCCACCTCGATCGTCTCGGCCCCCGGCGGCGGCCAGTCGCCGAGCGGGGCAGGGGAAACCGGGTCGTACGGAATGAGCGACCCCTGCGCGTGACGGGCCCACTCGCCGTCCTCCTCCTCGGGCCGCGAGTGGATCGAGATCTCGCGGCGCCTGTCCGCGTCGGCTCCTGAGACCGTCACCTGCAGCTGCGTCGCCCCCCGGCCCGAGAGGACCAGCGGAACCTGCAGGGTGAGCTCCTCGAGCAGCTCGCATTCGAGCTCCGCGCCGGCCTTGAGCGCGATCTCGACCATGGCGGCGCCGGGCAGCAACGCGGTGCCGTCGATGCTGTGATCGGCGAGCCACGGGTCGTCCTCGAGCGAGAGGCGCCCGGTGAAGGTGATCCCTCCGTCCTCGGGGGCCTCGATTGCGGCCGCGAGCAGGGGGTGATCCGCGTCCAGCTGCCCGGCGGCGCCAGGGCTTCCCCCCTTGCCCCGCCCACCGAGCCAGAAGCGGCGGCGCTGGAAGGGATAGGTGGGCAGCTTCTCGGCGGCGGCCGGTCCCAGCAGCCGCTCCCACTGCACTGCGAAGCCGTGGGCGTGGGCGTGGGCCGCGGCGCTTGCGAGGCTCGCCGCCTCGGGGCGGTCCTTGCGCAGGGTCGGCGCCGCGGCGGGGGCCTCGGCCCCGGCGGCCTCGAAGGTCTCCTG
>DATANV010000014.1:0-69128 GCA_036266075.1 Solirubrobacterales bacterium
CGAGCTCCAGCCCATCGACGGGCTCGCCGTGCTGGCAGGCGACGACACGCTCTTGGCAGAGACGCTCGACTTCGGGGGAGCAGGCGGCATCTGCGTCGCCTCGCACATCGTCGGGCCGGAGATGAAGCGCCTGTTCGACGAGCCCGAGCGCCGAGCGGAGATCGACGCCTCGCTGCGCGACGTCTACGCGACGCTGTTCCTGACGGCCAGCCCGACCTGCACCAAGGCGGCGCTGAACCTGATGGGTCTGGAGGCGGGGCCGTGCCGGCTGCCGATGGTCGACGCCGACGAGGCGGAGACCGCGGAGGTCCGCGCGATGCTCGAGCGCCACGGGCTGCTCCAGCGGGCCGCCACAGCGTGAGCGGCACTCTGCGCGTCCTCCCGCTGGGAGGCGTCGGCGAGATCGGCAAGAACATGACCGTCGTCGAGTACGAGGGTCGGATCGTCGTCGTCGATACCGGGCTGATGTTCCCGACGGCCGAGATGCTCGGGATCGACCTCGTCCTGCCCGATTTTTCCTACCTGCGTGACCGCGCCGCCGACATCGAGGCGATCGTCCTTACGCACGGCCACGAGGATCACGTCGGCGCGCTGCCTTACGTGCTGCGCGAGATCGGAATGCCGCCGGTCATCTACGGGGGCCTGCTGACCGTCGGCATGGTCCGCTCGAAGCTCGACGAGCACAAGCTCAAGGACGCTCCGCTGCAGGAGCTGGCTGCGGGAGAGTCGGTCCAGGCCGGCCCCTTCGAGTTGGAGCTGGTGCACCTCTCGCACTCGATCCCCGACGCGCGCGGGGTGGTAATCGGCACCGACTTGGGCAAGGTGCTGATGACCGGCGACTACAAGTTCGACCAGACCCCGGTCGATGGACGGCCGGCGGACATTCCGCGGCTGGCCGAGCTGGGACGCGAAGGGCTGCTGCTGCTTTGCGGCGACTCGACCAACGCCGACCGCCCGGGGGTTGCTCCGTCGGAGTCGAGCGTCGGCCCGGCCCTGCTGGAGACCTTCGCCGCATGCGAGGGGCGGATCGTCGTCACCTCCTTTGCCTCAAACATCCATCGCGTGCAGCAGGTGATCGACGCGGCGGTGACCCTCGACCGCCGGGTGGCGCTGGTCGGCCGCTCGATGCGCAAGAACTTCAACATCGCCTCGAGTCTCGGCATCGCCGAGGCGCCCTCCGGGCTCTTCGTCCAGCCGCGCGAGATCGAGGACTTCCCCGACGAGAAGATCGTCGTTATCTCCACTGGCAGCCAGGGCGAGCCGCTCTCAGCGCTGCGGCGGATGGCCAACAACGACCACCGCGACGTCGAGCTGCATTCCGGCGACACGGTCGTCTTCTCGGCGACGCCGGTCCCCGGCAACGAGCGGGCCGTCAACGAAACCATCGACCGCATATACGAGCTCGGTGCCACCGTCGTGACCGCCAAAGACGCGCCGATCCATGCCTCGGGGCACGGCTGGCAGGAGGAGCTGAAGCTGATGATCAACCTGACCAAACCGCGCTACGTCCTGCCGATCCACGGCGACCACAAGCGCCTCCGCCTGCACGCTGAGCTCGCTCACTCGGTTGACATTGCCCCGGAGAACGTCTTCCAGGGACGCAACGGTCTACCGCTCGAACTGGACGAGGGCGGCGCCCGCTTTGGCGCCGACGTCCACGCCGGGGTGATCTTCGTCGATGGCGTCAACGTCGGCGAGCCCGATGACGTTGCGCTGCGCGACCGCCGGGAGATCTCCGCCGACGGAATCTTCATCGTCGTCGCGACGATTTCTAGCGACGACGGCAGCGTTGTCGCCGACCCCGAGGTGATCATCCGCGGTGTTGCCTTCCCCGAGGAGTCCGATGCATTGATCGAAGAGCTGAAGGACGTGGCCGAGGACTCGCTCGAGGATGCCGCCGAGGCTGGCACCCGGGAGCTGCACCTGATTCAGGAAGACATGCACGATGCGCTCGCCGAGCTGGTCTACCGCAAGTTGCGCCGCCGGCCGATGATTCTCCCCGTCGTGGTCGAGGTCTGAAAAAAGGCCCGCCGGCTGCGTTGGGGAGAACCGGCGGGCCTTTGTGTCTCGTCCAGAACTGAACCTAGGTTCGGGCGCTAAATCCGGTCTAAAGCGGGGGTAATTCCTCGCTCAGATCTTGCCAGGGGAAGGCGAACGCGGAAGAGGGCGCCGCCACTCTCGGACTCAGCCGCCTCGACGGTGCCGCCGTGCGAGCCGGCCACGGCGCGGACGATTGCCAGGCCGAGGCCGCTGCCCCCCCGCGGCGCCACATCGGCGGGTCCGGCGCCACGCACGAAGCGGTCGAAGATCTGCTCACGCATCTCCGGCGGCACCCCGGGACCGTCGTCGGCGACCTCGAGCAAAACGCTGCCGCCGCCAGCCCGCAGGCGCAGCTCGATCGTCGCGCCTGGCGGCGTGTGTCGAACCGCGTTGTCGAGCAGGTTGAGGATCATCCGGTGCAGCTCGTCGGGGTTACCGTCGACGAACAGCGGCCGGTCGTTCTCGACCCGCAGCTCGCGTTCGCCAACCGTTGGGGCAACCTCGGCGGCGGCGTTGCCGGCGACGTCGGCGAGGTTGCAGCGGGTGCGGGCAGCGATGCGGCCGGCGTCGGCGCGGGCCAGCAACAGCAGGTCGGCGACCAGGCGACTCATGCGACCCGAGGAACGCAGCGCCGAGTCGACCATCGTCCGTTCTTCGGCGCTGGCTGGGTCTCCGAGCGAGGCCTGCAGCAACTCGAGATTGGCGAGGATGCTGGTCAGCGGCGTGCGCAGCTCGTGCGAGGCGTCGGCGACGAACTCACGCTGTTTCCGCAGCGCTGTTTCGCGGTCGGCCCGCGCCGCGTCGAGCGAGCGCAGCATCTCCTCCAGAGTGCGCGCCAGCTCGCCCACCTCGTCGTCGACTCGGGACTCCGGCATGTGCCGCGAGGAGTCGCCCGTCTCGGCGATCTCGCGGGCGGTTGCGGTCAGCGAGGAGATCGGCCGCATCGCCCGGCGGGCGATCGCCAGCCCGGCGAAGCTGGCGAGCAGAGTCGCGATCAGCACGCCGCCGAAGACGAAAAGCCAGAGGCGGTCGATCGTCGAGTCGACGTGCTGTTGGTCGCGGCCGTACTGGACGTAACCGGCAATGCGCCCGCTCTGGCGGCTGCGCAGGACGACGGTGACGACGCGCATCTCGCCGGCGTCGTGCACGCCCGGCACCGGCGGGCCGAGGTCGGCGGCGTTGGGGCTGGCATCGAGTAGGGCCCCGCGTGAGTCGAAGATCCGCACGGTCGCGTCGTTGGAGCTGACGAAGTCGCCGAGGTCCGGCTCGCGCACGATCAAGGTGTTGGTGATCGTGTCGACGACCTGGACCTGCGAGGCGAGGCTGGCCACGGCACCGTTCATCTCGCGGTTGAAGTCGTCGCGCACCCGCTGCGCCGCGAGATTGCCGACGATCGCGCCGAAGAGCACTAGGATCGCCAGCGTCAAACCGGCCGAGACGGCGGCGATGCGCCAGCGCACGGGCCAATTGCCGAACCGCAGTCTCGAGCGTGCCCGCGACGTCCGGCGGCGCACCGCTACCCCTTCAGTACGTAGCCGGCGCCACGCTTGGTGTGCAGGAGCCGCGCCTCGCCGCCTTCCTCGAGCTTGCGGCGCAGGTTGGAGATGAAGACGTCGATCGTGTTCGTTGCCGCCATCGGGTCATAGCCCCAAACCTCGTCGAGCAGTCGCTCGCGCGAGACGATGAGCCGCTCGTTGTGCATCAGGTATTCGAGCAGCTCGAACTCGCGGTTGGTCAGCTCGATCTCGCGCTCGCCGCGTCGCACCTCGCGCGTGTCGGGGTTGAGCGCCAGGTCGGCGACCTGCAGCGAGGCCGAGCCGCGCGGCGGGCGGCGGCGGAGCAGGGCGCGGATACGGGCCAGCAGCTCCGTCCGCTCGAACGGCTTGACGAGGTAGTCGTCGGCGCCGCTGTCGAGCCCGTCGACGCGGTCCTCGGTTTCGGTTCGCGCGGTCAGCATCAGGATCGGCACGTCGCTGTTGGCTCGCAGGCGGCGACAGACCTCGACTCCGTCCATGCGCGGCAGGCCGAGGTCGAGCACGACCAGGTCCGGCACGAAGCCGACGGCGAGGTCGAGCGCCTCGACCCCGTCGCCCGAGGTCCGCACCTCGTAGCCCTCGTTGCGCAGCGAACGACGCAGGACGTCGGCGATGTCCTCGTCGTCCTCGACGACGAGGACGCGTCCCCCCATCAGATCGGCCTGCGCTGAGAGCATCGCAAACGATGTTAGCCACGCCCGGTCACAACGGCTCATGCTTTTAGTGCGAATTTAGCTACGGAGATAGCGGGGAACGAGCGTCTTTGGACGGCCTTGGCATCTGATCAGCTTGCGATGATCGGCGCCCCCGATGAGCAGCCCTACAGCCGTCCACCTGCACGCCCACAGCGAGTACTCGCTGCTCGACGGAGCCTGCAAGATCGAGGCGATGGCGGCGCGGGCGGCCGAGCTGGGGCAGCCGGCGCTGGGGCTGACCGACCACGGCGTGATGAACGGCGCCGTCGACCTCCACAAGGCCTGCAAGAAGCACGGCATCACGCCGATCGCTGGGCTCGAGGCCTACCTCGTCGACGATGTCGCGACGGTCAAGGAGAAACCCAAGTACGAGCGCAACCACATCACCCTCCTGGCCGAGAGCGATACTGGTTTCGCCAACCTGGTGAAACTGACCTCAGCCGGCTTCCTCGAGGGCTTCTCACGCGGCAAAGCGAACGTCGACATGGACATGCTGGCTCGCCACGCCGAAGGGGTCATCGTCCTCACCGGTTGCCTGCAGTCGCGCTTCTGCCGCCGCCTGATCGAAGAGCGCGACGCCGACGCCCGCGCTCACCTCGACGACCTGATCCAGACCTTTGGCCCCGAGCAGGTCTACTTCGAGGTGCAGAAGAACGGGATCGAGGAGCAGGAGCGCGCCAACCGCGGCATCGTTCGCTTCGCTCGCGAGCTGAACCGGCCGCTGGTCGGCACCGCCGACGTTCACTACCTGCGGCGCGAGGACTTCGATAACCACGCGGCGCTGCTCTGCGTGCAGACCAAGTCGACCCTCGAGGCGCCGAAGCTGAGCTTCGACACCAACGAGTTCTTCCTCAAGAGCAACGAGGAGATGGCCGAGTCGTTCGCTGAGTGGCCGGAGGCGATCCCGACCACGCTGGAGATCGCCGAGCGCTGCCACGTCGAGATCGAGTTGGGCAAGCTGCTGCTGCCGCGTTACCCGACCCCCGATGGCTCCGATCCGAAGGAGATGCTGCGGCGGATCGCCGGCGAGGGCCTGCGCGCGCGCTACGGCGACCCGCCGCCGGCCGAGGCGGTCAAGCGGCTCGAGTTCGAGCTGGGGGTGATCGAGGAGATGGGCTTCTCCTCCTACTTCCTGATTGTCTGGGACTTCGTCTCCTACGCCAAGGAGAACGGCGTCGCCGTCGGGCCTGGCCGCGGCTCGGCGGCGGGCTCGATCGTCTCCTACGCCCTGGAGATCACCGACCTCGACCCGCTCGCCAACGACCTGCTGTTCGAGCGCTTCCTCAATCCCGGCCGCAAATCGATGCCCGACATCGACATCGACTTCTCGGTCCGCGGCCGCGAGCGGGTGATCCGCTACGTCGCCGAGAAATACGGCCGCGAGTCGGTGGCGCAGATCATCACCTTCGGCAAGATGGCGCCACGCGCGGCGACGCGGGACGCGGCGCGCGTGCTCGGCTTCGACTACGGCACCGGCGACCGCCTCGCCAAGCAGATCCCGGAGCCGATCCTCGGCCGCAATCCGTCCTTCGAGGAATGCCTGCAGCCGGGGCAGGAGTTGAAACGGACCTACGACGCCGAGCCCGACGCGAGGCGGATCGTCGACGTCGCCCAGGGGCTGGAGGGGATCATCCGCAACAACTCGATCCACGCGGCAGCGGTGGTGATCGCCGACCGGCCGCTGCAGGAGATCGTGCCCCTGCAGCTGGCCGAGGACCGCGGGGCGGGGACCGCGAACGGCAACGGTGCTACCAAGGGCGAGCGCCAGTACAAGATCGTGACCCAGTACTCGATGGGCCCGATCGAGGAGATCGGCCTGCTGAAGATGGACTTCCTCGGCCTGCGCAACCTCGACGTGATCGAGGACGCGATCGAGATCGTGCGCCGCTCGCGCGGGGTCGAGCTCGACGTCACCGAGATCCCGATGGACGATGCCAAGACCTTCGAGATGCTCTCCAAGGGAGACGGCACCGGCGTCTTCCAGCTCGAGTCCGAGGGCATGCGCGAGGCGATGAAGAAGGTGCAGCCGACGGAGTTCGACGACATCGTCGCCCTCGTCTCGCTCTACCGCCCGGGCGCGATGCGCTACATCGACGTCTACGCGAAGGGCAAGCGAACTCCCGATTCCGTGACCTACGCTGACGAACGTCTGCGGCCGATAACCGAACCAACCTACGGCTGCGTCATCTATCAGGAGCAGCTGATGGAGATTGCCAAGCAGATGGCCGGTTTCAGCCCAGCCGAGGCGGACGACCTGCGCAAGGCGATCGGCAAGAAGAAGCGCGACCTGATGGCGACGATGAAGGCCAAATTCATGCAGGGGATGCAGGCCTCGGGGACCGCCGCCAAGGTGGCCGGGGACATGTGGTCGCTGATGGAGGCGGCCGCCGACTACTCCTTCAACAAGTCCCACGCCGCCTGCTACGGGCTGATCGCCTACCGCACCGCGTACCTCAAGGCTAACTACCCGGCCGAGTACATGGCGGCGGTGATCTCCTCGGTGATGAACACCAAGGACAAGGTTCCCTTCTTCGTCAACCGCTGCGAGGAGATGGGGATCGAAGTGCTGCCGCCCGACGTCAATTCCTCTGACCATGACTTCGTCGTCAGCGAGAAGGCGATCCGCTTTGGCCTCGACGCGGTCAAGAACGTCGGCCACAGCGCGGTCGAGGCGATCCTCCGCGCTCGCGACGACGTGCCGATAGCCTCGATCTGGGACTTCTGCGAGCGGGTCGACGCGCGGGCCGTCAACAAACGGGCGATCGAATGTTTGATCAAGTGCGGCGCCCTCGACTCGACCGACGCCAGCCGCAAAGGAATGCTTGAAGCGCTGCCTGCGGCACAGTCGGCCGGCCAGAAAGCCCAGGAAGACGCGCAGCTCGGCCAGGGCTCGATCTTCGACTTCGGCGAGGCCGCCGAGGACGGGGGGGCGTCGCGGTCCCAGCACCGACCGCCGATCCCTGCTGCCGAGTTCGAGCGCCGGGAGTTGCTGGCGATGGAGAAGGAGACGCTCGGCACCTATCTCTCCTCGCACCCGCTCTCCGAAGTCCGTGACGCACTGCGGGCACGGGTCGACTGCTCGCTGGCCGAGCTCGCCACCAAGCCGGACGGCGCCTGGGTGACGGTCGGTGGGATCGTCGCCGAGCGCAAGAAGATCCGCACCAAGAGCGGCTCGCAGATGATGTTCGCGACGCTCGATGACGTCGAAGGCCAGGTCGAGATGCTGGTCTTCAAGGCCGATCAGGCGGAGAGTGCGATGGCGATCGAGCCCGACGCGGTCGTCCTCGTCCGCGGCCGCATCGACCACAAGGAGCGGGGGGAGACGAAGCTGGTCGTGCAGGAGGCCGAGCGCTTCGAACCCGACGCGGAGGAGATCGCCAATGCCAAGCCAGCGCGCAGCCCGTCCGAGCCGCTGCGGTTGACGATCGACGCGACCAAGTTGGAGGACCCGGCCGGGATCGTCGAAGAGCTGAAGTCGCTTTTCGAACACCATCGCGGCAATGCCCCGGTGCACGTCGCGGTCGCCGATGGCGGCGGCAAGCCGAGCGAGCTGAAGCTGGGCGACGAGTTCCGCGTACGCCCGTCGAGCCTCCGAGCCGAGCTAGGCCACATGCCGGGAATAGACGCTCTGGCGGCGTGATAGCCGGCGCATCTCCGCGTCCTCGGTCGCTCGGGTGCAGGGCACGCCACGCTCCCTGCGTCTTTGACCTGCTTGGCTCTCACGCCGCCAGACCATCTCCCTAGACTTTGCTCATGCCGGCCACGCAGGCGAAAACTGGAGAGTGTCGTCAGTGTCGCTCGTTCTGCGACAAGATGGTCGAGCCTCGCGACTGCGTCGAGCTGGGTTGCCGTTTTCTCTACAGCTACGTCGACGGATTGACCGGTGTCCAGTACGTCGGCTGCATGCAACAGGTCTTCGGCGCCAGGGTCGAGCTGGACGCGGTCCTGCAGCCGGGCGGCTTCGGCGGCGTGAAGATGACCGGCAAGGCATTGCCCCATTGCCCCTTCTCGGTGGAGCGCGCCTACGAGGGCGAAGGCGAGGAGTACGACTGCGTCAACCGCCGCTTCTTCGACTGCGTCGATACAGGCCCCGAAGGCCTGCGCGCGTTCGACCTACGCGACATCGCCTCGGAGTCGTCGGGCATTTGATCGGCGAGCGTTCTCTTACGACTTTCGGAGGTGCCCTACTCCGTAAGGCGACATCGTTCGATGTAGGATTCGGCGCATGAGCGATCAAACGGCAGTGGCAGAGGCAGGGCAGGCGGCATCGAGCGACGGAGTGCCGGAGGGACCGGCGTTCACGCTCGAGCTGAACCAGGACCAGAAGGACATCCGCGAGTGGGTGCATGGCTTCGCCGAGGGCGTCGTTCGCCCGGCGGCTGCCGAGTGGGACGAGCGCGAGGAGACCCCCTGGCCGGTGATCGGGGAGGCCGCCAAGATCGGCCTCTACAGCTTCGAAGCATTGGGGCAGTTCTTCGCCGACGAGACCGGGCTGACGTTGCCGATCGCCAACGAGGAGCTGTTCTGGGGCGACGCCGGCATCGGCATGGCGATCATGGGCACCTCGCTCGCCGTAGCCGCGATCTTCGGGCAGGGAACCCCCGAGCAGATGGGCGAGTGGATTCCGCAGTGCTTCGGCACCCCCGAGGACCCCAAGGTTGCCGCTTTCTGCTCGTCGGAGCCCGATGCCGGCTCTGACGTCTCGGCGATTCGCACCACCGCCAAGTACGACGAAGCCAGCGACGAGTGGGTGCTCAACGGCCAGAAGGCCTGGGCGACTAACGGCGGTATCGCCGACGTCCACGTGGTGATCGCCTCAGTCGATCGGGAGCTGCGCTCGCGTGGCCACGCTGCGTTCGTCATTCCGCCCGGCACCAAGGGCTGCGAGCAGGGCACCAAGGTCAAGAAGCACGGCCTGCGCGCCTCGCACACGGCAGACGTTCACCTCGACGACTGCCGCATCCCCGGTTCATGCCTGCTGGGCGGCAAGGAGAAGCTCGACGAACGTCTCGTCCGGGTGCGCGAGGGCAAGAGCGCCAAATCGCAGGCGGCGATGCAGACCTTCGAGGCCAGTCGCCCGACCGTCGGCGCGCAGGCCGTCGGCATCGCCCGCGCCGCTTACGAGTACGCGCTCGAGTACGCCAAAGAGCGCCAGCAGTTCGGCCGGCCGATCATCGAGAACCAGGCGATCGCCTTTGCCCTGGCCGACATGAAGATGGAGATTGACGCCGCCCGGCTGCTCGTCTGGCGCGCCGCCTGGATGGGGCGCAACGGCCACAAGTTCGAAAACGCCGAGGGCTCGATGTCGAAGCTGAAGGCCGGCGAGGTCGCCGTCTGGGCCACCGAGCGCGCGATCCAGATCCTCGGCGGTAACGGCTATACCCGCGAGTTCCCGGTCGAGCGGATGCACCGCGACGCCAAGATCTACACGATCTTCGAGGGCACCTCCGAGATCCAGCGCCTGGTCATCTCCCGCGCGATCTCGGGCATGCAGATTCGCTAGGCACGAGCCACTCTTGCAGCGAGGAGCCCGGTTAGTCCCTGGGCGAATTGATGTCGGGAGAGCGAACCGCCGCTCCTCGCTCCCGACGCCTTTTAAGCCCCGCCCTGCGCAGCCGCTTCGCGGCCTGTACTTCCTTTTTATCAGGCCCTTTCTTGTTCGGGCCGGGGGTCTCGAGGGTGGCCGGCAGGCCCTCGAAGCGGGGCTCGGAGAGGAAGGCGGCGAGGCCTTGTTTGCCCATCTCGCCCTTGCCGAGGTTGGCGTGGCGGTCGCGGCAGGAGCCGAGTGGGGCGGCGGCATCGTTGACGTGAATGCAGCGCAGGCGGTCGAGGCCGACCTTGGCGTCGGCTTCGTCGAGAACCGTGCCGAGGCGCTCAGGGTCGGTGACGTCGTAGCCTTGGACAAAGAGGTGGCAGGAGTCGAGGCAGAGGCCGAGGCGCTTGCCGGCGCCGGCCAGCTCAATCAACTCGGCGGTCTCGTCGAAGTCGCGGCCAAGCAGGCCTTTGTGGCCGGCGGTCTGCTCGAGCAGGAGCGGGCATCTGTCGGTTTCTTTCAGCGCCGCGGCGATCACCTTCGCTGCACGCTTCATCGAGGGGCCGTGCGGCTCGCCTTTCTGCGCGCCAGGGTGGAGGACCACGCCGTCAGCGCCGATGCCGTCGCCGGTTCGCAGGGCGTGGGTCAGCGAGTCGAGCGACTTCTTGCGCAGCTCTTTGTCTTTGGTTGCGCAGTTGATCAGATAGACGGCGTGGATCACCACCGCTTCGACGGGAGAGGCGTCCATCGCCTCGCGGAAGGCGGCAAAGTCGTTGGGCCCGTATTTGGTCGGCCGCCACATGCGCGGGCTCTGGTTGAAGACCTGGATCGATTCGCAGCCTCGTTCGGTGCCGCGCTCGATCGCTTTCGCCAAACCGCCCGAGGTGGAAACATGCGCGCCAATCAACATGCCCGATGACTCTCCTATCCGACTGAGGTTCGCTCCGTCGCCGACTGGCGCTCTGCACATCGGCGGCGCGAGGACGGCACTCTACAACTGGCTCGCGGCGCGCCACTCGGCTGGCGAGCTGGTGTTGCGAATCGAGGACACCGACCGCGAGCGCTCGACCGAGGAGAACGTCGAGCAGATCCTCGACGCGTTGCGCTGGCTGGAGCTGGAGTGGGACCTGGGGCCGGTATCGCAGGCCGCGCGCAAGGAGCGACATGGCGAGGCCCTGGAGCGGCTGCTCGAGTCCGGCGCCGCCTACCGCGACACGGCGACTGCTAAAGACGTTGAGGCGTGGAAGGCCGAGCACGGCGCCGGGCGGGGCTACCGCGGCGAGTCGTCCGCAGAGCCCGGTGCGGCGATCCGACTGCGCGTGCCCGACGAGGGCGAGACGGTGGTCGAGGACCTGATCCGCGGGCCGGTCAGCTTCCCCAACCGCAGCTACGACGACTTCGTCATCGCTCGCGGCGACGGCTCAGTGCTCTACAACTTCGCGGTGGCGGTCGACGACGCCGAGATGGGGATTACCGACGTGGTGCGGGGCGACGACCACCTCTCGAATACGCCCAAGCAGTTGCTGGTCCTGGCGGCCCTCGGGCAGGCGCCGCCGCGCTACGCCCATCTGCCGTTGCTGCACGGCCCCGATGGCCGCAAGCTCTCCAAGCGACACGGGGCCGCGTCGGTGCAGGAGCTGCGCGCAGCCGGTTACCTTCCGGCCGCGGTGCGCAACTACCTGGCGTTGCTCGGCTGGGGTGCGGACGACGACGCAACGGTGATGTCGACCCCAGAGCTGGTGCAGCGCTTCCGGGTCGAGGACGTCGGCAAGGCGGCGGCGATCTTCGACGAGAAGAAGCTGCGCTGGCTGAACGGCCGCTACATGCGCGAGATGCCACTGGCCGAGTACACGGAAGCGGTGGCGTGTCACCTCGACCGGGAGGTCGACGAGCGCCTGCGCAGTGCCTGCGAGATCGTCCAGGAGAAAGCGCAGACCCTGGAGGAGGTGTGGCCGCTGATCCGCTTCCTCTTCGAAATGCCGCCGGAGGACGAGAAGGCCTGGCGCAAGACGATGAAGGACGGCGCCCTGTCGGCGCTCGAAACCGCGCGCGAGGCACTCGCCAAGGCCGAGAGCTTCGATGCCGATGCGGTCGAGGCGGCGCTCGGCCCGTTGCCAGCGCGGCTCGACGTCAAGCCGGGTCGGGTCTACCAGCCGATTCGCGTCGCAATCAGCGGGGGTACGGTCTCGCCGGGGATCTTCGAGTCGCTTGCCGCCTTGGGGCGCGAGGAATCGCTTGCGCGCGTCGACGCGGCGATTGAACGCCTGCGGCGCTGATGGACAAGCGGTGGCCGCGGGAGCCGCCGTATTGGACAAACGACCGGCAACTTATCCCCACTTTTGGGGAGTGCAAAGCTAAACCGTGCGTCCCTTGCTGCCGATGAGGTGGGCGAGGTGCCCGCAACCAAGCAACAGTCCAACGGCAAAGTCCGCAAGAGCGACGCTACCCCGGCGCGAGCCGGAGCGGCCGCTCCGGGGGCACGCCTGGCGACCGCCTTCGAGGCGGTCGAGAAATTCCCGGCTCTGGTCGAGTCGCGCGAGCGGGTGATGCGCGCGGCGACGGCGGAGACCGCCCGGATGGGTGAGCTGGTCGAAGCCGTGGAGGCGGATGTCGCGTTGACCATCGCCGTCCTCCGTTACGCCAACCAGGGCCCCGGCGGGGGCAACATCGCCGGCGTCCCCGCCGCGGTCGAACTGCTGAAGCCCTCGGGTGTGCTGGCGATTGCGGGGACCGCCCACGTCTTCGACTTCTTTGAGCCCAACGGCGGCTGGGAGTTGCGTCCCGAGCAGTTCCGCGTCCATGCGCTTGCCACCCAGCAGGCGGCGGCGCGGATCGGTCGGGTGGTCGGGTGGCCCGACCGCGACGAACTGGTCGTCGCAGCCCTATTGCACGACATCGGCCGGCTGGTGATCTCCAAGCTGCACCCCGGCAAGCGCCCTTGGTTCGACGCCGTCGCGAACGCGCCCGAGCAGCGGATCCGCGAAGAACGCGATCAGCTTGGCATCGATCACGCCCTCGTCGGCGGCGTCTTGGCGCGGCGCTGGAACGTGCCGCAGCGGATCGCCGTCGCGATCGAGCGTCACCACGCCGGGGACGCCGAAGGCCTGGCGGCGATGGTCGCCACCGCCGACATGGTCGCCCACTACTCGCAGGGCGAGGCGGTGACGCCGGAGCGCCTGCGGACGATGGCGAAGCGCTGCGGCCTCGGTGCCGACGGGCTGCGCGAGCTTCTCTACGACCTTCCCTACCCGCGCGAGGACAGCCCGCGGGTCAGCGAGCCATGCCCGCTGTCGGCGCGCGAGCTCGACGTCCTGCGCTACCTCTCCGAGGGCATGGTCTACAAGCAGATCGCCGGCGAGATGCACCTCTCCGTTTCGACGATCCGCACCCACCTGCACAACGTCTACGGCAAGATCGGCGCCGTCGACCGCGCCCAGGCCGTGCTCACCGCCCGCGACCGCGGCTGGATCTAGTCGATCAGCGACTCTCTGAGGGCGATCGCCACCGCGTGCGTGCGGTTGCGCGCACCGAGCCGCGCCACCGCGTTCTTGGTGTGGGTCTTGACGGTTTCCTCGCTCAGATCCAGTTCGCGGGCGGCGACGGTGGTCGATTCGCCGTCGGCCAGCCGCTGCAGGATCTGGCGCTGGCGACGGGTCAGCTTGCCGCGGCTGCCGCTGGGCGGAACGGCGGGATCGACGAAACGCTCCTGTTCGAGCGCCGCCTGCACCGCCCGCATCATCTCGGCCGCGCCCGCCGTCCGCGCCACGTAGGCGCTCGCGCCGGCCTGCAGGGCAGCGCTCGCCGTGTGGCGCTCCGGACGCTCGCCGTGCGCGACGATCCCCAGCGAAGGCGCTGCTTTGCGCAGCGCCCGGATTGCCTCCTCGCCGGCGAGGTTGTCTTCGGTGCCTAGTGGGTCGCGGCGCAGATGGAGGATCGCCACGTCGATGCTGCCGACGTCACGCACCTGGTAGAGCGCGTCCTCGCGGCTATCGCTCTCGTGCACCTCGAAATCAGCGCCCAAGGCCTGACGCACACCCTGCCTGACGAGCGGATGCGGGTCGATCACAAGGCAATGTGGGCGCTCGCTCACGACCGCTCGATCCTAGCCCAGCCCGGGGCGGGGTGCTGTAGAAAGGGACCGTGATCTCGATTACCTCAAAGTCGCGCTACGCGGTGGTGGCGATGGCTGAGCTGGCCCGCTCGGGCGAGCGTCCCGTGCCGATCAAAGAGCTCGCCGAGCGCCGCAACATCCCAGAGCAGTTTCTCGAGCAGCTCTTCTCAACCCTGCGCCGCGGCGGCCTGCTGACCAGCCACCGCGGCATGCGCGGCGGCTACACGCTCTCCCGTCCGGCAGAGGAGATCACCGTGCTGGAGGTCGTCCAGACCCTCGACGGCAAGGTCGGCCAAGAGGCCGAAGAGGCCGGCGGCATCTGGGCCGAGGGCGTCGCATCGCTGCGCAAGGTCTTCGGCCAGACGACGATCGCCGAAGTCGCCCGTCGCGAACTCGAAGAGGCCGGCTCGGGCATGTACTTCATCTGATGAGGATCGGGGACGAGGCTTCGGCGGTCGTTGGCGGGACGCCGCTGGTCGCGCTGCGCCGACTGGGCGAGGGGCTCCCGGGGGAGGTCTGCGCGAAGCTCGAGTACTTCAACCCCGGCGGGTCGGTCAAGGACCGGATCGGCGTTGCGATGATCGACGCTGCCGAGCGGGACGGGCTGGTCGAGCGGGGAAAGTCGGTGATCGTCGAGCCGACCAGCGGCAATACCGGCATCGCCCTGGCGATGGTCTGCGCCGCGCGCGGCTACGAGCTGATCCTCACCCTGCCGGAGGGGATGAGCCGCGAGCGGGCGAAGCTGCTGCGAGCCTACGGCGCCGAGGTGCGCGAGACGCCGTCGCTGGGCGGCATGGGTGAGGCGGTCGAGCTGGCCGAGGAGATCTGCGAGCAGCGCAGGGGCTTCATGCCGCAGCAGTTCGACAACCCGGCCAATTCTGAGATCCACCGCCGCACCACCGCCGAGGAGATCTGGCGCGACACTGGGGGCGAGGTCGGCGCCTTCGTCGCCGGTGTCGGCACGGGGGGCACGATCAGCGGGGTCGGCGCGATGCTGCGCGAGCGCAGCCCAGACACCCTGGTCGTCGCGGTCGAGCCGTCGGCGTCGCCGGTCCTTTCGGGCGGCGTCCCCGGCCCGCACAAGATCCAGGGGATCGGCGCAGGCTTCGTGCCGAGCGTGCTCGACCGCTCGGTGATCGACGAGACGATCGCCGTCGACGACGAGGACGCGCTGGAGACCGCCCGCCTGGTGGCGCGACGCGAGGGCGTGCTGGCCGGCATCTCAGCCGGAGCGAACGTCAAGGCGGCGCTGGAGGTGGCGGCGCGACCTGAGATGGCTGGCAAGAAGGTTGTGACCGTGATTTGCGACTCGGGCGAGCGCTACATGTCCCTACCCTTCTTCGCACCGTGATGCTGAAGCGATTCCTCGATGAGATCCGCGCCGACGTGAGAGCCGCGCGCGACCGCGACCCCGCCGCGCAGAACGTCTCCATGTTCGAGATCCTCACCGGCTGGGCGGGAGTCCAGGCGCTGCTGGCCCACCGGCTCGCCCACCGGCTGCTCTGCGTGGGCGTTCCCCTGCTGCCTCGAGCGATCGCCTACCTGATGCGCTCGATCACCGGGATCGAGATCCACCCGGCGGCGCGGATCGGCCCCGAATTCTTCATCGACCACGGGGCCGGCGTGGTGATCGGCGAGACCGCCGAGATTGGCCGCCGCGTGACCCTCTACCAGGGGGTGACGCTGGGCGGTACCGGCTTCCAGCGCGGCAAGCGTCACCCGACCCTGGGCGACGACGTGACGGTCGGCGCCGGGGCGAAGCTGCTCGGCCCGATCTCGGTCGGCGATGGCGCCAAGATCGGCGCCAACACGGTTGTCGTCGAGGACGTGCCGCCGAGCGCGACCGTTGTCGGCAACCCCGGCCACCCGGTCAAAGTCGAAGGCCGCCGGGTCGAGGGCCCGGACGCCGACTGGATCCACCTGCCGGATCCGATCGCCGAGGCGATCAAGACGCTCTCAGAGCGGATCTCGCTGCTCGAGGAGCGGCTCGAGGCGCTCGACGGCGGCGCCGCGCCCGATCGCGACGGCGAGGGACTGCGGCCTCGCACGGGCCGCTCCTCGGCCGGGGGCTGACGCCTCCGCGCTCGCCTTTATTCTCGGATCGGTGCCCCAAACCGACGCAGCCTCGACCGAACCCGGTGCCGACCGCGCCGAGCGTCTGCTGGCCGACCTCAACGAGCCGCAGCGGCAGGCGGTACAGCACGGCGAGGGGCCGCTGCTGGTGCTCGCCGGCGCCGGTTCCGGCAAGACCCGAGTGCTGACCCACCGCATCGCCTATCTGCTGGCAACCGGTGCGGCCCGGCCCGGCGAGATCCTGGCGATCACCTTCACCAACAAAGCCGCGACCGAGATGCGCGAGCGGGTCGAGCAGCTGGTCGGCCGCTCGGCGCGGGCGATGTGGGTCACGACCTTCCACTCCGCCTGCGCCCGCATGTTGCGCGCCGACGCCGAGCGGCTCGGTTACTCGCGCGGCTTCACGATCTACGACGAGTCGGACTCGCTGCGGATGCTGAAACGCGTGCTGGAGGAGCTGCACGTCGACCCCAAGCGCTATCCGCCGCGGGCGATCCGCTCGCAGATCTCCGGCGCCAAGAACCAGCTGGTCGACGCCGCCGCCTACGCAGAGGCGCAGGGCAGCGTCTTCGAGGAAGTCGTCGCCGAGGCCTACGCGCTCTACGAGAAGCGCATGCTCGAGGCCAACGCGATGGACTTCGACGACCTCCTGGTGCGCACCGTCAACGCCCTGGAGCTGTTTGAGGAGGTTCGCGAGCGCTGGCGCCGCACCTTCCGCCACGTCCTCGTCGACGAGTACCAGGACACCAACCACGCCCAGTACCGCCTGCTGCAGCTGCTCACCGCCGAGCACGGCAATCTGATGGTCGTAGGCGACGAGGATCAATCTGTCTACGGGTTCAGGCACGCCGACATCCGCAACATCCTCGACTTCGAGCGGGACTTCCCCGAGGCCGAGGTGGTCAAGCTCGAGCAGAACTACCGCTCGACGCAGACGATCCTCTCGGCGGCCAACGCCGTGGTCGAACACAACCGCGAGCGGCGGCCGAAGAAGCTCTGGACCGAGCTTGCCGGGGGGGAGCCGCTGCAGCTGCACGAGCTCTCTGACGAGCACGAGGAGGCGCGCTGGGTGGCCGGCGAGATCGAGCGCCTTGGCGAGGAGGAGGGCGTGGAGCGCGAGGGCGTCGCGGTCTTCTACCGGACCAACGCGATGAGCCGGGTCCTCGAGGACACGCTGGTGCGCTTCGAGCTGCCCTACCAGGTGATCGGCGGCACCAAGTTCTACGAACGCGCCGAGGTCAAGGACGCGGTCGCCTATCTGAGCCTGCTGGTCAACCCGGCCGACCAGGTCTGCTTCGCCCGCGTCGTCAACTCGCCGCGGCGCGGGATCGGCAAAACCAGCCAGGGGCGGCTCGCGGCGCACGCCAACACGACCGGCCTGCCGATCTGGGAGGTGGCCGGCCGCGCCGAGGACGTCCCGGGCCTCGGCGGGGCGGCGATCAGGGCCGTCTCGGCCTTCCACGAGACGATGGAGGACCTGCGCGGGCGGGCCGAGGGGGGAGCGTCGGTCGGCGAGCTGTTGGAGGCGACCCTGCGCGAGACCGGCTACCTCGACGCGCTTGCCGCCGAGCGCACGGTCGAGGCCGAGGGTCGGGCGGAGAACCTCGAGGAGCTGGTCGGCGTCGCCCGTGAGTTCGATCTCAACCACGAGCTGGAGGGCGAGGGCGAGCTGTCCGCCCTGGAGGAGTTCCTCCAGCAGATCTCGCTCTACACCGAGCAGGACGGCCTGCGCGAGGAGTCGGTGATCACGCTGATGACTCTGCACAACGCCAAGGGCCTTGAGTACGACACGGTCTTCATCGTCGGCTGCGAGGACGGCGCTTTCCCCCACATGCGCGCCCTGGAAGAGGGAAGCGAGGAGGAGGAGCGACGCCTCTGCTACGTCGGCATCACCCGCGCCCGCCGCCGCCTCTACATGACCTGGACGCGCGAGCGACGGCTCTTCGGCCGTTCCGAGCGCAATCTGCCCTCGCGCTTCGTCGACGAGCTGCCGGAGGGGCTGACCGAGCGCCACGCCGCCAATGCGCTCGCTGGCGGCTGGGGGACGGCGCCGGCCGCGGGGGGCGGCGAGACGATGCCGCTTGAGCCCGGCCCGGCGCTCGAGCTGCGCACCGGCGATGACGTCGTCCACGCTGGCTTTGGGGACGGCGTCGTGACGGCGGTGGAGGGGGGCGGCATCGTCGTCGTGCGCTTCTCCGGCGACGGCAGCGAGCGCAAGCTGATGGCCGACTACGCACCGATCCGGAAGCGGTGAGGACGATCGCGGCGCGGATCATCGACGGCAAGGCGGTCGCCGCCGCGGTGCGCGAGCGGGTGCGGGGCGAGGTCGCAGAGTTCGCGGCGGAGGCAGGCCGACCGCCGGGCCTGGCCACGGTCCTGGTCGGCGAGGATCCCGCCTCGCAGGTCTACATTCGCGGCAAGCACAAAGCCTGCGAGGAGGCCGGCATCCGCTCGATCCACCACGGCTTGCTGGCCGAGACGAGCGAGGCCGAGCTGCTCGACCTGGTCCGCCGGCTGGGGCTCGACGATGAGGTCGATGGGATTCTCGTGCAGCTGCCGGTTCCCGAGCAGATCGACCCCGATGCGGTGGTCGCGGCAATCGATTCGGCCAAGGACGTCGACGGCCTGACGCCGCAGAATGCCGGCCTGCTCGCGCACGGCACCCCGGCCCTGGTGCCCTGCACGCCGGCCGGGGTGATGGAGCTGCTGCGCCACGAGGGGATCGCGCTGGAGGGCGCCGAGGCGGTCGTCGTCGGGCGCTCGAAGCTGGTCGGCGTGCCGGTCTCCAGGCTGCTGCTCGCCGCCAACGCGACGGTCACCGTCTGCCACTCGCGCACGCGTGACCTCGCTGCCGTCTGTCGCCGCGCCGACGTGCTCGTCGCCGCCGTCGGGGCGCCGCGCCTGCTCGGCGCCGACGCGATCAAGCCCGGCGCGGTGGTGATCGACGTCGGCGTCAACCGCACCGAGGACGGTCTCGTCGGCGACGTCGACTTCGGGCCGGCGGCCGAGGTCGCGGCGGCGATCACGCCGGTGCCGGGCGGGGTCGGGCCGATGACGATCGCGATGCTGCTGGTCAACACCCTGGCTGCCGCCTGGGCCCGGGTGTAGGGTCGATTCGACCCCTATTTCCGGAGGGATGTGCAGATGGAAGTCGACAAGCTGAGCACGGGGGAGAAGATCTCGGCGGTCTCCGCGATCCTCCTCTTCATTTTCATGTTCTTCGACTGGTTTGGCGCCGAGGTATCCGGCGTTGCCGGCTTCTCGGGCGACACCGGGGTGGGTGGGAGCGCTTGGGACGTGCTCGACGTGATCCCGATCTTCCTGATGATCGCGATCGTCGCCGCGATTGGCGTGGCCGTGATCCGGCTGACCGACGCCGACCTCGAGCCACCGATCTCGCTCAACGCGATCGTCGCGGCGCTTGGAGCGCTGGCGGTGCTGCTGATCCTCTACCGGATCGTCGACCCGCCGGGCGGTGCCAGCTTCGGCGGCGTCTCGGTCGACATCACCCTCGAGCTAGGCATCTTCCTCGGCCTGCTCGCCGCCGCTGGCATCGCCTACGGCGGCTACAGCGCGATGCGCGAGGAAGGCCTGACCTTCGGCGACGTCGGCGACCAGCTCGGAGGCGGCCCGGGAGACAACCCGTCCCCGCCACCCCCGTCGTCGTCTACGCCCCCACCTCCGCCGCCCCCGCCAGCGGGGTCTTAGGGGTCCGTGCTGCCGGAGTCGCTTCGGCTACTCCGGCAGCTATTTGTTTGGCAAAAGCGATGATCGTCATCATCGGATTGACGCCGACCGACGTCGGGAACAGCGAGGCGTCGGCTACGTAGAGGTCATCGACGCCGTTGACGGCGCCATCGGCGGAGCAGACCCCCTCTCGCGGATTGGCGGCGATGCGCGCCGTTCCCATCGGATGGAACGCCTCGAGCCGCAGCTCCGACGGCTTGAAGGTCGTCGCTTCGAAGTCGGCCAGCTCGTTCGGGCGCAGGACTGGAACGCGGCCGATGTTCGGGTAGACCTCGGCAGCGCCGGCGGCAAAGTGGACCTCGGCGGCCCGGGCGATGCCGAAGGCTAGCCGGCGGGCGTCGTCGTCGGTCAGCCTGTAGCTCGCCCGCAGCGACCCGTCGCGGCCGATCCCGACCCGGCCCGCCGACTCGTCGGAGAGGTGGACGCCGATCGAGCCGACCCGGTCGAAGCCCAGAATCGCCTCCTGGTGCTCGCGGCCTGAGCCGAGCAGCCAGGCGCCGCCGAAGGCCAGCGGCGTGAAGGTCGCCTCGAGCAGGATGCGCTCGCTCTCCCACTCGTCGACGTAGTAGCTCTGCATCACGCCCTCCCAGCCGCGCACCTCCTCCTCGTAGCGGCCGCCGATCCAGCAGGCGGGGTGGATGTGAAGGTTGCGGCCGACCCGATCGCCGCCAAGCCCCGAGCGCAGCAGCAGCTCCGGGGTTCCGAGGGCGCCGCCGGCGACGACCGTCGCCCGTCGAGCCCTCACCGTGTAGCCGTCGGCGCAGCGAACGCCGACGGCGCGGCCTTCCTCGACGATCACCCGCCGCGCCTCGGCGCCGGTTCGCAGCCGAGCGCCGGCGGCGACCGCGCGCGGCACGTAGCTGACGTGCATCCCCCGCTTGGCGTCGATCGCGCAGCCGAAGGGGCAGGAGCTGCACTGGACGCAGCGGCCGGCGTTGCGCGAGATCGGCCCGCCGCTGACGCCCAGCGCTTCGGCCCCCTCCATCGCCAGCTGGCCGTTGCGTCCCATCCGCTCCGGGTCGAGCGGGGTGACGCGCAGGAACTCCTCCGCTTCGGCGAAGTGCGGGTGCAGGTCGCCGGCCCAGGTGACGCCGTGGCGCTCGCGCCAGTCGTCGAGCACCGGCTGAGGCGCGCGGAAGCAGGTGCCGGAGTTGATCACCGTGGTCCCGCCGACGGCCCTGCCGACCGGCACCGGGATCGCCGGGCGACCCTCGGCGATGGTCAGGCCGCCGTCGCGATAGAGCGCGGCGATCGCCTCGAGCGGGTCGCTCGGGTAGCTGTCACGGTCGTAGGCCTGGCCGGCCTCGAGCAGGATCACATCGAGGCCGGCCTCGGCCAGCGTTGCCGCGGCGACGGCGCCGCCGGCCCCCGAGCCGACGATCGCCACATCGCACTCCTCGACCTCTCCGCTCGGAGCGGTCTCGCCGAGCGAGTGGCGCGGCGGCGGCTCGGCACCGTCGGCCAGGCGGCAGCTGGTCTCGAGCCCGAGTCGCTCCTCGACCCGCGGCTGGATCGCGTAGCCAAGCGTGCTGAAGGTCTTCGCCATCAACAGCAGCTCGTGGTGCAGGCCGAAGCGCGAGCGTTCCATCCGTCGCATGAAGTCTTCGCGCGCCGCGAGTTCGAGGCGGCTGAAGCGCCACGGGAAGGGCAGCCACTCGAAGACGCGCAGGGCCAGGCGGATCCGCAGCAGCAGGCGGGGCGAGAGGGAGGGGAGGAAGCGGGCGACGGGGGCGGAGACGGGAACCTCGCGCTCGGCGGCGGGCAGGCCGTCGAGGGCGGGCGCCATCGCCTCGCAGATCGCGCTCAGGGTGCGCTGCTCGGCGGCCGCGAGCCCCGGCGCGCGCCTTCAGCCGGGCGCGGGCGTCCGTTCGATCCGGCCCGAAAGCGACCAGAGCCAGAGTGCCAGCAGCGCGAGGAAGCCGTCGACGAGGAAGTTGAGCAGGTAGATGAAGACGTCGTCGTCGAAGAGGTAGAAGCCGAGCGAGCCGAGCGAGGAGGCGGTCTTACCGGCGGCGAGGACCAGCAGCAGCGGCCGGTATCGGACCGGATCGGCCTGGGCGACGAGGCAGATGCCGGCGATCACCACCATGTAGGCGAAGGCCAGCGCCAGCCAGAGCTGCTCCTCGCCGTGCGGGGCGCGGCTGAAGCCGCCCAGCGTGTCGCCGAGGTCGGAGATCGTGTCGAGCACGCCGTTTGGAACGGCGATGAAGAGGATGCCGACGACCGCGAAGCTGAGCGCTAGCAGGCGCAGGCTGAGGACTACGAAATTCTCTGCGCGCGCTCCCCGCATGCGACCGCACTCTAACTGGCCAGTTAGCCAGTAGGGCTGCGGGCAGGGGGTTCGCTTAACTTTTTCGCCGGTCGCGCGTTTGCTCTCGGTGACTGAGTCGGGCGAAAAAGTACAAGACGCTCCACCCCCTACCCACACCCCTACAATCCGCGCGTGATCGAGCGGGAGCAGGTTCAACATGTCGCCAGATTGGCCCGCCTGCGGCTGAGTGAGGAGGAGCTGGGGAGGATGGCTGGGGAGCTGTCGGGGATCTTGGGGCACGTGGATCGGATCGGGGAGCTCGATTTGAACGACGTCGAGCCGACCTCGCACGTGGTCGAGCTGGAGAACGTGCTGCGAGCCGACGAGCCGCGACCCAGCTGGCCTCGCGACGTCGTGCTGGCGCAGGCACCCGATCCAGCGAACGACGCTTTCCGGGTCCCCTCGCCCCAGGCCGAATGACCGCCGGCGCGCTCGAGCTGACTGCCGTTCAGGCCCGCGAGGCGATGGCTGCCGGCGAGCTGTCCGCTGCGGAGTGCCACGACGCCTGGGCGCAGGCGGCGGCTGGGGACGAGCTGAACGCTTACCTGTGGCGCGACGACAGCGGCGAGGCCGGCGGGATCGCGGTCGAGCGGCCGCGCATCGCGCCGATCGCGGTCAAGGACATCTTCTGCACCGAGGGAGCGCCGACGACGGCCGCTTCGCGCATCCTCGAGAACTACCGGCCGCCCTATACGGCGACCGCCGTGCGGCGCTTGCTCGAGGCCGGCGCGCCGATCCTCGGCAAGACCAACATGGACGAGTTCGCGATGGGCTCCTCGAACGAGAACTCGGCTTACGGCCCGGTGCTCAACCCGTGGGACCGGGGGCGGGTGCCCGGCGGCTCCTCGGGAGGCTCGGCGGCCGCCGTCGCCGGTGGCCTGGCGCCTTGGGCG
The DNA here is from genome assembly GCA_036266075.1 of Solirubrobacterales bacterium. Taxonomy (GTDB): domain Bacteria; phylum Actinomycetota; class Thermoleophilia; order Solirubrobacterales; family 70-9; genus VRUE01. The sequence goes on from DATANV010000014.1 coordinate 22,939, forward strand.
ATCGGCACCGACACTGGCGGCTCGATCCGCCAGCCGGCGGCGCTCTGCGGCATCGTCGGTTTGAAGCCCACCTACGGGGCAGTCTCGCGCTACGGGATGATCGCCTTCGCCTCCTCGCTCGACCAGTGTGGGCCGCTGACCCGCGACGTCGCCGACGCGGCGCTGCTGCTGTCGATCCTCCAGGGGCGCGACGCCTGCGACTCGACCTCGCTGGGGATCGAGCCCGCACCGCAGCTTCCGCAGCGCGAGGACCTGAACGGACTGCGCTTCGCGGTCCCCGCCGACCTGCGCAGCGACGGCATGGAGGATGGCGTGCGCGCCGTCTTCGAGGCGACCCTGAAACGGATCGAGGAGCTCGGTGGCGCCGTCGCCGAGGCGCCGCTGCCGCACGCCGAGCACGGCATCTCCGCCTACTACGTGATCGCTCCGGCTGAGGCCTCCTCGAACCTGGCTCGCTACGACGGCGTCCGCTACGGGATGCGTGCCGCGGGAGGCGGCGACCTGCTCGAGATGTACGAGTCGACGCGGGCACAGGGCTTCGGCGCCGAGGTCAAGCGGCGGATCATGCTCGGCACCTACGCCCTCTCCTCGGGCTACTACGAGGCCTACTACGGCCGCGCCCAGAAGGTGCGCACGAAGATCGCCGAGGACTTCGACGCCGCCTTCGCCGAGTTCGACTTCGTCGTCACCCCGACCTCTCCGTCGGTCGCCTTCGGGCTCGGCGAGAAGACCGACGATCCGCTGGCGATGTATATGAACGACTACTTCACGGTGCCGATGAGCCTCGCCGGCATCCCGGCAATCTCGATCCCCGCCGGCCTGGCCGAACCGGATGGCGGCGGGCCGCGGCTGCCGGTCGGCTTCCAGATCGCCGCGCCGGCCTTCGCCGAGCAGCGCCTGCTGGACGCCGCGTACGCGCTCGAGGGAGCGATCGGCTTCGATGCCAGGCCGGGAGGCGGAGATGGCTGAGCTCGAGGCGGTGATCGGGTTGGAGATCCACGTCCAGCTCGCGACCCGGACGAAGATGTTCTGCGGCTGCGAGCTGTCCTTCGGCGACGAGCCCAACGTCCACACCTGCCCGGTCTGCCTCGCCCATCCCGGCGTGCTGCCGGTGCCCAACGAGGAGGCGATTCGCTTTGCCCTGACGATCGCCGCCGCGCTGGAGTGCAAGGTGGCCCCGCGCTCGATCTTCCACCGCAAGAACTACTTCTATCCCGACAATCCCAAGGCCTACCAGATCAGCCAGTACGACATTCCACTCGCCTCGAACGGGCGGCTCGGCGGCATCCGCATCCACCGCGCCCATCTCGAGGAGGATGCGGCGAAGACGATCCACGTCGGCGAGTCGGGCCGCATCCACGGCTCCGAGCGCTCGCTGATCGACTTCAACCGCGGCGGCACGCCGCTGGTCGAGATCGTCACCGAGCCCGACCTGCGCAGCGCCGCCGAGGCCTGCGCCTGGGCGCGGCTGTTGCGCACCACCGTCCGCCAGCTCGACGTCTCCGATGTGAACATGGAGGAGGGCAGCCTGCGGGTCGACGCCAACGTCTCGGTGCGCCCAGCTGGCAGCGAGGAGCTGGGAACGAAGACCGAGCTGAAGAACATGAACAGCTTCCGTTTCCTCGAACGCGGTATCGAGGCCGAGCTGGAGCGGCAGCGCGCGCTGGTCGAGTCCGGCGGGACGGTCGTCCAAGAGACCCTGCATTTTCACCCCGAGGACGGCTCGCTGACGTCGCTGCGCTCCAAGGAGGAGGCCCACGACTACCGCTACTTCCCCGAGCCGGACCTGGTGCCGTTGGCGCCGACCGAGACGATGTTGCGCGAGGCGCGCGAGTCGCTACCCGAGCTACCCGAGGCGCGGATGCGGCGCTACCGAGAGGAGCTCGGCCTCTCGGCCGAGAACGCGGCGCAGCTCGCCGGCGACCCCCAGGCTGCCGCCTACTTCGAGGCCGTCGCCGCCGAGGCGAGCGGGGTGGAGGCGCAGGTTGTCGCCAACTGGGTAACCGGCGAGCTGGCGGCGGCGTCGCGCCAGGCTGGCGGCGCCGGACCGGCCGACTCGCAGGTCGAGCCAGCGGCGCTGGCGGCGCTCGTCCTGATGGTCCAGGAGAAGAGGATCTCGCACGGCAGCGGCAAGGCGGTGCTGGCAGCGCTGGTCGCCGAGGGCGGCGATCCGGCGGCGATCGTCGAGCGCGAGGGCCTCGCCCAGATCTCCGACAGCGGCGAGCTGGAGTCGATCGTCGCCGCCGCGGTTGACGCCAACTCCGAGGCCGCCGAGCAGGTCCGCGGCGGCAACCAGAAGGCGATCGGCGCAATAGTCGGCGCGGTGATGAGAGAGACCCAAGGCCGCGCCGATGGCGGCGAAGTCAACCGTCTGATCCGCAAGAAGCTGGGCCTCTAAGGGGAGAGTCGGCCTCGGCCCTGGCTTGGACCGCTGAGCCAGGCTCAACATGACCCGATCTCGGGACCGTGCCCGATCCAGCCCTCTCCCGTCGGATGCGTGCTCCGTTTGGTGGTCAATCGACACTCAACGGAGCACGCGTGCCCGGAGCAGGCCAACCGACGAGTCTGGGGCCCGCGGTGGCCGGAACTGGCGGTGCGCTTGAATGTCGAAGGCTCGTGCGGAGCAGCACTTTGTGACATGTTGTTACAAAGTGCTACCGTGGGCACGTGGCCTGGAACGTCGTCATCGCCGGTGGAGGATTTGGCGGGGCGATGGCTGCGCGGGAGTTGGAGCGGATCATGCCGCGGCAGTCGGCGCGGCTGGTGCTGGTCAACGACGTCAACTTCCTGCTCTACACGCCGTTCCTGCCGGAGGCAGCGGCGGGGACGCTGGAGCCGCGCCATGTGGTCACGCCGCTGCGCGAGATCCTCGATCGCACCTATCTGCGGCTCGGCACGGTCTCGGGGCACGATCCCGGTGCGCGCACGGTCGAGCTGACAACCCGCGGGGGCGAGGTCGAGCAGCTGCCCTACGACCAGCTGCTGTTGGCGCTCGGCTCGGTCTCGCGTGCCCTGCCGGTACCCGGTTTGTCCGAGCACGCGATCGGCTTCAAGACCCTCGCCGACGCGATCTGGCTGCGCAACCACGTGATCGAGACGCTCGAGGCGGCCAACGCCAGCGAGAATCCGGGGCAGCGTGACGAGCTGTTGACCTACGTCTTCGTCGGCGGTGGCTATGCCGGCCTCGAGGCGCTGGCCGAGCTGCAGGACTTCGCCGCCGACGCAATCGAGCGCTATCCGCGGGCGCGCCTGCATGGGATGCGCTGGGTCTTGATCGAGGCCACCAACCGCGTCCTACCGGAGATCGATGCCGGGCTCGCCGACTACGCGTTGAGGGAGCTGCGCGGGCGCGGCATTGACATCCGCCTCGGCACGACCCTCGAGGAGGTCGGCGCCGAGCACGCCCGCCTCTCGACCGGCGAGCGGTTGCCGACGCGCACCGTCGTCTGGACCGCGGGCGTGGCGCCGCACCCCAGCCTGCGCCGCCTGGGCGTGCCGCTCGACGAGCGCGGCCGCACGCCGGTCGACGATCGCCTGCGGGTGCGCGGCATGGACTCCGTCTGGGCGATCGGCGACTGCGCCGCCGCTCCCGACCCGCGCGGGGGCACCTGCCCGCCCACCGCCCAGCACGCCGTCCGCCAGGGGCCGGTCGCGGCGCGCAACATCGCCGCCAAGCTTGGCGTCGGGACCGCGCGGCCGTTCGAGTACCGCGGCAACGCCGCCTTCGTCAACCTCGGCCGCTACAAGGCCGTCGGTCGCGTCGGCAGGCGCACCTTTCGTGGCTTTCCGGCCTGGTGGATGGCGCGGACCTACCACATGAGCCAGATCCCGGGTGCCGCCCGCAAGGCCCGCGCGGTGATCGACTGGACCGCCAGCCTGCCCTTCCGCCGCGACCTCGCCGAGGTCGGCTCGATCGGGCACCCGCGGCCGCTGGAGGCGACAATGGAGCCGTGGGATTCGAGTACCTCGTCATAGCGTTCTTCTTCGGGCTCGCCACGGCGATCATCGGCCGTGGCAAGGGCAGCTCCTTCTGGGTCTGGCTGCTGATCGGCACGGTGCTGCCGCCGCTGGGGCTGATCGCCGTGATCCTCCACCGTTCGGAGAAGGTCGAACCCGAACGCCGCTGCCCGACCTGCGGCAAGGAGCTGAAGCTCTACGTCCAGGTCTGCCCGCGCTGCGGCGCCGACCTCTACCTGCCGGACCCGGCCGAGGTTCGCCACCCCGGGGTGCGATAGTGCAGGCCGGCGGGGAAAGGCCGAGCGACATGCTGCCGAGAAGATCCAATTGCGCCGGATAGCGAAGGCGGTCGTCCTTGCCGCGGCGCTGCTGCTCATCGGCGTCGCTTCAGCGACCGCGGCTTCGCTGGCGCCGATCGGCAATTTCGACCAGCCGATATTCGTCACCTCCGCCCCCGCGAATCCCGATGAGCTGCTCGTCGTCGAGAGGCCTGGGCGGGTGATCCGCGTCGAGGGCGCGACGAGGAGCCTCTACGCAGATCTCAGTGCGCTGGGCATCGTCAGCTGCTGCCTTAGCGAGCGCGGCCTGCTCTCGATCGCCCCGGCGCCGGATTTCGCCAGCAGCGGCCGCTTCTACGCCGCCTACACCGGCACCCCAGCTGCCGGCGGCGAAGAAGGAGACGTTCATGTCGACGCCTTCAGGCCGACGCCCGGCGGCGGGACGCCGACGCGCGAGCCGATTCTCTCGATCCCGCACTCGCTGCACCCCAACCACAACGGCGGCCAGCTCGAGATCGGTCCCGACGGCTACCTCTACATCTCGCTCGGCGACGGCGGCGGCAGCGGCGACCCGCTGGAAAGCGGCCAAGACCTCGAAACCCTGCTCGGCAAGGTGCTCCGCATCGACCCCCGGCCCGGCGCCGAACCGCCCTACGGGATTCCGCCGGGCAACCCCTTCGCCGGCGGTCCCGGTCGCGACGAGATCTGGGCCTACGGACTGCGCAATCCCTGGCGCTTCTCCTTCGACCCGCTCAACAGCGACCTGCTGATCGCCGACGTCGGCCAGGGACTGCGCGAGGAGGTCGATCTGGCGAAGAGCCCCGCGGCGGGGGTCGTCGGTGGCGCCGGCGCGAACTACGGCTGGAACTGCCGCGAGGGCTTCATCGCCTATCCCGGCGCGCCGGAAGGATGCGCGAGCGCGAGCGGCTTCATCGATCCAGTCTTCGACTATCCCCACGCCGACCCCGGCGGTGGCGCGGCATACGGCTGCGCGATCACCGGGGGCTACGTAGTCCACGACTCGAACCTCGGCGCCCTCGACGGGCGCTACGTCTACGCCGACTTTTGCACCGGCGAGATCCGCTCGCTTGTTCTCCCGGCGGACAGCGGCGGACGGGCGAGCGGCGATCGCTCCGAGGGTCTCCTCGTCTCTGGGCCGACCTCCTTCGGCGAGGACGCCTGTGGCCGGCTATATGTTGCCTCCGACGACGGCACGGTCTACCGGTTGCAGGGCAGCGCCGGAGGTGTCTGCCCGCCGCCACCGCCGGCAAGCGCAAGCGGGGCGCAAACGGCGACGGCGTTGCGCGCGGTGCGCGATAAACGGGTCGCCGTGCGCTTGCAGACGCGCCGACGGCCGCACTCGCCCTTTGCTCGACTGATCGTCAGCGTCTCGCCCTGCGGCGAGAACGCCGGCGCCAGTGTGCAGCTCCACCGCGGCGGGCGTGGCTTCGCCGGCAAGCGCTTGAGCGCCGGCTGCATAGCGCGCTTCCGCGTCCGGCTCGGGCAGAAGGCGACCTTTCGCGCCGTCTTCGAGGGTCAGCGCAGCCAGGTGCGGACGATCGCGTTGGCGAAGCCCAGCCCGTAGCGGACGACCGCCGGCTTCTTCGAGCTGCCGTGCAGTCGCTTGGCGACGGTGACCGGCACCTCCCTGGCCGGCACGCCGCGCTTGATCGCCTCGATCATGAACTCGGAGGTGTGGAACTGCTCTTGGCGCAGGACCAGCAGGGGGAGCACGGTCGTGCGCACCGCGCGATAGCCGTTGGAGCAGTCGCTGACCCTGGTGCGGGTGATGAAGGAGACGAGCCGGTTGAAGAAGACGATCCCCAGCTCGCGGGCGAAGTGGTTGTTGTCGGCCTCGCCGAGGACGCGCGAGCCGTGGGCGACGTCGACCTCCCCGGCGAGGACCGGCGCGACCAGACGCTCCATCTCGGATGGCAGGTGCTGCCCGTCGGCATCGAGCGTGACGACGATCTCGGCGCCCGATTCGACCATCAGCCGGTAGCCAGTGCGCAGCGCCGCGCCGCCGCCGCGATTGGTCACGTGGCGGGCGACGGCGGCCCCGCGCTCGGCTGCCACGTCGCCGGTCCCGTCGCGCGAGCCGTCATCGACGACCAGCACGGCGGTCTCGACGCCGCAGACCTCGGCCGGCATCAGGTCGAGCACATGGGCGATGTTCTCGGCCTCGTTGTAGGCGGGGACGAGCACGGCGACCTTGCCGCGGAAGCGCTCGGGCAGCTTCGCCTGGCGGAACTCCTCCCAGGCCAGTCCCTCGAGGGCGGCGGAGAGCTGGCGGGCGTTGCGCGCGGCCTGCGAGAGGGCGCGCAGGATCAGCAGGAAGAGAATGAAGATCGCAAAGACGGCGAGGCCGAGGATGCGGCCGCCGTTGCCCTTCTCGAAGGAGAAGGCGGAGAGCAGCTTGTCGGTCAGCTCGGTGCCGGAGACGATCGCCAGGCCGATCCCGACCGCCAGCAGGATCAGCACGTCGACGTTGCGCAGCGAGCGGCGCCGCAGGATCGCGAAGCCGATCGTCGCCACCGCGACGAGCAGGCCGGCGGCGCGCAGCGTCGTCAGCTCGGCGGGGAAGATGCTTGCCGTGGGGACCATCGGGCGCCGGAGGATAGGGCCGCAGCGGCTTTCGCCAGGGCCGCGGCGGCCAGCGGAAAGATCAGCGTCATCAGGATCTCGTTGCGACGCGGGGCGGCCAGCGACGCGGCGCCCACGACGGTGACGAGGAGGATCGGCGTCGTCAGCGCGGTCAGCTCCCACCACCGTCGCCGCACGGCGAGGAGCGCCAGCCCGGCCAGCCCGAGCAGCACGAGCAGCACCTGGATCGCCCGGCCGACGCTCGATTCCATCGCTTCGCCGATGCCGGCGCTCCACATCCGCCACACCTTGCGAACGGTCATCTCCGCGTAGCCGAGTGGGTCTTCGCCGAAGAAGCGGTCGAAGTTCTCGCGGCCGATCCGACCGAGGGCCGAGTCACGCGGCAGGTCGGGGTAGCGGGCGGCCACGCGGTCGAAGAGCGGCGTCGGGTCGACCCGCTCGAGGGCTTCCGAGTGCGGCGGCAGGTCGCGGTGCAGGTAGCGCTCGGCGAGGATCGCCTTGACCCGGTCGTATTCGCCGTCGGCCGGCAGGAAGGTGCCGACGTAAAGCGCCTTGCCGCCGCCGGTCGAGATCGGCACCGCGCGGTTGAGGACGGTCGCGTTGCGAATCGTCCAGGGGACGATCGACAGCAGGAAGGCGAGGGCGAAGAGGGCGACGCCGGTCAGGCCGGGTCGCCAGCCGCGCTCGCGGCCGACGCGGATGCCGGTAAGAACGGCGAAGGCGATGCCGACGAGCAGGTACTCGGGGCGGATCAGCGCGGTAAGGCCGAATAACAGACCAGGGACCAGCCACCTTGCGGGTGGGGCTTGGCATCGGATGGGGGTGCCCTCCTGGGGCTGCGACCTGCTCCGGGCGAAGGGACCTCGCGCTTCTAGGTTCGAGGCTTTGCCCTCCGCAGACTCCGCCCTGGCGAAGGACACCCCAACCCGACGCCACCCACCCGACGGGCCGTCTGATGCCCAGAGGAAGGCAAGGACGGCGGCCGGCAGGATAAAGATCGCTGCGGGCTCGCTGTACAGAGCGCCGGTGGAGTGGACGAAGGGGGGGTAGACGGCTACGCCGAAGGCGGCGAGCAGACCGGCGGGGCGGCAGGCGATCCGGCGGCCCAGCAAGTAGACGGTGACGATCGCGGCGAGGCCGAGCAGCAGCTCGACTATCCGGGCGGTGCCTTCGCGAGCGCCGCCGGTGGCGTAGAAGGCGGCGGCGTAGAGCAGGGGTGCACCCGGCGACCAGTCGCTGGCGTCGCGGAAACTGGGGCTGCCGTAGCTGCCTTCGTCGTAGAGCGACTTTGAAAGCGCATAGTAGGCATGGGCGTCGTCGCCGGGCGTCGCGAGCGGCTCGGCGACGCGGTAGGCGCGCAGACCGAAGCCGAGCAGGAGAATCGCGGCGAGGGCGATCAGGGTCTTGTGCCCGTGCCGCGCTGGCAGGCCGCCGATCCAGTCGCCGAGGGCGCTCACGGTCGCTGAGGCTATCCGGCGCAAGGGCGGGCGGCGCCGCTGTCGAACATCCCCCCGACGGAACGCCCAACCTAAAGGTCCCGTTCAGCCCTGCTCGTCACCGCCGCGCTCGCCTGCGCCGCGTTCGCCTTTCCCTCCGGCGCCGGAGCGATGACCGCACCGCAAACCTGCACCGCTTACTCACCCGATGTCGTGGGCGGCAAAGTCGTCGGCAAGCTCAGCTCGAGCAACGTCGACCCCTCGCAAGCACGCTTCGCGACCTGCAAGCAGGCGAAGAGGGTGATGCGACGGGCGACCGAACTGGGCGTCGAGGAGCCGCGGCCGGTCGCCGCCTTCTACTGCCGGCCGACGGTCAGCGGCAAAGGCCAGAACGTCGTCAGCTACATCTGCACGTTCCGCGGCGCCGATACCGCGACCTTCATCAAGCTGACCTTCAAGGTCACCTACGAGGACGCCTGAGAGCGCTCCCGCAAAAACGTCGCCGCCCAGGCCGCGCCAACGCCGGCGAGGGCGGCGACCAGGGGGATCGTCACCAGCGAGCGGCGGGGCGAAGCGACGAGCAGCAGGCCGACCAGGGTCGCGGCTGCGAGAGCAGTCGCGAGCAGCAGCGCCTCCCAGCGCCGCCGTAGCGCCAGCATTACAAGCCCCAGTAGACCGAAGCCGAGCAGCGCCCAGTGCAGCGCCGCCCACGCCGGCTCGCGCATGACGTCGCGCGGGCCGTGCAGCCAGATCAGCCCCAGCTTCGCCGCGAGGAAGCCGGCGTATTCGATCGGGTGCTCGCTGACGTCGTCCCAGAGTCGTTCCCGACCCATGCGGGCCAACGCCTCGTCGTTAGGCGTCCGGGGATAGCGCTGGCTCGCCAGTCCGGCCAAAATCTCCTCCAACCGAACGCCCCCCAGCACCACCGGGGTGAGTTGCCGGTTTGTTTCGCTATGTGACGAAAACTGCGAACTCGGCGGGAGGTGTTCGCTGACCAGGCGGCGCGTTAGGCCGGGATGGCGCTTGAGGACCTCGCGACCGACCGCTTCGGGGTCGCCACCCGAGGGCAGGTAGGAGCCGGCGAAGAGAACCTGGCCACCGCCGGTCGAGATCGGCACGAAGCGGTCCAGGGCGACGGCGTTGCGGGCCGTCCATGGGGCGACGAGGAGCGCCAGCCCGGCGAGCAGGATGCCGGCCTGGGCAAGACCAGCGCGCCACCCCTCCCAGCCGTGGCGGGCAAGGACGGCCAGGGCAATCGGTAGCGAAATCGCCAGGTACTCCGGGCGAACCAACGCGAGGGCGCCCAGCAACACGCCTGGGACCAGCCACCTGGCGCGCGGGTCTTGTCGCGGCGAGGAGCTATCTGCCCAAAGCATGGCCAACACAGCGCCGGAGAGGAGGGTCGCCGCCAGCGGCTCGGTCATCAGCATGCCCTGGTACTCGAGCAGCGCCGGATAAATCGCCACGCCTGCGGCGGCTATAAGGCCGGCGAAAGGACTCCGCAGGCACCGGGCGATCAGGTAGGCGAAGAGGACGGCGAGGGTGCCAATCAAGGCAAGGACCACGCGAGCGAAGCGTTCGTGGGTGCCGCCGGTGAGCTTGTAGAGACCAGCCGCGAGGAGGGGGAGGCCGGGGGAGTAGTTGCTCGCCGGCTGGGTGGCGGTGCGGCCCAGGCTGAAGCCCTCGCCGCGCTCCAGGTTGGCGGCGATTCGGGCGTAGGCGACGGCGTCGTAGACGGGTGGGCGTCCCTGCCAGGCGTTGTCGGCGCGCAGGCCCAGCCCGAGCAGCAGGATCGCCGCCAGGGCAGCGAGCCCGACCCGGCCTCCGTTGCGCGCCGCCAGAGCGCTCACCGGGTCGATCCCCCCAGGGTCTTCACGCCGCGGATGCTATGCCGCCCGGTCGGGTACCCTGCCGCGACCTATGCGCGTTCTCATTCTTGGGGGCGACGGCTACCTGGGCTGGCCGACCGCCCTGCGCTTCTCGGCCCGCGGCCATGAGGTCTCTGTCGTCGACAACTTCTCGCGGCGTCGCTGGCACTCCGAACACGGCACCGCCTCGCTGACGCCGATCCTGCCGCTGGAGGAGCGGATCGCCGCTTGGCACGACGTCTCCGGCGAGCAGATCCGCAGTCACGTCGGCGCGGTCGAGGACGGCGATTTCCTCGACGAGGTCGTCGCTGAAACCCGCCCGGAAGCAGTCATCCACTACGGCGAGCAGCCCTCGGCGCCCTACTCGATGCTCTCGCGCGAGCGCGCGGTGGAGACTCAGCACACCAACGTGATCGGCAACCTCAACCTGCTCTTCTCGATGCGCGATCACGTGCCGGACTGCCACCTGGTCAAGCTCGGCACGATGGGCGAGTACGGCCAGCCCGACATCGACATCGAGGAGGGCTACATCGAGATCGAACACAAGGGCCGCAAGGACGTGCTCCCGTTCCCAAAGTTGCCCGGTTCGCTCTACCACTGCTCGAAGGTCCACGACTCGACCAACATCCACTTCGCCTGCCGTACCTGGGGCCTGCGCGCGACCGACCTCAACCAGGGAGTCGTCTATGGCATCGAGACCGACGAGACCGCCGGCGACGAGCGCCTCCTCACTCGCTTCGACTACGACGAGCTCTTCGGCACGGTCCTCAACCGCTTCTGCGTGCAGGCAGTTATCGGGCACCCCCTGACCGTCTACGGCTCCGGAGGGCAAACGCGCGGCTTCCTCAACATCCGCGACACGCTGCAGTGCGTCGAGCTGGCCGTGCAGAACCCGGCCGAACGCGGCGAGTTCCGCGTCTTCAACCAGTTCACCGAGCAGTTCAAGGTCGGCGAGCTGGCCGAGTTGGTCAAGCATGCCGCCGAGCACCTCGGCTACTCGGTCGAGATCCAGCACTGCGACAACCCGCGGGTCGAGAAGGAAGAGCACTACTACAACGCGGTCCACACCAAGCTGCTCGACCTCGGCCTGCAGCCGACGCTCCTCAGGGAGGAGCTGATCGAGTCGGTGATCCACGCGATCGAGCGCTACAAAGGCAACGTGATTGAGGGCTCGATCGATCCCCACACCCGCTGGAATCCGGCCAAATCCCCTGCTGGCCGGGCATAGCCCCGCTGGTACCATCGCGAGTCCGATGAGAGCCGCGGACGCGCTGATGCAGAGCCTCAAAGCCGAGGGTGTCGAGAACATCTTCGGCATCCCTGGCGGAGCCAACCTGCCGACCTACGACGCGCTCGTCGACGCCGGCTTCCGCCACATCCAGGTGCGCCATGAGCAGGGTGGCGGGCACGCCGCCGAGGGTTACGCCAGGGCTTCGGGCAATGTCGGCGTCGCCTTCGCCACCTCGGGGCCCGGGGCGACGAACCTCGTCACCGCGATCGCCGACGCGATGCTCGACTCGACGCCGACCGTCTTCGTCACCGGTCAGGTGCGGACCGAGCTGATCGGCACCGACGGCTTCCAGGAGGCCGACATCCTCGGGGCGACGCTGCCCTTCGTCAAGCACTCCTTCCAGGTCACCGATCCGCGGCAGATCCCCGAGTACGTCCACGAGGCCTTCCACGTCGCCTCGACCGGACGGCCCGGCCCGGTGCTGCTCGACATCCCCCAGGATCTCTCGCGGGCCGACATCGAGTACGCGCCGCGCAGCGAGCCGGTCGAGCTGCCCGGCTACAAGCCGAAACGCTCGGGCAACATCAAACAGGTGCGGATCGCCGCCAAAGCGCTGGCCAACGCGCGCCGGCCGATCCTCTACACCGGCGGCGGCGTGGTCAACGCCAACGCCTCCGAGGAGCTGCGTGAGCTGGCCGCCTCGGACCGCTTCCCGGTGACCTCGACCCTGATGGGCCTCGGCGCCTTCCCGGCCTCGCACGAAAACTGGTTGGGGATGCTGGGGATGCACGGCACCGTGACCGCCAACTGGGCGATGGACAACGCTGACCTGATCGTCGCGATCGGCGCCCGCTTCGACGATCGCATCACCGGCAAACTCTCGGAGTTCGCGCCGCACGCCAAAGTCGTCCACATCGACATCGACCCGGCGGAGATCTCCAAGAACGTCGGTGCTCACATCCCGATCGTCGGCGACGCCAAGCTGGTGCTGCCCGAGCTGACGCGCGAGTATCGCGCCCTGCAGACCGACGGCTCGCGGCTCGACGCCTGGTGGAAGCAGCTGCGCGAGTGGCAGGAGCAGCACCCGCTGCGCTACGACCCCGGCGACGGCCACGAGATCAAGCCGCAGTTCATGGTCGAGGCGATGCACCGTGCCACCGGCGGCGACGCGATCGTCACCTCCGATGTCGGCCAGCACCAGATGTGGGCGGCTCAGTACTACGGCTTCGAGGAGCCGCGCCGCTGGATCAATTCCGGTGGCCTGGGGACGATGGGCTTCGGCCTGCCGGCGGCGGTTGGCGCCAAGGTCGCCCGCCCGGACGAGGCGGTCGTCTGCCTGGCCGGAGATGGCAGCCTGATCATGACCTGCCAGGAGCTGGCGACCTGCGTGACCGAGCAGATCCCGGTCAAGGTCTTCCTGATGAACAACGGCTACATGGGCATGGTCCGCCAGTGGCAGGAGCTCTTCTGGGACCGCCGTTACAGCTCCGTGGAGATGGGCGCCAGCCCCGACTGGGTGAAGCTTGCGGAGGCGTTCGGCGCCACCGGCATACGCTGCGAGGACGCCGAGCAGCTGGAGGGCACGATGGTGCAGGCGCTGGAGACCGAGGGCCCCGTGCTGCTCGACGTGCGTGTCTCCCAGGAGGAGAACTGCTACCCGATGATCCCGCCGGGTGCCGCAGCCAGAGACATGGTCGAGGCACCCGAGGCGGTGCGCTGATGGAGGCCGGCACGCCCCAGGCGGTCAAACTCGAGGATCTGCACGTCCCCGGCCAGCTGAGCGGGCGCAAGCACATCCTCTCGATCCTGGTCGAGAACAAACCTGGTGTTCTGGCGCGGATCGCCGGCCTCTTCTCGCGGCGTGGCTTCAATATCGACACGCTCGCCGTCGGGCCGACCGACGACCCCAGCGTCTCGCGCATCACCCTCACCCTCGACGGCGCCGTCCATCCGATCGACCAGGTGACCAAGCAGCTGCACAAGCTGGTCAACGTGCTGAAGATCCGCGACATGGAGCCGGAGGAGACGGTCGCCCGCGAGATGGCGATGTTCAAAGTCTCGGCGGCGGTCGAGAACCGCGCCGAGATCATCCAGTTCGCCGAGATCTTTCGCGCCAAGATCGTCGATGTGGCACGTCGCACGGTGACCGTCGAGGTGACCGGCTCGGCGGACAAGATCGAGGCCTTCGAGCGCATGATCCGCCCGCACGGCCTGATCGAGATGGTCCGGACTGGCGAGATTGCCATTGGTCGCGGCGGCGACTGAGCGCCTTCTCACCGGCCTGCGGCCCGGGATCGAACGCGCTCTCTCCCGTAAAGGACGGACTCTCGTCAGCGTCACGGTTTCGGTAGATGACCTCGATCCCTGTGCCGCCGTCTTTGCCTCGCGCCTGGCGTCGGATCGCTGGTTCTGCTGGGAGCAGCCGGATCGGGGGTTTGCGCTTGCGGCGCTTGGCGTGGGGTATTCGGTCACCTCGCGCGGTGGCGATCGGTTCGAGGACGCGGCGCGCAAGTGTCTGCGGCTGGGGGAGGGGGCGATTGTCGAGGAGCCGGTCGGGTTGCCGGCTGGCGCTGGGCCGGTCTGGACCGGGGGTTTTGCGTACGACGCCGATGGCGCGGAATCGCCTCCCTGGTCCTCGTTCGCGCCCGCGGCCCTGACCCTTCCCGAGCTGTCCCTGTGCCGCCAGAAGGAGGCGGCATTTCTCACTGCCAACCTGGTCGTTGGACCAGCGGATGATTCCGAGGCCGTGCTGGCAAGGGCGGAGCAGAGAATCGGCGGCTTGCGGAGCGATCCCCTGCCGCTGCTCGACCCACACCTGACCGAGCGGCCGGCGATCCGCAGCGTCCACCCGCCTAGCGACTTCGAGCGCGCTGTCGCAGCGGCAACCGAGCGGATCGACGCGGGCCAGATGACAAAGGTCGTGCTGGCGCGCGAGGTCGTCGTCGAGGCCTCCGCGGCGCACGACCCGGCGCCGGTCTTCGGCGCGCTGCGCGAGCAGTTCCCGTCTTGCTTCTGCTTCTGCGCCGGCACGCCCGAGGCGGCCTTCATCGGGGCAAGCCCGGAGCTGCTGGTACGCCGTTCGGGGGCGAGTGCCTCGACTGTGGCGCTCGCCGGCTCGACCCGGCGCAGCTCGGATCCGGCGGTCGACGACCACCTCGGCGAGCAGCTGCTGCGCAGCGACAAGAACCGCCGCGAGCAGCGCATCGTCGCCGAGCGCATCGTCCGCACCCTGCGCCCGCACGCGGTCTGGGTGGAGACCGCGCCCGAGCCGGAGGTCGTCAAGATCGCCAACATCCAGCACCTGGCGACGCCGGTCATCGCGCAGCTCGCCGAACCCCGCTCGGCCGTCGAGCTGGCTGGCTTGATGCACCCGACCCCAGCAGTCGGCGGCGAGCCGCGCGCCCCCGCGGAGGCGGCGATCGCCGAGTTGGAGCGTATGGACCGCGGCTGGTACGCCGGCCCGGTCGGCTGGATGGACGCCACCGAGGACGGCGAGTTCTGCGTCGCCCTGCGCAGCGCCCTGCTCCGCGACCGCGAAGCCCGCCTCTACGCCGGCGTCGGCGTTGTCGCCGGCTCCGACCCCGAAGCCGAGCTCGCCGAGACCGAGGTCAAGCTCGAAGCCCTGCTGCCACTGCTCGCCGAGTAGCTCAGAGCGCCGCCGCGACTCGATCGACGATACGGCGGTGAAGTTCGGCGTTCGTCTGGCGGTCGACTGAGATCTCGATCAGGCCGGTGCCGGCGGCCAGGGCCTCGGGGAGTTGGGCGAGGTCGGCAACTTGACGGTGGGGCAGGCCGAAGAGGTCCGCTGCTCGGGCAACGCTGACGCCGCGCGGGGTACCGAGCAGGGCCTCGAACTCCTCGCCGGACAGCGACTGCTCCTGCGGCAGGAAGTGGAAGATGCCGCCGCCGTCGTTGTCGATGACGACGATCCGCACCGGGGTCTCGACCTCGCGCAGCGCGGCAAGGCCGCCGACGTCGTGCAAGAGGCCGAGGTCGCCGGTGACGATCGTCGTCGGGCGGCCGCTCGCGTGGGCGGCGCCGATGCCGGAGGAGACCAAGCCGTCGATGCCGTTGGCGCCGCGGTTGCAGAGGAACGTCGTGTCGGCTTCGCCGCTCGGCAGGAAGGCCTCCTGGTCGCGGATCGGCATGCTCGAAGCGGTATAGACGAGGTCACCGTCGCGGTGGGCGGCACCTAGGGCAAGCTGCAGGCCGGGCTCGGTCGGGGCATCTACGGCGGCCAGCTCCGCCTCGATCGCCTCCCGCGCGGCGCGGTCGGATTCCAGCCACATCGCCGGCGGCGGCCGGTCCTCGCCGAGGCGCGCCGCCCAACCGGCCGCCAGCTCGGTCGGGTCGGCGCGCAGCAGCGCCGCGGCGTGGCGGCTGGGCTCGTTCCAGTCGCCCAGCGGGTCGACGACGATCTGATCGGCCCCCGATTCCGCCAGCCAGGAGCGCAGCGGCTTGCTGGTCGGCATCTCACCGAAGCGCAGCATCAGGTCCGGCGAAGCGTCCTCGCGGAAGCGCTCATCGCGCAGCAGCAGGTCGTAAGCGGTGACCACGTGCGAGCGGTCGTGCGGCCCGCAGCGCAGCTGCGAGGTCGGCTCGGCAAGGATCGGGTAGCCGGCGGCTTGGGCGAGATGGGCTAGCGGCTCGCGCAGCTCGGGGTCGAGCTGGCGGCCGGCGACGATCACGCCGATCTCCGCCTCGGCGATGTGGCCGGCGACCTCGTCGAGGAGGAATTGCGATGGCTCCATGTCGATCGGGGTGACCGCGGTAAGCGGCCGTCCGTCGCGGCCGGTGAGCGCCAGCCGGTCGCCCGCGGTTACCGAACCCTCGACCGGCACCGGCGCGAGCGGCTCACGCCACGGCAGATTGAGATGCACAGGCCCAGGGCGCGGCTCCCCGCGCGCCGCGGCGAACGCCCGGCAGGCCGTCGCGCGGTAGTGCAGCAGGCCCTTGTCGTCGGCCGCGTGCGTTCCCACTTCGCAGAACCAGCGCACTGAATCGCCGTAGAGCTTCAGCTGGTCGATCGTCTGCCCGGCGCCGATCCCGCGCAGCTCGGGTGGCCGGTCGGCGGTCAGCGCGATCAGCGGCACCGCGGAGTGGTCGGCCTCGCAGATCGCCGGGTGGAGGTTCGCGGCCGCCGTCCCGGACGTGCAGAGCATCGCCACCGGCACGCCGCTTGCCTGCGCGGCGCCGAGGGCGAAGAAGGCCGCCGAGCGCTCGTCGACGATCACGCGGACCTCGATCTCAGGCTGCCGCCACAGCGCCACCGCCAGCGGCGTCGAGCGCGAGCCAGGCGAAAGGACCGCGTGGTGCACCCCGCAGCGGGCAAGCTCCTCGACAAAGGCCGAGGCAAGGGCGGTGTTGGCGTTCGTGGGGTCCATCTGCCGCAGCCTAATTGGCGCCTTTGTCAACCATAAGGCGACTAAAGCGCCAGGCGGTGGGCGTCGAGCGCTCTCTCGTCGATCTCGACACCTAGGCCCGGGCCCGTGGGTGGGTACAGCATGTCGCCGCGCAGCTCGCACTCGATCGTGGCGATCGTCGAGGCGAAGAGGCGTTGCGTGGCGAGGCCCTGCGCCAGCGGCGTGTCCTTGCCATGCCGGAGGTCACCCAGCGTCGCCGCCACCTGCGCCGCCGCGGCGATCCCGACCGGTCCGTCGAGGGCGCTGGTCACGTAGGCGGGCAGCACCTCGGCGATCTCGAGCGCCTCCTCCGGACCGCCGACCTTCGAGAGCTTGATGCCGGTCAGCGCGAACGCGGCTGCACCGGCCGCCGTTTCAGCCTCCGAGCGGCAGGCGACGCTCTCGTCGGCGGCAAGGGGGATCGAGGTCGACGCCGCGACCTGGGCCGCCTCCTCGATCGTCGCCACCGGCTGCTCGGCCAGCTCGAGGTCGAGCGGCTCCAGCTCGGCCAGGATCTGCTTTGCGGTCTCGGCGTCCCAGGCGCCGTTGGCGTCGATTCTGATCTGCACCTCGGGGCCCAGCGCCTCGCGCACGGCCCGAACCTGGCCGACGTCGTCGCCGGC
This sequence comes from Solirubrobacterales bacterium, assembly GCA_036266075.1. Classification (GTDB taxonomy): domain Bacteria; phylum Actinomycetota; class Thermoleophilia; order Solirubrobacterales; family 70-9; genus VRUE01. The sequence continues at coordinate 40,338 of DATANV010000014.1, forward strand.
GCCGAGCTTCAGCTTGAAACTCGAGAAGCCGTCGGCGGCCCAGCGTTCTGCGTCGCCGGCGACCGTGGCAGGCTCGCCGGCGACGAGGGTCGCATTGCAGCGGATCGCCCCCGCGGGTTCTTCCTCGGCCCGTCCTTCCACCGCAGCTCGCCTGCCGCGCAGGTCCAGAAGCGCAGTCAAAGCGGCACAACGCGCCGGCGGCGACAGATCGATCTCCCCGCCGCGCAGCTCCGCCTCTCCGAGGATCTCGCGCTCTCCGAGCATCTCCAATTGCCCCACCACCTGCTCCAGTTTCGTCCCGCTGCGAAGCCGGAGAGGCACCGCTTCGCCCAGCCCAACGAGTCCCTCCTCATCCCGTAACCGCAACAGCACCATCTCGCGCCGACCGAGCTGCCCCGCCGCAGTGACGTAAGGCTCGCGAAACGGCAATGCATAGGGAATGACTTCGACCGAGGCGATCCGCATCCCCACAGCATCGCACCGCCGAAACTGCCGTAGTGCGTCTCTGAGACGTATAACGGCAGTTTCGTTCTGGGTCAGGCGGCCAATAGCAGGCCAAGCGAGACCAGCAGGCTGAAGGCGCCGAGCAGGGCGCCCGTTTGCGCCAGGGCCTCGTTCAGCGCTGGGCCGTCGCGCCGGTTGCTCATCGTCCGCAGTGGCGGTACCGCCAGCGGCAGCGCAAGCAGGCCGACCAGCGGCAGCAGGCTGCCGCCGCCGGCGACGAGCGTGATCGACAGGACGACAAAGGCGCCGAGCACCAGCAAGCGGTAGAGGACGATCGCGTTGTGTCGTCCCATCCGCACCGCCAGCGTGTTCTTGCCGGCGCGGCGATCGGTTTCGACGTCGCGCACGTTGTTGACGACGAGGATCGCCGTGGCGAGGAAGCCAACAGCTATCGAGAGGCCAAGTGGCAGCGCGTCGAGCTGCTCGAGCTGCACATAGTAGGAGCCGTTGACCGCGACCAGGCCAAAGAAGAGGAAGACGAAGATCTCTCCGAGCCCGGCGTAGCCGTAGGGCCGCGGCCCGCCGGTGTAGAGGACGCCGGCGGCTATCGAGAGGATGCCGACAACGAGGATCGCGATCCCGGCGACAACGGTCAGGTAGATGCCGCAGGCGACCGCGACCGCGAAGGCGATCCAGGTGGCGACGAGCACCCGCTGCGGGGTCACCAGCCCGGCCGAGGTGACTCGCACCGGCCCCAGTCGGTCGGCGGTATCGGCGCCGCGCTTGGCGTCGGAGTAGTCGTTGGCCAGATTGGTCCCGATCTGGATGAAGACAGAGCTGATCAGCGCGGCGACGAAGGCGCCGGCCCGCGGCAGCCGACCGGCCCATTCGACCGCCGCCGCAGTGCCGACCAGCACGGGCGCGATCGCCGCCGGCAGGGTCCGCGGCCGCGCTGCCATCAGCCAGATCCTCATGGCCGCCTCGGGAACTGGGAGAAGTCGGGATCGCGCTTCTGCTTGAACGCCTCGCGGCCCTCACGAGCCTCCTCGCTGCCGTAGAAGAGCAGGTTGGCGTCGTGGGCCAGCTGCTGGATCCCCGTGTAGCCGTCCTCGTGCGCATTGAAGCTGGCCTTGACGAGACGCAGGGCGAACGGCGAAAGCGCGAGCATCTCCCGACACCAAGCGACCGTCTCCGTCTCGAGCCGCTCCAGCGGGACGACCGTGTTGACCAGCCCCATCTGCAGCGCCTCCTCGGCGTCGTACTGACGGCACAACAGCCAGAACTCCTTCGCCTTCTTGGTCCCGACGAGATCGCGCAGCAGCGAGGCGCCGAAGCCGCCATCCCAAGAGCCGACCCGTGGCCCGGTCTGGCCGAAGCAGGCGTTGTCGGCGGCGATCGTCAGGTCGCAGCAGACGTGCAGGACGTGGCCACCGCCGATCGCGTAGCCGGCCACCATCGCCACCACCGGCTTCGGCAGCCGCCGCATCTGCACCTGCAGGTCGGTCACATGGAAGCGGCCGAGAGAAGCACCCTCGGCGACGTAGCCGCTGTCGCCGCGAACCGTCTGATCGCCGCCCGAGCAGAAGGCCTTCTGGCCCTGCCCGGTGAGAATGACCACGCCGACCTCAGTGTCCTCGCGGGCCAGCTCCAGCGCGGCCGAGATCTCGATCAGCGTCTGCGGTCGGAACGCGTTGTGGACCTCCGGCCGATCGATGGTGATCTTGGCGATCCCATCGGCCTTCTCGTAGCGAATGTCGTCGTGCTCGGCGGCGGCCTGCCACTCGATCGGCGCGTAGAGATCATCGTCGGGCGGAGCACCCTTGTGTCGTTTCGGCATGATGCGCACGATATCCCCGGTCCGATGAAGCTCGACGACTGGCTCGCCCAGAGATCCCTCAGCTGCCCCGACCGCATCGCGCTGGTCGCCGACGGGGCGGAGGTCACCTACGCCGAGCTGGAGGCCGAGGCGACCTGGGTCGCGCGGCGGCTGGAGGCGCATGGCGTGCGCCGCGGCTCGGTCGCGGCGCTGACCATGCAGCCGCGCCGTGAGCAGGTGGTCCTCGTCCATGCGCTGATGAAGGTGGGCGCCGTGCTGCTGCCGCTCAGCCCCCGCCTGACGGCCGAGGAGCGCGCCGCTGTGATCGCCACCGAGGAGCCGACTGTCGACCTCAGCGACCCCGGCGAGTTGACGCAGACCGAGGCCGACCTGCCGCTGCTCGGCGAGCACGACATGGACGCTCCTTGCAGCCGCGTGCTGACCAGCGGCAGCAGCGGCACGCCGGACGCGGTCGAGCTGACCTACGGCAACTTCCTCTGGAGCGCCGTCGGTTCCGCCTTCAACATCGGCGTCGAGCCTGAGGACCGCTGGCTCTGCTGCCTGCCGCTCAGCCACATCTCCGGCTTGGGGATCGTGATGCGCTCGGTCATCTACGGGACCGCTGCCGTGCTCCACGACGGCTTCGAGGTCGATCACGTCGCCGCTGCGCTCGAGGGCGAGGAGATCACCGTCGTCTCGTTGGTGACGACGATGTTGACCCGGCTGCTGGAAGCCGGCGCCGACCTCTCCGGACCGCGGGCGATCCTGGTCGGCGGCGGCCCGGTGCCGGAGGAGCCACTCGAAGAGGCCACCGCCCGTGGCGCCACAGTCGTGCAGACCTACGGCCTGACCGAGGCCTGCTCGCAGGTGACGACTCTCGCTCCAGGCGACGCTCGGCGCAAGCTCGGCTCCGCCGGTCGGCCGCTGCTGACCACCCACCTGCGGATCCGCGATGGCGAGATCCTCGTCCAAGGCCCGACCGTAGCTCCCAGCCGTTGCGATGCTGAGGGCTGGCTGCACACCGGAGACCTCGGCCGCATCGACGAGGAGGGCTTCCTCTACGTCGAGGACCGGATCGACGACATGATCGTCAGCGGGGGAGAGAACGTCGTCCCCGCAGAAGTCGAGCAGGTGCTGCTGCGTCATCCCGAGGTCGCCGACGCGGCGGTCGTCGGCCGCGAGGACCCCGAGTGGCAGCAGGCGGTGACCGCGGTCGTCGTCCTTGTGGACGGCTCAGCGGCAACCCCCGACGAGCTTCGTCGCCACTGCGCCGAGTCGCTGGCCGGCTTCAAGGTGCCGAAGCGGATCGAGCTGGCCGCCGCGCTGCCGCGCACTCCGTCGGGCAAGCTCCTGCGGCGCGCCCTCCGCTAGCCTCATCGGCCATGAAAACCGACGACATCTTCTACGACAAGGACGCCGACCTCTCGAAGCTGCAGGGCAAGACCGTCGCCATCCTCGGCTACGGCTCCCAGGGCCATGCCCATGCCCTCAACCTGAAGGACTCAGGCGTGAACGTCGTCGTCGGCCTGCGACCTGACTCTTCCAGCCGGGCCAAGGCCGAAGCGGCTGGGCTCGAGGTCCTCGACGTCGCCGAAGCGGCCAGCCGCGGCGACGTCGTGATGATCCTGCTGCCCGACGAGAGACAGGCTGAGGTCTGGGAGGCCGAGATCGCCGATGGGATCGCGCCTGGCAACCTGCTGCTCTTCGCGCACGGCTTCGCGATCCACTTCGAGCAGATCGTGCCGCCGCCGGGCGTCGACGTCGGCATGGTCGCCCCCAAGGGCCCTGGCCATCTGGTTCGCCGCCAGTACGAGGAAGGCACCGGTGTGCCCTGCCTGATGGCGGTCCACCAGGACGCCAGCGGCGACGCCCACGATCTGGTCCTCGCCTACGCGGCCGGGATCGGCGGCGGTCGTGCGGCGATCATCGAGACGACCTTCAAGGACGAGTGCGAGACCGACCTATTCGGCGAGCAGGCGGTCCTCTGCGGCGGCGCCTCGGAGCTGGTCCGCGCCGGCTTCGAGACGCTGGTGGAGGCCGGCTACGACCCGCGCCTCGCCTACTTCGAGTGCCTGCACGAGCTAAAGCTGATCGCCGACCTGATGTATGAGAAGGGTATCCAAGGGATGCGCTACTCGATCTCCAACACCGCCGAGTACGGCGACATGACCCGCGGCAAGCGGGTTATCGGCGAGGAGTCTCGCGCCGCGATGAAGCAGATCCTCGGTGAGATCCAGTCGGGCGAGTTCGCCAAAGAGTGGATCGCCGAGAACCGGGCTGGCGGCGAGAACCTCTCGCGGATGCGCGAGGAGGGGACGGCGCATGAAGTAGAGGAGGTCGGCGGCGACCTCCGCAAGATGATGCCCTGGATCGACACCGAGTTCTGAGCGAGGCGCCGGGGCTTCCGGCCATCCCCACCAGCTCTCATGTCGAATGTGGCCGAAGGCCCCGACATGCAATCTGCCTCTGCGCGCCGCCGCCGCGCTCTTCCTCAGTCACTAAGCGCGAAGCGCGGGCGACATCAATTCGACAGAGGGCACACCGGCCACTCGCACCAGGGAAACGCTACGCCCCAGGAGGCCCGTCTGCGCCGAAGCGGCTCTCCTCGCCCGGCGGCAGCTTGCCGTCGCGGCCGACGTAGCCGTCCTTGCCGCCCACGACGACGTAAACGGCGTCCTCGGAATCGCTGAGGTTGCGGATCTTGCGGACGGTCGCGGCGTCGACTCGGGCGAGGCCGCCCGGGTCCAGCTCGTAGCTGCTGCCGTCGCCGAACTCGATCGCGATTCGGCCACTGTGCAGGAAGTACAGCTCCTCCTGCTCCTCATGCAGGTGCCGTCCGGTCTCGTAGCCGGGGGGCAGGACGATTGCGTTGACGCCGAAGGCGGTGACGCCCAGGCCCTTGCGGATCTTTCGGAAGCCGTAGCCCTCGCCGAGATCGTCGAGGCTGGCGACCGCGTAGCCCTCGCCCACCGTCGCTCTCTGTTCACCCGTCTCGGACATCCGCAGCATCGTAATAACCTTGGCCGCCCGATGCCCGCGTCGACCGCCGTCCAAATCCCCGCCGAGCTGAAGCCAGCCGACGGCCGCTTCGGCTGCGGTCCCTCCAAGGTCCGTCCCGAGGCCCTCTCCAGGCTGGCCGAGCGGGCCGACCTGATGGGCACCTCGCACCGCCAGGCGCCGGTGCGCGACCTGGTCGGCCGGATCCGCGACGGGCTCGGCGAGCTGCTCGGCCTACCCGACGGATACGAGGTCGCCCTCGGCAACGGTGGCACCACCGCCTTCTGGGACGCCGCGGCCGCCTGGCTGGTCCGCGAGCGCGCCCTGCACCTCGCCTACGGCGAGTTCTCGCGCAAGTTCTCATCCGTGACCGCCGGCGCACCCTTCCTCGGGGAGCCGATCGTGATCGAGGCCGAGCCGGGCGACGCGCCGGCGCCGGCCTCCGACCCGGCGGCCGACGCGATCGCCTGGGCGCACAATGAGACCTCGACCGGGGTGATGGTCGAGGTGCAACGCCCCGACGGCGCCGGCGACGCGCTGGTCCTCGTCGACGCGACTTCTGGCGCTGGCGGCCTGCCGCTGGACGCTTCTCAAGCCGACGCCTACTACTTCGCCCCGCAGAAGGCTTTCGGTGCCGACGGTGGGCTCTGGCTGGCTGCGCTCTCGCCGGCTGCCGTTGAGCGGATCGGTGAGCTGAACGGTGCTGCTGGTCGCTGGCAGCCCGAGTTCCTCTCGCTTGCCACGGCGCTCGATAACTCGCGCAAGAACCAGACCTACAACACGCCTGCGCTGGCGACCCTGCTGCTGCTCGCCGACCAGGTCGAGTGGATGCTGGCGGGGGGCGGTCTCGCCTGGTGCGTAGAGCGGACCGGAGCCTCTTCGTCCCATCTCTACAACTGGGCCGAGGAATCGACCCTCGCTACGCCCTTCGTCGCCGACCCGGCGAAACGCTCGCTGGTCGTCGGCACGATCGACTTCGACGAGGGCGTCGACGCCGCCGCCCTGGCGGCGACCCTTCGCGCCAACGGCATCGTCGATGTCGAGCCCTACCGCAAGCTGGGCCGCAACCAGCTGCGGATCGGCATGTTCCCGGCGGTCGAGACCACCGACGTGGAAGCGCTGACCGCCTGCATCGATTGGGTCGTCGAGAACGTCGTCGAGGTGGCGCGGTGAAGGTCCTCGTCAAGGAGAAGATCGCCGATTCGGGTGTCGAGCTGCTGCGCCAGAACTTCGAAGTCGACCTCGGCCTTGAGATGTCCGACGAGGAGCTGCGCGAGGCGATCGGCGGCTACGACGCGATCCTCGTTCGCTCGGCGACCCAGCTGACTCCTGAGCTGATCGAGCGCGCCGCCAACCTGAAGGTGATCGGTCGCGCTGGCACGGGCGTCGACAACGTCGACATCCCGGCCGCGACGCGTCGCGGCATCGTCGTCGCCAATGCCCCCGAATCGAACTCGGTCGCCGCTGCGGAGCACACGCTGGCGCTGATGCTGGCGCTCTGCCGCAACGTGCCGCAGGCCCACGGCTCGCTGGTAAGCGGCGCCTGGGAGCGGCCGAAGTTCAAGGGCACCGAGCTGTACGGCAAGACGCTCGGCGTGGTCGGCTTCGGCCGCATCGGCCAGCTCGTCGCCAAGCGCGCCCGCGGCTTCGAGATGGAGGTGATCGGCTTCGACAAGTTCGTCTCCGAGGAGCGCTTCCGCGAGCTCGGCGTCGACGGGGCCGGCGCGCTGGAGGAGTTGCTCGGCCGAGCCGACGTGGTCACCCTGCATGTGCCGAAGACGCCCGACACGGTCGGCCTGATCGACGCCGCGGCGGTCGCCGCAATGAAGGACGGCGCGCGGATCGTCAACTGCGCCCGCGGCGAGCTGGTCGACCTCGACGCCCTGCTGGAGGGCCTCGAGTCGGGCAAGCTGGCAGGCGCGGCGCTCGACGTCTTCCCCGCGGAGCCCTTCACCGAGCACCCGCTGTTCGAGCGCGACGACGTCGTGGTGACCCCACACCTCGGCGCCTCGACCGCCGAGGCCCAGGACCGCGCCGGCGTCGTCACCGCCGAACAGGTCACCGCGGCGCTGACCGGCGGCGTCGTCACCAATGCGGTCAACATCGCCGCGGTGCGGCCCGAGGAGATGGAGGCACTGGCGCCGTTCGTGCCACTCTGCGAAAAGCTCGGCCGCCTCGCCCAGGGCCTCGGCGATGGCGCGATCGGCAAGGTCAATGCCGAGTTCCGCGGGCGGATCGCCGCCCACGACACGCGCCTGCTTGGAATTGCCGTGCTGGTCGGGATTCTCTCCGGCCACACGGAGGAGCCAGTCAGCCTGGTCAACGCCCCGCAGCTGGCCGAGGAGCGGGGGATCGAGCTGGCCGAGACCAGCGACAGCGCCGCCGGTGACTTCACCGAGCTGGTAACCGTGCGCCTCGGCTCGGGCGACGGCGCGGTAGAGGTCTCGGGCACGGGGGTCGGGCCGCGCAACGAGCCCTACCTGGTCTCCCTCTGGGGAGAGAGCTTCTATCTGCCGTTCGCCGACCACCTGGCCGTCTTCCGTTACGCCGATCGGCCGGGAATGATCGGTCGCGTCGGCACGATGTTCGGCGAGGAGGGCGTCAACATCATCTCCGCCGCGGTCGGCGCCGAGGCCGATGGCGAGCGGGCCGTGATGGCGCTGACCACCGACGCGCCGGTCCGCGCCGAGACGATCGAGAAGATCCTCCAGCTCGATGGCTTCTCCATCGGCCGCTCGGTCGATCTCTAAGACCGTCTGACCCGGCGGTCAGACGGTCTTAACGCATAGGCTTGTGTCGTGAAGGCCGTGGTGCTGACCGGAACGGGGGGACCCGAGGTTCTGCAGGTGCAGGAGAAGCCCGACCCTGCGGTCGGGCCGGGCGAGGTGCGGATCGCGGTGCGTGCCGCGGGGATCAACTTCGCCGACACGATGGCGCGGGTCGGGCTCTACCCCGACGCGCCGAAGCCGCCCTGCGTGCTCGGCTACGAGGTCGCCGGCACGGTCGACGTGATCGGCGAGGGGGTAACTTCGTTCGCGCTTGGAGACCGTGTCTTCGCCGGCACCCGCTTCGGCGGGCACGCCGAGCTGGTCGTCGTCCCCGAGGCGCAGGTCCTGCCCCTGCCCGAGCGACTCAGTTTCGAGCAGGGCGCCGCCTTCCCGGTCAACTACGGGACCGCCTATGCGGCGCTGATCGTGATGGGCAGCCTGCGCGAGGGCAACCGGGTGCTGATCCACGCCGCGGCCGGCGGGGTGGGGATCTCGGCGACTCAGATCGCCCGCAACGTCGGTGCGGAGATCTTCGGCACCGCCTCACCCTCGAAGCACGAGGCGATCCGCGCCCAGGGAGTGGACCACCCGATCGACTACCGCTCGCTCGACTTCGAGGAGGAGACGATGCGGCTGACCGATGGCGAGGGTGTCGACCTCGTGATCGACGCGCTTGGCCCGGCCTCCTTCCGCAAGGACTACCGCCTGCTGCGGGCCGGCGGTCGGATGGTCATGTACGGGCTCTCCGAAGCGACTCGCGATGGCAAGCGCGATCTTTCGGCGACCCTGAAGGGGCTGGCGCGGATGCCCCTCGCCACCTATCCGTGGTGGAAGAGCCTCAACGCGATGAACGAGAACAAAGGCGTCTTCGGGCTCAACATGCTCAAGTGGTGGGATCGCGAGGGCGACCTCGACCGCGTAACCGAGCCGCTGCTGGCCGACCTCGAGGCGGGCCGGCTCGAACCGGTCGTCGCCGAGGCTTTCCCCTTTGAGCAGGCCGGCGCCGCGCACGAATTCATCGCCGCGCGGCGCAACGTCGGCAAGGTCGTGTTGTTCCCTTCGTAGACGCTCCGACCCGAGATCGGCGGCGGATCCGATGAAGAAGGCGATTCTCACTTTGCTCGCGCTACTGGCGGCACAGGCGCCCGCGCCCGCTTTGGCGGGCCCGTCGGCTCAGGCCTACAACGTCTTGCTGGCGGGTGGGGACGAACCGAACTCGATCCGCATCTGGTTGACGCCGGATGGCCGCCAGTACGTGATCGATTCGCTAGTGCCGCTCGAAGTGGGGGGGACGGTTTGCATCAACCCGGAAGGCCGCACGAACGAGCTCGTCTGCGAGGCACCGTCGATCGCCGGCTTCGAAGTCAACTCCGGAGGCGACGACGACGAAGTTACGGTGGCCCCGCAGGTCGCGATCCCAGTGACGATGCGCGGCGGCTCGGGCGACGACGCATTGACCGGCGGCAGCGGACTGGACAAGCTGGTCGGCGGCACTGGCGACGATCGCTTGATCGGTGCCCGCGCCGCCGATCTGCTCTATGGCGGCCCGGGCGAGGACACCCTGCTGGGCGGCCCGGGCCGCGACACCCTGCGCGGCGGACCTGGCACCGACACCCTGCGCGGCGGACCTGGCACCGATAGCGAACGCCAGCTCTGACGACGCCAGACCCCGCGGGGTGGCGTCCTCGGTCGCTCGCGTGCGGAGCACGCCACGCCCCTGCGTCCTTACCCCGCGACGTCTGGACGCACGTCAGCGCGTCCCAGCAAGCGCCCCCCGACGAAGAACAGGGCGATCAGGAAACCGATCAGCGAGAGGGCGGCGTCGAGCCGGAAGGCTGCCTGGATGCCGTCGACGAAGCTGCTCTGTGAGGAGAAGACGGTCGTCGTCAGGCCAAGGCCGATCGAGCCGCCCGCGATCTGGAACATGTAGACGATGCCGCCGGCCAGGCTGGTCTCCGATTCGTCGACCGAGGTAACGCCGGCGGTGGTCGCGGTCGGGTAGAAGCTGCCGATACCGATCCCCAGAACCACCATGCCAACGATCAGCGAGTCGTAGCTCGAGCGATCGCCGACCAGCGAGAAGACAAAGGGCGCGATCGTGATGCAGGCCGCGCCCACCGTCGCGAGCAGCTTGGCGCCGAGGCGGCTGTAGAGGGGGCCGGCGACGAAGGAGACCGCGGCGAAGGTGGCGAGGAACGGCAGCATGCCGACGCCGGCCTTCAGCGGCGAGTAGCCGAGGTGGTTCTGCATGAACTGCGGCAGGTAGAGCAGCGCCGCGAAGAACGTCGCCGACATGAAGAGGATCGCCAGGCAGGAGGCGCGGAAGCTCTCGTTGCGCATCACCCCGCGGGGCACCAGCGCATTCCTGCCGGCGCGTCCCTCGATCGGCAGGAAGGCCCCCACGAAGAGGACCGCGATCACCAGCAGGGCGATCACCCTGGGATCTCCCCATCCCCAGTCGTCGACCTGGTCCAGCGCGACCAGCAGCGAGACCAGGCCCACCGAGATCGCCGCGATCCCCAGGTAGTCGATTCGCTGCTCGCCGGCGTCGGGCTCCTTCACCCGCACCAGGTAGTAGGTCACCAATACCGCGAAGATCGCGATCGGCACGTTGAGGAAGAAGATCCAGCGCCAGCTGAGCGCGTCGGTGAGCACGCCACCGATCAACGGTCCCATCGCGTTGCCGAGCCCAGCCGCGCCGATCACGATCCCACCCGCCAGGCCCGCCTTCTCTTCCGGCAGGATCGCGTAGGTCATGCCGAGGATCGCTGGCCACATCAGCGCTCCGCCGATGCCCATCGCCACTCGGCTGGCGATCAGCCAGGCCTCCGACTGGGCGGCACCGCCGAGCGCCGACATCGTCGCGAAGATCGCCGTCCCGAGGAAGAAGGCCCGCCGGCGACCGAACATGTCGGCGAGGCGGCCGCCGGTGACGATCATCACGCCGAAGGTCAGCGCGTAGGCGTTGACCACCCACTGGATCGTGTTGACGTTGGTGTGGAAGTCCTTCTCCATCGTCGGCAGGGCGACGTTGATCGCCGAGAAGTCGTTGGCGATGACCACGACGCTGATGCCCATCGCCATCAGAGCGAGCCAGGTCGTACGCGAAAGCGAGTCCGATCCGGGCTCCATCGCGGCAGCTTATGCCCGTCCCGGGACGTGCGCTAACCTGGACGGTGAATGACGCACCGGCCGGACAGCCTGGCGCTTCTCCTTCTCCTCCCCCTTCGGGGGGAATAGCGCTGGGCGGCGCGATAGCCGCGAGAGACAAGGTCATTCGAAGCAACTGGAGAAGGAGGTAGGACCCGTGGCACCAGCAGACGACGCAAACCGCGTCCACATCTTCGACACGACGCTCCGCGACGGCGAGCAGTCGCCCGGCATCTCGCTTAACACCGCCGAGAAGGTCGAGATCGCCCAGCAGCTGGCGCGGCTCGGCGTCGATGTGATCGAGGCCGGCTTCCCGATCACCTCGCCCGGCGATTTCGAGGCGGTGGAGGCGATCTCGCGCCAGGTCGAGGGGCCCACCATCTGTGGCCTGGCCCGCACCCACAAGGCCGATATCGACGCCGCTTGGGGGGCGATCCGCGACGCCGAACGGCCGCGGATCCACACCTTCATCTCGACCTCCGACATCCACATCGAGCACCAGCTGCAGACTGACCGCGAGGATGTCAAAGGTCAGGCCAAGGCGGCGGTCGCCCTGGCGCGTTCCTACTGCGCCGACGTCGAGTTCTCGCCGATGGACGCGACCAGGGCCGACCTGGAGTTCACCGCCGAAGTCTGCGCAATCGCCGTCGAGGAGGGGGCGACCGTCGTCAACGTCCCCGACACCGTCGGCTACACGACGCCCGAGGAGTACGCGGACTACTTCCGGCGCCTCTACGAGCTGGTGCCGAAGCTGCGCGACGTCGAGACCTCAGTCCACTGCCACGACGACCTGGGCCTGGCGGTCGCCAACTCCTACGCCGGCGTGTTGGCCGGCGCGCGGCAGGTCGAGTGCGCCGTCAACGGGATAGGCGAGCGGGCCGGCAACTGCTCGCTGGAGGAGATCGTGATGCTGATCCGCACGCGCGAGGACGTTCACGGCCTGACGACCGGTGTGCAGAGCCGCGAGCTGGCCCGCAGCAGCCGTATGGTCTCGCGCCTGACCGGCTACCCGATCCAGCCCAACAAGGCGGTGGTCGGCCGCAACGCCTTCGCCCACGAGTCCGGCATCCACCAGGACGGCGTGCTGAAGGAGCGCACCACCTACGAGATCATGGACGCGACCGAAGTAGGCCTGGAGTCGAACTCGATCGTGCTGGGCAAGCACTCCGGCCGCCACGCCCTGCGCGACGCGCTGGAGCAGTTGGGCTTCAAGGTCGAGGGCAACGCCCTCAACGCCGCCTTCAAGCGCTTCAAGGAGATCGCCGACCGCAAGAAGCAGATTACGGCGCTCGACCTGGAGGCGATCGTCTCCGACGAGATGCGCGAGCGGGCCGACGCCCATGAGCTGGCCTGGTTCGAGGTCGAGGCCGGCTCGCGCCGCGAGCCGCTGGCCCGGGTCGCGGTGAAGATGCCCTCCGGCGAGGAGTCGGTCGGCGAGTCGAGCGGCGACGGCCCGGTCGACGCGATCTTCCACGCGATCCAGAAAGCCACCGGCACCGAGTGCGATCTGCGCCAGTACACGGTCGAGGCGGTGACCGGGGGGGAGGACGCCCTCGGCGAGGTCGGCGTGATGCTGCGCGCCGCCGGCCGCCTGGCCTCCGGCCAGGGCGTCGCCACCGACATTCTCGAGGCCTCGGCCCGTGCCTACGTGCGAGCCCTCTCCAACGCCCTCGAGGGCGCCGCGATCCGCGAGGCCGAGGCGGCCACCGCCGAAGCCGCCGTAGAGCGCACCCCGGGCCCCTAACCCGCCACACAAAAGTCACACCCGGCGCGCCACCCGCGCCCCGGTCCCCGCCATCCTCGCGGCATGCCGCGCCCGGTCGAGATCGAGACTGCCACAAGACAGCCTGGAGACGTACAACGGCAGTTTCGAAGCGTGGATGGACTAATCGCTGAGTTGGCGGGGCGTCAACATGGGGTGGTTGCGCGGCGGCAGCTCATTGGGCTGGGGGTTGGTCGAGAGGCCATTGCTGGACGCTGCAGGGACGGTCGTCTCCATCGCTTGCACACGGGCGTCTATGCGGTCGGGCACCGCATCCAAACGTGGGAGGGGAGGTGGATGGCCGGACTCCTGGCCGCCGGCGCCAAGGCCGTGCTCAGTCATCGGTCCGCTGCGTCTCTATGGCGTGTGGTGCCGCTTGATCGTGGACCGGTGGACGTGACGATTCCTCGATCGGCACGATCCCGTGGCTTGGCTCGCAGGCATGTCGGCGACCTGCGTGACGACGAAGTGACGATCCACCATGGGATTCCCGTTACGACCGCGTCCCGCACACTTTTGGACCTGGCTGCGGTACTGCACACCCGAGCCCTTGAACGTGCCGTGCGCGAGGCGGAAGTCCTGCGACTGCCGCTCAGGCCCCCGCTTGCTGAGCTGCTCGACCGTTACCCAGGGCGTCGTGGAATCGCATCGCTGCGTGCTTGCCTTTCGCGGCTCGGTCTGGTCACCGACGGCATAACGCGCGGCGTGCTCGAAGATCGCTTCCTTGCCCTACTTACCCAGCACGACCTGCCCTTGCCAGCGACCAACGTCAGGCTGGAAATTGCAGGATTGCGAATCGAGGCCGACTGCCTCTGGGTGGAGCGCCAGGTGATAGCCGAGCTGGACGGATACGAGGTGCACGGCACGCGGGTAGCGTTTGAGAGCGACCGCCAGCGAGATCGACGCCTTCAAGCCGCCGGCTGGCGTGCGATCCGGGTGACTTGGTCGCAGGTAAAGGCAGGGGACCGCACGCTGATCGAAGATTTGTGCTCACTCCTTATGCCTCAGGTTGTACGTGATAACGTACGAACGTAATGGCGACGACGACCGAGAGGCGACGTGCGGTCCAGACCGTGGAGGCGGAGACTCCTACGGTTGGCGGTCGCGTGCGGGCACTGCGGGAGGCGATGGGGCTTTCGCTGCGGGACCTGGCCGAGCGCTGCGGGGTGAGTGCGCCGATGCTTTCGCAGGTCGAGCGGGGCGAGACGAGCCCGACGCTGGCCGTCGCGGCGAAGATCGCCGCCGGTCTGGAGCTGACGCTGTCGCAGCTGCTGCGGCTGGACGAGGGCGAGCACGTCGCGGTCAGCCGGGTGGCTCGCAGGCGTCGCTACGAGCGCGGCGGACACCGCTTCGAGGAGCTGACGCCGCCGCTGCCCGGCCAGCGCGCTGACGTCTCGCTGCACACGCTGAAAGCCGGAGCCACGACGGGCGGCCCGAATGATCCGCCGATGCACGAGCCCGGCAGCCGCGAGACCGCGGTCGTGCTGAGCGGCGTCCTGGCGCTGGTCGTCGACAGCACCCGCCACGAGCTGCACGCAGGGGACAGCGTCACCTTCGACGCCGACCTGCCGCACCACTTCGAGAACGACGGCAAGGAGCAGGCTCGCTTCCTCGCCGTGATAGCCGCTGGCCTGAGGAGGAGTTGACGATGCCGCAGACGATGTTCGACAAGATCTGGGACGCGCACGAGGTCACCGATGGCCTGCTCTACATCGACCTGCACCTTGTACACGAGGTGACCTCGCCGCAGGCCTTCGACGGGCTGCGGATGGTGGGCCGCGGGGTGCGTCGTCCCGACAAGACGCTGGCCACCGCCGACCACAACGTGCCCACGGACGGCACGATGGCGGCTCGGCTGATCGCCGACGAGCTCTCGCGGGTCCAGGTCGAGACGCTGGAGCGCAACTGCGAGGAGTTCGGCGTGCCGATCTACTCGCTGGGCTCCGACCGCCAGGGCATCGTCCACGTGATCGGCCCCGAGCTGGGCGTCACTCAACCGGGCATGACGATCGTCTGCGGCGACAGCCACACCTCGACCCACGGGGCCTTCGGGGCGCTGGCCTTCGGCATCGGCACCTCCGAGGTCGAGCACGTGCTGGCCACCCAATGCCTGGTGCAGAAGCGGCCGAAGACGATGCGCATCGTCTACGACGGCGCGCTCGGCCCGGGCGTCACGCCCAAGGACCTGATCCTGGCGACGATCGGGCGGCTCGGCACGGGCGGCATGGTCGGCCACGCGGTCGAGTACGCCGGCCCGGCGATCGAGGCGCTCTCGATGCCGGGCCGAATGACCGTGTGCAACATGACGATCGAGGGCGGTGGCCGGGCCGGCATGATCGCCCCCGACGAGACGACCTTCGAGTGGGTGCGGGGCAAGGCCGCTGCGCCCGCCGACTTCGACGCCGCGCTCGAGCGCTGGCGACAGTTGCCCAGCGACGCAGGCGCGAGCTTCGACACCGAGGTCGAGATCGACGCGGCCGGGATCTCGCCGATGGTCACCTGGGGAACGAACCCGGGGATGGTCGTCGAGGTGACCGACCGCGTGCCAGACCCGGCGGCCATGGAGTCGCCGGCCGACCGCGAATCGGCGGAGAGGGCCCTCGCCTACATGGCGCTGGAGCCCGGCACGCCGATAACCGAGGTGGCCCCGGAACGCGTCTTCATCGGCTCCTGCACCAACTCGCGGATCGAGGATCTGCGCGAGGCGGCGGCGATGGTCGACGGTCGCAAGGTCGCGAAGTCGGTGCGCGGCATGGTCGTGCCCGGCTCCCAGCAGGTCAAGAAGGCGGCCGAGGCGGAGGGCCTGCACGATGTCTTCCGCACGGCGGGCTTCGAGTGGCGTGAGGCGGGCTGCTCGATGTGCCTGGGGATGAACCCCGACATCCTGCTGGAGGGCGAGCGCTGCGCCTCGACCTCGAACCGCAACTTCGAGGGCCGCCAGGGAAAGGGCGGCCGAACCCACCTGGTCAGCCCGAAGATGGCCGCGGCGGCGGCCGTCGCAGGCCACTTCGTCGACATCAGGGATTGGAGCTGAAGATGAGGCCGATAGATGTGATCGAGGGCAAGGTGTCGGTTCTGGACCGGGCCGACGTGGATACCGACCAGATCATCCCCAAGCAGTTCCTCAAGCGGGTCGAGCGGACCGGCTTCGGCGAGTTCCTCTTCTACGACTGGCTGCGCTCCGGTGAGATCGAGCTGGAGCCGAACCCGATCCTCGTCGCCGGCCGCAACTTCGGTTGCGGCTCCTCGCGCGAGCACGCACCCTGGGCGCTGGAGGATTTCGGCTTCGAGGCGGTGGTCGCCCCGTCCTTCGCCGACATCTTCTACGTCAACTGCACGAAGGTCGGCCTGCTGCCGGTGGTGCTCGACGAGGAGCACTGCCGCGCGGTCGCAGAGGCTGGCGAGGCGCGGATCGACGTCGACGACCAGACCGTCACCTCGGCCGCTGGGGTCTTCGAGTTCGAGATCGAGCCCGACGTCAAACATCGGTTGCTGAACGGCCTCGACGACATCGGCATCACGCTGGAGAGCGCGGCGGCGATCGACGCCTTCGAGGCCACCGGCGCCGCGGCGCGGGGACCGGCGACGACGGGCCTGTGAGCGCCTCCGAGATACCGGCTGGAGCGATGAACAGCGGCCCGCGAGAGTGGGATGCCGAGACCTATGACGCTATCTCCGACCCACAGTTCAGTTGGGGATTGGAGGTTCTGGAGCGACTCGAGCTGCAGGGCGACGAGACAGTGCTCGACGCCGGGTGCGGCTCCGGCAAAGTCACTGCCGAGCTGGCCAAGCGCTTGCCGCGGGGGCGGATCGTCGCGGTCGACGCCTCGCAGGCGATGATCGCCAAAGCGCGTGAGCGGCTGGGGGAGGGGGCGAGCTACGTCGTCGCCGACCTCTCGGAGCTGCAGGTCGACGAGCCGGTGGACTTGATCTTCTCGACCGCGACCTTCCATTGGGTCCTCGACCACGAGCGACTCTTCGCCCGTCTGGCAAAGGCGCTGCGCCCGGGCGGCAGTCTGGTCGCCCAGTGCGGCGGCCAGGGCAACGTCGCGGGCCACGCGCTGGCGATCGCCACGGTGGCCACGCAATCCGAGTTCTCGCCCTACTTCGAAGGGATGACCCTGATGTGGAACTTCGCCTCGCCGGAGGAAACCGAAGTGAGGCTCGCCGCGGCCGGCTTTGCCGAGCCGCGCTGCTGGCTCGAACCGAAGCCGGTGACCCCCGAGCGCCCACTCGAGTTCACCTCGACCGTGACCCTGGGCCCCCACCTCGCGCGCCTGCCGGAGGACCTGCGCCGCCCCTTCGCCGAACGGGTCCTCGACCTCTGCCCTAGACCTCTGACCCTCGACTACGTCCGCCTCAACATCGAAGCCAAAACCCCGCTCTCGGAGGAGGGTGCCGGTCGCCACCGACACGTTTAGAGTCCGTCCGCGATGAGCGCTCCACGCGTAGTCCTGCTGCCCGGCGATGGGATCGGGCCCGAGATCGTCGGCGTTACCCGGCGCCTGCTGGAGGCGCTCGGCGAGTTCGAGTTCGACGAGCGGCTGATGGGCGGCTGCTCGATCGACGCCCACGGCGTCGCCCTCACCGCTGAGGTGCTCGACGCCTGCCGAGCCGCCGACGCGGTCCTGCTGGGCGCCGTCGGTGGACCGCAATGGGACACGACCGACCCCGACGCGCCGCGCCCGGAGCAGGGGCTGCTCGGATTGCGCAAGGGGATGGGCCTCTACGCCAACCTGCGCCCGGTCCGGCCCAGCCCGGCGCTGGTCGGCTCCAGCCCGCTGCGAGAGGAGCGGATCGCCGGCACCGACCTGCTGGTCGTGCGCGAGCTGACCGGCGGCATCTACTTTGGAGACAGCGGTCGCAATGGCGATGCCGCCCACGACACCTGCGAGTACTCGGTCGCCGAGGTCGAGCGCATCGCCCGCACCGGCTTCGAAGCGGCGCAGCGGCGCGCCGCCGGCAGCGGCAGAGACCCGCGAGTCACCTCGGTCGACAAGGCCAACGTGCTCGAGACTTCACGACTCTGGCGCGAAGTGGTCGGCCGTGTCGCCCCCGAGTACCCCGACGTCGGGCTCGACCACCTGCTGGTCGACAACGCCGCGATGCAGCTCGTCTCGCGGCCGGCCGACTTCGACGTGATCCTCACCGAGAACCTCTTCGGCGACATCCTTAGTGACGAGTCGGCGATGCTCACCGGCTCGCTCGGGATGCTGCCCTCGGCCAGCCTCGGCGCCGAGGGAGAGCCCGGCCTGTTCGAGCCGGTGCACGGCTCGGCCCCGGACATCGTCGGCCAGGGGATCGCCAACCCGCTCGCGACCTTCCTCAGCGCCGCGATGATGCTGCACCACGGGCTCGACCGCCCCGAGGACGCCGCCCGCATCGAGGACGCCGTGGACGCCGTGCTGGAGAATGGTCTCCGCACCCCGGATCTCGCCGCAGCGGGCGAGGCAACCGTCGGTACGGACGAGATCACCGCAGCAGTCCTGGCCGAGCTTTCGTCCTAGCGCCAATCCCGGTAGGGGTGGAACGTCTTGTACTTTTTCGCCCGATTGTGCCGGCGAGAGACGCCCCGCGTCCGGCGAAAAAGTTAAGTGGAACCCCTTACCCGGATTGACGCTTCGGGCATACTTTCCCGGGATGGAGACCGCGGAGTTGATCTGGCAGAACGGCGAGTTCGTCCCCTGGGAGGACGCCAAGACCCACGTGCTCAGCCACGGGCTGCACTACGGCACCGGCGTCTTCGAGGGGGTCCGCTGCTATGAGACCGAGCGCGGGCCGGCGATCTTCCGCCACGCCGACCACCTCGACCGGCTCGCCAAATCGGCCGAGCTCTACTACTTGGAGTTGCCCTACTCGACCGAGGAGATCGCCGAGGCGACCCGCGAGCTGGTGCGCCGCAACGAACTCACCTCCTGCTACATCCGCCCGCTCGCCTACCGCGGTTATGGCAGCCTCGGCCTTTACGCCACTGACGCACCGGTCGATGTGATCGTCGCCGCCTTTCCCTGGGGGGTCTACCTCGGCGAGGAGGGCGCGCGGAACGGCATCCGCGCCGCCGTCTCCTCCTGGCGGGCGATCTCCGGCGACAGCCTGATCCCGCACGCCAAGGCCTCGGGCCAGTACCTCAACTCGATCCTCGCCAAGACCGAGGCGCAGAAGGCCGGCTACGAAGAGGCGATTCTGCTCGACCAGCACGGCCACGTCTCCGAGGGCTCCGGCGAGAACGTCTTCGTCATCCGCGACGGCGTGCTGGTCACGCCGGGCCACGCCAACGCGATCCTCGATGGAATCACGCGCGCCTCGGTGGTGCAGATCGCCGGCGACCTCGGCTACCAGGTCGAAGAGCGCAACATCGCCCGCGCCGAGCTCTACCTCGCCGATGAGGTCTTCCTCACCGGAACCGCCGCCGAGCTGGTGCCGGTCCGCGAAATCGACGACCACCCGATCGGCGAGCCAGGCGAGGTCACGCGGGTCATCCAAAAGAAGCTCGACGACGCCCTGCACGGGCGCGCTGAGGAGTACCTCGAGTGGCTTGACTTCGTCGAGGTCGCGACCGGGCGAATTACCCCTGCCGCCTAGCGGCTGGCGCTGCGCTGCGCGCGAACGGGCCATCGGCCCTCCCCGGATCGTCCTCGTAACGAAAGGCAGCAGATGGAACAGGTGAAGCTCTACGACACGACCTTGCGCGACGGCATGGGCACGCCCGGCATGTCGCTCTCGGTCGGCGAGAAGCTGAAGGTGGTGCGGGCGCTCGACGAGCTCGGCGTGCAGTTCATCGAGGCGGGCTTCCCCAGCTCCAACCCCAAGGAAGCCGAGCTGTTCGAGCTGCTCGCGGGCGAGCAGCTGAAGACGGCGACCATTTGCGCCTTCGGCATGACCCGCCGCCGCGGCATCGCCGCCGAGGACGACGAGGCGCTGGCCGCGGTGACCGGCTGCTTCGCGCCGGTCGCCTGCCTGGTCGGCAAGAGCTGGCGGCTGCACCTGGAGAAGGTGACCAAGGTCTCCGATGAGGAAAACCTGGCGATGATCGCCGAGTCGATCGCGCTCTGCCGCGAGCGCGGCAAGCGGACGGTGTTCGACGCCGAGCACTTCTTCGACGGCTATCGCGACGACCCGGCCTACGCGCTGGCGTGCGTCCGCGCCGCCGTCGAAGCGGGCGCCGAGAACGTCACCCTCTGCGACACCAACGGCGGCAGCCTGCCCGGCTTCGTCGGCAAGACGGTGGTGGCAGTCGTCGCCGCGCTCGGCGGCAGCGTCGAGATCGGCATTCACACCCACAACGACGCCGAGTGCGCCGTGGCCAACTCACTGGCCGCCGTCGAAGCCGGCGCCCGCCTCGTGCAGGGGACGGTCAATGGCTACGGCGAGCGCTGCGGCAACGCTAACCTGGCCTCGATCCTGCCGGCGCTGCAGCTGAAGATGGGCTTCGACGTGGTTCCCGCCGAGCGCCTCGCGACCCTCGCTCAGACCAGCCACTACCTGGACGAGATCTGCAACATGGCACCAGAGGCCGGCCGGCCCTACGTCGGCCGCAACGCCTTCGCCCACAAGGCGGGGATGCACGCGGCGGGGGTCGAGGCCGACGCCAGCACCTTCGAGCACCTCGACCCGGCCGCGGTCGGCAACCAGCGCGACATCCTCGCCTCCGAGCTGTCCGGCAAGGCGACTATCCGCAGCCAGGCCGCACGGGCTGGCCTGCAGCTCGACGACTCGACCGCGGCCCGCGCCGTGGAAACACTGAAGCAGCGCGAGCACCGCGGCTACCACTACGAGGCCGCCCCGGCTTCCTTCGAGCTGCTGCTGCGACGTGAGTCCGGCGGCTATCAGCCGCTCTTCACGCTGGAGAGCTTCCGGGTGCTGGTCGAGAAGCGCGCCGACGGAGAGGTCGAGACCGAGGCGACGATCAAGGTCAGAGTCGACGGCAAACGCTACGTCCGCGTCGCCGAGGGCAACGGCCCGGTGAACGCCCTCGACAGCGCCCTGCGCGCCGCGATCGCCGACCGCTACCCGCACCTCGCCGACATCGAGCTGACCAACTACAAGGTGCGGATCCTCGACGAGAGTCACGGCACCGGCGCCGTCACCCGGGTGCTGCTCGACTCCTCCGACGGCGAGCGGGAGTGGGGGACGATCGGCGTCTCGGAGAACATCATCGAGGCCTCTTGGGAGGCGCTCGTCGACTCGCTGGAGTACGCCTTCCAACCGCGGGACGCGACGCCCGGCGGATAGGGTCCGCCGATGACCGCCGCCGACCCGATTCCGCTGGCGCGGCCGGAGATCGGCGAGCGCGAGGAGGAGCTGGTCCTCGAGGTGCTGCGCTCCGGCCGTCTCTCGCTCGGCCCGATAGGGGAGCGCTTCGAGCGCGAGTTCGCCGCCTGGCTCGGAGTCGAGGACGCGGTCGCCGTCTCCAGCGGCACGACGGCGCTGCACCTTGGCGTGCGGGCACTCGGCTGGGGTGCGGGCGACGAGGTGCTGACCAGCCCGTTCAGTTTCGTTGCCTCCGGCAACTGCCTGCTCTACGAGGGCGCCCAGCCGGTCTTCTGCGACGTCGACCCCGAGACGCTCGACCTCGACCCCGCGGCGGTCGAGGCGGCGCTGGGCGAGCGCAGCGCCGGCCTCCTGCCGGTGCACATCTTCGGTTTCCCGGCGGCAATGCCCGAACTGGAGGCGATCGCCGCGCGGCATGGCCTCGGGGTCCTCGAGGACGCCTGCGAGGCGCTCGGCGCCGTCGATCGCGAGGGCCGCGCGGTCGGCAGCCGCGGCAACCTCGCGACCTTCGCCTTCTACGCGAACAAGCAGCTGACGACGGGTGAGGGGGGGATGATCGTGCCGCCCAACGCCGAGACGGCCGCCCGCCTGCGGGCCGAGCGCAACCAGGGCCGCGGCGCCGACATGGGCTGGCTCGAGCACGGCGGGCTCGGCTTCAACTACCGCCTCTCGGACGTCGCCGCTGCGCTCGGCGTCGCCCAGCTCGAGAAGCTTGGCACGATGCTCGAACGGCGAGCCAAGCTGGCCACGCTCTACGAGAAGTACCTCACCGACGTCAACGGCGTGGCAGCACCGGTCGCCGTGCGCGGCACCGAGCGCCGCAGCTGGTTCGTCTACCCGGTGCGCCTCGACGAGGGACTCGACCGCGACGCGGCGATCGGTCGTCTGGCGGAGCGCGGAATCACCAGCAAGGCCTACCTGCCCTGTATCCACCTCTTCCCGCAGTTCCGTGAGCTGGGCTGGCGCGAGGGGCAGTTCCCCGTCGCCGAAGCCGCCTCGGCCAGCTCACTGGCGCTGCCCTTCTTCCCGGCGATGACCGAGTTGCAGGTCGGCAGGGTGTGCGAGGCTCTCGCCGAATCGCTCCACTGATGTCACGTTTTCGCAAAGACCCGGACCCGCGCTTCTGGCGCATCAACCGCTCGCTGGAGTTCGACTGGGCGCTGGCGCCCTACGACCTCGACCAGTCGCAGGCGCACGCGCGGGCACTGCGCGAGATCGGCGTCCTCGGCACAGACGAGCTGGAGAAGATCTGCGACGGTCTTGACCGCGTGCGCGAGCGGATCGGCGCGCACGGCTTCGAATTCGCGGCGGCCGACGAGGACATCCATATGGCGATCGAGCGCCTGCTCGGCGAAGAGATCGGGCCGCTGGCCGGTAAGCTGCACACCGGCCGATCGCGCAACGATCAGGTCGCCACCGACGTGGCGATGGCAGTGCAGGTGCACTCGCTGCAGGCGATCGACCTTGCCGGCCGGGCGATGGAGCGGCTGCTCGATCTGGCTGAGCGTCACCGCGATTGGCCGATGCCCGGCTACACCCATCTGCAACGCGCCCAGCCCGTCTACCTCGGCCACCACCTTCTCGCTTACTTCTGGATGCTTGCCCGCGACGTGCTGCGCTTCCAGTTCGCGCTCGACAGCGCCAGCGTGATGCCGCTCGGCTCGGGCGCGCTGGCCGGCGTCAACTGGGAGATCGATCGCGGCGCCGTCGCCGACGACCTCGGCTTCGAGCACGTCAGCGCTAACTCGATCGACGGTGCGTCGAACCGCGACTTCGTCCTCGACTACCTCTCCGCGGCCTCGATCTGCGCGATGCACCTCTCGCGGCTCGGCTCGGAGATCGTCATCTGGTCGAGCAGCGAGTTCGGCTTCTGCGAGCTGGACGAGTCCTTCTCCTCGGGCTCCTCGATCATGCCGCAGAAGAAGAACCCCGACTCGGCCGAGCTGCTTCGCGCCAAGGGGCCGCGCGTCGCCGCCGATCTCCTCGCCCTGCTGGGAGCGATGCACGCGTTGCCGCTCACCTACAGCAAGGACATGCAGGAGGACAAGGAGCCGCTCTTCGATGCGATCGACACGGTCGAGTCGTGCCTCGACGCCGTCGAGGGGATGCTCGCCGGGATCGTCTTCCACCGCGAGCGTCTCGAGGCCGCCTCGGGCGACGAGATGCTCGCCGCCACCGAGATCGCCGACGGCCTCGTGCGCCGCGGCGTCCCGTTCCGCGAGGCGCACGGCATCGTTGGCGGCTTGGTCCGTGACGCGGTTGAAGCGGGCAAGCCGCTTTCCGAGCTGAGCGTCGAGGAGTTGCAGCAGCGCTCCGAGCTGCTCGACGACTGGGTCTATGAGGTGCTGCGCCGCGAGAGCTGGCTCGAGTCGAAGCGAATCGAGGGCGGTACGGGCTCGGCTGTCCTGGGCGTGCAAATCGACCTGGCGAGGGAGACCCTCGCTGCGGTCAAAGCACGCGTCGCCGACGAGCGCTCTTGAGCAGGGCGGCTGTGGGGCGGCTCGGCATCGCCTTCTTTGAGCGCTCCGTGCACGAGGTGGCCCGCGACCTGGTCGGCTGCCGACTCTTCTACGACGGCTGCGGTGGCACGATCGTCGAGGCCGAGAGCTACGAGCGCGACGACCCCGCCTGCCACGCCTACGTCGGCCTGACCAAACGAACTGAGGTGCTGTTCGGGCCGCCAGGCCGAGCCTACGTCTATCTCTCTTACGGAATCCACAGCCTGCTGAACGCGGTTGCCGAACCGCAGGGCGAGGCGGCGGCGGTGCTCATCAGGGCACTCGAGCCGAGCGCCGGCTTGGAGCAGATGCAGGAGCGCCGCGGCGCTCGCCAGTCTGGCGATCTCTGCTCGGGCCCGGGCAAGCTGACCGAGGCGCTCGGCATCGACCTCGCCGACAACGGCGCCGACCTGTCTACCGATCCCTTCCTGCTGCTGTCGCGTGAGGCCGGCTGGAGCGGCGAGGTCATCGCCAGCCCGCGGGTCGGCATCACCAAAGCCGTCGAGCGCCCATGGCGCTTCAGCCTCGCTGGCAGTCCCTTCGTGTCGAGGCCGCGGCCGACGGTCTAGCCGGCGGTGACGCCGCCCCCACCGCTCGATTCGGGTGCCGGCGCTTCGGGGGTCGCTTCGGCTTCCGGCGTAGCTTCTTCGGCTTCGCCTTCCGGTCCCGCTTCGCCTTCTTCGGGAGCTGCTTCCGGCTCCACGGACGATTCGGAGGGCGGCACGTAGGTTTCTTCTTCTTCGCCGGGGGTGCCTTCGACCGGGCCACGCGAGGAGTTGCGGCTGCGGCGTTCCTCGGCGCTTTCGGCCGCCCGTTCGGCTTTGATCTCTTCCCAGGCGGAAACAACGCTGGCCCAGATCAGCGCTGGGAAGGTGCCGCCCATCACCGGCCCGCCGTTGTAGAGGGTCGTCATCGGGGTTAGCGAGTCGGCGTAGCCGACCCAGACGCAGGCGGTGACTTCTTCGGTCGCGCCACAGAACCAGGCGTCGCCGTTGTTCTCGGTGGTGCCGGTCTTGCCCCACTGCCCCGAAGCGCCGATGTTGGCGTGCACGCCGGTCCCGCTGCTGACGACCGTTTCGAGGATGCTCTTTGCTTCTTCGGCGGTGCCCTGGTCGAGCACCTGTTCATGCAGCGAGTCATTGTCGCCGTCCTTGATCGTGTGGCCCTCCTGGTCGGTTACCTGCGTGTAGGCCACCGGGCTGTCGCCCGGATCCGGCGCCAGGGTGCCGCTCACACGGTCGCCGTTGTTGGCGATCGTCGAGTAGGCGTAGGTCCAGCCGAGCGGCGTCACGCCTTCCTTCAAGCCGCCCAAGACCATCGAGGGGTTAGTGGAGATCGAACCCGAGTAGCCCATCTTGTGAATCGTCGCGGCAATCGAACGGGTTCGGTCGGCGATCGTCTTGCCCTTCAGGCCTTCGAGCCCGAGCTGCGCGTAGATCGAGTTGTCCGAGTAGGTCGTTGCGCAGACGATGTCGCAGGAGCCCAGATAGGAGTCCTCGTCATTGTGGACGACGTACGTTTCCTGGCCGTGCTTGCCGAAGTGGAATTCCTGCGGTGCCGAGGCGTAGGTGGTGTACGGGGAGATGCCCTCTTCGAGCGCCGTGATCAGCGTGAACGGCTTGATCGAGGAGCCGGGCTGGCGGTGGCCGAGCGTCGCCAGGTTGAACGGCTTGGCTTCGAAGTTCGGGCCGCCGACCATCGCCTTGACGCCGGCGTTTTTGTTGTCGAGGACGACAACGGAGGCGGTCGGCGGCAGGTATCCGAGGTAGGAGTTGACCGCTTCTTCAGCCGCGCCCTGCAATCGCAGGTCGAGCGTCGTCTTCACCTTCAGGCCACCGAAGAAGGCCTTCGCCGCGCCGTAGCGTTCGACCAGTTGCTGGCGCAGCCATGAGGTGAAGTAAGGGGCCCTCGATTCAAGCCGAGGGGGCTCGATGTCGTCCGGCGCGGGCAAGGCCTGCTTGCGCCCTTCGTCGAACTGGACATCGGTGATGTATCCCTGTTCGTACATCTTTTCCAGCACCAGGTTGCGCCGCATCAGCGCGTTTTCGGGGAAGACCTTTGGGTCATAGGCAGACGGCGAGGCGATGATCCCGGCCAACGTCGCCGCCTCCCACGGCTCGAGCACCGCCGCGCAGGGCTCGGTTGGCGTGCCGCACCCGGGATGGGCGTTGCCGAAGTAGGTCCGCGCCGCGGCCTCGATCCCGTAGGCACCCTCGCCGAAATAGATCGTGTTGAGGTACTCGGTGAGGACCTTGTCCTTGCTCCAGTGGCGCTCGAGGCGGTAGGCGAGGGCCGCCTCGCGGAACTTCTCGAGGACCGTGCGGCTGCCCTGGGCGGCGAGCGCGTTCTTGACGAACTGCTCGGTGATCGTCGAGGCGCCCTGCGCGGCGCTCTGGCTGAGGATGTCCTTGACCAACGCCCGGGCGATGCCCTGGAAATCGACCCCGTCGTGCTCGTAGTAACGGGCGTCCTCGATCGAGACCACGGCGTTCTTGATGTTGGGGGAGATCTGCCCCGACTCGAGCAGGATCTTGTTCTGATTGCTGGTCAGGGTGCCTATCGGCTCGCCAGAGGCATCGAAGACCTCGCTGTTCTTCGCTTCCCTGAACTGGGCGAAGTCGTAGATCGCAGGCAGGTCCTGGGAGACGGCCATCATCATCCCGAAGACCATCGAGACGACAGCCAGTACGCCGAGGCCGAGCAGGACGAAGAGGATGCGCAGCTTCTTCAGGCGCGGCTTGGTGCTTGGGCCCGCCAAGAGGAAGGCGGCAGTCTAGCATTGCCGCCGTGGCGGATCTGACGCGCAACGCGGTCGAGGTGCTGCCCGCGGGCATGCTGACCCAGCAGCTCGAGGGCGAGCGCCCGTTGCGGATCAAGTTCGGCATCGACCCGACCACCGCCGACATCCACCTCGGCCATACCGTCGTGCTCGAGAAGCTGCGCGAGTTCCAGCAGGCGGGGCATACGGTCGTCCTGATCGTCGGCGACTTCACCGCCCAAGTCGGCGACCCCAGCGGCCGCTCGACCCAGCGGCCGCTGCCCTCGGCCGAGGAGATCGCAGCCAACGCGGCCACCTACCAGGCGCAGGCTTTCAAGGTGCTCGACCGCGAGCGCACTGAGCTGCGGTTCAACAGCGAGTGGCTGCGGATGGCGCCGGAGGATCTGCTCGGCCTGCTGGCGCAGACGACGGTGGCGCGGCTGCTCGAGCGCGACGACTTCCAAAAGCGGATGGCCGCCGGGGCGCCGGTCTCGGCGCTGGAGCTTCTCTACCCGCTGCTGCAGGGCTACGACTCGGTGGCGGTCGAGGCCGACGTCGAGATCGGCGGCACCGACCAGAAGTTCAACCTGCTCTTCGGGCGCGACGTCCAGGCCGCCTACGGCAAGCCGTCGCAGTCGATCCTGACGATGCCGATCCTGGTCGGGATCGACGGCGCGCAGAAGATGAGCAAGTCGCTCCGCAACTACGTCGGCGTCACCGAGCCGCCGGAGGAGATGTTCGGCAAGCTGATGCGCGTCCCCGACGAGGCGATGCCCGAGTACTTCCGCCTGCTGCTCGGGGGGGATGTGCCGGCGAGGCCGCCGAACGAGGCCAAGCGCGAGCTGGGGCGGAGGATCGTCGCCCGCTTCCACGGCGAGGCGGAGGCCGCTGCCGCCGAGGAGCATTTCGATCGCCTCTTCGTCCGCCACGAGGCGCCGGCGGAGGTCGAGGAGGTTGGCCTCCATGCCTTCGTCGCCGAGAACGGCGGCACGGTGCATCTGCCGCAACTGATGGCGAGCGCCTTCGGGATCAGCTCCAGCGAGGCGCGGCGACTGCTGAAGCAGGGCGGCGTCAAGTTGGATGGGGAACCGCTGGGGGCGGATGACCTCGACGTTGAGCCAGAGAGCCTCGACGGCCGCGTCCTGCAGGTCGGCAAGCGCCGCTTCCGCCGGATGCGCGCCGGCGTCTGAGGCCTCGCCCGAACCGTGCCTGGCGGCCTCTAGGCAAAGCGCCGCCACAGCGCTATACTCCCACGTCCTTCTGGGAAGGCCCAGTGCCCTCCCATGCGCAAAAAGGCGGCGAGTCCCGTCGCAGAGGCGCAGCGGTCTTTGAAAACTGAGCAGCGTGCACTCCGCAGGCCCACGGGTCTGTGGATTGTTTGAGCCCGATCCACTCGGCCCGTCAGCGTGCCGAGTGGTCTGATTTACCCGTCATGCCGGTCGCCGAGTATGTGTACCCGGTGGCCAGCCAGGCATGGCATCTCTCTGTAGAAGTACTCTTCACGGAGAGTTTGATCCTGGCTCAGGACGAACGCTGGCGGCGTGCTTAACACATGCAAGTGGTGCGACGAACCAGGGCTTGCCCTGGGGCCAAGCCGCGAACGGGTGAGTAACACGTGAGTAACCTGCCCCGATGACCGGGACAACCCGAGGAAACTCGGGCTAATACCGGATGTGGCGCACAGGCATAAGCCTGTTCGCTAAAGGAAGCTTCGGCCTCCGCATTGGGAGGGGCTCGCGGCCCATTAGCTTGTTGGTGGGGTCATGGCCTACCAAGGCGACGATGGGTAGCTGGTCTGAGAGGACGATCAGCCACACTGGGACTGAGACACGGCCCAGACTCCTACGGGAGGCAGCAGTTAGGAATCTTGCGCAATGGACGAAAGTCTGACGCAGCGACGCCGCGTGCGGGATGAAGGCCCTCGGGTTGTAAACCGCTTTCAGCAGGGACGAAATTGACGGTACCTGCAGAAGAAGCCCCGGCCAACTACGTGCCAGCAGCCGCGGTAATACGTAGGGGGCAAGCGTTGTCCGGATTTATTGGGCGTAAAGAGCTCGTAGGCGGTTTCGTAAGTCGGATGTGAAAACTCCAGGCTCAACTTGGAGACGCCATTCGATACTGCGATGACTTGAGTCCGGTAGGGGAGTGTGGAATTCCTGGTGGAGCGGTGAAATGCGCAGAGATCAGGAGGAACACCCGTAGCGAAGGCGGCACTCTGGGCCGATACTGACGCTGAGGAGCGAAAGCGTGGGGAGCGAACAGGATTAGATACCCTGGTAGTCCACACCGTAAACGTTGGGCGCTAGGTGTGGGATCCATTCCACGGG
>DATANV010000015.1:0-152565 GCA_036266075.1 Solirubrobacterales bacterium
GCGCCTGGGCTCGGTCAAGTCGAACCTCGGTCACACCCAGGCCGCCGCCGGGGCGGCGGGGGTGATCAAGATGGCGCTGGCCCTGCGCGAGGAGTCCCTGCCAAAGACGCTTCACCTCAAAGAGCCGAGCCCGCACGTGGACTGGTCCTCGGGAGCGGTGGAGCTCTTGAGCCAAGAGGCCCCCTGGCCACGCAGCGAGGAGCGCCCCCGCCGCGCCGGCATCTCCTCCTTCGGGGTCAGCGGCACCAACGCGCACGTGATCCTCGAGGAGGCGCCTCCGCTTGGCAAGGGGGACCGGACCGAGCGGGGAGGGGCAGCGTCCGGCCCCCTGTCGGCGGAGACCGGCCTCCTCTGGCCGCTCTCGGCCAAGAGCCCCGAGGCCCTGCGCGCGCAGGCCAGCCGGCTCAGGTCGCACTTGCTCGAACGACCGGAGCTGGATCTTCTCGCACTCGCCAGCTCGCTGGCGCTCTCTCGCCCGCAGCTCCCCTCCCGGGCGGTGGTGGTCGGAGCCGACCGCGAGGCGCTGCTCGCCGGCCTCGGGGCGCTGGCACGGGGCGAGGAGGCCGCGGAGCTGGTCGTCGGCGATGCGCGCCCTCTCGACCGGGGCCCGGTGTTTCTCTTCCCGGGTCAGGGCTCGCAGTGGAGGAGCATGGCGCTCGGGCTGCTCGACTCCTCGCCGATCTTCGCCGAGGCGATGGACGGTTGCCTGCGGGCGCTCGCTCCCCACCTCGACTGGTCGCCCGAAGACGTGCTGCGTCGCCGGCCGGACGCGGCGGACATCGAGCGGATCGACGTCGTCCAGCCGCTGCTTTTCGCGATGATGGTCTCGCTCGCGGCGCTGTGGCGCGCGCATGGCGTCGAGCCGACCGCGGTCGTCGGTCACTCGCAGGGCGAGATCGCCGCCGCGCACGTCGCAGGCGGCCTCTCGCTCGAAGACGCCGCCCGCCTCGTCGCCCTGCGCAGCAAGGTGCTCGCCATGGGGACGGGTCGCGGCGGCATGGCGTTGGCCGCGGTCGGCGTCGAGGAACTCAGCGCCCGCCTGCCGGGCTGGGACGAGCGCGTCGCCCTTGCCGGGATCAACGGTCCTGGCTCGATCGTCGTCTCCGCCGATACGGAGCCCCTCGAGGAGCTGCTCGCCCGCTGTGAGGCGGAGGGGATCTGGACCCATCGCGTGCGTGCCGCTGTGGGCGCCGGGCACTCGCCGATGATCGAGGAGGGACGCGACCTGCTGCTCGAATCGGCGGCGGGCATCGCCCCTCGCCCCGGCGAGCTGCCCTTCTACTCGTCGGTCGAGGCGGGGTCCATCGAGACGGCCGAGCTCGACGCCGAGTATTGGTACCGCAACGCCCGCGAGACCGTTCGCTTTGGTCCGGCCATCGACCTGATGCTGCGTAAGGGCTATCGAAGCTTCATCGAGATCAGCCCCAACCCAATCCTGATG
Organism: Solirubrobacterales bacterium; assembly: GCA_036266075.1. Lineage (GTDB taxonomy): Bacteria > Actinomycetota > Thermoleophilia > Solirubrobacterales > 70-9 > VRUE01. The sequence continues at coordinate 1,442 of DATANV010000015.1, forward strand.
CTCCCTCTCCACGAAGCCTTCGCCCAGGCGTTCGAGGATCCCGCCGAGGCGAGCTTCGTCGGCTCCCTGCACCGCCATCGGGGCGGGCTCGACGATTTCCTGCGCTCGCTCGGCACGGCGTGGGCGGAGGGCGTCGAGCTCGACTGGCGGGAGCTGCTCGGGGCCGCCGACGAGCCTCCCCTTCCGCTCCCGACCTACCCCTTCCAGCGCCAGCGCTTCTGGCTCTCTCAGGGCACTTCGGGCGGCGGCGACGTCGGCGCCAGTGGCCAGGAGCCCGCCCGTCACCCGCTGCTTGCGGCGGCCCTCCAGCCGGCCGCCGGAGGCGGTCTGCTGTACACCGGGCGAATCTCGCTCGAGACTCACCCGTGGCTCGCGGACCACGGCGGGATGGGAGTCGTCCTCTTTCCCGGCACGGCGTTCGTCGAGCTCGCCCTGCACGCCGGCGCCGCGGTCGGTTTCGACTCGCTTCGCGAACTGACGCTCGAGGCGCCCCTGCTGATTCACGAGCAGGATGCGGTCCAGATCCAGGTTTCGATCTCCGAGCCGGACGCCGATGGAGAGCGTTCGATCGCTGTCCATTCCCGACCCGAGCTCGATGGCGATGCGGGGGGAGCGGAGTGGACGCGGCATGCCGCAGGATCGCTCGCGCGGCTTGACCCGGCGGTCGACGGCGAAGTCGACGCCGTTCTCGAGGAGGCCTGGCCGCCCGCCGGGGCGGAGCAGGTTGACGTGGGGGCCTTCTACTCGCTCCTCGCCGAGGTCGGCGTCGAATACGGACCGGCGTTCCAGGGGGTCAACGCCGCCTGGCGCAGCGGCGAGGACCTCTACGCGGAGATCGCCCTGCCGGCCGGCCAGGCGGGTGCGGCTGCCTCGTTCCTGCTCCATCCGGCGCTGCTCGATGCGGCGCTGCACTCAACGGCGCTGTGGTCGTTGGCCGGGCGAGAGAACGGATCCGGGGCGCAGTCGCTGCAGCTGCCGTTCTCATTCGGCGAGGTCCACCTCTGGCGGACGGGCGCCTCGCGCCTGCGCGTCCGCGCCTCGCGCGCCGAGTCGGGGTCGGTGACGCTGAGCGCTGCCGACGGGGCCGGGAACCCGGTTGTCACGATCGGCTCGCTCGAGACGCGCGCCCTGCCCGCGCAGCAGCTCGAACGCCTCGGCGACAATCGCGACTCGCTCTTCGGCCTCGAGTGGTCGCCCGCCAAGCTCGGATCGGGCGAGACGGGCGAGCTTGTCGCGATCGGCGCGGGGGCGGAGCGGCTCGCGGGTCGTATCGGCGACGCCCGGAGCCAGCCGAGCGTCGAGGCCCTCCTCGATTCCCTCGACGAAGGCGCCTCGCCACCGTCGACGGCGGTCTTCGTCCTGCCCGGCCGCGGGGAGGGGGACGGCATCGTCGCGCCGATGCACGAGAGCGCGACCGCCGCCCTTGCCGCGGCGCAGGCGTGGCTGCTCGACGATCGCCTCGCCGCCGGCCGCCTCGCCTTCGTCACGGTCGGGGCAATCGCGGCGAGGGCCGGCGATCGGGTGCCCGGCCTGCACCAGGCCGCCGCCTGGGGCCTGCTGCGCTCCGCGCAGGCCGAGAACCCCGGCCGCATCGCCCTCGTCGACGTGGACGGCAGCGATTCCTCGTGGGACTGCCTGGCTCCGGCGCTATCGCTTGGCGAGCCGGAGGTCGCGATTCGCGACGGCGAGGCGCTGGTTCCCCGCTTGGCTCACCTCGCGCCCGAGCCCGACCGGGAGCTTCCCTTCGCGGCCGACGGGACCGTCCTCATCACCGGCGGAACCGGGGACCTCGGCGGCCTGCTCGCCGCCCACCTGGTTGCCGAGCATGGGGTGCGCCACGTCCTGCTCGCCAGCCGCAGCGGCGGCGAGGCGCCTGGAGCCGAGGCGCTGCGAGATGCCCTCGAGCAGCAGGGGGCCGAGGTCAGGATCGCCTCCTGCGACTTCGGCGACCGCGATGCGATCGCGGCGCTGTTGGACTCGATCGACCCCAGCCACCCCCTGACGGGAGTGGTCCATGCCGCGGCCGCGCTCGACGACGGCGTCTTCACCGCGATGTCCGCAGAGCGGCTCGAGCGGGTGCTGGCCGCCAAGGCCGACGCGGCCTGGCACCTGCACGAGCTGACGCGGGACGCGGAGCTCGGCGCGTTCGTCCTCTTCTCCTCGATATCGGGGACGATCGGCGGTCCCGGCCAGTCCAACTACGCGGCCGCCAACGTGTTTCTCGACGCGCTCGCGGCGCAGCGACGGGCGGCGGGCCTGCCGGCGACGTCGATCGCCTGGGGCCTTTGGCAGCGGACCCGGGAACGGGCCGAAGAGCTGCTGCGCGACCGCGACGTCGAGCGGCTCTTTCGGGCCGGCTTCGGCGCCCTCGCCGACGATCAGGGGCTGATGCTGTTCGACCTCTGCCTCGGGGGCTCAGAGCCGGCGCCGGTCGCAGCCAAGCTCAACTTCGGCGGCCTGCGCACGATGGCGAGGTCGGGCGAGCTGCCACCCGTCATGCGTGAGCTGGTGCGCATGCCGGCGGTCGACGACGCGGGCCATCCAGGACCGCTGGCCGAGCGGCTGGCTTCGGCCGACGAAGGGGAGCGGACCAACATCGTGGTGGAGTTCCTCCGCAAGCAGATCGCCGACGTGCTGGGGCAGGAGCTGGGCACGGAGGGGAGCGAGCAGAAGCCCTTCCTCGAGCTCGGCTTCGACTCGCTCACCGCGCTTCAGTTCCGCAACCGCCTCAACGCGGCGACCGGCTTGAAGCTGAGCCCGAGCATCGCCTTCGATCACCCGACCCCGGCCGCGCTCGCCACTCACGTGGTGACGCTGCTCGACCGGGGCGGCCAGCCTGACGCCGCGGCGTCGGAGCCCAGCGTCCTCACCTCGCTCCTCCGCGGCGCCCACGAACGAGGGCGCAGCGCCGAGCTGCTCGGGCTGCTGGGCCCGCTCTCGGGCTTTCGCCCCAGCTTCGCCAGCCCCAGCGAGCTCGGCTCCGGCCCCTCGGCGATTCGGCTCGCGCACGGCCCCGAGCGCCCGGCACTCGCCTGCCTTCCCTCCGCGGCGCCGATCTCGGGCCCGCACGAGTACGCCAAGCTGGCGAGGGGATTCGACGGCGAGCGCGACGTCATCGCGACCCGCTGGCCCGGGTTCGACCGTCTGGATCCGCTGCCCGCCAACCTCGACGCGGCGCTCGAGGTTCAGCTCGAGGCGCTCGGAGGGGTCCTCGACGAAGCGCCACCGGTTCTCGTCGGTCACTCCACCGGCGGCGTCTTCGCCTACGCCCTGGCCCAGCGGCTGGCCGGTGAGGGTCGCTCGCCCAGCGGGGTCGTGCTGATCGACAGCTACCACCCCTCCCAGACCGGGCTCGATGCCTCGACCGAGGGAGCCTCGATCGGCCTCGGCATCCTCGGCGGCATCCTCGCCGCGGAGGATTCGAGCGTCGTCATCGACGACGTCCGGCTGACGGCGATGGCCGCCTACCTGGGGATGGTCGCCAGGATCGAGACGGCCCCGCTCGAGTGCCCAGTGCTGCTGATCCGGGCGACCGATCCGATCGGCGACGAGCCCGCGGGCGACGATTGGTCGGCTCGCTGGGAGGTGCCGCACGAGTTGGCCGTCGCCCCCGGAAACCACCTGACGATGATGGACGAGCACGTCGATGCCGTCTCCCAGGCGGTCTCTGAGTGGCTGCACGCGAACTTCGACGGCTCAGCCGAGGACAAACCTGACCAAGACACAGGAGGAGAACGAGCATGACGCTTTCCGACACCGCAACTTCGGACACCCTCGCGGACGACCTGGTCGCCGCCGGGGTCCCGTCCACCTACAAGGCGGCGTACGTGGAGCGCGACGATGCCGCCCGGCTCTGGGAGCAGCCGGAGAAGGACGTGCGCGAGACGCTGAAGGTCGGCGAGGTGCCGATGCCGGAGCTGGCGCCCGATGAGGTCGTGGTCGCGGTGATGGCCAGCGCTCTCAACTACAACACCGTCTGGTCGGCTCGCTTCGAACCGATCCCGGGCTTCGTCTTCCTCAACCACCTGGCGCAGTCGGGCGGCTGGAACGAGCGGCACGACCGGCCGCAGCACGTGCTCGGCTCCGACGCGGCGGGGATCGTCGTGCGCACCGGCGATGCGGTCAAGGACTGGTCGCCGGGCGACCGTGTCGTCGTCTGGCCGGGCTGGGGGGACGCCGAGCGGGCCCTCTCCAACCATGACGTCGTGCTCGGCGAGCAGAACCTGGCCTGGGGGTTCGAGACCAATTTCGGTGGGCTGGCCAACTTCGCCGTGGTCAAAAGCCTGCAGCTGATGAAGAAGCCGTCGCACCTGACCTGGGAGGAGGCGGCCTGCAACACCCTCTGCGCGATGACCGCCTATCGGATGTTGGTCAGTCCGCACGGCGCACCGTTCAAGCAGGGCGACATCGTCTTCGTCTGGGGCGCCGCCGGCGGCCTGGGGAGCTACGCGATCCAGTTGGTCCGCAACGGCGGCGGGCTCTCCGTCGGCGTCGTCAACTCGGAGCGCAAGGCGCAGCTGCTCGAAGCGCTGGGCTGCGACCTGATCATCCGCCGGGACCAGATGGACCTCGAGGGACTCGAGCCGCGCAAGTTCGGCAAAGCGTTCCGCGAACTCGTCCGGGCAGAGTTCGAGGAAGACCCACACGTCGTCTTCGAGCACGTCGGTGCCAAGACCTTCTGGGCCTCGGTTTACCTGGCGCGACCGGGCGGCAAGGTCGTCACCTGCGGCTCCAGCACCGGCTACGAACACACCTTCGACAACCGCTACCTCTGGATGAAGGCGAAAAGCATCGTCGGCAGCCACGGGTCGACCCTGCAGGAGGCCCTCGAGTGCAACCGCCTCTTCCACATGGGCAGGCTGCGCCCGGCGCTGTCCAAGGTCGTCGGGCTCGACGACGTCGCCGAGGCCGCGCACGCGCTGGAGGCCAACAGCCACGTCGGCAAGGTCGGGGTGCTCTGCCTTGCGCCCGAAGAGGGGCTCGGGGTCGAAGATCCGGAGCGCCGGGAGAAGCTTGGCGGGGAAGAGCTCGAGCTCTTCCGCAAGTTCGGCTAGCCGGTGCGCCTGCATACCCGCAGTTGGGGAGCGGCGAGCGGCGAGACCGTCGTCGCCGTGCACGGGCTGACCCAGCACGGCGGCGTCTTCGAGGGGCTCGGCGAGCGGCTTGCGGCGGCTGGCCGGCGGCTGGTTGCCGTCGACCTGCGCGGGCATGGGGAGTCCGGCCGCGAGCCGCCCTGGAGCGTCGACGCGCACGTCGCCGACCTGGTCGCGACACTCCAGGCCGGCGCCATCCGCCGCTCGATCCTGGTTGGCCACAGCTTCGGCGGGCTCTTGGTCGCCGCCCTGGCAGCGCGCGCGGTCGGCGACGTCGCCGCCCTCGTCCTGCTCGACCCCGGCATCGGCCTGCCTCCCGAGGGCGCGCTCGCCTCGGCTGAAATCGAACGCCTCGACTGGAGCTTCGATTCAGTCGACGGCGCGGTGAACGCGCTGCGCAGCTCCGAATCGATCGTCGCCACGCCGCGCGAGACGCTCGTCGCCTTTGCTGCCGCGGACCTGCAACGGGGGCGCGATGGGCGCTTGCGCTTCAGCTTCTCGCCGAGCGCGGCGGTCGTCGCCTGGAGCGAGATGGCCGCGCCACCACCGCCGATCGCGCAGCTTCCCACCCTTCTGATCCGGCCGGTGTCCTCGCAGATCCCTCCCCGCGAGCAGGACGCGCGCTACCGGCGGGAGCTGGGCTCGCTGCTCTCGCTGGTCGCAGTGCCCAACGGGCACAACGTCCTCTGGGAGTCGCCGCAGGAGACGGGGGCGGCGATCGAGGACTTCCTCGCCGCTACCGGCTGAGCGCGATCGCCGCGAGGACGTGCCCGCCCCGAGCCAGCCAGCGACCCTGGAGGTCGCGCAGCTCGACCCCGTCCAAGCGCGGGCCGGGAACCAGCAGCCGGGCGTGGAAGCTGCCGCGATCGCGGTCGAAGGTCAGCTCTGCGTCCTCGAAGCCGAGCATCCGTCCCGCCAGCGGGAACCAGGCCTTGTAGACGGCCTCCTTTGCGCAGAACAGCAGGCGCCCCCACTCGACGTTCGCGTCACGGGCGGCCAGCCCGGCCAGCTGTGCCCTCTCTGCCGGAAGCGCGATCGCCTCCAATATCCCCGGCGGGAGCGGCTCCAGCGGCTCGGCGTCGATCCCGATCGAGGCGAAGTCCCGCGCCTGCCCGACGACGGCGGCCCGATAGCCGTCGCAGTGGGTGATGCTGCCAACCGCGCCCGCGGGCCAGATCGGCTCGCCACGGGAGCCGCTTGGAATTGGCTCCCGCTCCAGTCCGAGTCCCTCCAGGGCCCGGTGGGCGCAATCGCGGCCAGTCAGGAACTCCCGCCGGCGCTTCTCGACGGCGTTGGCGACCTGTCGGATCTCCTCGGCGAGCGCCGCCGTCGCTTCGACGTCGGCGAACGCCTCGACGGCGGACACAGCAGGGGGGAGGATCTCCTCGATCACGCCGTCTCCGCCGCTGGCAGGATCCTTCTCAACCCCGCTCGCGCCCAGGTGCGGCCTTCCCACTCGCGCGGGTAGCCGAGCGAGACCTCCTCGAAGCGCACCCCGTCGTGCCAGGTCGTGCAGGGGATGTGGAGGTGACCGTAGACGACGGCGGCGGCGCGGAAGCGGCGATGCCACTCGGCGGTGCGGCGAGTGCCGCACCACTGGGCGAACTCCGGGTGGCGCAGTATGCGGGTCGGCTCCTCGATCAAGGGGAAGTGGTTCACGAGAACGATCGGCAGCCCGGGATCGCACTCCTGCAGGCGAGCCTCGGTCTCCTGCACGCGGGCATGGCACCAAGCCTCCCTGCTCGGAAAGGGATCGGGATGCAGGAGCGCCTCGTCGACGCAGACCACCCCGGCCGCGTGGGCGAGCCGCAGCGCCTCCGCCTTAGTCGACGCGATGTTGGCGCCGAAGGAGTAGTCGTAGAGCAGGAACAGAGGCGCCACGAGGGCGGGGCCCCCTGGGCCCTCCCAGACGGGATAGGGGTCCTCCGGGGTGAGCACCCCATGACGCCGGCAGGCGTCCACCAGCCGGCGGTAGCGCGCCTCGCCGCGCGCCTCGCCGCGATCGGCGCCGTATGTGAGCAGCTCGTGGTTGCCGGGTGCCCAGATGACGCGTTCGAACCGCTCGCCGAGCAGGGCGAGCGCCCACTCGACGCGGTCGAGCGAGTCGGCGACATCGCCGCAGACGATCAGCCAGTCGCCGTCTCGGGCGGCGCCCAGGCGCTCGACGAACCTGCGGTTCGCACGGTGCTCCAGGTGCAGGTCGCTGATCGCCCAAAGCGTCTCCATCGGGCGCGGGGCTAGGCCAGTCGGCAGCGTGCCTGGTAGATCGAGAGGAAGCCGTTTTCGAAGCCGTTGCGGGCGGCGCGCAGGTAGAGGCGCCAGACGCGGACGCGTTCGGGGCCGGCGAGCCGCAGCGCCTCGTCGAGGTTCTCGTCCAGGCGCCGGGCCCAGTGGCGCAGGGTCTTGGCGTAGTCGGCACCGTGCTCGGAGACGTGGCGGGTGACGAAGCCGGCCCGCTCCAGGGCCAGCAGCACGCGCGAGAGGTGAAGCGGCTCGCCGTCCGGGAAGACGTAGCGCTCCGAGAACGCCCCGGCCTCGGGGTCGCTGTGTCGCAGGCGGGCGATGCCGTGGTTGAGCAGGCGCCCGCCGGGCTCCAGCAGGCCGGCCAGGGTGCGCGCGTAGACGTCGATCTGCTCTTCGCCGACATGCTCGACCATGCCGATCGAGGCGATCGCGTCGAAGCGCTCGCCGCCCAGGTCGCGGTAGTCCATGACGCGGATCTCGACCCGGTCGGCTACTCCGGCTTCCTCGGCCCGCCGCCGGGCCTTCTCCGCTTGCGGCGGGGAGAGGGTGATGCCGACGACGCTGACGCCATGCTCGGTCGCCGCCCAGAGGGGGAAGCTGCCCCAGCCGCAGCCGACATCGAGCAGCCGGTCGCCCTGCTTCAGCTCGAGCTTGCGGGCGACCGTCTCGAGCTTCTCCTCCTGCGCCTGCTCGAGCGTCTCGGCGCCCTCGGCGAAGAAGGCGCAGCTGTAGGTCATCGAGTCGTCGAGGAACAGCGCGAAGAACTCGTTGGAGACGTCGTAGTGGTGGCGGACGGCGCGGGCGTCGCGCTCCCGGCTGTGGCGCCGGCCGCTGAGGACCAGCTCGGCCGCCGGCCGGCGCGGCGGACGCTGGATGCCAGCGGCCCGGACGGCCCCGAGCAGCAGGTGCGCGATGTCGCCGCGATCCAGCTCCGGCGGCTGCCAGCTGTCGAGTAGCTCGATCGCCGCGTCCATGTCGTCGACCTCGATATCGCCGCTGACGTAGGCGCGGCCGAGGCCGAGCTGGCCGGGGGCGCGAAGGACGTGAGCAGCGGCCCGCGGCGAGCGCACGTGGAAGGTGGGACCGCCGTCCGTGCTGGCCGGCAGCTGCGTCCCGTCCCAGAATTCGACCCTGAAGGGTCGCTCGGGGATCCGCGCTTCGATCTCGCGGCGCAGCGGCGCGGTGCTGGCCAATGCCATCGGCGGACCTTACCCCGGCGAGGGCCGCAAAGGACGGGTCTTTGACTTTCCCTCGCTGCTGCAGCGTATGATCGCACTCGATGGCAGGCGCGGGGCCGCTCCCTTCAGATATCCAGCCGGTCGCCAACGAGACACGCGACCGGATCATCACCGGCTTCGTCACGCTGGTTCCCTTCCTCGCCATCGGCTTCGCCGCTTGGCAGGTTTGGGGCAAGGCCCTGCACTGGAGCGACGTCTTCCTCTTCGTCGGCATCTACCTGCTCACCGGCCTCGGCATCACGGTCGGCTTCCACCGCCACCTGACCCACCGCAGCTTCAAGGCGAAGCGCTGGCTGCACGGCTTGCTGGCGATTCTCGGCTCGGCGGCGATCGAGGGCCCGGTGATCAGCTGGGTCGCCGATCACCGCAAGCACCATGCCTTCTCCGACGAACTCGGCGACCCGCACAGCCCGCACGTCGACCACGGGCACGGTTGGACCGGCGCCATGCGCGGCCTCTTCCACGCCCATATGGGCTGGCTCTTCATTCACACCCAGCGTGGCAGCAAGGAGCGCTTCGCGCCGGATCTGCTCGAGGACCCGGTTATCGCCTGGGTCGACCGCACCTTCCTGCTGTGGGCGGTGCTCGGCCTGCTCGTGCCGTTCGCCCTCGGCTGGGTGATCGGCGGCACCCTGTTCGCGGCGGTGACCGGGTTGCTCTGGGGTGGGCTGGTCCGGGTCTTCGTCCTGCACCACTTCACCTACAGCATCAACTCGCTCTGTCACGTCTTCGGTCGCCGCGATTTCGAGACCAGCGACGAGTCGCGCAACCTGGCCCTGATCGCCCTGCCCACCCTGGGCGAGGCCTGGCACAACAACCATCACGCTTTTCCGACCTCCGCGGTGCACGGTCTCGGCCGCCTCCAGGTCGATCCCTCCGCTCTGGTGATCGCCGCCCTGGAGCGGTTGGGGCTGGTCTGGGAGGTCGTCAGGGTCTCGCCTGAGCGGATGGCCGCGAAGGCCACCGGCTGACAACAATCACCGGCGAGCTGCTCGGCTACCCCAATGTCCCGGTCGAGGCGGAGTCATCGCGAGCGCCTGATCGAGGCGATGGTCGTCGCCGCCGCCCGGTACGGCTACGGCGAGACCAGTGTTGCCCGCATCGTTGCTCGAGCTGGCGTCTCGCGGGCCACCTTCTACGCCAACTTCAGCGACAAGGACGACTGCTTCCGGGCGGCCTACAGCCAGATCGCCGCGCCCGTCTGGCAGGACCTCGAGCGGCTCGCAGCTGCCGATGCGGACAGCGATCGTCTCCGGCAGATCGTTGGAGCGCTTCTCGCCCGTGCGGGACGCTACCCAGCGGCGACCAAGGTCTTCCTGCTCGAGGCTTTTGCCGCGGAGCCCTCGGTGCGAGCTGAGCATGAGCGGCTGCTGCTCGCGGTCGAGCAGGCGATCGACGCTCAGCTTGGGGAGAGCGGCGAGGACGGGGTGCGGATCGAGGTCCCCGCTCGGGCGGTCCTCGGTGGGCTTGCGGGAATCATCGGGATCCGAGCCTTCCGCCGCGAGGCGGGCGACCTGGCCTCCTTGACCGACGACCTGATGGCTTGGTTGCAGGGCTACGGCGTGGGCGCCGATCACCGTCACCGAAGCCAGGCGGAGTGGACCTCGCTCGGCCGGCGGTTCGCCGCCACCCGGCGACAGGGCGATGAAGCGCCACGGACCCTGCCGCGTGGGCGCAGTGCCCTGCCTCCGGCAGTTGTGGCCAGCGAGCAGCGTGGCCGTATCCTCGACGCGGTGGGTGCCATGGCCCGTGAGAAGGGCTATGCCGCGACAACCGTCGCCGACGTGGTCGCCGAGGCCGGGGTCACGCGCGAGGTCTTCTACGAGCAGTTCCGGGGGAAGGCCGACGCCTTCCTGGCGGCCCAGGGGAGGGGGCTGGAGGAGAGCCTCGGTCTCGCCGGTGGCGAGTACTTCAGCGACGGCAGCTGGCCCGATCGAGTTTGGCGGGCGGGGTCGGCAATGCTCTCCTACACCGCCGACCATCCGGACAACGCCTACGTCGAGACGGTTGAGAGCTACGCGACTGGCTCGGCCGCGATCCAGCGGGCCTTCGAGAACCGCATGGCCTACACGTTCTTCCTGGAAGAGGGCTACCGGCAGCGGCCGGCGGCGGAAAGCCTGCCCAAGCTCTGCTCGGAGGCGATCGCCGGAGGCCTGATCGAGCTCCTGCGTCGGCAGGTCGCGCTCGACCGTGTGGAGCAGGTGCTGGAGCTCGTGCCGCAGGGCGCTTACATCACCCTGGCCCCCTTCATCGGGGCTCCCGAGGCGGCCGAGTTCGTAGAGGCCAAAGTTGCGGAGACGGGCTGTGACTGAGCGCGACCAGCGGCAGAGGGTGATCGAGGGGATGGTCGCCGCAACAGCCCGCTACGGCTACGGCGACGCCAGCGTCGCCCGCGCGATCAAGCTCGCGGGGGTCTCGCGGGCGACCTTCTACGAGCACTTCGCCAACAAAGACGAGTGCATCCTCACCGCCTGCCGGCAGCTGGCTGGAGCGGTGGAATGGGAGCTCGAGCAGGAGCGGGATGACCTCCCGCGTGAAATCCTCCGGGCGTTTCTCGGGGGTGCGGACCGCGACCCGGCGGCCGCCCGCTTCCTGCTGATTGAGACGTTGGCCGCAGGCCCTGCGGTTCGCGCCGAACAGAATCGGCTGCTGGGCGTGGGGGAGGAGGCGGTCGAGCGCTATCTGACGAACCCGCCGCCTGGGGCGCCGGTGTTGGGTATCGGCGCCGCGGCCGCCATGGGAGGCATCACCAACGTGATGGCGGTTCGCCTCTTCCGGGGCGAGATCGGCAGGCTGAACGCGCTGCGGGACGACCTGCTGGCCTGGATCGGCTCCTACGAGATGCCTCCGAGCCATCCGCGGCCGAACCGGGAGACCTGGCGCGAGCTGGGGCGAACGTTGGCAGCCCAGCAGCGGCTGATCGAACTCCCTGAGGATCCCTACCCTCCGGCCAGCAGTGGCGTAGAGCGGCGTAAGATCGTCGATGCGGTCACCCGTTTGGCGGTCGAGAAGGGCTACACGGCGATGACCGTGGCTGACATGGTCGCCGGCGCGGGAATTACGCGCGAGGCCTTCTACGAGCAGTTCCGGGGCAAGGCGGACGCGTATCAGGCGGCCCAGGCGTTCGCGCTCGAAGCGGGCGTCTCGGTCACGGCCGCTCGGTTCTTCGGCGAGCGGGCTTGGCGTGACCGGGTCTGGAACGGACTCGAGGGGATGCTGCGTTTCGCCGTCTCCCGCTTCGACCTCGTCTACGTGGACCTCATCGAGAGCTACGCCGCCGGCCCCTCGGCGATTCGTCGCTCGATCGAGCACCGGATGGCCTTCAACCTCTTTCTCGAGGACGGCTACAGGCAGCGACCGCAGGCCGGGGGGCTCCCGCGGCTCTGTTCCGAGGCGATTGGCGGAGCGATCTGGGAAATGCTTCGACGACAGGTTTTCGCAGATCAAGGCACGACCGTGGACGAACTGATCCCGCAGGTCGTGTATCTCGCGCTCGCCCCATTCTTGGGGCCGGTCGCCGCGCTCGAGTTGGTGGAGGCAAGATGCGCTAGCGAGTGACGCGGAAGACCGAGCACACGCTCTCGCGGACCTCGGCTGGCAGGCTGAAGCGGGCCGCGGGCCGGCCAGGGGTCTCGCCGTCGCTTTCTCCGGGCTGCTCCTGGATGACCCCCAAGGCGACGAGGTCATCGAGGTGCCGGCGCAGGGTTTGGGAGCTTGCCGCCCCGTGGCCGATCAGCTCCCTGACGGTGGCTTCGCCGCCGTCGCTGAGGACGCGCAGGATCTGGAGGCGAACAGGATCCGCAACCACATCGAGCCAGCCCGATCGCTTGACTTGCCGCTCTTCCGTTACCGCCGCCGCGCTCATATTCACCGACTCTCCCCCGCTTTGAACACCGATGGTTGCGGCAACCGGGAGCCCCCCTGCGGCTCCCGGACAGTGCGTTGCCGCCCTAAGAACCTAGCTGTTTATGGCCAGAATGTCCATAGAGGGCTGCTGAAAAATCGTGTTTCAGGCTCGAATCAACGTCCGTCGCAGGCACGACGCTCGATTTTGAACACCAATGGTTTTTTTGACTATGGAGAGGCTGGGGACTCGTACCAGTCGATCCAGCGGCCACAGGCGGCTGCCAACGGGACGCTGTGGTGGCGTCCGGCACGGACCGCCACGAGGTTGCCGACATGCGCCGTCGCGTCGTAGCCGCTGAGCCGCTGCAGGGCGGTCGGCTCCGCGCTCGAGATCGCGAAGCGCACGCTGCCACCGGGGCTGTCGTAGCGGCCGGCGGGCCAGAACTGGCCGTCGTTGGCGAGGCTGATCGTGTTCGGGCGCTGGCCGTCGAGCGCCGCCCTCAGTCCCTGCCGGAAGCCGGGCGCGCTCAGCGTCAGATCGAAGGGCGAGAAGTACTGCACCGAAAGGAGCCAGCGGCCGTGGGGCAGCTCGATCTCCTGCGAGGTCCGCTGTCCGGTCTGCAGCACGTTGCCGGCACTCCAGCGCGTCTTCGGGGCGATGACCGCGTCGCGGAAAAGCGACGCGCGGCCGGGGTCGGAGGTGAGGATGCGGATCTCCGGCGCGGCGCAACCGGCCAGCGCCCCCGCGTCGGCCCCCTCGAGCAGGACGTGGCGGTTCTCCGGGGTCTCGCCGGTCCGCTTCCAGAGGATGTAGGAGGGGGTTGCGGCGATGCGGCGGAAGTTCGGCGGTGCCTGGCTGTTCCAGGCGGCCCGGCCGGCGATCACGTAGGGGAAGCGGCCGAGCGTGCCGCGCGAGAAGGAATCGAAGTCGACTGGGCTGTAGGCGTCGCCGGTGTCGAACGGCTTCTCCGGATTGCCGGAGACTTCTGGGTCGGGGAACTCGACCAACGGCACGTGGGTGTCGGCGCCGAGCAGCTCGTAGGCGGCGTAGCGGTCCTGGCCCGCGTAGAGAACCGGCTCGCCATGCAGGATCGGCAGGAAGGCCCGCAGCTCGCCGCCGTGGCCGGCCGGCCCCACCGGCGCGTTGCGCAGGGCGAGGAAGCTGGAGTAGGCCGCACCGGCGACGAAGACCGTCGCCAATGCGCTCCAACCAAGCGTCCTCCACCGTGCGTTCGCCCTTAGTTGCGCTAACCGGGACAAAGTGCGAACGCGCGGCCAGGCTTCGGCCAGCAGCGGGCGGACGATGAGCAGCATCGCCAGGGGGGCACCGATCATCAGCGCCTTGGCATGGGAGTAGTCGCCGCTCGTCGGCAGCGAGACCAGGTACAGCAGGGCGCAGGCGGCGAAGGCGATCGGCACCGGGGGGTCGCGCCTGCGGATCCACCACCAGGCCCCGGCCAGCGAGGCGAGGATCGCGATCGCAGCCGCGAGGCCGGTCAGGTGCGCGCCTCCTGGCGCGTCGAGGCGGTAGTCGGAGGCGGGCCAAACCCCCAACGCCTCGACCGGCGAGACCGGGCCGTAGGTGTTGGTCCCGGCGACTTTGTTGAAGCTGTGGACGAAGCCGAAGGGTCCGACCAGGGTCGCGACGACCGCCAGTCCCGCCAAAAGGGCGAGCACGAGGAGCGTCGCCGGCCGCAGGAGGAGGCGCAGCAGGCGCCGCGGCGCCAGCGCCGCCCGCACCTCAGGCAGCGTCAGGCTCCAGAGCGCGACGATGGCCACCGGCCAGGCCAGCCCCGCAAAGCTGTAGGAAAAGAAGATGCCCCCGGCGAGCGCCAGCCACGGAAGCGCCCAACGAACCCCCCCCACCACCAAGGCCCCGCCCCCCCGGGGCGCCGGCACGCCCCCCACCGGGGACGATTCGATGTCGCGCAGCGCGAGGGCGACGGCGAGGACGAAGAGCGCCTCGGCGGTCTCCTTGAAGGCGCCCTGGGCGAAGTAGGAGGCGGCCAGATAGGGGATGGCAACCAGGGTCGCGGCGAGTAGGCGGCGTCCGGGGCCGAAGCCCGGCAGCGCCGCCAGCGCGGTAAGGCCGGTCAGCACCCCAATCGCCAGGATCTCGCCGACGAAGGCCTGCCCCAGACCGATCCCCGGCACGGCGGCGGTGGCGACCGCGAGGCCATGTGGCCCCAGCGGGTAGCCGGGGTCGGGGGTGGGCCCGAAGCCGCTGCGCAGCCACTCCGCCCAGGCGAGGTGCAGGCCGAGGTCGTTGTTGAAGCCGACCCCGAGCAGGCCCCAGCGGCCGCTGATCGCGAAGGGAATGGAGAGCACAAGAGCGACGACGATTGCCACCGGCAGCCCCTGCCCCAGCGCCCCTGTTCGGGCGGAACGAAACCGCCCTGCGCGTCCGCCTGCACTCGTGTCGGCGGTAACCAGGAGGACGACGGCAGCAGCCACGATCAGCAGGGCAGCGCCCAGGGTGGCGCTGGTTCCGTGTCCGGGTCCGCGGGCGAGGGCCCCGGTCACGGCGATCAGGGCGCCGAAGCCGACCGCCGGCTCGAGCCACGACCAGGTCTCCCGACCGGCGAGGCGGTACAGGGCGCGCCCGATCGACAGCGAGGCGCCGCAGATCAGCGCCGCCGAGGCGTAGGTCCCGATCATCAGAAAGGGCAACCTACGACAGGGGCCGGCCGCCGCGCGGCCACCCTCGACCGCTGGCCATCAGTGCTTCTCGGCAGCCCGTTCCAGCGTCTCGCGCAGGTTGTCGCCGTGCAGCGGCTCGTCGTGGCCGGTGGCGAGCACCGCCGGTTCCAGGGCCGCCAGCTTGCGCACCGACTGCTTCGCCTTGGCGTGGTCCCAGCCCCAGGCTGGATGGGGAACGCTCGCCTCGCCGGGGGGCAGTGCTTTCAATCGTGCCGAGTCGACCAGGTAGACGACGTCGCTGACCAAAGCCACGCGGTCGCTCTCCCGCCAGAGTCCAATCAGCCCCGGGGCGTGGCCGGGGAAGTGGACGACGCGAAAGCCGGCGACCTCGTCACCCTCATCGACGGTTCCCTCGATCTTCACGGGCCCGCCATCCCAGCGCCGCAGCAGCAAGGGGTAGATCCAGCGCACCGGTGCGACCGGCAGCTGCGAGAGGTCCATGTAGGGGGCGATCGCGGCGTCGCCTTCGGCGTCGGCGACCTCGTCGGGGTGGCAATAGACCGGCGCGTCCATATAAGGCGCGGTGCCGCGGTGGTCGGCGTGGGCGTGGCCGAGGACGACGCGCTTGACCCCGCCGAGCTGCTCGGCCGCGCGCCGCGCCGCTTTGCGCATCGACCTGGTGCCGGCGTCGAACTGGACGACTCCGTCGCCGTCCTCGATGAAGTAGATGTTCATCGCCTTGCGGAAATCGCCGCGCAGGAGCCACACCCCGTCGGCCACTCTCTCCATGCCTGCAGCGTAGTCTGCGCGCCGTGCCGCTGCTCTGGAAAGTGGGGATGGTCATCCTCGTCGTCTGCCTGCTCGCCGCGATGGCGATCGCAATCGTCCGCCTGGCGACGACTCCGACTGAAATCCTCGGCGACGGCTTCCGCGGAGTTCCCGGCCGCCATGCTGGGCGTTAGTATCGCGGCGTGTTCTCTCGCATCGTGGTCGGCACCGACGGTTCGGACACCGCCGCCGAGGCGGTCCGCCAGGCCGTCGACTTGGCGAAGATCGCCGGCGCCACGGTGAGCATCGTCAGCGCCTACCAGCCGGTCTCCAAACGCCGGCTCGAGGGCGAGCAGCAGGGCGTCCCGGCCGACGTCCAGTACGAGATCGGCCCGCGCGAGGACGTCAACCTGGTGCTCGACGCGGTTGCGGCGAGCGCTCGCAAGGAGGGGGTCGAGGTGCAGACCCATCCGGTCGAGGGCGATCCGGCCGAGGCCATCCTCAACGTCGCCGAGGAGACCGACGCCGACCTGATCGTGGTCGGCAACAAGGGGATGACCGGCGCACGCCGCTTCCTCCTCGGCAGCGTCCCGAACAACGTCTCCCATCACGCCCCCTGCAGCGTGATGATCGTCCGCACCACCTAGGCGAAGGCGCGGCTCAGACCCCCGGGTCGGTCGCACGGCCGGCGTCGATCAAGCCGGCTCCCTGGCGGGTCTGAGGCAGGCCGAGGCTGCGCGCGGTCTTGCGCAGCCGCTGCGTCACGCGGTTCACGCGGCCCTGGGGCGACGCATCGGCCGCGATCGTTCCGCTCGCCAGGACCATCGCCGCGACGCCGGAGACATGCGCTGCGGCCATCGAGGTGCCGATGTAGTCGCCCGGCTCGCCGAAGCGCCGCGTGTTGCCGTCTTTCATGGTGACTTGGTAGATCGGCCGGCTCGAGACCGAGGGGCAGCCGGGGATCGGCGGACCGCCGCCGGGCGCCACCAGGTCGATCCCTGCGCCGGTCAGCGAGTAGGCGCCCAGGCAGCCGCCCTCGGTCGTGCCGCCGACGCCGATCACTCGCGGCCCGGTCGAGGGCGGGGCGATGCAGGTCTCCGAGCCGAGGTTGCCGATCGAGGCGACGGTGACGACACCCGCCCGGTAGGCGCGGCGCAGCTCTTCGTCGATGCCCGGCACGCGCTTGCCGCAGCCGAAGTTGAAGCTCATGTTGATCACGTCGGCGCCGTTGGCGACGGCAAAGGCGATGCCGCGGGCGATCTGGTCGGCGCGACCGCTGCCGTGGCGGTCGAGAACGCGGACCGGCATCAGCTTGGCGCGGTAGGCGAGTCCGGTCAGGCCGATGCCGTTGTTGGTCTTCTCGGCGATCGTGCCCGCCACGTGGGTGCCGTGGCCGTTTTCGTCGAGTGGCAGCGGGTCGTTGCCGACGAAGTCGTATCCCTGGACGAACTGGCCCGAGGCGAAGTCCGGGCTGCGGCGAAAGCGGCTGCCCTGGTTGCGATAGGCGATGCCGGTGTCGAGCACCGCCACGGTGGTCCCGGCGGCGCCGCGGCGCCTCGCGGCTGCCAGGTGTTCCCAGGCGGCGACCGCGTCGATACCGCCGGCCGAGGCCGGCAGCAGGGGGGAGGTCGACCCTTCCCAGGGGAGCAGGTTCCACTGCATCGACACCCAGCCTCCGGGGGCGCCGGGCGGGCCCTCGATCGGTCCGGGGTCATTGGGCAGCACCGGTTCGGCAGCGGTCGATGCCTTCGAGGCGGTGGCGATGTAGTCGGGGGCGACGTAGGCGACGTCGGGCCGGCGCCGCAGAGCTGCCACCGCCCGGTGCACTCCGACGCGCGGCGCTATGCGCAACGTGCGGGCGGCGCGCTCGCCCTCGAGCTTGACCACCACCCGTCCCGGGGCAAAGCCGTGCGCTGGCGCGACGGAGGTCGCCGCGCTTGCTCCAGTGGGAGCGGTTGCTCCCAGCAAGGCGATGCCGGCGAGGATCGGAAGGCGTCTGCTCATGGTCGGTGGTCGCTCGCGGAGTCCCTGCAAACAAGCGAGCTTCCAACTAACACCGGCCCGCTCGCGAAGTTGCCGGTCGCACATACTCTGCGGTCGATGGCGGACGCGTTGCCGAATGTCGAGCACGAAAGCCTGATGGCCTTGGCGATCGAGCACGCCCGCGAGGCCGAGGCGCATGGCGACGTGCCGATCGGCGCCGTCGTTGCCCGCGGAGGCGAGCCGCTGGCCGTGGCCGGCAACGAGCGCGAGCTGCGCCGCGACCCCACCGCCCATGCCGAGATCCTCGCGATCCGCGCGGCGGCGGAGGCGCTGGGTGGCTGGCGCCTCCCCAACACGACCCTCTACGTGACGCTCGAGCCCTGCGCGATGTGCGCCGGCGCGATCGTCCTCGCCCGCATCCCCGCGGTCGTCTACGGCGCCCCCGACCCAAAGGCCGGCGCCGCCGGCAGCGTCCTCGACGTTCTCGCCAACCCAGATCTCAACCACCGCCCCCGTGTGACCGGCGGGGTGCTCGAGGCGGAGTGCGTCGCGCTGCTGCGGGACTTCTTCGCCTCGCGCCGCTGAGCCGAGCGAATACCCTGTGGCGAACCCGGAGAGGTGTCCGAGTGGCTTAAGGAGCGCGACTGGAAATCGCGTGGGCGGGGTTAACCCGCCTCGTGGGTTCGAATCCCACCCTCTCCGCTCAACCGCTCCGCTGTTCCTGGCCCTCGACGGGGCAGCAGAGAGCAGTGGAAGGTGTGGCTAGGCCGCTTCCGCAACGGCTCTCGGCTGCGCGACCGGAGCCGCGTCGAGCGGCAGCACGATCGTCTCCCCGGCGGGAGCGGTTGCTGGGCGGTGCCCGCGGAGCTGCTCGTGGTTGCAGACCACGTAGCACCACTCCATCAGCCGCATGCGCGAGGCGGAGTCGATCTCCTCGATCGTCGCCCCGACCAGCCAGCGCCCGTCGGCCTCGCGGCAGGAGCGCACCTCGACTTGAGCTGCGACCTCGTGTGACTCGCCGGTGGCGTCCTCCAACTGGAGCAGGACCGCTGGCCGTGCGCCGATGCTTACCGGCGCGTCGAGCACAAGGCCGACCCCGACCGCGCTGGCGTCGACCAGCCGCCCGGCGACGTGGCCCTCGTCCGAGTAGCAGTCGACCGCTGCCTCGCCTTCGAAGCGGTAGACCTGGCGTCGCTGGCGGCGACGACCGACCGCAAAGAGGGTGCGCAGCACGCGCCGCAGCTCGATCAGGCCAAGCAGCGGCACGACGATCGCCGCGACGCCGGGCAGGTCGGGCAGCGGGCCGATGCCGGCGAGGTCGAGCAGCCGCAACAGCGTGCCGCCCCCTAGCACCAGGGCCGCGAGCACGACGAGGTGCAGCTTGCGCATGGCGGCCAGGCCGCCGCCGTCGGTGCCCTGCTTCGGGGTCACCTTGAAACCCGTGTGCCCTGGCCGGAAGATGCAGCGCAGC
Source organism: Solirubrobacterales bacterium (assembly GCA_036266075.1). Lineage (GTDB taxonomy): Bacteria > Actinomycetota > Thermoleophilia > Solirubrobacterales > 70-9 > VRUE01. The sequence continues at coordinate 20,725 of DATANV010000015.1, forward strand.
GCGCGCGTGTAGATCTCCATCGTCAGCAGCTCGTAGTGGGCCGTCTCGCCGATCTTCATGTAGCCCCGCGCCAGGGCCGAGCCGGCCAGCAGATTGAGGGAGACGAAGGGAAGCCAGAGCGCCGCCAGGGCGACGACGCTGACCTTCATCGGCAGCTCGCCGGTCCACATCACCAACCCCAGCGTCGCCAGCAGCAGCAGCCGCATCGGAGGCGCCAGGTAGGCGGCCAGGCTGACGAAGTAGGAGAGGCGCTGCAGCGGGCGCAGCTCGCGGGCGCGCAGCGGCGACTCCGGCAGGGTGAAGACGGCGAGGTTGCCGCGCGCCCAGCGGTCGCGCTGCAGCAGGTAGCCGTCGAGGTCATGCGGCGCCAGTCCCTGGACCAGCACCTCGTCGTGGTAGTGGCTGGTCCAGCCGTAGCGCTGCAGGCGGATCGTCGTGTGGAAGTCCTCGGCGATCGTCTCGGTGGCGACGCCGCCGATCTCGAGCAGCGCCTCACGGCGCAGGATCGCCGCCGACCCGCACCAGTAGGCCGCCCCGTGGCGGTCCTTGCCCGGGCAGACGACGCGGTAGAAGAGCGACTGCTCGTGGCGGCCGACGACGTAGTGCTGGACCGAGTCGTGGTTGAAGAAATCGTGCGGGCTCTGCACCAGGGCGACGCGCTCGTCGTCGAAGTAGCCGACCATCGCGTCGAGCGCGTCGGGCATCGGCACGTGGTCGGCGTCGAGCATCAGCACCAGCTCGCCCTCGGTCCGGGGCAGGGCGGCGTTGATGTTGCCGGCCTTGGCGTGCGAGTTGTCGGGCCGGATCAGGTAGCGGGCGCCGGCCACCTCGGCCAGCTCCTCCATCTCGGGCCGGCGGCCGTCGTCGAGCAGGTAGGTCGTGTGCGGGTAGGTAAGCGCCCGGCAGCCGGCCAGCGTGGCGGCGACGACCTCGATCGGCTCGTCGTAGGTGCAGACGTAGACGTCGACCGCGCGACCGGAGGTGACCGGCGGCCGCTCGCAGCGCGAGCGGCTCCAGGAGTACCAAGCGAGCGTGCCGAGCGCCCAGAGCCCGTAGATCTCGGTGACGAGCAGCATCGAGAAGGCGACCGGGCTGCTCCCTTCGCCGCTCCACCCGATCCGCCAGGTCAGGTAGGCGACTCCCCAGACCAGTGCCAGCAGCGCGAAAGCGCGCAGCAGGTGGGGATGGCGGTCGACGAAGCGCCCCAGGGCGGTCTGCTCGTTCTCGTGCACGCTGCTCCATCGGCCGCGCCCGCGCCATCCTTAAGCTGTGGACGCCTGTCGCCCCGCCGTCCATCCCTAGAATCCGCTCCCCGTACCGATGTCCCCGGAGGGGTGCCGGAGTGGTTGAACGGGGCGGTCTCGAAAACCGTTGGCCTTCGCAAGGGGGCTCGTGGGTTCGAATCCCACCCCCTCCGTCTTCACCCGGGTTGAGTTCCTCTATCGGAACCCGTGGGCACCGCGCCCGAGAAGCAGGCACGGGTCGCGCATCCGACATTGACCACACCAGAGCGGGGTCAATGTCGGATGCGCGCTGGCACCGGCCAGAGTCAGTTGGGCGGCTCCTCGTGAATACCGTCCCATGATCCCCGCTTCTCCGTGCCGCCTGGCCGCGTGGCCTTGCAGGGGTCGGATGGCTGAGGTAGAAGCACACGGCATGGAAAGAAAGCTCGATGTCGGCGGCACCCTTAGTCAGGTCTTCTCCACTTACGGCTCGCAGGCGGGTGTGCTCCTGCCGCTGGCCTTTGGGCTCTTCCTGGTCGTCGCAGTCGTCAACGGGCTCCTAGCGGGCAACCTGGTCCTGGTCGCGGTGGTCATCCTGGTCGACGTCGTTGCGGCGACCCTCTACCAGGGGATGGTCGTCGGGCTGGTGAGCGACGTCCAGGACGGGCGGCGCGACTCGACGGTCGGCGACCTCGTGCGCGCCACCAGCCCGGTGATTCTGCCGCTGATCGGCGCCGGCCTGCTGGCCGGCATCGGCATCGGCATCGGCTTCATCCTCTTCGTCATCCCCGGCCTGATCCTGTTGACGATCTGGTCGGTGATCGCGCCGGCGATCGTCGTCGAGCGCCGCGGTGTGATCGAGGCCTTCAGCCGCTCGCGCGAACTGGTGCGGGACAACGGCTGGCAGGTCTTCGGCGTGATCTTCGTCGTCTTCGTGATCGCGGTCGTCGTGCAGACCGTGCTCGGGGCGATCGCGGCCGGCATCGACGACAGCGCGCTGCTGCGAATCGTCTTCAACGTGCTCGCCCAGACCGCAACGGCGCCGATCACCGCGCTCACCGCGGCGGTCATCTACTTCCGGCTCGTTGCCATCAAGGGCGAGGCGGCGCCGGCGCAGACCGAGCCGCCTGCACCGCCCCCGCCGCCCGCCGGCACCGCTCCGGCCTAGCTCGCACAGGCGGCGGCGCGGCGTCGCAGCAGCTCCCGCTCGCGGCGGTTGGCGGTCATCTCGGCGGCCATTTCGAACTCGCGGCGCGCCTCGGCGGCGCGGCCCAGCTTCTCGAGCAGGTCGCCGCGCACGCTCGGCAGCAGGTGATAGCTGCGCAGCGAGCCTTCATCGGCCAGTCGGTCGACAAGCGCGAGACCCTCGCCGGGGCCGAAGGCCATCGCCACGGCAACGGCGCGGTTCAGCTCGACCACAGGCGATGGAGTCAGCTGGGCGAGGGCCTCGTAGAGCGCCGCAATTCGCTCCCAATCGGTCTCCTCGGCGGTCCGCGCCCGCGCGTGACAGGCGGCGATCGCCGCCTGCACGGTGTAGGGGCCGAAGGCACCGCGCGAGAGTCGTTCGGCGCGTCGCAGCGCCGCCAGGCCACGCCGCGCCAGCAGTGGGTCCCAGCGTGAGCGGTCCTGATCGAGCAGCAGGACCGGCTCCCCGTTCGGTCCGTTTCGGGCCGCCGCCCGCGAGGCCTGGATCTCCATCAGCGCGACCAAGCCGTGGACCTCGGCCTGCTTGGGCGTCAATCCGGCGAGGACGCGACCGAGGCGCAGCGCCTCCTCGCAGAGGTCCTGCCTCATCCAGCGCTCGCCGGCGGTCGCCGCGTAGCCCTCGTTGAAGACGAGGTATAGGACTTCGAGCACCGAGGGCAGGCGCTCGTCGAGCTCCTCGCCATGCGGGGGTGACAGCGGCACGCGGGCCTCTTTCAGGGTGCGCTTGGCGCGCACGATCCGCTGCGCCACGGTCGGCTCCGAGGCGAGGAGGGCGCGAGCGATCTCCTCGGTCGTCAGGCCGCCGAGCAGCCGCAGGGTCAGCGCCAGGCGTGCCTCGGTCGCCAGCACCGGGTGGCAGCAGGCGAAGATCAGGCCGAGCAGGTCATCGCCCTCGCTTGCAGCGGTTGCCTCCTGCTCGGCCGAGCTGACGGCGATCCGCAGCCCGGCCTCGTGGACGAGCTGTTCGCGGCGGTCCTCGAAGCGCTTCCCGCGCCGCGCCAGGTCGATCGCCCGGTTCTTGGCGGCGGCCATGAGCCAGGCGCCCGGGTTGTCCGGTACGCCCGACTCGGGCCAGCTCTCCAGCGCCGCCACCAGCGCGTCCTGAGCGAGGTCTTCGGCCAGGCCGACGTCGCCCGTCAGGCGGGCCAAGCCGGCGATCAGCCGCGCCGACTCGATCCGCCAAACGGCCTCGATCGCGCCCTGCGCCGCGGCCTCGCTCACGTCTGCTCGGGCGGCCTCTCGGAGAGCTGGGCGGCGGCCTGCACGTCCTCCGGGAAGTCCTCCATCTCGAAGACGCGCCGCACCTCGATCACGTCGCCCTCGCCAGCCGGGCAGCGCGAGGCCCACTCGACCGCCTCCTCCTTCGACTTCGCCTGGATCAGCCAGTAGCCGCCGACTACCTCCTTGGCCTCCGCGAATGGCCCATCGGTCACCGCGGGCGTGCTGCCGGAGAAGGTGACGCGGGCGCCGTCCACCGGCGGTCGCAGCCCGTCGAGCGAGAGCAGCACGCCGGCCTTGCTCAGCTCCTCGTTGTAGGCGGTCATCGCCGCCACGTCCTCGGCGCTGGGGTTCCAGCTCTCGGCATCGGGGCCGATTCCGGGGTACATCAGCATCATGAAACGCATCGTCAGTCTCTCCTTCGTCGTGGGTTGCCTCTACCCATGCGACGAACGAGGATCGCCGAAATCGACAGGTGGTGCAGATCGCTTTAGAGCCAACCCACGGCGCTCAGCGCCGGGGGCCGCTCTCGCATCCTTCTGAGCGTCCGCGGCCGGGCAGGCCGTCGCAGGCATCGTCGCCCTCGCCGCCGTAGAGCCGGTCCGGGCTGGGCCCCCCGTAGAGCAGATCGTTGCCGCCTTCGCCGTGGCAACCGTCCTGGCCGGGGCCCATGCGACAGACGTCGTTGCCCGGCCCGCCCCAGCAGCCGTCGCTGCCGGCGCCGTGCTGGCAGTAGTCGTCGCCAGGTCCCCCGACGCAGTCGCTGTTCTGGTTGCCGGTGATGCAGATGTCGTCACCGCCGCCCCCAATGCAGCGATTGCGGCGGCTCTGTTCGGAGTAACAGATGTCCTTCTCGCCGTTGCCGACGAACTTGTCCGAGCCGGCACCCAGGTGGATCGTCAGCGGCATGGGCAGCTTGTCGAGCACCTCCACCATGTCTCCCCCGGCGCCCATGTCGACCTCGATCGCGCCGGCTCGCGAGAGGGAGCAGACGGCGAGGTTGCGGTGCCCGGCGAAGCGGCAGCCCTGGGGCTGCCGGTGGGCCATCCAGCCGTGGACGACCAAGTGATCTCCCTCGACGCTGAGCCTCAGGTGTGAGCCGCTGTCGGGGCCGTAGACGACGATCTCGTTCTCGCTCGATGCGACACTCCCGCCGATAGTGAGCAGCAGCGCGAGCGCAGCAAGCCAGGCCAACGTCCCTGCGGGGAGCAGCCGGTTGCACTCGAATCTGTCACGCCTTGCTCGCATACCCCTCCATCGGCGAGAAGCCGGGCACCCTCGAGCAGCCAACGAAGGGCCCTGGACAGGAAGTGGCGCAGCCTAAACCCTGAGCCCCCCGAAAAGATCACTGGCCCTGTCCAATGCCCCCAGAGTTAGTGCGTTTGAGTACATTTGTCGCGGTGTGAGGCGCGACGTCTTGGGGCCAGTGGTGCCTGCGGACGGCTGATCGACGTCGGCACGGGCTTGGTCGCCCAGTTGGATCTCGAGGCGGTCCTGCGCGAGGTCGCGGGGCGCGCGTCCCATCCGTAGAAGCCCACATGCTTCATCTAGAATCGCAGCGGTGCCAGGGGGACTCGAGAAGACCGTTGTGGCGCTGGCTGCGCTGCTGCTGACCATCGGCCTCGTTGCCTGCGGCGGTGGGGGCAACTCCGACTCGACGACCGACTCGAGCCCTTCCCCACAGCAACCCGCCGGCTCGCAGGCCAATTCGCCCGCGAGCGATCAAGAACCGCCAGGCGGTGCTGGGAAGTCCGCCGAAGCCTCGAAGCCCAGCGGTGCCGACGGCGGCGAACCGTCGCACTCCAACGCTGAAAACTTCGTGCCCAAACAGCACCACGACTCCGGCGGCGGCGCGGAACAGTTCCGTGTCAAGGGAGGCGACAACAGCATCCAGGAATTCGGTTCGGAGGCGGGCGGCTCCAAGCTCGATGAAGCCGCCACCGCGCTGCACAACTTCCTCGACGCGCGGGCCGCGGGCAACTTGGCGGCTGCCTGTGCGTACCTATCGAAAAGCGTCGTCGAATCCTTCGAGCAACTCGTTACCCGGCCGCAGCAGTCGCATGGCATCGCCTGCGCAGGCGTTCTGCGAAAGATCCTCAATCCCAGCGCCAAACGGCTCTTCGAAGAAGAAGCCGAGCAGGCTGACGTCGGCTCGCTGCGGACCGAAGGCGAACAAGCATTCCTCATCTACCGGGGTATCGATGGCGCGGTTCTCGCGATGCCGATGGCGCGCGAGGACGGCGCCTGGAAGGTCGCCAGCCTCACTGGCACGCCGCTCTCCTAGCGGCAGGTCCTCACGCCCGTGATGCGCGCACCGTCCTCGCTCGTGCGCCCGCGCGAAGTCGCGCGGGCCGTCACCCCGATCGAGCTGTTCTTCGACTTGGTCTACGTCTTCACGGTCAGCCAGCTGGCGCGCCACCTGTTCGACAACGTCGATGCTCGTGGCATGGCCGAGACGGTCGTGCTGACGCTGGCCGTGATGTACGCATGGTTCATGACCGTGTGGACCTCGAACTGGCTCGACGTCGAGCGGCGACCGGTGCGGTTGCTGATGCTTGGCCTGATGTTCGCCAGCCTGCTGATGTCGACCTCGATCGGCGGGGCGTTCGGCGACCGGGCGGCACTGTTCATCACCGGCTACCTCGCGATCCAGCTGGGGCGCACGGCGTTCGCGGTCGTCGCCTTTCGCGGTCACCGCCTGCATGGTCATTTCGTCAACGCCCTGGCGTGGGAGATTGCAACGGCGCCACTCTGGATCGCCGGCGCGGCCGCCGACGGCGACACTCGACTGCTGCTCTGGACTGCCGCCACGCTGATCAGCTACGGCGGTGTGATTGCCGGCCATCCCCTGCCTGCGCGCCGCAGTCCCGTTAGCTCCGATAGCCAGATCTACGCAGAGCACCTGCTCGAGCGCTTCCGGCTCTTCTTCCTGATTGCGCTGGGAGAGACGGTGCTTACGCTCGGCAACGCCTTCACCGACCATCCGGTCGCGGCCGACCGCCTGCTCGCGCTGGCCGTCGCTTTTACCGGCACGGTCGCGCTCTGGTGGTGCTATTTCCATCGCGCCGAGGAGATCGGCCGCAGCGCGGTCGCGGATGCTGCGGACGCTTCGCGGATCGTCGGCTTCGGCAACTACACCCTGATAGCGATGGTGGTCGGCATCGTCGCGATCGCGGTCGGCGACGAGCTGGCGATCGCCGACCCCGCCGGTGCAACCGCCGCGAGCAGCGCCGCGCTGATCTTCGGCGGTCCGGCGATATTTCTCCTCGCCCAGCTCGTTTACATGCGTCGTGCCGGGGGCGGCCTGCCGGGCTCGCGGATTCTCGCCTGCGGGGGCCTAGGGGTGCTGGCATTCGCCACCGCTCCGTTCGGCCTGCTCGCGGCCGTCGCCGCCGCGACGGCCGCGCTCGTCGCCGTAGCGGTCGCAGATACCCGCCGCGATTCGGCCGAGGCGCGAGCGGCGCAAGCCGACGCCCGGACTTGAACCGGGGACCCCTTCATTACGAATGAAGTGCTCTACCAACTGAGCTACGCCGGCGCTTGGCTCATTCTAGGGGCGGTGGTTCCGTCGCGCGGAGAGTCGATCACGCCGGCGTGGGTGTCGTGCGAAAGGTGCAGGGGCGGGAGGTCTGCGACCGCGCGTAGTCGCCCCTTTATCTAGCGACGGGCTGTCTTTTCGGCTGGCTTGGCGACCCGGTCGCCGGGCGGCAGATGGCCGCAGACCGGGCAGTCCGGCTCAGGCACGACCTGCTCGCGGTCGACCTGCATCGTCCGCAGGTCGTAGATGTGTCCTGTTCCGTGGGTGGAGGGACGGGCCAGTCCGGTCAGCAGATGCATGACGTCGAGGCCGACCTGACCGCCGATCAAAGCGCAGGCAGGACCCATCGTCGCGGCGGGCGAAGATTTCGCGCGGCGCTGCTCGATAGCCGTGTCGAACATCGGGTATTCGCGCCGATAGCCGGCGACCTGACAGGCGAAGCAGCCGGTCTCGCCGGGGACGTAGAGAGGGCCGACCCGAGCGATCGGCGGGAAGTGGCTCATCGTGATGTAAGGGATCTCCGCCGCGAAGCAAGCGTTGTTCACCCACTGCTCGATCTCGTGCGCAGGCCAGTCGGCTGCGTCGATGACCAAGTCGTAGCCGTCGATCAGCTCGGCGATCTCGTCCTCCCCCTCGAGGCGCTCGGCGATCGTCGTCAGCTGCATCGCCGAGTTGAAGGCGCTCAGCCTTTCGGCGGCCACTTCCGCCTTGGGCCTACCGAGGTCAGCCTCGGTATATAGGGTTTGCCGGTTGAGGTTGCTCAGCTCGACCTGGTCGCCGTCGATCACCAGCATCTCGCCGATTCCGCAGCAAGCGAGCGACCAGGCCGACCAGCCGCCGAGTCCGCCGACCCCGAGCACCACGATCCGCGCGCTTTCCAGTCGTGCCTGGCACTGCGAGGGCGTCGGCCCCGTGGTGATGTCGCTGAAATACCTGATCTGCCGATCGAAGCGCTCCATCACCCTGGCCGGGACCAGGTCGTCATCGCGGGCATCCTCAATCAGCCCCAGCTCCTCGAGCTGCGCCAGCAGGTCGGCCACGGCCTCGCGACCGAAGCGACCTTCCAGCTCGCTGCGGTCATGCGATCCGTCGAGGGCGTCGAGCAGTCGCCGTCCCTGCTCGTCGGGATTCTCGATGTGGACGTCTGCGCCGGTGCTAGGCCGGAGCAGGAAGAGGTCGCCGTTGGGCGATTCGATCCGCTCGGTGGTGCGTTTGATTCTCGGTCGCATCGTCTCTAAAGAGAACTTCCAAAGAACGGAGCATGAGACCGGGTATATTGCTCAATTAGTTTCGAGCCGAAAGCTGCGAGTAGGGTGAGCGGTTAAAGGTCGCTCAGTAAAAGAGAGGGAGGTAGGTGTGGCCGCCGAAAGGACGCTGAAGCTGAAGCAGATCATCGATCCGATCCTTGCCAAAGCCCTCACACATCCCCTGCGGGGTCACATCCTCCTGATGCTGGGCGAAAGGGGTGTGGCGAGTCCGAAGGAAATCGGTGCCGAGCTGGGCATTGGGGTTCAGGAGGTCAGCTACCACGTGCGCAACCTCAAAGCCCGCGGCCTGATCCGCCTGGTTAGGGCGGAGCAGCGGCGTGGGGTGAAGGAGCACTACTACGAGCTCTCGGAGCCGCTCATCTACCTCGATGACGAGGAGTGGCGCCGCCTTCCGCGGCAGATCAAGTCCCGATTCAACCTCAGCCTGTTGCGCATTGCGATGGCCGACGCGGTGGAGGCGCTGCGGGCTGGCACCTTCGATACGCCCGACTGCCATCACAGCCGGATGACGATGCCCGTCGACGCTCAGGGTCAGCGCGAAGTTGCCGACGTTCTCAATCGTGCCCTCGAAGAGCTGATCGAGATACAGAGCAATTGCGCGAAGCGCATGACGCTGCCCAGCGAGCAGGCGACCCCCATCGCTGTCTATGTCTCTGCATTTGAGACCGCAGCCGGTGTGAAGCGCAGCGACCGCGTGCAGGGGTTCTAGCCGGCGAGCTCCCTCGCTCGAGTGAAGACGCCGTCCAGCATCCCTTCGGTGAGGCGCCCGGTGAAGGTGTTCTGTTGGCTGGGGTGGTAGCAGCCGAGCAGCGACCAATCGCCGACCCGCGCCTCGGCGCCGTGTGCGAATTTCGGCTTCGGCTTCGGCGTGGGGGACCCCGTCGCGGCCAGCGCCAGCAGGGCTCCGTTCCAAGCGAAGGCCCCAAGGGCGACGATCGTGCGGCAACGAGCGAGCAGTTCCAACTCCCGGCTCAGGTAGGGAAGGCAGGCATCGCGCTCAGCGGGGCTCGGCTTGTTCGCCGGCGGGGCGCAGCGGACTACGGCAGTGACGTAGGCACCGCGCAGGCGAAGGCCGTCGCCGCAGTGCCGCGACTGCGCTTGGGTCGCGTAGCCGGCGCGATGCAGCGCCGCATAGAGCCAATCCCCCGAGCGGTCCCCGGTGAACATGCGGCCGGTCCGGTTGGCGCCGTGGGCCGCCGGGGCGAGACCGACGATCGCAAGGGTGGCATCCACATCGCCGAAACCGGCCACGGGTCGCGCCCAGTAGGCATCCTCCCTGAAGCGACGGGGGGGATCGGCGGCCTGTGCCTCACGCCACTCGACCAGGCGAGCGCAGGCGCGACAGCCCTGAACGGCTTCGGCCAGGTCGGTGAGTGCGGGGGAGGCAGTCTCCATCTCTGGCAGATGATGTCCGACCGCTCGTCCGAACCGTTTTTTGAGCTGGCGACTGGGCTGCGCGAGGTCCCACGCGCTGCCGGTGGGACCTCGCAAAAGCCCGGGCTAGTTGGTCTTGTAGATCGAGAGAAGCGGCACAACCGTCTGAGCAGCATTGACCTTCATCTGTCTTCACCTCCCATTCGTTTTGCGAACGACCTCCCTGGGCTGCGCGATGAGCAGCAGCCACCACTACCGACCGCAAATACTTTAAGAAGGTTCCACTATTCAATAAACTCCCGCAAAACCCCGAAGTTTTTGGCCCGATGTCATTTGCGGAAGTCCGTTGGGACCAATACGATGGAGTAGTTAGATGGCCGCACAACGAATCGGAGGAGTCCCTTTGGCCGCCAAAAGCAAGACCAACAAAGCCAAGTCGAAAGGCAAGGCAAAGAAGACGAAAGGCACCAAGGGCGTTGACCTGAGACTGGTCAAGGCCTTGGCGCACGAACTTCGCGTCGAAATACTGACGATCCTGAACGAACGGATGGCGAGCCCGAACGAACTCGCCAAGGAGCTGAACGAAGGCCTTAGCCAGGTCAGCTACCACGTCAAAGTGCTCAAAGACTACGAATGCATCACGCTCGTCAAAACCGAGCCCCGGCGCGGTGCGGTCGAGCATTACTACCGCGCGACCTCGCGCCCATTCGTCAGCGATCGGGACTGGCAGCAGCTGCCCGGATCGGTCCGCTCGTCACTGAGCGCGGAGTTGCTGGAGCTGATCCAGGAAGATGCCATCCACGCGCTAGTCGAGGGCACCTTCGATGCTCGTGCCGACGCGCATCTGACCCGCAACCTGGCGCTGCTCGATGAGAAGGGCTGGCGGGACCTGATGAAAGGCCTGGGGGCCACCCAGGAGTTGATCTCCAAGGTCCAGACCGAGAGCGCAGTGCGGCTGCAGAAGTCAGGCGACGAGGGCATTCAGGTGTCCGTCGCGGTCCTTGGCTTCGAGCTGCCCGAGCAGCCCAGTCAAAGAGGCAAGACGACCAAAGCCAAGGGCAAAGCAAAAGGCAAAGGCAAAGCCAAAGCGAAGCGCAAGTAGGTCCACCGCCCCGGCGCTGGGTCGGGGGCCGACGAGCCCCATAGGCTTCGCGGCAGGTGGGCGCAAATCGATCCTTGTGTGGCCTGGGCAGGCGGCGCGGCTTCGGCCGCGCCGCTGCCGTGCTCTCGGCGATCGCGGCAGCGGTGCTGCTCGGCTTGGGCTGCGGCAAGAGCGGTCACGGCGCCGACACCGACCCGGAGAAGGGCTTCGATGCCGCGGCCCTGAACGGTGCTCTCGGCCAGGAGCTGACTGCGGTCACGGCGTATGAGCAGGGCGTCAGCCGCCTGCGCGGGCGACTGCGGCCGCTTGGGCAGGAGTTGCGTACGCAGGACCAGGAGTACGTCGACGCGTTGACCAAGGCGATTCGCGGGCTTGGCGGCGAAACCGAAGCCGAGCCGGGCGAGCTCGACCTCTCCGCCGCCAAGACGGAGGACGGCTTCCTGCACCTCGCCTACGAACTTGAGCGCGCGGCGCTCTCGTCATACCTCGAAGATGCGCCGCGGCTCAACACCGCCGCGCCCCGGGCGCTCGCCACCTCGCTTGCCGCCGGCCACTCGCGGCACCTGGTCGTGTTGCGGCAGGCGCTCGGCGCTGGTCTCGTGGAGGCGATCCCGGACGCGTTCGAAGACGCCGAAACCCCGCCGCCCGGTGGCGAATCCGCCGCCGGTGGGGGATGATGCCGCGGTGACCGCTCCGCTCTACGCGATCGGCCGCTTCTGTTCTCGCCATCACTGGCCGGTGATGGCCGCCTGGGTCGTGCTGGCGGTGGCCCTGGTGTTGGTCGGGCAAGCCGGCGAGAGCAAGACGAACGACAACCTCACCCTGCCCGGCACCGACTCGACCATTGCCACCGAACTGCTCGAAGACAAGCTGCCCGAACAGGCCTTCGGCAGCAACCCGCTCGTATTCCAAGCCAGGCGCGGCGCCTCGCTGACGTCAGCCAAGTACGCCAACGCGATCGGCACGAGCGTGAGGCGTCTGAACGCGCTGCACGACGTCAACTCGGCGGTCAACCCACTCACCCCGCAGGGCGCCGATTTCCTCAGCAAAGACCGCTCGGTCGCTTACGTGCCGGTCGTGCTCTCGGTCGGGCCCAGCGAATTGACCGAAGCGCAAGCGCAGGCGGTTCTCGACGCTGGAGAGCCGGCCGAGGCGGCGGGGCTGAAGGTGTCTGTCGGCGCCTACGTCGGCCAGCAGCTCTCCAAGCCCGACACCGGCGCCAGCGATGCGATCGGTATCGCCGCGGCAATAGTGATTTTGCTCTTCGCCTTCGGTACGGCAACGGCGATGGTCCTGCCAATCTCCACGGCCATCCTCGGCCTCGCCTGCTCGCTCTCGGTGATTCGCCTGCTCGAGAATGCCGTGCAGGTGCCGAGCGTCGCCTCGACCTTGGCGACGATGATCGGGCTCGGGGTCGGCATCGACTACGCCCTGTTCATCGTCACCCGCCACAAACTCCAGCTCGGCGAAGGGATGGAGCTGCGCGAGTCGATCGCTCGCGCCACGGCCACCGCCGGCGGCGCAGTGGTCTTCGCCGGCTTCACCGTCGTCATCGCCCTTTGCTCGCTCGCCTTTGCCGGCATCCCGCTGGTCAGCACGCTGGGCTTCACCGCGGCGATCGCGGTGCTGGTCGCGGTCGCGGCGGCGACCACGTTGCTGCCCGCGCTGCTGGGTGCGCTCGGGCCGCGGATCAACTCTCTGCGCGTGCAATTCGGCAAGACCCACCCGGAAGACGCCGAGCCACACGGCTGGCGGCGCTGGGCAGCGGCCGTTGCGAAGCGACCCTGGCGTTCGGCGCTTGCCGCCCTGGCGGTCCTGGTGGTGCTCGCGCTGCCGATCTTCCAGCTCGAGCTGGGCCAGAACGACATCAGCGCGCTGCCGAAGTCGACCACCGCCCGCCAGGCCTACGACGGCCTCACGCAGGGGTTTGGGCCCGGGGTCAACGGCCCGTTGTTGGTGGCAACCGAATTCTCCAGCCCCGAAGAAGCGGAACAGGCTCTGCCGCCCCTCGAGAAAGCGATCGGCGGCACCCCCGACGTGGCTGCCGTCGCCGAACCGAGCTTCGACAGGACCGGAACGGCGGCCGTCTTCACGGTGATCTCCAAATCGGCGCCGTGGGCCGATGAGACCGTCGACCTCGTCGAAGAGCTGCGCGAGACGACGATCCCTTCAGCGCTGCAAGGGACCTCCACCGCGGCCTACGTCGGCGGCCAGACCGCTGGCTACATCGACCTCGCCACCCAGATCGGCAACAAGCTGCCGCTGATGATCGCGATCGTCGTCGCGCTCAGCTTCGTCGTCCTGCTGCTCGCCTTCCGCTCGTTGCTGGTGCCGGTCAAGGCGGCGGCGATGAACCTGCTCTCGGTCGCCGCCGCCTACGGCGTCGTCACCGCCGTCTTCCAGCTCGGCTGGGGCTCATCGCTGATCGGGCTCGACCACCCGATCCCGATCGTCAGCTTCGTGCCGCTCTTGATGTTCGCGATTCTCTTCGGTCTCTCGATGGACTACGAGGTCTTCCTGCTGACGCAGATGCGCGAGCACTACAAGCAGACCGGCGACGAGCGCCAGGCGGTGATCGAAGGGCTGGCCAACACCGGCCGGGTGATCACTTCGGCTGCGGCGATCATGGTTTGCGTCTTCACCAGCTTCGTGCTCAACGGCAACCCGGTGGTGAAGGAGTTCGGCGTCGGCCTGGCGGTGGCGATTGCGATCGACTCGACCCTCGTCCGCTGCCTGTTGGTGCCGGCGGTGATGGTCCTGCTCGGGCGCCGCGCCTGGTGGCTTCCGCGTTGGCTGGGGCGGTTGGTCCCGCATGTCAGCATCGAGGGCGAGGACTTCTTCGCCGAACGCGATACGGCGGTTGCCTCCAAGCCAGTGGACTGAGCCGGTGTTCCCCCTCAACCTGCCAAACGTTCTGACGCTGCTGCGGATCCTTGCTGTACCCGTCGTTGTCGTCGCCCTGCTCGGCGAGACGCCGAACGGCGACGCACTGGCGGCCGCCGTGTTCGCCCTGGCGGCCCTGACCGACGGCCTCGACGGTTACTTCGCCCGCTCGCGCGACGCGGTGACCACCTTCGGCAAGCTGATGGACCCGCTGGCCGACAAGCTGCTGATTACCGCCGCGCTCGTCTCGCTCGTCTCGCTGCACCGCCTGCAGGCCTGGGTGGCGATGGTGATCATCGCCCGCGAGATCGCCGTCACCGGACTGCGGGCGATCGCCGCCGAGCGCGGCATCGTGATCGCCGCGAGTTGGATGGGGAAGCTGAAGACGGTGCTGCAGATCGCTGCCGTGATCGCCCTGATCGCCGCCAACCCGGCTCCCGCCTGGGTCGACGTGCTCGTCTACCTGGCCGTGGCCGCGACGCTGATCAGCGGCGCCGACTACTTCTTCGGCCTGCGCCGCCGGCTGGAGGAGCAACGCCTGAAACCGCGCCTGGCTAGGACGCAGGGAGGCCGACGCCGGGAGCGTGCTTGAAACGCACGTGACCAAGTCGGCCCGACCGAGGACAGCGCCAGGCGCGGTTTCAGGCGTTGCTACGTCGCGGGAGCCTCTAGCCACTCGCGCATCGTCGTATGGCGACGTTGGTGCTCGCCGTCCTTGAGCTCGGCGCGGAGGTCGTCGAGCGTGCCGTAGCGCTCGGCGACGACATTGTGACGGTGGATCGTCTCGAGGTTCTCCTGCCGCGCCATGACGAAGGCCTCGCCCGGCAGGTCGGGGTAGTCGGCGACGACGCGGCGGACCATCTCCCGCACGCAGTCCTCGACGAAACGGGGCTGCGCGTGGGCCTTGGCGACGACCGCAAGCTCGTCGGGTCGCTTCATCAGCTCGTAGATCTCCGAGCTCATCGACTGCTCGACGATCCGCAGCAGCTCTCGAGCGTCGATCCAGGTCGGCCCGCCCTCGGGGCAGCCGACGTGCAGGGTGCCGATTCCCCGCTGGTTGTGGGTGGCGATGGGCACCGCCTCGATTGCCAGCTCGATCTGCTCGGCGTCGAAGCCGCGCTCGGCGAGCCGTTCGCGTGCCAGACCGCCGACCATCTCTTGCGCGCAGGGGCAGGCGGTCATGCCCTGCGCCTGCACCCCGGTCAGGGTCCGCGTACCGCGCAGCGAGTCGACCGCGGTTCCGAAGAGGACGTAGATCTCCTGCGTGCTCTGGCCGCTCGCCGGCGTCGTCACCGTCTCCGGGTAGCGGGCGGTGACGGAGACTTCGGCGCGGAGGCCGCCCTGCCGCTCGCGCACCCGGTGGGCGATGTGGGCGGCCAGCACCTCGGCCCGAAACGCCTCACCGAGCACTACCTCGTCGATCGCCTCGCCGACGATTTCCTCGAAGCGCGACATGTGCACGCCGGCCTGGCGCGGGTTGAGGTCGACGAAGCACTCGAAGTCGGCGTGGTAGAGGTCCTCGCTGCCGTTGGCGCTGACGCGGATCACCTTCTCGATCCCGGTTACGCCGACTCGCGAGAGGCTGACCTGCGTCGCTGGGACCGAGGACTGCACGTCCGGTGCCGTGGGGGAGAGGGGCGTGGTGGAGTGGGTGGCCATCGCTCCCTAAGGGTAAGCGATGGGTTCTCCTATACTTCGGCAGGCCGGAGCGTTGGGGTCGGCATCCGTGGAGGGGAACCAGGGTTACGGAGGCATTGAGATCGAGCCGTTGGAGACGGTCCCGCAGGGACTGAACCAGGATTCGGATGCTCAGCCGCTGATCGAGGGGCAGGAGCTGCAGGGGCTGATCGCCCTGGGCCGCGAGCGCGGCTACCTCACCTTCGAGCACATCGCCTCCACACTTGAGGAGGTAGAGGTCACCAAGGAGCAGGTCACCGTCCTGCACGCGCAGCTTGTCGAGAGCGGGGTCGAAGTGATCGCCGAGGGCGGCGTCAGCGCTTACAAGGAGCAGCGCGCCGAGGCGACCAACGGCCATGTCAAGAAGCCGGAGCTGGACCTCACCGTCGAACCGAGCCTCGACTCCCTGCGCCTCTACCTGCGTTCGATCGGCCGGGTCGACCTGCTGACCGCTTCGGAGGAGGTCGAGCTGGCGAAGCGGATCGAGCGTGGCGACATGGTCGCCAAGCGGCAGATGGTCGAGGCGAACCTGCGGCTCGTCGTCTCGATTGCGAAAGGCTATTTGGGCCGCGGCCTGAGCTTCCTCGACCTGATTCAGGAGGGGTCGCTGGGGTTGATCCGCGCGGTCGAGAAGTTCGACTACCGCCGTGGCTACAAGTTTTCGACGTACGCGACCTGGTGGATCCGCCAGGCGGTGACGCGGGCGATCGCCGACAAGGCGCGGACGATCCGCATCCCGGTCCACATGGTCGAGAAACTGAACCGTGTAGCCCACGTCGAGCGCCAGCTCGTACAGCGGCTGGGCCGCGAGCCCGAGCCGCCCGAGATCGCCGAGGAGCTGCGCTGGCCGCTGGGGGAAGTGCGTGAGATCCTGCGAGTCGCGCAGCTGCCGATCTCCCTGGAGAAACCGGTCGGCGACGAGGACGATTCCGAGCTGGGGGACTTCGTCGCCGACGACACGGTCGCCGAACCGTTCGAAGAGGCAAGCGAACACCTCCAGAAGGAGGGCGTGCGCAAGGCGCTGGGGGCGCTGCCGGAGCGCGAGCGGCAGGTGATCGAGCTGCGCTATGGCCTGACCGGGCTAGAACCTCTCACCCTGGAGGAAGTCGGCAACACATTCGGCGTCACCCGCGAGCGCATCCGCCAGATTGAGAACAACACGCTGAAAAAACTGCAGCGTCTACCCGAGGCACAAATGCTCCGCGAAGCCGGTTGACGGCCCGGAGGGGCTTGGCTCTAGGACGAAAAGCGCAATGTCGCGGTCGGTACGCGCCGCGTATTCGTCGAAACCCGAGTACTGCTCGTTGTGGCGGCGCCAGAGGTCGGTGCGCTCCTCGCCTTCGGCGATGCGGGCTCGCACCGGGCGGCGCTTGCGACCTATCTCGACCTGCGCCTCGGGGTTGGCCTTGAGGTTGAGCGACCAGGCCGGCGTGCGATTGTGGCCGGCGTTGGAGCCGATCACGATCACGTTCTCGCCGTCCCGCAGATAGACGACCGGCGCAGTTCGCGGCTGGCCCGACTTGCGCCCCGTGGTGGTCAGCAGCAACACCGGCGCCTTGGCGATCCGTCCGCCGATCCGCCCGCCGCTCAGCCGGTAGAGCGGCACGTTCAGCTTCCCCGTCAAGCGCAGCCCCGTCGCCCCCATCGCCTGCGAGGCGCGCGAGTAGAACTTGTCCCCGAGCACGATGGATATCCTAGACTCCCGACGCCTAGCTGCTCGTGGGGGAGTGTCCGAGTGGTTAAAGGAGATGCGCTGTAAACGCATTGGCTCTGCCTACGCAGGTTCGAATCCTGCCTCCCCCATTAATTCTCAGCCCTCGAAAATCGATGGAGATGAGGGGCGTCGACCTCGAACTTCGCGTATTTCGGACCACCAAGAATGAGGCCAGATCCACCTCCCACCTCGCGCGCAGGGATAAACCACTTGCGTCCGTCGGCGACGAGAACGAAAAGGAAGTCGAATCCGCTCGGGTCGAGTGTCTTCACGCGCCCATTCCAACTCCGGTTGCCGCCCTTGGTGGCAAGATAGACCTCGAACCGCGCGTTTCGCGAGAAGGTCGCAGTCTTGACTTGGATCCGGTGATAGTCACTGCCTCGCTCGGCGATCGGGTCAACCGCTGGGCTATGGAAGGATGAGATCATGCCCGAATATGGGAGAGCAGTCGCTCGACGGCCGTGTCTACGCCATCGCTGGGATTGGCGGCGGGCTGGGGCCGGTCGTTGCGCGGCGGTTGGCGGCGGCGGGAGCGGCCGTTGCTGGCGCGGAGCGCTCGCCGGAGCGGCTCGACGAGCTGGCCGCGGATCTTGAGGTGCCGGCCGAGCGCTGGGATGGGCACGCCGTCGACCTGCTCGACGAGGCCGCGACGAGGGCCTGGTGCGATGCTCTGCTGGCACGCTTCGGCCGCGTCGACGGCCTCCTGCACCTGGTCGGTGGCTGGCGCGGCGGCCAGCCACTGCACGAAGCACCGCTCGCCGATTGGGACCTGCTCCATGGCCTGCTTATCCGCACCGTCCAGCACACCTCGCGCGCTTTCCACGATCCCCTGTTGGCGTCCGAGTGCGGGCGCTTCGTTCTCGTCTCCGCCGAGCAGGCGCAGAGCCCTTCCAACGGGAACGCCTCCTACGGCGCCGCCAAGGCGGCCGCCGAGGCCTGGACCCTCGCCCTGGCCGATGGCTTCGCCGGCCGGGGCAGCACGGCGAACATCGTCGTCGTCGAGGCGATCCTGACCGCGCGGATGCGCGGGGAGGATCCGGGCGGCGACTTCTCCGGCTTCACCCCGGCGGAGCACATCGCCGAGGCAATCGCCTTCCTCTGCTCCGATGCCGGAGGGGAGATGAATGGCCGGCGCCTGCGGCTCAGCGGCCGGTCGTAACCCTGCAGGGAGCCCTCTCACCCTCGCTTACCATGCGCTGAGATGAGCGAGGACGCATCCAAGCCTGCCGAGGGCGAGATGACGATCCGCGAGCTTGCCGAGCGGACCGGGATGACGGTGCGCAATATCCGCGCCCACCAGACGCGCGGCTTGCTGCCGGCGCCGGTCGTGCGCGGTCGCACCGGCTACTACAACGAGGAGCACGTAGCGCGGATCGAGCTGACCCGCGAGATGCAGGCCGACGGTCTCAACCTCGAGGCGATCCGGAGGGTGCTGGACAGTGGCGACGGCAGCGCCTCGGCGATCTTCGACTTCACCCGGGCGCTGCGAGTGCCCTTCGAAGACGAGGCGCCGGAGATCTTCGATCCCGAGGAGCTGGCGCCGATCTGGGGCGATGACCCGGACCCGAAGCTGCTGCGCCGGGCCGAAAAGCTGGGCGTGTTCCGGGCCCTGCCCGACGGCCGGGTCGAGGTGATCAGCCCTCGCCTGCTGCGCGCTGCAGGGGAGCTGGCAGAGCTGGGAATCGGCGCAGAGGGCACGATCGCCACCGCCGAGCGATTGCGCCGGCACGCCGACGGCGTCGCCCGCGCCTTCGTCGAGCTGTTCGTCAAGGAGATCTGGCAGCCGTTTGACGAGGCTGGTCGGCCCGAGCGCGACTGGCCGCGGATGAGCGAAGCGCTCGAACGGATGCGGCCCCTGGCGGCGGGGGCGCTGCTGGCAACCTTCCAGATCGCGATGGGGGAGGCAATCGAGAAGGAGAGCGAGCGCACCCTGCGGGTCGCCGCCCGCCGCGGCAAGCAGGGATCCCGGCGACGGCGGCGCTGAGCGCTCAGGCGAGCGTCGCGCCGTCGAGCTCGTCGCCAGCCGCCTCGTGGCCGGCGTAGGTGAGCACGGCGAAGTACATCAGCGACGGGACCAGCGAGTCGAGGTCGTCCATCTCACCCTTCTGCAGGCGGGCGTAGAGCACCGATTCGATCCCGCCGACAACGCCGGCCGCGGCGATCGCCGAGGGAGGCTCAGGGAGCTCATCGCGTACGAGGTCGTCGATGCAGCCGGCGAAGCCGTCGAGCAACTCATCGCGCCGCCGTAGCCCGGCCGGGCTCGACGCCCGCGCCTCGACCAGCACCGTCCGGGCGGCGTCGGGCTCCTCGTCGATGTAGCGAAGCAGCTCCTCGAGGCCCGCGCGCAGGCGGTCGCGCCAGTGCGAAGCGGCTTCGTCGGCGGCCGTCTCCACCCGCCGTCGCAGCCCCGCCACGGCGGCGTCGAAGGCCGCGAGAAAGCAATCCTCCTTGTCCGCGAACTGCTCGTAGAAGGTGGGTCGCGAGATCCCCGCCCGGTTGAGGACGTCCTGCACGGTCAGCGACCGGTAGCCGACTTCCGAGACAGCGGCCAGCATCGCCGCGATCAGCCGCTCGCGCTGAATTGCCCGGACCAGCTCCGACGGCAGCGTTCGCACGCCCGTGGGGAAGCGGCCGTCGGCTTTGCTCAGCAGTTCCGCCGCCTCGCTCAGTTCCGCTTCAGACCAGCGGTCGCCGACCGCGCTAGCGAGTTTCTCCCGGCTCAGCACTATCCTCTCCCTGGGCATGTAAAAACCCTTCTGTTTCTTCCGAAAACTATAAAAGTCGCTATAGGGTACCAGACATTCCAAGGGTCCCTCCGGCCGATCGACCTAACGGAGCTATCCTTCCGTCGATGGCGTCACGGGGACAAGGGGGAGCAAATCGGGCTGCCGCCGTGCAGGTGTCCGGCCGGCCGGCGCTTTCGCCTGAGTTCGTCGCGCAGCACAAGCGGCGCCGGATCATGGACGCGCTCGCCGAGCTGACAGCCGAAAAAGGCTACGAAGCGACAAAGATCTCCGACATCGTCAAACGGGCCAAGGTCGCGCGCAAAACGCTGTACGACAACTTCGACGGCAAGGAGGAGGTCTTCCTCGCCGCCTTCGACGCCGCCCGGGACGAGGCGCTCGGGCGGGTGGAAGCGGCCTGTGTTGAGGCGGGGGATGGCTGGCAGGAGAAGGTCGAGGCCGGGCTGGGGGCATTTCTTGACTACGTGGCCGAGCACCCGGCTCCGGCGCGGATGTGCATGATCGAGGCGCTGTCGGCGACAGCGAAGACGACGCAGCGCTACGACGAGGCCATGCAGCTGTTCGTCGACCTGGTGCGGGAGCAGCTACCGCGCGATGAACGCTTGCCGGAGACGATCGACGAGACGCTGGTCGGCGGCGTCACCTGGATCGTCTACCAGAAGATCCGCAAAGGCAAGGCGAACGAAGCTGCAACGCTGCTGCCGGAGCTCGCCGAGTTCGTCTGCAGTCCGTTTCTCGCCGTCGGCTTGGCCGACGCCCGCTGACGGCCGGCAGACAGGCGATCTCGAACGCTGACAGACTTCAGCGTTCCATGAAAAGACTCCCACGCGGTCGCCACGGCTTGTCTCGCGAGTTTGTCGCCGAAAACCAGCGCGAGCGCCTGCTCACGGCGATCGCCGAGACCCTCGACGAGCTGGGTTATGAGAAGACGACCGTCTCCTCGATCGGCGCTCACGCCCATGTCTCCAAGAGCGACTTCTACCGTCATTTCGACAGCAAGGACGAGTGCTTCATCGGCGCCTACGACGATGCCACCGCGCAGCTGCGTGAGGAGGTCGTCTCCGGCTGCATCGGTCGCCAGGACTGGGCCGACGGTATCTGCGCCGGCCTCTCGGCCGGCCTCGCCTGGCTGGCTGCCGAGCCGGCCAAGGCGAATCTGCTGCTGGTCGAGGGCCTGCGCGCCGGGCGCGACGTCTACGAGCGCTACCTGGCGGCGCTGCAGAGCTTCGTTCCGTATCTGCGCGACGGCGCCCCCGAAGCGGTCCTGGTGCCGCGTCCACTCGCGGCCGCCGACGAAGCCGTCGTCGGCGGTGTCGCCTCGCTGATCGGCCGGCGGGTGATGGCCGGCGAGGCGGATCGACTGGAGCAGTTCTTTCCGGAGGTCGCGCAATTTGCGCTCGCTCCGTACCTCGGCGCCGCCGAGGCTCGCCGCATAATCTCAGGGAGATGAGCGACACGGCGAGAGTGGCCGAGCCCACTTCGGGCGCGGCAGGGATGCCCGCGGCGGACGGAGTGCTGCCCTCGCAGGCGCTGGGCGAGGCGATCGAGGCTGAATGGGTCTCCTCCGGCGATTACCGGATCCGGCCCGAGGCGATCCAGCCGGCCAGCATTGACCTGCGCCTCGGCGATTTCGCCTGGGCGCTGCGCTGCAGTTTCCTGCCGGACGTCGAGTCGCCCGTCGAGGAGAAGATCGAGGGGCTCGCCTTCCAGCGAATCGACCTCCGCGACGGAGCCGTGCTGGAGCGCGACCGTCCCTACCTCGTGCCGCTGATCGAGGAGCTGGCGCTGCCTGACGACGTGCGGGCGAAGGCCAACCCGAAGAGCTCGACTGGGAGGCTCGACGTCTTCACCCGGGTGTTGACCGACCGCCACCATCGCTTCGACGAGATCCGCCCCGGCTATCGCGGGCGGCTCTACCTCGAGATCGTGCCGCGCTCCTTCGCGATCCAGGTAAAGACCGGCCTCTCGCTCAACCAGCTGCGGCTCGCTCGCGGTGACGTGCGCCTCAGCGATACCGAGATCCGCGGCCTGCAGGCGGAGTTCCCGCTGCTCTACCTCGACTCCCACGCGCTGCGCGAGTCCGAGCTGGCGCTGGCTGACGGGCTTTTCCTCAGCGTCGACCTCTCCGGGCCGAGCGACCGGATTGTCGGCTACCGGGCCCGCAAGAACAGCCTGCCGATCGACCTTTCGCGAATCCGCGCCTATCGCTGGACCGATTACTGGGACCCGGTCTTCCCTGAGCCGGGTGGGCGGATCGTGCTCGAGCCGGAGATCTTCTATCTGCTGCTCTCGGCCGAGGGAGTCTGCATACCGCCGCAGATCGCCGCCGAGATGATGGCCTACGACCCCACCGCCGGCGAGCTGCGCACCCACTACGCGGGCTTCTTTGACCCCGGCTTCGGCTACGACCCGACGGGCGCTCGGCACGGTAGCCGAGCGGCACTCGAGGTGCGGGCGCGCGACGTCTCCTTCATGGTCGAGCACCGCCAGCCGGTCTGCAAGCTGGCGCTGGAGCGGACCGCGGCACCCGCCGAGCGGCTCTACGGCGAGCAGCTCGGCTCCAACTACCAGGGCCAGGTAACGATGCTCAGCAAGCATTTCGAGGAGCAGAGCGGGGGAGGGGCGGCCACCCCTCCCGAAACGCGCGGCGGGGGCCGCGCTTGAGTGTTTCGGGAGGGGTGGCCGCCCCTCCAGCTCGTAGCTGGAGGGTTTATCTCTCAGGGGAGATCCACTCCGACTGGCGCGAGCGGATCGAGTCTGGCGCGCACGAGGCGGGGCTGCCGGTGGCCTTCTCGGCGCCGGTCACCGACCACGCGGCCTCGGACGCTGCCGGGGTCGGCACTCTCGGCGACGAGGACACGCCCTTCTGGCGCGACCACATGGGCGCCGGGGTCAACGCGATCCGCACGCAGACGCTGATCCGTGGCGCCGACGTGGTGGTCGTGCGCTTCGGCGACAAATACCGCCAGTGGAACGCCGCCTTCGATACCGGCTACGCGGCCGCCCTCGGCAAGCCGATCGTCACCCTCCACGACCCCGACCTCGACCACGCCCTCAAGGAGGTCGACCGCGCCGCCCAGGCCACGGCCCGTACGCCGGAGCAGGTCATCGACCTCCTGCGCTACGTGATCGAAGGAACGCTGCCCTAGTACTACGTGTACCGCAGCTATCTGCCCACCGATCAATGCAACTTCTGCCATTGGCATCCCCTTTCCTCAGGCCAGTCGTTGGACGCTGGGCCTGAAGGGAGGAGCGATGGCGGCAATCGATCACGACCGCATTCTATGCGAACATGTGTTCGCATGCGCTGGGACGAACAGCGAGTCGAGAACGACCTGCGGTTGCCGGGGGTCGGCGACGGCACGGTCGTGCGGACCTTCGACGCTCCGGAGGCGATGGGCATCAACTTCCACGAGGTTCGCGCTCGCTCGGCGCTGAACCACGTGCCAGGCGGGCGCTACGGGTTCGACTGGACGATCAACCCGTATCGAGGATGCACCCACGCCTGCGTATTCTGCTTCGCTCGCCGCACGCACACCTATCTGGACTTCGATGCGGGGCGGGACTTCGAGCGGGAGATCGTCGTCAAGGTCAACACGCCGGAGCGGTTGCGGGCGGAGTTGGCGCGGCCGAGCTGGAAGCGCGAGCTGGTCGCGTTGGGGACCAACACCGATCCTTACCAGTGGGTGGAGAGCCGCTACCGGATAATGCCCGAGATCCTCGAGGCGCTGGGAGCCGCCGAGACGCCGGTCTCGGTCCTGACCAAGTCGCCTCTCGTCCTGCGCGACGTCGAGCTCTTCGAGCGTATGGCGAAGCGGCTGCCGGTCTCGGTCAACCTCTCGGTCCCGACCCTAGACGAGCGGGCCTGGCGAGCCACCGAGCCGCATACGCCCAGCCCGTCGGCCCGCCTCGACGCCGTCGCCGAGCTGCGCCGCCGCGGCATCGGCTCCGGCGTCCTCATCGCCCCCCTGATGCCCGGCATCAACGACGACCCCGACCAGGTCCAGCCGATCCTCGAGAGAGCCAAAGAAGCAAACGCCACCTTCGTAGGCGGCGTAGCCCTCCATCTCCGCGACGAGGTGAGAGACGTCTTCTTCGCCTGGCTGGAGGCAAAACGCCCCGATCTGCTCCCAAGGTACGAGCAGCTCTACCAAGGAGGTCGGGCCTACCTCCATCCCGAGCAGCGCAAACGCGCTACCCGAGCCGTGCGAGGTTGGGGGAGGGGGAGGTCGTCTCGGGGGAGTGGCGAGGGGGCGGGGGGTTCTTCGCCGCCCGAAGGCTCCGCAGGGCAAGGCCCCATCCCTTCAGGCGCGATGTCCCTTCGTCCGAAGGAGCGCGTAGGGCAAGAAGGGCCCCCCGCCCCCTCGGCACGCAACCAGGAACCCCTGTTCTGATCACCCTTCGTCGAGCAGCTCGAACAGGCACTCGCTCGGAGCTTTGTCGTCCCGAAACCGCCTGAACCGCGCCCCATGGCGAATCCTGCCGGCCGCAGCATGGTCGTAGCCGACTTCGATGACAAGCTCGGGCCGTAACGCCACCCACTCGAGGTCGCGCCCGCCCGTCCAGCGGCTTGGCTCGGCAGTGCCGTGCTCGCCGGTCTCGAGCGGGGCCAGCAGGGTCCGCAGATCGCGTTTCATCTGCGCGCTGAAGCCGGAGATGTGGCCTACCGAGCGCAGGCCGTTGCCGTCGTAGAGGCCGAGGATCAGCGAGCCGACCGTGCCCTCCGCTTTGCCGGGGCGCCAGCCCATCACCACGCAGTCGATCTCGCGCTCGCGCTTGACCTTCGCCATTCCCCGCCGTTTGCCCGGCTCGTACGGCGCATTGAGCTGCTTGGCGATCGTGCCCTCGGTCCGGCGCAGCCAATCTTCGGCGCGCGCCGGGTCGCGCTCCAGCGGCGACAGCTCGACGCCCGTCCGCCGCGCCAGGGCCTCCAGCCGCGCTCGCCGCTCGGCGAGCGGGCGCTCGAGCAGCGCCTCGTCCTCCTCGGCCAGCAGGTCGAAGACCACGTACTCGACCGGGATCTCCTTGGAGAGCAGCTCGATCCGCGATGCGGCCGGGTGGATCCGTTCCTGCAGCGCGTCGAATTCGAGATTTCCCGCGGAGTCGCGGATCACCAGCTCGCCGTCGAGCACGTAGCGGCCCGGCGCGAAGCGCAGCTCGGGGAAGTAGCGCGCCAGCGTTTTGCCGCCGCGCGATTGCACGTATGCGTCCTCGCCGTCGACGAAGACGATCGCGCGGAAGCCGTCGAGCTTCTCCTCGTAGGCCCACTCCTCGCCGCGCGGCAGCTCTTTGCGGGTCAGCGCCAGCTGCGGCTTGATCGGCGGTTTCAACGGCAGGGCCACAGCGGCAGTTTGGCGGTGGTGGCGTTGCCCGTCTAGGGCGATCCGGCGAGTGCCCGCCGTGCCCGTGCCTCGCGCGGGTCCGGCACTGGCACCGCCTCCAACAGGGCCTTCGTATATGGGTCGGCCGGGCGCTCGCAGACGCGGTCGGCCGGTCCCTGCTCGACGATCCTGCCCTCGTGCATCACCGCTATCCGGTCGGAGACGTGGCGGACGACGCCGATGTCATGGGCGACGAAGAGGTAGGTGAGGCCGAACTCTTCCCGCAGATCGTCGAGCAGGCCGATGATCTGGGCACGGATCGAGACGTCCAGCGCCGAGACCGGCTCGTCGGCGACGATCAGCTTCGGTCGCAGGGCCAGGGCCCGCGCGATGCCGATCCGTTGCTGCTGGCCACCGGAGAACTCGTGCGGGAAGCGGTCGTAGTGCTCCGCCGCCAGGCCGACCCGGTCGAGCAGCTCGTGGACCCGTCGGCGCAGCTCCGCGCCGGAGGTCACCTTTTGCAGCCGCAGCGGCTCGCCGACGATCTGACCGACGCGCTTGCGCGGGTTGAGCGAGGCATAGGGGTCCTGGAAGACCATCTGCATCTGCGGCCGCAGCGGTCGCATCTGCCGGCGCGAGAGGCCGGCGATCTCACGACCCTCGAAGCGCACCGAGCCGGCGCTCGGCTTCAAGAGCTGCAGGATCGTCCGGCAGAGCGTCGACTTGCCGCTGCCGGACTCGCCGACCAGGCCGAGCGTTTCGCCGTGAGCGAGCGAGAGGCTGACGCCGTCGACCGCGGCAACCCGTTCGACCTCGCGGTCGATCAGCAGCCCGCGTCTGACCGGGTAGTGCTTGACGAGGTCGGTGACCTCGAGCAGCGCCTCGCTCTGCGGCCGCGAGCGCAATGGCGGCGCCTCGTCGAGGCGGATCGCGGCGCTCAGCAGGCGGCGCGTGTAGGGGTCCCGCGGCGAGTAGAAGATGTCGTCGAGGCCGCCGCGCTCGACGATCTTCCCCTCGTGCATCACCAGCACCCGGTCGGCGACCTCGGCGACGACGCCGAGGTCATGGGTGATCAGGATCGTCGCCAGCTCGCGCTCGCGGTTGAGCCGGGCGAGCAGATCGAGGATCTGCGCTTGGATCGTCACGTCGAGCGCGGTGGTCGGCTCGTCGGCGATCAGCAGCTCCGGCTCGAGCGCCAGCGCCATCGCGATCATCGCCCGCTGCCGCATGCCGCCGGAGAATTCGTGCGGATAGTCCTCGACACGTCTCTCTGCTTGGCGGATACCGACCGAGTCGAGCAGCTCGACGGCGTGCTCGCGGGCCTGCGCCTTGCTCACCGCTGGACGGTGGGCTCGGATCGCCTCGACGACTTGGTCACCGACCCGGTACACCGGGTTGAATGAGCTCATCGGGTCCTGGAAGACCATGCCGATGCGCTTGCCCCGAACCTCACGCAGCGTCGCGTCGCTCGCGCCGATCAGCTCCTCGCCGCTGAGCTTCGCCGACCCCTCGATCCGCGCGTTCGGCGAGCGGGTCAGGCCGATGATCGTTTGCGCGGTGACGCTCTTGCCGGACCCCGACTCGCCGACGATCGCCAGCACTTCGCCGGGGGCGACGTCGAAGGAGACGCCGTCGACCGCCTGCAGCCACCCGCCTTCGGCGGTGAAGCCAACCCGCAGGTCGCGGACGCTGAGCAACGGCGCCGCGTTCACCGGGCTGAGTCCCCCAGCCTCACCCGCGGGTCGAGATAGGCGTAGGCGACGTCGGCCAGGGCGTTGCAGAGGACGACGAAAAAGGCGCCGAACAGGGTCACCGCCATGATCGGCGGCAGGTCCAGGCTTTCGAGCGATTCGAAGGCGTACTGACCGACGCCATTGAGGCCGAAGAGGGCTTCGACGAGAATCGCGCCGCCGAGCAAGACGCCGACGTCGAGGCCGAGCAGGGTGACCATCGGGATCAACGAGTTCCGCAGTACGTGGCGCGTCATCACCCGTCGCTCGCTGAGCCCCTTGGCACGCGCCGTACGCACGTAGTCCTCGTTCATCACGTCGAGCATGCTGGAGCGCATCACACGGCTGTAGAAGCCGATCTGGATCGCCGCCAGGCTGATCCAGGGCAGGACCAGGTGAGACGCCCATTCGAAGGGTTCTTCGGTCAGCTTGACGTAACCGCCCGAGGGGAAGATGCCGGTCTGGTAGGAGAGGTAGTTGAGCAGAACCGCGGCGAGCCAGAAGACTGGGATCGAAATGCCCATCACCGCGACCACGGTCAGGATCCGGTCGAGCCGCCCGCCTGCCTGCACGGCCGAGAGGTAGCCGAAGAGGATGCCGAAGAACAGCCAGATCACGGCGGCGCCGATGCACAGCGAGAAGGTCGCCGGGATGCCTTCGACGATCCTCTCGTCGACCTCTTCGCGCGTCGTGTAGGAGATCAGGTCGCCGCTGAAGATCTTGTCCATAGTCGTCAGGTACTGCCGTGGCAAGGAGTCGTCGAAGCCCCATTCTTCTTCGATGCCGGCGACCAGCGTCGGCGTCGGATTGCGTCCCGCCAGCCGCCGCGCCGGGTCGGAGTTCGGGATCACGTTGAAGATCAGGAAGACGATCACCGAGATCGTGAAGAGCACGGCGATGGCGCCGAGCAGGCGACGGACGACGAAACGACCCATCAGACCGGGGTTCCCTCGGGCTCCGCGAGCCCGGCGTGGGCCTCGAGCCGGATCTTCGCCTTGGGGTCGAGCGCGTCGCGCAAACCGTCGCCGATCACGTTCAGCGAGAGCACCGTCAGCAAAATCATCGTCCCGGGCAGGATCGTCAGCAGCGGCGCGCTGGTGATCAGGTCGTTGCCGGTGGCGATCATCGCCCCCCAGGATGCGTTCGGCGGCTGCACGCCGACCCCGAGGAAGGAGAGCGCCGACTCGAGCAGCATGTTGTTGGCGACGTTGATCGTGAAGAAGACGATGATCGTCGAGGCGAGGTTGGGCAGCAGCTCGCCGAACATCACCCGCAGTGGCCCCGCCCCCTGGGCGACCGCGGCCTCGACGAAGTCCTTCTCGCGCAGCGAGAGCACCTGGCCGCGCACCGGTCGTGCGGTGTAGGGGATCAGCACCCCGCCGATGATCAGGATCGGGATCCAGATCGAGCCGCTGGAGATCGTCAGTGGTCCGATCTGCAGACCGCCGACCGCCAGCGCGATACCCAAGGCGATCGCCAGGAGCAGGACCGGGAAGGCCCAGATCACATCCAGTGCCCGCGAGATCAGCGTGTCGGTCCAGCCGCGGTAATAGCCGGCGAGCAGACCGAGGACGACCGCCAGGAGGGTCGTGATCAGTGCCGAGGTCAGAGCGATGAAGAGCGAGGTCCGCCCGCCGTACATCAGACGGACCATCTCGTCGCGGCCGAGCCGCCCGTCGGCGCCGAGGAAGAACTTGCCGCCAGCGCCGAACCAGAGCGGGCCGATCGGGCGCCCGGCGGGGTCGACGACTTCCCTGATCTCGCCGTCGACCTCGACCTTCTCCAGCGTGTGCGTGGCGTTCGGGCCGGTGTCTGCCAGGTGATCGGCCCACAGCGGCGCGGCGAGGACGAAGAGGACGATCAGGACGAAGACGACGATGAAGACGAGGGTGCCGCGGTTGCGCCGCAGCCGCCGCAGGGCAACACGCCACGGCCCGCGCCCAACCGCCGCAGCGCTTGCCGGCGGGGGCTGGGGCTGGTCGACCACCGGCCTATTGTGAAGCGGCGGGCGGCTACTTGAACTGGAAGCTCGCCAGGTCCTGCCCGAAGGTTGGGTTGAAGACCACGTCGTCGAGGTTGACGTCGCTCGAAACGAAGGTCGAGACGGTCCGCGTCCCATAGGGCGCCCAGGGGGCCTGTTCCATG
Source organism: Solirubrobacterales bacterium (assembly GCA_036266075.1). Lineage (GTDB taxonomy): Bacteria > Actinomycetota > Thermoleophilia > Solirubrobacterales > 70-9 > VRUE01. Next base: position 49,868 of record DATANV010000015.1, read on the forward strand.
TATTCGCGGTCGAGTGCCGCGTATTCGGCTTCCTGCGTGGCGCCTAACGTTTCCTTGGAGAGCCTGGCGATCTTCGCGTTCAGCTTCGGGTCGTCGATCTGCGCGTAGTTGCTGTTTTCCTGAGGCAGGATGCTTTCGCCGGCCAGCAGCGGCTGAAAGAAGTCGTTCGGGTGCGGGTAGTCCTGGTACCAGTCGAGCCAGCCGGTGTCGAGATCGGGCGTCGAGAGGTTGCCCGTGAGGGTGAAATAGTCTTCGGCGGCGACTTCCTTCAGCTTCGCGTTGAAGCCGAGTTTGTTGAGCACGTCCTGGTAGTAGGCGGTGGCTTCGTTGTTCGGGCTTTCGTCGTCGGTCCAGACCGTGATGTCGCGGTCGGACGGGTTGGCTTCGGCGATCAGCTGCTTCGCCTTCCCCATGTCGTAGGGGTAGAGCTCGTACTTCTCGTAGCCCGGGATCCCCGGCGGCAGGATCTGTTGGATCGGTTTCAGGGAGCCGGCGTAGATCCGTTCCATCGCGGCGCCGTTGAGCGCGTAGTTGACCGCCTGGCGCACCTTGACGTCGTCGAACGGCGGCTTCGTCGTGTTCATCCAGAAGAAGTAATTGCTGATCGTCGGCTCGACCCGGAACTGGCTGCCTTCGTACTTTTCCTTGACCTTGTTGTAGAGGTCCGAGGGGATCGTGGTCTGCATCCAGTCGGAGCTGCCGCGTTCGACTTCGTTGACCTGGGTCGAGGGGTTGCCGACCACCTTGATGTCGATCTTGTCGACGTGGCCACTGGGCACATCCGGCATCAGCGCGGCGTTGTTCTTTTCCCACTGCGGGTTGCGGTCGTAGGACCAGCTGCGGCCCGGTTCGGTCTTGACGATCTCGTAGGGCCCGGTCCCGGGGGGCGGATCCGCGGTCATGTTCTTGACCGGCGTGTCGGCCGGCAGGACGGTCACGTACAACAGCGCCAGCTCGCTGGTGAAGGTGCCGCGCGGCTGGGTCAGTTCGATCACGATCTTGCCGGTCTTGTCGTCGGTTTTGATGCCGGGGATGCCGCCCGACTTGGTTTCGGCGAACTTTTCGGCGCCGACAATGCCGGTGTAGAAGGTGGAGCCACCGGAGTTGAGCTTGAACATCCGTTCGACCGAGGCGGCAAAGTCAGAGGCCTTGACCGGCGTCCCGTCGGAGTATTTGAGGCCCTTGCGCAGGGTCAGCGTGTAGGTCTTGCCGCCGCTGCTGATCTTCGGCAGGCTCTCGGCCAGCCCCGGTACCACCTTGCTGCCGGTCTGGCCGCTCTCGTGGGCGTAGGTGAGCAGCGGCACGTAAGTCGCGTACATCGCCGTCCAGGCTTCGACGGTGCGAGCCAGCGCCGGGTCGAGGGAATCGGGGAACGAGGCGTAGGTGCCGTTCAGCGTGCCCCCCTCCTTGCCGCCCGAGCTGCTGCATGAGGAGAGGCTTAACGCGACAACCGCAAGACAGGCAACAGCTAGCACCGCGCCGAACTTCTTCACGTCAGGGGCCTCCGATCTGAGCTGGGCAGGACCTCCGCTGCAATCAACTCCACCATAATCTCGTCTCCGGCGTCAAGATCGTCTGGACGCTTTTTCCCCTCGCTAGCAGGCCATTTCCTGCCCAGGAGAGGCGTGGCGATAGCGACTATCGCCAGCACTCCGACCCCGGCGACGAGGAAGGCGGCACGCGGGCTGCTGCTGGTCGCCACCAGGCCCCCCAGCAGGAACCCGACCCCCGGCATCGCCGCCCCGATCGACTCCAGCACGCTCATCACCCGCGCCTGCATGCGCTCGGCGGTCAGCTCCTGCACGGCGCTGATCGCGCTGACCCACTGCACGCCGTTGCCGCTGCCGCCGAGCGCGGCGGCGACGCAGGCCACCGCCAAGCTCGGCGCAGCCGCCATCGCGAGGTAGCCGGCACCCACCACGAGCGTGCTGAAGAAGAGCAGGCTGGGCAGCGCCGCGCGCCGGCTGGCCGCGAAGACGACGCTGCCCAGCACCATGCCGACGCCCCAACTGGCCAACAGCAGGCCGTAACCGGCGTCGCCGGCGTTGAGGGTCTGCTTGGCGTAGATCACCTCGATCGGCAGAACCGCCGCGAAGAAGACGAAGGCCGCCCCCTGCGCGGTCAGCAGGCGCCGCAGGGTCCTCGTCCGGCGGATGTAGGCGAAGCCGGCGCGCAGGCGCTGGCGGAAGTCCGAGGGGTCGGGCTCGACCTCGGGCAGCCGCCCAGCGGTGAGCAGGATCACGGCGATTGCGTAGAAGGACGCGGCGTCCAGCAGCAGCGCCGTCTGCACGCCGAAGCCGGCGACCACCAGCCCGGCGATCGCCGGGCCAGCTGCTGCGCCGCCGGTGAAGGCGACGTTGAGGATCGCGTTGCCCGCCCGCAGCTCGCCGGCCGGCTCGAGCAGGCGGACGACGACGGCGCGGGTCAGCGCCCTGCCCGAGAGGGCGAGGGCGCCGTCGATCGCAGCCAGGGCGATCACGCCAGCCAGCGAGAAGCTATCTGCCAACAGCGCCAAGCCACCGAAGGCAACGGCCTCGCCGCAATAGATCACCGGCAGGGCAAAGCGCGGCTGCGGCTGCTCGACCCGAGTGACCAGCGCGGGGGCCAGTAAGGCCGGCAGGAAGCGGGTTCCGAGGAACAGCCCGGCGGTGGCAAAGGCGCTGTCGGTGCGGTCGAAGACCAGCACCGAGAGGGCGACGATTCCCATCCAGTCGCCCAACTCGTTGACGGCATAGGTCGTCGCCAGGCGCCGAAAGAGGGGCCTGTGCAGGGGGTCGGTCAGGCGTGGTTTACGCATTGCTGTCGGCCGGTCCTACCGGATTTCTGCACAAGTTTTCCTGCAGATGCACAAGTTTCCGCCAAGCTGTGCTACAAAATGCATACGCAACGCACGAGTTTCAGATCGCAGTGCATCGATCTGAGGGCTTCAGTCGAAAGGAAGGGGAACAGGTCAATGGGCTTCCGTAACTAAATCTTTCGCGAACGCAAGGCGTTCGCTCCAGTTTGGGGAAGGGCGCCTTTGGGGCGCCCTTCGTCATTTTTGGGCACTATCCGGCTTCCGCCGGACGGGCAAATCTACGCTCTGGGAAGCGCCTCGCAATGCGGCCACCGAGCTTGCCAGGCGTCGGCCACCCGAGTACCTTGGGCCGTCCAAGTTGCGTTAGGCGCAAGTTTCGTGATCGCGGCGCAGGGAATGGACTCTCGTTCATGAACCTGTAGGCCAGGGTCTCGGCGCTTGCGCGCGATGCCTGGACCCAGATGGCCGATGGATGAGAAGCGTCCCACCCGTCCCGTGATTGCAGCCATGGGCCTAGCCCTGGCGGCGACGCTTGCCGCCGCTGCATGGTGGGCGCCGGAATGCGACTGGAATATCCCGCTGTTCGCGGTCCTGCTCGCCTTCTCGGTCTTCAGCGACCTGACCGCCGTCTCCACCGAGTCGAGGGTCAAGGTCTCCGGCAGCTTCTTGGCGCTGGTGGTGGCAATGGTCTTCCTCGGCGGCACCCCGGCCAGCTTGATCGGGGTCGCGACGATCGTCGTCGGCTGGCTGCGCTGGCACGACGAAGGGCACTACCTGCTCAACAATGTGCTGACCTACGCCTTCTTCCCGCTGGTCGGCGGGATCGCCTTCATGGCGTTGATCGATGCGGCTCACCTGACCCAGGACGACGCCTACTTCTACCTGCTGGTCTTCGGGCTCTTCCAGTTCTCGCTGGCGATCAACTTCGTGCTGGTCGCCGGCTACCGCGCCTACGTCGAGCGCGCAACCTTTGCCAGTCAGCTGAGGGTGCTGCCGCCGGTGCTGCCATCCGAGTTCGCCAGCGCGATGCTTGCCGTCGCGGTGGCCTTCGTCTACCACGTGATCGGCATCTCCGCGATCGCCCTCTTCGGCGTCGTCTTGATCACCTTCCAGTACCTGCTCGGCCAACTGCTGCTCTCCCAGCAGCGTGCCCATGAGCTGGAGCGGCGCAGCAAGCAGTTGGCCAGCTTCCAGGTGGGGATGTTGAGCGCGCTGCTGCGCACGCTCGACCTGCGGGACCAGATGACCGCCCGCCACAGCGCCGCAGTCGCCCGCTACTCGCGGGCGATTGCCCAGCGGGCTGGCTACTCGCGCCGCGAGGAGGAGCTGGTCCACATCGCCGCATTGCTGCATGACATCGGCAAGTTCATCCTCCCCGACCGGATCCTGAAGGCCAACGTGCCGCTGACCGACGAAGACTGGATGCTGATCCGTCGCCACCCACAGCAGGGCGCTCGCGTCGTCTCCTCGCTCGACGGCTACGGGCCAGTGGCCGAGATCATCCTCGCCCACCACGAGCGGGTCGACGGCAAGGGCTACCCGCGCGGCCTCGAAGGCGACGACATCCCGGAGCTGGCGCGGATCATCTCCGTCGCCGATACCTACGACGTGATGACGGCCCGCGACTCCTACCGCGCGCCGGTCTCCAGCTACGAGGCGATTCAGGAGCTGCGGCGGGTCGCCGGCAAACAGCTCGACGCCCGCTTCGTCGAGGTCTTCATCGAGCTGCTGGAGGGCAAGGACGTCTCCTTCCGCCACGGCGAGGAGGCCGACTTCGAGCGCGAGCTCGCGCTCGAAGCCCGGATTGCCGAGACCGCCAGCCCCGGCGTCGACGCCGGCCGCTTCCAGGTGCCCGGCGTCAGCGTCGGCTGACCCCCCGCCGACGGGCCTAAAACCGGAGCCGGGGGTGTTTTCGGCCGGTCGGCGGGGGCGATACGGTTCGGGCCGAATGCGCGCGGTCACCTTCCAGGCACCCGGCGAGGTTCGGATCGAGGAGAAGGCCGATCCTGAGCTGGTCGCTGCCGACGACGCGCTGGTGCGGGTCGAGGCGAGCGGCATCTGCGGCTCCGACCTGCACATCTTCCACGGCCGGGTCCCGGTCGAGCCGGGTTTTACGATCGGCCACGAGTTCGTCGGCACCGTGCTCGAGGCGGGCGCCGACGTCGAGCGGGTCGCCGCCGGCGATCGCGTGCTCGGCTGTTTCCACGTCGCCTGCGCGACCTGTACTGCCTGCCTGCGCGGCGACTACCATCGCTGCGAGCGCGGCCGCACTTTCGGCCACGGCTCGAAGCTCGGCGACCTGCAGGGCGCTCAGGCCGAGCTGCTCCTCGTGCCGCGCGCGAACCTGACCCTGCGCCGCGTGCCCGAGGGGATGGCCAACGAGGTGGCGCTCTTCGCCGGCGACGTGATGGGCACCGGTTACCACGCCGTCGCCCACGCCGGCGTGCGGCCGGGGGACACGGTCGCCGTGCTCGGCCTCGGCCCGGTCGGGCTCTGCGCCGTGCAGGCGGCTCTCGCCGCCGGCGCGAGCGAGGTATTCGCGGTCGACTCGGTCGAGGACCGGCTGGCGATGGCCAAGCGCTTCGGCGCCGAGCCGCTGCACCTCAGCGAGGACGATCCGAAGCGCGGGGTGCGGAGTGCGACCGAAGGGCGCGGCGTCGACGTCGTCGTCGACGCGGTCGGCGATCCGGCGCCGCTGGCGATGGCGATCAGTCTGGCGCGCGATGCCGGCACCGTGTCGGGCATCGGAGCCTACGCCGGCCAGGCGGAAGTGCCGATGGGCCTGGCTTGGCTCAAGGGGTTGACGCTGCGGCTGGGTCTCGCCAACGTGATCGCCCACGTCGATCGCGTGCTGGGTCTGATCGAGGCTGGCAAGCTCGACCCCTCGCCGCTGGTCACCCATCGCATGAACCTCGACCAGGCTGCTGAGGCCTACGAGCTCTACGACAACCGCGAAGCGCTGAAGGTCGTGCTCACTCCCTAAGTCGATGGCGATTTGAGAATCGCCGCGTTTATCTCTACAGTAGGGCGATGGGAGCGCGGCGCCTGTTCGCTGCGGCAATCGTCGGCCTGGGCCTCCTGGTATTCACCGGGAGCGCTCAGGCCTGCACCTGCGCTTCCCTGCCGGCGAAGGCCGCGCTGAGGAGCGCGGACGCCGTGATCGTTGCCCGGCTGCTGGAGGTCGTCCCGCGAGACGCCTACCGGAGCGACTTTCGCTACCGGGTACAGCGTGTCTACAAGTCCGCTGCTGGACTTCGACCCGGTGCTGCGGTTCTCGTGCGCAGCTCGAGTGACGGCTCGGCTTGCGGTCTGCCCGACGCCGTCGGGCGTCGCTACGGGCTGCTTCTCAGCGCCGAAGACGAAGCTGTGGCGGGAGAGCCCTACGGCGCTGGCTGGCGGGGAGCAAGCTGCGGAGAGTTCTCCCCCGGGAGGCTTCGGTCGATGGTGCGCGAAGCGTCGGGCAGGGGCGGGCAAAGGATCGGGGCCCTGGCAAGCTGTGCTAGTTGACTAACGCAGTCACAGGGACTACTGTGCCTACTAGATGGCACAGTACGTGGCTAGCGAACCGAACCCGTTCGCGACCGACCCAAGCGACGAGCTGCCGGTCGGCCTGCAGCTCACCTGGCGTCTGCGGGCGCTGATTTCCAGCGGCCGGCTGGCGACGGGCGAGCGTCTGCCGAGCTTTCGGCAGCTCTCCGAGTGGGCCGGGGTAAATGTCAACACCGTGCGTGCCGTCTACGCGGGCCTCGAGGGCGAGGGATTGGTGGTCAGCCACCAGGGGCAGGGGACCTTCGTCGCCGAGGGAATCGAGGCGGCGCCGCAGCTCGAGCAGATCGCCACCGAGGCGCTGCGCCGGGCGAGCGAGGCCGGTCTCAGCCCGCGTGACCTGGCGATCGTCGCCTCGGCCTGCGCGAGCATGCCGGGGGGGCAGAGCGAGCCGCCTGCCGAGCCCGTGCCGGCTCGGCAGGCGGCGGAGGAGGGCGAGACGATCGAGGTCCGCCACGAGCTGCGGCGGCAGATCGCCCGCCTCGAGGCCGAGCTGTCCTCCTACACCCGCGACCTGCCCAGCGGCATGCCGACCGCGCCGCGCCGCGCGGAGCCGCATGTCGCCGGCGTCGAGGAGCTCGAGCAGACCCGCGACACCTTGATCGCCCAGCTCTCCGAGGCCCAGCGCGCCGCGGAGCAGCGAGCCCGCGAGAAAGGGCGGGAGCGAGCCCTGCAGACGAGTCCCCTCGAGCAGGCGATGAGCTGGTGGCGGCGCAAGTCCTAGGGCGCTTCGCCCTCCCGCTGCGATCTGCCTTCGAGCAGACCGGCGAGATGACCCTCCTCACCGCGCGGACGATCGTCTCCGCGATCCGGCCGCCGTATCCCTATGGCGAGGAGCTGGTCGACCAGGCGCTCTTCGTCCTCAAGCTCTCATGGTTTCCGATGTCGATCTCGACCTTCGCCCTCTGCCTCGGTGCGCCGGGCCTGCAGGCGGCGGGGATCCTCAATCTCTTCGGCGGGCTCGACCGGCTCGGTGGCTTCTTCGTAGTCACTGCGGTTCGCTTCATCGGGCCGGTCGTCACCGCGGTCGTGGTCGGCGGGGTGGCGGGCACCGCGATCACCGCCGACCTCGGCGCGCGCAAGATCCGCGAGGAGCTCGACGCCCTGCAGGTGCTCGGCGTCGATCCGATCAAGAACCTGGTCGTGCCGCGCTTCCTGGCGTTGATCGTGATCACCGGCCTGCTCGACGTCTTCGCGATCGTCTTCGGGCTGACCGCCGGAATCGCCGCCGAGCTGCTCTATCACCAGTCGCTCGGCGGTTTCTTCGCGACCCTCTTCGCCAACGCCTCGATCACCGACGTTTGGGGCTCGGTGCTGATGTGCTCGCTGTTCGGCGGCATCATCGCCGTCGTCTGCTGCTTCAAGGGGATGACGGCTTCGGGTGGTGCCGCGGGGGTCGGGCGGGCCGTCAACCAGGCGGTGGTGATCTCGTTCATGGGGGTCTTCGCCTTCCTCTACGTCTTCACCACGGTCCTGCTCGCGACCAACCCCGAACTGCAGTCGATCCGGTGATCGGCTGGCTCGACGTGCCGCGTGGCTGGCTCGACGCCTTCGGCGAGATCGCTCGCTTCGGCTCGCGCGTCGCCGGGCTCGTCTATTCGGGCCGCGTCTTCAAGTTCTTCGGCGAGAGCATGCGCCAGGCGGGGATCCTGATCCTCGGCTCGGCGCTGATCATCTGGGCCTTCGTCTTCATCCTCGGCCTCAACTGCGGCGTGATCGGCGCCTACTTCGTTCGCGCCCAGGGCGCTCCCGCCCTATCGGGGATCTTCTCCGCCTATTGCGATCTACGCGAGGGATTGCCCTATGCCTTCGGCTACATCCTCTCGGCCAAGGTCGGGACCGGGATCGTCGCCGAGATCGGGGCAATGCGGATCTCCGACGAGATCGACGCGCTCGAGGTGATGGGCATCCAGCCGGTGACGTTCCTCGCTGCCACCCGCCTGCTCGCCGCGTGGGTGGCGCTGCCGGTCACCTATCTGGTTGCGGTCGGCGTCGCTTATCTGGCGAGCTACCTGGCTGTGGTCGAGCAGGTGGCCGACGTTTCCTCCGGCGGCTACCTGCTGATCTTCTGGATGTTCCAGGACCCGCTCGACGTGACCTTCAGCCTGATCAAGGCGATGGTGATGGCGACGACCATCGTGATCGTCGGCTGCTACTACGGCTATACCGCGAGCGGCGGGCCGGTGGGAGTGGGCACCGCGACCGCGCAGTCGATGGTGGTCAACATCATCCTCGTCCACATCATCGGCATGCTCGGCACGCTGGTCTTCTGGGGGCCGAATCCCCGGGCGCCGATCGGCGGTTAGGCGGAGACCGTCGTTGCCGCCGACTTGCCCGGCTTGCGGTGGCGGCGGAACATCTCTGCGACCCACTTGAAGCCTGGTCGCTCGCGCAGCGGCTCGCGGAACGCCTCGAAGCGCGCCGGCATCTCCTGGTCAGGGGGTAGCGGCGCTTCCGGCGGGCCCACGAGCGGGTAGAAGAGAGAGGCCGCGGTCAGGTCGGCGACGCTGAACCTGTTGCCGACGAGGTACTCGCCGCCGCCGCGCTCCAGCTCCGCGTCGAGTCGGTCGAGGGCGGCCAGCACCTTGGCGCGCGAGCGCTCCGCCTGCTCGGCGTTGCCGGCGCCGAAGCGCAGGCCGGTATAGGTGCGGGCGTAGCGGGCGGTGGCGCCGCTGATGCGGGCCAGCGGCGGGGGCGCGACGCTGGCCATCACGCCGGCGAAGCGATCGACGTCGTTGCTCAGCTCGAACCAGGCGAGCTGGCGGATGTAGGGACCGAGCTCCTCGTCGAAGAAGGACTCGAGGTCGAGCGCCCGCCAGCGTTGCTCGCGCTCGGCGGGATAGAGCGGCGGCTCCGGGTAGCGCTCCTCAAGGGCGGCGACGATCGCGCTGGAGTCGCCGATGTGGCGGCCGTCGAGGGTCAGCACCGGGAAAGTCGTCTGCGCGCCGCCGGTCAGCCAGAGGGCGACCGCCATGTGGGCGCCGGGGATCGGCGAGCGGCGCTTGTGCTCGATGCCCTTCCAGGCGAGTGCCCAACGCGCCTTCTCGCTGTAGTGCGAGACGTCGATCTGCCAGAGGGTGGGGAGGGAGTCGCTCATGTTCGTCCAGACCCTTCTGTGGGAGCATAGAAGCGATGACCCCGCTGAGCGATTCCGAGGTCGAGGCTCGGCTCGAAGAGCACCCGGGCTGGTCGCGCGATGGCGACGCGATCCGCAAGCGCTTCAAGCGCGGCGACTTCGTCGGCTCGGTGAACTTCGTCGCCGCGCTCGTCGGGCCAGCCGAGGAGATGAACCACCACCCCGACGTCTCGATCTCCTGGGACGAGGTGACTGTCTCGCTCTCGACCCACTCCGAGGGCGGTATAACGGCGGCCGACTTCGAGTTGGCGGCGAAGATCGACGGGCTCGCCTGACGGCGGCTGGCTTGGCCGCGTGGCGGAAGAGCTGGAGATCGACGGTCGCCTCTCGATCCCACTGAGCGAGATCGAGCTGCGTGCGAGCCGCTCCTCCGGGCCGGGCGGGCAGCACGCGAACGTGACCGCATCGCGGGTCGAAGCGGTATTCGACGTAGTCGCCTCGACTGCGCTGGACGCGGCGCAGCGAGCACGGTTGAGCGAGCGGGCCGGGCCGGTGGTCACCGCCGTCGCACAGGAGGCGCGCGGGCAGGCGCGTAACCGCGAGCTGGCCCTGCAGCGACTGGCCGAGAAGATCGCGGCGGGCCTGCGGGTACCGCGCCGCCGCCGCGCGACCCGGCCAACCCCAGCGAGCCGCGCCCGCCGCCTCGAGCAGAAGCGCCGCACCGCCGAACGCAAGCGCACCCGCCGCCGCCCCGAAGCCGACGTCTGATCGACGATCGGACGTGCCGGTGATTGACCGCCCACAGCGGTGTCTAACTACCGGCACGTGGCAGACTCGCGGCGATGGCGAAGCGCAAGAAGCAACGCCGGCCGCGGCGGAAGGCCGAGACCGTCGACTACACCGACGCCGAGGGCAACGTCCTCACCCTGCGCCAGTCGCTCAGCCGCGGCACGATCGCCAAGATCGAAGTCGGCCCGGCGACCGCGGCGGCCACCCAGGACGACGCCTGGCGTCGCCGCGTTGAGCTTCTTTTCGAGCGCCTGGCGGTCGGCTGGGAGGTGGCCGGCCTCCCAATCAGCGACCAGAAGATGCTCCTCGGTCGCTACCGGATGGCCGATCCCGCCACCCAGCAATGGGTTCGCGAAACGATCGACCAGCACATCGAGCGCTACATCCCCGAGCTGGCGCAGTGAGCATGGCTGTCGGCTTCGCGCGCCGCCGATGGCGATGGCTCGTGGCAGGCGCGGCGGCGATCGCCGTCCTGATTGGCGTCGGCGGGGCCGCCGCCTGGCATTTCTCCGACGCGGTGCTGGTGCCGGACCACTCGGGCTGGCCGCCGGAAGACGTGACCGTGGAGGGGCGCGCCCCTGGCCGAATCGTGCTGTCCCGCGACGAAGCAAGCGAGCGGCCGGGTGTGTACGGGCTCGACTGGAAGGCGGGCCACGCGATCGTCGGTGCGGTGACGAAATTAGAGGAGGACACGGTCACCCGCGAGCTGCGCGACGTGGGCGGCTATCTCGTGCCGGGAATGAGGGTCGCGATCGACTCCAAGGTCTATCCCGGCGACCCACGACAAGCATTCGGCCTGCGCTTCGCCGACGTGCGCATTCCAGACGAGCTTGGTCCGATGCCAGCGTGGCGAATTCCCGGCCGCTCCTCCACCTGGGCGATCCTCGTCCACGGGATCAACGACGATCCGCGCTGCGGCCTGCGGATCGCCCCAACGCTTCATCGCCTGGGTTTGCCAGCCCTGCTCATCACCTACCGAGAGGACCTCGGCGCGCCGGCCAGCCCCGACGGCCTCCACCACATGGGCCTGACCGAGTGGCTCGACCTGGAAGCCGCCGCCCGCTATGCGCTCGGCCACGGCGCCCGCCGACTGGTCCTGGTCGGCTACTCAATGGGCGGCGCGATAGTGGCCCAGTTCATGGAGCGCTCCTCCCTGGCGCCAAAGGTTGCCGCTCTCATCCTGGATGCCCCAGCCCTCGATTGGCAAGAGGCTCTCTCCTTCAATACCACCCGTCTCGGCTTCCCCTCCATCGCTGCCCTTCCGCTTGAGTGGGCCATAGGCGCCCGCATCGACGTCGACTGGGACAGCCTCGACGCCCTCCAGCACCCAGAGGACTTCCACCTCCCGATACTCCTCTTCCACGGCACCGAGGACAGGGTCGTCCCGATCTCCACCAGCGACGCATTCGCCAAGGAGCTGCCCCGCTGGGTCTCCTACTACCGAGTCCCCGCCGCCGGCCACGTCGAGTCCTGGAACGTCGATCCAATTCTGTACGAAAGACGACTCGCTCGCTTTCTTACGGGCTCTGCTCGAATCTCGTCCACTAAGCTCAATCTCCTTGATGGCGGCGGAGTGGGAGTTAAAGCCAGGGGCTAGCGTCCGACGAACCGCTCTTCACCGGGATTTCGGAGGACGCGGGCAGGGGGGAATTGGGCCATCTCGGATGACTCCCAACGTCTTTGTCTTTTCAGATCCAACTGCCGGCCAGCGACATGGTTATTACGACGGCTGGCTTGGTGATGGTTGCTTCCACTACACCGGGGAAGGCCAGCGTGGCGATCAGGAGCTGAAGTCTGGCAATGCGGCGATCCTGAGTCACAAGTCCGAGGGCCGCGCGCTACGGGTGTTTAAAGGGGCATGGGGAACGGTGACCTATCTCGATGAGTTTGAGGTAGATGAGATGGAACCGTTCTACCGCACTGACGCGCACGAGACGGGAAATGGCCCCCGCCGGGAGGTAATTGTCTTTCGGCTCCGGCCCAAGAACATCGAGCCGGGAGAGCCGCAATCCAAACTTGCTGCTGTTCTCACTGGTCCGAAGAGAACCAAGGTCCCAATTGAGCGGCGGCAGACTGAGAAGGCGTATGTAGCTCCGAGCAGTGAGCCATATGAGGCTGAAAGGCGTGAGCAGAAGCTTGTACTCGAACTCGAGGAGCACTTGTTACGACTAGACCACGAAGTCTTCCGCCAGCGAATCCTTCCCCCAGGGGAGGCCCGGCCCCTATTTACGGATCTCTATGACGCAACCATTGGGATGCTCGTCGAGGCTAAGGGTACGGTGGAGCGAAATGCAATTCGGATGGCCATTGGCCAGCTTGCAGACTACAAACGATTCGTCGGCGACGGCCAACCAAATCATCTCGCCGTCCTCCTACCGTCTGAGCCCCGGAGTGACTTGTGTGAGTTGCTGATAAGCCAGAAGATTGATCTGATTTATCGCACGGAGGCTGGCTTCGAGGACTCAACGGGAGGGGCACTCGTTGGCAAATGATGGGCGCGGCTGGGTTCGAACCAGCGACCACGCATCCGCTGCTACCCTTTACCTATGGCAGAGAAGGTAAAGAATCAGACCAGGGTGTCCAGCAAGCATCAGGTGACGATCCCGGCTGGTGCCTTCCGCACCGCGGGTTTCGAGCCCGGCGACACCCTGAAGGTCGAGGCCGAGGGAGCTGGTCGTGTTGTCCTGACGCGTATCGATGAGCTGATCGATCGCTACTCCGGATGCCTGGACACCGGCGGCCATCTGGGCAGGCAGGTGGAAGGACTGCGCGAGGAGTGGCGGTAGTTCTCGACTCCGATGCGGCCGTGGGCTTCCTCGATCGCAAGGACACCCTCCACGATGCAGCGGACACGGCGATCCGCGACCTCATCCGCGATCAGCGACTCCTGGTTTCGGTCGTTACCTACGCCGAGGTTCTAACCGGCGCACGGCTAGGCCACCACGATGTGGACCAGGTCAGGGGGTTCTTTTCCGGGTTGATCTCGGAGGTGCTTTCCGTCGATGTGGCCGTGGCGGACATGGCGTCCGAGCTTCGCTCTCGGCGCAAGTCCCTGCAAATGCCGGATGCGTTGATCCTTGCGACGGCCGAGATCCACCCGGAGATCGATCTAATCGTGACCGGGGATATGCAGGTGGCGAAAGTCTCCGGTCTCAGCTGCAAGGTCCACTTGCTGCACTGAGAAGAGGGTGGCGACTGCGCCGGGAGATCAACAGATCTCCCCTCCTGTCTACATCTGCAACTGGCGCTCAGAGAACAGGTTGAGATCTAGGATCGCGCGGCGAATTGATCGATAGTCGTCTACGGGAACCTCGACCCACTGTCCGAACCGCTGTTGGCACTGACTCCTCCGGTTCGGAGGAGTCGTGAGGTTCCTACGGTTGAGCTGCAGAGCCACGTTCTCGACGGGTTTAGAACCACCGCCCGGATTTTGGCTCTACACCGGGAAGTCTGATGGGCGCGGCTGGGTTCGAACCAGCGACCTCTCGCGTGTGAGGCGAGCGCTCTCCCACTGAGCTACGCGCCCGGGAGGAGCGGATATTACGGGCCCGGGTGGGGCGCGGAGGCTGGGGTGGAGGGGTCTGACCCGTAGCCGCTGATGGGCAGTTCCGGAACGGCTGGGGTTTGCGCAATGGACCGCTGATCTAGAGCGAGTGGGGATATCCGTCCAAGCTGGCGCAGTGCGCGGGTCGAGCGGGGGAAGGTTCGTTGACCGAGCGCACGAGAGGAGCTTCATGGGAGTGAACGGAACTCGATTGGCCACGACGGTTGTCCTGGTTGTCGGGGGCGCGGCCGTTTTCGTCCCGGGTGGCATGGCCTGGGCGGCGACCGCGACCTATCCGGCTGGGGGTAGCGGCTTCCAGGAAGACGCGGAAGGATGGAGCGTCGGCGGAGCGTCCTGCACCCCGGCCGAATTGCTCTGCTCATCTGCAGGCGTCTACGACATGACGGCTGGTAACCCGCCGGGGTCGATCGCCGCCAACACGACGGCGACGGTCAACCTCGTCGCTCTCTTCAAAGGAGCCGTCTCCTGGGTCTCGCCGCAGTTCACGATTCCCGTCGAGGCGATCACCGGGGCGGAACTGCACCTCGAACGCGCCTTCGATCCCGGCGGCCTGATCGACGTCGAACCGGTTGCCACCTACGACGTCGTGCTGGAAGACATCACCGCCGGCAGCTCGACCACCGCGCTGAGTGGCGAAGCAGACGAAGGGGACGAAGCCTTCGCGGGGAACGGCGCTCCCGTTGCGGTTGTGGCCGGCCACAACTACCGGCTGGCGATCGAATCGACGACGGTGCAGAGCACGCTGTCGCTCACGCCGCTGGGCGGCACCACCAGCCTCCGCTTCGACAACGTCGGGCTGAGCGTACAGTCGTCCGAACCCGCCTCGGGTGGAGGTGGAGGGGGCGGCGACGGAGGGAACGGCGATGGCACGAGCGCCGCTGCAGGGTCCGCGGGCACGCTGAGCTCAGAGGAGCTGCTGGCGTCCGTACGGCGCGAGGATCAAGCCTTGGCCGAGCTTCGCGCCCGCCGGGTCTTCGTCCGGGTCGGGTGTCCGCACCGTGCCCGGCGGTCGTGCCGGATCACCGTGCAAGGGGCGATCCGCAAGCACGTCCGGGTCACCCGGCGCACGACGGTCAAGGTCGCCAGCGGGAAGCGGCGTTTGGTCGGGCTCTGGGTCAAACCGCGCTTCCGCGACAAGGTTGCTGTCCGCAGACGCCTGCTGATCGTGCAGAAGGTCCGCGTCGGAAGCGTGACCGCTAGATTCGCCCGCAGCCGCGCGCTGGTGCGGCGCGGCTGAAGCTCACCGGAGGCTAAACCGGGGCTTCGGCCTCGGCGGGGATCGGCCCGTCGCTCGGCGAGTCGGTTTCGCCCGCCGCGATCGCCCGCTCCTGGAAGGCGCGGCCGACGAAGGGGAAGACGAGGGTCGAAAGCATCGCCGCGCCGACCAGGCCCGCGGCGGTGGAGCTCTTCATGTGGCCGGTTTCGGTCGCGATCGTCGTGATCGCGACCACCAGCGGCAGCTCGGTCGACGAGTAGAAGGCCAATGCCGCCCGCTGCCGTGCGCCCAGCACGCTGCGGTAGAGCAGCATCGCTGGAGTCCCACGCACCACCAGGAAGAGGACGAAGAACATCGCCAGCTTTGCCAGCGCTGCAGCCGAGCCGAGTGCGCCGAGGTCGAAGTCGATGCCGCTGGTGACGAAGAAGAACGGCACGAAGAAGCCGAAGCCAACCGCGGTCAGCTTTGACTCGAAGACCGCCAACTCGTGCCCTTTCAGCGACAGCCTTACGATCATCCCGGCGACGAAGCCGCCCAGCAGGACGTCGAGGCCGAGCTTGCCGGCGAGCAGCACCAGGCCGAAGACGAGCACTACGGTCACCCGCACCGCCAGCTGGCTGCTCGCCTCGAAGGTCCGCTCCAGCGCCGGCCAGCCGCGCCAGGCGAGCCGCACCGAGACCAGCGCCACCGCCAGCGCCAGGGCGACGAAGGCGACCAGGATCGCCGCCTCGTGCAGCGGGTTGGCGGTCGAGAGCACCAGCGTCACCAACAGGATTGGACCGAACTCGCCGATCCCGCCCGCCGCCAGCAGGTAGGTGCCGAAGCGGGTCTTCAGCTCGCCGCCGTCGCGCAGGATCGGGATCAGCGTGCCGATTGCGGTGGTCGCCATCGCCGAGCCGGTGTAGAGGAAGGAGAGCACGATCCCGGCGGCTGCCAGAGCACCGCCGATTCCATAAGCGAGCGCTACTGAGAGCCCCCAACCGAGCGCGCCCAACTGCAGCGGTCGCCCCTTGATCCGCTCGAAGTCGATCTCGTGGCCGGCGAAGAAGAAGAGCATTCCGAGGCCGAGGTTGGAGAAGAATTCGATGAAGCTGTCGGTCTCGGCGAGGTCGAGGACCTGCGGGCCGACGAGGATCCCCAGCAGCAGCTCGACGACGACCACCGGTGGTACGAAGCGGCCCGGCACGGTGGCGACGGTTACGGCCGCGACCGCCGAGGCGAGGACGATGACGAAGAAGGAGTCGGTGTCGACCTGGATCACGCTGGCGATCCTATGCCGGGCACCGGGGCGCGCCCCCCGTGGGGCAGGTAGGATCGAGAGCGGACCGTGCTAGGCGGGGAATCAGCGGTGCCCTGTAACCCGCAATCCGCTCTAGCGGGGCCGAAAGCCGTTCTGAGGGGCTGGCCGTCGGGGTCGGTCCGCCGCAGGAGGCGTTGACGGCCGGGTCCTGCGCGACGTGGGCACGCGAACCAGGTCAGATCCGGAAGGAAGCAGCCTTAAGCGGAAGCCGCGGGTGCCGCAGGCGAGCCCGACCCGAGCCAAGCGCGGCGGATACGCCCGGGGACCACGTTTCGAAGGCGGTCGCACGGTCCATTTCATCCCAGGCCGCCGCCCGAGCCGATTGCGCGGATGCTGCCCCAGAGGGCCACGACGACGACGATCGGGGCGCCGATCAGCCGGAACCCGCCGTATAGGCCTGTCGGTGCTTAGTCGATCAACCGCGCCTGCATGCGGTCGATCGCGATTCGCCACAAGACCAGTGCGAAGGCGACCAGGCCGGCGAAGCGGACGAGGTCGACTGGGTCGAAGCCAAAGGCACCCCCGCGCACCAGTTCGACCAGCTGGTGCAGGGGGTTGAGCTCAGCGACGATCCGCACCCCCTCGGGCAGTTCGTCGATCGGGAAGAAGGCGCCGGAGACGAGGAAGAGCGGCGTGACGAAGAGCGCGGTGACGTAGTTGAACTGGTCGATCTTGGCGACGATCGCCGCCATCGCGATGCCGAAGCCGGCGAAGCCGAGTGCGGTGAAGAAGCAGAAGAGCGGCACCAGCAGCATGCCCGGCGCCGGGTCGAGGCCGAAGCCGATCGTCACCAGCAAGGGGAAGCAGCCATAGACGCTGGCCCGGGCGGCGATCCAGAGCATCTCGGCGCTGACCAGCTCTTCGACGTCGATCGGCGCGGCGAGCAGCGCGTCGTAGGTGTTCTGGAAGCGGTGCTTGACGAAGGTGCCGAACATCGCCGGCAGAGCGCTGGAGAAGATCACCGCCGTCGCCACCATGCCGGTGCCGACGAACTCGACGTAGGGCGTGCCGTTGACTTCGTCGACCAGGGTCGCGGAGAAGCCGAGGCCGAAGGCGAGCAGGTAGACGATCGGTTCCAGCACGCTGGAGAAAGTCGTGCCCTTCCAGTAGGTGCGGAAGTTGGCGACCTCGCGGCTGATCACCGCGCCGATTGCCGCCGGTTCGAGCCGCCCCAGCCGCTGTCGGCCGGCGCTCATAGGAGAACCTCCCCCTTGTTCTCTCATTCGGCCTCCTCGCCGGTCAGCAGGACGAAGACGTCCTCGAGCGATGCGGCACGCCGCACCGCGTCTTCGGGGATACTGCCGTCGCCGGCCCGCTCGGAGCCGACGATCGCGATCGCCGGACCGGCCGGTCGTACCCGCAGCCCGACCGCCTCGGCGCTGAGCCGCACCTCGGCCAGCCGTTCGGGCGGCGCGTAGACCTCGACCGTCTCGCGCCCGGCGTGCTCGGCGATCAGCTCGGCCGGCCGGCCGCGGCTGATGATCCTGCCGCCGGCCATCACCGCGACTTCGTCGGCAAGGCGCTCGGCCTCCTCGATGTAGTGGGTCGACATCAGGATCGTCGTGCCGCGCGAGCGCAGGTCGTCGATCAGCGACCAGAGCTGGGTACGAATCTGCGGGTCGAGGCCGACCGTCGGCTCGTCGAGCAGCACCAGCTTCGGCTCGTGGACGAGGCCGCGGGCGAGCAGCAGGCGGCGGCGCATCCCGCCGGAAAGCTCGTCGACCGCGTCGCGGCGGCGGTCGCGCAGCCGCGCCAGGTCGAGGGCCTTGTCGACCGCGGCGCCGACGTCCGGCACCCGGTAGAGGCGGGCGAAGACGGCGAGGTTGTCTTCGACGGTGACGTCGACGTCGAGGTTGTCGAGCTGGGGGACGACGCCCATCTCGGCCCGCGCCGCCTTCGAGTCGCCGGGCAGCTCGTGGCCCAGCGCGCGCAGCTCGCCCTCGTCGGGCAGGGCCTGGCCGGTCAGCAGGCGCATCGTCGTCGACTTGCCAGCTCCGTTGGGCCCGAGCAGGCCGAGGCAGATGCCCTCCGGCACGTCGAGGTCGAGACCGTCGACAGCCGTGATCGGGCCGAAGCGCTTGACCACGCCACGCAGTTCGATCGCCGCCATGTCCCGATGCTTGCACGCCGCACCTCCCCGCCGCGGGCAGCGGTGCGAGACTGCGCGCCGTGCTGGACGAGCGCTGGATCCGGTCGCTTCACGTGGAGGCGCTGCGTGAGCGCGAACTCCACGCCGAGCGCGATCCTCACGTCCTCTTTCAGGCCTCGACGATAGGCGCCCTGATCGAGGGCGCCTACGAGGGCGACCTCAGCTTTGCCGAGCTGGCCGAGCACGGCGACCTCGGGCTCGGCACGCTGAACGGACTCGACGGCGAGATGATCGCCGTCGACGGCCGCTTCTTCCGTGCCGACGTCGACGGAGCCGTCAGCCCGATCCCCCCGCAGTCACGCACGCCCTTTGCCGTCGTGACGCGCTTTGCGCCGCAGGTCGAAGCGGAGCTGGAGGGACCGCTCGACCACGACGAGCTGCTGACGTCGCTAGACGAGCTGCTCCCTGCGGATGCCGCCTCCTGCGCGATCCGCCTCGATGGCCGCTTCGAGCTGGTCCGCGCGCGCTCGGTGCCGCGCCAGCACCCGCCCTACCGGCCGCTGACCGAGGTCGTCGCCGAGCAGCACGTCTTCGAGCTGCGGGGCGTCGCCGGCACGATGCTCGGCTTTCGCTTTCCCGGCTACGTCGAAGGGATCGAGGTCAGCGGCTACCACCTGCACTTCATCGACGAGAGCCGTAAGCGCGGCGGCCACGTTCTCGGCTCGCGCTCGGCGGGCCTGCGCGCACGCCTCGACCCGTCGAGCGAGCTGCGCGTCGAGCTGCCGCCCGGCGTCGACCTCGCCGATCCCGGCCTTGCCGCCGCCACTCATGCTGCGGTCGAGCGGGTCGAGCGCGACCGCTGACGACTTGGTCCAGCGCTGATGACCACGGTGACCTTGCCGCCTTCCTTCAGCCCCTTGCCTGCCCTGGGCTTTTGGGCGATCACCTTGCCCTTCGGCACTTTCCGCGAGTGGCGGCGCTTCACTTTCCGCAGCCCGCAGTTGCGCTTGTCGAGGGCTTTCCTTGCCGCCCTGAGCTTCTTGCCCTCGAGTTTCGGCACCCGGCAGCCGACCGTCTTCGCTTTGAGGGCGGTCGCCACGATCGGTTCCGCCAGGCCGCTGATCTTCACCGTCGCCCCGCCGATGCCGGCGGCGATCGTTTCGATCGTCAACGGGCTGCGGAAGTCGTGGAACTGGCGCCCCGGGGCGAGCGGCGCGTCGCCGAAGGTGCCCGTCTCCGGGTTCGTGTCGAGCAGCCGTGAGGGGCGCACGCCGATTCCCCAGCCGGCCGGGTCGAGATGGATAGCGACGCCGTGCACGGCGGGATCGTCGGCGGGATAGGTTTCGTCGAAGAAGCCGATTCGCTGGCGGAAATCGAGGTCGAGGAACTCGCCGGCCCCGTTCGGGATCCGCAGCAGGCGGACGCCGCTGCTCTGCTCGAGCGGGACGATCGTGTAGGTGCCGTTGCGGGCGATCGTCGCTGTGTCTGCCGGTGGGATCGCGCCGAGCTCGAACTTGCGCCAGGCCGACATCTCGACCGGCGGCGACAGCGGGCGGCCGCTGCCCATAGGGTCGAATGGGTCGCCGTACTCGCTGAATTCTTCTCCGGGCGGCCGCACTTCGGCGCACTCGCCGCTGTAGGCGACCGGCACGTGGCCGGGGCCGAGGCAGCGGTAGGCCGCCGCGTGGGGCGAGCCGAGGACGTGGCCCAGCTCGTGGGCGATCGTGAAGGGTTCGAGGTTGTTGACCCAGGCCATTTCGCCGCCGCCGATCCCGGATGAGCTGCAGGGGTTCGCCGGGCCCTCGTGCACGAAGATGTAGATGACCTGGCTGTAGTCGGATCTGTTGAAGCCATCCTGCGCCGTCGCTTTGCCGGCAGCTTCGGCGTTCCAGGTGTTGAACGGACAGCCGGAGGACGTCGCGACTTCGTAGGGCCCGAAGACCGAACCCCCGTCGCCGCTGAAGTCGACGCTGCCGAAGGTCTGGGTGAGGAAGTAGTTCTCGACCGTGAAGCCCCCGGGCGGGTGCCCCGGGTTGAACATCGTTTCGGTCACTTCCTGCTCATAGCTGCTCGGCGGCGGGGGGTCGCCTGCCCTGAAGTAGAAGACGACGCCGGTCGGACCGCCACCCGCGGCGCTCACCGGGACCGGCGCCGCCACGAGGCCGCAGAGAAGGCTCGCGAAGAGCGCGAGAACGATCCGTCCCGGGAACCCCATCCAAGAGAACCCTAAGGCCCGCGGCGGGCAAGGCCTCTCGCCGGAATGCGCCCGGTTCGCGGCAGCTTTTGGGGGTCCATAGCGCACCAAGTCCTGCCACCAAACCCCCTCGAAGTCGATTGGTAGCGGTCTGGCGCTCAGCAGCGGCGGTAGAGGACCCAGGAGTCGTTGCCGGCCACGCGGTCGAAGCCGGGGGGGACGGCGGTGTCGAAGCGGGTGGGGTCGTTGGGGTCGAGGATGAAGTTGTGGATCACGAACGGGCTTGCCGGGTCGAGGAAGTAGCCCCGCGCTGCCGCACGCTGCTCGGAGGAGCTGACGATGCGGCTGGGGCGGACGTCGAGGTAGAAGGCGAGCCGGGGGACGGCGCGGTGGTTGGGGGCCGAGATCGGGCTGCAGAGCGGTTCGAAGGCGCCGGAGGTGGCGAGGTCGCTGAGGTCGCGCTCGATGCTGCCCTGGTTCGAGAGATCGCGGTGGACGGTCGAGTCGAGATCCCACTGGTTGGGCAGCCAGAGGACGAACATCAGGGCGACGATGCCGGCGAAGGCCTGCCAGCGGCGCCGCCAGGGATGGTCGCGCTCCAGCAGGCGCCAACCGAGCAGGGCGAGCGCCGCGAAGATCGCCAACACGGCGGCGGCGAGCATCGTGTAGCGGGCGATGATCGCCAGCCCGGCGCCGCCGAGCAGGGCAAATGCGCCGATCGACAGCGCCGCCGCGGCAAGGCCGAGGGTCGAGCGGCGGCGCAGGAAGGCGAAGCCGAGTGCGGCGCCGCCGGCCCCGCCGACCATTCCCGGCCACTGCAGCACTTCGCCCAGCGCCCGCGGCCCATAGAGCACGAGGTCGATCGGGCCGGTGTGGCGGGCCAGCGTGTCGACCGTTTCGCGCGTGCCGGTGAAGGAGTAGGTGGGGCTGCCGGCGGTGATCCAGTCGAACAGCGCCCAGAGGAGTGGGGCGGCGAGGGCAAGCGCCACTAGGGCGATGCCGTTGGGGGAGACGAGGGTGCCCCTCGCGCGGACAATCGCCGGCCTAATGAGGCCGGCGATTTGAGTATCCGCCCGCGCGAGGGGCACCCTCGTCCCCCCTCCGGGACCGTCTCGGCGGGGCGGGCCTGCGGGGTCGGCGGCCCTGTCTGGGGGGGCGGAAGCTTTGGTGGGGGCGAGCAGCAGATAGCTGAGGTAAGCGAGGGAGAAGAGCCAGGCCTCGGGGCGGAGGAGGCCGGCTAGTGCGAGCAGGACGAGCACGGGCCAGCCGGCGCGGGGGCGTTTCGTCTCCATGAGGAGCGCCCCGAGGACGAGGGCGATGTAGGGGAGATCGACGTAGGCGCGCAGGCCGTTGGAGAGGTAGGGGGCCCTGGTGAGGACGATCAACGCGGCGACGGCGCCGATCGGCCGGTCGAACCAGAGTGCTCCCAGCCGGTAGACGAGGTAGGCGATGAGGCCCAGCGAGGCGTAGGCGATTGCCATCGTCACGCCAACAGCTCCGTCGCCGAGCGGCGTCGTCACCAGACCCAGCAGGTCGGCCAGCGGGTGCGGAGTAGGGGGCAGCGCCGCGCCGTAATCGGGGCTCATGCCGTGGGCCAGTTCCCGCCCCCAGACGAGTGCGTAGATCGTGTCGTAGTTGGGAAAGCCGAGCGGAAAGACGAGCAGCAGCGTCGCTGCCACCGCGGCGATCCAGGCGAGTGGCGTCAGCCAGTTGCGCAGCTCCAATGGCACCGGCGCACGGTATCCGGAGGCAAGGCGCCTTAGTCGCCCTATGGACCGAAAAGGCGCCTACTCGGCGCAGATACACTGGCTGCGGTGCCGCCGTCCAGCGACTCGACCTCTCTATACCGCCGCCATCGCCCGGGATCCTTCGACGAGGTGGTCGGCCAGCAGCACGTGGTCCGCACGCTGCGCAACGCGGTCGAGCAGGGCAAGGTCCACCACGCTTACCTTTTCGTCGGCTCGCGCGGGACCGGCAAGACCTCGATGGCAAAGATCCTCGCCCGCTCGCTCAACTGCGAGCGCGGCGGGCCCACCGTCACCCCCTGCGGCGAGTGCGAGTCCTGCCTGACGATCGCCGCCGGCACCTCGATGGACGTGATCGAGATGGACGCCGCCTCCAATCGCTCGGTCGACGACGTTCGCGACCTGCGCGAGCGGGTCGCCTACGCCCCGGCCGGCGGCCACTGGAAGGTCTACATCCTCGACGAGGCGCACATGCTGACCAAAGAGGCGTGGAACGCCTTCCTCAAGACCCTCGAGGAGCCACCGCCCAACACGGTCTTCGTCCTCGCCACCACCGAGTCGCACAAGGTGATGGCGACGATCGCCGATCGCTGCCAGCGCTTCGACTTCCAGCGCCCCTCCCTCGAGCAGATCTCCGAGGTCCTGCAGCGCGTCGCCGCCGCGGAGGAGATCGAGATCGAGGACGGTGCGATCTCGCTGATCGCCCGCTCCGCATCCGGCAGCTTCCGCGACGCCCTCGGCACCCTCGACCAGCTCGTTTCCTTCGGTGGGGCCGACTCCGGCGAGGCCCGGATCGGCGTCGACGCCGTGATCGACCTGCTCGGAGCCGCTGACGCCGACCTGCTCTTCGACGCCGTCGACGCGGTCGCCGCCGAAGACCCCAAGACCGTTCTCCTCAAGGTCGATGAGATGTCCCGCTCCGGCCGCGACCCGACCCAGTTCGCCCGCGACCTCCTCGCCCACCTCCGCCACCTGCTGGTCACGCAGACCGTCGGCGAGGCTCCCACTAGCTTCGTCATCACCGCCACCGACGCCGGCCGGCTCACCGCCCAAGCAACCGCGCTCGGCGCCGCAACCCTCGTCCGCACCATCGACGAGCTTTCCGCAGCCCTGACCGCCGTCCGCGAGGGCGACGACGCCCGCATGGCGGTAGAGATCGCCCTGCTGAAAGCAGCCCGCCCCGACCTCGACCCCTCGACCGAGGGCCTCCTCCGCCGCATCGAGCGACTAGAGCAGGGTTCTGGACAGCCGGCCAAGGCCCCGATCCCCGCCTCAGCTTCCCCCGTAGCGACGGAGCCTGCTTCGCCCGACCCGGAGGAGCGCGCAGCCCAAGCAGAGCCCCCCTCTCCATCCTCGACAGGCCCCGCGGCCCAAGCGCCTGCGGATCTGGACCTCGAGCAGGTTGTGCGCGTCTGGCCCGCCGTGCTCGATCAGTTGATGCAATCCGCTCCGGCTCTCGCCGCTTCGTTCGACGGCGCCCGTCCGATTGCGGTCGACGCCGGCGAGAAGACCGTGACTGTCGGCTTTCCAGCCGACCACACCTTCAACAAGCGCAAGGCCGAGGTGCCCGACAAGCGGGAGCAGCTCGCGGCGGCGCTCGAGACCGTGCTCGGCCAGAGGCTGGCGCCGGTCTACGAGGTGCTGGACGGCGAGGTCGGGCCTGAGGCAGAGGGCGCGGGCGAGAGCGGGAAGGACGTCGATGCCGCATCCTTGGTGGAGCGGATCAAAAGCGAGTTCGACGCTGAGGAGGTCGGTTAGGTGGCTAGAGGCGGGCCCGGGGGCTTCGACGTGAACGCCCTGATGAAACAGGCACAGCAGATGCAGCAACAGATGGAGCAGGCCCAGGAGCAGCTGAAGGACGAAGTCGTAGAGGCAAGCGCCGGTGGCGGCATGGTCAAGGTGAAGATGGGTGGCGACCTGACCCTGCGCGAGATCGTCATCGACCCCGAGGCGGTTGATCCGGAGGAGGCGGAGATCCTGGCCGACATGGTCCAGGCCGCGGTCAACGAGGCGCTGCGCGCCGCCCAGGACTTGGCCGGCTCGAAGATGGGCGGGATCACCGGCGGTCTCGGCCTCCCCGGACTCTGAGCGGTGCGGAGGAAGCGTGCATATCTGACTCTTCGCGACCGGAGCACCGGCGAAGTCCGGTTGCCATGAGCGGCGAGGGCCCGGCCCCGCTCTCCCGCCTCGTCGCAGAGCTGTCGCGGCTGCCGGGGATCGGCCAGCGGACCGCGCAGCGACTCGCCTTCCATATCCTGCGGGCACCGGACGAAGAGGCGGATGCGCTGGCGACGGCGATCCGCGAGGTCAAGGAGAAGGTCGGCCTCTGCGAGCGGTGCTTCAACCTCGCCGAGGGTCCGCTCTGCCGGATCTGCTCGGACCCCAATCGCGACCAGGCGACGATCTGCGTGGTCGAGGAGCCGGCTGACGTGATCCCGATCGAGCGCACGCACGAGTACCGCGGCCTTTACCACGTGCTGGGCGGTGCGCTCTCGCCGATCGACGGGATCGACGCCGGCGACATCAAGGTTGCCGAGCTCTTGCAGCGGGTCGAGGCGGGTGGCGTGCGCGAGGTCGTGCTCGCCACCAACCCGACCACCACCGGCGAGGCGACGGCCCTGCACATCGCCGAGCTGCTACGCGGCAAGGCGGCGGTCACGCGCCTCGCCAGCGGGCTGCCGATCGGCGCCGACCTCGAGCACGCCGACGAGGTCACCCTGGGTAAGGCGCTGACCGGCCGGCGCGCGCTGGACTGATTCGAGCGTGCGGCGACGCTGGGCGGCGTTCCGCGCTGGCCGATGCCCCGAACTGGACATTTGGACTGGACGTCTCTGGACCCGCAATTTGCGGGTTTTTGACTCACTGGCGTCCGGTCCCTCCGCGAAGGTCTGAGGGTGGCGACGGGCGTTCCGATAGATACCGGCGCGGACGGGAGCTCGGCGGGCAAGCTCGCTCGCGAGGTCTCTGCGCTGCAGGCGGCCCTGCTCGGCAGGCTGCATGACGAGCTTTCCGACGGCGACGCCGCCTTCGCTGCCGCTGCGCAGAAGCTGGCCGAGGAGTTCGGCGCGGTGACCGCGACCGCGATCGGCACGCTCTGGCCAACCGATGCGCCGGTCGCCCCTGCCGATCCCGAGGACGGCCATCCCAGCCTCTACCGCCCGGGCCAGATGCGACGTCGCCTCGACCAGCTGCTGGAGGCGAGCCGCCGCTACGGCCATCCCTTCGCCCTTGTCGTCTTCGACGTGGACGGGCCGGGGGCGCGCAACGGCGACGGGGACGGGGATCGCGCCACCGCTCTGGCGGTCGTCGGTGCGGCGCTCTCCGAAAGCGTGCGATTGCTCGACGAGACCTTCCGCCTCGAGGAGGACGCCCTCTGCGTGCTGGCTCCCAATCAGGACACGGTCGGCGGCGTGCAGATGGCCGAGCGGCTGCTATGCCAGCTCGACGAGCTCGAAGCTGCGGGGGGTCTGCGGATCGGGATCACCGCCGGAGTCGTCGCCTGCCCGGACCACGGCAGCGACGCTGAGGCGCTGCTGCACAAGGCCGACGAGGCGATGTGGCGCGCCCGTGCCGTGGGCCAGCCGGTCGGGATCGGCGCCTTGCAAGATCGCTGACAGATTCCCGAAATCTGTCCATAACCGGTGTAAACCTCGAATACGGCTGCCAGAATGCTGCGCATGCCGGGGATCCGAACCAACGCCGCCGCAGAAGTTCTGGGGGTCAGCCCCAACACGCTGCGCAGCTGGGAGCGCCGTTACGGCTTCCCAGTGCCGAAGCGCACGCCCGGCAACCACCGCAACTACGAGCTGGTCGAGCTGCAGACGCTGCGCGACGCCCTCGCCGAGACCGGCAACATCTCCTCGGCGATCGAGCTGGCGCGCCAGCGCCAGGCGGCACCGGCCAGCGGCGGCGGCCTGCTCTTCGCCTTCGAGGCCTTCGACGAGGACGCCGCCGACCGCGTCGTCGAGGAGAGCCTGGCGCTGCGTCCGCTGGAGCGCACGGTCGAGGAGATGCTGCTGCCGGCGGTCGACCGGCTCGCCGGCGCCCCCGACCGCGAGGCCGAGTTGGAGTTCGCCGCCCGCTGGGCGACCGGGTGGCTGCACGGCGCCCGCCGCCTTGCCTCCACCGCCTCGCGCCCGGCCGGCATCCTGCTGCTCGACGCGAGCCGCGGCGCGGCCGCCGAGGAGGTCCACGCGCAGGCGCTCGACCTCGCTCTGCGCCGTGCCGGCTTCCGAGTCCTGATGCTTTCCGACGGGCTGGGGGAGGAGCGGATGGAGCGCGCGCTGCGCGCCCTCGACCCGACCGCGATCGTCCTCTGCGGTCCCGGCGCCGACACCCCGACCGCAGTCCAGCTCGTCCGCAAGATCCGCGAGGCGGGCTTCGACGCGCCGCTCTTCGGCTTCCGCGCC
The DNA here is from genome assembly GCA_036266075.1 of Solirubrobacterales bacterium. Classification (GTDB taxonomy): domain Bacteria; phylum Actinomycetota; class Thermoleophilia; order Solirubrobacterales; family 70-9; genus VRUE01. Next base: position 76,594 of record DATANV010000015.1, read on the forward strand.
AGCGGCCTGATCGGCGACGCGATTCCCAGCGCCGGCGAGCGTCCCAGCCAGGTCACCGGAATGCTCAACGCGGACCTCCGCCGCCGCGCCTCCCAGGCCTTCGCCTAGCCGCCGCCTCTCCCCAAGCCGCCCGTGAGGCCTCGCCCCTTCGCGCCGACGGGACGCGCCGGTAGTTAACCACCATATGGGTAGTTAACTACCGGCGCGTCCCGCCCGTGGCGGGTCTCGGATGGCCGCTTTCGCTCCCACGTAACCGTTCTGTCACCAAACGGCAACGATCCGGTGACACCGTGGATATGGCCATGTAACAGGCTCGTAGAAGTTCCGTGAACCGGCTTGACAGAGCCGTATTCCGCCTAGAACGCTGCCGCCGCAACCACGGTTCAGTCAAGAAAGGAAATGACTCGGATGAGCCATATTCACAGTGTGCCTCGAAGAGGTGCGCACGGCGGCATGGCGGGATTGGTCGCCATCGCGGTGGCCGCGCTGGCGGCGATCGTTATGGCGCCTGCCGCCCAGGCCGAATTCAGCCTCGCCAAATGCGAGGGCACCAACATCACCGGCGAAGGCGCCTCTTTCCAGAAAGAAGCGCAGGAACTCTTCAACGAACACTTCGGTCCCGACTATTGCTTCGGCACCGGCGGCGAAGGTCTCAGCGTCACCTACAAACCGGAAGGCAGCGGCGCCGGCATCAAAGCGGCCCAGCTGCGCGAACGGCCGGCGCGCTTCGGGGCGACCGACGACCCGCCGACCCCGGCGCAGGTCGCGATCATGAACTCGGGCGGTAAAGAAGAAGCCGGCAAAGTCGTCGCCGACACCGACCCGAATGACGATGCCAAAGTGCACGTCGTGCCGATCGCCGTCGGTGCCGTCGCGCCGTTGGTGAATCTGCCCGAGGGCTGCAACGTCGAACTGCTCAAAGACGAATACCGCACGGTTTCGAAAGCGGAAATCGAAGCGACGCCGGCCAAGAAAGGCCTGCTGCGGATCCGCATGCCGAAGACGGTGTTCGAGAAAGTCTGGGGCTTCGAAGCGGGCTTCCAGACCTGGGACACGGCCTTCCCCGAACTGGCGGCCGACAGCGACTGCCAGAAACCGATCATTCGCGTCGTCCGCTTCGACCAGTCCGGCACGACGTTTGCCTTCAAGAGCTACCTGAACGCGATCAACCCGAGCCGCAACTGGCTCACCACCTACGCGACCGGCGCCAACGAAACCAAGGAGTGGCCCGGCGCCGAATACGGCTCGGGGGGGCAGTGCGGCGGAACCGCGGCTCCCGGCAAAGGCGCCGATGCCACCGACCACCTGACCAGCGGTTGCGCCAACGGCAACGGCAAACTCGTGCCGGTCCTGCAGGCGACCGACGGCTCTATCGGCTATTCGGACCTGGCGACTGCCCGCTCCCTGGGCGTGCTCGTCAACCCGGCCGGCGTCGAAGCGCCGACGACCCCCTACTGGACGCAGGTGCAGAACGGCGAAGGCAACTTCACCGAGCCGACCTTCTCGGCCACCGGTTATCAGACCGCTGGCGCGCGCGGGTCGAACTGCAAATCGGTGACCTTCACCGGCATTCCGAGCGGTGAACACGCGACGTTCGAAGATTGGTCCAAAGCCAGCGGCGTCAACTCGCCGCAGGGCTTCGGGATCTGCACCCTGACCTACGCCCTGCTGTTCGACGACAACGCTGCCGCCTACGGCGCCAGCGGTGCCGAGGAAGCCAAGGCCCGCACGGCTAAGGACTACTTCGCGAACGTCGTCGGCGTTGGCATGCAGGGTCAGTTGTTCGGCCGCGACTACGCCGCGCTGCCCGAATCGATCCGCCAGATCGCCCAAACCGGCGTCAACGAAATCGGCTGGAACAAGGCCAACGAAAAAGGCAACGAACCGGAAGAAACGCCGAAAGGCGGGGAGGAAAAAACGACCCCGACGCCCCCGCCTCCGGTCGCACCGCCGAGCAACGACATCACCCTCGGCCGCACGACGGTCTCCTCGAAAACCGGTTCGGCGAGCCTCTCGGTGAACCTGCCGGCTGCCGGCAAGCTAGACGTGCTCGGCACGGCAAGAGTCGGCAAAAAGAAGATCAAAGTGGGTCATCTCGTTCTCACCGCCGCTGGCCCGGGCAACTACAAGGTGACGCTGAAGCCGAACGGCGCTGCCAAGCAGGCCCTGAGAAAAGCGGGCAAGCTGGCGGTGACGCTGACGCTCACCTTCACCCCCGACGGTGGCGCGGCGAGCACCAAGACGCAGAGCGTGATGCTGAAGCTGGCCGTCAAGAAAGGCCACGGATAGCGTGAGCAATAGCGCCGGAAGCAGTCGGCGCCCGGCGCTGAAGAAGCCCCAGGTGGACTTCCGCGACGTCGCCCGTAGCATGGGCGGCGTCGCGGCCTCCGCCGGGCGCTGGCTCGCACGGGACCCGATCAACACGGTCCTGATCGTCGCCTCGATCGGGTTGACGATCCTCTTCTTCACCCTGCTCGGCGACATCCAGCCGAGCTCCAGCGGCACCCGGGTGCCGCTCAGTCGCGTCGAAAAGCTCGCCAAGGAAAAGCAGATCGAACTGGCGACGCTCCTCGACCAGGACTCGCGGGTCGTGGTCGACACCAAGGAAGGCCTCGAACTCTACGCCGCCTACCCGAAGTCCGATGCGGAGACCTCCAATCTTCTGAAGCAGCTGACCAGCGGCGGTGCTGTGGTCGAGATCGACCAGCAGTCCGACAAGCCGTCGAAGCAGATCATGGTCCAGTTCCTGATCCCGATCCTGCTGTTGGTCTGCCTCTTCGTGCTCTTCACCCGCCTCGGTCAGGACGCGGGAGCGGGCGCCTTCGCGGGCTTCTCGAAATTCACCGGCAAGGGCCGCAAGCGCAAGGCTGGCGCCCCCGGGCGCACGACCTTCGAAAACGTCGCCGGCGCCGGCGAAGCGGTGGCCGAGCTGCGTGAGATCCGCGACTACCTGGCCGAACCGGGCAAATACGCGAAAGTCGGCGCCCGTGCGCCGAAGGGCGTGCTGCTGGTCGGCCCCCCTGGCACCGGCAAGACGTTGCTCGCCAAGGCGACCGCCGGCGAGGCCGACGCCGCGTTCTTCTCGCTTTCCGGCTCGGACTTCGTCGAGTCGCTGGTCGGCGTCGGCGCTGCCCGCGTCCGCGACCTCTTCGCCAAAGCCCGCAAGCAGGCGCCGGCGCTGGTCTTCATCGACGAGCTCGACGCCGCCGGGCGAAAGCGCGGCGCCGGCGTCGGCCAGGGCAACGACGAGCGCGAGCAGACGCTGAACGCGCTCCTCGTCGAGATGGACGGCTTCGGCGGCGACGCCGGCATCGTCGTCCTTGCCGCCACCAATCGCCCGGATGTCCTCGATCCGGCGCTGCTGCGCCCCGGTCGCTTCGATCGCCAGGTGACGGTCGACGTGCCCGACGTCCACGGCCGCCTCGACATCCTCGCCTTGCACTGCGGCAACCGGCCGCTGGCGCCGGGTACCTCGCTGGAGGAGATCGCCAAGCTGACCTCGGGCTTCAGCGGTGCCGAGCTGGCCAACGTGATCAACGAGGCGGCGCTGCTGACGGTGCGCGAAGGGCGGGTCGAGATGGACCAGCCGACGCTCGAGGAGGCGATCGACCGAGTCGTTGCCGGCCCGGCCCGTAAGAGCCACGTGCTGAGCGCCGAGGAGCGCTGGGTGATCGCGATCCACGAGTCGGCGCACGCGGTTGTCACCCGCTCGATCGGCCAGAAGGTCTCGGCCCAGAAGCTCTCGATCGTCGCCCGCGGGCGCCAGCTCGGCACCGCCGCCCACATGCTGACCGACCGCGACGCGGTCGTTATGCAAGAGCCCGACTTGCGCCGCCACCTGATCGCGATCGTCTCCGGCTTCGCCGCCGAGCTGCTCGAGTTCGGCGTTGTCTCCAGCGGTGTCCACGACGACCTGCATGCGGCCACCGGGTTGGCGCGGCAGATGGTCACCTCCTACGGCATGTCGCCGGCACTCGGCCCGGTGACGATTGGCGAGAAAGCCGGCGAGGTTTTCCTCGGCGCCTCGCTGCAGGAGCTGGGCTCGGTCGGCCCGGCGACGCTGGAGTTGATCGACCGCGAGGTCGAGCGCCTCGTCAAGGACTCGGTCGCGCAGGCGGAGGACATCCTGCGACGCAACTGGAACGCGGTGTATGAGACCGCCAACGCACTGGTCGAGCAGGAGACGCTTTCGGGCGTCGCCCTCGACGCCGTCCTCTCGACGGTGCAGCCGACGCTGCTCTCCTTTGCCCGGGAGGAGGACGGCGAGACCGGCGAAGGCGCCGAGAGGGAGGCGCAGGCCAAGCGTGAGTAGATCGGCGACACTGGCGCTCGCGTCGGTCGCCGCCATCGTTCTTGCGGCATTGGTCGCCCCCGGCATGGCGTCGGGGGCGCTGATCTGGCGCCTGGAGCAGCCGCCTCCGCCGGCGGGAGTGCCGTTCAAGGTGCCTCTGGGGGCGCCGGGAGACCTCTCCTTCTGGGCTCCCAACAGGGGCCTGCTCAGCGTCGAAGGCAACAGCACGATCCCGCGCGGCCTCTTCAGCTGGAACGGTCAGAGCTGGCATCAGCTGGCGACCGTCTGCGGCGGGCCGGGAGACACGGCGCGGATCGCCTGGGCGGGCCCCGACGAGTTCTGGGTCCTCAGCGAACCGAGCCAGCCCCGGGCCGGCTCCGGCCTGGCTCTTTGCCGCTTCAAGGATGGCCAGGTGGTGGGCTCGTGGAGCACCCGGGTCGACGCCGCCGACCCATTCCGACAGATGCGCTCGGCCGCCTGCAACGGTGCAAACGACTGTTGGTTCGGCGGGGTCGGCTCCCAGGACGCCCTGGGCGAGCGGGTCGGCGCCTTTCACCTGCACTGGAACGGCAGCACGCTGGAAACCGTCTACGGGCCTCAGGGCCGGGCGGTCAGCGACATGGAGTTCCAGGCGGGCACGCTCTACGAGAGCACCTATGTCGGCAAGGCGGCCGAAGATCGCGTCGACCCGGTCGACCTCGCTGATCCGGAGCCGGTGCCGAGCCTTATCCACACCGTCGCCGGTCACAGCTTCGCGAACGATCCCTTCCTGCCGGCGCCCCACCCGGGCGTGCCCGAAGACGGCACCGAGCTGCTGGCTCTCGACGGCGACGGCACCGACCTCTGGGCGGTTGGCGGCGGCGCTGCCTCGGGCCCTTCGGCGCCATCCGAAGGGGCGGTCGAACGCGCGCCCCTGGCCGCTCGCCTGGTCGCTGGCTCGTTCCAGGAGCTGAGCTTGAGCGGCGACGCCACCTTCGGGCCGACCGATCGCTTCGGTGACGTCGCCGCGATGCCCGGCAGCAGCGACGCGATGGTCACCGTCGTCCCCTACGACGAGCGGCGCAGCACCAACAGCAAGGCGATCGTCGCCAGCGTCGCCGCCGACGGGACCGTCTCGACGACAACGCTGCCCGCTTCGGGTGCCGGCCGCGGCAGCGCCGCCCGGATCGCCTGCCCGGCGCCGAACGACTGCTGGCTGGCGACCTGGGCCGGTTGGCTCTTCCACTACGGCGATGGCACTCCGCAGCCGCTCGACACCGATCCCTTCTTCGAAGGCACGATCGAGTTCCGCCCCAACGAGGCGGCCGAACAGTTCATCCCCGACGTCCTGCCCGAAGACGACTCCCAGCTCTTCGCGCCGCCGCCGGTCGAACTCGAACAGGCGGCCGAATCGAGAACCCACGTCAAGCGCCTGCCGCCGCTGCTGCGCAACGTGCATTCGCGACTGCGGGGCCTGACGTTGATCGTCACCTTCACGGTGACCCGCCGCGCCCGCGTCCAGCTGCTCGCCAAGCGCCGTGGCAAGACCGTGGCGCGGACGCCTCAGCGCACCTTCGCGCCTGGGCACCGGCGGCTGAGCCTGCATCTGAGTCGCGACCGCTACCCGACTAACCTCGCCTTCCGCGTGAAGGCCCTCAAGTGAGCGGACCCGGGCAGGCCGGGCGCCTGATCGGCGCCGGGCTCGCCTTCCTGCTGGCAATCGCGCTCGCCCTGGCGACGGCCACCCAGGGCAGCGGTGCCGCCGCCCCCGGCGGCGTCGGTCCGCTGCCGCTGCTCGGCGTCGCCGATGCGCAGATGAGGCTGATGGGCACGGCGTCGGGGGGCGAGGCTTGGGGCTATCGGCAGCTGCCGCTCGCAGTCGGCGGGGTCGAAGCCGGCACGCGCCAAGTCCCCTTCGGCCCCCCGCAGGACAGCTCCGGCACGTCCCTGCAGCTCGCCTTCTTGCGCTACACGGAGGGCAACGGCTGGCGGGTCTTCGAGACGCCGGTCGACCGCAACGGCAACCCCTACCGGGGACCCGTCCCCAACCCGCTTTCGGCGCGGATCACGCCAAACGGGGGAGGGGTCCTGCTGGGCCGCGACGCGCACCGGCTGCCGAGCGACCAGGTCGTCGTCCTCGATCACGACCCGGGCGGCTCGTGGCGGGCGCTGCCGACGCCGCCGTCCTCGGTGCTGTTGCCGGCCGAAGGCGAACGGCCGGCCGAGGCGCTCGCCGCCGATCACGGCTCGGGGGCCGTCGCGGCTGCCGCCTTCGACGAAGGCGGCCACACGGGGCTCTTCTTTGCCCCCCAGGAACGCTCGGTCGCCGATGCGGTGATCCATTTCGACGGCAGCGAATGGACTCGCGAGAAGGTCAAAGTGCCGGCGGGCTCCGAATCCGAATTCCATATCCTGGCGATCGCAGCCACCGGAGCCGGCAACGCTTGGGCGATCGCCGCGGCGGCCCCGATGCTCAAACGCTCCTTCGTCCTGCTGCAGCGCACCGCCGGCCCGGAAGGTCCCGAATGGGTCGAGCGCGGGATCGGCGCCGCGCGCTTCGCCGACGCCGACACACCGGAATTCGGGATCGAAGGTCTGGCGCCGATCGGGGGCGCCGCCCAACCCCTGACCGTCACCCAGGACGGTGTCTGGATCGACCTCACGGCGAAGTTCGAAGGCGTCTCCAGCGACGCGACGGTCTACTACGACATCGGCGCCGGCGCGGTGATCGGCTCGTGGTGCGACGCGGACGCCTGCGACGAAGCCTTCGGGGCGAAGCTCTCGCGGCAGAGTGGCTATCGCAGCTTCGCCTGGCCCGGCTCGGGCTTCGGAACGCGGATCGTCACCAATCCGCTCGAACCTGGCGGCGGCGAAGAAAGCAACCGCGGCACCTACCTGCGGTTCGACGGTGGGGCATTCGCTCGGGTCCCCGGCGGCGGCGGCAACTTCCACGCGGGCGGGGCCTTCTCGAGCGTCGACAGCGGCTGGCTCGAGGGACCGGTCGAGATCTCCGCCAAGCGCGCGCCGGAAGCGCTGCGGCCCTGGCCGGTGACCCTGCGGGCGCCGCTCGCCGACGTCACCGGCGCCCCCGGGCAGCCGCCGGGGGCGCTCGGGTCGCAGGCGCTGGCGGTGGGCGCGAACGGCGCGGTCGCCCGCTACACGCCGGGGCGCGGCTGGCGGCGCGAGTACCTGACCACCGCCAGCGGCTCGGTCAGCAAGGCGACGCTGCGCGGCGTCGCCTGGCCCGAACCGAATCACGCCTACGCCGTCGGCGACCTCGGCGCGATGTGGCAGTGGAACGCCGACGACGGCCTCTGGATCGCCGATCCCGGCGTGCCGATCGGCTTCGAAGGCAACCTGATGGACATCGCCTTCGATCCGGCCGACGCCAGCCGCGGCTACGCCGTCGGCAAGCACGGCGTCCTGTTGCGCTTCGAAAAGAGCTGGGAACCGCAGGCGCTGCCGCCGGGCTTCGACAGCGCCGATCTGACTTCGATCGCCTTCGCCGGCCGCGAGGCGATCGTCGCCGCCGGTGGCGATCTGCTGGTCAACGAGGGGGGCGTTTGGCAGGTCGATCCCTCCGCCCAGGCGTTGCTGGACAGCGTCCGCGCCGGCAATCCGAAGCTGCTTGCCGTCGCCGGCCTGCCCGACGGCGGAGCCGTCGCCGCAGGGCGCGACATCGTCATCGAGCGCGACGGCGGGCCGGGTTCGCCCTGGCGCTTTTCCAAGCAGCCGATCCTCGGCTCGACTGCGATTGCCGCCGCCGCGGTGCGGACCGACGCCGGCGTACGGGCGATCCTCTCCGTCGTGCCCCAGCTGGCCTACCCGCCGGCCGACGAACTGCCGCCCGAAGACCCCAACGTGCCGCCGCCGATCCTGCCGCCGTTCGCCCTGCCTGGTGACGGATACGTCCTGCGCGAGACCTTCGACGGCTGGCAGGACGAGCAGCGCACCGCCTTCGCCGGCACCGGCTCGGACCGGCCGATCAAGAGCGACCCGACGACCGCCTTCCTGCTCGACTCGGCCGGCAACGGCTGGGCGGTAGGCGGCTGGAGCGGCGACGGCGACGCCAGCGGGCGCGGCTCCTCGGCCCGCGGTGGCGAAGGCGGCGCCCTGCGGGCCCGCGTGCGAACTGCGTCGATCGCCCGCTTTGGCGACGGTGCCGCCCCGCCGCCCGTCGAGCGCTCGGCGCCGGTGGCAGTGCCCGCCGGTCCAGCCCGCTTCGCCGTCGCCGGCAACGCTCAGTGCGAGCAGCCCTGCGCCGACCTGGCGCCCGAGGCTCTCGGGCCCGACCGCACGCTGGCTGTCGCCCTCGCCATGATCAACGCGATGCGCGGCGGTGCCGGCCCGCGAGCCCTTCTCTACACCGGGAACCGCGTCGCGACCGGCCTCGACTTCGCCGACGGCGAACGCTACGCGGCCCTGCTGGGTGGGGTGCCGGGCCTGCCCGTCTTCCCGGCGCTGGGCTCCAGCGACGTCGGCGACGGCACTGGCAGCGACGCCTTCGCAGCTTCCTTTGCCGGCTTCCCGGCGCCGCTGGGCTCCGGCGCATCGCCACCGGGGATCTCCGTCGCAGGCATCCCCGGCGCCGCGCCAGGCCCTGGCGCCCGCACCCACTACGCCTTCGACAGCAGCGGCGACGGCGGCACCGTACGGATCGTCGTGATCGACAACTCGCGCGGCTCGCTGGCCGCCAGCGATCCCTTCCAGAACCCGTCCGAGGCACAGCTGCCCTGGCTCGAATCGGTGCTCGCCGATGCCCGAGCCAAGGGCATCCCGGTCGTCGTGATGGGCAACCGCAGCCTCAACTCCAGCTTCACGCCGAAGCTGAACGTGGCCAGCGACGCCGGCACTGTGGCGCGGGCACTGGTCGACGGCGGCGCCTCGGCCTACCTCTTCGATCGCCCGGAAGAGAACCGGGCGATGAGCATCCCGGCCGGTGGCTCGACGACGATCCCCAGCTGGGGCACGGGCACGCTCGGTTACCGCTCGCCGATCTCCGGCGCCGTCGGCCTCGAAGCCGCCGACTCGCTGTTCGGCGACAGCGGTTTCCTGTTGCTCGAAGTGAACGCCGCCCAGCGCGACCCCGCCAGCAACCGGGCGCCGGTAGGGGTGCGGCTGGTCCCGGTGATCCAGGACCTCTCGCTGGAAGCGATCGACGGCACCCTTCTGCACCGCTCGATCCCGGCGCTGTTCAGCGGCCTCGGCCGCCGGCCGCTCGGCGGCGACCGCTGGGGCGCCGCCGCTGCGGGCTCCTCGATCCCCAGCCCGGCCGGCGGCGACCCCTACACGCTCTTCCCGCCTGAGCCCTGCCTGGTCGCCGGCTGCGCCAACCGAGTCTCGCCGGAATACAGCTTCACCTCCTCGGATCCCGATATCGCCGACTTCGTCCGCCAGGACCCGAACTCGAACAACCTGCGCAAGCCCTTCCTCGACGCCAACGGCAAGGTCGCCACCGACAACTCCTCAGGCCTGCTCTGCCCGTTCAACGCCGGCACGACGACGGTCACCGTCAGCGCCGGCGGGCTCTCCTACTCCGAACAGGTGACTGTCCAGGGCGGCAGCGTGCAGCGCCCCTGCGGCACCCGGCCGCTGCGACCTGACCGCTTCGCGCGCAACGCGCCGGCTGCCGCGCCGCCGGCGCCCCCGCCGGCTCCCGCCCCCGCCGGCAGCCCGCCGGTCGAGTTCACGCCGCCGTCGCCTCCGCCCGCCTCGCCGGCGCCCCCGCCTCCGCCTAACCCAGTCCACGTCGTTCCGAACCCGCCCCTGGCGCCCGCCTTCTTGCCGGTCACCGCGGGCCTGATCGCCACCGTGCCGGCGGCGCTGTTGCCGCCGCCGCCGCCGGTAGTGCGGCCGCTGCCGCCAGGCGGCGCCCCGGCCCGCACCTACCAGGTCGAGGAACGCCGCGAAGAGGAGGCGGCGACCGAGGAGTCGCAGGCCTTCTCACGGCACGAGCCCGGCGGCGAGGGCGCCGCCGTGCCGCCCTACCTGCCGGCGCTCGTCCTGCTGCTGGCACTCGGCGCCGCCTCGGTCCGCGGCGGCGGCGGCCGCCGCCGCGCGGTCGCAACAGCCAACGCTGCCTCTTTCCGTCGTCGCTGACGACGCGGTGAGCAAATCGCCGCGAAATCTTAGTGAGGGAGGCTTCGCGCTAGATCTGCGCTTGACCGTGCGGGCAAGGAGTACAAGAGACGTCGACATCGAGTGGCGTGCCAACGAGGCCGAGTTGCTCGATGCACTGCTCGACGCGACGAGTCACGATGCAGGCGACTTCTTCGTTTATCTCATTGAGAGGGTCGGCGCACCCGAGGACCTCCTGGGCGGCAGTCACCGCTTCCGGGTTTCGGCATCCTTGGCAGGACGTCCCTTCGAGATGTTCCTGCTCGATGTCGGCTTCCGAGCCGATGACGCGCTTGCCACCGAGATCCTTCGCACCGAAGATCTCCTCAGCTTTGCGGGAATCGAGCCAGTCGAGGTCGACGCGATCTTGGCTGGTGATGTCCCAGCCGGGAGATGGGATTCCGACGGCCGACGCTGGGTGCTCAGCGAATCCGCTCGGGGCTGAAGCGGTAGCCGATGCCGAAGTGGGTGTGGATGTAGCGCCAGTCGGGGGCGACGCTCTCCAGCTTGCTGCGCACGCGGCGTACGAGGACGTCCACCGAGCGGTCGCGGCGGCGCATCTCGCCGCCCCACATCAGCTCGTAGATCTCGGGCCGCTGGACGACGCTGTCTAGACGCTCGGCGAGCAGGAAGAAGAGCTGGAACTCGCGCACGGTGAGGCCAGCGCGGCGCCCCTCGACCAGCACCTGGAGCTCCGTCGGGCGGATCTCGACGTTGGCGATCCTCTGCCTGCCCTCGGGCGACGCCTGTGCCGATGGTGGAACGGCCATGTCGCCATAGCGTTTCTGACCCGTCTGGCGATGCGGTGAACCCGGTGTGTCGAAATTGAGAAAATTTGGATAACTGCGGGCCTAATGCCGGGCGAAAATCACGGCAACGGAGCCGTGGAGCCGCTTTCCGCCTCCCGCGAAGCCGACCTTGGCCCGGGCATGGAGTTCCGTGCCGCCGGCGACCTGCGCCCGCGCCTTGCCGTGCAGGCGCAGGACCAGACGCGCTTTGCCTTTGCGCCGCGGTCGGCTCCCGTCCTGCGCCAGCTTGCGTCCCTTCTTGCGGACGGTGGCCGTGAGGCGCCCGGCACCCGGCACCGAGACGGTCAGCACCACGGTCCCGTTGGCTGCCGAGCGCGCGCGCACCGACAGGCGGCGGCGGCCGAATTCTTCGATCGAGGCCGCGCCGCCGCGGCGTGCCGACGGCGGTGGGCCTTGCGCTGGCGGTTCGCTCTCGCGGGTGACGACGAAAGCATCGGGCCGGTCGTTGGCATCGCCGACGAACATGTTGGCTGCGAAGGACGAGAAGGCGATTAGCCCGGCATCGGAGGACAGCGTCATGTGCGGGTCGACGTCGCCGTTCGCGTCGCCGTCTTCAACCGAGTGGGTGACGCGTTCGACGGTATGTTCTTCGAGGTCGATCGCGTAGAGGTCGCGGACGTCGGCGATCGAGCGCGGTTCGCCGACGAGCTGCAGGACCGGCAGGGTGAAGGTCGTGCGCACGGTGGCCAGCGCCAGGTGGCGGCCATCCGCGGTCATCGCCAGTCCCTCGATCGAGGCGGCCAGCGCCGGGCTGGTCGAGGTGCCGTCGCGGGTCAGCTCGGTGGTCGCCGCCTTGCGGCTGAGGCCGGGCTTCATGCTGGTCAGGTAGAGGTCGAGGCCCGAGCCGGTGGTCACGTCCGGGCGCGGGCCGGAGCCGGTCAGGAAGGCGACGGTATTGCCGTCGCCGCTCAGCACCGGCAGCTGCGAGGCGATGCTGGCCGGCAGCGACTCCTGGTCGGTCAGCGGCCCGTAGCAGGGGCCCGTCGAGGTCTGGTTGAAGCTCGTCGTCATCCCCGGGTTGGCCGCTTCCATCGCCGCACAGGTCGGGTCGTCGGGGTCGGCGATGCCGGTTATGCGCCGCGTCGGCGCCCCCGGTCCCGCCGCGATGCGGCGCCAGAGGTAGTAGTCCTCGCTCGCCGAGGTCGGCTCGCCGCGCAGGAAGCGCGTCTGAGCGCTTGCGTTGTCGCCGGTCCAGGCGACCGTCGTGCCGTCGGCGCTGATCGCCCCGCCGAGCGCGCCACCCGCCGGCTGTTGGGTCATCTGGCCCGTTTCGGGGTCGCGGCTGGCGGTGACGAGCGTCGTCCGCTGGGTCGCCAGGTCGCGGACGAAGAGCTGGCCGGCGGGAACGTCGGTCGTGGCCTCGGCCGGCAGGTCGGTGGGGGCGTCGGTGCGGAAGACGACTCGGTTCCCGTCGGCGCTGATCGCCCCGCCTCGCGCGACCTCGGCGCCCGGATTGCTCCCGGGCAGCGAGACCGTTGGAGGCCCGTAGCTCGCCGGCGCTTCGCTGCCGTCGCGCGCCGAGACGAGGCGGTACGCGCACTGGCCGCCGCCGCTGCAGGCGCCGCCAGGGGGCAGCGGCAGGTTCATGTCGCGCACGTAGGCGTCAACGTTTTCGTTGCCGTCGGCCGGGACCAGTTGCTGGGCGGTGGAGAAGGCGACGTAGCGACCGTCGCCGCTGACCGAGGGATTCGCCGCGCCGCGCCGTAGGAAGGCGTTGGTGCCTTCTTCGAAGAGGTTGCCGTCGGCGACCTTCTGTAACGCTCGAGTCCCCAGGTCGAAGCGGAAGACTCCGCCCGCGCGGTAACGGCCGGCCGGGTCGGCGTCCTCGTCGGCGAAGAAGTTGCGCGCTCGGGTCTGGAAGACGACGTAGCGCCCGTCGGCTGAGATCGCCGCAAAGCTCGTCGCGTCATCGCCCTCTTCGAGGCGGTTGTAGTCGGCGGATACCAGGAAGGCGCCGGGAACGGCGTCGAAACCGTTGTCGTAGAAGGCCGCCGCGGTCGGCGGGGTGAGGGCGCTGAGCAGGACGGCAAGCGCCAGGCCGGCCTTGCGGCGGCGCCTCACCCGACCCGCACCTTGCGCCTCAGCGTTGCCGTGTTGCCGGCCCGGTCTTTCGCCTTGACGACGATCGTGTAGAGGCCGGGCTTGGCGTAGGAGTGGTGGCGCGCGACCGCGTTGGGCCCTTTGGCCTTGCCCCGCCCGCGCCGCCGCGACGCGGCGGCGCGGTGTGGCGCAGACCCCGAGGCACTGGCACCGCGGTCGCCGAAGGAGATCTTCACTCCACCCCGCTTGAAGCCCGAGCTTGCGCGGCGGGCGCCGTCGAGGACCCGGATAGCGACCCGGCTGCCGCGGCGACGCAGCCGCACCCGCGGCGCCCGGCGGTCGATCAGCAAGGCCTGCTCACGGCTACCGGTTTCCTGCCTCGCGTCGTCGATCGCGAAGACCTGCAGGCGGTGCCGCCCTTCGCCGGCCTTGCCGCTGGAGAAGACGGTGTGCAGCTTCCTGGTCGGCTTGCTCACCGGCTGGTCATCGATGCTGACCGAGTACCTCAGCCCGCCGATCGCGTTGGCCGCCGCTTCCCAGGAGACTCGCAGCTCCTTCTTGCGCTGCCAGCCTTCCGGCGCTTCGACCAGCATCGGCTCGGGTGGTGCGTCGATCGTCGCCGCGGCGATCTGCGCCGCGGCACCGCTTCCTTGCTGCCAGGCGACGATCGCGTCGCCGAGGCCCGAGCCGGCCAGGGCAAGTCCGCCGACCGTGCCGCCGACCGGGGTGCTGAGCGGGGCCGATTCGCTGCGACCGTCGGCCGCGACTTCGCGCGCCGCGACGGCGCCGCTGCCACCGCGCTGCTCCTGCCAGGCGATCGCCGCGGCACCGCTCTCGGCGACGTCGAGCTGCGGTTCGCCGGCGATCGCGCTGCCGCCGTCGTCGATTCGCGCCGTCGGCCCGATCGCGGCGTTGTCGCCGCTCGTCCAGAGCGTGGCGGCGCCGCCGGCAAAAGCAGTGCCGAAGCCTCCTTCGGGGTCGACGGCGACGCTTGGAACGCCGAGGCCGCCCCGTTCGCCACCGTCGGCGAGACGCGGGCCGAGGAAGGCGGCGGCCCCTTCCGCGAAGGCGTCGGGGATCTCGTTGACGAATGCCCGCGGACCGCCGATCTTTCCCGCCTGCCCGGGGAGCTGGCGCAGCGCCACCGCCGCCTGGCCGAAGCCGGCGACGTCGAGCGAGAAGGCGTCGGCGGCGCCGCGCAAGGGGACTCCTTCCCAGCTGGATGGGCTGACCAGCAGCGGCACGCCGAAGGTCCCGCCGAAGACCCGCCGGGCCCAGACCCGGTTGACGAATTCATCGTCGGGCTCGCGCCAGGCGACGAGCGCGTTGCCGTTGACGTCGACCCCGATCTTCGGCCCGGCGGCGGCGGTCGGCACCGGCATCGGGATCGCCGGGTTGCGGTCGAGGGAATTGCCGAGGACCGACCAGAGGCGGTCTTTGTAGCGGGCGACGCGCACGTCGATGCCCAGGTAGCCGGGGGGGTTCGCCGTGCTGTTGTCGGTGATCACCAGATAGGTCAGATACGCCTGGCCGCCGGCGTTCATCGCCAGGTCGGGGAAGCTGGCGGTCGCTTCACCGACGTTGAGGTCGACCGGAACCGGCGCCTCGAACCCGGTTGCGCCGGGGTCGAGCGTCGCCGAGAACATGCGGTCGTTGCCGGCGCCGAACTCCTGCACCCAGGTGAGGAGCAGGCGACCGCCGTCGCCGGCCGCTATCCGCGCCCAGCTCGAGTCGAATTTCTGGCCAATGTCGACCCGCTGCGGTGCGCTCCAGCCGGCGCCGAAGCGGGCGACGAAGACGTGGTTGCGGCCGCCTTCCTTGCGCAGGTAGACGAGGCCGCCGGTCCCGTCTTCTGCCATCGCCGCGTCTTCGATCGCCACCACGTCACCGCTTGGCCCGTCCACCATGTGGACCGGGGAGATCGCCGCCGCGGCACGCGATGGGGCGACGAGGCACGCCACCACTAGCAAAGCCGTCAGGAGCGGCGGCAAGCGCAGCGGTACGCGGTCGCGCATTGGCAGAAGCTTGCTCGCCGCCGGCGCGAAAGATGTGACCAAGGAGATACCAAGTGGTTACGCGCGCGGCCACGCCTGCCGTGCGGCTGCGTTACCAGTTCTTATCCGGACAGTCACGTCGCGTTCACCTCCCTGCCGCTGGCCGACTCGACACTTGCTTCGCTGCCCACTGTCCCGAACCCGTCACCAGGAGTGACCATCAGATGAACTTCCCACGCCCGCTGGCCGTCTTCGCGGCCCTGGCTCTCGGCGCTTCGCTGCTGGCTCCAGCCGGAGCCACCGCCAAGCCGACCATCACGATGAGCGGCTCGACCTCGGTCGCGCCGCTCGCTTCGCTGCTTGCCAAGAGGTACCTGCAGGTCTGCGGCCACTGCGTCAACTTCAAGCTGCTGCAGGGGGGCTCCGACATCGGCGTCGCCGACGCCGCCGCCGGCCGGGTGACGATCGGCAACTCCTCGCGCGATCCGAAACCGAGCGATCCGGGCGGGCTCGTCTTCACCAAAATCGCCCGCGACGCGGTCTGCATCGTCACCAACAACGCCAACCCAGTCCCGACCATCGACCAGGCGGGAGTGCAGGCGATCTTCGGCGGCGGCATCCGCACCTGGAGCAGCGTTCCGGGGGCGACCCAGCGCGGCACGATCGACATCTCCGTCCGCACCCCCGGCTCAGGTACCCAGGACGCCTTCCAGCGCATCTTCATGGGCACGACCAAGGTGTTCGGCGGCGCCAGCCAGAAAACGTCGAACGGACTGGTCCAGCAGGTGGTCAAATCGGACCCTGCGGCTGTCGGCTACGTCTCGCTCTTCTTCACCCAGGGCGTGCACGCGATCCCCTACCAGGGCGTCCCCTGCACGTTGCGCAACGCCAAGTCCGGCCAGTACGGCGGCTCGCGCAACTTCTACATGGTTACCCGCGGCGCACCGAAGGGCGCAGCCAAGGCGTGGATCAGCTGGATCACGCACAACAGCGCCGCGGCATCGGTGATCGGCACGAACTGGGTACCGCTTCACTAGTGAGCGCGGGCGGCGCGGACGCGGGGCAGGCGGACCGCACGGACAGGCGCGCCGAGCTGATGCTCGGCGCGCTCTCCGCGGTGGTTTTGCTGCTGATCGCGTTCATGATCGTCTTCGTCTTCTCGAAGGCCTGGCCGTCCTTCTCGCACAACGGTCTCGCCTGGTTCGGCCCCGGCGGCAACGTCGACGAACAGCTGACTGCGATCTTCAACTCGCCGTCGAACCCCAGCCAGTACGTCTACGCCCTGCACGCCTGGCCGCTGCTCTACGCAACGGCGCTGATCACCGGCGCTGCCGTCTTCCTGGCGACGGCGATCTCGCTGCTCTCGGCGATGTTCATCGTCGAGTTCGCACCGGCCTGGCTGGCCGGGATCCTGCAGCCGGTCATCCGCCTGTTGGCCGCGGTCCCGTCGGTGATCTACGGCCTGATCGGCCTGCTGGTGCTGGTGCCCTTCGTCGGCAACCAGGTGATCTCCGGCGCCGAAAAGGAATCGGTGCAGTTCGTGATCCAGCTCGACGGCACCAGCGTGTTGGTCGGGGTGCTCGTCCTCACCGTGATGATCACGCCGATCATGGTCGCGATCGTCAGCGACGCGCTGCGCTCGGTTCCGCGCGGCTGGACCGAGGGCGCCGCGGCGCTCGGCGTCAACCGCTGGCGGGCATTGCGCACGGTTGGGCTGCGGGCCGCCCGCCCCGCGATCGTCGCCGCCGCGGTGCTCGCCACGGCGCGGGCGCTGGGTGAGGCGATCATGCTTTCGATGGTCTCGGGCTCGGTCGGCTTCGCGCCGAACCCGCTTGATGGCGTCACCTTCTTCTTCGAGCCGGCGCGCACCTTGGCGGCGACGATCGTCGACCACGCCGACGAGCTCTCGGTGACGCCCTCCGGCCAGACGATCTACGCCTTCGCGGCGATCCTGCTGATCTCCAGCGCCTTCCTTTCCTTCGCCGGCTGGGCGGCGCGGCGCTCGATGCGCAAATACACGCTGCAGGCGCACTAGCCATGAGCGCCTACGCCGAAAGGATCCGCCTCACCGGGCTCCTCGATCGCCTGCGAGGCAACGACTCATGGAGCATCGGCGACCGCGTCGGCCTGGCGCTCGCCTGGGCGGCGGGGATCCTGCTCTGCCTGATCGCCGCCGCGATTGTCCTCTACATGCTCTTCCGCGGCCTGCAGTACCTCAGCCTCGAAGACCTCTTCAGCCACCCTGAGGCCGGCCTCGGTGGGGGCAGCAGCGGCGGTTTCCTCGACGCGGTCGAGGGGACGCTGCTGGTCGCCGCCCTCGGCACCGTGCTGGCGGCGCCGCTCGGTGTCTCGATCGCCGTCTGGCTGAGCGAGTACGGCCGTCCGGGCTGGCTGGCGCGGGCCGTCGAGTCGGGGGTCGAGATCGTCGCCGGCACGCCCAGCATCGTCCTCGCGATCTTCGGCCTGTTGGTCTTCCAGCAGAGCTTCTTCGGCCTCTTCTCGCCGGTCGGCGAAGGGGCGACGCCGCTGGGTCGCTCCTTCGTGATTGCCGGGGCGATGATGTCGCTGATCGCGCTGCCGCTGGTCGTCGGCGCCACCCGCGAGGCGCTGCAGGCGATCCCGCGGCACCTGCGCGAGGCCTCCTACGCACTCGGCAAGGACCGGGCCTCGACCATCCGCCGCGTGCTGCTGCCGGCCTCGCGGCGCGGCATCGGCACCGGGATCACGCTCGGCATGGGGCGGATCGTCGGCGATACGGCGATCGTCTTCATCCTGCTCGGGGCGACGCTGCGCTTCGAACCGAACGGCGGCGTGCCGGTCTGGGACGTGCTGACCGGCAACGGCAGCACGCTGACCACCTTCGTCTACAACAACTCGCCGGCGGGCGAAGGCGGCGCCCCGGAGAAGGCCTACGCCGCGGCCTTCGTGCTGCTGCTGATCGTCCTGGTGCTGAACTTCATCGTCGACCTGATCACCCGTGGTAGGGGGGCCTCGTGGACTCGATGAGCGTGCCGCCGCCGGTGCGGCGGATTCGCGTCGAGGAGGCGCCGACCGTCGTCCCGCCGCCCGCCGGGGGAAACGGCCATGGGCCGGCCGGGCAGCCGGCGCCGCAACTGCGCCGCATGGCCCGCGCCGAGACGGTGCCCGTCGAGCGCATGCGGACCGAGGAGCTGAGCATCGCCTACGGCAGCAAGCTGGCCGTCGACCGGGTCTCGTTGAGCGTCCGCCAAGGTGAGGTGCTGGCCCTGATCGGGCCCTCGGGTTGCGGCAAGACGACGCTGCTGCGTTCGCTCAACCGCCTCGTCGACTTGACCCCCGGAGCGGTGCGCGGTGGCCGCATCCTGCTCGACGGCGAGGACGTCGACCTCTACGACGCGACCTTTCTGCGGCGTCGCGTCGGGATGCTCTTCCAGCAGCCGAACCCCTTCCCGATGAGCATCTTCGACAACGTCGCCTACGGCCTGCGCGAGCGCGGCTCGAAGAAGCCGGCAAAGCGCGAGCTGGAGCCGGCGGTGAGTGAGGCTCTGCACCGCGCCGGCCTCTTCGAGGAGGTCAAGGACAACCTCGACCACCCGGCGCTGGCGCTCTCGGGTGGCCAGCAGCAGCGCCTCTGCATCGCCCGCTCGCTGGCCGTGCGCCCGGAGGTACTACTGCTCGACGAGCCCTGCTCGGCGCTCGACCCGATCTCGACCCAGACGATCGAGGAGACGATCGTCGCGCTGCGCAGCGAGATCGCGATCGTGATCGTCACCCACAACCTGCAGCAGGCCCAGCGGGTCGCCGACCACGTCGCCTTCATGTACCTGGGCGAGATGGTCGAGTACGGCGAGGCGGCGCAGGTCTTCAGCTCGCCGGTCGTCGAGCGCACCCGCGAGTACGTCAGCGGGGGCTTCGGATGACCGCCCAGCTGCTCGCCGCCGCCGGCCTCGCCGCGCTGGCGCTCGGCCTCAGCGCCTGTCAGTCGACCCAGGACAAGAGCGCCGAGCTCGAAAAGGAGGGCGCCGGCACCCTGATCGCCGAAAAGGGCCTCGAGATCAAGAAGCGGAACCCCGACGTCGAAGTCGTCTTCAAGGCCCTGCTCGGCAACGCCGAAGGCAACGCGGTCGTCGTCGCAGTGCACAACGACTCCGACGCCGACCTGGTCGACGTGCCGATCCTGATCGACGTGCGCGATGCCAAGGGCAAGACCGTCTACAGCAACGACATCCCCGGCATCGAGCCGGCGCTTGCCTCGATCTCCTTCATCCCCGCCAACGGCAACGCCGAATGGGTAGACGACCAGGTCTTCACCACTGGCAAGCCGAAGTCGGTCGACGTGAAGGTCGGCGCCGGCGGCTCGACCTTCCGCGGCGAGATGCCTGCCATCGAGGTCTCGCAGCCGCACCTGGAAGGCGATCCGGTGTCGGGGATCTCGGCCACCGGCACGGTCGTCAACCGCACCGGCAGCGATCAGGGGCGGCTGCTGCTCTACGTGGTCGCCCGGCGCGGCGACGAGGTCGTCGCCGCCGGTCGTGGCGCGATCGAACACCTGAAGCCCGAGACTAAAGCGCTGAAATACACCGTCTTCTTCATCGGCGACCCGAGCGGAGCCGAGCTAAAGCTGACCGAGCTGCCGACGCTCTCCGGGTCGGAGGGGGGCCCGGGATGACGGAGACTCCGATCTCGGCGACGCCAGGCCAGACGCAATCTCGGCCCGCTCTGGAGCTGCCTGCCGACCGTGGCCAGCACGGCGAGCCCTGCCAGGAGTGCGGCGCGCCGCTCGCCGCCGACCAGCGCTACTGCCTCAACTGCGGCCGGCGCCGGGGCGGGGCCCGCGTCGACTATCGCCACTACATGGCGACGGCGGCCGACGCAGGCGAAGCCGAAGAGCAGGCCTCCCCTCGCTCGGGCCCACTCCCCCCTCAGACAACATCGCCGTCGCAGCCAGCGGCCGACGGGGACGAACCGCAGCGCGACTACGCGCCACTCGCCGCGGTCGGCGGGATCGCGGTGCTGGGCTTGATGCTGCTTGTCGGCGTCCTGATCGGCAGGGGGGGCGACAGCTCCACCCCGGCGCCGGCGCCGATTGTCGTTCACGGGAGCGGTGAAGGGGCGGAAGCGTCCACCGCCAAAGAGGGCGGAGCGGGCGCCGGAAAGTCGCCTGCAACGGTGGCCCCGGAGCCCGGTGGCAAGCAGAAGGGCGGCAGCCTGGCCGGGAGCGGCTCGGCGAAGAGCGAGGAACCGGTCGAAGCCAGCGACGAAGCGCTCGAATCGCTGCACTCCCAGAGTGGCGCCAGCTACGAGGAACAGAGCAAGAAGCTGCCCAACGAAATCGCCACGCCAGGCAAGCCGCCGCCGATCGACAAGACCACGGCTCCCGGCGGGGGCGAAGGCGGAGGGGAAGTGATCAAGTGAGCAGCGACCTCGAGAGGCGCCGCGACCGGCTCGCGCGCGAGCTGGTCGACCTGCAGTGGGATCTTGGCGGCATCGCCTACGAGATGGCGATCCGCGATCACTTCCGGCTCGACGTGCTGACCCGCCGGGCGGCGAAGCTGCAGCAGGTCGAGGCCGAGCTGAGCGAGGTCGAGCGGATGCTGAGGCTCGACCAGGCCGGCGCCGCCGGCGCCTGCGGCAACTGCGGCGCGCTCTACGCCCAGGGTGCGGCCTTCTGCTGGCAGTGCGGCAAGGACCTGATGCCGAGTGCCGCTGCTGCCCTGGGTGCGACGGCGGTCGGCCCGTGAAGCGGCTGCTGCGCCGGGGACCGGCGGCCGACCGACTGATCCGCTGGGCGGCGCTGCCGATCACCAACCGCCGTTGGGCGGCGCCGCTCTCCGCCGTCGCACTCGGCTTCGGGCTCTTCATCGGCGTCGCCATCGGGCCGGGTGCCTCCGGCACCTTCGCCGGCGCCAGGCAGGTGATCGAAATCCCCGATCTCGGCGGCGAGGGTGAAGCGGAAGCCGGCGAAACGCGCGCGGGCGGCCCGTCTCCCGCTGGTGGCTCGGCGCTCGGCGCCACCGGCGGCGAAGCCGCGCCCTTCCCGGAAGCCGCACCCCTCGCGGAAGAACCGCTACCGACTTTGACCCCAGTGGAGGGGGGTCAAAGTCGGTCGGGCGCGCCGGCATCCGCCGACGAAGGCGATGCACCCGCCGAGCCAGAGTCCCAGGATGGCGAGTCGGAAGAGCCGCTGCTCGGCGGCACGGTCGTCCACGTCAACCCCGCCGCCGGCAGCTACACGGTCGCCGAAGAAGGCGGCGTGATGAGCGCCGTCCACGCCGGCAAGCGGCCGGCGCTGGGGACACAGGTGGAAGTGCCGATCCGCACGCTCGCGAACGGCACTCTGGTCGAGGCTGGCAAGCGCAAGGCGACCGGCGACGCCGACACGGTCAGCCTCGCGGGGATCGTCACCTTTGTCGACCCCAACCCTGCCGCACCGGCCTACGCGCTGTCGAATCGTGGCACCTCGCCCTTGATCCGCGTCCATCCCGACCCGAACGGCGTCCCGGTAGCGTTGCCGGCACTCGGCGCCTACGCGACGGTCAGCGCCGAAATCGAAAAGCCGCAGCCGGGTGCCTCCGTCGGCGGGCTCTGGCAGAGCAGCCTCAGCACCGGCGGCGCGCCCTTTACCCACGCCGACCTGGCGGGGATCGTCGCCGCGATCCACCCCGAAACCGCCCAGCTGGCGATCTCCGCCGACGACGTCCGCGCCGACGGCCAGGACCTGCTGCTCGCCGTGCCGCCGACGATCGACGTCTCGAGGGTCGCGGTCGGCGAATCGGTCCTGGCAGGTGCCGACATCGGTCCCGGCGGCTCGCTCGTCCTGACTGGCTTGGCCAGCGACGAGCACGCCAAGGGCGCCGACGACGAAGCCCCAATCCAGGGCGATCTGGTTCCCGCCAAAGTCAACGAAGGAGCGTCCCGATGAGCTCGATGCCGATCTTCACCTCGACGCGGCGCCCGGACCCGGTTCCGCGGCTGCTCTCCGCCGCCGCGCTGCTCGTCTCGCTGCTGGCGCTGGTCTTCTCGATGGGCGGCGCCGCGCCGGCCAAGAAGGGCGGGGGAGGGGGTGCGCTGGTGCGCCTCGACAAGCACGGCAAGATCCCGGCGCGTTACCTGCCGGCAGTCAAGTTCGCGAAGCAGTCCAAGCGGCTCGGCAACGCGACCAAGAAGGACCTGACGGTCAACTGCCCGATCCCCGATGCGGTCGACCTCGGCACCTGGTGCTTGGAATCCGGCCTCAACCCGGTCCCACCCAAAGACACCGGCAAGAACGACTTCGTCTACGCGGCGCAGAAATGCGTCCGCGAAGGCGGCTGGCTGCCGACCGCGGCGCAGCTGATCGGCGCCGCGCCGAAGGTCAAGCTGCAGAGCAAGATCGACGACAGCCCGCTGACCTCCGGCGTCGACGAATTCGCCACCCCGAAAAACGGGATCAAGGACGCCCGCGAGATGAGCGGCGACCTGACGACGACCACCGCCGGCGGTCGCGCCGCCGGCTCGGAGGGGGTCACGGTCGGCTCCAAAGGGAACGGCAACCTCGGCGAGCCCGACCCGGTGCCGATGCCTGCCGACCCACTGCCCGACACGCTCAACTACATCACCGTCTACGACAACTACAACCACGGCGGCTTTGCCGGCGGCGCCCCGGTGGGCGCGCCGGAGAAGTTCCGCTGCGCCTACGCCAAGGGCTCTCAGGGAACCAAGTTCGGCGACTGAGACTCGCTGATCCCGAAGCGCTCGTGCAGGCGTCGCAGCGGTGCCGGCGCCCACCAGTTCCACTTGCCGAGCAGCTCCATCAAGGAGGGGACCAGCAGCGCCCGGATGATGCTGGCATCGATCAGGACCGCCAGCGCGGTGCCTATCCCGTTCTGCTTGACGAAGATGATTTTCGAAGTGGCGAAGGCGCCGATCGCGACGGCGAACATCAGCGCCGCCGCGGTGACGATCCGCCCGGTCCGCTCCAGGCCGATCGCCACCGACTCGGAGTCCGAGGCGCCGTTGTCGCGCGCCTCTTTGATCCGCGAGAGCAGGAAGACGGCGTAGTCGGTGGAGAGACCGAAGGCGACGGCGAAGAGCAGGATCGGCATCGTCTGCTCGAGCGCTCCCTGACTGGTGTAGTCGAAGACGCTTTCCAGTCGTCCTTCCTGGAAGATCAGCACCAGCAACCCGAAGACGGCGCTGAGGTTGAGGAAGTTCATGATCAGCGACTTGATCGGCAGGACGACCGAGCCGGTCATCAGGAAGAGGATCACGAGCGTCGCCAAGACGATGATCGCGGCGGCGATCGGCAGGTGGCGGGCGAGACTGCTCTGGAAGTCGACGAAGTCCGCGGTGGCGCCGCCCACCCGCAGTCTGGCGCCGGGCACCGCGATCTCGCGGAGCGCTTCGACCGTCGACTGGCTGGCCTCGGAGCGGAAGCTGTCCGCGGAGATCGTCTCGATCAAACCGAGTCGCGGGGCGATGCGCTGCGGAGGCAGCGCCGCGGCGACGCCCTCCACCTTCGACACCTGCGCCCGCGTCTTTGCCAGTGCCGCCGGCCCGCCGCCTTCGACGGTGACCCAGATCGGCGTGTCGCGGTAGGGCGGGAATTCCTCCTGCATCGCGTCGTAGACCTGGCGCGCGCTCGCCTCCTCGGGCAGGATCTGCGGGTCGGCCGAGGTGAACTTGATGCCGAAGAAAGGGATCCCGAGGACGATCAAAAAGAGCGCGCTCAGCGTCGCCACCGGCGCCGGGCGACGCATCACGAAGCGCGACAGCCGGTACCAGAAGCCCTGCGCGTCGGGTCGCGTCTCAGCTTCCGCTCGGCGGCGCAGCGCCTTCGGCGCCAGCGAGTCGACGCGGGTACCGAGCAGGGTCAGGACGGCCGGCAGGACGGTCAGCGAGACCGCAGCCGCCAGCAGCGTCACCAGCGAGCCGCCGAAGCCCATTGAGTAGAGGAAGCGTTGCGGGAAGACGATCAGCGAGGCGAGCGCCGCCGCCACCGTCAGCGAAGAGAAGAAGACCGTTCGCCCGGCAGTCGCCATCACGCGCCGCATTGCCGCCAGGCCGGGGCCGTCCTTGGCGATCTCCTCGCGGTAGCGGGAGACGATGAAGAGGCTGTAATCGATCGCCAGGCCGAGGCCGAGGCCGGTGGTCAGGTTGAGGGCGAAGATCGAGATCGAGCCCACCTCGCTCAGCCCGCGCAGCACCAGGAAGGTGCCGATGATCGCCAGCACCCCGATCATCACCGGCAGCAGCGCCGCGACGAGGCTGCGGAAGAAGAGGAAGGAGAAGAAGAAGAGCAGCGGGACGGCGAGCATCTCGGCCAGTTTCAGGTCTTCCTCGACCTGCTTGTTGACCTGCTCCAGAGAAACCGCGCCGCCGCCGACAATGACGCCGGGCCTGCCGCTCATCTGCTCGACGACGCTGTCGCCAGCTTCCTGCCACTGCTTGTCGCCGGTCGGCTTCAGGCCGATCGCTAAGTAGGTCGAGTGGCCGTCCCTGGAGACGAAGGCCCGCGAGCGCGTCTGGTAGTAGCCGCTGACGTTGGCCACCTCGGGGTTGCTGCGGATCTGCCGCGCGATCGATTCGACCCGCGCTCGGGTGGCGGGCGAGGAGACCGGTGCGTTGCGGACGATCGCAATCGCCCCGGGGCCGCGAAAGCCGGCGTCGAGCAGCGCCTCGCGGGCTTTGACGCTCTCGGTCGCCGGGTCGTCGGCGCCGTAGGGGTCGAGGCGCGAGGCGACCGAGCCGCCGAGCGCCCCGGCCAGGACGAAGAAGAGGATCGCGAAGAGGCCGATACGGCGAGGGTTGCGATCGGTGAAACGGGCGAGCGCGTCGAACATCAGAGTCTCCCTTCCTCCACCGTTCAGGTGGCTCAACGCCCCGCCACGTATACCGCCACTGTATGTAGCGCAGTGTGACCTGGCTCACGCCCTCCGTGGGGCTCCTCGCGACTGGCCCTGCCGGACTATCCTCAACCGTTCTCTATGAATGAGGCGAAGTCCGACATCGTGGTGATGAAGTTCGGCGGCACCTCCGTCGCCGGCGCCGAGGAGATCAAGCGCGCGGCGCGGCGGATCGTCGCCGCCCGCGAGGCCGGCAGCCGGGTCGTCGCCGTGCTCTCCGCCCGCGGCAAGACGACCGACGAGCTGGTCGCCCAGGCGATGGAGATCTCCGATCGCCCGGTGGCCCGCGAGATGGACATGCTGCTCTCGACGGGCGAGCGCATCTCCTGCGCGCTCTGCGCGATGGCGATCCACGACATGGGGCACGACGCGATCTCGCTGACCGGCTCGCAGGCGGGGATCGTCACCGACTCCTCGCACACGCGGGCGAAGATCATCGACGTGCGCGCCGACCGCATCCGCGAGACCCTCGCCGAGCGGATCGTGCTCGTCGCCGGCTTCCAGGGGGTCTCGACCGACAGCCGCGACGTGACCACGCTCGGCCGCGGCGGCTCCGACACGACCGCCGTCGCCCTCGCCGCCGCGCTCGACGCAGCAGTCTGCGAGATCTACACCGACGTCGCCGGCGTCTACAGCGCCGACCCGCGGATCGTGCCGGAGGCGCGCAAGCTGCCGGTCGCCTCCTACGAGGAGATGCTCGAGATGTCGGCCTCCGGTGCCCGCGTATTGCAGCTGCGCTCGGTCGAGTACGCCCGCAACCACGGCGTCCGCATCCACTGCCGCAGCAGCTTCGAGGACGGCCCCGGTACCCTCGTGGTCAGCGAAGAGGAGAGCGAGCAGCAGACCGTGGAGCAACCTTTCGTAACCGCAGTGACCCACTCCGACGGGGAGGCTCGGGTCACGTTGACCGGCGTCAGCGACGAGCCGGGCGTGGCCGGGCGGATCTTCACCGCGCTGGCCGACGCCGGCATCAACGTCGACGTGATCATCCAGAACGAGCCGGTCGGCGACGACGCGCTGGCCGACCTCTCCTTCACCGTCGACCGCTCCGATCTGGCAGCCGCCACCGACACGGTCGGCGGCCTCGGCGTCAGCCAGGGGGTCCGCACCGACGAGCGTATCGGCAAGGTCTCGATCGTCGGCGCCGGCATGCGCTCGCATCCCGGTGTCGCCGCCAAGGTCTTCGCCGTGCTCGGCGGCGAGGGGATCAACATCGAGATGATCTCCACCTCGCCGATCAAGATCTCCTGCGTCATCTCCGCGGATCGCGTCCCCGACGCGGTTCGCGCCCTGCACGAGGCCTTCGATCTCGGCGCCGAGTCGGTGCGGCCCGAGAATCCGATGGGCACTGAGCAGCGTCCCACGGTCAGCGGCTGAGCGGCCGTCATACTCGGCCGATGGCGGGCGACGGATACAGAGTCGGGGTTCTGGGGGCGACCGGGCTGGTCGGCACGACGATCCTCGAGCTGCTCGACCGCCGCGAATTCCCGGCCGCCGAGGTGGTGCCCTTCGCCTCGGAGCGCTCCGTTGGCAAGGAGCTGGAGTGGAACGGCTCGCGACTTGCCTGTCGGGCCCTGAGTGAGGACGCGATCCAGGGGCTTGACCTCGTCCTCTCCTCGGCTGGCGGCACGGTCAGCGCCGAGTGGACGCCGAAGCTGGTCGCTGCCGGCGCGGTCGTCGTCGACAACACCAGCTACTGGCGGATGCACGACGACGTGCCGCTGGTTGTCGCCGAGGTCAATCCCGACGCCCTCGAGGGGCACAGGGGCATCGTCGCCAACCCCAACTGCTCGACCATGCAGATGGTCGTCGCGCTGAAACCGCTCTACGACGAGGCCGGCATCGAGCGGCTGGTGATCTCCACCTACCAGGCGGTCTCCGGCACCGGCAAGGCGGCGATCGACGAGCTGCTGGCCGAGTCGCGGGCGGCGCTCGACGGCGGTAGCCCAGCCGCCTCGGTCTATCCCCACCAGATCGCCTTCAACGCGCTGCCACAGGCCGGCAGCTTCGCCGCGGGGGACGACCACACTGACGAGGAGCGCAAGCTGATCAACGAGACCCGCAAGATCCTCGGCGACGAGGAGATCCGGGTCAGCGCGACCTGCGTGCGGGTGCCGGTCCTTACCGGCCACTCGGAGGCGGTCAACGTCGAGACCCGCAAGCCACTCTCGCCCGAGCGGGCCCGCGAGATGCTCGCCGCGGCGCCGGGGGTGACCGTGCTCGACGACCCCGCGGCTGCGAGCTACCCGATGGCGATCGAGGCGGCCGGCAGCGACGAGGTCTTCGTCGGCCGCATCCGCCGCGACCCCGGCAACGAGCGCGCGCTCGACCTCTGGGTCGTCTCCGACAACCTGCGCAAGGGCGCGGCGACCAACACCGTCCAGCTCGCCGAGCTGCTGGTCGAGCGCGGCCTGCTGGGTTGAACGACCCGACGCAGGCGCCGCCCGACCCCATATAAGGGCAGCATGGATATCGGCTTCGGCGACGCGGTCCTGCTCTTCGGCGGCGTGCTGGCCCTGGTCGCCGCGCTCTCGGGGCTGATGCGGGGAACCGTGCTCTCAGCCTCGGTGCTGTCCGTAGGGCTCGGGATCGGCCTCGCCGCGGCCGGTGTGGTCGACGTCGAGGCCGGCGACGAATCGATCGTCGAGCTGATCGAGCTGGCGCTGATCCTCACCCTCTTCGCCGACGGGATGTTCGTCGAGCGCGAGCTGCTGCTGCGTCACTGGAGCCCCGTCGCCCGCTCGCTGGTGATCTCGCTGCCGATCACGATGGGGCTCCTTGGCCTGGCGGCCAAAGTGCTCTTCCCGAGCCTCAGCTGGGCCGAGGCCTTCTTGGTGGGTGCCGTGCTATCGCCCACCGATCCGGTGGTCACCTCGGCGGTGGTCACCTCGCGTCTCGTCCCACCGGCGGTCCGCCACACGCTCAACCTCGAGTCCGGCCTCAACGACGGCCTGGCCCTTCCCTTCGTCCTCTTCTTCCTGGTCTTCGCCTCGCCGACCGGCGACGCCCAGACCGAAGCTGCGAAGCTCGCCGGCGAGGCGCTGGTCGGCGGCGCCATCGGCCTCGCCCTCGGCGGCCTCGGCGGCCGCTTGCACCACCGCCTTCCCGGCGGTGGCATCACGCCGCGCTACGAGGGGATCTACGCGGTCGGCTTCGCCCTTGCCGCCTTCGGTCTCGCCGACGTCACCTTCGGCAACGGCCTGATCGCCGCCTTCCTCTGCGGGATCGCGATGGGTGCCACCGAGCGCGAAGTCCCACAGGGATTCATCGAGTTCGCCGAGAACGCCGGCACGATCCTCCAGGTCGTCACCTTCTTCGTCTTCGGCGGCCTCATCGTCGCAACTGGTTTCGAGCACAGCATCCCGCCGCTGGTGATCTTCGTCGTCTTCGCCCTCGTCGTCGCCAGGCCGGCCGCGGTCCTGCTGTCGTTCATGCGTACCGGCATCCCGCGCGACGAGAAGCTGTTCATGGCCTGGTTCGGGCCGAAGGGGGTGGCCTCGATGCTGTTCGCCCTCTTCGTGCTCAAGTCAAACGTCGGCGAACGCGAGCTGGTCTTCGACGTCGCCGCGATCGTCGTGATCGTCTCGATCGTCGCCCACGGCCTGACCGACACGCTCGGCACCCGCTGGCTGGCGCGGCGCACCGATCTCGGGTCACACCACTGAGGTCAGGCGGGCGGCGTCGCGCGCTGCGACCCGAGCAGCGGCCAGGCGAGCGCCGCGCCGAACAGTGCGACCAGGGCAGCGACCAACAGCACCGCGTCGAGGCCGGCGACGATCGCCTCCCTGCCGCTCGGGCCGCCGGCCAGGTGGTGCGCGAAGATCGCGCCCAGGCCGGCGACGCCCGTAGCGATCCCGAGCTGGCGGAAGGTGTTGTTGATACCCGAGGCGAGGCCGCTGCGCTCGACCGGCAGGACGCTGACCATCGCCGCCGCCAGGGCGGGGCTGATCGTCCCCACCGCCAGGCCACCGACCAGCAGGCCGGGGAGCAGGGCGGTCCAATCGGAGCTGCCGTTGGCGGTGCGCATCAACA
This sequence comes from Solirubrobacterales bacterium, assembly GCA_036266075.1. Classification (GTDB taxonomy): domain Bacteria; phylum Actinomycetota; class Thermoleophilia; order Solirubrobacterales; family 70-9; genus VRUE01. The sequence continues at coordinate 105,719 of DATANV010000015.1, forward strand.
GCAGCGAGAGGCCGATTAGCACGAGCCCGGCGGTCAGCGGGATGCGCAGCGGCAGGCGGCCGGTGAGGCGCCCCGAGATCGGCGCGACGACGACCAGGACCAGGGTCAGGGGCAGGATGCGCAGGCCGGCGCCGGTCGCCGAGAGGCCGAGGCCGACCTGCAGGTAGATCGCCAGGAAGAGAAGCAACGGGTAGAGGGCGACCGATTGCGCGAAGGCAACCAGCGCGGTGCCGCTGAAGGCCGGGATCCGGAACAAGTGCAGGGGCAGCATCGGCGCCCGCGAGCGCATCTCGATCGCGATGAAGACGAGCGCCAGCACCGCGCCGCCGGCCAGCGCAGCGACTATCGGGGCGCTGCCCCAGCCATCCTCGTTGCCGCGAATCAGGCCATAGGTCAGGAGAAAGCAGGCCGCGCCGAAGCTCGCCATGCCGGCGAGGTCGAGCGGCGGCGCTGAGCTGTCCTGCGACTCGGGCAGCCTGCGGGCGGTCTGCCAGACGAGCAGCGCGGCGACGGGCAGGTTGACGAAGAAGATCCAGCGCCAGGAGAGCGTGTCGGTCAGCAGGCCGCCGACCAACGGGCCGATGGCCAGGGAGGCGCCGGTGATCCCGCCCCAGACGCCGAGGGCGAAGCCGCGCTCGGCTCCCCGGAACTCGTCGGCGAGGATCGCCAGCGAGGAGGCGAACATCGCCGCCGCGCCGACTCCCTGGGCGGCGCGCGAGAGATCGAGGACGAGCGCGGAGGGAGCGACGCCGCAGAGCGCCGAGAAGGTGGCGAAGGCGACGAGCCCGCCGGCGAAGATTCGCCGGCGACCGACGCGGTCGGCGAGCGATCCCCAGCCGAGTAGCGTCGCCGCCAGGGCCAGCGCGTAGGCATCGATCACCCACTGCAGCTCACCGAAGCTGGCGCCGAGGTCGGTACGGATCGCCGGCAGGGCTACGTTGACGACGGTTACGTCGAGCAGCAGGATCGCCGTCGCCGCCGAGACGACGATCAGCGTCGTCCAGCGGGCCCGGCTCACCGCTGCCGTCCGCCCCTCTCGGTTTCGCTCAGGCCGGGGCGCCGGCGACGAGTCGCTCCTCGACCCAGCCGGTCGAGGCGATGTGCTTGCTCATCCCGAGCTGCTTCGGTTCGGCGCCGAGCGCCAGGCCAACCAGCTGCGGCAGGTGCAGAACCGCGAGGCCCAGCTCGCGATTGACCGCCTTCGCCGCCTCGGGCTGCTGCATGTCGAGGTTCAGGTGGCAGAGCGGGCAGGGGGTGACCAGGCAGTCGGCCCCGGCGTCGAGGGCGTCGCCGACGTGGGTGCCGGCCTGGCGCAGCGAGGTCTCGCGGTTCATCGTGATCACCGGGAAGCCGCAGCACTTGCGGGCGCCGTCGTACTCGACGACCTCGCCGCCGAGAACCTCGATCAGCTTCTCCAGGTAGAGGTCGCGCTCCGGGAACTCCTCGTAGCCGAGCCGCTCCTTGGGGCGCACGATGTAGCAGCCGTAGAAGGGACCGACGCGCAGGCCGGAGAGCGGCCGCACGACCTTTTCGGCCAGCTGGTCGAGCCCGTAGTCCTCGACCAGCAGCCAGAGGAAGTTTTTGTTGGTGAAGCCGTCCTTGCCCTTCTCGTAGGCGAGGCCCTGGCCGCTCAGCACCTCATTGATGTGGGCGCGGTAGGCCGAGTCGGCGTCGAGCCGCTGCTGGCACTCCGACTGCGCCCCCTGGCAGGTCGAGCAGATGTTCATCATCGCCAGGCCGGTCTGCTGGGCGAGGGCGAAGGTGCGGGCGTTGAGCGTATCGGCGAGCTCCTGGTTGTGCTCGGCGATGATCCCGGCGCCGCAGCAGTTGGCGCGGTCGAGTTCGACCAGCTCGATCCCGAGCTTCTCGGCCACGATCGCCATCGAGCCGTGCAGCTCCGTGGTGAAGCCGCGCGAGACGCAGCCGGGCCAGTAGGCGAGCTTCATGACTCCTCGCTTTCCGCGGCGGCTGCTGCCTCCGCCACCATCGTCTCGTCGCTGGGCTCGTCGGGCTCCGGTTCGACGTCCTCCTCGCCCCGGATGTAGATGTTGAATTCCTCGCGGTGCTCCTCGGTGTGCTTGTAGATCGCCTTGACCTCGTCCTGGGCGGTGCCGGGCAGCTTCGGGTGGATGCCGGGGATCAGCTTGGAGAGCGACCGTGCCTTGCCGGTTTTGATCGCCCGCAGCACGGTCGGCAGCGAGACGATCAGCTCTTTGATCCCCTGGGGTTTGAGCTTGCCTTTGAGGCCGGGGGCGTAGGACTCCTGGATCAGCAGCGACTCGTCGTTGGTGCCGAATTTCTCGATGATCTTGGTCATCGCGGTCACATGGTTGTGGCCGTTGTTGGGGTCGTCGACTCCCTCCTCGCCGGCTTTGCGGCGCAGGCGCATGATCTGGTCCATCGGCGCGACCCCCTTCGGGCAGGCGTCGATGCAGCTGAAGCAGTGGGTGCAGTCGTAGATCCCGTGCGGATCCTCGGCCAGGTCGTGCAGGCGCTCCTTGGTCTCCGCGTCGCGCGGGTCGCCGACGAAGCGGTAGGCCTTGGCCAGCGCGGCGGGGCCGATGAAGTCGGGGTCGGCCTCCATCGAGAGGCAGGAGGAGACGCAGGCGCCGCACTGGATGCAGGCCATCGACTGGGTGATGTCGATCATCGACTCGGGCTCGACCACGTACTCGCGCTCGGGCGCCTCGCCGTGCGGCAGCAGCCATGGGGTGACGCGGCGGATCTTGGTCCAGTGCGTCGACTCCATGTCGGTGATCAGGTCCTTGATCACGGGCATGTTGCCCATCGGCTCGACGACGATCGGCTCGCCGCCGCCGTTGCGCCGGTTGGCCGCCTCGTGCGCCTCGCCGATCTGCGTCTTGCAGGCCAGCGTCGAGGAGCCGTTGACCTTCATCCCGCAGGAGCCGCAGATCGCCGCCCGGCAGGAGCAGCGCACCGCGAGCGAGCCGTCGTCGCGGTCCTTGGCCTGCAGGATCCCGTCGAGCACTGACAGCGAGGGGTCGAGGTCGACCTTGAACTCCTCCCAGTACGGTCCCTCGCCGCTCTCGGGCTGGTAGCGGCGGACTTTCAAGGTGTAGGAGGCCATCGTCCTAGTACTTCCTCTCTTCGGGTTCCCACTGGGTGATCGTCACCTCTGAGTATGAGATCTCCGGCCCGTCGGCACCCAGCTGCAGGTCGATGTGTTTCAGCCACTCCTCGTCGTTGCGCTCGGGGAAGTCGGTCCTGTACTGGGCGCCACGGCTCTCCTTGCGCTCCAGCGCGGCGAGGCAGGTGCACTCGGCGTTGTCGAGCATGTAGCCCAGCTCGATCGCGCCCAGCAGGTCCTGGTTGAAGATGCTGCCCTTGTCGTCGACGTAGGCCGAGGCGGCCTCCTCTTTCAGGCGGCGGACGATCTCCAGCGCTTCCTGGATGCCGGCCTCGTCGCGGAAGACGGCGACCTTGGCGTCCATCGTCTCGCCAAGCTCGAGCTTGATCTCTGAGACGCGGCGGCCCGAGCCCTTCTCGCGGGCTGCGATCGCGTCGATGCCAGCCTGCTCCTCCTCGAGCATCGCACCGCTGGGGCGGGCGCCCTCGATCCGCTTGGCGCGGGCCGCGGCGTCGATGCCCGAACGGCGGCCGAAGATCAGCGTGTCGAGCAGCGAGTTGGCGCCCAGCCGGTTGCCGCCGTGGACCGAGACGCAGGCGACCTCGCCGGCGGCGTAGAGGCCGGGGATCTCGGTGCGGCCGTCGACGTCGGTCTTGACGCCACCCATCGTGTAGTGGTTGCCGGGCTTGATGCGGATCGGTTCCTTGGTGATGTCGACGCCGGCGAAGTCGCGGCCGACGAGGACGATCTCGCGCAGCGCCTCGTGGATTCGCTTCTTCGGCACCACCGTGATGTCGAGTGCGACGGTGCCGTCGGGGAAGCCGCGGCCCTCGTTGATCTCGGTCTGCTCGGCGCGGGAGACGACGTCGCGCGAGGCGAGTTCCATCTTGTTTGGCGCGTAGCGCTCCATGAAGCGTTCGCCCTTGGCATTCAGCAGGTGCGCGCCCTCGCCGCGTGCCCCCTCGGTGATCAGGAAGCCCTTGCCGGCGAGCGTCGTCGGGTGATACTGGATCATCTCCATGTCCATCAGCTTTGCCCCGGCGCGGTAGGCCATCGCGATCCCGTCGCCGGTGCAGATCAAGGCGTTGGTCGTCGGCTTCCAGGCCTGGCCGTTGCCGCCGCTGGCGAGGATCACCGCCTTGGCGCTGAAGAGCTGCATCGAGCCGTCGGCGATGTTGCGGGTGACGACCCCGCAGCACTCGCCCTGCTCGTCGAGCGCCAGCGCCGTGCAGAACCACTCCTCGTAGCGGGCGATCTGCTCGCCGTGCTTCATCAGCTGCTCGTAGAGGACATGCATGATCGCCTGGCCGGTGATGTCGGCGACGTAATAGGTGCGGGCGGCCGAGGCTCCGCCGAAGGCGCGGGTGCCGAGCTTGCCTTCCTCGTTGCGGTGGAAGGTGACGCCGAGGTGCTCGAGGTGGAGGATCTCCTCCGGTGCCTCGCGGCACATGATCTCGATCGCGTCCTGGTCGCCGAGGTAATCGGAGCCCTTGACCGTGTCGAAGGCGTGCGACTCCCAGGAGTCGCCCGGGTTCAGCGCCGCATTGATCCCGCCTTGGGCCGCGTTGGAATGCGAGCGCACGGGGTGGACCTTGCTGAGGATCCCGACCGATACGCCATGCTCGGCGGCCGCCAGAGCCGCCCTCTGGCCGGCTAGGCCGGCGCCGATCACCAGTACGTCATGCGTGGGCACGGGCGCGCACTCTATAGAGCCCAAATCCGACTTCGCGGTCGGATTTTCGACCGGGTTACCGGCCGGTCGAGGCCGCTTCCCTCAGAGCTGGGAAAAGGCGACGTACAGCGAGCCAACCGCGAGGAGCAGCAGGGCCAGAGCCCGCATGAACGCGGTCAGCACGGCAAGCGCCGCGAGCAGCAGCTCGGCGAGACCCCTCTCGTCGCGGAGGGTGAACAGGAGCTGCACCACCCGATCTCGTGGGCCTACGACCAACATCCGGCAGAGGCGCCGCGCGTTGCGGTCGAAGGCTTGGCCGGTCGTCAGATAGATCAGCCGGGGGAAGACCCATCTGTCGCGCAGGTCTCGCAGGAACAGTGTTCGCAGGATCACGACCATCGGACCGTTACGCGCCCGTGGGCTTCTGCCGCTCGGAAGCGGTTCTGGCAGATGACGATCGGCTGCGCGAGCTTGATCCGTGCGGCTTGCGCCTCGACTACCGAGCTCATCGGGAGTTCGACCACGTCGACGCCGAGGCTTTCCAGTTCTCTCAGCCGTCGGAGCTGGATCGGCACGTCTGCATGCTCGCCACTCAGCTTCCAGCGTTTGAAGTCGCGCAACAGACGGGGCTGGCCGCCGAAGAAAGCCGGGTCGGAGCGACCATCGGCTATGCGGATCCTGCCGTGAGCGATGGCGGTGCGGGTTCGATCTCTCTCGAGGCGAAACGACTCGCTCAATTGACCCAGCTCGCTCGCACACGCCCGCGCCTCCAGCACCTGCGCGAGGGTTGCCTCGAACTCTGTTCGCGCGTACGTCGCCAAGCAGTAAGCGTCCACCGTCGGCAGCGCGCTGCAGAGGTCCTCGGCTGGACTGTCGTTGACGAGGACGACGGCGATTCGATTGCAATCCCGGGCATGTGCGGATGAGGCTCCGGCCTGAACGACCTGCCATCGGTCCCGCAATCCAATCTCCTCTCCCTAGCCTGATCCTTTTGGTACGTATCTGTTAGCCGACTGGTCCCTCCCGAGACTCGGGAAGCTATCAGCGCTTTGTCGGCCTGTCAATAAACCTCTAATGACCGTCCAATGGTGGAATTGTGCCTGCCTATCGACGTTCTTGTGTTAGAGTTCCGAACTACGTGGTATTTCATATGACGATCATGAAGCAGCTATCGAAGCAACATTTGCTATGAACCACGACGAGGCGCGCGCAGCTCTGCTGACCGTCGGTCAGCCGCCCGTGGTCGTCTTGCGCGCGCTTCGCTCCGAGCTCAACCTGAGCGACTTCGTCCTCAGCGGGGTCGTCGGCCGGAGCGCCCAGACCGTGCGCCGCTGGCGTCGCACGGAGGACAGCGTCGACGTGCCCGACATGGCCGCGAACGCGATCGACGACTTACGGACGATCGTCGCCATGCTCCTGCGAGCGGGCTTCGACGGCCCGATGGTCAAGAGCTTCCTGCTGTCGCGCAACACGGGGCTTGGGCAGGACCGGCCGCTGGATGGGCTGCGGGCGGGTGTCGGCGCGTTCCGGCGAGTCGAGTACGTCGCCGAATGCTTTGCCATCGGGATCGCTTCCGAGCCGGGCCCGGCTCTCTCCGTGGATGACCGCGAGGAGCGCGAGCCCGTCACCGCCGCTCGTTCGCAGGTTGCCCCGGACTCGGCTCACCAGCCGGTGGCCGTCCGGCGCTGAGCCGGGGACGGTCCGGCTACAACCAGCGTTGGTCGAGCCGCCTGATCGCGGCTTCGGCGAGGCAGATGCCGTCGGCGACCGTGTCGAAGTCGACGTTCTCGGCGAGGTCGTGCCACCAGTGGTAGTTGGCCGGCTGCTTGAGGTCGGTGCAGCTGGCGATCACGGCCGTCTGGTAGCCGGCCGCCAGCGACTCGAGGCCGTCGGTGCCGTTGCGCAGGCGCAGGTTGGGATAGAGCCATATGCCCAGCTCCTCCGCCAGGCCGTCGAGCAGAGCTAGCGCCTGCGGCGAGTACTCGCGCATCTTCAGAAAACCCTCGCCACGCAGGACCAGCAGGTGCGGCGAGCCGATCGACTCCAGGCAGAGAAAGACCGTGCTCTCGCGCGGCAGCCGCGGGAAGTGGCGCTCGCCGAAGGCCTTGATGCCCTCGCTGAAGGACTCCTCCGAGCCGACCGAGAGGAGGACGACGCGCAGGTCCTCGGGCGGCTCGGCGAGCAGCCGTTCGGCCAGGGCGAGCAGGGCGACGACGGCGGTGCCGTTGTCGTTGGCGCCGGGGACGACGTCGCGCAGGCCGATCTCGGTCATCGCCGCCGCCGAGCCGGCGCCGAGCAGCACCCCGAGCCTGGCAAGCACGCGCCGGCCGGTCAGCGCGCCCAGCGCCGCCAGGACCGGCCCGCCGAGCACCGGCGCCATCAGCGGCGGGCTGGTGTCGCTGCGCTCGATCAACCCCAGCCGGTCGCCGATCTCGGGCAGCCGCGGGTGGAAGACGAGGCCCGAGTGGGCGGCGTCGTGGTGCGCGATGAGGACGACGGTGCGCTCGGCGTCTGCCGCACCCAGCTCGCAGACAACGTTGTAGGTGGTGCGTCGTGGCAGGGCGCGGCGCAGCAGGCGCTTGCCGGGTGGGAAGTCGGTTGCCATGGCAGCTGCGGCTGCGGCGGCGATCGCGCCGCCAAGCAGCCGCCGCCCGCGCAAGGCCAGCGTTCCGCCCAGTGCCCCCAGGGCAGCGCCGATGCCGAGCGGCCACCAGTACGTGCCGTGGGCTGGCTCGGCCTCGATCCGTGCCTCGGCGCCCAGCTCGGCAAAGCGCTCGAGGAGCCACTCGGCCGCGCGCCGCTCTCCCTCTGAGGCGGAGGGGCGGTCGATCTGCTCGAGCTGCTCGAGCCGGCGGCGCAGAAGACCTTTGTCTACATGCATCCGCCCGACCCTATCTGCCGCTTACCATTCGCTCATGCTCGGCGGCAAGGCGATCACCCTCTTCCACGTCGGCCGGATCCGGATCGAGGTCGACTGGTCGTGGTTCTTCGTGCTCTTCCTCTTCATCGTCTGGCAATCTCAGTACTACGGCGACGTGCTGGGGGAAGCCGGCTCCTCCTCGACGCCCTTCCTGCTGGCGGTCCTTGCCGCGTTCGGTTTCTTCGGCTCGATCGTGCTGCACGAGTTGGGACACGCCTGGGTGGCGCTGCGCAATGGGATCGGCATCTCCAGCATCCGCCTCTGGATCTTCGGCGGGATGGCGCGGATGGATCGTGAGTCAGATACGCCCAGGGCCGAGTTCGACGTGGCCGTCGCCGGGCCGTTGGTCACCCTGGCGATCGTCGTCGCTCTGCTCGCGGCCGAGTTTGTCGCCGCCGGCGCACAGGGCCTCGCGGACTCGATCCCGCTGGGCAAGGTGCCGGACACCAGCGGTGTCCTGGCGATGCTCGGCTGGCTGGCCTTTTTCAACTTCCTGATCCTGATCTTCAACCTGCTGCCCGCTTTCCCGATGGATGGCGGGCGCATCGTGCGGGCGATCGCCTGGTGGCGGACCGGAGACCGCGGTTCTGCGACCCGCTTCGCCGCCGGCCTTGGCCGCGTCTTCGGCTACCTCTTCGTCGCCGGCGGTCTCCTGCTGATTGCGCTGGGCGAAATCTTCGGCGGCATCTGGCTGGCGCTGATCGGCACCGTGATTAACGGCTCGGCCCGCGCTGCCTCCGCGCAGACGGCGATCACCGGCCGCCTCGAGGGCATGCGCGTCGCCGACATCATGGACCGCGAACCCGTCGCGATCTCCAGCGACCTGAGCGTCGAGCGGGCACTCGACGAGTACTTCCTGCGCTACCGCTGGCCCTGGTTCCCGGTTGTCGACGCCGCCCATCGCTTCATCGGCCTGGTCGCTCGCGACAAAGCCGACGAGATCCCGGAGACCTCCCGTGCCACGTCCCTCGTCTCCGACGTGGTCGAGCTGGACGACGGCACCTTCCAGGTCCGCGACGACGCGCCACTCGACACCGTTCTCGCCAATCGCGCTCTGCGCCGAGTCGGCGCCGTGATGGCGGTCGACGCCGAAGGCCGCCTCTGCGGGGTGATCACCGCCGAGCAGGTCGGCCGGGCGCTCAGGGATGCCGCCTCCTAGTGGCGGTGCGGCGTGCTCACTCTGACAAAGCGCTTCGACGAGCGGCCCAGCCGATACGGATATCCGTTCTGCGCCGGCACGACGATCCAGAAGACGAACTTCCTCGGCCTGGCGACGGGGCTGAAGGCATAGCCGATCCGGAAATGGCCGAAGACGTCGGTCCTGGCCCTTTTGACCAGCTGCCTGCGTGGCGCCCCCGGCATGGTGCCCCGCAGGATCACCACCCGCTTGGCCGGTTGCGGGCCCGGGATGTGACCGGAGAGGTAGATGCGGCGGTGAGGACGGGCGTGGTGAGAGCTCAGGTGGAGCGTCGCATGCGCCCTGACCCCGAGGTCGAGGAAGGTCGCTACCGCTACCGGATCGCCGCCATACAGCACTCTGATCGACCGCGACGAACCGCTCGGGAGCTTGAAGGACCAGCTGCCGTCCGCGCGCGTGGTCGTCATGCCGGAGAAGGCGTAGGGCCAGTGAGCGATCCGCGGCCGTTCTTCGATGCAGACCGGTTCGCCCGGAAGCCCGAAGCCGCGCGGGTCGACGAGCTGCCCGTGGATCAGGCTGCGGCGGCCGTAGTTCAGCGTGCGGCTGGGCGTTTCGACGCCGGCGAAGGCGGCGGTGACGCGGGCGTCCTCGTTGAGCGGCATCACCGGGCAGACGACCGGCGAAGCGACAACCGCCGGGCTGGCGGCCGAGCCGGTGCCGGCCGCCGCGGCGGCGAGGGCGACCAGGACGGTAACGGTCAGGACTATCTGGAAGAGCTGAGCTTTTAGCGAAGTTTTATGCAAAAGCGCCGCGAGAATAGCCGATTCTGCACAGGATTTGCAAGGTCGCCCTCCCCTCAGCGGTGCGGGGAGTGCCGTTCGACGATCCGGCCGAAGTCGGTACCGGCCGGCAGCGTGCCGAAGGCGTAGCCCCAGTCGCCGGACAGCCGGCTGGCGCAGAAGGCGTCGGCGACAGCCTGGTCGCCGTAGCGGACCAGCAGCGAGGCCTGCAGGGCGAGCGCCATCCGTTCGACGATGCGGCGGGCGCGTGCCTCGATCGTCTCGACGTCGCCGGGGATCTCCTCGCGCAGCGCGGCGACGTGGGTGTCGAGCTTCGGTTCGGCACCAGCCGCCTCCAGCACCTCGGCGAAGAAAGCGTCGACGGCGCTTGGGCTCTTGACCATCGCCCGCAGCACGTCGAGGCACTGGACGTTGCCGGAGCCCTCCCAGATCGAGGCCAACGGGCTCTCGCGGAAGAGCCGCGGCATCCCCGACTCCTCGACGTAGCCGTTGCCGCCGAGGCACTCCAGGCACTCGACCGCGTGCCAGGGGGCGCGCTTGCAGAGCCAGTACTTGAGGACCGCGTTTGCCAGGCGGCGGAATTCGCGCGCCTCCTCGTCGCCGGCGGCGACCTCGTCATAGGCGCGGGCCAGTCGCATCGCCGAGATCGTCGCCGCTTCGGACTCCACGCAGAGGTCGGCGAGCACATTGCGCATCAGCGGCTGCTCGACCAGCTCCTTGCCGAAGGCGGAGCGGTGGGTCGCGTGGTGGATCGCCTGTACGACCCCGGCACGCTGGCCGGTGGCGGCCCCGATCACGCAGTCGAGCCGGGTGTGGTTGACCATCTCGATGATCGTCGGCACGCCGCGGCCCTCCTCGCCGATGAGGCGCGCCCAGGCGCCGCGGAACTCCAGCTCGCTGGAGGCATTGGAGCGGTTGCCGAGCTTGTCCTTGAGGCGCTGGATCTGGAAGCCGTTGCGCTCGCCGTCGGGCGTCCAGCGCGGCATCAAGAAGCAGGAGATACCGGCGTCGGTCTGGGCGAGGACGAGAAAGGCGTCGCACATCGGCGCCGAGCAGAACCACTTGTGGCCGACCAGCTCGTACTCGGCGCCGGGCCCGCCCCCGTTCAGGGGGGTCGCGACCGTCGTGTTCGCGCGCACGTCGGAGCCGCCCTGCTTCTCGGTCATCGCCATGCCGCAGAGTGCGCCGCTCTTGCGATCGGCGGGCAGCGAACGCTCGTCGTAGTCGAGCGAGAGGAAGTGCGGCTCCCACTCCGCGGCCAGCTCGGGCTGCTTGCGCAGCGCCGGGATCGCCGAGTAGGTCATCGAGATCGGACAGCCGACGCCGCTCTCGGCCTGCATCAGCAGGTTGAACTTCGCGGCGCGGGCGACGTGGGCGCCGGGCCCCGGCTCGCGCCAAGGCGAGGCGTGCAGGCCGTTGCCGACGCCGATCCGCATCAGTTCGTGCCACGAGCTGTCGAACTCGACCTCGTCGATGCGGTGTCCGTAGCGGTCGTGCGTCTTCAGCTCGGGCTTGCGCTCGTTCGCCTCGAAGCCCCATTGGATCGTCTGGTGCGAGCCGCAGATCGCCCCCAGCTCGCGTGCTTCGCCCTCGGCCCACCCGGCGCCCTCGCGGCGCAGAGCCTCGATCAGCGGCTGGTCTGCGTCGAAGGAGTTGTAGTCCTCGAGCGGTGGCGGCTGGTTGAAGACCTCGTGAGTCTGCGAAGTCCTGCGCTCGGCGGTGGCCATCGACCTGATTGTGCCACTCCACCGCTCGCCCAGGCGCTTTCCTCTCCTCATAGGCGACTAAGGCGCCTGCGCCGATAGCATCGCCCGCCCGTGGCGGCGAAGATCAAAGTCGAGAAGCCGATCGCCGAGCTCGCCGGCGACGAGATGACCCGGATCATCTGGGCCTTCATCAAAGAGCAGCTGATCCTTCCTTACCTCGACGTCGAGCTCATCTACTTCGACCTTGGGATCGAGAGCCGCGACGCGAGCGAAGACCAGATTACGGTCGAAGCGGCCAACGCGATCAAGCGGCACGGGGTCGGCGTCAAGTGCGCGACGATCACCCCCGACGAGGCTCGCGTCGAGGAGTTTGGCCTGAAGAAGATGTACCGCTCGCCAAACGGCACGATCCGCAACATCCTCGGCGGCGTCATCTTCCGCGAGCCGATCGTGATCTCCAACATTCCCCGCCTGGTGCCGGGCTGGACCAAGCCGATCGTGATCGGTCGCCATGCCTTTGGCGACCAGTACCGAGCGACCGACATGGTCGTGCCGGGCGAGGGGACGCTGACTCTCACCTACACGCCGAAGGACGGCTCCGCGCCGGTCGAGCTCGACGTGTACGACTTCCCCGGCAGCGGCATCGCCCTGGCTATGTACAACCTCGACGATTCGATCCGCGACTTCGCTCGCGCTTCGATGCGCTACGGCCTCGACCGCGGCTACCCGGTCTACCTCTCGACCAAGAACACGATTCTCAAGCGCTACGACGGTCGCTTCAAGGACCTCTTCGCCGAGGTGTACGAGTCCGAGTTCCGCAGCGAGTTCGAAGCCAAGGGCCTGAGCTACGAACACCGGCTGATCGACGACATGGTCGCCGCCGCGCTGAAGTGGGAAGGCGGCTACGTGTGGGCCTGCAAGAACTACGACGGCGACGTGCAGTCCGACACCGTCGCGCAGGGCTTTGGCTCGCTCGGCCTGATGACCAGTGTCCTGATGAGCCCGGATGGCAGCACGGTCGAGGCGGAGGCCGCTCACGGGACCGTCACCCGTCACTACCGGCAGCATCAGCAGGGCAAGCCCACCTCGACCAACCCGATTGCGTCGATCTTTGCCTGGACGCGCGGCCTTGCCGCCCGTGGCCGTCTCGACGGCACGCCAGAGGTCTCGCGCTTCGCCGCGACCCTCGAGCAGGTTTGCGTGGAGACGGTGGAGAGCGGCAAGATGACCAAAGACTTGGCCATGCTGGTCGGCGCGGACCAGCAGTATCTGACGACGCAGGAGTTCCTTGCCGCTATCGACGAGCGTCTGCAGCGTGCGATGGCCCGGACGTAACCACCACCACCCGAGGAGAAGCCACGTGAGCACCCCCGTCAAAGTCACCGTTACCGGCGCCGCCGGGCAAATCGGCTACGCGCTGCTGTTCCGTATCGCCAGTGGTCAGATGCTCGGCCCCGACACGCCGGTCGAGCTGAGCCTGTTGGAGATCCCCGACGCAGTGAAGGCTGCCGAAGGGACCGCGATGGAGCTCGACGACTGCGCCTTCCCGCTGCTGCACCGGATCGACATCTTCGATGACCCCAAGCAGGCCTTCGACGGTTGCAACGTCGGCCTGCTGGTTGGCGCCCGCCCGCGTGGCCCCGGCATGGAGCGCGCCGATCTGCTCGAGGCCAACGGCGGCATCTTCAAGCCGCAGGGCGAGGCGATCGCTGCCGCCGCCGCCGCCGACATCCGCGTGCTCGTCGTCGGCAACCCGGCGAACACCAACTGCCTGATCGCGATGTCCAACGCCGACGGCGTCCCGCACGAGCGCTTCACGGCGATGATGCGCCTCGACCACAACCGGGCGATCGCCCAGCTCGCCAACAAGCTCGGCAAGCCAATATCGAGCGTCAGCAACATGACCGTCTGGGGCAACCACTCGACCACGCAGTACCCCGACCTGGTCAACGCGAGGGTCGACGGGGGGTCGGCCTGGGGTGCGGTCGACGATGAGGCCTGGATCGGCGAGGAATTCATTCCCCGGGTCGCCAAGCGCGGTGCCGAGATCATCGACGCGCGCGGCGCCTCCAGCGCCGCTTCGGCCGCCAACGCGGCGATCGACCACGTGCGCGACTGGGTTCTTGGCACGCCCGCGGGCGACTGGGTCTCGATGGGCGTGCCGTCCGACGGCTCCTACGGCATCGAGGAGGGCGTTGTCGCCGGCCACCCGTGTGTCTGCTCCGGTGGCGAGTGGCAAGTCGCCGAGGGCCTCGAGATCCCTGAGTTCTCGCGTCCGCGGATCGACGCCAGCATCGCCGAGCTGCGCGAGGAGCGCGACGCGGTCGCCCAGCTCGGGCTCATTTAAAGGCCGATCCCCAGTAGGGGTGGAGCGTCTTGTACTTTTTCGCCCGAGCGCGTCGACGAGAACCGCCCCGCGTCCGGCGAAAAAGTTAAGCGGAACCCCTACTGGGGATCGGCCTTACGCCGCGCTTATTTGCCGGGGAAGTACTGCCGCCCTTTCTTTTTGACCTGGCCCTCTTTCTCGAGGTCGCCGAGCACCCGGTATAGGTAGTTGGGTTTGATTTTCATCGATTTGGCGATCTCCGAAGCGCTGATGCCGGGGTTGCCCTGAACCAGTTTCACCGCCTGGTTGGCTCGCGTGCCGCCTTTGCGTCGGCCGCGACGGCGCGGAGCGCCGGCGGCTTTTTTGCCCGAGCCGCGCGGGCGACCGGGACGGCGGCCGGTGGTTCGACCGGTGACTTTTCCGCCCAGCTCGGCGAGGGCGCGCTCGAGGCGCTTGCGCTCGTCATCCAGCTCGGCGAGGCGCTTCATGACCAGATCCCGAGCCTCGTCGAGTACATGAGTGCTTGGCATGTCGTTCCTTTCGACCGGTGCTTCGCGAGCACCGGATACTGGTTAAGCATGTTGGGGGATTATGAACCGGAGTGTTGCACAGTCCAGCCCGAGTTTCGCACAGAAACAGTTCACTATGTGACAGCGTCTGGCCGAATTGGCTGGCATCACACTGAATATTGCCACCGACTTACCCGGTTTACCGCGTGTTATGCAGTCCGTTCGGCTTGTCGCTCGGGTGGGATGCGCACCACATTGTGGGCCAGCCCCACCTTCTCCATAGCGGCGATGATCAGGCCCGACGGATCGACCTCCCAGCGCTTCAGACCGTGAACGGCGGAGCGAGGGAACGCATGATGGTTGTGGTGCCAGGACTCACCAAGCGAGGGGAGGGCGAGCCAGAACACGTTGGTTGAGCGGTCGTCGGTCTCGAAACGGCGCGTGCCGAGGAAGTGACAGACGGAGTTGACGCTCCAGGTGATGTGGTGGACGAAGAAGACCCTGACCAATCCACCCCACAGCAGGGCGGTCGCCGCACCGGCGAGGCTTCCACTCGCCAGATAGCCGGCGAGCGCCGGCAGAACGAGCCCCGCCGCCGTCAGCGTGACGAAATGCCGGTTGACCGTTCGCATTCCACGGTCTTCGTACAGGTCACGGGCATAGCGCCGCCACTCGGCACGGCCTTGAGTGGAGAACAACCAGCCGGTGTGTGCGTGCCAGAGACCCGCGAGCACGCCGCCGACACCCTCGCCATGGCCGACGTGGGGGCTGTGGGGGTCGCCCTCTTCGTCGGTGTGGGCGTGGTGCTTGCGATGGTCGGCGACCCAGGCGATCACCGGGCCTTGCACAGCCATCGAGCCGAGTGAAGCAAACAGGTACTCAACGGGTTTCGCAGTCTGGAACGACCGGTGGGTCAACAACCGGTGAAAGCCGACGGTGATGCCTATCGCCGTCAGCAGGTACATGGCGGCCGCGATGATCAGATCCGTCGGCGCGACCAGGCGATTCCAGAAAAGCGCGGCGGCGGCGACGGTGGCCACGAATGGCAGGGCCACCGCGCCGAGGTTGGCGATCTTCTCCGCGCGGCTCATCTCCGAGTGCATGAGCGCAAGGTATTGGCTGAAGATGCTATTTATTGCGTTTCTTGCCAAGTCTTGAGCGCCAATATTTGTCATTGAAATGACAAAATCAGTCGATTCCGAGCCTTGGCGCGCGCTCTCAGCCGCCGTCGCCGACATGATCGAGCCGGAGCTGGAGGCGGTGACGGCTGAGATCTTCACGGCGATCGGTCGCGACGTGCCCGAGTACGCGAGGCCGCTCGAGGGCAGCTTCGGCCGCGGGGTCAGGACGGGGGTGGGGGAGGCGCTGCGCCAGTTCGTCGCCCTGATCCGCGATCCCGACGCCGGTCGCGGTGTTGGCCGCGACGTCTACGTCGCGCTCGGCAGGGGCGAGCTGCGGCAGGGCCGCACGCTCGACTCGTTGCAGGCCGCCTACCGGGTGGGAGCGCGCGTCGCCTGGCGCCGCCTGTCGCGGGCGGGGCGGCACGCCGGCCTCGATGCGGAGGCGCTGAGCCTCTTGGCGGAGGCGATCTTTGCCTACATCGACGAGCTCTCCGCCGACTCGGTGGAGGGCTACGCCGCGGCGCAGGCGGAGGCCGAGGACGAGCGTCGCAGCCGCGACCGCGAGCTGCTGGCGTTGCTGGTCCGCGATCCGCCGGCCGAGCAAGCCGCACTGCGAGCGGCGGCGCAGCGAGCGAGGCGGCGCCTGCCGCGCACCGCCGCGGCGCTCGCCTGCGCGGAGGAGCAATTGGCCGAGGTGGCCAGACAGCTGCCGCAGGAGGCGCTTTGCGCCGCGCTCGATGGGGTCGGATGTGCTGTCCTGCCCGACCCCGACGGGCCCGGCAGGGCCGCGCTGCTGGAGCGGGCGGCGAAGCGTGCGCCCCTGGCGCTCGGCCCGTCATCGCCGCTTGCCGAGCTGCCGGCATCCTGGTCGCTCGCCCGCTCGGCGCTGCGCGCAACCGAGGTCGAGGGTGGCCTGGTCAGGGTCGACGAGCGGCTCGCCGATCTGCTCCTCCTCGAGGGCGGCGCGCTGGTCGCGCGCATCGCCGCCCAGCGCCTCGCTCCGCTGGAGCCGCTGACGCCGAAGGCACGCGAGCGGATGCAGGAGACCGCTCTGGCTTACGTCCACCACGGCGGCAACTCGGTCGCGATGGCCGCCGAGCTGCACCTCCACCCCCAAACCGTCCGCTACCGCATGGCCCGCCTGCGCGAGCTCTTCGGCGACGCGCTGGACGACCCCGACGCCCGCTTCGAGCTCGAGATCGCCCTGCGCCAAGTGGCGCGCCGGTAGTTACCCCCTATATAGGTGGTTAACTACCGGGCGCGGTGGCGCCCAGCAGCTGCTGGCGCGGCGGCTAGCGGTTTCGCTTGCGCGGCAGGGTGCCGAAGATCACGTCCCAGGTCGGCGAGGAGACGCCGTAGCCGTAGCGGTGGTCCTGGAAGTGGTGGCGCATGTGCTGCTCGCGCAGCCGTTTGCCGAGCTTGGAGCGCGGTACGAAGTGGTGCACGTAGTAGTGCATGTAGTCGTAGAAGAGGTAGCCGGCGATGAAGCCGCCGAACAGGGGGTAGGCCGTCGGCGTGCCGAAGAGCAGCGTGAAGCCGAAGAAGAAGAGCGCCGCCAGCGGGATCGAGACGGCCGGCGGCATCACCAGGCGCAGCCGGTCGTTGGGGTGGTCGTGGTGGATGCCGTGGATGATGAAGTGCATCCGCCGGCCGAAGGCGTTGTCGGGCTCCCAGTGGAAGACCAGGCGGTGCAGCCAGTACTCGGTCAGGGTCCAGATGCCAAGGCCGCCGAGGTTGAGCAGGGCGATCTGCCACCAGCTCTGGCCGCGATCGGCTCCGAGCCACTCCATCGCGACGATCACCGGCACGAAGACGATCGCCGGGATCGACGGGTGGACCCGGGAGAAGAAGTTGAGGAAGTCGCTCTCGAATAGCTGTGGGGAGTCCGAGAGCTTGGCGGTGCGATCGGGGGCGTCCATTCGCAGACCCATGGTAGCGGCGGCGGTGGGCCTCGTTAGGCGGCCGGCCTGTCGCGGCTCGTGCCCGCAAGACGCGGGGAAGATGTAAAGCCTCTGTGTCAAGAACGTTGCGCTTTGCGGGAACGCGGGTCACGAAAGTGCAATGACGTTGGCATGATCGCCAGCGGATGCCGCGCAAGCCCAAACCGCCGACCTGCGAGGACTGCTACTTCCGCAAGAACTTGCTCTGCGCCTTGGAGCTCGACGAGCCCTGCACGACCTTCCGCCCGAATCGCCCCGAGGGCCTGGTGCCACCCAGGCAGCCGGTCCTGCTGATGCGTCCTCCCCGCTGGGCAACGCAGTCGCAGGTTGCGTAGGCGGGCGGGTCGCGGGTTGCGTTGGGGGCGACCCCGCCCGCCCTTCGCACGCGCCGAGCGCGCTGGCTATGGTTTTCGCTCATGCCTGAACGAGATTTGTTTGCCAACTTCGCGCGGATGCGGAGGGAGATGGACCAGATGCTTGGGGGTGCGTGGGGCCGCACTACCTATGTGAGCCGGCGTAGCACTGGGTTTTCGCCCAATGTCGACGTCTACTACTGCGGCGAACCGCAGAGGGCCGTCGTGAAGGTGGATCTGGCCGGCGTGGACCTGAATCAGGTCGGGATCGAGGTCAGTGGGCGGCAGCTGGCGATCGTCGGGGAACGGCCGGTGCAGGAGACCGAGGGGCGCGTGTACCAGCAGGTCGAGATCCCGTCCGGGCCGTTCCGGCGGGTGGTCGAGCTGCAGGTCGACGTCGACGCCGACAACGCCAAGGCCAGCTACGAGGACGGGGTCCTGCGGATCGACCTGCCGTTGCGCGATCCCGCGCAGACGACGCGCCGCGTGCCGATCGGGCGGGACTAGTGATGGAGGGCTCGCCGGCGCTCGAGGTGGTCGAGTCGCCGCTCGACGCCGAGGATGCGATCCGCGCCAGCCAGCCGCTGCCGGATGCGCTGCCGGTGCTGCCGCTGCGCGAGACCGTCACCTTTCCCGAGACCCTGACTCCACTCGCGGTCGGGCAGGAGCGCTCGATCAAGCTCGTCGACGACGTGCTCGGCGCCAACCGGATGCTGGCGATGGTCGCCGCCCGCGACCCGGAGGACGAGGAGCCCGGGCCAGACGGGCTCTTCGAGATCGGAGTCGTCGGCATCGTCGCCCGCATGCTGAAGATCCCCGACGGCACGCTGCGGATCCTCGTCCAGGGCACCCAACGGGTGCGACTCGGCCCCTACGTCGCCGAGGAGCCATATCTGGTCGCGCGGATCGCGGAGATGCCCGACGTGGTCGACGAGGGCCCAGAGCTGGAGGCCCTGACCCGCAACGTGCAGCGCACCTTCTCGGAGATCGTCGAGCACATCCCCTACCTCCCCGAGGAGTTGCAGATGGCGGTCGCCAACATCGAAGACCCGGCGGCGCTCGGGCACCTGATCGCCAGCGCCCTGCGGATCTCGACCGAGGAAAAGCAGGGTCTGCTCGAGGAGATGAACGTCGGCGCTCGACTGCGAACGCTCTCGCAGATCCTCGCCCGCGAGCTGGAGGTCGTACAGCTCGGCAGCCAGATCCAGTCCCAGGTCCAGTCCGAGATCGACAAAGGGCAGCGCGAGTTCTTCCTCCGCCAGCAACTGAAAGCGATCCAGGACGAGCTGGGGGAGGGCGACGAGCAGCAGGCCGAGGTCAACGAGCTGCGCGAACGGATCGAGGCGGCCGAGTTGCCCGAGCACGCCCGCAAAGCCGCCGACCGCGAGCTCTTGCGGCTGGAGAAACTGCCGCCGGCAGCGGCCGAGCACGGCGTGATCCGCACCTATCTTGAGTGGCTGGTCGAGTTGCCCTGGTCGCAGCAGACCGAGGACAACCTCGACATCGCCCACGCCCGCGAGGTGCTCGAGGCCGACCACTACGACCTCGAGAAAGTCAAGGACCGGATCCTCGAGTACCTGGCGGTGCGCAAGCTCAACCCCGACTCGCCCGGTCCAATTCTCTGCTTCGTCGGCCCGCCCGGGGTCGGCAAGACCAGCCTCGGCCGTTCGATCGCCCGCGCCCTGGGTCGCGAGTTCGAGCGGATCTCGGTCGGCGGGGTGCGCGACGAGGCCGAGATCCGCGGCCACCGCCGCACCTACATCGGCGCGATGCCGGGCACGATCGTCCGCGCCCTGCGCGATGCCGGCTCGCGCAATCCGGTCTTCATGATCGACGAGATCGACAAGATGGGCGCCGACTTCCGCGGCGACCCCGCCTCGGCGATGCTCGAGGTGCTCGATCCCGCCCAGAACGACAGCTTCCGCGATCACTACCTCGACCTCGAGTTCGACCTCTCCGAGGTGATGTTCATCGCCACCGCCAACATCCTCGACACCGTCCCCAGCCCGCTGCAGGACCGGATGGAGACGATCGAGCTGGCTGGCTACACCCTGGAGGAGAAGAAGCACATCGCCCGCCGCTACCTGGTCCCCCGTCAGATCGAGGCCAACGGGCTGAAGCCCTCGCAGATCGAATTCACCGACCCGGCGCTGACCGCGATCGTCGAGGAGTACACCCGCGAGGCGGGTGTGCGCAATCTCGAGCGCCAGATCGGCACCGTCTGTCGCAAGATGGCGCGCGAAGTAGCGGAGGGCAAGGGGGCCAACGGCAAGGTGAAGATCTCCGCCAAGCGGGCGCGTGAGCTGCTCGGTCGCCGCCGTTTCTTCGCCGAGCAGCGTCGCCGCACCAAGGTGCCCGGCGTCTCCACCGGCCTCGCCTGGACCCCGACTGGAGGCGACGTGCTCTTCATCGAGGCGACCGCGATGCCGGGCACTGGCAAGCTGACGATCACCGGGCAGCTCGGCGACGTGATGCGCGAGTCGGCGCAGGCGGCGCTCTCCTACGTTCGCGGTCACTGGCGCGAGCTGGCGCCGGATCTGGCCGAGGACTGGTTCGCCGAGCACGACCTCCACATCCACGTGCCGGCCGGCGCCGTGCCCAAGGACGGCCCGTCGGCTGGCGTTGCGATGACCGTTGCCCTCGCCTCGCTCATCTCCGGCCGGCCGGTCCGCAACGATGTGGCGATGACCGGCGAGGTGACGCTTACCGGGCAGGTGCTGCCGATCGGCGGGCTAAAGGAGAAGTCGCTCGCCGCGCAGCGGGCGGGGATCAAGCGGGTGCTGGTCCCCGAGCGCAATGAGGGCGACGTCGCGGAGATTCCCGAGCACGAGCGCAGCGAGCTGGAGTTCGTCTACGTCGACGACGTCGCGAAGGCGATCGACGCGGCGCTCGCCTGAGCGGAATGGAGGCAGCCGGTGCGCTTGGCAGGAGCGGCTTCTCGACCTACGTCGAGGCGCTCCGCGAGGCCGTGCGGGCACGCTCGCGGGCCTTCTGGATCGTCGCCGGGCTGACCACCCTCGCGGCAGCGCTGCGTTTCGCGACGCTCGGCGTCCAGTCCTACCACCACGACGAGATCGTCACCGCCAGCCGCGTTCTGCGCGACGGCTTCTGGCACGCGATGGACGCGGTCGGCTTCAGCGAGTCGGCGCCGCCCCTCTACTACGCGCTCGCCTGGGTCTGGACCCAGATCACAGGCACGGGCGAGTTCGGCCTGCGCTCGCTTTCGGCGGCGGCCGGCGTCGCCACCGTGCCGGTCGCCTACCTGCTCGGCACCGAGCTGCGCGGCCGCCGCGCCGGGATCGCCGCGGCGGCGTTCGTCGCCGTCAACCCGATGCTCCTCTGGTATTCGCAGGAGGCGCGCGGCTACGCCCTCCTTTCGCTCCTCACTGCCGTCGCCGCCCTCTACTTCGTCCGCGCGTTGAACGGTCCGCGCAAGGGGGAGGGGGCGGCGGGACCTGGCGTTTTGGGGGATCGCCTCGGCGCTTGCGCTGGCGACCCACTACTTCGCGATATTCCCGGTTGCGCTCGAGGGGCTCTGGCTGCTCTGGCGACGGGGGAGGGCTGCGCTCGGTGGGCTGGCGATCGTCGCTGTGACCGGCCTCCTGCTGGCGCCCTTGGCGATCCACCAGATGTCTTACGGGCACGCCGAGTGGATCGGAGGTCGCAGTCTTGGCCACCGGCTCTGGGAGGCCGGCGTCACCTTCGCCGTCGGTGAGACCGGCGACGTGATCGCCCGGCCGGAGATAGTCCTGCCCGCGGTCGTGCCGCTGCTCGCAGGGCTCGGCGCGTTGCTGGCGATCGCCGCGCGCGGCGATCGCGGCGATCGGCATGCCGCCGGTCGCATGCTGGCGCTCGCCGCGGCCACCGTCGTCGCCCCTGTCGCCCTGGCGCTGCTGGCTCCGGGCAAGGACTACATCCTCGCCCGCAACCTGCTGCCCGCCGCGGTGCCGCTGCTGGCGGCGGTGGCGGTTGGGGTGAGCCTGCGGCGGGCGCGCCGGGTGGGCATCGCGCTGGCCACCGTGCTGGTCGCCTACTCGCTGGCCTTCTCGATCTGGGTGAGCGCCTCGCCCTCCCTGCAGCGCCCCGACTGGAATGCCGTTGCGGCGAAGCTGGGCGAGCCGGCGGCGCCGCGGGCGATGGTGACCTGGACGCTCGGCGCCGCCTCGCTGCGCTACTACCTCTCGACCGGCTCCTTCCAGGTGCGGCCCGCGGAAGGTTTCTCCTGGTTCGTGCACGAAGTCGACTTCGTCTCCGACGGCGAGGCGCCGCCCGTGCGGCAGTCCTTGTTGGGGCCACGTTTCCGGCCGGCCGGGGTAGAGCGCGCCGGACGCCTCTGGGTGCGGCGCTACACGCTGCCCGGCGACGACCTCGCCCACCTGCGCCTGCGGACGATCCGTGAGACCGACCTCGGCTTCCGCTCCAACGGCGTCCTCCTGGACGGGATTGGACCCGGTTGAGGCCGGGAACCCGGCTGAGAGATATCCTGAGCGTCCCCCGGAGACTTCAGCGAGGAGATGGCATGAGCAAGACCAAAGCGACGCAGGCCGCGGACATCTACTCCACGGCGCGCGAAAACCCGTACGTGCAGCGCCTGATTGAGGACGAAGAGCTGCGCGACAGTCTGCGCAACGCCTTCGAAGCGGCCCGCGGCGCCTACTCACGGGCGACCGGCAACGGCAAGGGCACCGTCAAGGCTGTGACTAGCGACAAGAAGGTCCAGAAGGACCTGCGTTCGGCCGCCGAGAGCCTGCGCGAAGCTTCCGAGCAGCTGCGGGCGCCGAAGAAGCGCAAGAAGAGCCGTCTCGGCCGCCTGATCCTCTTCGGTCTGATTGCGGCAGCTGTCGCGCTGGTGCTGAGCGAGGACGCGCGCAAGACCGTCCTCGACGCCCTCTTCGGCGCCGAGGAGGAGTTCGAGTACACCAGCACCACCAGCATCAACGGCAGCTGACGCGGTCCAGGCGTTGCCATACGGCGTCCTCGGTCGGCTGGCTGCGGGTCACGCACTAATGCGCTCCCCTTGCCAGCCTCCCTGCGTCCTTGTCTGGCAATACCTGGACCGCATCAGCCCGCACTAGACTGGACCGATGGAGGCAGCTACCAAAGAGCGCGAGCTGAGCGGCGAAAAGGCCCAGCGCATCGTCGACTCGATGCGCGAGAGCGTCGCCAAGCGCGGCGCCGCCGGCTCGACCTTCGAGCACGTTGCCCGCGAGGCCGGGGTCAGCCGCGGCTTGCTGCACTACTACTTCGGGACCAAGGAGCGGCTGCTGGTCGAGGTCGTGCGCCGCGACGCCGAGATCCGCGTCGCCCGGCTCGACGAGCCGCTGGCCAAAGCCGCCACTGTCGATGACGTGGTCGACGTGCTCGTCGCCAACCTCACCGACCTGATCGAGAACGAACCCGGCTTTTTCCTCCTCCTCTACGAGCTGTTCAGCGCCGGGCGGCGCAATCCCGAGATCCGCCACGAGGTAGGCCAGCTCTTCGACCGCACCCGCTCGCACGTCGCCGAGGTGCTCGAGGCAAAGGAGCGCGAGGGGGTTCTCGGCCTCCGCTACGACGCCGAGGCGATCGTCGCCTACCTCTTCGCGGTCGGCGACGGCTTCGCCCTGCAGGCGCTGTCCGATCCCGAGCGCGACGTTAGCGCTGCCCTGGAGGCCGGCGCCGCCTCGGCCCGCTTCCTGCTGGCTGGCGAGTAGCGCCGGTTCCCGAGCCCGGGTAGGCGCTTTAATCGCCCATAGGGTGGACTAAAGCGCCTACGGCGTGATCCCCCTCACAGACGGCGGCCGTTCGCTGCGAGAAGCTGGCTAACCAGCCAATGCGTGAGCCGATGACGAGACTCGCCGGTTTCCTGGGCCGCAGGCGCCGCTGGGTGTTGGGCGGCTGGGTACTCGTCCTGCTGCTTGCCATGCCGCTCGCCTCGCGCCAGACCGAACACCTCACCGGCGGCGGCTTCGACGTCCCAGGCAGTCAGTCCAAGGCGGTCAGCGATTCGCTGGAACGCGACTTCGGCGGCGAGGCGGACGGCATCGCCGTGCTGTTCGTGGGCGAAGGGGCCACGGCGCCGACCGCCGCAGGGACCGCCGTCGATCGCGTGCGCCGGGCGGTCGCCGGCGTCGAGGACCTGGCCCTGCCGCCGGCCGTCGCGCGCCGTGCCGAGCTGCAACTGCGGCGCGAGGGAACGGCGATGCTGCCCCTGCGCAGCGACCTGCCCTCGGACAAGCTGATCGATCCGGCGGCGACGCTGCGCGAAGACCTCGACCCGGGAATCGCGCAGGGTGGCGTGACCACCTACCTCGCGGGCCAGCCGACGATCTGGGCAGGCATGCAGGAACTCTCCAAGGAAGACCTCTCCAAGGCGGAGGCGTCCGGCTTCCCGATCGTCGCGATCATCCTGCTCGTCGTCTTCGGCTCGCTGGCCGCGGCGGCGCTGCCGCTGGCGCTCGGCTTCGTCAGCGTGATCGTCACCGGCGCCTTGATCTACTTCATCTCGCTGGAGATGGAGACCTCGGTCTTCGTCACCAACATGGCCTCGATGATCGGCATCGGCGTCGCGATCGACTACTCGCTCTTCATTCTCGCCCGCTACCGCGAGGAGCGGGCGGCGGGCCGCAGCGAGGACGAGGCCCGCGCCGAGGCGCTCTCTACCTCCGGCCTGGCGGTGACCTTCTCGGGTCTGGCGGTGATCGTCTCGCTGGCCGGTCTCTGGATGGTCGACAACCAGGCGCTGCGCTCGATGGCGCTCGGCGCGATGACCGTCGTCGCCGTCTCGATCCTCGCCGCGACGACCTTGCTGCCCGCTTTGATCGCGATGCTCGGCGACCGCGTTCTACCCGGCGGCATCGTCGCCCGTGTCCTGAGCTTCTTCAGGCACTCTGTCTTCAGGCGGCCCAGGCAGCCCGCCGCGGACCGCGTCGCTTTTTGGGAGCGCTGGACCGCCGCGATCATGGCCCGCCCGTGGACCGCAGTGGTCGCGGTCAGCGGCGTGCTGCTCTTCCTCGCCATCCCCGTGCTCTCGCTGACGACCGGGACCGAGGCCCTCCAGCAGTTCCCCAAGGACAGCGACGTCCGGATCGGCAACCAGTTGGCCTCCGGGCAGCTCGGCGGCGGCACCGACCCGGTACAGATCGTCGCCGCTTTCGATTCGGGAGCAGCCGCCAAGGCGAACCATCCCGCGGTTGCCGAGTTCGAGCGAACGCTGGCGCAGACGGCCGGGGTCAGCTCGGTGGCGCCGCCCAGCTTCGTGGGCGACAGCGTCCTGATCCAGGTCACCTCGCGGGCGGGCAGCGAGTCCGATGCCGCGGTGGCCCTGGTCGACCGCCTGCGCGACTCGGTCGTGCCGTCGACCCAGCTGGCCTCCGTCGCGACGGTCGACGTCGGCGGCGAGACGGCGCGCAGCCACGACGTGCGAACGCTGATCAGCGGCTCGATGTGGAAGATCGTCCTCTTCGTCTTGGCGCTCAGTTTCCTCGTCCTGATGGCGATGCTGCGCTCGCTGCTGCTGCCGCTCAAGGCGGTGCTGATGAACCTGCTCTCGATCGGCGCCGCTTTCGGCGTTCTCGTCGCCGTCTTCCAGTGGGGCTGGCTAGACAGCCTGCTCGGCTTCGAAAGCCAGGGTGCGCTCGACACGATCAACGTGCCGCTGATCTTCGCCGTCGTCTTCGGTCTCTCGATGGACTACGAGGTCTTCCTCATGTCGCGGATTCGCGAGCGCTACATGCGCCACGGCGACAACGAGCGCGCCGTCGCCGAGGGCTTGGCGACCAGCGCCCGTACGATCTCCTCGGCGGCGCTGATCATGACCTGCGTCTTCGCCGTCTTCGTCCTCACCGGCGTGCCCTCTATCAAGGAGCTGGGGCTGGGCTGTGCGGTCGCGATCGCCTTCGACGCGACCCTGGTGCGGCTGATCCTCGTGCCCGCAGCGATGAAGTTGCTCGGCGGCTGGAACTGGTGGATGCCTTCTTGGCTCGACCGCCTGCTGCCTGACTTCTCGTTCGAGCGCGGCAGCGGCGAGCCCGAGCCCGCCGAGGCCTAAACCGTCGCTCACGAGCCCCGCGCCGGTAGTTAACCCCCCCATATGGTGGATTAATCGCCGGCAAGCCCCCCGGCGGATGGCTAGGATCGTTTAGCTAATGGGAGGACAGGCGATTAGGGTCGACGAGGATGTCGTCTTTGCGGGCGCCGCGCGTCAGGCTGAGATGGTGCGCAGCGGCGAGGTCTCGCCGACCGAGCTGGTGCGCCTCTGCTTGGATCGGATTGGCCGGCTCGATCCGGAGCTGAATTCCTTTCGGATCGTTCTCGCCGAACGGGCGCTGCTCGAGGCGGAACAGGCCGAGGCGCGTGTGCGGGGAGGCGACGAGCGGCCGCTGCTCGGAGTGCCGATTGCGCTTAAGGATGAAGTCGACCTCGCCGGCGAGACGACCACCAGGGGAACCGATGCCTTCCCCGATCGGATCGGAAACGACTCCGAGATGGTCAGGCGGCTGCGCGAGGCGGGCGCGATCGTGGTCGGCAAGACGCTGCTGCCGGAGCTGGCGATCTGCGGCTTCACGGAGTCCGCAACCTGGGGTGTCACCCGCAACCCCTGGGACCCGCAGCGCACTCCCGGTGGCTCGAGCGGCGGCAGCGCTGCCGCGGTCGCCGCCGGCCTGGTGCCGATCGCGTCGGCCTCCGACGGGGCGGGCTCGATCCGGATCCCCGCCGCCAGCTGTGGCCTCTTCGGCCTCAAGCCGCAGCGCGGCCGAATCTCGCTGGAGCCGCGTTTGGAGCACTGGAACGGCCTCTCGGTCAATGGCTGTGTCAGCCGCAACGTCCTCGACACGGCCCTCTGGCTCGATGTCGCTGCGGGCGACTCGCCGGAGCCTGGCGCGCCGCCGCCGCCCGAGCGGCCCTTCATCGAGGCGGCGCGCACCCCACCCGGCCGGTTGCGGATCGCCCACTCGACGCTCGCCCCTCGCGCGGTGGCGCCGCCGGCCGTCTCCGCCGATGCGCGGCGCGCGGTCTCCGATACGGCCGAGCTGCTGCGCTCGCTGGGCCACGTAGCCGAGCCCCGCGACCCCAACTGGGGCCAGATCGGCAACCACACGGTGCCGCGCTACCTGCGCGGAATCGCCGAAGACGTCGACGGGGTGCCGCTGCCGGAGCGGCTCGAACGCCGCACCCGGGCGATGGCGCGGCTCGGCAGGCTCGTGCCGGCCGGCGTCTTCGAGTCCGCGCGCCGGGCGGAACAGGCCGACGCGGCGCGGGTCAACGCGATCTTCGAGGATTTCGACCTATTGATGACGCCGGTGATGGGCGGCACGGCGCTGCCGGTGCGGCGCTGGGAGGGTCGCGGCGGGCTCTCGACCCTGCTCGGCATGAGCCGCTTCTATCCCTACTGCCTGCCCTGGAATCACCTCGGCAACCCAGCCATGTCGGTGCCGGCGGGCTTCGCCGCCG
The DNA here is from genome assembly GCA_036266075.1 of Solirubrobacterales bacterium. Lineage (GTDB taxonomy): Bacteria > Actinomycetota > Thermoleophilia > Solirubrobacterales > 70-9 > VRUE01. The sequence goes on from DATANV010000015.1 coordinate 132,724, forward strand.
ACGGCATGCCGCTCGCGGTGCAAGTGATCGCTCGCCCGGGCGAGGAGGCAACCCTGCTCTCGCTCGCCGCCCAGCTCGAGACCGAGCGACCCTGGGCGGACCGCCGCCCGCCGATCTCCTAGAGGCCTGCCTAGCCGAAGACTTTGCGCAGGCGGACGATCTCGCGCAGCTTGCCGCGCGGGCGGAGCCGGCGCTGGAGCATCATCTGCAACGGCTTCGCGTCGGGCTTGCCCATCGCGACGAAGTCGGCCCAGCTTGCCTCCAGGACGACGGTCGGCGCGGGCGCCTCGCCGGGCTCGGCGCGGGTCGAGCCGTTATCGATCGTCACGTGCCATGGCTCGGCGTCGCTGAAGCGGTACTGGTAGACGAGCGGCGAGCCGTTCGCGGCCGCTGGGTCGGCAACCCGCTTGACGACGTCGAAGTAGAGCCGCTGCGTCTCGGGCGTGGGGCTGGGCGCGATCACGTCCGGCGGCCCGAGGACGCCGGCCTCCATCAACTTGACCTGACGTTCCGCGACTTCCTCAGGCGTGGCCTCAGGGTCGAAGGGGAAGACGCCCGGCGGCATCTCCTCGGTCGGGTAGCCGATCGTCCGCCAGCGCTGGCGGATCAGTTTGAGGCCGAAGGCGAAGATTTCCTCCAGCGAGAAGCCGTAGCACTCGGTGTATTCGCGATCCAGGTTCGGCGGGTAGAAGACGGCGGGACCGTAGGGCAGGGTTTCACGCAGCAGCTCGACGACGGCCGCTTTGCACTCGGCCGACGCAGGATGCTCGTCAGCCAACAGCTCGGAGAGCACCTTGACGCCGAAGCCGATGTGGCGCTGCTCGTCGCGGGAGACGTTGCCCATTCCTTCGCTGAAGCCGGGCATCGTTTCCTCCGAAGCGAAGAAGTCCTCGATGAAGTGCTGGCCGGGCTGCGCGAGCGAGCCCTCGACGATCAGGTGGTAGAGGGTGATCGCCTGCGCGTACTTGGGCAGCGAGCGGTCCTTGCGCAGTTCCTCGGCCATCCGGTCGAGGCGGTCGAAGATGCCGCGGTAGCCCCAGTTGAGCTGCGGCATCGTCGAGGAGAGCGTCTGCTCGATCGAGTCGCCGCCGACCCCGATCACCTCCTTGAAGAAGCGGTGGAAGAAGACCGAGTGGCGGACCTCGTCGACCTGCTGAGTGGCGAGGAAGTAGGACTGCTCCTCGGTCGGCGCGGCGGTGATGTATGGGGCGAGGGTGTCCGCGACCCGGTCCTCGCCGTAGTAGAACATCGAGTAGATCCACATCGCCGAGCGCCGCTGGATGTCGCTGAGCGCCTCCCAGCCCTCGCGATCCTTGGAGAAGTCGAGGTCGTAGGCGCTCCAGTTGCCCTGCTCCCAGCGCTTGTAGAGGTCCTCGTAGGTGATGTTGTCCATCAGGCTCTGCGACGCGACGCTCATGGCTCTCCTTCGGCGGCGGGGAAGGTCCCCGGATTGCTGGGTTCCCCGGAGGTTATCGCGATCCTGGCTAGCCAGCCAGTTTCTCCCCCACCCCGCGGGCACGATGACGATTCGCAGTCGGCGCACCCCCCAAGGAGAGGCTGCGGCGCCTCGTGGGGCGCCGCAGCCTCGAATCTGCCTATTTCACGAATTCCCGCACCTGTTTGTAGACCGTTTCGTCGGTCGTCAGCGCGGTGTGCGAGATGCACGCGGTTTCCGTGTTCGTCGCACCCGAGAGAGCCACGCTCGAGTCCGGGTTGATGATTTCGTCGCACGGCGACCACCAGGTGCCGTAGCTGACGGCGCCCGGCGTCTCGTCTTCTGCGTTCAGTTCATTGAGGAAGGTCGAACCGGGGCGCATCTCGACGCATGACGTGCTGAAGCAGAATTTCGCCGTTTCGGTCCCGTGGTTGGGACCGCCCAGCGAGACCCAGTCGTCGACCTTCGATTCGCCGCCGAGGAACTTGATGTACCAGCGGGTATTGAGACTGCCCATCGAGTGAGCGACGATGTCGACCTTGGTCGCGCCGGTCGCTTTCAGCAAGCTTTCGACGTGCGATTTCACTTCTTTTTCGGCGTCAACTTTGTTCGACTGCGAGGTGTTGTAGCTGTAGGCGCTCAGCGACGATTTCGCGTAGCCGTCTTTTTCGAAGCGGCCGATCATCGTGTTCCAGAGCGAGGCGCTCTCCAGGTAGCCATGGACGAAGAGGATCGGATCCTGCGCGGACGACGCGGCAGGGGACAGAGCGGCTGCCGCCACGCAGACGACGATCGTCGCGGCAAACGGCCCGAGGCGCTGATTGAGCATGGTCTCTCCTTTTGGTCAGGTAAAGCTGATCCTGGGGAGGTACCCGCCTCGACGCAGGCTATGCGACGGCTGGCGTCTCGATCTCACGCTTGAGGATCTTGCCGGTCGGGCCCTTCGGCAGGTCGTCGAGGAACCAGACCAGGCGCGGGTACTTGTAAGCGGCGATGCGCTCCTTGACGTAGGCGCTGACCTCCTCGCCGCTCAGCTCCTCGCCCTCGTGCAGGACGACGGCGGCGCCGATCTCCTCGCCCCACTCGTCGTGGGGGACGCCGACGACGGCTGCTTCGCGGATCTTCGGATGCTCGTAGAGCACCTCCTCGACCTCGCGCGGGTAGACGTTGTAGCCGCCGCGGATGATCAGGTCCTTCTTGCGGTCGACGATGTAGAAGTAGCCGTCCTCGTCGGTACGGGCCATGTCGCCGCTGTGGAACCAGCCGCCTCGCATTGCCTCTGCCGTCGCGTCTGGCCGCTGCCAGTAGCCCTTCATGATGTTGTGGCCGCGGATCACGATCTCGCCGACCTCACCCTGCGGCACCTCCTCGTCGTCCTCGTTGACGAGGCGCATCTCGACTCCCTTGATCGGGGTGCCGATCGAGCCGGGCTTGCGCTCCCGGTCGGGGTGGTTCGAGCAGGCAACTGGCGAGGTCTCCGAGAGACCGTAGCCCTCCATCACCTTCGCCTCGAATGCCTCTTCGAAGCCGCGCAGTACCTCGACCGGCATCGAGGCGCCGCCGGTGATGCAGGTGCGCAGGCTCGAAATGTCGAAGCGCTTGCGCTCCGGGTGGTGCAGGAGGGACCCATACATCGTCGGCACCCCGTAGAAGTGGGTGACCCGGTGCTGCTCCATCGTCGCCAGCGCCTCGCTGGGATCGAATTTCGGCACCAGGGTCAGACAGGCGCCGACCCGCAGCGAGGCGTTCATGCCGACCGTCTGGCCGAAGGAGTGAAAGAGCGGCAGCGCCCCCAGCACGACGTCGCCGGCAGCGATCTCGCAGGTCGTGTGCGAGGAGACCTCGGCGTTGCGCGAGAGGTTGGCGTGGGTCAGCTCGGCCCCCTTCGGCTTGCCGGTCGTGCCCGAGGTGTAGAGGATCACCGCGGTGTCGTCCGCGGCCGTCTCAGCCAGATCGGGGCTGGGCTCGAGCTCCGCCAGGGTTGCGGCGAAAGCGGCTGGCTCGACCTCGACCGGCTCTGCTTCCGCATCGGCGGCGCCGTCGCGAGCCTCGCCGGCGAAGCCGTGCCAGGCGAGCAGCAGCTTCGCTCCCGAGTCCTCCAGGTAGAAGGCGATCTCGCGGCGCTTCAGCAGCACGTTCATCGGCACGACGATGCCGCCGGCTCGCAGCACGCCGTAGTAGGCGACCGGGAACTCGGGAACGTTGGGCAGCATCACGCCGACGCGGTCGCCCAGCTGCATCCCCCTGTCGCGCAGCAGGGCTGCGAGGCGGGCGCTGCGCTCGTCCAGCTCGGCGTAGCTCAGCTCGGCCTCGCCCAGTCGGATCGCCGGCGCATCCGGCGTGCGCCCGGCGCTCTCGGTCAGCAGCGATGCGAGGTTGAGGCCCATCGCTGCGCTACCCCGAGATCGTGTTGTGGACGGGAAACTCCTTGATGTCGGGCGGCCCCTGTGGCGCCTGATCGCCGAGCGCGGCGATTGCCGGCCCCAGCCGGCCCTCGAGGAAGCGGTCGAAGTGCTCCCGCGACTCCCAGAAGTCGATCACGCCCCAGCCGCCCTCGACGGGACCGGCCGCGTGGAAGATCAAGCCCTCCGGCAGATCGTCCTCGGCGCCCATCTGCGAATTCACCGCCTCGTACTGCTCGACGGTCCCCTCCGCGAACCTCACCCGCACTCCAACTGCCATCGCTCCTCCTCCGATCGACGATTCCGGGCGAGCATAGTTCGGTACGCTCGGCTGCGCAATGGACGACCTCGGCGCGCCAGCCTCCTTCCTGACCCTTTCGAAGGGTGTTTCCGTCTACTCGAGCGACGGCACGGAGGTGGGGGAGGTCGAGTACGTCCTGGCGGTGCCCGGCGACGACATCTTCGACGGCATCGTGCTCGACACCAGCGCCCTGCCCGGCGGCCGGCGGTTCGTCGACGCGCCCGAGGTTGCGGCGATCCACGAGCGCGGGGTCGTGCTCGCGCTCGATGCTGCCGCCTGCGAGCAGCTGCCCGAGCCGAGCGCCAACCCCGGAGCGCTGGAGGCCGGTTCCGCAGATATGGCGCCGGGCGGGAAGCACGACAAGCTGCGCCGCGCCTGGGACATGATCTCGGGCAAGGGCTGAGCGCTGCGCATCCGACCCGCGACTTGCTTAGGATGCTCGGGCGATGAGAGGAACGTTCCTGACCATTGCGCTCTGCCTGGCGCTGGCCGTCGCCGGATGCGGCGGCGACAGCGACTCGAGCGGCGGCTCCAGCGAAACGACGGACTCGACTGCGGGCGAAGCGTCCTCGCCCGCTGACAAGACGAAGCCCAAGGTCAGCGTCCCCAAGGGCGCGCCACCGAAGAAGCTGGTCGTCAAAGACCTCGAAGAAGGCAGCGGCGAAGAAGCGAAGGCCGGGGACGAAGTGACGGTCCAGTACGTCGGCGTCAACTACAAGAGCGGCAAGGAATTCGACGCATCCTGGGATAGAGGCGAACCGTTCACCCTTGCGCTCGGCGCCGGTCAGGTGATCCCCGGCTGGGACCAGGGGGTCGAAGGGATGAAGGTGGGCGGTCGCCGTGAGCTGATCATCCCGCCCGAACTGGGCTACGGAGAAACCGGTTCGCCGCCGGCGATCCCACCCAACGAAACGCTCGTCTTCGTCGTCGACCTGCTTGAAGTCCGCTAGCGGGATCTTCGCCGAGCGCTTCTCCGCGCAAGCTCTCTCCGGTCCGCCGCTAGCCGATCCTGTCGCCGTCGCCGAGCGCCTGCTCGCCGTTCAGGGTCAGGACCCGCGCGGCTTTCGGCTCGCCGTGCGGGCCCGGACGGAGGGCCTCTTGGCGGTCGACGTGGAGCGGGCGCTTGGCGAGCGTCGCCTGGTCGTCACCTGGCTCAACCGCGGCACCCTGCACTTGGTTCGCGGCGAGGACTATCCGTGGTTGCAGGCGCTGACCACGCCGTCCCTCTTCACCTCCAGCGCAAGGCGATTGCGCCAGGAGGGCGTCAGCGAAGCTGCCGCCGAGCGGGCGCTGGCAACGATCGAGGCTGCGCTGGTCGATGAGGGGCCGCTGACTCGCATCCAACTGCGCGAGCGGATCGACGCTGCCGGCATACGCACCGATGGCCAGACGATGATCCACCTGCTCTTCCTCTCCGCCCTGCGCGGCCTCGTGGTTCGCGGGCCGATGAGCGGCAAGCAGCACGCTTACGTCCTCGTTCGCGACTGGCTCGAAGAATCGCCGCCTGTTGAGCGCGAGAAGGCGCTGGCGGAGCTGGCACGCCGCTACCTGGCTGGCCATCAGCCGGCAAGTGACCGCGATCTTGCCAAGTGGGCCGGCCTGCCGCTGCGCGACGCTCGCGCTGGCCTGGCGGCGATTGGGCGCGAGCTCGACGAGGGCGAAGGCGGGTTGCTGCGACTTGCCAGAAGAGCGCCAGAGGCAGAGGTGCCGGCGCCGCGCTTGCTCGGCGCATTCGACCCAGTCCTGCTGGGTTGGACGAGCCGCGAGCCGATCCTCGGCGCCCACGAGACCAAGGTCGTCACCGGTGGCCTCTTCCGCCCCTTCGCCCTCGTAGGGGGTCGCGCCATCGCCGGCTGGAAATGGGCCAACGGGGAAGCGATCGTGAGTCCTTACGAGAGCCTCCCGGCCAAGCACGCCGCAGCGCTCGAAGTCGACGCCGCCGACGTCGCTCGCTTCCTCACCCCCGGCGAGTAGGGGCTCGCTACGCGGTTCCTGCAGCGACTAGCCGAGCTTCGGCGTGCGCCAGGACTGCGCCAAACGATCCGCCAACTCGTCTGCCAAGCCGGCGATCGGGACGCGGGCCTGCTCGAGCGAGTCGCGGTCGCGCAGGGTGACGGTGTCGTCGTCCATCGTCTGGTGGTCGACGGTGACTCCCCAGGGGGTGCCGATCTCGTCCTGGCGGCGGTAGCGCTTGCCGATCGAGCCACCCTCGTCGAACTCGGCCGGGATGCGGCGGCGCAGCTCGTCGAAGATCGAGCGTGCCTTCTCCGGCATGCCCTCCTTGGAGACTAGGGGGAGGACGGCGACTTTGACCGGGGCGAGGCGGGGGTGCAGGCGGAGGACGGTGCGCTGACGGCCCTCGATCTCCTCGACGTCGTAGGCATCGACCAGGAAGGCAAGCGTCGCGCGGTCGGCACCGGCCGCCGGCTCGATCACGTAGGGGACGTAGCGCTCCTTGGTCCCCTGGTCGAAGTACTCGAGCTTCTCGCCGCTGAACTTGGCGTGCTGGGTGAGGTCGAAGTCGCCGCGGTTGGCGATGCCCTCCAGCTCCGACCAGCCGATCGGGAAGAGGTACTCGATGTCGCTCGTCGCCGAGGAGTAGTGGGAGAGCTCGTCGGCACCGTGCGGGCGGACGCGCAGCAGGTCGGGACGGATGCCGAGCTCGGTGTACCAGCGCTCACGCTCCTCGATCCAAGTTTGGTGCCACTGCTCGGCCTCGACCGGCGCCACGAAGAACTCCATCTCCATCTGCTCGAACTCGCGCGTGCGGAAGATGAAGTTGCCGGGCGTGATCTCGTTGCGGAACGACTTGCCGACCTGGGCGATCCCGAACGGGGGCTTCTTGCGGGCGAAGCCGAGCACGTTCTTAAAGTTGATGAAGATGCCCTGCGCGGTCTCCGGCCGCAGGTAGACCTCCGAGCCCTCGCCCGCGACGGGTCCGATATGGGTCTCGAACATCAGGTTGAACTGGCGCGGCTCGGACAGCTCGCCGCCGCACTCCGGGCAGCGCAGCTCGGCGCTCGGGTCGCCGCCTTCGGCCTCGACCGCCTCGCGCAGGTGGTCCTCGCGCCAGCGCCGCTTGCACTTGCCGAGGCACTGCACGAGCGGGTCGGTGAAGCCCTCGAGGTGGCCTGAGGCCTCCCAGACGCGGGGGTGCTGGAGGATCGCCGAGTCGAGGGCGACGATGTCGTCGCGCTCCTGCAGCATCGCCCGCCACCACTCGGCTTTGACGTTGTTCTTGAGCAGGACGCCGTAGTGGCCGTAGTCGTAGGTCGAGCCGAGCCCCCCGTAGATCTCGGAGGAGGGGAAGACGAAGCCGCGCCGTTTACAGAGCGCAACGATCTCCTCCATCGTCGCCAGGTCGGCGCGGATCTCGGGCTCGGTTGCCATGCGAGAACCGTATAGAGAGGACGTGCCGCGGGCGCCGCCGCCCGTTCCCGAAGCGGTCGACTGCGATAATCGCGCCGCGCCATGCCGATCTACGAGTACAAATGCGCCAACGGGCACGTCTTCGACGTGATTCAGCGGATGAGCGACGAGGCTCTCACCGAGTGCCAGGAGTGCGGCGCCCCAGCCGAGCGAGTCCTCCACCCGGTAGCGATTCATTTCAAGGGCTCCGGCTTCCACAACACCGACTACGGCAAGAAGAAGGCTCCGAGCAACGGCAGCTCCACCGACGGATCCAAAGACTCCTCCGGGTCCAAGAGCTCGGATTCGAAGAGCTCGGATTCGAAGACCAGCGACTCGAAGTCCCCCACCAAAGCCGAATAGACGGCTGAGAGGGGGCGGTCGGGGGTCGTCCTACCCCAGCAGCTTCTTGACCGCGCGGCGGCGCTCCGATTCGGGGATCTCGATGCTGGTGCCGGGACCGACGGTGCAGCCCGAGTTGGTGCCTTGGCAGAGGACGTCGGCGTCGCTTTCGCCGCCGATTGCGGCTGCGAGGATCAGTTGGGGCATGGTTAGGAAGCCCATGTCGCTGACGAAGGCCTTGGGTGCGTCCCAGCCGATGATCGGGCCCTTGACGAAGTTGTAAGGGAGGCGGAGGGGATCGGTCAGGCGGTCCTTGATCCCGGCGATGACCGCCTGCTGGGCGCGCTCGCGGTCGAGGTCGTCGTAGCCCAGCGTGTAGGCGCTCCTGCCGGGTCCCGGGCATTCGCTCGGCTCGCGAATCCGCGAGTAGATCAGCGCCGCTTCGCCGTCGAGGGTGTTCTCGCCCTTGCCGAGCCGCAGCGTGAAGCCGCCCTGGCCGCCACCGGCGCCCCCGGCGATGTCGGCGCAGATCTTGTGCGGGACGTCGATCACCACCCCGCCGACGGCGTCGATCAGGTCTTCGAAGCCGGTGAAGTCGACGATCGCAACGTGGTCGACTTCGACGTCGAGGAAGTCTTCGACGGCTTCGATCTCGGCTTTCGCGCCGCCGAAGGCGAAGGCGGCGTTGATCTTCTGCGGGCTCTGGCCGGGGATTTCGGCATAGCTGTCGCGCGGGATCGAGAGTTTGCGGAAGGCGCCGCCGCCGGCGCGGATCAGCATCAGCGTGTCGGCGCGGAACTGACCCGGCGAGCAGCCGTCGTGCGGGGCGTCGCCGTGCGCCTGCTGGTCGAAGCACTTCTGCGAGGGGGCGGCACCGGGTTCCTTGGTGTCGGGCGGCCGGGCGTCGGTGCCGAGCACGAGGATCGTCTGTGCCGTGGGAAGCAGCAGCGGATTCCCGTGCAGCGCCGATTTCGCTTCGCCGGAGAGCTTGAAGGCCTGCAGCTGAGCCGAGACCGCGAAGGCGAGGAAGCTGAGCAGGATCCAGCCGAGCGCGGCGATGCCGGCCCATTTGAGCACCCGCTGTGGCCAGGGGCGGGGAGCGCCCGGCGGGCGCGCGGGCCTTGGGCCGCCTGGCCGACGCGGCAGCTTCGGGGCGCGCCAATCGCGCTCGCGCAGCGCGGAAAGGTCGGGCTTGCGGAGGCGCGAGAAGATCCCCCGGCGGGCGCGGTAGACCTTGTACTCGGGCGGTCCTTGGGGCGGCTCCGGAGGTGCCCCCGGTGGCCGCTGCTCGTTTTGCTCGGGCATGAAAGGGTTAGGAATCATGCCGATGCACGCGGTCGCCCGCCTAAAGAAGTGAGCCGAGTCGAAGCTATAGGCGTCGATCTGGGTGGAACGAAGATGCTGCTCGGGGTGCTCGACGGCGACGCCAACGTCGCCTGGGAGAGCCGTGAGGCCTCGACCGGCCAGAGCGAGGACGAGCTGGTCGAGCTGCTTTGCAGGGAGGTGGAGGAGGCGCGTGCCGCCTGCGCCGGCGTCGAGGCGATCGGCCTCGGCATTCCGGCGACGATCGATCACGCGCGGGGGGTCGCGGTGTCTGCGGTCAACCTGCCACTCGCCGACCTGCCGATCCGCGACTTGCTGCAGGAGTGCAGCGGCCTGCCGGTCTTCGTCGACAACGACGCCAACGTCGCCGCCCTGGCCGAGCACCGCTTCGGCGCCGGCAAGGGCACACAGAACATGGTGATGCTGACGATCGGCACCGGCATCGGCGGCGGCCTGATCCTCGGCGGCGAGATCTACCGCGGCGCGACCGGCGCCGGCGCTGAGCTGGGCCATCTGGTGATCGAGATGGACGGCCTCGGCTGTCAGGGCAACTGCCCCAACCGCGGTTGCGTCGAGACCTACGCCTCGGGCACGGCGCTGGGGCGCGAAGCGCGCGCGGCGGCCGAGCGCGAGCCGGGCTCGGTGATGGGTGCGATGCTTGCCGACGGCCGCACGGTCGACGGCAAGGCCGTCACCGAGGCGGCCCTGGGGGGTGACGAGACCGCGATCGGCGTCTTCGACCTCGTCGGCGCTCGCCTCGGCGTCGCCTTGGCGAGCCTCGCCAACGTCTTCGAGCCGGAGAAGATCGTCCTCGGCGGCGGCGTGATGGCCGCCGGCGATCTGCTGCTCACGCCCGCTCGCCGCGAGCTTGCGGCTCGGGCGCTGACGCCGATGAACCGCACGCCGGTCGTCGCCGCCGAGCTTGGCCAGGACGCCGGGATGATCGGCGCTGCGGCGATGGCCCAGACCGAGCTGGAGGGAGGCTGATGCCGGGGTCGCTGATCGTCTGCCCAACCCCGATCGGCAACCTCGACGACATCACGCTCCGCGCCCGCGACGCCCTGGTCGCCGCCGACTACATTGCCTGCGAGGACACGCGTCGCACCGGCGGTCTGCTCGACAAGCTCGGCATCCGGCCGGCTCCGCCGCTGATCTCCACCCACGAGGGCAACGAAGCGCCGCGCGCGGTCGAGCTGGCGCAGCGGATCGAACGCGGCGACACCGTCGTCCTCGTCTCCGACGCCGGCATGCCGGCGATCTCCGACCCCGGCTTCCGGCTGATCCGCCGCTGCATCGACCGCAACCTCGAGGTGACCGTCCTGCCGGGGCCGTCGGTCGTGCCGGTGGCGCTGGTCGCCTCCGGGCTGCCGACCGACCGCTGGCGCTTCGAGGGCTTCCTGCCGAAGCGCTCCGGCGAGATGGAGCGGGTGCTGCGCTCGGCCGAGACCGTGGTCGCCTTCGAGTCGCCGCGCCGCGTCGGCGACTCGCTGGCGGCGCTGGCCTCGATCGCCCCCGACCGCCCGGCAGCCGTCTGCCGCGAGATGTCGAAGATGCACGAGGAGGTCTCGCGCGGCTCGCTCGCCGAGCTGGCGCGGCGCTTCCGCGGCGACGTCAAGGGCGAGATCGTGCTGGTCATCGGGCCCGCCTCCTCCGAGGACCACGACCAGGACGTCGGCTTCGCCGTCGACGCCCTGCGCCACCTGGTCCAGTCCGGCGCCCGCCCCCGCGCCGCCGCCAGTGTCGTCGCCGCCCTGACCGGCACCCGCGCTAACGACCTCTACCGGGCGCTGACCGGCCGCGAGCCGCGCAGATAGCCTGGGGCCCAGTGGCCTACTACGTCACCACTCCGATCTACTACGTCAACGCCGAGCCGCATCTCGGCCACGCCTACTCGACGATGGCCGCCGACGTGCTGGCCCGCCACATGCGCCAGCGCGGCGAGGAGGTCTTCTTCCTGACCGGCACCGACGAGCACGGCGAGCCGATCGAGATGGCGGCCGAGCGCGAGGGCGTCACTCCGCAAGAGCTGGCCGATCGCAACACCGCCAGGTTCGAAGAGCTGATGCCGATCATCGACGCCAGCAACGACTTCTTCATCCGCACCTCCGACCCGCGGCACGGCGAGCGCGTCGCCGAGATCATGCAGCGCGTCTACGACAACGGCTGGGTGACCAAGGGAACCTATGAGGGTTGGTACTGCCCGCGCTGCGCCGACTTCAAGACCGAGCGCGAGCTGGGGCCCGGCCAGACCTGCCCGATCCACGAGATCCCGCTCCAGCGCGAACGCGAGGAGAACTGGTTCTTCCGTCTCTCCGCCTTCCAGGCCCAGCTCGAAGGGCTCTACGAGGAGCGGCCCGACTTCGTCGTCCCCGAGTTCCGCCGCAACGAGGCGATCTCCTTCGTCAAGCAGGGGCTGGAGGACGTCTCGCTCTCACGGCCGAAACTGAAGTGGGGGATGCGGTTGCCCTGGGACCCCGGCCAGCGGATGTACGTCTGGTTCGACGCGCTGCTCAACTACGTCACGGCGCTGGGCTTCGCGCGCGAGGGCGAGGACCTGACCGAGCGCTTCTGGCCCGCCGACCTGCACGTGCTGGGCAAGGACATCCTCAAGTTCCACGCGGTGATCTGGCCGGCGCTGCTCTGGGCCGCCGACCTCGAGCCGCCGCGGCGGATGTCGATCCACGGCTACCTCTTGATGGGCGAGAAAAAGATGTCGAAGTCGCTCGGCAACGTGCTCGACCCCTTCGCGGCAATCGAGCGCTTCGGCGCCGACGCGCTGCGCTTCTACTGCTTCCGCGAGGTCAGCTTCGGCCAGGACGGCTCGATCTCGACCGCCGGCTTCGAGGCCCGCTACGAGGCCGAGCTGGCCAACGACTTCGGCAACCTGGCGAGCCGCGTGCTGGCGATGGTCGAGCGCTACCGCGACAGCGTCGTGCCGGCGGCCCAGGTCGACGCGGTCCTGCAGGAGGACTTCGAAGGGGCGGTCGAGCGCTTCAGCGAGCTGCTCGACCGCGCCGAGCTGAGCCAGGCGCTGGAGGAGGCCTGGCGGCTGGTGCGGCGCCTCAACCGCTATGTCGAGGAGACGCGCCCCTGGGAGCTGGCTAAGGACGAGGCCGACCCCGAGCGGCTCGACGAGGTCCTCTACAACCTCGCCGAGGGTCTGCGGGCGACGACCCTGCTCCTGCTGCCCTACCTGCCGCGCACCGCGGAGCAGCTGTTGGACGCCCTCGGCGAGGAGTCCCGCGAGCTGACCGGCCTCGGCGCCCGCCCCGGCGGCCAGCGCGTCGAGCGCGTCTCGCCCCTCTTCCCCAAGACCGAGGCGCCGGCCTAGGCGAGGACGCCGCGGTCGAGCTGGTCGGGGCTGGTGTAGCCGCAGAGGGCCATCGTCAGGTCGAGCTCGGCGAGGACCATCTTGAGCACCGTTTCGACCCCCGCCTGGCCGCCCAGCGCCAGGCCCCAGACGTAGGGCCGGCCGAGCAGGATCGCGTCGGCGCCGAGGGCCAGCGCCTTGAGGACATCGGCACCGCTGCGCACGCCGCTGTCGAAGAGGATCGCCAGCTCGTCGCCGACCGCGTCGGCGATCGGCGGCAGCGCGTCGAGCGAGGCGATCGCGCCGTCGACCTGACGGCCGCCGTGATTGGAGACGACGATCCCGTCGACGCCACGTCGCGCCGCCTCGCGCGCGTCCTCGACGTGCTGGATTCCCTTGATGACGATCGGCAGCGGCGTCTTCTCGCGCAGCCAGGCGAGGTCGTCCCAAGTCAGTGCCGGGTTCGCCTGGACGCCGAGGAAGTGGCCGGTTGCGGCACCCTCGTCCTCCTCGGGCGGCTTCTCCAGCCCTTCGCGGAAGACTGGATCCTGGAAGTAGTTGGCGACGCCCATCCCGTTGAGGAACGGCAGCCACGCCTGCTGCAGGTCGCGCGACTTCCAGCCGGGGATGAAGGTGTCGACGGTGAGCACGATCGCCGCATAGCCGGCCGCCTCGGCGCGGGCGACGAAGCTCTCGGCCAGGTCGCGGTCGTTGGGCCAGTAGAGCTGGAACCAGCGCGGCGTCTCGCCGCCGGCCGCGGCGATCTCCTCGAGGCTGAAGTGCGAGGCGGTGCTGGCCACCATCGGCACGCCGACCGCGTTGGCGGCGCGGGCGCTGGCCAGCTCGCCCTCCTCGTGGACGACCTTCTGCACACCGATCGGCGCCAGCATCAGCGGCGCCGGCATCGCCGTGCCGAGCACGCTGGTCGAGAGGTTGCGCTGCGAGACGTCACGCAGCATCCGCGGCACGATTCGGTAGCGCTCGAAGGCGTCGCGGTTGGCGCGCATCGTGTGCTCCGCACCGGCGCCGGCGAAGACGTAGTTGGCGGCGCGCTCGTCCATCGCCTCGTGCGCGCGCCGCTCCTGCTCCTCGACCGCGATCGGGATCGACGGCGTCTCGCCGCCCAACCCCCGCGCATAGATCTCCCGGTAGTAATCCGCGAAGTCAGCCATCGCCGCGGCAGCCTACCCACGAAACTGCCAAAGGACAGCTAATACATGTCTTTTGGCAGTTTCAGCCTTAACGCGAGCGCAAGCCCAACCGCCTACGCCAATCGCGGGCGTTGAAGGCGCGGGCGACGCGGCCGACCAGGCCGCGGCGCGACTTGGTGTACGGGTACCAGGTCGGCTCGCGCTTGCCGGCGAAGCGGCTGACGATCACCGACTCGGGGCGGCAGTACTTCTTGATCCCGTACTCGCCGTGGCGGAAGCCGATCCCCGACTCCTTCCAGCCGCCCATCGGCACGTCCATCAGGACGTAGTTGACGATCACGTCGTTGATGTTGACCGCGCCGGCCTCGATCCGCCGCCCGACCTTCTCCGCTCGCTCCTTCTCGCCGAAGACCGAGCCGGCGAGGCCGTAGCGGGTGTCGTTGGCGAGGCGCAGCGCCTCCTCGGCGTCGCGCACCTTCATCACGCCGACGACCGGCCCGAAGGTCTCGTCGCGCATCACCTGCATCGAGTGGTCGACGTCGACCAGGACCGTTGGTTCGAAGTAGTCGCCGGGGCCGTCCAGCTTCTTGCCGCCGGTCAGCGCCTTGGCGCCTTTGGCGAGCGCCTCCTCGACGTGGGCTTCGACAACAGCGCGCTGGTTGGGCGAGGTCATCGCGCCGACGTCCTTCTCGGGCGTCCGGCCGTCGGCGCCCTGGCGCAGCGCACCGACCTCCTTGGTCAGCTTGGCGACGAACTCGTCGTAGGCGGGCTCCTCGACGTAGATCCGCTCGACCGAGAGGCAAACCTGGCCAGAGTTGAACATCGAGCCCCAGGTCGCCGCGTTGGCAGCGCGGTCGAGGTCGGCGTCGGAGAGGACGATCATCGGGTCCTTGCCGCCGAGCTCGAGGCTGACCGGGGTCAGCGTCTCGGCGGCGCGCGCCATCACCTTGCGCCCGGTGCGGTCCGAGCCGGTGAACTGGACGAAGTCGGCGTGGTCGATCAGGGCGCCGCCGGTCTCGCCGGTGCCGTGCACGCAGTCGAACACGTCGGGGCCGCCGATCTCCCGCTTCCAGGCCCCGATGATCTCGTCGAGCCCGAGCGGCGTGAACTCGGACGGCTTGACCACGACCGCCGCCCCGGCCTGCAAGGCGGGGATGGCATCGCCCAGCGCCAGCGCGAGGGGAAAGTTCCAGGGGCTGATCACGCCGACCACGGGGTAGGGCCGGTACTGGACCATCAGCTTTTTCGACGCCGCCAGCGGTGAGTGGGGGCGGACCGTTTCGTCGCCGATGAACTTGGCTGCCTTGGTCCCGTAGAAGTTGATCAGGTCGGTGAGGTAGATGGTCTCGGCTGAGGTATCGCCGCGAACCTTGCCGGTCTCGGCCTGCATCGTGTCGGCGACGCGCTCGGAGTTGTCGAGCAGCCAGTCGCGCAGCCTGCCGAGCCAGCGGTAGCGACCCTCGACTCCCAGCGCCTCCCACTCGGCCTGATTGGCGCGCACGCGCGCCACGGTCTCGGCGACGCTTGCCGGGGAGCCGACGGCGACGCTGCCCACCGTCGTCCCGGTTGCAGGGTTGAGGACCTCGATCCGCTCGGCGCCGTCGCGGCCGGGACCGCCCCCGTTCACCGCCGTATCGCTCTGCTGGGCAGTTCCGCTCTCCACCTGACCGCTCCCTTCGAGTTTGGCTGGTCAGCCAACTCTAGCCGCTAGCGGGGAACCAGTCTGTAGACGGGCCCCTCCAGCGAGCAGACGTAGATCCGGCCGCGGTCGTCTTCGCCAAACGAGCTGGGGGTGGAGACCTGAAGGCCGAGGCGGCGGTCGCCGCTGGCGCCATGCAGGTGCGGCGTCAGGCTGCGCAGCTCGCCCTCGCAGAGGTCGGCGTAGACGTAGCGGCCGCGGAGCGAGGGCAGGCGGGGGTCGCCGACCACGTAGCCGCCGATGATCGAGCAGCTGCCGCCGCGGCTGTGGGGGTAGGCGAAGATCGGCTTGATGGTCCCGCCGGGGTCCGGGGTGCCGCTGTTTTCGTCGCGGTAGGCCGAGGTGCCCTCGAAGGCGTCCCAGCCGAAGTTCGCTCCGGCCGCCCCCGCGACCGTCGTGTAGTCGACCTCCTCGAAGCGGCCCTGGCCGACGTCGCCGATCGCCAGCCGCGGCTGGGACGCGCTGACCCGGTCGAAGGAGAAGCGGAAGGGGTTGCGCAGCCCGTAGCCGTAGATCTCCGGCCGTCCGCCCTTGCCCCCGGCGAAGGGGTTGTCCGGCGGGATCGAGTATGGCCTTCCGTGCGAGGGCCGGGGGTCGATCCGCAGCAGCTTGCCGAGCAGGACGTTGCGGTTCTGGGCGTTGTTCGGCGGGTCGCCCCCCGAGCCGCCATCACCGCTGCCGAGATAGAGCAGGTTGCCGAGGAACTGCAGCTGTCCGCCGTTGTGATTGGCATTGACGGGGTGGGGTATCTCGATCACTGCGCGACGGGAGCCCCGCGCGGCTCGCGTCGCGCTCTTGCGCTTGAACTCGTCGATTCGGATGTTGCCCCTATGGTCGGTGTAGTAGACGTAGAAGCGCCGGCTGCGCGGGTAGTCGGGGGGAAAGGCGATCGAGAGCAGGCCGCGCTCGCCACCGCTCTGGACCAGACCGGAGATGTCGAGGAAGGGGTGCCGGACCCGCCTGCCGCCGCGCAGCACCTCGATCCGACCGCCCTGCTCGACGACGAAGAGCAGTTCTGGATAGCCGGGCGCGGCGGTCACGTAGACGGGTTCGTCAAAGCGCCCGATTTGCTTCAGGCCGACGCCGCTGTCAGGCGATTTGGCCGAGCCGCAGGCAGGCAGTGCTAGCGCGAGCGCGAGGAGGGCGGCAGCGAGGCTACTTGCCCTTGCCCGTTTCAATTTCGACTACTTCGCCGCTATCCGTCACTTCGGTGTTCGGCGGTTCGGTAGAGATCTGGGCGGTGAAGGAGCCGCCCGCTTCGGCGCCGTTGCTCTCGGCCTTGGCCTTACCACCCAGGCCGGCGTCGATCTCGTAGGCGATCGTGTGCTTGCCGGCTTTGACCGCGCTCAGCTTCCAGATCGCTTGCAGCGTCTTGCCCGGCTTCAGCGGGCCGAAGTCGAAGGTCTTGCGGTTCGAGCCTTCGCCGCCGGCCGAGAGGGTCGTGCCGTCGGCCTGCGGGTAGCGCGCGGCAAGCGCCCAGATCGGGCGGTCCGGTTGCGCCAGGCCGGGCTGCGGGTCGCGGTAGCCGAAGGGCAGGAAGGAGTTTTCGCCGGCCCTGCCGGCGATCGTCACGTAGACGATCAGCGCCGGCACCGTCTTGCGGCCGGTGTTGCGAATGTCGAGCCGCATCAGCGAGGTCTGGCCGAGGCGCTGCTCGGTCGGGAACTCGGCCTTGACCACCTTGACCTCGTAGCGGCCTTCGGCTTCGTTCGAGTTCGAGCCTTCGCCGCAGGCGGCGATCGAGAGCGCCACCGCGATGGCGGCGATGCCCGCTGCAAGAGCAGCGGCGCGGGGGCGCCATCGCTCTCTGCGGTTCCCTCCGGAGCACTCCAAAGCTGCCGGAACATACCCCAAGCCGCGGCCGCCCGCCGACGCTGGCCCATCCCCTAGACTCAGTCCATCGAGCAGGGAGCCGCACGGAGCGGCACGGCTCGCCGAGGAGGAGATGGAAGCTGCAGCGTCGATAGGCCGGAGGTTCTTGCCCGCCAAGAGCTTCTTCGAGCAGGCGGGCGAGATGATGATCCTCACCGCGCGCACGCTGGTCTCTGCAGTGCGCCCGCCCTACCCCTACGGGGAGGAGTTCATCGGCCAGTTCCTCTTTGCCCTGCAGCTCTGCTGGTTTCCGCTGCTGGTCTCGACCGTGGCGATCTGCTTCGGCGCCCCCGGCCTGCAGGCGGCCAACTTCCTCACCCTGGTCGGCGCGCTCGACCGGCTCGGCGGCTTCTTCGTCTTGGCGGCGATCCGCGAGATCGCGCCCTTCGTCACCGCCGTCGTCGTCGCCGGCGTCGCCGGCACGGCGATCACCGCCGACCTCGGTGCGCGCAAGATCCGCGAGGAGCTCGACGCCCTGCAGGTGCTCGGCGTCGACCCGATCAAGAACCTGGTGGTGCCGCGCTTCCTGGCGCTGATGCTGGTCACCGGCCTGCTCGACATCTACGCGCTGGTCTTCGGGTTGAGCGGCGGCGTCCTCACCGAGATCCTCTACAAGCAGCCCCTCGGCGGCTTCTTTGCGACGCTCTTCTCCAATGCCTCCATCACCGACCTCTGGGGCTCGGTGCTCAAGTGCACGCTGTTCGGGGCGATCATCGCGATCGTCTGCTCCTACAAGGGAATGACCGCTTCCGGCGGCGCCGCCGGGGTCGGCCGCGCCGTCAACCAGGCCGTCGTGATCTCCTTCCTGGGGGTCTTCTCCTTCAACTACGTCTTCACCCAGACCCTGCTCGCCACCAATCCGGACCTGCAGACGATTCGATGAACGCCTGGCTCGAGGTACCGCGCGGCTGGCTCGACTCCTTCGGCGAGATCGCGCGCTTCGGCTCGCGCGTCGCCGGTCTCGTCTACTCGGGCCGCGTCCTGCGCTTCTTCGGCGAGAGCCTGCGTCAGGCCGGCATCCTGATCCTCGGCTCGGCGCTGGTCATCTGGGCGACGGTCTTCATCCTCGGCCTGCAGTGCGGCATCGAGGGGGCCTATCTGGTGCGCGCCCAGGGCGCGCCCGCCTTCTCCGGCGTCTTCTCCGCCTGGTGCGACCTGCGCGAGGTGATGCCGTACGCCTTCGGCTACATGCTTTCCGCCAAGGTCGGGACCGGGATCGTCGCCGAGCTCGGGGCGATGCGGATCTCCGACGAGATCGACGCGCTCGAGGTGATGGGCATCCCGCCGGTCACCTTCCTCGCTGCGACCCGTCTGCTGGCCGCCTGGATCGCCTTCCCGTTCCTCTACCTGGTCGGGATCGGCGTCATGTTCTTCGCCAGCTACCTGGCGGTCGTCGAGCAGATCGGCGACGTCTCTTCGGGCGGCTACCTCTTGATCTTCTGGATGTTCCAGAACCCGCCCGACCTGATCTTCAGCCTGATCAAGGGCATGGTCATGGCGACCGTGATCGTGATGGTCGGCTGCTATTACGGCTACACCGCCTCCGGCGGACCGGTCGGGGTGGGCACGGCGACCGCCAAGTCGATGGTCGTCAACATCGTTTTCGTTCACATCATCGGGATGCTCGGCACCCTCGTCTTCTGGGGAGCCAACCCGAGGGCGCCGATAGGAGGCTGAGCTTGCCCGACGAGCCGAACAACAACGGTCCCTACGTCAGCGAGGACGGAGCGCAGATGGGGCGCGACTTCGTCATCCCCGGCGTCGACCCGGCGGAGTCCGATCCCTACCGCTTCCACACCGGTCGCAAGCGCGACCACGGCGGCACCGATGCGATCGAGATCATCGACCTGGTCAAGCAGTTCGGCCGGGCGCGAATCCTCAACGGCCTCAACCTTGGGCTGCCCGAAGATCAGGTCTCGATGGTGCTCGGGCCCTCGGGCACCGGCAAGAGCGTGCTGATCAAGCACATCGTCGGCCTGCTCTACCCGGATTCGGGCGACGTGCTGGTGCACGGGGAGTCGATCCCCAAGATGACCGACGACGAACTCTTCGAGGTGCGCAAGAAGTTCGGCCTGCTCTTCCAGGACGGCGCCCTGTTCGGCTCGATGAACATCTACGACAACACCGCCTTCCCGCTGCGTCAGCACACCGACAAAAGCGAGGAGGAGATCGGCGAGATCGTCAACCGGCGCCTCAAGGAGGTCGGTCTGGCGGAGGCGATCTACAAGATGCCGAACGAGCTCTCCGGCGGCATGCGCAAGCGCGCCGGCTTCGCCCGGGCGCTGGTGCTCGAACCGGCGATCGTGATGTTCGACGAGCCCGACTCCGGCCTCGATCCGGTGCGCACGGCGCTGCTCTGCGAGCTGATCCGCGAGGTCCACGCCGAGAACGGCGGCTGCTACCTGGTGATCAGCCACGACCTCAACACGGCGCGGCGGATCTCCGATTTCATCGCCGTCCTCTGGAACGGCAAAATCGTCGAGTCGGGGCCCAAAGAGGAACTGTTCGACTCGGAAAACCAGTTCGTCCATCAGTTCCTCAACGCTGACGTTAGTGGGCCGTTGTCGATGGACTGAGGGGGGAGGAGGTGGCCGGGGGG